>NZ_CBCOPU010000001.1:0-1947048 GCF_965112015.1 Alcaligenes sp. Marseille-Q7550
GGGTGGCGCGACCGAAAATGGTGACGGTGACGCGAACCTTGCTTTTCTCGTAGTTGACTTCTTCGACGTTGCCGTTGAAGTCCGCGAATGGGCCGTCCTTGACGCGTACCAGCTCGCCCACTTCGAACAGAACCTTGGGACGCGGCTTCTCGACGCCCTCTTCCATTTGCGACAGGATTTTTTCCACTTCGCGTTCGGAGATGGGAGCGGGACGGTTGCCGGAACCGCCCAGAAAGCCGGTGACCCGCGGCGTACTTTTCACCAGGTGCCAGGTTTCGTCCGTGAGGGCCATTTCGACCAGAACGTAACCGGGATAGATACGCCGTTCAGTAATTGTCTTCTTGCCGTTCTTGACTTCAACGACTTCTTCTGATGGAACCAGAATGCGACCAAACGCTTCCTGGAGTTCGGCGCGCTCGATGCGCTCCACCAGAGCCTTGTGCACGCTTTTTTCCATGCCGGAATAAACGTGAACCACATACCAGCGTTTGCTCATGTGCGCCCTTTATTTCCAGCCCAGCAACAGGCCATAGATGATCCAGCCCAGCCCTTTGTCGATCAGCCACAGCAGGATGGCCATAACAGCAACGAACGCAAAGACAATGCCTGTCATTTGGGTTGCTTCTTTACGGGATGGCCAGTGGACGCGACGCACTTCCGTATAGGAATCACGCGCAAAGGCGACCAGACGGCGGCCGGTGTCGCTGAACCAGACGATCAGCGCGGCCACGACGAGGCTGGCGACGAATACACCGGCGCGCGCCAGAACGGGTTGACCTTCCAGCACGGAATAGCCAACGATACCGGCGACGACGACTAACACCGCAAGGCCCAGCTTGATGCGTTCGGAGCCTCGGTTGACGGTTTCTACGTTGGTATTCGACATATTCCGGCGAGTGACGCCACGCGAGGTGGTGGCGAGTGACTGTGTGTGGCAGGGGCAGAAGGAATCGAACCCTCAACCTTCGGTTTTGGAGACCGACGCTCTGCCAATTGAGCTATACCCCTATACCGTGACAACCATAGCCTTTGCTAGCTTGCTATGTTTGGCTTCAGGCAAAAAAGGATATTAACCTTTTTTGCCTGAAAATACTACAACTTTTTTACTTGATGATCTTGGCAACCACGCCGGCGCCCACGGTACGGCCGCCTTCGCGGATGGCGAAGCGCAGACCTTCTTCCATGGCGATCGGAGCGATCAGCGAAACCTTCATCGAGATGTTGTCACCGGGCAGAACCATTTCCTTGTCGGCGGGCAGCTCGATCGTGCCGGTCACGTCCGTCGTACGGAAGTAGAACTGGGGACGGTAGCCCTTGAAGAAGGGGGTGTGGCGGCCGCCTTCTTCCTTGGACAGAATGTACACCTCGGCGTCAAAGTCGGTGTGAGGCTTGATCGAACCGGGCTTGGCCAGAACCTGACCGCGCTCGACGTCTTCACGCTTGGTGCCGCGCAGCAGCAGACCGACGTTGTCGCCAGCCTCGCCCTGGTCCAGCAGCTTGCGGAACATTTCAACGCCCGTGCAAGTGGTCTTGACCGTGTCCTTGATGCCCACGATTTCGATTTCTTCGCCGACCTTGATGATGCCGCGCTCGATACGACCGGTCACCACGGTGCCGCGGCCCGAGATCGAGAACACGTCTTCAACAGGCATCAGGAACGTGCCGTCAACAGCGCGCTCTGGCGTAGGAATGTAGGTGTCCAGCGCTTCGGCCAGCTTGAGCACGGCTTCGCGGCCCAGAGGACCTTGGTCGCCTTCCAGAGCCAGCTTGGCCGAACCGCGGATGATCGGGGTGTCGTCGCCGGGGAAGTCGTACTTGGACAGCAGCTCGCGCACTTCCATTTCCACCAGTTCGATCAGCTCTTCGTCATCGACCATGTCGGCCTTGTTCAGGAACACGATGATGTAAGGAACGCCAACCTGACGGCTCAGCAGGATGTGCTCGCGCGTCTGGGGCATTGGGCCGTCAGCGGCCGAGCACACCAGGATCGCGCCGTCCATCTGGGCCGCGCCGGTGATCATGTTCTTGACGTAGTCGGCGTGGCCGGGGCAGTCAACGTGAGCGTAGTGGCGGTTGGGCGTCTCGTACTCGACGTGCGAGGTGCTGATGGTGATGCCGCGTGCTTTTTCTTCAGGAGCGTTGTCGATCTGCGAGTAGTCGCGAGCTTCGCCGCCGAATTCCTTGGCCAGAACCGTGCAGATTGCAGCGGTCAGCGTGGTTTTACCGTGGTCAACGTGACCGATGGTACCGACGTTGACGTGCGGTTTGGTCCGTTCAAACTTACCTTTTGCCATGATTTATCCCAATCTATGTTTTACAGGAAAACAAAAAAAGTTGAGCAGCCCGCTTGAAGCGGGCTGTTGTTACTATTACTTGCCGCGAGCGCTGATGACTTCGTCGGCCACGTTCTTAGGAGCTTCAGCATATTGCTTGAATTCCATCGTGTACGTGGCGCGACCTTGCGTTTGCGAACGCAGGCTGGTCGAGTAGCCGAACATTTCAGCCAGAGGAACTTCGGCCTTGATGATCTTGCCGCCGCCCACAATGTCGTCCATGCCCTGAACCATACCGCGGCGAGACGACAGGTCGCCCATCACGGTACCGGCGTACTCTTCAGGCGTTTCGACTTCAACGGCCATGGTAGGCTCCAGCAGAACTGGGGAAGCCTTGCGCATACCTTCCTTGAACGCCATCGAAGCAGCCATGCGGAACGCGTTTTCGTTCGAGTCCACATCGTGGTAGGAACCGAAGAACAGCGTTACCTTGACGTCGACCACTGGGTAACCGGCGACCACGCCGGCGTGCAGCGTTTCCTGGATGCCCTTGTCCACGGCGGGGATGTATTCGCGAGGAACCACACCGCCCTTGATGGCGTCGACGAACTCGTAGCCGCCGCCGGCTTCCAGGGGCTCGAGCTTGAGCACCACGTGGCCGTACTGACCGCGACCGCCGGACTGCTTGACGAACTTGCCTTCGACTTCTTCGCAGGTCTTGCGGATGGTTTCGCGGTAGGCCACCTGAGGCTTGCCCACGTTGGCTTCCACGCCGAATTCACGGCGCATGCGGTCCACCAGAACTTCCAGGTGCAGCTCGCCCATGCCGGAGATGATGGTCTGGCCGGATTCTTCGTCGCTGCTGACGCGGAAGGAAGGATCCTCCTGGGCCAGACGGGACAGGGCCACGCCCATTTTCTCCTGGTCGGACTTGGTCTTGGGTTCGACGGCCTGGGAAATCACAGGCTCGGGGAACTCCATGCGCTCCAGAATGATATGCTGGTTGGCGTCGCACAGGGTTTCACCCGTGGTCACGTCCTTCAGGCCCACCACGGCGGCGATGTCGCCGGCAACCAGTTCCTTCAGTTCGGTACGGTTGTTGGCGTGCATCTGCAGAATACGGCCGATACGCTCTTTCTTGCCCTTGATGGGGTTGTAGACGGTATCGCCCGAGCTCAGCACGCCCGAGTACACGCGCACGAAGGTCAGCTGGCCGACGAAAGGGTCGGTCATCAGCTTGAACGCCAGTGCGGACATGGGCTCGTCGTCCAGGGCCTTGCGATGGATCACGTTGCCGTCGTCGTCCGTGCCTTCGACGGGTGGAATGTCCACTGGAGAAGGCAGGTAGTCGATCACGGCGTCCAGCATGCGCTGCACGCCCTTGTTCTTGAAGGCGGTGCCGCACAGCATGGGCTGGATTTCGCAGGCGATGGTGCGCATTCGCAGATCCAGATTGATGTCCTCTTCGGAGAGTTCACCGTTTTCCAGGTACTTGTTCATCAGGTCTTCGCTGGCCTCGGCAGCCGACTCGACCATCTTCTCGCGCCATTCTTCGGCTTGCGCCTGCAGTTCGGCGGGGATGTCCTTGTACTCGAACTTCACGCCCTGGCTGGCTTCGTCCCAGATGATGGCTTTCATCTTGATCAGGTCGACCACGCCTTCGAAGGTGTCTTCGGCGCCGATCGGGATGACCACGGGCACGGGATGGGCCTTCAGGCGCAGCTTCAGCTGGTCGTAGACCTTGAAGAAGTTGGCGCCGGTGCGGTCCATCTTGTTCACGAAGGCCAGGCGAGGCACGCCGTACTTGTTGGCTTGGCGCCACACGGTCTCGGACTGGGGCTGAACGCCGCCCACGGCGCAGTACACCATGCAGGCGCCGTCCAGCACGCGCATGGAACGCTCGACCTCGATGGTGAAGTCAACGTGACCGGGGGTATCGATGATGTTGATGCGATGTTCGGGGTAGTTGCCCGCCATGCCACGCCAGAAGGCGGTCGTGGCGGCCGAGGTGATGGTGATCCCGCGCTCTTGCTCTTGCTCCATCCAGTCCATGGTGGCGGAACCTTCGTGGGTCTCGCCCAGCTTGTGGTTCACGCCGGTGTAGAACAGGATGCGCTCGGACGTAGTGGTCTTGCCGGCGTCGATGTGAGCCGAGATACCAATATTGCGATAGCGCTGGATAGGGGTTTTGCGGGCCATGGTTGTATGTCCTCAGATTACCAACGGAAATGGCTGAATGCCTTGTTGGCATCGGCCATCTTGTGCGTGTCTTCGCGCTTCTTCATTGCGCCGCCACGACCTTCAGCCGCATCGGCCAATTCACCGGCCAGGCGCAGATCCATCGACTTTTCGCCACGCTTCTTGGCGGCTTCACGCACCCAGCGCATGGCCAGAGCCAGACGGCGGACGGGACGCACTTCGACAGGAACCTGGTAGTTCGCGCCACCAACACGGCGGCTTTTAACTTCAACAATCGGTTTGACGTTGTTGATGGCAGCGTTAAACACTTCGAGCGGATCTTTGCCGGTCTTCTGCGCAATTTGTTCGAGCGCGCCATAAACAATACGTTCGGCAACAGCTTTCTTGCCGGACAGCATGACCACGTTCATGAATTTGGCCAGCTCGACGCTGCCGAATTTCGGGTCAGGTAGGATTTCACGTTTGGGTACTTCGCGACGGCGAGGCATTTTAATTTCCTTGTGACTATTCAGTTGAACCGCTTGCTGCGGCCTCGGTCATTCATGACAAATGACCACTTACCTACCATGGCGCTGGGCCACGGTCGCACGGATCCGGATCAGTGACACTGATCGGCGGACACATGGATTACTTGGGACGCTTCGCGCCGTACTTGGAACGAGCTTGCTTACGATCTTTGACGCCTTGCAGGTCCAGGGCGCCGCGGACGATGTGGTAGCGAACACCAGGCAAGTCCTTGACACGACCACCGCGGACCAGAACGACCGAGTGTTCCTGCAGGTTGTGGCCTTCACCGCCGATGTAGGAGATGACTTCGAAGCCGTTGGTCAGGCGCACTTTGGCGACTTTACGCAGAGCGGAGTTAGGCTTCTTGGGGGTCGTGGTGTAGACACGTGTGCAAACACCACGGCGCTGTGGGCAGTTCTCGAGCGCAGGGCTCTTGCTGCTTGCGCGACTGACTTCGCGCGGCTTGCGCACGAGTTGGCTAATGGTTGGCATGACCTTTACGTATCCTATAACGTATTTTACGTACTGGTTGACGTACTGTTTCTGGAAAACGCCTTCCAGAGGCAGGATTGGCAACCCTGCTACCGGAGCGGCTTTGCGCAATACCGCTCCCCATAAAATACGAAAAAGAGCGGTCTTGCACATGGCTTGGGCTTGACTGGAAACGCGCTTCAAGCGCGCCTGCAACTGCAAACCCGACAGCTGCAAAACAAATTACTACAAGGAGTACCGGCAAAGGATCCTTAAGTAAGCTCTAGAATTTACCACGGTAAACCCTTATAGGTCAACGATTTGGCTGTTGCCCGACGCCATTCGCGTTGCGGAGCCGCACGGATGGACACACTTGGTCACCATCTGGGCGCATGTAGTTATACTTCAGGACTATTGCACCTCTGCGACAAGGACAATACCCCCATGATCATCGCTTCCCTGGAAGACGACCTCGTCCAGGCCGAACTGATTGCACGGATACTGGCCGAGGCCGGTTATGAGTGCCGCTCCTACAATCAGGGCAAAAGCCTGTTGGCCGCGCTGGCCAAGCCCCATGACTTCGACCTGCTGCTCCTGGACTGGGAGCTGCCGGACGTCAGCGGCCTGGATGTGCTGCGCTGGGTGCGCGCCAACCTGGGTCACGCCCTGCCCGTCGTCGTCCTGACCAGTCGCACGCAGGAAGAGGATCTGGTCACCGGCCTGCAGGCCGGCGCCGACGACTATAGCCAGAAGCCCCTGCGCAAAGGCGAACTGATCGCCCGCGTGCACGCCATGACCCGGCGTCTGAACCTGGCCGCCCCCGTGCAGGACAGCCGCTTCTCCTTCGGCGGCTACGACATCGACCCCGAGCACGGCCAGATTTCCCTGAACGGCCAGGCCGTCACCCTGGCGCCCAAGGAATTCGAGCTGGCCCTGCTGCTGTTTCGCAATCCCGGGCGGCTGTTCTCGCGCGACGTGCTCAGTTCGGCCGTCTGGAACCGGGAGATCCCGGCCACCTCGCGCACCCTGGACACCCATCTTTCCAACATCCGCCGCAAGCTGCAGCTACGCCCCGAAAACGGCGTGCGCCTGACCGCCTCCTACGCCCTGGGCTATCGCCTGGAGCTTCTGTCCGACAACACCTGATCTCCTATGACGATTACATTGCGTTCTGCCGCCCTACTGGCCAGCGGCCTGCTCTGGGGAAGCGCCGTGCTGGCCCAGCCCTCGGGCGCCCGCGGCGAAGACTTCATCTACAAAGTCCTGTCGGGCGATACGCTGCTGGACATCGCCAACACCTACACCCGCCAGGGCCGCAACTGGTCCGAGATCCAGCAGCTCAACGCCGTGGCCGACCCGACCCGCCTGCCCATCGGCAAGGAACTGCGCATTCCCTTTCGCCTGATTCCCGAAGTGGACGCCCCGGCCCGCATCGTCCACCAGACCGGCCAGGTCCAGGTCAACGGCCAGCCGCTGGAGCGCGGCCTCACCCACCTGAAGGAAGGCGACCAGATCCGCACGGGCGACAATGGCTACCTGACCCTGGAGCTGCAGGACGGCAGCCAGGTCAGCATCCCGGCCGCGGCCGCCCTGAGCGTCACGCGCATGCGCGTCTTCGAAGGCACAGGGCTGATCGACTCGGTGGTCGCCCTGGACCGCGGCGACGTCGAATCGCGCGTCTCCCCGGAGCAGACCGGCGTGGGCCGCTTCGAAGTCCGTACCCCGGTCAGCATCACCGGCGTGCGCGGCACCGAACTGCGCGTACGCACGCAGGACGGCCAGGCCCACAGCGAGGTGCTGGAAGGCCGCGCCGAACTGGGCACCCGCCAGCAGCCCTCCCCTACCGCCCTGAAGCAGAACCAGGGCGCAGCCGTGGCCGAGGACGGCCGCATCGTGGCGGTGGCGCCGCTGCTGCCGGCCCCGCACGTCTCCGTTCCCCAGCGCCAGGGCGGGCGCTGGAGCAGCACCATAGAGCCCGTGCCCGGCGCACAGGCCTACCTGGTGCAGACGGCGCTGGACCCGCGCGGCGCCATGCTGCTCTCGCGCAGCACCACGACCGATACCGACATCCAGTTCCGCGCGCCGCGCCCCGGCACCTACTACGTCATGGTGCGCGCCATCGATGGCCACGGCCTGATGGGGCCGGACACCATACGGAGCTTCGAGGGCGCCGCCGCCCTGTCCAGTTCCGACGGGGAGCCCATCGTCAGCGGCTCGGGCGATCCCATCCTGCTGACCGAGTTCTGAAGCGCGGACGGCGCGCTCCATGCCCAGCACCGCAGCCTCGAACACTCGCCTGCTGTCCGACCAGGTCCGCAAGGAATGGCGCCTGGTCTCCGCGCTGCTCGTGCTGCTCACCCTGCTGTTCAGCTCCCTGCATGATGACTTCGCGCTGGGCCGACTGAACAACCTGGTCTACGACCTCACCATGGCGGCCGCGCCTCCCCAGGCCTCGCCCGAAGACATCGTCATCATCGCCATCGACGACCGCAGCATCAACGCCCTGGGCTACTGGCCCTGGCGGCGCAATATCCACGCGCAATTGGTGGACAAGCTGGACCAGGCCCGCGCCGTGGGCATGGACGTGGTCTTCCAGGAGCCGAACCCGGCCTATCCCGAAGACGACCAGCAACTGGCCCAGGCCATACGCCAGCATGGCCGTACCGTGCTGCCGCTGGTCTATGACCCGAAGCGCGACGCGATCAACACGCCGCTGCCCATGCTGAACGCCGCGGTCAAGGCCAACGGCTACATCAACATCGACCCCGATCCCGACGGCGTGTGGCGCCGCGTCACGCTGCGCCACATCCAGCCCTCAGGCCGCGTGCTGCCGCATTTCTCGCTGGCCATGCTGCTGGCCGGCGGCGAAGTTGCCCAGGCCATGCTCGCCCTGGATCCCCGGCATCGGGCCACGCATTACATTCCCTATGCGGGTCGCCCGGGCCACTTCCAGACCGTGCCCTACATCGACGTGCTGCGCGGCGCCATCCCGCCCGCCTTCTTCAAGGACAAGTACGTGCTGATCGGCGCCTGGGGCAGCGGCCTGGGCGACGTCTTCCCCACGCCCATGTCCAAGGCCGGCATGGCCACCATGTCCGGCGTGGAGATCCTGGCCAACAGCCTGCTGTCGGCGCGCGAGAACAGCTGGGTGCGCATTCCGCCCGCCTGGGCCATCGCCCTGGCCTGCTGCCTGCCGGTGCTGCTGGCCTGCCGCGTGCTGATCGCCCTGTCGCCGCGCGCGACCCTGCTCAGCCTTCTGGGCCTGTTGCTGGGCATACTGGTGGTCAACTGGGCGGCCATGCACCTGTTCAATCTGTGGGTCCCGCCCATGGCCAGCCTGATCACCGTGATGCTGGCCTACCCGCTATGGCATTGGCGCAGCCAGGAAGCGGCGCTGCGCCAGGTGACGCAGGAGCTGAACAAGCTGCAACTGGATCATCCGGATGTGCGCGTGGCGCTCAGCGAGCGCCAGCCTGGAATGGGCTCGCACAATCTGCCGCACCGCCTGACCCAGCTGCACAAGTCCATCGAGCTGTTGCGACTGGCCCAGACCAAACGCGAGGAAACCCTGCGATTCATTTCGCACGATATGCGCGCGCCGCAGAACTCCATCCTGGCTCTGGCCTCGCTGCAGCGCCAGCCCGACAGCCGCCTGCCGCCGGATGAACTGCTGAGCAAGATGGAAGGCTACGCGGGCCAGACGCTGGAGCTGGTGGACAATTTCATCGGCCTGGCGCGCGCCGAGGCCATGGAGATGACCCTGACGCCGCTGAATCTGCCCGATCTGCTGGCCGACTGCCTGGACGACGCCTGGGCGGCCGCAAGCAAACGGGGCATCGAATTGCGCCAGGACGACACCGACCAGGCCTGGATAGAAGGCAATGCCCCCATGCTGCGCCGAGCCTTCACCAACCTGATCCAGAACGCCATCAAGTACGGCCCTGACGGCAACCGGGTGGAGATCTCGATCACTACGCAAGGCGGCACGCTCCAGGTATGTGTGCGTGATCACGGCTGGGGTATTCCGCTGGAGCACCAGGCCGACATTTTCGAGCCCTACCGCCGCGCCCATGAAGACCAGGCCGAGTCGCCCTCGGGCAGCGGCCTGGGCCTGGCCTTCGTCAAGACCGTGATCAACAAGCACGCCGGCCTGATCGAGCTGCACAGCGAGCCTGGCGAAGGCTGTTCCTTCATCGTCACCCTGCCCGCCATCGAGCCGCCTGCAGAGCACTGATCCGATTACCGAAGCCGGACCAAGCCCTTAATCCTCTGCGGGCTCAAACGTTTCTTTCAGCAAGGCCTGCACCTGCCCGCAACCGGCAATGCTGAGCATCATGTCCTTGGGAGTCGCGCCTCCAAAACGCAATTTGGGCGTATCCAGCCACTTCTTCCATTGGTTTCCGTACGGCATGAAACGGCGACACATCAGCAAGGTCTCGACGACGTGCGGCTGCAAGGCTTCCTGGCTGGCCGTCCGGGCGCGCTTCGGTGCCTCGGAATCTGCATGACCCCGTTGCCCCGCGACGATCGACGTCGTTTCAGTGGATTGCGTCCGTCGGGTTCCACGGCAGGCGGGAAAGCGGCTGCATCCCCAGAAGTCCTCCTTGCTGAGCCGTCCCTCGCGCAGCACCATGGCGCAGTGACAGAGCGGGCAGCTCGGCGTCGACTCGCGCGTGTAGTCCCGGGTTCGAGTGCGTCCGACCACATACTCCAGCAACGGCTCGGGCACGGGCTCCAGGCAATGCCAACGCTTGGTGGCGCCACAATACTCTGCGCCATGTTGTCGAGCATAGTCGGCCTGCGCCCGAGGAACGTCCAGAATCACCTTTTGCTGCATCAGAACCCGCCTCCCGATCGTTGACACAGGACAAAGAAAACATCATACGACAAGTCGCCCTCAAGCTGAACCCAGCCGCCGGGCACAAGCAAGGTCTCAGGACCCAGGCTAAAAAAAAGCCCCTTGGAAACACCAAGGGGCTTTGAGCTCGGGACCGCCCTGTCTCCAGGGCGGGGAAACCGGTGGGTTCCGCTTATTCCGTATCGCTTTCGGGCGAACCGGGCTGTTCCTGCTCGGGCTCGTGCGTGCCGGAGGCGAACACGGGATCGTCCGAAGGCTCGGGAGCCGACGCGAACGGGTTCTCCAGTTCGCGGGCGGCCTTGCGCTCGGCGATCTCGAAGGCCTCTTTTTCCTTGCGGGCGGAATGGAATGCCATGCCGGTCCCTGCGGGAATCAGACGACCCACGATCACGTTTTCCTTCAGGCCGCGCAGGTCATCGGTCTTGCCCATGATGGCGGCTTCGGTCAGCACGCGGGTGGTTTCCTGGAAGGATGCGGCCGAGATGAACGAGTCAGTCGACAGCGAAGCCTTGGTAATACCCAGCAGCACGTTTTCGTAGGTAGCGGGGATGCCGTTTTCAGCCAGCACGCGGTCGTTCTCGTTCAGCAGCTCGGAACGCTCGACCTGTTCGCCGGTGATGAAGTTGGTGTCGCCCGGATCCACGATGTTCACGCGGCGCAGCATCTGGCGGACAATCACTTCGATGTGCTTGTCGTTGATCTTCACGCCCTGCAGACGGTACACGTCCTGCACTTCGTTCACGATGTAGTTGGCCAGCTTCTCGATGCCCTTCAGGCGCAGGATGTCGTGCGGATCGGCGGGGCCGTCCACGATCATTTCGCCCTTGTTCACCACTTGGCCGTCGTGAGCCAGGAACTGCTTTTCCTTGGGAATCAGGAACTCATGGCTGACGCCGTCCAGGTCGGTGATGACCAGGCGCTGCTTGCCCTTGGTGTCCTTGCCGAAGGAAACCGTACCCGTGACTTCGGCCAGCAGACCGGCGTCCTTGGGCGAACGGGCTTCGAACAGCTCGGCCACGCGCGGCAGACCCCCGGTAATGTCGCGGGTCTTCTGCGATTCCTGAGGAATACGGGCCAGGATCTCGCCCACGGACACTTGCTGACCATCGCGCACGGTGATCAGGGCGCCGACCGGGAAGGAGATGTTCACCATGTGGTCGGTGCCGGCGATCTTGATCTCCTGGCCCTGCTCGTTCAGCAGCTTGATCTGCGGACGCATGGTGATCTTGCCGCCGCGGGTCTTGGGCGTGATCACCACCAGGGTGGACAGGCCGGTGACTTCGTCCACCTGGCGAGCCACGGTCACGCCTTCTTCGATGTTCTCGAAGCGGACGGTGCCGGTGTACTCGGACACGATAGGACGGGTCAGCGGATCCCAGCTGGCCAGACGCTGGCCGGCCTTGACGACCTCGCCGTCGCCCACCGTGATGGTGGCGCCGTACGGCACCTTGTGGCGCTCGCGCTCGCGACGGTTGTCGTCGAAGATGACGATTTCGCCCGAACGGGAGATCGCCACGCGCTCGCCCTTGGCGTTGGTGACGTACCGCAGGCCGATTTCAAAGCCCACGGTACCGGAGGTCTTGGTTTCCACCGAGCTGGCCAGCGCCGCACGCGAAGCCGCGCCGCCGATGTGGAACGTACGCATGGTCAGCTGCGTGCCGGGTTCGCCGATGGACTGGGCGGCGATCACGCCCACGGCTTCGCCGCGGTTGACCAGCATGCCTCGGCCCAGGTCGCGGCCGTAGCAGTGCGCGCACAGGCCATGACGGGTTTCGCAGGTCAGCGGCGTGCGGATCTTGACTTCGTCGATGCCCAGGTTGTCGATCAGGTCCACCAGGTCTTCGTTCAGCAGCGTGCCGGCGGGGATGACCAGTTCCTGATTGTCGGGATTGACGATGTCGGAGGCTGCCACGCGGCCCAGGATCAGGTCGCGCAGAGGCTCGATCACCTCGCCGCCGTCCAGGATGGCCTTCATGGTGTAGCCGGCCTTGGTGCCGCAATCGTCTTCCGTGATCACCAGGTCCTGGGTCACGTCCACCAGACGGCGGGTCAGGTAACCGGAGTTGGCGGTCTTCAGAGCCGTATCGGCCAGACCCTTACGAGCACCGTGGGTCGAGATGAAGTACTGCAGAACATTCAGGCCTTCGCGGAAGTTCGCGGTAATCGGGGTCTCGATGATCGAGCCGTCAGGCTTGGCCATCAGGCCGCGCATGCCGGCCAGCTGGCGAATCTGCGCCGCCGAACCACGGGCTCCGGAGTCCGCCATCATGTAGATGGAGTTGAAGGATTCCTGGCGCACTTCCTCGCCGAAGCGGTTGATGACCGGTTCGGTCGCCAGCTGCTCCATCATGGCCTTGCCCACGCGGTCTCCGGCCTTGCCCCAGATGTCCACCACGTTGTTGTAGCGTTCCTGGGCCGTGACCAGACCGGACGAGTACTGCTTGTCGATCTCTTTGACCTCGTTGCTGGCCTGGGACAGGATGTCTTCCTTGACGCTCGGGATGACCATGTCGTTCATGGCGATCGAGATGCCGCCGCGAGTGGCCAGGCGGAAACCGGACTGCATCAGCTTGTCCGCGAAGATCACGGTGGCGCGCAGGCCGCAGCGACGGAAGGACTGGTTAATCAGGCGCGAGATTTCCTTCTTCTTCAGGGCGCGGTTCAGCGCCGAGAAGGGCATGCCCTTGGGCAGGATCTCGGACAGCAGCGCGCGGCCGGCCGTCGTTTCGTAGCGCTTGATCTTCTTGACCCATTCGCCGTCCTCGCCTTTCTCGTATTCTTCGATACGGACGGTCAGGCGCGTCTGCAGCTCGACTTCCTTGTTGTCGTAGGCGCGCTGGACTTCAGCCACGTCGGTCATGAACAGACCTTCGCCCTTGCCGTTGACCAGCTCGCGGGTCGCGTAGTACAGACCCAGCACGATGTCCTGGGAAGGAACGATGGACGGTTCGCCGTTGGCGGGGAACAGCACGTTGTTGGAGGCCAGCATCAGGGTGCGGGCTTCCAGCTGGGCTTCCAGCGACAGCGGCACGTGAACGGCCATCTGGTCGCCGTCGAAGTCGGCGTTGAAGGCCGCGCAGACCAGCGGGTGCAGCTGGATGGCCTTGCCTTCGATCAGGACGGGCTCGAACGCCTGGATGCCCAGACGGTGCAGCGTGGGAGCGCGGTTCAGCATCACGGGATGCTCGCGGATCACCTCTTCGAGGATGTCCCACACCACGGGTTCCTGGCTTTCCACCAGCTTCTTGGCCGCCTTGATGGTCGTGGCCAGCCCCATCAGCTCCAGGCGATTGAAGATGAAGGGCTTGAACAGTTCCAGGGCCATCAGCTTGGGCAGGCCGCACTGGTGCAGCTTGAGCTGCGGACCCACCACGATCACGGAACGACCGGAGTAGTCCACGCGCTTGCCCAGCAGGTTCTGACGGAAACGGCCGCTCTTGCCCTTGATCATGTCGGCCAGGGACTTGAGCTGGCGCTTGTTGGCGCCGGTCATGGCCTTGCCGCGGCGACCGTTGTCCAGCAGCGAGTCCACGGCTTCCTGCAGCATGCGCTTCTCGTTGCGCAGGATGATGTCCGGGGCCTTGAGCTCCAGCAGGCGCTTCAGGCGGTTGTTGCGGTTGATGACGCGGCGGTACAGATCGTTCAGATCGGAGGTCGCGAAGCGGCCGCCGTCCAGCGGCACCAGCGGACGCAGGTCCGGCGGCAGCACGGGCAGCACTTCCATGATCATCCAGTCAGGCTTGATGCCGGACTTCTGGAAGCCTTCCAGCACCTTCAGACGCTTGGAGATCTTCTTGATCTTGGCGTCCGAACCGGTGGCCTTGAGCTCGCCGCGCAGACGCTCGACCTCGCGGTCGATGTCGATGGTGCGCAGCAGCTCGCGCACGGCTTCCGCGCCCATCAGGGCGTGGAAGTCGTCGCCGTATTCCTCGGTCTTGGCCAGGAAGTCATCGTCGGACATGATCTGGCCGCGCTTGAGCGGGGTCATGCCGGGTTCGATCACGCACCAGGCTTCGAAGTACAGGACGCGCTCGATGTCGCGCAGCGTCATGTCCAGTACCATGCCCAGGCGGGATGGCAGGCTCTTCAGGAACCAGATGTGCGCGACCGGGCAGGCCAGCTCGATGTGGCCCATGCGCTCGCGACGCACCTTGGAGACGGTGACTTCGACGCCGCACTTCTCGCAGATGACGCCGCGGTGCTTCAGGCGCTTGTACTTGCCGCACAGACATTCGTAGTCCTTGATGGGACCGAAGATCTTGGCGCAGAACAGGCCATCGCGCTCGGGCTTGAACGTGCGATAGTTGATGGTCTCTGGCTTGCGGACTTCGCCGAAAGACCAGGACCGGATTTTCTCAGGCGAGGCGATGCCGATCTTGATGGCATCGAACTGCTCGTCCTGAGTGACTTGTTTGAAGAGATCGAGTAGCGCTTTCATTATTTACGCTCCAAATCCATGTCCAGGGACAAGGAACGGATTTCCTTGACCAGAACGTTGAAGGACTCCGGCATGCCGGCGTCGATCACGTGATCGCCCTTGACGATGTTCTCGTAGACCTTGGTACGGCCGGCGATGTCGTCGGACTTGACCGTGAGCATCTCCTGCAGGGTGTAGGCGGCGCCGTAGGCTTCCAGCGCCCAGACTTCCATCTCCCCGAAACGCTGGCCACCGAACTGCGCCTTGCCGCCCAGCGGCTGCTGGGTGACGAGCGAGTACGGACCGGTGGAACGGGCGTGCATCTTGTCATCGACCAGGTGATGCAGCTTCAGGTAGTGCATGTAGCCGACCGTGACCATGCGCTCGAAGGCTTCGCCGGTGCGGCCGTCGAACAGGCGCACCTGGGTGCGGTGCGGCGCCAGCTGCAGCTTCTCGGCGATCTCGTCAGGATAGGCCAGACGCAGCATCTGGTCGATTTCCTGTTCGGTCGCGCCGTCGAACACCGGCGTTGCCAGCGGCAGGCCTTTCTGCAGGTTGCGGGCCATGGCGACGATCTCGTCGTCGGTCAGCTCGTTGATGCGAGTCTGCTTGCCGGCGGAGTTGTAGACCTTGTCCAGGAAGGCGCGCAGTTCGGAAACCTGCACTTCCTTTTCTTCGTGCATCATGTCGCTGATGCGCTGGCCGATCCCCTTGGCGGCCCAGCCCAGGTGCACTTCCAGAACCTGACCCACGTTCATGCGCGAAGGCACGCCCAGCGGGTTCAGCACGATGTCCACGGGGGTGCCGTCGGCCATGTGCGGCATGTCTTCCACGGGCACGATGCGCGAGACCACGCCCTTGTTGCCGTGGCGGCCGGCCATCTTGTCGCCGGGCTGCAGGCGGCGCTTGACGGCCAGGTACACCTTGACCATCTTCAGCACGCCGGGAGGCAGCTCGTCGCCCTGCGTCAGCTTCTTGCGCTTTTCTTCGAAAGCCAGGTCGAACTGGTGGCGCTTCTGCTCCAGGGATTCCTTGGTGTGCTCCAGCACCAGAGCGTGCTGCTCGTCGGCCAGGCGGATGTCGAACCACTGCCAGCGATCCAGGTCGTTCAGGTACTCGGCGGTCAGCTCGGAGCCCTTGGGCAGCTTGCGGGGGCCTCCGTTCACGGTCTTGCCGACCAGGAACTTCAGGGCGCGGTCGAACGCGTCGTCCTCGACGATCTGCAGCTGGTCGTTCAGGTCCTGGCGGTAGCGGCGCAGTTCATCGTCGATGATGGACTGGGCGCGCTTGTCGCGCTCGATGCCTTCGCGGGTGAAGACCTGCACGTCGATGACAGTGCCCACCATGCCCGAAGGCACGCGCAGGGAAGTGTCCTTGACGTCGGAAGCCTTCTCGCCAAAGATGGCGCGCAGCAGCTTTTCCTCGGGCGTCAGCTGGGTCTCGCCCTTGGGCGTGACCTTGCCCACCAGCACGTCGTCGGCGCGCACTTCGGCGCCGATGTACACGATGCCGGAGTCGTCCAGGCGGTTCAGCTGGACTTCGGACAGGTTGCTGATGTCGCGGGTGATGTCCTCGGGTCCGAGCTTGGTGTCGCGCGCCACGACCGTCAGTTCCTCGATGTGGATCGAGGTGTAGCGGTCATCGGCCACGACCTTCTCGGAGATCAGGATCGAGTCCTCGAAGTTGTAGCCGTTCCAGGGCATGAAGGCGATCAGCATGTTCTGCCCCAGAGCCAGTTCGCCCAGGTCGGTCGATGCGCCGTCGGCCAGAACGTCACCGCGGGCCACGATATCGCCGCGCTTGACGATGGGTCGCTGGTTGATGTTGGTGTTCTGGTTGGAACGGGTGTACTTGGTCATGTTGTAGATGTCTACACCGACCTCGCCGGCCACGTTCTCGTCGTCGTTCACGCGGATGACCACGCGCTGGGCGTCCACGTCCACCACCACGCCGCCGCGGCGGGCCTGCACGGTCGTGCCCGAGTCGACGGCCACGGTGCGCTCGATGCCCGTGCCGACCAGCGGCTTTTCGGGACGCAGGCAGGGAACGGCCTGGCGCTGCATGTTGGCGCCCATCAGTGCGCGGTTGGCGTCGTCGTGCTCCAGGAACGGAATCAGCGAGGCGGCCACGGACACGATCTGCGAGGGAGCCACGTCCATGTAATGGATGTTCTCGGGCGCCGTCATCATGGTTTCGCCGGCTTCGCGGCAAGCCACCAGATCGTCGGCGAAGGCGCCGTCTTCGGTCAGCTCGGCGTTGGCCTGGGCGATGACGTAGTTGCTTTCCTCGATGGCCGACAGGTAGTCGATCTGCTCGCTGACCTTGCCGTCCACGATCTTGCGGTAAGGCGTCTCCAGGAAGCCGTACTCGTTCAGGCGAGCGTACAGGGCCATGGAGTTGATCAGGCCGATGTTCGGACCTTCAGGCGTCTCGATCGGGCACACGCGACCGTAGTGGGTGGGGTGCACGTCGCGCACTTCGAAGCCGGCGCGCTCGCGGGTCAGACCGCCAGGACCCAGGGCCGAGACGCGGCGCTTGTGCGTGATCTCGGACAGGGGGTTGGTCTGGTCCATGAACTGCGACAGCTGGCTGGAACCGAAGAACTCCTTGACGGCCGCTGAAATGGGCTTGGAGTTGATCAGGTCGTGCGGCATCAGGTTTTCGGTCTCGGCCTGGCCCAGACGCTCCTTGACGGCGCGCTCGACGCGCACCAGGCCGGCGCGGAACTGGTTCTCGGCCAGCTCGCCCACGCAGCGCACGCGACGGTTGCCCAGGTGATCGATGTCGTCGATCTGACCGCGGCCGTTACGCAGGTTCACCAGCACCTTGATGGTGTCCAGGATGTCCTCGTCGGTCAGGGTCATGGGGCCTTCGATGCTGTCGCCACGGCCCAGACGGCTGTTGACCTTCATGCGGCCCACGCGCGACAGGTCGTAGGACTCTTCGCTGTAGAACAGGCGCTGGAACAGGGCCTCGACGGCTTCCTCGGTCGGCGGCTCGCCGGGACGCATCATGCGGTAGATGGCGATACGGGCGGCGTTGGAGTCGGCCGTCTCGTCGGTGCGCAGAGTCTGGGAGATGAAACCGCCCTGGTCCAGTTCGTTGATGTACAACGTCTCGAAGTCGCGCACGTTGGCCGCGCGCATTTCCGCCAGGATGGATTCGGTGATCTCGTCGTTGGCATTGGCGATCACTTCGCCGGTCTCGGCGTTGATGATGTTCTTGGCCAGCACGCGACCCAGAAGGAAGTCTTCCGGAATGGAGATGTACTCGATGTTGGCGGCACGCAGGTCACGCAGGTGCTTGGCGTTGATGCGCTTGTCCTTCTCGACCAGCACGCGACCGTCGCGGTCGGTGATGTCGAAACGGGCGACCTCGCCCTTCCAGTGCTCGGGCACGAATTGCAGCTTGCCGCCTTCCTTGTGCAGTTCGATGTGGTCGAACTCGAAGAAATGCGCCAGGATCTGCTCGGGCGTGAGGCCAATGGCCTTGAGCAGGATGGTGACGGGCATCTTGCGACGACGGTCGATACGGAAGAACAGGATGTCCTTGGGATCGAACT
Source organism: Alcaligenes sp. Marseille-Q7550 (assembly GCF_965112015.1). NCBI lineage: Bacteria > Pseudomonadati > Pseudomonadota > Betaproteobacteria > Burkholderiales > Alcaligenaceae > Alcaligenes > Alcaligenes sp. Marseille-Q7550. Next base: position 18,288 of record NZ_CBCOPU010000001.1, read on the forward strand.
CGAAGTCCAGCCAGGAGCCGCGGTAGGGAATCACGCGCGCCGAGAACAGCAGCTTGCCCGAGCTGTGCGTCTTGCCGCGATCGTGCTCGAAGAACACGCCGGGGGAACGGTGCAGCTGGGACACGATGACACGCTCGGTGCCATTGATCACGAAAGAGCCGTTTTCGGTCATCAGGGGCATTTCGCCCATGTAGACTTCCTGCTCTTTGACTTCCTTGACGGTAGGCTTGCTCACCTCGCGGTCCATCAGGACCAGACGCACCTTCGCACGCAGGGGGGAAGCATAGGTCAGACCGCGCAGCTGACACTCTTTGACGTCGAACACCGGTTCGCCGAGCGTATAGCTCACGAACTCTAGCCGCGCCATTTGGTTATGGCTTACTATTGGGAAAATGGAATTGAAAGCTTCCTGCAGACCTTCCACCTTGCGCTGGGAAGGAGGCGTATCCTTCTGCAAGAATGTTCTGAAAGAATGCAGCTGGGTAGCCAACAGATAAGGAACCTGCTGTACGTCTTCACGTTTGGCGAAGCTCTTGCGTATGCGCTTTTTTCGGTGTACGAATAAGGCATGAGCACTCCGACTCAAGGGTTACACGGGCCGTCAACCACGGCCCCGGTTTACGACTCTAGAAAACCCGACTCTTCATTTGTACAACAAAAATCATGGGTTTTCTGGAAACGCAAAAGCCCGGGAAGGCTTGAAACGCATTCCCGGGCATGAATCGATGCTCTTACTTGAGCTCGATCTTGGCGCCAGCTTCTTCCAGCTTTTTCTTGGCGTCTTCAGCATCAGCTTTGGACAGGCCTTCTTTGACTGGCTTGGGAGCGCCGTCAACCAGGTCCTTGGCTTCTTTCAGGCCCAGACCGGTGATTTCGCGCACGACCTTGATCACGCTGACCTTGTTCGCGCCGACGTCGGCCAGAACAACGGTGAATTCGGTCTGCTCTTCAGCAGCAGCAGCGCCGCCGGCGGCAGCAGGAGCAGCCACGGCAACAGCAGCGGCAGCAGCCGACACGCCGAATTTTTCTTCCATTTCTTTGATCAGCTCGGACAGTTCGAGCACGGACATTGCGCCGATGGCGTCAAGGATTTCAGCTTTGGTAGCCATTTATAAGAACTCCAGATATAAGTAAATGCCAGGTTTGGGTGTCGTTCGTTACTACGAAGGTTCCTGAAGGGGAACGGCTCAGGCCGCTTCCTTCTGATCGCGAACGGCCGCCAGGCCGCGAACGAATTTGGTGGGAACTTCGTTAAGCGTACGCACAAAAGTAGCGATAGGTGCTTGCATGGTGCCCAGCAGTTTCGCCTGCAGTTCGGCGCGGGACGGCATCGTGGCCAGGGCCTTGACACCTTCTGCGTTCAGAATGCTATTGGGCAGCGAGCCGCCCTTGATGACCAGCTTGTCGTTGGTCTTGGCAAAATCTGCGACAACTTTCGCCGCAGCCACGGGATCTTCGCTGATGGCGTACATCAGGGGACCCACGAGCTGGCTGGAGATGCCTTCGAAAGAAGAGCCTTCCAGCGAACGACGAACCAGCGTGTTCTTCAGAACACGCAGGTAGACGCCAGACTCACGCGCTTTCTTGCGCAATACGGTAGCAGAAGCGACGTCCAGACCACGGTACTCGGCGATAATGATCGATTGGGCCTTTGCCACTTCGGCAGAGACTTCCTCGATGACTACCGCTTTCTCTTCACGATTGAGACTCACGGTGTGAACACTCCTTCAAACGATGTCGGGAAGGCTTCCCGACATCAACCGAATGCGGCGCACCTGGACGAGTTCTATGACGAATTCTTCCACGGGCGCCGTCTACGCTGGATCGGAACAGGGTCCGGAATTAAGCAGGTTTCTGTGTCAGCCAACCCGCTCCAGCGGTCTTTGACAGCAGTGACCGTGCGGACACGGTCACAGCCCAAAGTTCTTTTGTCTGAACGCTGTATTAAGCGCTCAGGGATGCAACTTCAACACGCGCACCGCCGCCCATGGTGGAGGAGACGGCGACCTTGCGCAGGTACACGCCCTTGGCGGCGGCGGGACGGGCCTTGTTCAGGGCGTCGATCAGGGCCAGCAGATTGGTCTGCAGCTGTTCGACGTTGAACGAGGCACGGCCGATGGTGCTGTGAATGATGCCGGCCTTGTCGGTGCGGTACTGGACCTGACCGGCCTTGGCGTTCTTGACGGCGGTGACGACGTCAGGGGTGACGGTGCCGACCTTGGGGTTTGGCATCAGGCCGCGCGGGCCCAGGATCTGACCCAGGGTGCCGACCACGCGCATGGTGTCGGGGGAGGCGATCACGACGTCGAAGTCGATCTGACCGGCCTTGATCTGCTCGGCCAGGTCATCCAGACCGACGATGTCGGCGCCGGCGGCGCGAGCGGCTTCAGCCTTCTCGCCCTGGGCGAACACGGCCACGCGGACGGACTTGCCGGTGCCGGCGGGCAGAACCACGGAACCACGGACCAGCTGGTCGGATTTGCGAGGATCGATGCCCAGCTGAACGGCGATGTCGATGGACTCGTCGAACTTGGCGGTGGCGGTGTCCTTGCCCAGGGCCAGTGCTTCGGCCACAGGGTAGAACTTGTTGCGGTCGATCTTGGCAGCGATAGCGGCTGCGCGTTTGCTTACTTTGGCCATGACTTACACCACCCCTTCCACATTGATACCCATGCTGCGAGCGCCGCCGGCGATGGTACGCACGGCGGCGTCCAGATCAGCGGCGGTCAGGTCGGGCTGTTTGGTCTTGGCGATTTCCTCGGCCTGGGCGCGGGTCAGCGTACCGACCTTGTCAGCGTTGGGGCGAGCGGAACCGGACTTGATGCCAGCAGCCTTCTTGATCAGGATGGTTGCCGGAGGAGTCTTCATGATGAACGTGAAGCTCTTGTCGGCGTAGGCGGTGATCACCACGGGAATGGGCAGACCGGGTTCCATGCCTTGAGTCTGGGCATTGAAGGCCTTGCAGAATTCCATGATGTTCAGACCGCGCTGACCCAGCGCTGGACCGATTGGAGGGGATGGGTTTGCCTTACCAGCTGGCACTTGCAGCTTGATAAAGCCGACGATTTTCTTCGCCATGCTTAGCTCCTTACGGGTGATAACGCCTGGCGCAGGCTGCGACAGGCTTCCCGGGGGTTGAAATTATCAAGTCTTTTCGACTTGATCGAAATCGAGTTCGACGGGGGTGGCGCGACCGAAAATGGTGACGGTGACGCGAACCTTGCTTTTCTCGTAGTTGACTTCTTCGACGTTGCCGTTGAAGTCCGCGAATGGGCCGTCCTTGACGCGTACCAGCTCGCCCACTTCGAACAGAACCTTGGGACGCGGCTTCTCGACGCCCTCTTCCATTTGCGACAGGATTTTTCCACTTCGCGTTCGGAGATGGGAGCGGGACGGTTGCCGGAACCGCCCAGAAAGCCGGTGACCCGCGGCGTACTTTTCACCAGGTGCCAGGTTTCGTCCGTGAGGGCCATTTCGACCAGAACGTAACCGGGATAGATACGCCGTTCAGTAATTGTCTTCTTGCCGTTCTTGACTTCAACGACTTCTTCTGATGGAACCAGAATGCGACCAAACGCTTCCTGGAGTTCGGCGCGCTCGATGCGCTCCACCAGAGCCTTGTGCACGCTTTTTTCCATGCCGGAATAAACGTGAACCACATACCAGCGTTTGCTCATGTGCGCCCTTTATTTCCAGCCCAGCAACAGGCCATAGATGATCCAGCCCAGCCCTTTGTCGATCAGCCACAGCAGGATGGCCATAACAGCAACGAACGCAAAGACAATGCCTGTCATTTGGGTTGCTTCTTTACGGGATGGCCAGTGGACGCGACGCACTTCCGTATAGGAATCACGCGCAAAGGCGACCAGACGGCGGCCGGTGTCGCTGAACCAGACGATCAGCGCGGCCACGACGAGGCTGGCGACGAATACACCGGCGCGCGCCAGAACGGGTTGACCTTCCAGCACGGAATAGCCAACGATACCGGCGACGACGACTAACACCGCAAGGCCCAGCTTGATGCGTTCGGAGCCTCGGTTGACGGTTTCTACGTTGGTATTCGACATATTCCGGCGAGTGACGCCACGCGAGGTGGTGGCGAGTGACTGTGTGTGGCAGGGGCAGAAGGAATCGAACCCTCAACCTTCGGTTTTGGAGACCGACGCTCTGCCAATTGAGCTATACCCCTATACCGTGACAACCATAGCCTTTGCTAGCTTGCTATGTTTGGCTTCAGGCAAAAAAGGATATTAACCTTTTTTGCCTGAAAATACTACAACTTTTTTACTTGATGATCTTGGCAACCACGCCGGCGCCCACGGTACGGCCGCCTTCGCGGATGGCGAAGCGCAGACCTTCTTCCATGGCGATCGGAGCGATCAGCGAAACCTTCATCGAGATGTTGTCACCGGGCAGAACCATTTCCTTGTCGGCGGGCAGCTCGATCGTGCCGGTCACGTCCGTCGTACGGAAGTAGAACTGGGGACGGTAGCCCTTGAAGAACGGGGTGTGGCGACCGCCTTCTTCCTTGGACAGGATGTACACCTCGGCGTCAAAGTCGGTGTGAGGCTTGATCGAACCGGGCTTGGCCAGAACCTGACCGCGCTCGACGTCTTCGCGCTTGGTGCCGCGCAGCAGCAGACCGACGTTGTCGCCAGCCTCGCCCTGGTCCAGCAGCTTGCGGAACATTTCAACGCCCGTGCAAGTGGTCTTGACCGTGTCCTTGATGCCCACGATTTCGATTTCTTCGCCGACCTTGATGATGCCGCGCTCGATACGACCGGTCACCACGGTGCCGCGGCCCGAGATCGAGAACACGTCTTCAACAGGCATCAGGAACGTGCCGTCAACAGCGCGCTCTGGCGTAGGAATGTAGGTGTCCAGCGCTTCGGCCAGCTTGAGCACGGCTTCGCGGCCCAGAGGACCTTGGTCGCCTTCCAGAGCCAGCTTGGCCGAACCGCGGATGATCGGGGTGTCGTCGCCGGGGAAGTCGTACTTGGACAGCAGCTCGCGCACTTCCATTTCCACCAGTTCGATCAGCTCTTCGTCATCGACCATGTCGGCCTTGTTCAGGAACACGATGATGTAAGGAACGCCAACCTGACGGCTCAGCAGGATGTGCTCGCGCGTCTGGGGCATTGGGCCGTCAGCGGCCGAGCACACCAGGATCGCGCCGTCCATCTGGGCCGCGCCGGTGATCATGTTCTTGACGTAGTCGGCGTGGCCGGGGCAGTCAACGTGAGCGTAGTGGCGGTTGGGCGTCTCGTACTCGACGTGCGAGGTGCTGATGGTGATGCCGCGTGCTTTTTCTTCAGGAGCGTTGTCGATCTGCGAGTAGTCGCGAGCTTCGCCGCCGAATTCCTTGGCCAGAACCGTGCAGATTGCAGCGGTCAGCGTGGTTTTACCGTGGTCAACGTGACCGATGGTACCGACGTTGACGTGCGGTTTAGTCCGTTCAAACTTGCCTTTAGCCATGGCAGACTCCTGAAGGGATAAAGCGATATGAGATAAAAGAGATGTGGTGCCCATGACGCGGATCGAACGCGTGACCTCTCCCTTACCAAGGGAGTGCTCTACCACTGAGCCACATGGGCATTTGCATTTAGCTGAGAACTGCTAAAGGCATAAAAACCTGGAGCGGGTGAAGGGGATCGAACCCTCGTCTTAAGCTTGGAAGGCTTCTGCTCTACCATTGAGCTACACCCGCAGCATTACTTTCTTCACCCTGTCCTAAAGCCGCTGTGCTTGCTGGCCTTAGAATAGTGCTGGTGGTGGGAGCTGGATTCGAACCAGCGTAGGCGCAGGGCCAACAGATTTACAGTCTGCCTCCTTTAACCACTCGGACATCCCACCCGAAGCGAAAATCGAATTATGAAGATGTTTTAGGACTTCGTCAAGCCTTTTACGGAAAATAGTGAATAATTCTTCGTTTTCCGGAAAAAAAGCCGGCCTGACAGGCCGGCTGGATGCTGCAAAACATGTCCAAGTGACGAGCCCCAGCGCTTGGACGCGCGGGCCTGCGCCCGGCGCGAAGCCGGGCGCTCAGTCTTCCTGCTGTTGCAGCAAGGCCGACAAGCCCTGCTTTTCCAGCAAGGCGTTCAGATGCTCCCATCCATGGAACGCAATCTGCAGCTGTCCCTTGTCCTTGGCGCCGACCTTGAGCGTGACCTTGGTTCCCAGGTGATCCGACAGGATCTTCTCGAAACGTTGCACATCGCCATTGGCGCCGGCCTTGCGGGCGGCCTGCTTACCGGCGGGCGCGTCGTCTTCGTGCAGGGCCTTGGCAACCAGTTTCTCGGTTTCGCGCACGGACAGGCGGCGCGCGATGACTTCGTTGGCCAGCATGATCTGGCGGGCCGCGTCCACGGCCAGCAGTGCACGCGCATGGCCCATGTCTATATCACCGGCCAGCAGCATGATCTGCACGGGCTCGGCCAGGTTGATCAGGCGCAGCAGGTTGCTGGTTGCCGAGCGTGAACGGCCGATGGCCTGGGCGGCCTGCTCGTGAGTCAGGCCGAACTCATCCAGCAGGCGCTTGACGCCCTGCGCTTCTTCGAGCGGATTGAGATCTTCGCGCTGGATGTTCTCGATCAGCGCCATGATGGCCGCGTTCTCGTCGCCCACTTCGCGCACCAGGACCGGCACCTCGGTCAGACCGGCGATCTGGGAAGCACGGAAACGCCGTTCACCGGCAATGATTTCGTACTTGCCTTTCTCCTTGCCGCTCAGGGGCCGCACCAGTATGGGCTGCATCACGCCCTGGGCGCGGATGGACTCGGCCAGTTCGTTCAAGGCGCCCTCGTCCATGCGCGTGCGCGGCTGGTAGACGCCGGCCTTGAGCAGTTTGACCGGCAAGGTCGAGGGCAGGCCGTCTTTCTCCGGGGCAGCCGCCGTCTTCCCAATCGTTGCGATCGCTCCGGCATCCGCGCCAAGCAGCGCATCCAGTCCGCGACCTAGACCTTTGGGTTTTCGAGTAGCCATGCTTACGTTCCTATTGATTCTTGTGTGCGTTATGCCTTATCGGTGCGGGATTCTTTCTTGAGCCGCTTGACCAGCTCCTTGCCGAAGTCCAGGTATGCCTTGGCGCCGCGGGAATTCTTGTCATAGACGATGCCGGGCATGCCGTGGCTGGGAGCTTCGGCCAGGCGCACATTGCGCGGGATGACCGTCTTGAACACCTTGTCGCCGAAATGCGTCTCGATCTGGCCGGACACCTGCTGCTGCAAGGTTACACGACTATCGAACATGACGCGCAGCAGCCCGATGAGCTGCAGGTCCGAATTGATGTTGCGATAGACGCGCTTGACGGTGTTGACGAGGTCGAGAGCCCTTCCAGGGCGAAGTACTCGCACTGCATGGGAATGACGACCCCGTGCGCGCTGGCCAGGCCGTTGAGCGTCAGCAAGGACAAGGTAGGCGGGCAATCGATCAGCACGAAGTCGTAGTCGCCCGCGACCTGCGCCAAAGCCTGCTTGAGCTGCTGCTCGCGCTCCTCCATCTGGATCAGATCGATCTCGGCGCCAGACAGCTCCCGATTTGAAGGTAACACATCGTAACCGCCGGTTTCAGAACGTACCTTCACATTCGAAATAGTCTCCTGGCCTATCAGTACCTGATACAGGTTGCCATTCAGCGCATTCTTATCGATACCGCTGCCCATGGTGGCGTTGCCCTGAGGGTCCAGGTCGATCAGCAAGACCTTTTTCTTCAACAAGGCCAGGGCCGCCGCCAGATTGATGGCCGTGGTCGTCTTGCCCACCCCGCCCTTCTGGTTGGCGATACAAAAAATGTAGGCGCCCGAAGATTTATCGTCATTCTTACTCATGATTATCCTTGCTGCACCAACCACACTAGGCAGCGCTGGGCTTCTAGCTCCGGTACGGTTAATGGTTCAATTCGCTCGACCTTCCAGGCGCTCTGGTCCTGCAGCGCCGCTATTTCCTCTTCGGGCACCCTGCCCTTCATGGCCGCGATGCGGCCGCCCTCCCGGACGTGCCTGCCCGCCAAATTAACAAAATCGAGCAGGGAAGAAAAGGCTCGGGAAACCACAATGTCCGCCTCCAGGGGAGGCTGCTGCTCGACGCGAACATGCAGGGCGCGCAAATTGGGCAAGCCCAACGTACCCACCATCTGGCGCACGAAGGCCATCTTTTTTTCAACAGCGTCGATACAGGTAATGTTCCACGTGGAACATGATGCGGCCAGCACTACCCCTGGAAGGCCGGCTCCAGATCCTACGTCGACGATACGCACGGACTTGTCGACCGCAACGTCATTGGCAAGATGTTCCTGGAAAGGACGCACCACGGACAGGCTATCAAAGATATGCTGCACCAGCATTTGATCCGGATCACGCAATGCGGTCAGGTTGTAGGTTCTATTCCAACGTTGCAGTTGCTGTATGTATGCCAGCAATTGGCGAACCGTCTCCGGATCGGCCTCCAGGCCCAGGTCCTTCATGGCCTGAATCAAACGGGGGTTGAAGTCTGCACTCATGCCGCGTTTCGGTTCTTCTGCTTGCGTTTCAAGTAAACCAGCAACAGGGACACGGCTGCCGGAGTCACGCCCTGCACCCGGCCCGCCTGCCCGATGGTGGCGGGACGGGACGCCTTCAAGCGCTGGCGCACTTCAATGGAAAGACCCCTGATATCGCCATAGTCCAGGTCCTCGGGAATGCGTTGCTCTTCCAGGGCGGCTTGCCGCTCTACTTCGTCCTGCTGGCGAGCCACGTAGCCGGCATACTTCACCTGGATCTCCACCTGCTCCACATGGACGGGGTCTTGCAGTCCCGGTCCGGCTATCATCTGGCCCTGCTCGTTCTGGACAGCCATCAGATTTCCATAATGGACTTCAGGTCGCTTGAGCAAGTCATAAAAGGAATACTCTCGTTCGATGGCCTTGCCCAGCAAGGCCTGAGCCTGCTCGGCCGGCAGGATGCGGGGATTGACCCAGGTCGTCTTCAGACGCTCGATTTCACGTGCAACAGCATCCCGTTTGCGGTTGAAATGATCCCAGCGGGCATCATCCACCAGGCCCAGCCCCCGGCCGATTTCCGTCAGACGCTGGTCGGCATTGTCTTCGCGCAGGCTCAGACGATATTCCGCCCTGGAAGTGAACATGCGATAGGGCTCGGTCACCCCGCGCGTGATCAGGTCATCCACCAGCACGCCCAGATAAGCCTCGTTGCGGCGCGGATACCACTGCTCCTTGCCTTGCGCCAGCAAAGCCGCATTGGCGCCGGCCAACAGCCCTTGGGCGGCAGCCTCCTCGTAGCCAGTCGTACCGTTGATCTGCCCGGCAAAGAACAGCCCGCGGATCTGCTTGGTCTCCAATGTCGGATGCAGGGCGCGCGGGTCGAAATAGTCATATTCGATGGCATAGCCCGGGCGCATGATGCGTGCGTTCTCCAGACCGGGCAGGCTGCGGACCATGGCCAACTGTATATCGAACGGCAGGCTTGTAGAAACGCCGTTGGGATAGATTTCCGTGGTGCTCAAGCCTTCAGGCTCAAGAAAAACCTGGTGACTGGCCTTGTCCGCAAAACGATGGATCTTGTCTTCGATGGACGGGCAATAACGCGGCCCTATGCCTTCGATAGTGCCTTGCTCGCTGTACATGGGCGAGCGGTCCAGACCGGAGCGAATGATTTCGTGAGTGCGTTCGTTGGTATGAGTGATCCAGCAAGGCATCTGCCTAGGGTGCATGGAGGCATTGCCCATATACGAGAATACGGGCACCGGATCCGTATCGCCCGGCTGGACTTCCAGGCGAGAGAAATCGATCGTATTGGCGTCGATCCGCGGAGGCGTGCCTGTCTTCAGGCGGCCTTGCGGCAGCTTCAATTCTCGCAAGCGGTGCGCCAGACTGATGGAAGGCGGATCCCCTGCACGGCCAGCAGAATAGTTATTCAAACCCACATGGACCAAGCCATTCAGAAAGGTCCCCGCCGTCAGCACCACGGACTTGGCGCGGAACTCCAGCCCTATCTTGGTGACGGCGCCAACGACCTTCTCCCCTTCCAGAATCAGATCTTCCACCGACTGCTGGAATACCATCAGATTGGCTTGATTCTGCAGGCGCTGTCGTATGGCCTTGCGATACAAGGAACGGTCGGCCTGGGCCCGGGTGGCGCGCACCGCAGGCCCTTTTGAACTATTCAGGGTGCGAAACTGGATGCCCGCCTCGTCAGTAGCCAGGGCCATGGCCCCGCCCAGCGCATCCACTTCCTTGACCAGATGTCCTTTGCCAATACCGCCAATCGACGGGTTGCAGGACATCTGCCCAAGGGTGTCCATATGATGGGTAAGCAGCAAGGTTGACACCCCGGTTCGAGCAGCCGCTAACGCTGCTTCGGTACCAGCATGTCCGCCGCCGATGACGATAACGTCAAACTCTTCGGGATAAATCATGTCTAACCAGCAATAAAGTAAAAATGAAGGCCGCCAGTTCTGGAGCTGGAACAGCTTTGCTGCAAGGCAGGGGCGCTTTCAGGGCCACGTCAGTCCGGCCCCGCCCGGAACTACCAGTAACTACAAGCACAGGCAAAGACGCGCGATAAAGAGTCCCGACATTCCAGCCGGCGCTTTCCACCACAATATGGCGGCGTCCCCACTGCTGAATCCATATAGCCTTGCTTGGCCGCACCGTCTACGGCAGGGTTTGCGCAGCAGTACGGTCTCAATTATACGACCACCAAACTCTTCTGTTCCACGTGAAACAGTCTCTGCTCACAATTTGTTCCACGTGGAACAAAACATCCAGTCCGCAACGCGGTCTGTGGATAACTTTGTGGAGAATGAGAGTGTTCAGACAGGCGCCGACACAGTATGTTCCCGAGCTCTTAAAAGACACATCGGCCTGGGTCCTGGAGCGCTCCTAGAGCCCAATCCCATAAAAATAGCGGGCGCGCCGACAAAATACGGGTACAGCGTCGTTCCTCACCTCAATGGAAGACAACTTCCCGGCAAGGCGCTCTGCCAGGAGGCAAAATTGTGGATAACAGGCAGCTGGAGCACCCTTCGAGTTACCGGCCCCGCCTGCTGGGCACCAACATCCGCCGCATGGGCAGACCAAAACAATACGGTGGAAAAGCCTATGCCCATACAAGGCATGACGTATAAGAAGCAAAATACGTAGGCATGAAAAAAGCCGGCTTAGCCGGCTTTTCGCAAAGTGGGTTCGCGCTGGCGAACCCGCCTAACTTACAGAGGGCGGATACCCGCTGCCTGCAGGCCCTTTGGGCCTTCCTTGACTTCGAACTCGACGGCCTGCCCTTCGTTCAGGGAACGGAAACCGCGACCTTCGATAGCGGAGAAGTGGGCGAACACATCAGCGGAGCCGGAGTCAGGCGTAATGAAGCCAAATCCCTTTTCAGCGTTGAACCATTTGACTTTGCCAGTTTGAACCATGATCTGACTGAATCCTGAGAAAACTAAAAAAATTGACTACGCGCCTTCGCGCAAACTTCGCCGTTGGCGGCAAGGTCAGGCAAGGCAAGATCGATGCAGCGCCGAAGGCGACTTTACATCACGGTGATGAAAGCCAGGCCGACAAGGCCGAATTTCTTCACCCAAGGAAACCGTGCCGTGTTGACTCAGAATATACAGAACAGCAAGTGAACTTACCGAAAAAGTACCAAGCACTGAGCTTACAGGTCATGCCTCTTGATCTCAGAAAGCATACTCAGTGCTTATTCCACAATCAATTGAAAATTCAGCATAGTGTGGTATTTTTTCGTCAGGAAAAACACTTAGAAAACCGCCGTCCCGTATTCCACCTGTTTGGGTAAAAACAGGCCTTATCCCTTTTTTCGGGCTACACGTATTCATGCAGATCCACTCCAAACTGCCCTCGGTGGGCACCACTATTTTCACGGTGATGAGCCAGCTGGCCGTGGAACATCAAGCCATCAACCTCGGCCAGGGTTTCCCGGACTTCAACCCGGATCCGGCACTGATCAATGCCGTGCATCAAGCCATGCTGCAGGGCTTGAACCAGTATCCCGCCATGGCAGGCTACGCGCCGTTACGGGCGCGCATTGCAGACAAGACGGCAGCCCGCTACGGCCATCGGTATGACAGCGATATGGAAATCACGGTCACCAGCGGAGCCAGCGAAGCCTTGATGGCCAGCTTCCTGGCCTTTGTGCATGCTGGTGATGAGGTCGTGCTGATCGAGCCGTTCTATGACCTCTATATTCCCGCCATAGAACTGGCGGGCGGCAAGCCTGTGCCTGTACCCATGACGGCCCCTACGCCTGACAATCCCTACTATCGCGTCGACTGGGAGCGCGTGGAAAAAGCCATCACCAGCAAGACGCGGATGCTGGTGGTCAACTTCCCGCACAACCCCACCTGCACCAATCTGCGTCCTCAGGATCTGGATGCATTGGAACGGATCGTAGCCAGACATCCTCTGCTGATCCTGTCCGACGAAGTCTACGAACACCTGACGTTCGATCAACAACAGCACCTGAGCCTGGCCACTAGACCAGCCCTTGCCGAACGCGCCATCATCGTATCTTCGTTCGGCAAGACCTTTCACGCCACGGGCTGGAAAGTCGGGTATTGCTGCGCTCCAGCCGCACTGACGACCGAAATCCGCAAGGTTCACCAATACATGGTGTTTACGGTGCCGACCCCCTTGCAGGCAGGCCTGGCCACTTACATGCAGGATCCCTCCACCTGGGAGTCCCTGCCCGCTTTCTATCAGGCCAAGCGTGATCAGCTTTATCAGGGTTTGCAACAGACCCGCTTCACCCCTCTGCACAGCGAAGGCACTTTCTTTCTGTTGGCAAGCTATGACGGCATCTCGGATCAATCGGAACTGGAATTCTCCAAATGGCTGACACGAAACCATGGCGTCGGCGTCATCCCGGTCTCTGCGTTCTATCAGAATCCTGACGCCGCTCAAGCCAACCACCGCCTGGTTCGCTTCTGCTTCGCCAAACAAGCCGCAACCCTGGAGGAAGCCATTCGGCGCCTGCAACAAGTCTGAGGATGCCCTGCGCAGCGGCCTGGCCGTCGACGGCGAGGTTCAAGCAAGACTGAAAGAATGTCACGGAATATTCTTGCATCGGCTTCAAAAGGTTCCAATTGCCAAGCCGGGGAATTTCACCTTGAAAACTCAGCCAACCGCCGCAAGGCGGTTTTTTTTGGCTTGTCTTCCTCTCGACATAGGAAAGCCGGCCATCCCTAAATTGTGGACAAGCCCGATCCTGCCCTAACCGCTTCTTGGGCTTGCCATGCGGTTCAATGAGCCTGCGCATGACACAGGCACTGATCCGCCAAACAAACCATCGACCTTGCTCAACAAACTCCTTGTCTTGCAGCACGAGCAGCCGGATTCATCAAACACGACACATGGCCTTCTATTGGCCAGCCTGTTGATAACTTTGGGGGCAACCCTGATTTTTTGCCCAGTGAATGCCCGTTTTTGCATGAAAGAGCAATTTTCAGACCTTGCATTCCGAATCGCCACCTAAAGTCGGAGCAAAAGCCGTCGACAAAGGCAGAAATCTAAAGAACAAAAAATAATTCCAAGAAAACAACTACTTATATGCAAAAGACGGGTTTATGCCCCAGCATGGAACTGTGTAAAAAAACAGCCTCCCTGACAAACTCCTTGAACGAAAAACTGTTGCCGGGTTCATGTCGCCATCTGCCCCTTTTTTGTGGACAAGTTGACTATACGGATTCGGGTCAGCCTTGCCGCTGCCGGTGAAATCAAGCAAGGTTGGTCAGGAGCAAGGTCAAGCGCTTCCCTGCGCCCGCAACCCCGAACCGGCTTTATTGGAGCAAAGCCCAGTTTGAGTTTTTTTCATGTAATACCTTTGCCAGCATTGAGAGTCGACAAGACAGTCCGTCCCTTCCACTCAGCAGTGATAGTGTGGCAAACGACGTTGAAAAAGTATTTTCATCGTCTGCCGGCGTTCAATTCGCTGTATGCAAAAACCGCATGGCTGTCGGTGGCGGGACAATCTTGCGCTCTTGCGATGCTGTGCATCTTAGTCCAGAAAATTCGGCATGCAAAGAGCGCAGCGAATCAGGCCGGAAGAGCAAACTTCTCTTCTATAACAAGCACTTAAATTTTTTATTTAGATTATTGAATGAGAGCCTGTTGATAAGTCGAACAAGCAGTATTTCATCAATGAAAACAAACTCTTGGGAGCCTGTCTTGAAGGGGATAGCTCCGAGGATTGCTGGTGGACTGAATAGGCACAACTTTTTGTCGTCCAGAAGAAAAAGCTACTTGTGCCAAGTCAATCCACATACTGTTCACATCGGGCTCTCTAGAGCTTATCCACAGAAAAGAAAATGTAACAGCCGAGCACAGGATCGAAATCAGCTGATTTTCTGCTGAAATCCGGTGTCGGTGACCAGGATCTGCTCTGGCCAACGCAAGGCGGCCAAGTGAAAACGTGTCGCCTCAGGGTTCTGGTCCTGCCGGCGTTCACGCCAACGCGCGCCTACTGAAAAGTCGATGCAGAATGCGTTGTGACATTTACCGTGCCAGTGGAATGGATCTATCCCATTGAATAATAAGGAATATCTTGAAAGCTTACGGGTCTGGGACGGATCCAGCTGGCGCCAGTAATGGCCGAAAATCACCGGAACCGGCTCGTCATAGTGATCCCACCAGGGGGTGCGGTCGGAAAATCGCCAGCGGTTTCCCGCAAAAAACGGTGTTTCAGCAGCCGCTTCCGTTCCAGAAGTCAGCAATCGAATGGGATTGAAACGGTTCTGAACCAGGTCAAAATCTGCATATTCCTGAAGCATGGGAATGATCGCAGCAGGGTCTTCTATTTTTTCTTTCCATTTTTGCTTTGCTTCCAGATATTTTTCTAATATTCCTGATTTTTTGGCAAATTCGTTTGCTTTTTCGTCGCATTCCACGAAAAAATCCAGCATATTTTCTGTTTTTACATCCCGAATCGCGTTAATTGCTTCTTTATTCCACGCTGCATGCACGACTCGCAGGTCTTTTCTTTCCAAAACCAGAGGGAGCGAGGCTAAAAATTGGCGGATATTTTCTTTTTTTCAGGCTGGACCCGTTGAAAAGGCGCGTAGAACGGCAGATCTGATTCGAGTCGGCTGTCAAAAAACCAGCCTGATCCGTCCTTGGCATCGTCGATGAGCAGATTGATCTCGTGATTGCCTAGTATGCCAAATGCTTTTCCTTTATTTATCAATGACTTGACATATTCGATCGTGCCTGGACTATCTGGGCCTCGATCGCAGAAGTCGCCGACGAAGACCAAGGTGCGTTGGTCTGTATGTGTTCCATCTTCTTGATATCCAAGGTTTTTTAGTAAGCGATGCAATGCCTGGAGTTCTCCATGCAAGTCGCCGATGATGTCCAAGGGACCGTCAGGCAAAGCCTGTACAAGAAAGGAGCTCATGGGTGCGTGTTCTTTGCTTAACAATAACTATATATAAAATTGATATTGGATAATGGGTGTCTGTGGATAAGTGGCATATCCCTGATTTCGTCTTTGTTTTCAAACCATTGCCTGCGCTGCCGTCATGTGCATCAGCCTGCGGGAGCCAGTGGAAGGAAACTGGACAAAATCCTGTCCATGTCAAGATAGCGCACTTATCCCCGTTTCATCCACATTGCGTTCACATGTTGGTCTCCCAGAGCTTATCCACAGCGGCGTTCAGGCCGAAGAGCTGGGCTGTGGCGCCCTTGCTTCGCCCGCCGTTCAAGGCTTGCAGAGGGTGTGATCGATTTTCGGATTGATTTTTACGCGCCGTGGATTCTTTGTTTTGGTCGAGCGCGAGTGCTGTTATACTTTCCACATCTTATCCACTTATTTATCCAATCTGTTTATTCCTCTCTATCAATAATTCCATCCATGGAATAAATGAAGCTGTTAATAAAATTGTGGATTTCCAGCTTATCCTTTCTTGTGGATAAGTTTAATTTCTTTATTTTATTTCGATTGTTATAAAAATATTCGGGCTTCAGCTCAAAATACAAAACTGCCATTTTGTATTGCATAAACCGATTTCTGTTTTTCGTTTTCCGGTTTATGTGAAGCCCGTGGAATACGCCTTGCCTTTTCAAGTTTCGCGTACCTGCAGGGATGATCAGGACAGGCCATGCCTATTCAGGGAAAGGCGGATAAGGATTTGTGCCAGTCAGCCAGCGCGCTGGCGCGGGTGCCTGAAGGTTCCGATCAATGGAGACCGAGAGTCGTTTGAGTCGCCGGCAAGCCAAGGCCGCGCCCGGAAAAATTGGCTGGGCGCGGCCTTCCGGCGGGGGGAGCGGTGCGTAGTACCGGCAGGTGGCTCCCGGAGTTCTTCGAAGAACCAAAAAAAACACCGTCGCACAGGACGGTGGCTGCAGGTTGCGGTTCAACCGGCGCTGAAGGCGTTCCAGCGGTCCGGGTACTGATTGCGGAACTTGCTGACCAGGTCGATGCAGGCCTGGTCGGCAAGGACCTCCACGTGCACGCCTGCCTGGCGCAGCCAGTCCAGGGCGCCCTGGTAGTGATGGGCCTCGCCCACCAGAAGCCGTCGTACGCCGGCGATCTGGGTGGCGCCGGCGCACATGGGGCATGGGGCCTCCGTGGCCACCAGCAACACGTCCTGGTCGGAGCTGAAAGGCTTTTTCAGGTACTGCTGCAGGCAGTTGGTTTCGGCATGGGAAAAATAGTTCTGATCCTGGAGCTGGCGATTATGCGCCTGGGCGACGACTTCGCCGTCGACTACCAGGACGGAGCCGAACGGCATGCCGCCCTGGGCGACGGACAGACGGGCTTGATCCAGGGCCAGTGGCAGGTAGTGATGTTTCATGGCGTTCTCAAGACATGGGACAGCGGGGGTGGTGAAGCGGGCCTGCCTGCGGCAGGTCCTGAAAGCATGGCGGGCGTCCTGCCCCGGCAAAGAGGCAGGATCTGCTCCCGCGCGACTGCAGGGCGGCTAGCTCAGGTTCTGCTGGGCGTTCAGGCCCAGGCGCGGATGACGCGCCAGCATGGGGTAGATGGTAAAGCCTGCCAGCGCGCCCACAAACCAGGAAAACGGCGAGACCAGGGAAAGAGCCGGGACCAGGGCGACGGACAGGGACAGGAGGCCGGCAAGGGCCAGAGTGTAGACGGCGGTCAGGTTGAAGCCCCTGGTGTACCAGTAGGGGCCGTTCGGGTCGCTGGTGTAGAGGGCCTGCACATCGATCTGCTGCAGGCGCACGCGGTAGTAGTCGGCCATCAGGATGCCGAACAAGGGGCCGATCAGCGCCCCCAGCGCGCCCAGGGTGTACTGGATCATCACCGGATTGTTGTACAGGTTCCAGGGCATTACCACGATGGACAGAATGGCGGCGATCACGCCGCCGCGGCGGAAGTTGATCCTGCTGGGGATCATGTTGGCCAGATCGAACGAGGCCGAGATGAAGTTGGCCACGATGTTGGTGGCAACCGTCGAGATGGAGAATGTCAGCACGCCCAGCAAGGCGGCGGTGTGGTTGTCGATGCGCGCCACCAGCTCGACCGGGTCTGTGATCAGTTCGCCGAAGACCTGCAGGCCGCCGGAGGTGGTGATGACGGTGATCAGTGCAAACGTCATCAGGTTGACGGGCAGGCCCAGGAAGTTGCCGCGCTTCATGCTGGCGGGCGATTCGATCAAACGGGCGAAATCGGCGAAGTTCAGGGTGGTGCCCGCAAAGTAGGCCACCACCAGCGCGACGGCGGTGATGAACATGCCCCAGGCGGGCGCGCCCTGCAGTTTGACCGAGCTGAGCGTGAAGCTGATCTCGCTCATGCCGCCGGCCTTGTAAACGATCCATCCGGCCAGCAGGAACATCACCACGTAGACGCCGGGGCCGGCCCAGTCGCAGAACTTGCGCACGGCCTCCAGGCCGCGATAGAACACGATCAGCTGGAACAGCCACAGGATGAGGAAGGCCGCCCAGCCCAGGTAGGACAGCCCCAGGAACGAGACCTGGGTCCAGGGGGTGAGTTCCGGAAAGAAGCGCAAGGCGCTGACCATGATGGCGGTGGAGGCCACCCAGGTCTGGATGCCGTACCAGCAGGTGGCGATGAAGGCCTTGATCAGGCCGGGGATGTTCGCCCCCAGCACGCCGAAGCTGGGGCGGCAGGACACGGCAAAGGGGATGCGGTAGCGCTGCCCCATCTGGCCGACCTTGTTGACGAAGTAGTTGGTCAGCAGAATGCCCAGCAGCAAGGCTGTCAGGACTTGCCACCCGGGTATGCCCAGCGTGAACAGGCTGGCGGCAAAGACGTAGCCCGCGACGCTGTGGACGTTGGACATCCACATGGCGAACAGGTTGTAGGCGGTCCAGCTCTGCTTTTCGACCGGCAGCAGGTCTTCATTGCTGAGCTTGGGGCAGCGTGCGCGGGGCGCTGGCGCGGGGTCGGCACTGGCAAGGGGTATGGTCCCCAGTCGGGCTTCTGTCATGGTCTCCTCCCTTATCGGGTTATGAAATAATTTTTACGAACCAGTCTAGGGCGAAAAAAAATATTTACCAGAGGGGAAAAACTGGAGTTTGAGAAGAAGGTGATCAGCCGGCTAAGAAAGGTGATGCGCATAGGCCTGACAAATCATCGACTTGCCGGCAAGCCGCCATTTGAGATGGAGCAACCGGATCGGCCGCCACTAGGGAAAGCCTTACGCAGCACGCAAGCGCCTGCGCGGCAGGTAAAAAAAATCCCGCCGTGGCGGCGGGATTTCCAGGCCTTGCCCGAGGGCGTCAGGCGGTCTTGAACAGGCCTTCGCGGATCAGGAAGTCCACGATCTGGTCCAGGCCCTCGCCGGTCTTCAGGTTGCACATCACGAAGGGTTTGTCGCCGCGCATGCGCCGGGTGTCCGAGGCCATGATGTCCAGGTTGGCGCCTACGTGCGGGGCCAGGTCGGTCTTGTTGATGATGAACAGATCCGACTTGGTGATGCCGGGGCCGCCCTTGCGGGGGATTTTCTCGCCGCTGGCCACGTCGATGATGTAGAGCGTCAGGTCCGACAGTTCGGGGCTGAAGGTGGCGGCCAGATTGTCGCCGCCCGACTCGATGAAGACGATGTCCGCATCGGGGAATTTCTCCAGCATGCGGTCGATCGCCTCCAGGTTGATGGACGCGTCCTCGCGGATGGCCGTATGCGGACAGCCGCCGGTTTCCACGCCCAGGATGCGCTCGGGCGGCAGCGCGCCCGACAGTGTCAGCAGACGCTGATCTTCCTTGGTGTAGATGTCGTTGGTGATGGCGATCAGATCGTACTCGGGGTACATCTTCTTGCAGACCATCTCCAGCAGGGTCGTCTTGCCGGAGCCCACGGGCCCGCCCACGCCGACCCGAAGCGGTGGCAGGGACTTGCTGCGGTTGGACAGGGAGGAAATATCGTGCATGGTTGAACCTATCAGGATCGGAATAAGCGGGAGAACTGGCTCTCGTGCCGCGCGGACACGATGGAGAACTGGGGGGCGAAGGTTTGCAGCGCGGGGGCTGGCGCTGGCTGCGCTGCAGCGCCAGCCGGGCCGTATCCGGAATCTGCCTGCGTATCTGGCTGAGCACGCGCTGGCCTGCCACCTGCCCCAGCGGGACGCTTTTGATGGCGGCCATGACCTGGTTTTCCAACCAGGTGTACAGATAGGCGGTCAGGCCCGCGTGCAGCGGCAGATCGGCCTGCACGGCGATGGCGGCGTGTACCGTCGGCGGGCACAGGGGACGCAGGCCCTCCAGCAGTCCGCGCGCATGCTCGCCCAGCCAGTCCAGTTCCAGGGCCAGCTTGTACAGGGACCAGCCCATCTGTTCGGTTTCGCTGCGGATTTCCCTTGTTTCACGTGAAGCAAAGAACCAGCGATTCCAATGGCGGACGGAATCGGATGAGCCCGCGTGCCAGGACTGATGCAGCAGGGCCCACAAGGGCGCCTCGCAGTGGCCTATGACGCTGTGCAACTGGTCCTGTATCCAGGCCGCTGCCGTGGCTTCGTCGTTGACCAGGCGCAGTTCCACGGCGGCTTCCAGGCCCTGGGAATAGCTGAAGCCGCCGATGGGCAGTGCCGGCGAAGCCAGTTGTTGCAGCAGCGTCAGTTGTTCGGGAGAAAGCTGCATGGTCAGGATGAATGACGGTGCGCATGGTCGTGGCCGCAGCAGCCATGGCCGTGTTCATGCGTGTGATCGTGGTCATGGCGGGCATGGGAGTGCCCATGATGATCGTGACGATGCGCGTGCTCATGATGATGGCCGTGGTCATGCGCCTGCGGCTCATGGGCCTGGAAGGCGGCCTGCGCCAGCGCGTAGTCCTCTTCGAAGGTTTCGTCATGGCCATGCTTGTGGCCGCCGCCGTAGGCGCCCACATCGGGTTCGAACGGCGCCTGGATCCGTTCGCTGCGCACGCCGCCCAACTGGGCCAGCATGTCCACCAGGACGGGGTCGTACTCCAGTTGCAGGTAGCCCTCGCCTATCTCCAGCAGCACATGCCGGTTGCCCAGATGGTAGGCGGCGCGGGCCAGCGCGGTCGGGGTGGCGGCGGTGACGCGCAGCACGTTCTCGGGCGCGGCCTGGACCAGGATGAAGCGGCCGTCGTCGGCCACCAGCAGATCGCCGTGACGCAGCACGGCTCCGCGGGGAATGGCCATGCCGACCTCCTCCCCCGTGTCCAGGACCAGTTTCTGGCGGCTGCGGCGGCGCAGCGCCAGGTCCAGCGTGACCGTGGGGACGCCGCGGGTGAGCGCCTTGGCGACCTGGCCGGCCCGCAGGAATTTATTGGCGATTCGCATGACTAGAACAGGAAATAACGTTGTGCCATGGGCAGGATGTCGACGGGATCGCAATGCAGCAGATGACCGTCGGCGTATACCTGGTAGGTCTGGGGATCCACCGTGATGTGGGGCAGCCAGTTGTTGCGCACCATCTGGTGCTTGCTGATGTTGCGGCAGCCCACGACGGCCTCCAGGCGCTTGTTCAATCCCAGAGCGTGCAGGGCGGGATTGTCCATGCCGGCCTGGGAGACGAAGAGCACGGAGGTGCGCAGCGCCTTGCCGTGGGCGCCCCACATCGGACGGATGTGCACGGGTTGCGGGGTGGAGATGGAGGCGCCCGGATCGCCCATGGAGGCGGCCACGGCCATGCCGCTCTTGAGCACCATATTGACCTTCACGCCGAAGAAAGCCGGCTTCCAGAGCACGATATCGGCCAGCTTGCCCACTTCGATCGAGCCGATCAGATGGCCTACGCCATGGGCCAGGGCCGGATTGATGGTGTATTTGGCGATGTAGCGCTTGATGCGTTCGTTGTCCGAGCGCGCGCTGTCGCCTTCCAGCGCGCCGCGCTGCAGCTTCATCTTGTCGGCCGTCTGCCAGGTGCGCATCACCACTTCGCCCACGCGGCCCATGGCCTGCGAGTCCGAGCTCATGACCGAGAAGGCGCCCAGGTCGTGCAGCACGTCCTCGGCCGCGATGGTTTCCTTGCGGATGCGGCTTTCGGCAAAGGCCAGGTCCTCGGCGATGGAAGGGTCCAGGTGGTGGCAGACCATCACCATGTCCAGGTGCTCGTCGATGGTGTTGCGCGTGAACGGCATGGTGGGATTGGTGGAGGCCGGCAGTACATTGGCCATGCCGGCCGCGCGGATGATGTCGGGCGCGTGCCCGCCCCCTGCCCCTTCGGTGTGGAAGGAGTGGATGGTGCGGCCCTTGAAGGCGCCGAAGGTGTCCTCCACGAAACCGGATTCGTTCAGGGTGTCGCTGTGGATGGCGACCTGTACGTCGGTATCGTCGGCCACCGTCAGGCAGTTGTCGATGGCGGCCGGCGTGCTGGCCCAGTCTTCGTGGATCTTCAGGCCCATGGCGCCGGCGCGCACCTGCTCGATGACGGCGTCGTACGAGCTGGAGCTGCCCTTGCCGAACAGGCCTATGTTGATGGGGAAGGCGTCGGTGGCCTGCATCATGGCGGCCAGGTGCCAGGGGCCGGACGTGCTGGTGGTGGCCAGCGTGCCGGTGGCCGGGCCCGTGCCGCCGCCGATCAGCGTGGTGGTGCCGGTGGACAGGGCTTCCTCGACCTGCTGAGGGCAGATGTAGTGGATGTGCGTGTCGATGGCGCCGGCGGTCACGATCATGCCTTCGCCGGCGATGATCTCCGTGGAGGCGCCGATGATGATGTTCACGCCGGGCTGGATGTCGGGGTTGCCGGCCTTGCCTATCCCCGATATGAAGCCGTTCTTGATGCCGATGTCGGCCTTCACGATGCCGGTGATGGCGTCGATGATCAGCGCATTGGTGATGACGGTGTCGGCGCAGTCGGCGCTCATGCGCTGGCTCTGACCCATGCCGTCGCGGATGACTTTGCCGCCGCCGAATTTGACCTCTTCGCCGAAGATGGTGAAGTCGCGCTCGACCTCGGCCAGCAGTTGGGTGTCGGCCAGGCGGACCCGGTCGCCCACGCCGTTGACGACGGTGGGACCGTAGATTTCGGCGTATGCCTTGCGAGAAATGAATGCCATTTTAGAGAGACCCCATCACTAAGCCTTGGAAACCGTATATCTGGCGGTCGCCGTCCATGGCGACCAATTCGATGGTGCGGCGCTGGCCCGGTTCGAAACGCAGCGCATTGCCGGCGGGAATATTCAGCCGGTAGCCGCGCGCCAGCTCTCGATCGAAGCTCAGCGCATTGTTGACCTCGGCAAAGTGGTAGTGCGAACCGACCTGCACGGGGCGATCGCCTTCGTTGAAGACGGCGATACTGAGGGTCTGCCGCCCGACGTTCAGTTCGATCTGACCGTCTTCGGCAATAATTTCACCTGGAATCATGGTTATGTCCTGATAAGGGGCGACGTATGGATGATTGCGTGTCCGCCGCGCCGTCCCGCCCTGGAGCCGGCGAGCGGCGGCGCGGCGTAAGACGATGGGATGGTGGACGGTGACCAGTTTGGTGCCGTCCGGGAACGTGGCCTCCACCTGGATGTCGGGAATCATCTCTGGCACGCCTTCCATGACCTCGTCGCGAGTCAGCACTTTGGCGCCGGCGCTCATCAGTTCGGCCACCGTCATGCCGTCGCGGGCGCCTTCCATGATGGCGGCCGTGATCAGGGCGACCGACTCCGGGTAGTTGAGCTTCAGGCCGCGGGCGCGCCGGCGCTCGGCCACCAGGGCCGCGGTGAAAATCAGCAGTTTGTCCTTTTCGCGCGGTGTCAATTCCATGGTGTTACTTCCATTTACAAATAGGTGACGGGTTCGGTTCGCCCACCCGGGGCTCCGGGTGCGCGCAGCTTGCCCAACAATAGTTTTCCAACACACGATCGCGGGCTCGTGCGGCCCGCGCCTGCCTGCGTAGCTAGGCGAATCCTGAAAGGCTTATGTGGTCCATAGTCTCAACGGTTGTGCGCTCGTCCGCAACAGGCGGGGGCGCAGGTGCTGCCAGGCCTGGACCAGCAGGCCGCGCACATCTTCGGCGTGCAGGCCGATGGCGCGCAGCAGGTACAGGGCCTTGCCGCCTTCCTGGGGCATGACGGTCAATCCGCCGCGCAGCTCCGGCCCCCATCCCAGCCGTTCGTTCAGGACTTCGAGCTCGGCGGTATCCAGGACGGTCCCGTAGGCCCAGAGCGTGGCATGCACGGGCAGGCCGTCCAGCCCGCAAATGCCCTGGCGCAAGGCGTCGTCCGCAGCCAGCTCGCCCGCGTCCACCCACACCAGTTCCTGGCCGATGTAGAGCTGCGTGTCCATGACGACGCGGCCCTCCAGCCAGTGTCCGGGCGTGCGCACCGAGCCCAGCTGGGAAATTTCCCAGCCGATGGCGGCGCTGTCCGGGTGCAGCTCGATGCGGTTGCGCGCCGCGGCGTCCACCTGCTCGAAGTAGATGTTCTCGCAGGGCAGCCAGTCCAGCTGGGCGCCGGCGCCGACCTGGATCAGGACGTTCTGCGCGGCATGGCGTCCGTTGGACTTGTACCAGCGGGTGGCGCCGGGCGTGGTGATCGTGGCGCGGGTGTGCTCGGCCAGGCGTACCTGGATGTCCAGCATGTCGCCGCCGGCGATGCCGGAGGGCGGATGCAGGATGGCGACGTGGCAGATTTCAGGACCTTCGGGGTAGAGGGCCCGCTGGATCAGCAGGGGGCCTTCGTGTACACGCGTGGACAGGACAGAACGGGAACCATTCTGCAAAGAGAAGCCAAGCGTCAGCTTGGCGTGCCACTGACTGTAGACCTCGGTCATGAAATATGCCGCGAATGAATCTAGGTTATTGGTTTATTTGGAATAAACCGTTGAGAGAGAGCATGGATTCTACGCTTTTTTGGTCTGTTTTTTAGGCTTTTGGGACGTAGAATGTATCAAGACTTCATATGACTGATATATGCTTCTCTTTATAGTATAGGAAATCAGGAAATTTTGCCCAATCGCGCCGATCGCTATAGGAAATAGCGCGAAATCTCCCCTCATGCAACAATCGCGATCATGGCTGTTTAGCCTTCAATCATCGCTTCGCGACCCCCTCCCGTATTTCATGCCGCAACCGAATATCGAAGAATCCGCCCAGGACTGGCGTGCCTTGCTGCAGCAGGTGCCGCTGGCCGTGCGTGCCCAGGTGCTGGCCATCACCCTGGATCATCAGGATGAGCTGGCGACGCATTTCTATACGCACATGCTGACCCATCCGGCCGCGCAGGTCTATCTGTCCCATGAGCAGGTGCAGACCCGCCTGCACCGTTCGCTGCGCAACTGGCTGGTCCAGCTGTTCTCCGTGGATGTGGACAGCGACATGCAGGAACAGGTCAAGCTGCAGAACCAGGTCGGCGAGGTGCATGCGCGGGTCGGCGTGCCGGTGCATCTGGTACTGCGCGGAGCGCGCCTGCTCAAGGGCCGCTATGCCCGCTACCTGTTCGAGTCGACGGAGATCAGCCGTGAGCAGGCCTGGGACTGTTACAGCTATGTGCAGGATTTCATCGACCTGGCCATGGAAATCATGAGCCACGCCTATGCCAACTCCCGCGAGCGCAAGTCCCGGGCCGAGGAGTCCTACCGGCTGTTCGCCATCGTGCAGAACGCCGCCGCCGAGCGCGGTCGTCAGCGCGCCGCCCTGCTGGACTGGGAAAACCAGTTCATGTTCGCCATGGCCGTCAACGGCAGCCAAGCGCCCCTGCCGCGTATCGGCGATTCCGATTTCGGCGTCTGGTTCAAGCACAAAGGCTCGCATGCCTTCCAGGGCACCGTGGAAAGTCGCGAGATCCTCGAGCTGATGCGCCTGATCGATGCGGAGCTGGTGCCCGAATTCGACCGGGACGACCAGGCCGGCCAGATCCGCCATCTGCATGCTTTGCGGGACAAGACGCGCGCCATCGGCCTGCACCTGGAGCGCTTGTTCGAACAGCAGAATGAATTGGAATCGGGACGCGACGTGCTGACTCGCCTGCTCAGCCGCAAGTACCTGCCCGTGGTCCTGAGCCGGGAGGTCAGCTATGCCCAGCAGCGCGGCTCGCGCTTCGCCCTGCTGGGCGTGGACATCGATTATTTCAAGAGCGTCAACGACACCTATGGCCATGACGCGGGCGATCGGGTCCTGCAGCAGTTTGCCGAACTGCTCAGCAACAGTGCGCGCGCCGGCGATTACGTGTTCAGATTGGGGGGCGAGGAATTTCTGGTGTTGCTGGTGGATGTGGATGCCGACGCCGCCCTGCGTGCTGCGCGCAACCTGCGCATGCGCATCCATGCGGAAACTTTCCGCGTGTCGGACAGTCAGACTCTGAGCATCACGGCCAGCGTGGGGATTGCGCTGTATGACGGCCACCCCGACTACGAGCGTACTTTGCGCCGTGTGGACCGCGCCCTTTACCAGGCCAAGGAGGAAGGCCGCGACCGCGTCGTATTCATCTGACTGCGCGCCTTCATTTCAGCGGCGACTATGTCATATGGCGACAAGCTGTGCTACAAGAGCGTATTCTTTTGTTCATGCCCTTCTTGTCTTGACCACGAGCTCATGCGCGCGCCCTCCGGCCTCATGACGGGTCGGGCAGGCGCCGCATGATCCGGCGCCGCAGGCGCCATTTGGTTGGCGGAACTGTCCCGGGCCCTGCGCCCGGGCATTGACTGTCGATGAGTGGATTCTATGTATTCTCGTTTTGCCGTACTTCCCCAGTATTTCCTGCCCAAGCAGGCCTTGACCGAGTTCCTGGGCGGCCTGGCTTCCAAGCCTCTGGGCGGGCGGACCACCTGGGCCATCGAGCGCTTCATCCGGCGCTACCAGGTCGACATGAGCGAGGCCGAAAATCCGGATCCGGCCAGCTATGCGACCTTCAACGAGTTCTTCGGCCGCGCCTTGCGCGCGGGCGCCAGGCCTGTCGCCGACAGCGCCCTGGTCAGCCCCGTGGATGGCGCCATCAGCCAACTGGGCGCCATCCGCGGCGCCGAGGTCTTCCAGGCCAAGGGCCACAGCTACTCGACCGCGGCGCTGCTGGGCGGCGACACGGCCCTGGCCGCCCGTTACCAGGATGGACTGTTTGCCACTCTGTACCTGAGCCCGCGTGACTATCATCGGGTGCACATGCCGTGCGACGGGCGGCTGACGCGCATGATACATGTGCCCGGCGAGCTGTTTTCCGTCAATCCGACCACGGCGCGCGGCGTGCCCGGCCTGTTCGCCCGCAACGAGCGGGTGGTGTGCCTGTTCGATTCCGAACGCGGTCCCTTTGCCCTGGTGCTGGTGGGCGCAACCGTCGTGGGCAGCATGGAGACGGTGTGGCACGGGGTGGTCAATGCCTCGCGCGACGGGCAGGTGCGTGAATGGAATTATCAGGACCAGGACGTGTCGCTGGCCAAAGGCGAAGAAATGGGCCGATTCCTGCTGGGTTCCACGGTGGTGCTGCTGTTTCCGCGAGACAGCGGGTATCGCTTCGATCCTGCCTGGCAGGCGCAGGGTCTAATCCGTCAAGGTCAGGCCATGGGCTACCTGGATTGACCGCGCGCGGGCTTTCCTGCCGCCGCCCCGCCCCCCGCAGACCTGTGTTCCTTTGGGCACAGGTTTTTTTTGTCCGCCGGAAGGCACTATGCTAGTGGCGGAACATTCAGGGAGGAATCATGAAAATGGCGTGGCATGTGCTGCTGAAACTGTTTCTATTGCTGGTGATCGTCGGAGCGACGGCATGGGGCGTGCTGGCCTTGCAGTTTCAGGCTCAAGCTGGGGTGGGGCGCGTAGTGGCGATGGCGTCATGGGGCGTGGCGGCCTTGTTCAGCCTGTATGCCCTGGGCAAGGGAAATGGGTGGCCCGCCCTGCCCCAGACCCTGGGCCTGCTGGCTTTGCTGGTGTGGTGGCACGGTATTGTCCCCAGCAACGGCAGGCTATGGGCGGCCGACGTGGACAGGGTCAGTTACGGGCAGGTTCAGGGTTCGGTGGTGACCTTGCATAATGTGCGCGATTTCGTCTGGCGCAGCGAAACCGATTTTGATGAACGCTGGCAGACGCGCCAGTATGACCTGGACCGCCTCGTTTCAGTGGACATGTTTCTGTCGTACTGGATGGGGCCGGCCATTGCGCATACCCTGGTGTCGTTCGGTTTCGACGATGGGCGCCACGTGAGCTTTTCTGTTGAGATCCGCAAGGAAAGGCATGAAAAATTCTCCGCCATAGGCGGCTTCTTCAAGCAGTTCGAGATGGCGCTGATCGCCGCCGAGGAAAGCGACATCATACGCACGCGGACCAATGCCCGCGGCGAGGATGTCTACCTGTACAGCGTGGCCCTGCCCAAGCCGGCCATGCAGGCGTTGTTCCTGTCCTATGTGCAGCAGGGCAATGAATTGCGCGACAGCCCTCGTTTCTACAATACCTTGACGGCCAATTGCACCACGATCGTCTATGACATGGTGAGCCATATCGTGGACGGCCTCCCTTGGGACTGGCGCATCCTGGCTTCAGGCTATTTGCCCGAGTATGTGTTTGCGCAAGGAGCCTTGGCGCCGGGGCATACGCTGGATGAATTGCGCCGGCTTGGGCATGTCAATGAACGGGCTCTGAACCAGCAGGACGGCGAGGATTATTCCTTGTTGATCCGCCGTGGCGTACCCGTGGTCAAAGGGTGATTTTCATCGTTTTGTTCCACGTGAAACACTTGTTCCACAATTTAGTTATAAAAAATATAACTATAAATAAATGGTTTTTTTAAGTAATTTTTGAGTAAAAGATATGGTTTTTTTTGAAAAGATTCAAAAATCTGACGATAAGAAATTTACTTAAAGTGAAAAACTTTCATGGTGAATAGCTCCGGCCGCAAGGCCGGAAATTTTCGCGGATTTCACGCACGCCACTGCACCAATTGCTCCAGCGTGGCGGTCGTGCCTCCGCAGACCACGACCAGGATGTTCTGGTAGGGAGTCAGCGCTTCGTGGTCCAGGTACAGCGCCGCCAAGGCGGCGCCGCAGGCCGGCTCGACCAGGACGCGGTGATCGGACAGGAAGCGCAGGCAGGCGCTGACGGCCTGCGCATCGCTGACCTGCACGCATTGAAGGGGACGCGACTGGCTCAGCGCATAGGCTTGGTCGCAGACGCGCCGCGCCGCCAGGGACGTTGCCACCCCTTGTACGGCGTCCAGGGTGACGTGCCTGCGCTGACGCACGGATGCCGCCGGTGAGGCGGTGCCCTGCGTCTCCACGGCGATGATGGGCGTATCGTCCCAGCCTTGTTCGTGCATGCCCTGGGCCACGCCGCTGAGCAGGCCGCCCCCGCCGACAGCCAGCAAGACGGCGTCGGGACGTATGCCCTGCGCCGCCACTTCGGTGATCAGGCTGGCGTGGCCTTCCCACAGCAAGGGGTCGTCGAAGGGGTGTATGAAAGCGTCGCTTTCCTGCAGCAGGGCCTGGGCATGGTCATTGGCCTCGTTCCAGTTCTTGCCGACCACGATCAGCTCCGCCTTTTCCCGCTGGATCAGGCGCCGGGCGTGTTCGCTGGTGGTCTCGGGCACGACGACCAGCACGGGTATGTTGAGCCGACGGCCCGCATACGCCACGGCGATGCCGGCGTTGCCTCCGGAGGAGCTCACGAAGCGGGTCTTGCCCTGTTGGGCGTAGTGCTGGCAGGCGTGGCCGATGCCGCGGATCTTGAACGAGCCGCTTGGTTGCAGCGCATCCATCTTCAGCCACAGGTGCTTGCCGAGCTGATCGCTCAGGACATGGGAATAAATAAGCGGCGTGTCCAGGTGAAGAATCATTTTTATGTTCCAGATTTCATAGTGATTCGAAGGTGGAGGGCCGAAGGCTGACCGCCCTGCTGAAATCCATTTTAAAGGCGCGCGAAAACTGGGCGGAAGAACACGTCGCAGGACCGGCGCGGGCCGTTTGCCGGCGGCCGAGGCTCGTGCGCGTGGTCGAGCAGGCGTTTAATGAGGGATGATCTGCCGGCTAATCATCGGTCTCGGGTTCCTTACAATTTCATGTGGCGCATCGCATGGCATGAGGCGCCACGGCATGGGGGTTCTGATAGAATTTCAGGCAAACAGCCGGGTCAGGCCCCTTTTGTCCTTGCAGGGATCTGGCCCCGGCTTCAGCGTTTAAACCCGAGCCCAAAGCGTGGACCGAACCAATACCTGCCTGTCTGCCCATAAAGTGGGCTTGTTTTTTGCTTTGCCGGACAGGAACCAAAACAATAATAACCAGAACTTATTTCTAGAAATGTCACTGCGGTAGCGACTTCAAAGGAATAAAGATTTTGTCATGAAATTTGCCACCAGACCTGCTGATATCTACATGCGTTTCCTGCAGCTTGCCGACGCGCTGCACAATCTGCCGTCCCTGTCGGCGCTGGACCCACTGGAGGAGCGTATCCTCACCCTCGTGGCCAAGGCGTCCAGGGAGTCCTTGCGCCTGTCCGTACGGGACGTAATGGCCGTGGAGCGGCTGGGTTCGCCCGCCACCATCCATACCCGCCTGAAATCCATGCGCGAGAAGGGCTGGATCGTCTTGAGCGATACCGAAGACACCCGGCGCAAGCAGGTGGACCTCAGCCAGGCCGCCCTGCTCCACTTCGACCGATTGTCCGCCTGTCTGCTGGAAGCCGCCAACGTCTAGGACGTTCGAAGTCCGGCTCTGCTCAGGGCCCGGGAGCGGCGAAAAAAAACCGGCTTTCGGGGGAAAGCCGGTTTGATGCATGCCTGACGTGTTCAGCTCGAGAGCTTCATCAGGATGATGCCGCTGATGATCAGGACGGCGGCTGCGATGCGCATGGGGCTGGCCAGCTCGTTCAGCACCAGGATGCCCACCAGGAAGGCGCCTACGGCGCCTATGCCCGTCCAGATGGTGTAGGCGGTGCCCAGGGGCAGCGAGCGCATGGCCACGGACAGCAAGGCGAAGCTGATGATCATGGTCACGAGGGTGACCACGGAAGGAACGAGGCGGGAAAAGCCGTCCGACTGTTTCATGGCGTACGCCCAGACGACTTCAAAGAGACCAGCGAGAACAAGAAGGAACCAGGCCATGACGACCCTCCGCTTAAAAGGGCCGGGCCGTCCCGGACATTGAAACCAACAATTGGCGAGGTCGTTCCTCGAGGCTTGCGCGCAAGCGCATGGTCAAAGACCTTGATTAATATAGCAAATGCTGGTTTTATCGACCAGTCGGCCTATTTACCCTGTTGTTTTCCGTCCCCACAATGCTTGCATGAAAACGCGCCACCGCTCCTTTCTGTACGGTTTCCTGATCTGGCTCGGGCTGTCGTTGGCTGGGTCGGCGGTGCTGACGCGCATCGAGCTGGGCCGCCAGCAGGAAGCCTTCACCGTGCAGAGCAACATCGCCTACCGACTGCTGGGCCAGCGTCTGGCGCAGCATGACGCAATCTTGCAGAGGCTCGCGCTGCTGCAGCCGCCGGCGCAGCGCATCGAGCGGCTGGGCGCGCTGGAGGCCATGTTCCCGCAGGTCATGGCCATTTACCGGGAAGAAGACGACGCGCCCTGGGAGGACCCTCAATGGCGGCAAGCCCAGCAGCAGTCCTTGAAGGTCGAGCGCGCCGTGCTGACCGACGTGCGCCTGTCTCAGGGCCGCTACGTGCTGCTGGTGGCCGCGCACCCGGCCAGTTTCGCAGTGCTGCTGGACCTGAACGCGGCCATTGCCTGGGATGAATGGCCTTTCCGGCGCAATGGCAGCCCGGTGCGCGTGGTGCTGGAGTGGCAGGATCAGCAGTGGGTGATCAGTCCGGGACAGGACCGCTCCGGTCCGGTGGTGTTCCAGTCCGGCAAGACGCTGGCTTCCAACAGCCAGCCATTCCAATTGCATACGCGCCGCGTGGTCACCTATGCGGATCTGCCCTGGGGGCAGGCGCTGCTGTTCTCCCTTGCCAGCGCCCTGCTGGTGTTGCTGGCCTTCTATGTACGCAAGC
The DNA here is from genome assembly GCF_965112015.1 of Alcaligenes sp. Marseille-Q7550. Classification (NCBI taxonomy): domain Bacteria; kingdom Pseudomonadati; phylum Pseudomonadota; class Betaproteobacteria; order Burkholderiales; family Alcaligenaceae; genus Alcaligenes; species Alcaligenes sp. Marseille-Q7550. The sequence continues at coordinate 49,579 of NZ_CBCOPU010000001.1, forward strand.
AGCGCGAGCAGACCCTGCGCGCCCAGGAGCTGCTGCGCATCGGCCAGGTGGCCCGCCTGAATTCCCTGGGCGAGATGGCGGCGGGGCTGGCGCATGAACTGAATCAGCCGCTGACATCGGTGCTGGCCAATACCCAGGCCAGCCTGCGCCTGTTGCAGGAAGATCCGCCGGACCTGGAGCCGGCGCGCCAGGCCATGGGGCATTCGGTCGAGCAGATCAAGCGCGCCTCCAGCGTATTGACGCGCCTGCGTCACAGCTTGCGCGAGAGCGGCCTGGCTGAACAGTGCCATCCCCTGTCCCTGGCGCAGGTGCTGGACGAATCCGTACACCTGCTGATGCCCGAGCTGGAGCGTCAGGGCATCAAGCTTGAAAAGCGCCTGCCGCCGCAGGACGTGGATGTGCTGGGCGAGCCGGTGGCGCTGGGCCAGATCATCCATAATCTGCTCAACAACGCCGTGGCCGCCCTGGCCGGCGCCCAGCGCGCCGACCCGCGCATCTGGCTGGAGATCCTGCCGCGCCAGGGACGGGTGGTGCTGGCCGTGCGCGACAACGGCCCAGGCATAGACCCGCATCATCTGGACCGTCTGTTCGAGCCATTCTTCACCACGCGGGCCGACGGTCTGGGCTTGGGCCTGAGTCTGAGCGAATCCCTGGCCCAGGCCATGGGCGGCGGCCTGACGGCGTTCAACGATCCTCTGGGCGGCGCCGTATTCGCGCTGGAACTGCCACGAGTCGACGCCCATCCATCATGCACCAGCCAGCAACCGGCTCCAGCCCGCCCCCCTTGATCCATCTGCTCGACGATGACGCCGCGGTTCGGCAGAGCCTGTCCCTGCTGATCAGCACGGTGGGCCTGCGGGTGCAGACCTGGGCGGATTCGCAGCAGTTCCTGGAATCCTTCGATCGGCAGGCCATCGGAGCCCTGATCCTGGATGTGCGCATGCCGGGCATCAGCGGCCTGACGCTGCTGGACACCTTGATCGACCAGGGCGTGGACCAGCCCAGCATCCTGTTGACCGGCCTCGGCACGGTGGATATGTGCCGGCGCGCCTTCAAGGCGGGGGCGGCGGAGTTCCTGGAAAAGCCGGTCGGTGATGACGTGTTGCTGGACACGGTCCAGCAGGCCGTGCGCCAGCACGTGCGCCGGCGCGAGCGCCTGGCGGCCGATCAGTGGGCGCGGGAACGCTACGCCAGCCTGTCCGAGCGCGAGCGCGACGTGCTGGGCCTGATCGTCGAGGGCCTGACCAACAAGGAGATCGGCCGGGCCCTGTCATTGTCGCCGCGCACGGTGGAGACGCACCGCGCCAATCTGTTCGCCAAGCTGCAGGTGGATACGCTGGCCCATCTGATCCGTCATTACGCCAGCCTGGCCGATACTGCTACGTAGAAATACGGAGGCGGACGGGTAAGCGTCCGAATGGCGGCCAGGCGGGGGCGGGCCCTATAGTTTCTCCATGCCGACCACGGTGTCGGAAACGATTAATGGAGATTCCCGCTATGTTGCGTTCTTCCCTGCTGATGGCTCTGTTGTTCGCCGCCGGCGCCGCCCAGGCCCAGGGTGTGCTGACCGAGAAAAACATCTCCCTGGACCTGGCCGGCCGCCTGGCCGCCGAGACCGTCAAGCAATGCTCGGCCAAAGGCTACAACGTATCGGCCGCCGTGGTGGATCGCGCCGGCGTGCTGCGCGCCTTTCAGCGCGCCGACCAGGCCGGTCCTCACACCGTAAGCGCCAGCATCGACAAGGCCTTTACCTCCGCCTCGGCCCGCAACCTGACCAGCGCCATGCTGGAGGGTTCCCAGAAGAACGCCGGCGCCGCCAATCTGGGCGACATCCAGGGCTTTCTGCTGCTGGGCGGCGGCGTGCCCGTCAAGGTGGGCAATGACACCATTGGCGCCATCGGCGTGGGCGGAGCCCCCGGCGGCCACCTGGACGAAGCCTGCGCCGTGGCGGCGCTGGACACGCTCAAAGCGGAGCTGAAATAAGTCCGTACGGCTCATTGCATTCCGGCCGCCCCTTCGGGGGCGGTTTTCTTTTTATACTGATCGCTTGAAATCCCCTTGCGTCCAGGAGCCGAGATGCGTTTGCCGATCTATCAAGTCGATGCCTTTACCGATACTCTTTTCGCCGGCAATCCGGCGGCGGTCGTGCCTATGCAGGCTTATCCGGACGATGCGGTCCTGCAGGCGATTGCCCAGGAGAACAATCTGGCGGAGACGGCCTTCCTGGTCCCCCATGGCGCGGACTATCAATTGCGCTGGTTCACGCCCTCGGTGGAGGTTCCCCTGTGCGGCCACGCCACGCTGGCCAGCGCCGCCGTGGTGCTGGAGCGGCTGCGGCCCCAGGAGCATCAAGTCGTGTTCCACACCTTGAGCGGCGCGTTGACCGTGCGGCGCGAAGGCGCGGATTACATCCTGGACTTTCCCGCCCGTCCCGCGCAGCGCCAGCCCGACGACCCGGCCTTGGCGCAGGCGCTGGGCGCGCAGCCGCTGGAGCTGTGGGCCAACGACTTCACGTGCATGGCCGTGCTGGAGTCCGAGCAGCAGGTGCGCGAACTGCAGCCCGACATGCGCGCCCTGCTGCAGATCGGCCGGGACGCCTGCATCGTGACGGCGCGCGGCAGCGGCCGTTTTGATTTCGTCAGCCGCTTCTTCGCGCCTGGCCATGGCATCGACGAAGATCCGGTCACCGGCTCGGCGCATTGCGCCCTGATGCCCTATTGGGCGCCGCGCCTGGGCAAGGCCCGCTTGCTGGCCTGCCAGGCCTCGCCGCGCGGGGGCGTGCTGGACTGCCATCTGCAGGGGGATCGCGTAGCCCTGCGCGGCCAGGCCGTGTTCTACCTGGAAGGCCACATCATGGTGTGATCAGCCCAGCGGGGGGGGCTGGTGGCGGTATACGCGCCGGCGCAGGCGACGGTAGCGGCGCGTGGCCGACAGGATGTGCTTGAACAGGTAGACCACGATCAGCGACCCCGACAGGTCCCCCATGAGCATGATCGCGCTGGAATGCCAGGGGTGAGGGCCCGGGTCCCCGGTCGAGATGAACCAGAGCAGGTGCAGCAGCGTATTGCAGCCGGCGTACAGCAGCGCGCAGGCCAGCAGCTTGCGGGCGGTCAGGTTGCTCAGCGTGGGGCGCAGGCGCATCGTCGTCTGGGCCAGCACATAGGCCAGGTAGGGGGCGAACGCGGAGATGGAGCTGCCGACCAGGGCGCGCGTCGGGTCGTCGGGGAAATAATAGAAGAAGGCGGCCAGGCACGATCCCAGGAACAGGCCCACCGAGCCTGTGAATCCGAACAGCAAGGTGCACAGCAGGCGTATGCCGGCAGGCAGGTAGACCCAGTCTATGCCGCGCACGTGCTCGAATGTATGGAAGAACAGATGGTTCAGCCCGGTGAAGATCAGGAAGGCCAGGGCGGTGCCGGCTGCGATGCGCCAATGCAATTGGTAGAAATTCAAAGGTGGCTCGATCAGCGGTGGCGGTTGTCGGGAGGCTTGCCGCAGGACGACATATCCCGATTTTTCAGCAGATGTCATTATAGGCAGGCTTTGCCTGGGAGCTGAACAGTCGCGGCGTCCCGTCCGGATGATGGGCGAGACCCTGTCGGGCCGCCTGCCTTCTCTGCTACTCTGAAGCGCTGTTTTTTTGCCCATGTTTTCGCCATGATTCCCGTCGCTCCTCTTTCCCTGCCTGTCCTGCTGACTCTGGTGCTGGGCCCCATCGCCCTGATCTGGCTGGCGGTCTGGCTGTTCCTGCTGGCATGCCAGCCGCGTCGGCGCGAACGCTTCAGACAGAAGCCCTGGCTACGGCTGGCCGGCCTGCTGGCCTTATTGGTGTTGGGAGGCCGCTACGCGGCATTCCAGTGGGCGATGCACGGGTACGAGCGGGACAGGGCCGCCGAGCTCGCCAGCCGGCGGCATACGCTGGCGCACGATACCCGTTTGGCAGGCGTGCAGATGCCGGCGGGCACCCGCCTGGAGCTGGCGAGCTGGGGCGATCCGGACAGCGTTGCCTGGGCCCGGTTTCCGCAGCCTGTCCTGTTGGGTCCAGCGTCTGTCGTGTCGTTCGAGCGTCCGCGGCCGGATCTGGCGGATGCGCCCTGGCAGGTGCGCCTGGCGCAGGACCAACGCCTGGACGGCTGGCTGTGCGATGCCGGGCAGGTGGTGGAGCTGGTGGCCGATCCGGAGCTGGAAGGCGGCTTTCGCATGGCCAGCTGCACATTGGCGCAGGGCAATGACCTGACGGGTTGGAGCCCGCTGGCGACGGGGACCAACGTGGCGCAGGCGCCGCCCCTGGCCATTGACCTGCCGGCGGGCGCACAAGTGGTGGCCGTGCCGGGCGGAACGGCTTATACCGATGGGGCGCGCGACGCGGACCGCTGGTCCGTGCGTGTGGAAGGAGACGGCCTGCGTCTCTCTTTGTGGGGAATGGCGCTCGAATGGGCGTATTTCGCCGTGGATGAACACAAGCGTGTCTTATATCTGGCGCATGCGCAATTGATGCAGCCTGTGGAGCTGGGAGGCATAAGCTATCCGCCCGGCACGCAGGCATCCACGCCGAACTACCGCCTTTGTCCTGATTGGCCCATGGTCGTGCAGATGCGCGCTGCCGAGGCGCAGGACGAGCCGGCAGCCCTGCGCAAGCATGATTTATTGACGGGCCGCTTGCTCGCCGGGGCCGAAGAGCCGGGAGTTTGATTTTTTTGTGTAGGAATTGCACTGTTTATTGGCAACTTGTTTTAAATTCTGTGTAAAAAATTAAGTCAATATTTGTTCTGGATATTCTGGATTTAGTTAATGTAGCTGTTTCAAGCGGTCGTGTTTCTCGTAATTTATGGCGCAAAAGAATTAACCATATTGAATTAGCGACCATGCGTTCTGTATTATTTAATTACAATGGCGGATGCAGCCATTTTGTGCACTGCATCAAGTTCATCCGACAACTGGGCGTAACAGAACGGGGCTAGCCGCTGCCATGAGCACACATCAAGGGGAGTTTCTGGATCAGACGCAGGCGCAGGCTGCTTACTGGTTCACTCGCCTGAATTCCGGCGAGGCCACGGCGGCCGAACTGCGCGAGTTCGAGGATTGGCGCCGTTCCAATCCCGAGCATGAACGCTGCTATCGCTACATCTGCTATTTCTGCGATGCCAGCCTGGACGCCCCAGAAAACGAATTGCGGCGTCTTCTGCCCAGTCTGGGTGCCGCGACGAGCCCGTCAGGCCGGCGCCGCCGCCTGCTCGCCGGTGCGATTGCGGCTGCCGCCGTGGCGGTGAGCGCGTGGTTCTGGCCTGAAGCCGTCCTGCAGGACGATCATGTACAGTCGACCACGCATGTGCTGGAGCATCGCCTGCCCGACGGCTCGCTCATTCGCCTTGACCCGGATTCGGAAATCCGGATTCGTCTGTCTGCCCATTCACGAAATGTGGAATTGATACGCGGGGGCGCTTTTTTCAAGTGTCCGACCAGGCGCAGCAAAGTTTTGATGTATACACTGGTTTTGTAGAGGCCCACACGCATGATGCGAATTTCCGCATGGACCTGGATGACAAGCTTGCGCGTATTCAGGTGGAGGAAGGTTCGGTCGAAGTGGCGGGCGGCACCTGGTGGCGTCGTCAGGTCAGGGTGTTGATACCCGGCCAGCATGTCGAAGTGGACCGGTGGGCGGGCATGAGACGGGTCCAGCCCGCTCCTGCATCGCCGCCCGAGGCCGACTGAACGTCGGCCTCTTGCTTTTGGGGCCCTAGAACGCCCAGTTCAGCGATGCATTGCCGCTGACGTCGGCCCGGCTGTTGCCCAGCAGGCGAGTGCCGCCGACACGCCCAGGCGCAGGCGCTCGGAGGCGTGCAGCGTCAGCCCGGCGCGCAGCGCCAGCGCCTGGCTGTCGACCCGGGCGTAGCGTCCGTCGAAGCCCGTCTGCGGGGAGGCATCGAACCGCGCGTGCTGGGTCTGGTGGCGGCCCAGCAGCGCCTGCTCCCAGGCGACGGACACGTCGGCCTGCAGGCGGCGGCCCTGCTTCAGTTCCCAGTCCTGGCGCGCGGCCAGGCCCAAGGACGCCTGCAGCGCATCGGCGCGCGAGGAATCCAGGCGCAGGCGACTGGCGGCGTCCCCCTCTTCGCTCAAGCCGGGACGGCTGTAGCGCAGGTAGTCCAGCGCCAGCATCGGGCCGATGCGGCCCGCCTCGCCCAGCGGCCAGTTGTACGCGGCCTGGATGCCCGCAGCCAGGGTATGCCCGGTCCAGTCGGCCGAAGGGCTGGCCTGGTAGCTCGCGAAGTCGATGCGCCGGTTCAGCTTGCCCTGCTCCAGCCCGGCGCGCACTTGGGCCGCGCCGCTCCAGCCTTGGCGCGCGTCGGCGCGGTACAGGGCATGCACGCCCGCGCCCAGGCCGGTCAGCGTGCTCTTGGCCTGGAAAGGGGCGTCCATGTTCAGGCGCTGTTCGTTGGCGGTGGCGTGCAGACCCAAGCTCCAGTCGCTGCCCGACGCGCGGTGCTCGGCGCCGAACAGCACGCCATAGGTCTGACTGCGGTGGTCCACGTCGTTGCGGCCCAGTTGCCAGCGGTAGCTGCCGCCAAAGGGCTGGATGAAGGTCTGCCAGCCGTCCTTGCCCAGGCCGGGGCGCTGGCGCAGTTGTTCGGACACGAGCTGTTCGCGGCGCAGGCTGGCGGCCAGTTGCGCGCCGTAGGCGCCGGCGCTCAGTTGGTCCAGGGCATTGGCTATATCGCTGCCGTCAGAGCGGGAGAAGTCCAGCGCCTGGTAGGCGGAAGCCAGCGGGCGCTGGGCCTCGGTGGAGGCCTGTTCCAGGCTGCGGCCCACAGCAAACGCATTGGTGGTGGCGGCGTACTGTGTGTAAGCGGTGGGACTGCGCTTGACGCTCCAGCGACCATCGGCGGCGGTCTGCACGGCCAGCGTGGGCGAGACCAGGGTGGCGGTCAGCCGATCGAAGTCGCCTTGGGTTTGAGTTGCCTGGAATACCTGGTCCTGGCTCAGGGTCCAGCCGTCCGTATACCAGTCGGGCTGCAGTTGTATCTTCAGTTCGCCGGCCAACTCGGCCAAGCCACGGATTTCGATGTGGTCCTTCTGGTGAGTGTTGGCGTCGATCACAATGCGGCCTTGGGGACCCTGAATGAAGTGGCCCGTGATGGTCATCTGACCAAATGAGTCGTCCGGCTTGGACATCTGGCCGGTGGAGTTACCGGGGCTGAGCGTGCCGTAATTGGCGAACCTGTCTTCGGGATTGATGGCGTAGGAACTGTTGCCGCCCAGCGTGGCGCCGGGGTCCACGCGCAGACCATACAGCACGTGCCGGCCATTGAGCGAGGTTGTTCCGCCGGCGATGACCACGGCCAGGTTGTCGCCGCCCTGGATGTTGCCCTCGTAGTACAGGTGGAAGTCGGGGTCGGCCTGCAAGGTGGCCCGCCCTTGCGCATCGGCTTTCTGGCCGAAGCTCAGGCGCGTCAGGCGCAGTTCGCCGTCTTCATCGCGCGAGGAGTAATTGGACAGGATGTCGCCCTGGAGACTGGCGCCTTGCATGACGTGGATGTTCCGCACCCAGGCGTTGTCCGAGATCTGGATGGCCGCCTTGCGGCCCGAGAGCGGACCGGACAGGTCATAGTTGCTGACCAGCGCGCCTTGCAGGATTTCGGGCGGGGTCTGGTACTGGCCGTTGATCTTCCATAGCCACGAACCACGATAGTCGGCTTCGTCGCCCGATGCATTATGCCCGAAGTCGAACAGGGCGCCCACGCCGTCCTGTCCCTCGGCGCGCACCTCGCCCTGCTGCACGATGGTGTGGTGGCGCCCGTAGCTGAACTGCAGGCCGCGGCCGTACCAGCCCTGGGCGTGGATGCGCGTGGCCTGGGGGATGATCAGGGTGTTGTCGCTGCCGTCCACGCGTACGCTCACCCCGCCGGGGCCGGCGCTGAGCAGGTCGGCGGCCTGAGTGATGGTGTTGCGCTCGCCGTAGATGTGCAGGCCCAGGCCCTGGGTGGCCTGGTTGTACTGGCCGGGCAGGTAAGCGGTGCCGTTTGCATTGCGGGCAAAGAAACCGCGTGTATTGGTCAGCGTGACGTCGTTGCCGTAGACCGAATAGCCGAAAAAGTTGCGCCGGTCGATCGCCAGGCCCATGTCCTGCAGGGCGGCGATCTCCGCTTCCATGAAGCCCGTGTAGTTCCGATAGGGCTGGTGGCTCATCAAACTGTTGCGCAGTTCGATATGGCTCAGATAGTTCGTGTCCACGCCGGCTTGCGGGTAATCATGATTGCGCAGCATGCTGACCGGAATGCCGGGCATGGCGCCGTCGAGCGCGTTCTGCACGTGCGCGCCGGTGAAGTAGCCCTGGTCCTTGCGCAGGTCAAAAGCCTCGGGGTCATAGCGGTTTTTACAGGGGACGCAGAGCACGGCCTGGCCCGGCATGGCGGGGTTGCCGTTGTCGTCGCGCAGGCCTGCTTCCCAGCGGTTCAGGTCGGAGTCGAAGTACGGCGTGTTGGTGCCCGAGCCCCCTTTGTCCCTGATTGAGCTCAAGATGCCCAGGGCATGGCCCAGTTCGTGGAATATGACGGCGTTGTAGTCGACCTGGCCCGTCAAGGGGAGCTGGCTGGGCGTGACAGGGGCGGTATCGAACGGCATCCTGCCCACGCCGATGACGGCCTGCGCTTGGCTGAAGTTGCCCTCTTTCAGCTTGTTCAACAAGGCGGCTTGCAGAGCTGTGATCGATATGCCGCTCGGATCATCCTTGTCTTTGCCCAGAAGGCTGTAGGCATCGGCGTTGACCGCCTCCATGCTGCCCAGATTGATGATGGCGGGTCGGTAGCCTGGCTTCAGGGTCAGGATTTCCGCCCAGCGTTCGAGCGCCGCGCGTACTTTTCGGCGGCCGTTTTCGTCCAGTGGAAACGTGGATTCTCGCCCGGCCGGGTGGGCTGGGTCGTGGATGTCATAGATGCCGTCGCCCGGGTTATAGATGCGAAGCTCGAAGGTCGCTTCGCCCTTTTTGTTGTAGATGATTTCGCTTTGGTAGGCGTGGGCATTGGCCCAGGCCAGGGCGAGCAGGGTGGTGCTGAGCAGGGATTTGGTCTTGAAGCGCATTGAAACGGGTACCGCATGACAACTGTTGGCAGATAGGAGCTGGCTAACGGTAACGAAAAGTGCTTTTTGGCGCTAGTTGTTTCTTGATTTCATGGAGAGCGTTGAGGAAATGGCGCAACAAGCTTTTTTTGCACGCGGTTAAAGAAATATGGTCCAGAAGACGTAACCATGCTTTGGTATTAGAAAGGGAAACAGCAATGTCTCTGGATGCCTTGAATGGGGTATTGAACCGCGGCGCGTCGATGCAGACAGGGACCGGCCCGCTGCAGGATGTGGCGCCGGCCGCCGTGGTGTCGGAAGGAGCCGGCGGCGAGCGGCGCGGCCAAGCAGGCCTGCACGTGGAAATCTCGCCAGTGGGCAAGGCCCTGTCCCTTGCTGGCGGCGAGGCCGCCAAGAGCCGGCGCGACGAGGATATCGACAACAGCTCCTTGCCCGATGGGATTAAGGAATTGCTCAAGCGCATCCGCGACTTGAACGAGCAGATCCAGAAGAAGATGATCGAATTGCGCCGCATACAAGCCGATCAGCGTTTGAACGAGCAGGAACGCACCCAGGCCCTGGAGCGTGTGCAGGCTGAATTGAACAGCCTGAATGGCGCCTTGACCAAGGCCAACGCCATGCTGCTCAAAGCCATGGACGATGCCCAGCTTGATGGCGATGCGCGCATGCAGGTGGCCAGCCTGCTGATGAAATAAGTATCCCGGCGCTTGACAGGGATGGTGATGCGCCGTCCAGGGCGGCGCTGCCAGTTTTAGGACTTTAGAACGCCCAGTTCAGCGAGCCATTGCCGCTGACGTCGGCCCGGCTGTTGCCCAGCAGGCGAGTGCCGGCCGACACGCCCAGGCGCAGGCGCTCGGAGGCGTGCAGCGTCAGCCCGGCGCGCAGCGCCAGCGCCTGGCTGTCGACCCGGGCGTAGCGCCCGTCGAAGCCGGTCTGCGGGGAGGCATCGAACCGTGCGTGCTGGGTCTGGTGGCGGCCCAGCAGCGCCTGCTCCCAGGCGACGGACACGTCGGCCTGCAGGCGGCGGCCATGTTTGAGTTCCCAGCTCTGGCGAGCGGCCAGGCCCAAGGACGCCTGCAGCGCATCGGCGCGCGAGGAGTCCAGGCGCAGGCGGCTGGCGTCGTCGCCGTCTTCACTCAAGTCGGGACGGCTGTAGCGCAGGTAATCCAGCGCCAGCACCGGGCCGATGCGGCCCGCCTCGCCCAGCGGCCAGTTGTACGCGGCCTGGATGCCCGCGGCCAGGGTGTGGCCGGTCCAGTCGGATTTGGGGTTGGCCTGGTAGCCGGCGAAGTCGATGCGCCGGTTCAGCTTGCCCTGCTCCAGCCCGGCGCGCACTTGGGCCGCGCCGCTCCAGCCTTGGCGCGCGTCGGCGCGGTACAGGGCATGCGCGCCCGCGCCCAGGCCGGTCAGCGTGCTCTTGGCCTGGAAAGGGGCGTCCATGTTCAGGCGCTGTTCGTTGGCGGTGGCGTGCAGACCCAAGCTCCAGTCGCTGCCCGACGCGCGATGTTCGGCGCCGAACAGCACGCCATAGGTCTGACTGCGGTGGTCCACGTCGTTGCGGCCCAGTTGCCAGCGGTAGCTGCCGCCGAAGGGCTGAATGAAGGTCTGCCAGCCGTCCTTACCCAGGCCGGGGCGCTGGCGCAGTTGCTCGGACACGAGCTGTTCGCGGCGCAGGCTGGCGGCCAGTTGCGCGCCGTAGGCGCCGGCGCTCAATTGGTCCAGCGCATTACTGATGTCGCTGCCATTGGGGTTGGAGAAGTCCAGTGCCTGGTAGACCGGGGCCAAGCTCTGGCCATCGTTTGAGGTTTGCGCCAGGCCGCGGCCTACGGCGGCGGCGTTGGGGTTGGCGGCGTATTGCGAATAAGCGGTCGGGTTACGCTTGACGGTCCACAGGCCATTGGCGGCTTGCACGGTCAGCGTGGGCGAGGCCAGGGTGGCGGTCAGCCGATCGAAGGTTCCTTGGGTCTGGGTGGCCTGGAATACGGTATCTTGGCTCAGTGACCAGTCGCTCGCGTACCAGTCGGGCTGCAGCTGCACGTGCAGCTCGCCGGCCAATTCAGCCATGCCGTTCACTTCGATGCGGTCGTGCTGTCGAGTATTGGCCTCGATCAGGATGCGGCCTTGTGGACCCTGGATGAAGCGGCCGTTGATGCTCATCTGGCCGAACGAGTTGCCCGGACTGAGCGTGCCGTTGTTGATGAAGCTATCCTCGGGATTGATGGTGTAGGAACTGTTGCCGCTCAGCGTGGCGCCGGGGTCCACGCGCAGGCCGTACAGTTCGTGCTGGCCATTGAGCGAGGTCGCCCCGCCGGCGATGGCCACGGCCAGGTTGTCGCCACCCTGGATGTTGCCCTCGTAGTGCAGGCGGAAGTTGGGGTCGGCTTGCAGGGTGGCACGCCCCTGGGCATTGGCCTTCTGGCCGAAGCTGACCCGGGTCACGAGTTGCTCGTTGTCCCGGCGCATTGAGAAATTGGACAGGATGTCGCCCTGGATGGCGGCGCCCTGCATGATGTTGATGTTCTGTACCCAGGCGTTGTCCGAGATCTGGATGGCCGCCTTGCGGCCCGAGAGCGGACCGGACAGGTCATAGTTGCTGACCAGCGCGCCTTGCAGGATCTCGGGGGGCTCGTAGTAATGGTTTTCGTCTTTCCACAGCCAGGACCCGCGATAGTCGACCGAGTTGCCCAAGACGTTGTTGCCAAAGTCGAACAGCGCGCCCACGCCGTCCTGGCCATCGGCGCGCACCTCGCCCTGCTGCACGATATTGTGGTGGCGCCCGTAGCTGAACTGCAGGCCGCGGCCGTACCAGCCGTGGGCGTGGATGCGCGTGGCCTGGGGGATGATCAATGTGTTTTCGCTGCCGTCCACGCGCACGCCCACCCCGCCGGGGCCGGCGCTGAGCAGGTCGGCGGCCTGAGTGATGGTGTTGCGCTCGCCATAGATGTGCAGTCCCAGGCCCTGGGTGGCCTGGTTGTACTGGCCGGGCAGGTAGGCCGTGCCCTCGGCGTTGCGCGCGAAGAACCCGTTATTGTTGGTCAGCGTGACGTCGTTGCCGTAGACCGAATAGCCGAAAAAATTGCGTCGGTCGATGTCCAGGCCCAGATCCTGCAGGACGGCTATTTCCGCTTCCATGAAGGTCGTGTAGTTGCGGTAGTCCTGATGACTTGTCAAACCGTTGCGCAATTCGATGTTGCTCAAGTAGTTCGTATCTACACCGGCCTGTGGTGCATTGTGGTTGATCAGGATGCTGACGGGGACGCCTGGCATGGCGCCGTCGAGCACTTCTTGCACGTGCTGTCCGGTGAAGTAGCCCTGGTCCTTGCGCAGGTCGAAGGCGTTAGGATCGTAGGGGTTGTTGCAGGGGACGCAAAGTATGGCCTGGAGTGGCTTGGCCGGGTTGCCATTGTCGTCGCGCAAGCCGGCCGTCCAGCGGGTCAAGTAGGAGAAGAAGTAAGGCGTGGCAGTGCCCGGGCCGTACAAATCGAAGATTCTCTTCGTAATGCCCATTGCATGGCCCAGTTCGTTGAATATGGTGGCGGTGTAGTCAAACTGGCCCGTCAGAGGAAGCTGGCTGGGCGTGCCGGGCGCGGTATCGAACGGTAATGGGCCTACGCTGATCACGGCCTGCGCTTGGTGGAACTCGCTTTCTTTCAGCTGATTCGACAAGGCCGCTTGCAAAGCAGTTATGGCCAGGAAGTTCGGATCGCTCTTGTCTGAGGTATCAATGCTGTAGACACCGGCGTTGGCGTCGTCATACGTGCCCAGATTGATGATGGCCGGCCGGTAGCCTGGCTTCAGCGTCAGCATTTCCGCCCAGCGCTCGAGCGCCGCGCGGATTTTGCGGCGGCCGTTTTCATCGATGGCGAAGGTGGATTCACGGCTGCCTATGTTGCTGATGTCGTAGACGCCGTCGCCGGGGTTGTAGATGCGAAACTCGAAGACCGCCTCGCCCTTTTTGTTGTAGATGGTTTCGCTTTGATAGGCATGCGTATTGGCCGAGGCCAGGGCAAGCAAGGCAATGCTGAATATGGCTTTGATCTTGAAGTCCATGAGACGAGCTCCCTGTTACAACATCCAGTAAGATGGCGGTAGGTCAAGCGTTGGTAACAGCAGCTCGTAGTAAGTTGCAAATAAACGAAAATAAAAAGTATCTTTTGATGCAAGTGACTACGACTTTCACCATGAGGGCTGGGGACGACGCAGTTTATTGTGTGTGCAGTCAGGCATGCCTAGGCTTAAATGCATAAGCAGAGGCAGATATTGTGGCTGAAGCCAGCGAGGACGCTGATTGTTCTGAATGGAGTTTTGAACCGCGGCTTGACGGCGCTGGCTGGAACAGCGCGGGCGGCTTGAGCGACTTGCGTCTTGCGCGCAGGCAGGCGGCCGCCTGGGTGGTGGAACAGGCGGACCGGTGGTTCGCGTTGTCTAGCGCAACGCCGTCACCGTCAGGGCCTGGGCGATCTTGTCGCTGAGTTGCCGGGGCGCGGCCAGAATGGCCGAATTGGCGCTTCGGGCCTGGATGATGTAGGCCGTGGCCTGATCCAGCCCTATGCAGTAGACCACCAGAGAACCGCCGCCGATGGGCGCCCCGCCGATGTAGATGCCCAGTTGATCAGGCTCGTTCAGCTCCGTGTGCTGCAGGTAGCCTTCGTCGGCGGCCGTGCGGCGTACCGCGTCCAGGCATTGCGCCACTGACAGGGAGGAAATCGAGCGCCGTTCCGCCTGCAGGCCGGCGGGCTCCGCCTCCTGGGCCAAGGACGACGCCATGGCGCCCGACAAGGCCGCCAGCATGAGCCATTCGCGCAGTTTCAGCATGACGTCCTCCCGCGGGAGATGATGGAGCCCTCAGCATAGCGCCGGCCGGGCGAGCTGTTCGACTATGCTGAACAATCCATGACTATTTTGCGGGTTAATACGGAGGCGGCCGCCTTCCGGGCGCAGTCGTTCACTGACTGGCGGGCAGCGACCGGCCAGCCTGGCGCAGGGGTCACTTCCCGATGCAGAAGCGGCACTTCTGCCGCATGTCGTTGATTTTCAAGTCAATCATGGCGGTCCCGCAACGTGCTTGGACCTATTCTTGGACCCAAGTACCAAGTGTGTCCCTTGGTAGCTGCAAATGGCCTTCCTTGGACGCTGCCCGCTCTCCCGTTAACCATGCGATGTGTCAGCGGACAGCCTGATCAGAGGCAGTGAACCCGGCCATCAACGTCCGCCAACGTCCAATGCGCTGCAACAGGCTCATTTTCCCACCTCCTGATTCGGAAGACCAAGGATGTTGTGTCCTGCTTCAGCCCGAAAAAACGGGAGGAGCGCAGTTCGGATTGTTGGCTGCGGCAGCGGTGATGCCGGAGTGAGATGACAGCTCCTTTGGCCAGTTGGCCAATACCGATAGGAGCCTCGCCATGTCACACCCAACCTCAGACATCATCACCCCGAAAGCCCTGTTGCTCGACGAGCGGCTGACGCCGCTGGAGCGCAACGCTTGGCTGACTTTCCGTGCGCTGGCCAGCAGCGATGGCACCGTGGTCCTCAGCTACGACGCGCTACGCAAATACCTGCCCAGCGCACCGGGCAGCAAGCGGGCGGCCCTTGAAACCGTGTTCAGGGCCGTGCTGTGCCTGCGGCTGTCCACGTGGATTGCGCTGGTCGAGTACCGCCGCAATCCGATGACCGGCTTCTCGATGGCCAGCCGCTACGTGGTACGGAACCAGCCCCTCGCGTTCCACGACGCGTGCCTGGAGGACGAAGACTACCTGCCCCTGCTGGAACGGGCACTCGGCCATGCCAGCGCGACGATTCGCCAATTGGCGCAGTCCATTCTCGATGAGGCCATGCTCCATCCGGATCGGTTGGAAAAGCTGCCCACAACGATGCAGGCTCGGATCAGGAGCCTGCAGCAGCATGACGACGACCATGACCCGGGCAGTCCTAGTGGCTCAACTGCGCGGGATGACCTCGTCCCCGAAGCCAGCGGCGGCATTCCGAAACCCGTTCCGGCATCTGCGACAGCAGTACGTACTGTACAAAAAGAAGTATTTAAAGAAGTACATATGTACCGGTTACCAACCGAAGTGCAGGCATCGCGGTCGGATGTGCCCATCCGCTTCCGGCAGCTCCCGCAGGATCAGCAGCAGATCCTCACCGCGCGTCTCAGGGGTTTGCCCCCGGAACAGCGCCTGGAGGTGTTGGCCGAGTGGGATTTGCGCTGCGAATCAGGTGGCGTGCACAACGTCATCGCCTACCTCTACGGGTTGATCAAGAGGGCCGTGGAAGGCGTGTTCAAGCTCTGGGCAGCGCGCAAATCCACCCTACAGCAGACACCCGTGCAGGCCATCAGCAACAGCCAGCATGGCTCGCCGCCTGCTCCTTCGCCATCGTCCAGCAGCCAAACCGCAAAGCCTGCGTCGCGCGAGGTGGCGCAACGGCATCTGGATCAGATCCGGCGCATGTTGAAGACGCCATCGCTGCCCATCGGGCAGATCATCGGGTGCATGGCTGACAGTGGAATGCTGCCAACAGCCCCGGGAAACACGCCTGCTGCTGCAAGGCTAGGGCCACTGGGTTCGGCGTGAGACAGATGGGGCCGTCACTGCCCGCCGCAGTGACGGCCCGGCGAACTGCAGCAGGAATGCGGGTTGGCGCAGCATCGCATTGATGGCTGCGCACATGACGATGCCCCGGCACACTGACCCAGCAACGACCTGCCGGTGGGTATGAACACCGGAACCCTGGCGCAGGTTCTTGCAAGCGCCGACCCGGTTCACCGGGCGGAACCATCCCAGACACACCCAGGCTCGCTTGGTGTGCCGCCCTACCCATGGGCAGAGCCATCCTCATCCTCGGCGTGGTTCGTCTCGCCATCGTCGCAACACACGTCCATCGTTCCAGGCACTCGTTGCTGGTCGCCCGTCCTCGCGCGGCCTGCCGAAACCTTTTCCACCACCGCACCACAGGAGGTACTCATCCCAGCACACCGCGTTGTCGTCCCTTGCCATTCCTCCGCCCGGCCTTCCCACAGGAAGCAAGGCGGACGCCTCATTCGAGGCCACAGGTGAACTGAGCACCTGGCCCTTGCCCTTCGGGGATCTCGCCTTGGCGAGTTGGCAAAAACACTGACCGTTTGGTTCTCAGTCCTGACAACCGATGGAACAACACCGCGATGGACGACCTGACCCATACCCTGCGCCAGCTTTGCCTGCGCAACCGCGACGGCAGCCACGCCACCCAGGCCGACCGGCAGCGATCACTGAGCCTGGTCGCCCGCCAACTGCGCGAGGCGGGCTTCCGCCAGATGCGGGCAACCTCACTCAAGGGCAAGCACGTCGAAGCCTTGTTGCAGCGCTGGCAAGCCGAAGGCCTGTCGGCTGGCACGATCAAGAACCGCATAGCACACCTGCGCTGGTGGGCCGAGAAGGTCGGCAAGGCAGGCATCCTGCCTGCGGACAACACCAAGCTGGGCATCCCTGAGCGCCGCTATGTGACTAACGAGAGCAAGGCCAAGGAACTGGGCGATGGGCTGAACAAAATCACCGATCCACACGTCCGTATGAGCCTACGTCTGCAAGCGGCCTTTGGCCTGCGGCGGGAGGAGTCCATTAAGCTCCAACCCCGCTATGCCGACCGCGGCGACCACATCGCCATCAAAGGCTCATGGGCCAAGGGCGGACGTGACCGGACAGTACCGATCACTACGCCGGAGCAGCGTGTAGTACTGGACGAAGCACAGCAGCTGACTGGCTTGGGCTCGCTTATCCCGGCGCACAAGATCTACATCCAGCAACGGCACGTCTATGACGGCCAGTGCAAGGCAGCAGGTCTGAGCAACATGCACGGGCTGCGGCATCGGTATGCGCAGATGCGGTATGAGGCACTCACAGGCTGGAAAGCTCCGGCGGCGGGTGGGCCAACTAAAGCCCTGTTCAGCGCAAGCCAACGAACGATTGACCAGCACGCCCGACAGCAGATCAGCCGAGAACTCGGGCATGAAAGACTGAAAGTGACGTCGATCTATCTGGGTACTTGAGATTGGCCTCCAACATCCCCAGGCCTCTCATACCTCTCTGCAAAGATCCGGACTTCCGAGCGCCGAGTAATCGTATAACCTATTGATTTTTCATGGATTTAATCGGATTCTCTTTATGGTTCTCTAATTTCTCTCTGCAACTCTCTCTGTCAGCCGCCAGCAAGGAGCCGTGTCTGAGCCGGTGTTCACGATCACCCCATGGCGGCGCAGCCTGGTCAGCAGGCTGCTGATCTTGTTGTACTTCTGCTTGTCATCCAGGGCATCGCTCAATTTGACCATGAGCAACTTGTTGATCTCGGCACGGTTCGCTTGACCAAACTTCTCTAGATAGTCGGTCAGCAGTTTGGCGTAGAACTCGTCATCTTGCGCCCGGGTGCGGATGTAATCGGCCTTGTTTGCAGTTGCCTCGGCTACGGCGGCTGATACGTGGAAGTTGGGTTTGCGCCCTTCGATCAGCCTGTTGCGTCGCAAACGTGCGGCGGCTTCGTCCGGAATAGGCAACTTTTTCTGCACACGATCCAGTGCCAGCACATCCGCCAATGGTAAATCAGTGTTCTGGATCAGCAGACGACTATAGGCCGGATCCACGACGCCACCATAGATCGTGAGCTTGACGGCACCGGGCTCACTCAGGTCGTAGTCCGGCAATGGGAAGTAGCGTCTTGCCTGCCCCGTATAAATGGAGTGAATGCCATAGCCCATCGTGTCGATCATGTTTAGTTCGACCATTGCCTGGGCCAAAGCTGGATTACGGTATCGGCGTGGTGTCTTGTCGCCCTGGATGTATTCGTCGGGCTGTCCCTCGAAGAAGCTGCCTTCATTCTCGAACACCAGCCTGTCCGGCAACTCTGTCACCACCACGCGCCCATTGCGGGTGTAGTCCTGATGGGCAAGGCAATTGTGCAGGGCCTCCAGCACGATTTTCTGGTCGTATTTCGAGACCTCGATAGGCAACAGCTCGTCTTGCGGCAGCAACCGAAGCTGAATGTTGCGAATGCGTCGGTAGAGTCGTGTCGTACTCAGCAGAAATGGCGGCCCGAAGTGTTCGTAGGCCCGCTCCTGGCCTTCCAGCTTCCAGGTCAGTTGCGCCGGATAGGGAGACAGGAGAAAAGACGATTCCGCCTTGCCGAGCAACAGCAGTGCGGCACGTGTGATTTGGCCGTTCTGCGTGACGCGGGCACGGTCAAGAAAGGTTGCCAGCGACCAGCCTTCTACTTCACCAGGCTGGAAGCGGTTGGCATATTTCTGCGCAAAAGACTCACGCGCTTTTTGTACTGCGGCGTCATCCAGATCATCCAGCGTGGCGCCAGGAACCACCTGGGCCGTCCAATCTTGAGCGAGCGTTTGGCGGCGGATGTCATCTAGTTTGTCCAAGCCTAGCGATGTCAGGCTTTCACCAGCGCGGGCATAGTAGTGGCCCTTCCAGGCAATCGGGATACCTTGCGGGGCAGCAGGGATTTCAAATATCAGCACGCGACCATTGGCGTGGGCCAGTTCATGGATTTCGCGGAAGGTGATGCGAGGCTCCGCATTTTCGGCAATCTGCATCTTCAGCGAGTGCAGGCGCTCGGATTGTGGGCGATAGTCAGTGCCGACCACGCGACGGTTTTTGTTGTTCACGCCGAACACCAGCCAACCGCCATCGGTGCCGCGCAGGTTGGCTTCGTTTGCCAGCGCAGAGAAATATTTGCCGATGTCGTCGGTACTGTAGTCGTTGCCGGCCTGCTTGAATTCCACCACCTCGTTTTCCCAGGTGGCGATCAGGTTGTCCAGTCGCTGGCTCAAGTCTGATTGGGTAATCGTTTCTCCTCCGCCTACGCCAATCGCTTCGACCAAGCGTTCGACAGGGATTCCGCCTGCTTCAGCACCAGTTCGATGGCGGCATCCTCACCCACTGGTGGATACTTCCACTTCTTCAGAGTGCGCCGCACCAGAATCCGCAACTTCGCCCGCACGCTCTCACGTACCTGCCAATCCACCGTGGTACTGTTGCGCAGTTTCTCGGTGATCTCGACGGCGATCTTCTTCAAGGTATCGTCGCCCAACTCCCGCACGGCGCTTTCATTGTTGGCCAGCGCATCGTAGAAGGCGATCTCGTCCGGATTCAGCCCCAGCGCTGCTTCACGCTCCAGCGCTGCCTGGAAGTCCTTGGCCATCTGGATCAACTCCTCGATGACCTGTGCCGTCTCCACCGCGCGGTTGTGGTACTTGCGCAAGGTTTCCAGCAGGCGGTCGCCGTACTTCTTCTCCTGCACTACGTTGTTACGCGCCCGCGCCTTGATCTCGTCGCGCAGCAGCTTTTCCAGCAGTTCCACCGCCAGGTTGCGGCTGGGCATGTTGCGCACGTCTTCCAGAAATTCTTCCGACAGCAGCCCGATATTGGGCTTGTCCAGCCCGGCCAAGGCAAAGATGTCTGCCACGCCGTCGGCCACGATGGCGTTGTCCAGGATCCGCTTGAGCGCGCTGTTCTTGTCCGCGTCGGAACGCTTGCGATCGACCGTGGTGAACTTGACGATGGCGGCCTTGACGGCGGCGAAGAAGGCAATCTCGGTGCGCAGGGCGGTGGCCTCGTCCAACGTGCTGCACAGGGAAAACGCCTTGCTCACGGCCAGCATGGCATCAAGGAAACGCTGCTTGCCGTCCTTCAGCCCAAGAATGTGGTTGGCCGCCGGCACCAGCAGCTGCATCGCCCGCGTCTCGAACCCACTGTAGTCGCAGCCGTGTATCAGCCCGCGCACGATGTCCAGCTTTTCCAGCAGCACGGCCAGGGCCTCGCTCGCGTTGTGCGTCGGGTCGCCCTTGCCCTTGGATTCGGTGTAGGTCTTGAGTGCCGCTTTTAGTTCGTTGGCAATGCCGATGTAATCCACCACCAGGCCACCGGGCTTGTTGCGGAACACCCGGTTGACGCGGGCGATGGCCTGCATCAGGTTGTGGCCCTTCATGGGCTTGTCTACATACATGGTGTGGCAGCAGGGCGCGTCGAAGCCGGTCAGCCACATGTCGCGCACGATCACCAGCTTCAACGGGTCCGCCGGGTCCTTGAAGCGCTTTTCCAGGCGTCTCTTCACCTGCTGGCTGTACAGGTGCGGCTGCAGCAAGGGCTTGTCCGCAGCCGAGCCGGTCATCACCACCTTGATCGCGCCCTTTTCCGGGTCGGCATCGTGCCAGTCCGGGCGCAGGGCGACGATGGCGTTGTATAGTTCGGCGCAAATGTCGCGGCTCATGCACACGATCATCGCCTTGCCTTCCAGCGTGGCGGTGCGCGTTTCAAAGTGCTGCACCAGATCGGCCGCCACCTGTTCCAGACGCGGTTGTGCGCCCACCAGCTTGGTCAGCGCAGCCCAGTCGCTCTTGGTTTTCTCGCGGGCGGTGATGTCCTCTTCGTCCTCGATGACTTCATCCACCTGGGCATTGAGCGTGTCGATCTCGGCCTGGTTCACGTCCAGCTTGGCCAGGCGGCTTTCATAGAAGATCGGCACCGTGGCGCCATCGTCCACCGCATCCTGGATGTCGTAGATGCTGACGTAATCGCCAAACACCGCCCGCGTATCCTTGTCCTCCAGCGCGATAGGTGTGCCGGTGAAGCCGATGAAGGTGGCGTTGGCCAGCGCGTCGCGCATGTGCTTGGCGTAGCCAAATACGTACTTGCCAGTCTTGGTATCCAGTCGCCCTTTCATGCCGTACTGGCTGCGGTGCGCCTCGTCGGAAATCACCACGATATTGCTGCGGCCCGACAGCAGCGGGTGCTTTTGCTCGTCGTCGAGCAAGGCAAACTTCTGTACCGTGGTGAAGATGATGCCGCCCGCCTCACGCGAGGCCAGCATCTCGCGCAGGTCCTCGCGGCTGCCGGCCTGCACCGGTGTCTGTCTGAGAAGGTCTTCTGCGGCGCAGAAAGTACCGAAAAGCTGCCCATCCAGATCGTTGCGGTCGGTCACCACCACCAGCGTGGGGTTCTTCATCTCCGGCTGCTGCAACAGCTTGCCCGCGTAGCAGGCCATGGTAATGCTCTTGCCCGAGCCTTGCGTATGCCACACCACGCCGGCCTTGCGGCTGCCGGGCTGCACTTCCTTGCCGTAGGTGGCACGCGGCTCCTGCACTTCCAACAAGCCCTTGCTCGGGTTGCTGGCGGCAATCACCGTGGCATTCACCGCTTCGCGCACTGCATGGAACTGGTGGTAGCCCGCGATCTTCTTGATGATCTGGTCGGCATCCTGCTCGAACAGCACGAAGTGGCGCACGTAGTCGAGAAACAGCGCAGGCTCGAAGAAACCGCGAACCAGCGTCTCCAGCTCTAACTCCAGCAGCGCCCGGTCGTCCTCATTGGCAATCGCCCGCCAGGGCTGCATGCGCTCTTGATTGGCTGTCAACGATCCCAACCGCGCCGTGAAGCCGTCGCTGACCACCACCGCCACGTTAGTGTTGAACAGGTCGCTTATCTCATCCTTGTAGGTCTGGATCTGGTTGAAGGCGTCCCAGATGTCGGTCTGCTCGTTGGCCGGGTTCTTCAGCTCGATCACTGCCAGCGGCAGGCCGTTGACGAAAGCCACCAGATCGGGACGGCGCGGCTGCTTGGTGCCAGTCACAGTGAATTGGCTGACCAGCAGGAAGTCGTTGTTGCGTGGCTCTGCGAAGTCGATCAGGTTGACCAGATCGCTGCGCTTTTCATCGCCTATGGAAAACTCGACCGGAATACCAGCCAGCAGCAGCCGATGCACATGGCGGTTGCGTGCAATCAGCAGCGGCTCACTGACCGTCAAAAGCTCGTGTGCCGCCTGCTCCAGCGCTGCGGCGGGGATGTGCGGGTTGATGCGGGACAGCGCGGGGAGCGGGCGTTCGCGCAGCACCACCTGGCGGTAGTCGGTGCGGGCAGGCTGGTCGCCATCGGGCGCAATGTCCGGACCATTGACGTATTGCCAGCTCAGTTCGCCAAACCAGCCGATAGCGGCGTCTTCGAGTTGCTGTTCGGTAATGCTCATGTCGTCCGTTCTTCCGTATAGCCTTTTAGCAGCATGAGTACTCGATCAGCCGCACCATCCGTTCCTTCTGTGCGTGCAGCAGCGCTTTCTTGGCAGCGGTTTCCGACAGAAAAGCCATTAGTCGGTTTCCTCTACGCTTGGCTCTACAGCGTCTTTTGCGACACTGGCGTAATGAAATTTTGTGAGTTCAGAAGTTAGGAAATCGTCCATTAACACCTTGATGAATAAGTCCTTGGATACCTTGGTATCAAGTATCACTTTATTGCTTTCTTCATTAAATCGAATGCGACCAACAAGGTTGGGGAATGTCTGGCAAAACTGGACAATGCTTTCTCCTGAAATACCAGCTTTAAGTACAGGGGAAGCCTTGGCAATCTTGGTGAGGCGACGAGCATATTTCACATCATCGACAAGCTCTCGCAAGACATCCGGATTGGTCACCAACTCTGCCGAGACAATGGCATCAATGCCCAATGCAGCCTCCTTTTTGATTACATCGTGGAACCCGAAATTATGCTCTAGTGCTTCAAGATTCAGCACCAGCAAGGCATCATTAATCCGCAACATCTGAAATCCGGCACTGACGCGCAGAAATTCGTCATTCAGCCGTTCAAGTCGACTTTCATGTTTACGAAGAAAAAAACTCGACCGACCAAAGATATTGACGGGAGCCATAGTCTTGTACAAAACCAATTGGCCAATGTCGTTGCCCATTTCGATGAGTAGCGCCTTGATCGAAGACAGGCTTTTTTCATTCAAATCCAGCATGGGCAGATCATCTTGAGCAATGACAGCCTCAAGTGATGTCAGCTCTTCTGGGATATCGAGATCGTAAACATAGATGGCATTGACTCGCTCATCCGCACTCGACAAGGCAAGTACCGACAGTTCCTCTTTGCTAGAAATTTCGTCACACAGGCTTTGTAGAAACAAGGCCTTAAGGCCAGCCTGCGCATCGGCCTCAATGTCCAGCTTGAAAGGACCTGGATTATTGGCGTCCTTCATCAGCGCATACACGCAAACGCCGATATTGGTCTGATCGTTATAGTAGGCCTGTAAGGCCGCTTTCAGCTCATCGACGGTCACTTTGTTCCCCTGACGTAGTAAATTCTGTCATCCAGCTTTATGTAGGAAAGCTTTTGGTTCTCTACCAATCGCTCACGACAAATCAACGTGATACCTTCCCGCTCGCCATTCTTGAAATGACCACTGGCTCGGTAAATATGGAACCCAAGAAGAGCCAAAGACGGGTTGGCGTAAAACAGATCTGTCTTGATGTAGATGGTCCCCATCACTACCAGTAGCAACGCCAGTACAATCATTTGTCGACCGCTGCCGAAATCGAAGCTGATGAGTGGCACCACATAGGTGGCTAGAAATGTAAGGTGCTCGTAGTTGATGTTTTCCAGCTTCTTGACTTCAAAAGGTATCTCGTTAGCGCCTTTTAAATCGAAGTCAAAACGAAAATATGCAAACAGGCAGTAAAGCAACCCCAATATCGAAACCACGGGCAAAGGATTGTTCAGCACTAGGGCTTTCCAGCTCCCGGTATCCTTGAAAGAAAAGGAAGAAGCTGGAGGCTCCGCAGAAATAATGATAAAGAAGATGAAGAGCAGTCCGAGAGACAGGATGTAAAGGTCCACTTTCCGGCGTACGTTTGCCATGGTCACACCTTTTCCACAATACGTTCAGTATCGGGAACTCGCAGCTTGCCGGAGAGGAGCTTGGGGAGAAGGGTGTCGCGGAGTTTGGCAAGCTTCACTGATTCACGCTCTTTTTCTGAAATTTCTGCCGTAAGTGGTGAAATCAGAACATCAAACGCCTTCAATACATCTTGACATGGCGTAAGCATGGATAACTCCGCAAGTTTCAATCTTGATAATTCAGTCTGTCCCGTAGAACCCTCGCCCATGGCCTCGATGTCGGGCTGCATCCAATTGATGTAGCAACCCAAATATGAGCAATTGATCTCACCGCCAGCTCGAACAACAGTAACGTGAGAGTCCACAATGGTTGGTTCGCTCAGATGAAGCACCTGCGCAACTCGCCCTAAAGTCCCAACTCCGGTCGAGTTGACCAAGACATCGCCCACTTCAAGCGTCCTGCCATCAATTTTCCTTTGGCTTGGGTCGTGTCTCCGACCTTTCGACTCATCTACTCTGAAATCACGTATGCACTTCTGATTGAGAACAAGAACCCCGCCATCTTCTAGATATTTTGGGGAAATTCCCCTATTCAAATAGTCCGTGACAGCGCCAAGTTTTTTGATCCCCCACCCCTTCGGAATCTCCCCCAACTCCGAATCTTCCATTGCATCGGGAAACAGCACGGCAGTGGCGGCGAGTTGGTCGTGGTGCTCGCGGGGCATCTGGTCGAGCTCAAAGTCGGTCTTGCCGCTGATGGCGCGCATGGCGGCGCGCAGCGGGTCTTCGCCTTGCTCGATGGCGGCGATCCTGGAATTGACCGGGTCGAAATCGACAAACCAGGACTTGAAGATGGCTTGCGCCATAGCTTCGAGGTCTTGGCTGATGCGGCGGTTTAGGCCGCTCTTTCTGTCTAGCTTTTTAAGGAACTGTCCCTTACAAACATCCTCGAGCTCACGTGACCGCGGGTGATCTCGTATGCCGTCTTCTGCTTTAAAAAAAATGCAAAAGTCAGACAGCGCTTGCCACGATACGCGCTGCCTACCAGATGTCCCCTCCATCCGCGCTCAGCAAACGCCCTGAATTCGGGGTGGCGTGCCAAATAATATATATAATCTTCGTCGTATTCAGGGGCTTTAGCCGCCATGACGATGAATTCCGTTGACCCATGTGCAATGGATCCCGCAGGCAGCACATTCACTTTGGCTGTTTTACCATTTTCTAGGCACGGGGTGATACGGGAAAACAACGTGTCTCCGTTCTGAAAGCGCGCTCCTCCACCGGAAAATTCGCGTTCAGATACGTATGCGATATCACGCTGGTTTTCGGGTAGGGCTGCCATATCCACAAATGGTGCGACAGTACCGCGCTTGATGCCCCTTGGTGGATTGAATTCAACCACCTCGGTGATTTTCTGGTCAGCAGCCATACCCCAACCCCGCCAGATTCTTCTTGATCTCCGCTTCCAGCTTGGCACTCTCCGTAAACTGCTCTGCCAGTTGCGCCGTCAGCCGCTGCATCTTCTCCGCAAAGGGTTCGCCATCTTCTTCCTGCTCCGCCGCGCCCACATAGCGCCCCGGCGTCAGCACATGCTCATGCTTGCGCACATCGTCCAGCTTGGCGGAGTAACAGAATCCGGGCACATCCTCGTACCCTTCGCCCTGCTGCCAGGCATGAAAGGTATCGGCGATTTTCTGGATGTCGTCCGGGGTGAAGTCACGCAGCACGCGGTCTTTCATGTAGCCCATCTGGCGGGCGTCGATGAACAGGAACTCGCCGCGACGGTCGCGCTTTTTCTTGTCCAGGGCAAAGCCGTTTTGCTTGTCGCGGGTTAGGAACCAGATGCAGGCCGGGATCTGGGTGTTGGTGAACAACTGGCCGGGCAGCGCGACCATGCATTCCACGTAGTCGTCCTCGACCAGCCGCTTGCGGATTTCGCCCTCGTTGTTGGTGTTGGAACTCATGGAGCCGTTGGCCAGCAGCAGCGCCATGCTGCCGGTGGGCGCCAGGTGCCAGAGCATGTGCTGCAACCAGGCGACGTTGGCGTTGCCCTGCGGCGGTATGCCGGCGATCCAGCGCGGATCGGCGGCTAGCTTTTCGTTCCACCATTCCTTCATGTTGAAGGGCGGGTTGGCCATGACGAAATCGGCGCGCAGGTCCGGGTGCAGGTCGTTCAACAAGGTGTCGGCCGGGCCGGTGCCGAAGTTGAAGTCGATGCCACGAATGGCCATGTTCATCGCAGCCAGCCGCCAGGTGGTGGGGTTGCTCTCCTGCCCGTAGACGCTGATCTGCCCGGTCGCTTTTTTTCCTTGGCCATTGGCCGGTTTGCCACTGTGCTGTTCGATGAATTCCTCGCTCTGCACAAAGAAACCACCGGAGCCCATGGCCGGGTCGTAGACGCGGCCCTTGAACGGCTGGAGCCTTTCCACGATCAGGGTGACGATGCTCTTGGGCGTGTAGTACTGGCCGCCCTTCTTGCCTTCGGCCAGGGCGAACTGGCCGAGGAAGTATTCGTAGACGTGGCCGAGGATGTCCTTGGATTTCAGGTCCAGCGGCTGGCCCTTGTATTCGCGGGCAGCGAAGTCGGTATCCGAGAAGTGGCTGATCAGCCCGGCCAGCTTGCTGGAGTCGAGCTGCACGCGGGCGAAGTCCTTGTTCAGCACATTCTTCAGCCGGGCGTTCTCGCGCTCGACGGCTTCCATGGCGTTGTCGATTAGCCATCCGACCGAGCGCATTTCCTCCGGCTCGTCCTTGCCGGGCTTGTTCCAAGGTAGAGGGGCCTTGGGCGGCAGTTGCGCGCAGTCGCGCAGGGTTTGCCAGCGTGCTTCCAGAGGCACCCAGAACACGTTCTTCTCGGTGTAGTAGTCGCGCACTTCTAGCTCGGTGGCGATGTTGTCTTCGTACTCCTGGGTGCCTGCCCCGCCGTACTCGTCCGGGTCCATGTAGTAGTCATGGTCCGGATGGGTGAACTGCTCGCGCAGTTCGCGCTGCCGTTCTTCGAAGGCGTCGGAGACGTACTTGAGGAAGATCAGCCCGAGCACAACGTGTTTGTAGACGGCGGCATCGAGGTTGGAGCGCAGTTTGTCTGCAGCGGTCCAAAGTTTTCTTTCCAGGTCGTTGAAAAACTGTTGTTCGATGGGTCTCATGTCTTTGTTCCGTGTTGCGTCATGCCTGTCTTCCTTGCGGGCCTCGTTGGCTTGCCGCTTGATGGCCGCTGATGGTTCGGTGACGGGTTTGGGCAAAGACGAAACGCTCTCGGCCAAGGCAACCGAGCCGCCGCGCCCGCGCCCAGGGCGGATGCGGCCGTCGTCGATCAGTTGCTGCTTGACACGTTGGTAGATGCTGTCCTGCCAGCCCAGCGCTTCGAGCAGGTGCTGATTGCCCGCGCTGCCGCCAAGGGAAACCAATGTGCCGATGAATTGTTCGATCTGTTGTTCTGTGGAAGTCACTTGCTATTCCTCTGGCGTCAGGCAGGCCAGTACAGCCGCTTCAGCGGCACGATTCGTTTGGTTTCGGCGTCTGTAGCGTCGTAGTGCTCGATCAGAGCGCGCACCACATGGTCCAGCGTCCACATGGCCAGCGGGATGGCCGCTCGATCTGCTTCGTACTGGGCGTCCTTGGTGAAGCCGCCGGTATTGACGTACAACCCACGATCATCCTTGTGACGGCCACCGAGAAAGCTACGGATTTCCTGACTGCCCATCTGCCCTTTGCGGTGCTTGACCTCTACGACGATGCGCGGGTGTTCGAAGCCGAAGCCGTCGGGCGATGCGACGATGTCCTTGCCCCGGTCTGAGCCAGGTGGTGAAACTTGGGTCTTGTAGCCCATGGCGCGCAGGATGCCGGCGACCAGTTGCTGCATGTCGTCCCAGTCGAGTTCGTTGACCCGATCCTTGATGCGCTCCAGCGCCTGGGACTCAATGTCGGCCAGTGGATCGGCGATGACTTCCTCTGCTTCATCTTCCACAACCGGCACTGGTTTGCCATTCAGTGCTGCCAAAACTTCGGTTGCTGCGCTGGATGGCACTTCGAACAGGCTCATGGTCGGGCCCACCCTGTTCTCTGTGCTGGTGCCCAACCTGTCCCGCGGTACTTCCTGCGTTTGCCCATGCGCCTTGCGCGCCAGTGGCATGCCTTGTTCGGCCCACTCAGGGTGGTGTTCGGCTGGTCCCGTGACCTTACCGATCGAGTACAGGCGATTGGCTGGCGAATAGGTGATGACCCAGTCGCCATCCTGGATGTCGTTGACGAAACGCCAGACTTGGGATGCACCCGATACCACTGTGCCTTGTTTTGCCTGTGGTTCGGCAGACTGGTACAGGGCGATTAACTGCTTGCGTCCGACACCGGGTTTGGCATGGGCTGCCAATTGATTCCAGCCCACGGCAGTTACGCCGCGTTCTCGAAAGGCGTCATACAAGCTTCCGCCTTCGCCTCGCACCATCCACATCCGTGCCATTGCATTCCCTCTCGTATTCATAGCCATCAATCCAGCACGACCAAAAATTCGGTCGCTAGCGCAGTCGGCTGCACATCCCGGACATTGCGTTGCAGCGACACTAGGCCATAGTCCGCCATCAAGCGCAGCGTGCGCGACAGGTTCGGCACCTTGCGCCCGCTGAGTTCGGCCAGTTCGGTCAGGGACTTGGGTTGCTTGTCGTGGATCAGGCGTAACAGGCGGCGGTTGTCGTCGGAAAGCACGGCAGCCAGCCACGCCAGAGAGGGGAACCAGATGCTGGGCATCTCGCTCTTTTTCGGGGGCGGGCTATCCGGTCGTCGGATACCGACAATGCAGCGCTTCATGGTTTCCGATCCAATGACATGTCAGGTCACAATCATATCAGTGCCTGATAATCATTGGTGGTCAAGCACGCTGGCCGGAAATGGAAGGGACAAGGGAATGGCCCCCAAGGGACAACGGCCCTACCCGGAAAAGGAAAGGGCCGCCCTCAAGCCGAAGCGACACCGATCACCAGATTCCCCGACGGTGCCAGCCTGTCGACGTAATCCGCCCACGCCTGCAACATCTCACGCCGCTGTTCGGCGTACTCGGCCCGTTTGTAGCCACCGCGCACTCCGCCGATGGTGTGGTTCAGCGCCTTTTCCACCACATCCGAAGGCCAGCCCTGCTCGTGCAGCAGCGTCGATGCGGTGCGCCGCAGGTCATGGATGGTGAAGGCGGGGATCTCCTGCCCCTGCAATGACACCTTCAGCGCCTGGTTCAGCGCATTGTTGGCGAAGGGCTTGGCCAGAGTGCCACGCCCTGGCAGCACCCAGTTGCTGCTGCTGGCCAGCGGCTTGAGTTCCTTGAACAGCGTCTGCGCCTGGGTGGACAGGTAGACGATGTGCGGTTTGCCGGTCTTGGAGTTTTCGACCGGGATGTGCCATTCGCCTTCGTCCAGATGCACGTCCTTCCACTGCGCCAGCATCAGCTCGGACTTGCGCACCAGGGTCATCAGGATCAACTGGAAGGCGATCTTGAACTGGCGACGGATGTTAGAAGCCTGCATGGCGCGCAGGAACTGCCGGATTTCGTCCGGCGTCAGCGCCCGGTCGCGGGCGGCGGCGCGGTAGACGTGCCGCATCGGCAGGGCCATGACCGGGTTGGCCTGGATCAGGCCGCAGGTCAGCGCGTAGTCGAACATGCGCTTGAGCAGGCCGCGTACCTGGCCGGCGGCGGCATCGAAGCCTTGTTCCTTCTTGCGCCAGATGACGTCGCGCACGTCCTCGGCGGTGATGTCCCGAACCGGCTTGCTGCCGATGTGCGGCAGGATGTCCTTTTCCAGGTAGCGGCGAGGCATGATCACGTCCTTGCGGTCGCGTGACTGGATGTCCTTGAAGAAGCGTTCGGCGAATTCGGCCACGGTGGCGTCTTCTGCGCCAGCCACCTTCTCCTGCTGCTTCTTCCTTGCCGGCGATTCGCCCATCGCCACCTGCTGGGCCGCCTCGTCCCGCTTCAGGCGAGCGTTCTTCAGCGTCAGCGCGGGGTACTTGCCGAGCGTCAGCTTCTCGTACTTGCCATTCAGCCGGTAGCGGTAGCGCCAGACGACGCCTCCGGTCGGGAAGACCTCCACATACAGCCCCCGGTCGTCGGTGACCGTATAGGTCTTGTCCCTGGGCTTGAGTGCCTTGAGCGCGGTGTCGGTCAGTGCCATCTCATCCTCCGTATGTCCAAGTAGAAGGATGAAAGACAAGAATCCAGCTACTTGGAACCAAACTTGGACATAAAAGTGAGTGGCTTTGACTGTATCACCGAATCATTCAGAAGACGAAAATTCCTTTGTTTACGCGGTTTAAGGCCACACCATCAGACGTCAGTGGATGTCCATGGACTCCACCTCACTTCCCGATGCAGAAACTCGAGAAGATCTCCCCCAGCAGATCGTCGCTGCTGAATTCGCCGGTAATGGAGCACAGGTCCAGGTGGGCCAGGCGCAGTTCTTCGGCGAACAGGTCCAGAACCTGGTCGCTGTGGGCGGCGTGTTCGGCGGCCAGGCCCAGGTGGTGGTCGGCGCGTTCCAGGGCGCGCAGGTGGCGCTCGCGGGCCAGCCAGGGGGATTCGCTGCCGGGGTTCCAGCCCGCGATGTCCAGCAGGGTGCGGCGCAGCTCGTCCAGGCCCTGTTTGCGGCGGGCGGAGATGGGCAGCACGGTGGCGCCGTTTTCCTGGGCGGGCAAGGCGGCCTGTTGTTCGGGTGTGAGCAGGTCGATCTTGTTGTAGACGCGCAGCACGGGCACGTGCGCGGGCAGGCGTTCGGTGATGGCGCCGTCCAGGCTGTCCTGGGGCTGGCGGGCGTCCAGCAGGTGCACGATGACGTTGGCCTTGGCGATCTCGTCCCAGGTGCGGGCGATGCCGATGCGCTCGACCGTATCGTCTGTGTCACGCAGGCCGGCCGTGTCCACGATGTGCAGCGGGATGCCTTCGATGTGGATCAGTTGCATGACGCGGTCGCGCGTGGTGCCGGCGATGTCGGTGACGATGGCCACCTCTTCGCCGGCCAGGGCGTTGAGCAGGCTGGACTTGCCCACATTGGGCCGGCCGGCCAGCACCACGTGCAGGCCTTCGCGCAGGATGGCGCCCTGGCGCGACTGCTGCAGGATGCGGTCCAGTTCGTCCTGTATGCCTTGCAGCGTCTGCGCGGCCTGGTATTTCTCCAGGAAGTCGATTTCTTCTTCGGGAAAGTCCAGGGTGGCTTCCACCAGCATGCGCAGGTGGATGATGCGATCGGCCAAGGCATTGATGTTGTCGGAGAACACGCCCGACAGCGAGGCCACGGCGCTGCGCGCGGCGGCCTCCGAGGAAGCGTCGATCAGGTCGGCCACTGCCTCGGCCTGGGCCAGGTCCATGCGATCGTTCAGGAAGGCGCGCTGGGTGAATTCGCCCGGTTCGGCCAGGCGCAGGCCCAGTTCCCTGCCGGCCTGCAGGCAGCGGTCCAGCACGCGGCGCAGCACCGCCGGTCCGCCGTGGCCCTGCAGTTCCAGCACGTCTTCGCCCGTGTAGGAATGCGGGCCCTTGAAGAACAATGCGATGCCCTCGTCGATGGTCTGGCCCTGGGCGTCCCTGAAGGGCAGGAAATGCGCGTGGCGCGGCTGCAGTTCGCGGCCGAACAGGGTCTGCACCAGGGGAGCGAGCGCTTTGCCGGAGACGCGCACGACGCCTATGCCGCCCCGGCCGGGGGCGGTGGCAATGGCCACGATGGGAGAGGAACTGGACATGTCGGAAAAACGGAAATGGCGGGATGGGGCTATTGTAATGGAGGCGCACAGAAGCATTCCCCACGCTGTGAGGGCGGTATGCACGATGCCGTTGCGCGGAATCGGAAGTCAGCCCGGCAGCAGGTCAGCTCAGTTGTCGTTGACGCAGACCACCAGGATTTCCACGCTCTCGCCGTGCTCGCACAGGTAGATGTGGCCCAGGTTGCTGTCGAAGTAGATGCTGTCGCGCGCCTGCAGCACGTGGCGTCGTCCGTCCTGGAACTGCATGGTCAGTTGGCCGTCGATCACGAAGATGAATTCCTCGCCCTGGTGCTGGCTGAAGTCGCTGGCGTCGCGCGGCTGGCCGGCCAGCACGCGGCCGTGCATGGGGATCATCTTCTTGTTGATCCATTCGGACGCCAGCATGCCATACTCATAGCGATGGGCGTGGTAGGTGACGGTGCGCGAGGCGCGTCCCACCAGGATGTCCAGGCCGGATTCCTTCTGGTCGCGCGGCGTCTTGAACAGATCGGACAGATCCATCTTCAGGGCGCGGCTGACGGCCAGGAATTTTTCGTAGCTCAAGCCGATCAGGCCGCGTTCGGCCTTGGACAGCGTGGACAGGGAGACATTGGACAGGCGAGCCAGCATCAACAGGGTCAAGCCCTGTCGCTTGCGTTCATCGCGGATGCGCGTCCCCATCGCCGTTTTGCTCAACAGGTTGGGCGCGGTGCTTGCCGAATCTTTTGTCATAACCTATTAGAATAAAGGAAGCTTGTTTTATAGATATTATTAATTTTCTTATACGAAAACTCTGTCCTATCGTATGTAAGATATAAGGTTTACGTCAGGAGAAAAAAGGCATGACTGCGTTGTTTGATCCTACTGTTTATCCCTCCAGCTCGGTCGATTGGATCAAAAAGCTGATTGCTTATGATACGACAAGCCGTGAATCTAATCTTGGCCTGATCCATGATGTGCAAACCTATTTGCACCTGCAGGGCCTGGAGACGGTGCTGACGCACGACCCGAGCGGACGCAAGGCCAATCTGTTCGCCACCATTCCCGCGGCCGACGGCCGCCGCACGGGCGGCATCGTGCTCTCCGGCCACACCGACGTGGTACCCGTGGACGGCCAGAACTGGACCAGCGATCCCTTCAAGCCCGAAGTGCGCGACGGCCGCCTGTACGGCCGCGGCGCCTGCGACATGAAAGGGTTTGTGGGAGTGACCCTGCAACTGGTTCCCGAAATGCTGTCCACCCCCTTGGCGCACCCCATTCACCTGGCCTATTCCTACGACGAGGAAGTGGGCTGCGTGGGCGCCCCGGTCATGATCGACGATCTGGTGCGCCGCGGCGTGAACCCCGACGGCTGCGTGGTGGGCGAACCCACCAGCATGCGCACCATCGTGGCGCACAAGGGCATCAATGCCTACCGTTGCCGGGTGCACGGCCATGCGGCGCACTCCTCGCTGACGCCCAAGGGCCTGAACGCCATCGAATACGCGGCGCGCATCATCACGGCCATTCGCGAGCTGGCCGACGACTACAAAAGCCTGGGCCCCTACGACCACGATTTCGACGTGCCCTTCACCACCTTGCAGACCAGCATGATCCGCGGCGGCATCGCCCTGAATACCGTGCCGGACCTGTGCGAGTTCGAATTCGAGTACCGCAACCTGCCCGGCGTCGATCCCGAGCCCATTCTGCAGGAGATCCGCGAATTCATCGAAGGCCAGGTGCTGCCCGCCATGCGTCGCGAGCATCCCAACGCCGCCGTGGAGCTGGAGAAGCTGGCCAGCGCTCCCGGCCTGAACCCCGAGGAGCAGGCGGCCATCACCAAGCTGGTGCGCGAGCTGACGCGCGACGACACCGTGCGCAAGGTGGCCTACGGCACCGAGGCGGGCCTGTTCCAGCGCGCCGGCGTGCCGTCCATCATCTGCGGTCCGGGCAATATCGAACAGGCGCATCGTCCGGACGAGTACGTGGAGCTGGCCCAGATCGAGCAGTGCGAGCAGTTTCTGCGGGCCTTGATCCGCACCCAGGCCGTCCGGCCCTGACAGCCCGCAGAGGCTGGTTTCAGAGACACAACCATGACACAAGAAAAAGTTACCCAGGAAAATGTGGCGCGGGCGCATGAGCGCCTGCGCCCCTATGTGCGCCAGACGCCGGTGTTCGACTACGACAGCCGGCGCCTGGACAGTTCGGTCAATTTCAAGTTCGAACACCTGCAGCGCTCGGGCACCTTCAAGGCGCGCGGCGCCTTCAACAATCTG
This sequence comes from Alcaligenes sp. Marseille-Q7550, assembly GCF_965112015.1. Taxonomy (NCBI): domain Bacteria; kingdom Pseudomonadati; phylum Pseudomonadota; class Betaproteobacteria; order Burkholderiales; family Alcaligenaceae; genus Alcaligenes; species Alcaligenes sp. Marseille-Q7550. Next base: position 83,264 of record NZ_CBCOPU010000001.1, read on the forward strand.
CTCAGCCTGTCCGAGGAGCAGCGCCGCCGGGGCGTTACCTGCGTGTCCGCCGGCAACCACGCCGTGGCCGTGGCCTACGCCGCCCATGAGATGGGCGTCAGGGCCAAGACTGTCATGATCAGCACGGCCAGCCCGGCCCGCGTGGCCCTGTGCCGCCAGTTCGGCGCGGACATCGTGTTCGCCGACAATGGCGAGCAGGCCTTCGAGCTGGTGCGCCAGATCGAACGCGACGAACAGATGAGCTTCATCCACCCGTTCAGCTCCTACCCCACCGTCATGGGCACGGCCACGCTGGGCTATGAATGGCTGCAGCAGGCCGGCAAGCTGGACGCGGTGCTGGTGCCCATCGGCGGCGGCGGCCTGGCGGCCGGCGTGTCGGCCGCGGTGAAGCTGTGGCAGCCCGACTGCGTGGTCTACGGCATCGAGCCCGCGGGCGCCAGCGTCATGGCGCTCAGCCGCGCCGCAGGGCAGCCGCAGAAGATCGGCGCCATGCAGTCCATCGCCGACAGCCTAATGGCCCCGCACACCGATGAATTCAGCTTCCGCATCTGCCAGGACAATATCGATGCCCTGGAGACGGTGACCGAGGACCAGATCCGTTCGGCCATGCATTTCCTGTTCGAGGAGTTCAAGATGGCCACCGAGCCGGCGTGCGCCGTGGCCACCGCCGCCTTGATGCATCCCTTGCGCGACCGTCTGGCGGGCCAGCGCGTGGGCGTGCTGTTCTGTGGTTCCAATACGGATACGGACACCTATGTGCGCCACATCACCACGCCGCTGGCGCGGGGGTGATCCATGGACCATTCCGTGTATGTGGCCAACGCCGACGAGGTGTTTGGCGGCCTGGAGCTGGGCGCGGCCATTGAATTGATGCGCCAGGGTTTTGCCGCCATGCAGCAGGGTCGGATCGACCAGCCGCTGCGCACCATCGTGCGCAGTCCGCTGGCGGCGGGCTTTCTGGGCATGATGCCGGCCTGCATCGACCTGCCCGAGATCTACCCCGAGCCCCTGTACGGCGCCAAGATGGGCACGCTGTTCCCGGACAATGTGCGTCTGGGCAAGGACCCGCACCAGGGCTGCGTGCTGCTCATGAGCGCCCGCACGGGCGAGACGCGCGCCATCCTGGACGCCAGCAGCGTCACCGCCCTGCGCACCGCGGCGGTGACCGGCCTGGCCACGGACCTGCTGGCCAGGCCCGATGCGAGCGTGCTGACGCTGTTCGGCGGCGGCCACCAGGCCTTGTGGCAACTGCGCGCCGTCGCCCAGGTGCGCGCCTTGAGCAAGGTGTTCGTGGTGACGCGATCGCCGGCGTCGGCTCGTCATTTTATGCAAGAGGCCCAGTCTTATATTGCTTGCCCCCTGTTTGCGGATGTGGCGCCCGAGCAGGCCGTGGCACAATCCGATCTGGTCTTGACCGCCACCAGTTCGGCCACGCCCGTGCTGCAGCGCGACTGGCTGCGGCCGGGCACGCATGTGACGGCCATGGGATCGAGCACCCCTGCCAGCCGCGAGCTGGACGGCCCCACTATGGCGGCGGGCCGCCTGTTCGTGGACCGGGCCCAGTCCACCCGCACCGAGTCCGGAGAGTTCCTGGACGCCTGCCGGGAGGGTTGGCTGAGCGCCGATACGCCGCTGACCGAGCTGGGCGCCATTCTGGAAGGACAGGCGCCGGGCCGTCTGGACCGCGAGGAGATCACGATATTCAAGTCATTGGGGCTGGCTTTCGAGGATGTGCTGACGGCCGCCGCACTGTTGAGTCGCCATGTCCGGGAAGGGCATGGACGTTTGGTTGAACTTTAAAAGCGTCATGAAGACGCCGGGGAGCTGAGCGATGAAGATGAAATGGGTGCAGGTTCTGGCAGGGGCCTCGCTGGCCCTGGCGACGGGCATGGCCATGGCGGCCAAGCTGCCGGACACGGTCCGGCTGGTGGTGGGCTATCCGGCCGGCGGCACGGCCGACGCCGTGGCGCGGGTCTATGCCGAAGAACTGCGCGAGAAGCTGGGCGTGAACGTGGTGGTGGACAACCGCGCCGGCGCAGGCGGCCAGGTGGCGGCCCAGGGCTTTCTGCGCTCGCCTGTGGACGGCTCCGTTCTGCTGGTGGCCAACAATCACATGATGACCACCCTGCCCCTGACGGTGAAGACCGTCACCTACGATCCGGTCAAGGACTTCCTGCCCGTGGCCGTCATCGCCAAGTTCGAACACATCTTCGTGGTGGGCAAGACCACGCCGGCCAATACCCTGGCCGAATATGTGGAGCTGGTGCGCAAGGAGCCCGAGAAGTACGGCCATTACGGCATTCCCGCGCCCGGCAGCGCGCCCCAGTTCCTGGGCTACAGCATCGCCAAGAAGAACGGCATCCAGATGACGCCGGTGCCCTACAAGGGCGGCGCGCCGCTGATCAATGACCTGCTGGGCGACCACATCCCCGCCGGCATCGATGCGGTGGGCATGATCACCGAGCACGTGGCGGCCGGTTCGGTGCGCGTGCTGGGCATCACGGGTCCCAAGCGCCTGGACATCCTGAAGGACGTGCCGACCTTCGTGGAAATGGGCTACGGCAATCTGGAGGCCTCGGGCTGGATGGGGATTTTCGCTCCCGTCGGCATGGAGCCCGAACTGGTCAAGCAGTTCCAGGAAGCCTTCAACGAGGTCGCCAAGAACCCCAAGATCGAAAAGGCCATCGTGCCTATCGGCTTCCGTCCTTCCTCTGGAGACGGCCAGGAGCTGGCGCGCACCGTGCAGGAGGACCTGGACACCTGGGGCCCCATCATCAAGGAATCGGGCTACCTGCAGCAGTGATGCGCAGCGCCTGAATGCTGAAAACCCGGCCTCGGCCGGGTTTTTTCACGCTTGCGGTCTACTTGCCGCGGGGGCCCGAAGCCCGAAAAAGAGAAACCCCCCAACCTTGCGGTTGGGGGGTTAATGCTCCCTAAGGAGCCAGTTCGCTAAAACTGTACTTGAAATGTACCACGCTTTTTCAGCTCTGCATAGACCCCTTCGCCGTAGGCCGGATCCGCCTTGCGGAAGTGGCCCAGCTGGCGCTCGATGATCTCCTTGGGCACGTCGGCCATGGCGTCCGCGATGTTGCTGAAGAGGCGTTGTTTTTCCTCATCATTGAACAGGCGGAACAGATTGCCCGGTTGCGTGTAGTAATCATCGTCCACGCGGTGATCCCAGTGATCGGCGGCCTGGCCGTCCAGCGCCAGAGGCGGTTCCGTGCGCGGGGCCTGCTGCCATTGGCCCTGGCTGTTGGGGTCGTAGTTGATGGTGCCGCCCTGGTTGTCGCCCACGCGCATCGCGCCGTCGCGGTGGTAGCTGTGATGGAAGGGACAGCGCGGCGCGTTGACCGGCAGCAGGCCGTGGTTCACGCCCAGGCGGTAGCGCTGGGTGTCGCCGTAGGAGAAGATGCGGCCTTGCAGCATGCGGTCGGGCGAATGGCCGATGCCGGGCACGAGGTTGGCCGGCGTGAAGGCGGCCTGCTCCACCTGCGCGAAATAGTTGCTGGGGTTCTCGTTCAGTTCCAGCACGCCCACGTCGATCAGCGGGAAGTCGCCGTGCGGCCATACCTTGGTCACGTCGAAGGGATTGATGTGGTAGTTGCGCGCCTGCTCTTCGGTCATGACCTGGATGCGCAGCGACCAGCGCGGGAAATTGCCTTTCTCGATGTTCTCGTACAGGTCGCGCTGCGAGCTTTCCCTGTCCTGCCCCACCACGGCGGCGGCTTCGGCATTGGTGTAGTTGGCGATGCCCTGCTGCGACTTGAAGTGGAACTTCACCCAGTGGCGCTGGCCCTGGTCGTTGATCAGGCTGTAGGTGTGCGAGCCGAAGCCGTGCATCTGGCGCAGGTTGCGCGGCAGGCCGCGATCGCTCATCAGGATGGTGATCTGGTGCAGGGATTCGGGCGAGAGCGACCAGAAGTCCCAGGCCGCCGCCATGTTGCGCATATGGGTGCGCGGGTCGCGTTTCTGGGTGTGGATGAAGTCGGGGAACTTCAGTGGATCCCGTATAAAGAAGACAGGAGTGTTATTGCCCACCAGGTCCCAGTTTCCTTCTTCGGTATAGAACTTGATGGCGAATCCTCGTACGTCGCGTTCTGCATCTGCGGCTCCTGCCTCACCGGCTACGGTGGAAAAACGTAAGAAAACGGGGGTGCTGCTGCCTGGCTTGAAGACCTTGGCCATGCTGTAGCGGCTGATGTCGTGGGTGACCGTGAAGGTGCCGAAGGCGCCCGAGCCCTTGGCGTGCACGACGCGCTCGGGGATGCGTTCGCGGTCGAAGTGGGCCAGTTTTTCCAGCAGCCAGAAGTCCTGCATCAGGACCGGTCCGCGCGGACCGGCCGTCATGGAGTTCTGGTTCTCCTCGACCGGGCGGCCGGCGGCGGTCGTCAGGGTTTTGTTGCTCATGGCGATTCTCCGTGGAAGCTGACCCGGAGTATGGGTCGTGTTAAGAAGTTGGAACCAGTCTACCTGCCCTGTCGAAATTAGTTAAATTGAATGAACTAAGTGAAATTATAGGTTTTGGCTATCGCGAACTCGACCTCTTCCTGAGCATAGCCTGAAGCCATGTCTGAAGGGCAAAATAGGTCCCCGCGCTGCGCTTTGGGCTTGTTGTCCGCCGAGGAGGCGCGCTTTCCGCCAGGGGCTGCTCGGCGTTCAGGCGCCCGGCGAAAAAAAACCCCGCCGGTTCGGCGGGGTTCTGGCTTGCGCGGGCTGGATCAGCTGTGGGCAGCCTTGGCGCTCTTTTTCTCGATCTGGACGGTGATGTAGCGCTGCTGGGCGATGGACAGGATGTTGTTCACGCACCAGTACAGCACCAGGCCGGCCGGGAAGAAGAACATCATGCCGCCGAACACCAGAGGCATCAGCATCATGACCTTGGCCTGCATAGGATCAGGCGGGGTGGGATTGAGCTTGATCTGCAGGAACATGGTGCCCATCATGATGGCGGGCAGGATCATCCAGGGATCGCGCGCGGCCAGATCGTGGATCCAGAGGATCCAGGGGGCGCCGCGCATCTCCACGCTGCCCAGCAGCACCCAGTACAGGGCGATGAACACGGGGATCTGCACCAGCATGGGCAGGCAGCCGCCCAGGGGATTGATCTTCTCCGTGCGGTACATTTCCATCATGGCGGCGTTCAGCTTGGCCTTGTCGTCGCCGAATTTCTCGCGCAGGGCCTGCATGCGCGGCGCGAACTGCTTCATCTTGGCCATGGAGCGGTAGCTGGCGGCCGACAGCGGGAAGAACACCAGCTTGATCAGCACGGTCAGGGCGACGATGGCCCAGCCCCAGTTGCCCAGCAGGGCGTGCAGCCAGGTCAGCAGCTTGAACAGCGGCTTGGCGATGATGGTCAGCCAGCCGTAGTCCACCACCAGGTCCAGGCCGGTGGCCAGTTGCGACATGGCCTTCTGGTCCTGGGGGCCGACCCACAGTGCGGCGTCCACGGCCTTGCTCTGGCCGGCCTCGATGGCGCCCACGGGTTCGAGCGTGCGCACGGCGTACAGGTTGTTGCCCAGCTTCAGGACTTCGTTGGTGCGCTTGACGTCCTGGGCAGGCACCCAGGCGGTGGCGAAGTAGTGCTGCACCATGCCGATCCAGCCGTTGTCCACGTCGCGGGCGTAGCTGGCCTTGTTCTTGTCGATGTCCGAGAAGGTGACCTTCTGGAACTTGTCGTTGCTGGAATACACGACGGGACCGGTGAAGGTGCTGTACAGGCGCGAGGAATCGGGCGGATTGTTGCCGTCGCGGGTCAGCTGCAGGTAGAGCGTGGGCGAGATCGCGGCGCCGCTCTGGTTCTGGATGTCGTGGCGCACCTGGATGTCGTAGCGGCCCTTGTGCAGGGTGTAGGTCTTGGTGACCTTGACGTCGCCGGAGGTGGCTTCGAAGACCACGTCCAGGGAGTCGCCGGTCAGGGCGCGCTCGGTGGACACCAGGGTGAAGGGCGTCAGGTGGTTGGGCAGGTTCTGGCCGGCGGCGCCGACCACGCCGGACTGGGCCAGGTAGGTGGAGCCGGCGGAGTTGTCCAGCAGCACCATGGGCTGCTCAGGCGCTTCGGGCGAGCCGTACTTGAGCAGTTCGGCCTTGATCAACTGGGCGCCTTCGGTGCTGAAGCTGAGCTTGTACACGTCCGTGGTGATGTCCACGGTCTGGGCCGAGGCGGACACGACGCTGTTGGTCGCGGGCAGCGCGGCGGGGGCGGTCGGCTGGTGGCCGGCGGGCACGCTGCCGTCGGCGGCGGGCTCGGGAGCTGCCTGCGTCTGCGTGGTGGCTGGAGTGGAAGCGAACAGCGAAGGCTTGCCGTTGTATTCCTGCCAGTTGTTCCACAGCAGCAGCAGTGAAAACGAGAAGATCATCCAAAGGATGGTGCGTCGGATATCCATAGCGCCTGTATCACATTTATAAAGCTGAGCAAAAGCTTAGCAGTTTAACGTAGCTGGCCGGCAAACAGGGGATTTGTCCGTAAAAACAAGGCGTCGGCCAGGACGGGTCAGGGTGTGTTGCGGTTGTCCGGGTGAGGCGGCGGCACGGGGTCGTGGCCGCCCTGGCACCAGGGGTTGCAGCGGCAGATGCGGCGAGCGCCCAGCCACAGCCCTTTCAGGGGGCCGTGAATGTCGATGGCCTGCAAGGCATAGTTGGAACAGCTGGGGGTGAAGCGGCAGTTTCTTCCGATCCAGGGGCTCAGGAAGAACTGGTAGAAGCGGATCGGCGCCGAGGCCAGCCTGCGCATCATGGCCGGGCCCGGGACAGCAGCGCGTCGGCTTCGTCGCGCACCAGTTGCTTGAGGGCGGTCAGCGAGACCAGCGGCACCTTGCCGTGCAGCCGGAAGACGTAGTCGGCATCGGGCAGATGCGCGCGCTTGTGGCGGAAGGTCTCGCGGATGATGCGCTTGATCGTGTTGCGGGTGACGGCGCGGGCGGCGAAGCGCTTGGGAATGATGAGCCCCAGGCGCGCCCCGTCGTCGGGACGTTCGCCGGCCCCGGCGCGAGAGCGGGTGACCACGAACAAAGCCCCGCGACCTACGCGCTGCCCCTTGAGGGACTGGGCGTATTCGGTGGGGCTATGCAAGCGAGCCGTGGCTGGAAAGGAGGCACGCATGATGCGCAAGGCAGTTTGGGACGCGGGGAGCCTCTGAGCAAGTCGAGCGGTAAGCGGTCGTTGCGGGTCGGGATGGGATGCTAGGCGTGAACCGCAGCGATAGCTTGGCTATCGCGAGGATTTGCAACGCGGCAGACCGCCCGAATCCGCAAAGGCACGCGGCGCGGGGACTTGTTCAGAGGCTCCCTGACCACGCATCCCGTCATGGCTTATACAGCCAGGCGCTTGCGACCCTTGGCGCGACGTGCGTTCAGAACAGCGCGGCCGCCGCGGGTCTTCATGCGAACGCGGAAACCGTGGGTACGCTTGCGACGGGTAACAGAGGGTTGGTAAGTGCGTTTCATGGTGTGTCCAAAGAAAAAGAGCCGCCAGAAATCGCAGAAATCTTTCCACCCCCAAGGCGATGTCCCGGGGATCTGGCAACAGAAATTCGTGTTAAGCCCACCATTTCAGCAAATTTTTTGTGTCGTGTCAATCGTTTAGCGGCGCGGCTTCAAACATATTTGTACGGCCTGTGGATAACTTGGGGCAGGACAGGGTAGAATTGAGGTTTACTGAAGTGAAGACCGATGAATGAATTCTGGCAGTCCTGCGTCCAGAAACTGGAACAGGAGCTTCCCCCCCAACAGATAAGCGCGTGGATACGTCCACTGGTCCCGCTCGACTTCGACGACGAAGCCGGGGTGCTGCGTGTTTCTGCTCCCAACCGTTTCAAGCTGGACTGGGTCCGCAAGAATTTCGCCACCCGCATCGAAGAGCTGGCCTCGGACTTCTACGAACGTCCCGTCACGGTGCAGTTCGAGCTGCCTTCGGCCAGCGCGGCGCCTCGTCGCGCCCTGGCCGACCGCGCCGCGCCCGCGGTCGAGCCCGGCGAATCGGGCGCGGCGCCCGCGCCTGCGCCCGTCTCCGCCAACCCGGCCCTGGCGGCCGCCGCCGAAGCGGTGCAGGACCGCTCCCGGCTGAACGCCGACCTGACCTTCGACAACTTCGTCACCGGCAAGGCCAACCAGCTGGCGCGGGCCGCCGCGCTGCAGGTCGCGGAAAACCCGGGCGTGTCCTACAACCCGCTGTTTCTGTATGGCGGCGTGGGCCTGGGCAAGACCCACCTGATCCACGCCATCGGCAATGCGCTGGTGGCCAGCGGCAATGGCGTGCGGGTGCGCTACGTGCATGCGGACCAGTATGTGTCCGACGTGGTCAAGGCCTACCAGCGCAAGGCCTTTGACGAATTCAAGCGCTACTATCATTCGCTGGACCTGCTGCTGATCGACGATATCCAGTTCTTCGCCGGCAAGAACCGCACCCAGGAAGAATTCTTCTACGCCTTCGAGGCCATGGTGGCGCAGCGCAAGCAGATCATCATCACCTCGGACACGTACCCGAAGGAACTGGCCAACATCGACAGCCGCCTGATCTCGCGCTTTGACTCGGGCCTGACGGTGGCCATCGAGCCGCCGGAGCTGGAGATGCGCGTGGCCATCCTGCTGCGCAAGGCCCAGACCGAGGGCATCGCCATGCCCGAGGAAGTCGCCTTCTTCATCGCCAAGCACCTGCGCAGCAACGTGCGCGAGCTGGAAGGGGCGTTGCGCAAGGTATCGGCCTACGCGCGCTTCCACGGCCGCGAAGTGCTGACGGTCGAGGTGTGCAAGGACGCCCTGAAGGACCTGCTGTCGGTCTCCAACGGGCAGATCACGGTGGAGAACATCCAGAAGACCGTGGCCGACTTCTACAAGATCAAGGTCGCCGACATGTACTCCAAGCGTCGCCCGGCCAATATCGCCATGCCGCGCCAGGTGGCCATGTACCTGGCCAAGGAGCTCACCCAGAAGAGCCTGCCGGAAATCGGCGATCTCTTCGGCGGACGGGACCACACCACGGTGCTGCACGCCGTGCGCAAGATATCCGACGCGCGCACCAAGCAAGCCGAACTGAATCACGCATTACACGTACTGGAACAAACTCTCAAAGGATGACCATGCAACTCGTTCAAGCGACCCGTGACGCATTGCTCAAGCCCTTGTCCACCGTCGTCGGCATTGTGGAACGCCGTCATACACTGCCCATCCTCGCCAACATCCTGTTGCGCACGTATGGTCCGGACGTCTCCTTCCTGGCGACGGACCTGGAAGTGCAGATCACCACCAGCGCCGACTTCGGCGTGGGCGGGGACACGGCGGCCACGACGGTGGCGGCGCGCAAGCTGCTGGACATCCTCAAGGCGCTGCCTGACTTCGGCGAGGTCAAGCTGGGCCTGGACAGCGGCAAGCTGACCATCCAGTCCGGCAAGAGCCGCTTCCAGCTGCAGACGCTGGAGGCCGCGGACTTCCCCACCCTGAACCAGCCCGAGCAGTGGGACGTGTCCCTGAGCCTGCCGCAGCGCACGCTCAAGCACCTGTTCAACACGGTGCACTTCGCCATGGCCCAGCAGGACATCCGCTACTACCTGAACGGCATGCTGTTCGTGTTCGAGCCCGGCTTCGTGCGCACCGTCACCACCGACGGCCACCGCCTGCCCCCCAACGCCCCCGCCATCGACGGCTTCCAGGCCCGCCACGACGTCATCGTGCCGCGCAAGACCGTGCTGGAGATGCAGCGCCTGCTGGCCGAAACAGACGACCCCGTGCAGATCGACGTGGCCAGCGGCCAGATCCGTTTCCGCTTCGGCGACGTGGAATTGATCTCCAAGCTGGTCGAGGGCAAGTTCCCCGACTTCGCGCGGGTCATCCCCTCCAACTACACCCGTCATTTCGATGTCAGCCGCGAGGCCCTGCAGGGCAGCCTGCAGCGCGCCGCCATCCTGACCACCGACAAGCTGCGCGGCGTGCGCCTGCAGTTGTCCCAGAACCAGCTCAAGATCTCGGCGTCCAACGCCGAGCAGGAAGAGGCGGTCGAAGAGCTGGACATCGATTACGAACACGAAAGCCTGGATGTGGGCTTCAACGTGAGCTACCTGCTGGACGTGCTGGCCAACATCAAGGACGAGACCGTCCGCTGGTCGGTGAAGCCGGATGCCAACGCGTCGGTGCTCATGACGCTGCCCGAAGAAGAAGCCTTCAAATACGTGGTCATGCCGATGCGCATCTGATGCGTTCGTTCCCACAGGCGCGGCCCGCCGGGCTGCGCCGGCTTGAAGCAGACAGGCAACTACAAGGTTTTACGCTATGACCGAACAAACCACGACCACCCAGCAAGCCGATTACGGCGCCGATTCCATCAAGATGCTCAAGGGCCTGGAAGCCGTGCGCAAGCGCCCGGGCATGTACATCGGCGATACGTCCGACGGCACCGGCCTGCATCACATGGTGTTCGAGGTGGTGGACAACGCGATCGACGAGGCCCTGGCGGGCCATTGCGACGACATCGTGGTCACCATTCACACGGACAACAGCATTTCGGTATGCGACAACGGCCGGGGCATCCCGACCGACATCCACAAGGATGACGAGCACCAGCGCAGCGCCGCCGAGATCGTCATGACCGAGCTGCACGCCGGCGGCAAGTTCGACCAGAACTCCTACAAGGTGTCCGGCGGCCTGCACGGCGTGGGCGTATCCTGCGTGAACGCTCTGTCCGAATGGCTGCGTCTGACCATCTGGCGCAACGGCAAGGTGCACGAGCTGGAATTCCGCCGCGGCGAGCGCACCGCCCCGCTGGCGGTCACCGGCGAAGCGGGAGCGCGCACCGGCACCTGCGTGCGCTACCTGGCCGACCAGGAAATCTTCACCCAGATCGAGTACCACCACGAGATCCTGGCCAAGCGCCTGCGCGAACTGTCCTTCCTGAACAATGGCGTCAAGATCCGCCTGGTCGACGAGATCCAGGGCAAGGAAGAAGACTTCGCCTTCCTGGGCGGGGTCAAGGGCTTCGTGGAGTACATCAACCGCAACAAGACGGCGCTGCATCCCAACGTCTTCAACGTCACCACCGAATCGAACGCCGGCGGCGTGCCCGTGACCGTGGAAGTGGCCATGCAGTGGAACGACAGCTATGCGGAAACCGTGCTGTGCTTCACCAACAACATCCCGCAGCGCGACGGCGGCACGCACTTGACGGGCCTGCGCGCGGCCATGACGCGGGTGATCAACAAGTACATCGCGGACAATGAGCTGGCCAAGAAGGCCAAGGTGGATACGTCGGGCGACGACATGCGCGAAGGCCTGGTCTGCGTGCTGTCGGTCAAGGTGCCCGAGCCCAAGTTCAGCAGCCAGACCAAGGACAAGCTGGTCTCCTCCGAAGTGCGCCCCGCCGTGGAAGAGGCCGTGGCCCGCACCCTGGAGACCTGGCTGCTCGAGAATCCGAACGATGCCAAGGCGCTGTGCGGCAAGATCATCGAAGCGGCCCGGGCCCGCGAGGCCGCCCGCAAGGCCCGCGAGATGACCCGCCGCAAGAGCGTGCTGGAAGGCGCCGGCCTGCCCGGCAAGCTGGCCGACTGCCAGGAAAAGGATCCTTCCCTGTGCGAACTCTACATCGTGGAGGGCGACTCGGCCGGCGGTTCGGCCAAGCAGGGGCGCGACCGCAAGTTCCAGGCCATCCTGCCGCTGCGCGGCAAGGTGCTGAACGTGGAGAAGGCGCGCTTCGACCGCCTGATCTCCAGCGAGCAGATCACCACCCTGATCACCGCGCTGGGCACCAGCATCGGTCCGGACTTCGACATCGAGAAGCTGCGCTACCACCGCATCATCATCATGACCGACGCGGACGTGGACGGCGCGCACATCCGCACCCTGCTGCTGACGCTGCTGTACCGCCAGATGCCCGAGCTGATCGAGCGCGGCTACGTCTACATCGCCCAGCCGCCGCTGTACAAGGTCAAGGTCGGCCGCGAGGAAATGTACCTGAAGGACGACGCCGAGGAAGCCGAATTCATGCTGAAGCTGGCGCTGCGCGATGCGGTGCTGACGCCGGCCGCGGGCGCCGAGCCCATCACCGGCGAGCCTCTGTCCGAGTACGCGCACCGCTACGTCAAGGCCAAGAGCGTGATCGAGCGCCTGTCGCGCCACATGGACGGCGACGCCCTCTCGGCCCTGGCCGAAGGCGTCAAGCTGAACCTGGAAGGCCAGGAGCAGGCCGAGCAAAGCGCCCGGGACCTGCAGCAGGCCCTGTTCGACGAGGCGGCTCCGCATGCGGTCAAGGTCTTCGCGGCCTACGACGAGGCCAGCGACGCCTGGCGCGTCATCGTGCAGCGCCTGCATCACGGCAATATCCGCGTCACGGTCTTTGACCGTAACTTCGTGCGCGGCGCCGACCACCAGACGCTGGCGCGCGCCGGCGAGATCTTCGCCGGCCTGATCGGCGAGGGCGCCGTCATCGTGCGCGGCGAAGGCGACAAGCGCCGCGAGGCCCGCGTGGACGACTTCCGCGAGGTCATGCAGTGGCTGCTGTCCGAGGCCGAGCGCGGCCTGAGCAAGCAGCGCTACAAAGGCCTGGGCGAAATGAATCCCGAGCAGCTCTGGGAAACCACCATGGACCCCGCCGTGCGCCGTCTGCTGCGCGTGCAGATCGCCGACGCCATGCACGCCGACGAAGTCTTCACGACGCTGATGGGCGACAACGTCGAGCCGCGCCGGGCCTTCATCGAGACCCATGCCTTGCAGGTGGGGAATCTGGATATCTGATCGATCAAATCTGGCTATGGAACCAACACGTACTGTGAAAGAAGGGAGGCTGCTTATAGGCAGCCCCTTTTTTTCGCAGCGGATTTATCGCGGGGCGCTGTAACAGGGCATGTTCCTTACTGTGGGGCACAAGTTGTTTTACCCTAGCTATTTCCCGTCTTTAGGCATGGGCGGTGCTACCGGACTACGCTGATCGTAATGTTTTGATAATTTAGTTTCCCACTATGCATGGTTTCGAATTTACTCCGCATGAGCTGTGGCGACAGTTGTGTGAACTGGACGAGCACCCTCGAATTGAAGCCAAGCGCGGCCGCGACGCAGGAGACTCCGTTATGCAGACGATTTGCGCTTTTGCGAATGAGCCGGGTTTGGGAGGCGGATACTTGCTGTTGGGCATCGCCGAACCTGACGAGGCGCATGCCGAATATTGGGTGGCTGGTGTCCAGGACGGCGACAAGCTGTTGAATGACCTTCAGCATCATTGTCGGGATCAGTTCGAGCAAGTGGTTCCCGTGCGCGGCGAGACAGTCTTGCTGAATGGCAGGCGTGTTGTGGTGGTCTATGTGCCGGAGTTGCCTGTCGCTGCCAAGCCTTGTACGTTCAGGGGACGCTGCGATAGCAGAAACAAACGCAAGACAGGCATATGGCGGCGCGGGCTCAATGGCGACTATGAGTGTGGTCAGCAGGAGCTGGCGCCAATTCTGTTGGCCAAATCAGGGATGGGGTTTGAGCAAGTTGTGCTTGAGGATGCATCCTGGAATGACCGGGATACTACCTCCATTGCCTTGTATCGTTCCTTGCGATAGAGAGTTCGTCCTCATGCCGAAGAGTTGCAGGTAAGCGATGAGGAAATGCTCCGGGCCTTGAACCTGGTGAAATGGCAAAAAAATGCATGGGTCCCCACTGTGGCTGGCATGCTCTTGCTGGGCAAGCCCTTGAGCCTGCGTCGTCTGTTGCCCGCCATGCGAGTGGATTATGTTCGCATTGCAGGCACGCAATGGGTTGAGGATCCGGATCAGCGCTTCGTTACCACCTTGGATATTCGAGAGCCTTTGATCCGGTTGATTCAGAAGCTGGAGGCCGCCATTCTGGATGACATGCCCAGGCATTTTCGTTTGAAGGAGGGAGAGACCCAACGCAGCGATGAGCCAGTTCTACCGCAGAAGGTCATTCGTGAAGCCATCGTGAATGCGGTGATGCATCGTGATTATCAGATCAATCAGCCTATTTTAGTGGTGCGCTATAGCAATCGGCTGGAGATTCGCAATGCAGGTTATTCGCTGAAGCCTGCGGCGCTGCTGGGGGAGATGGGGTCAATCCAACGCAATCCATGTATTGCATCGGTGTTGTATGACCTTGATTTTGCCGAAACCAAAGGCTCGGGTATTCGTACGATGCGTCGTCTGCTGGACAAGGCTGGCTTGAGCGCCCCGGTGTTTACCAGCAGTAGCCAGGAAAATCAGTTTTCGGCCGTGTATCTTCTGCATCAGTTGCTGGATGAAGAGCAGCTGCAATGGCTGCAGCAGTTCCAGCACTTGTGCTTGAGTGATGACGAGGCCAAGGCGTTGATTCTGGCCCGGGAAACTGGCGCTGTGGAAAATGCCAGCCTGCGAGCCGTTACCGGACTGGACACCTTGGCGGCGAGCCAGGTGCTACGCAAGCTGTATCACCAGAGGCAGTTGCTCGTGCAGGGGGGAGCCAGTTCAGCTACGTATTATCAGTTGCGTGCAGCGCCTGATCTACCGCTGTTTGATGCTGAAAATAGAAGTGAGCAGCTTGTCAATGTAAGTGAGTTCGGTGTTAATGCGAGTGAGCTCGGTGTTAATGTGAGTGAGTTCGACGTTAATGCGAGTGAGTTGCCCCCGTTCTTGCGTACCATGATGAAGGAGTTGTCTTCAAAGCCGCGTAAGGAGAAGCTCTGGCCAGTGATCGTGTCGCTATGCGCTGTCAGGGCGTATCGTGCGGAGCAATTGGCGGATTTGTTGGGAGGGCGTCAGGTAACCGCACTTAAGAGCCAGCATTTGAGTCGCCTGCGCAAGAATGGCTGGCTGCAGTATGTATATCCAGAAGTCATCAATCATCCCCAACAGGCCTACGTGACAACAGAGGCGGGACGGTTGTGGTTACATGAACAGGGCGTGCTTTAACCGGTATATGCCGTTGCTTATGCTGTAGGGGTGTGTGTTGCGGAAACGGGGCGGCTGATGAGTCGCCCTTTTTTTGCCCGCGCATAACCATTTCGCATAAGCTTATGAAATAACATCCGTACAAATAAACCGACAGCCGTGTCGGTGTTTTCCCTTAATGGGGCTGATTTATCCTGGGGTAAGACGGTAATAAGGTCATTATCAATCCATATTTCCATGGACAAGCGTTGCCTCCTTATTATATTGTTCGTATCAAATAACAATATGTCCGGTCAATTAATAGGAGCAGGTCCATGAAGAAAGGGATTCGGGGTGTACTGGCGGCGGCAGGCATGCTGGCGGCGCTGGCTGCGCAGGCGCAGACGCTCAAGCTGGGCGTGGTGGGAGGCATGACGGGACCAGGCGCGCCCTGGGGCCTGGCGATCGACGGCGGCGTGAAGATCGCCGTGGACGAGATCAACCAGGCCGGCGGCCTGGCGGTCGGAGACAAGAAGTACAAGGTGGAAGTGGTCACCTACGACGATCACTACAAGGCTGCCGACGCGGTTACGGCGACCAATCGCCTGATCGACCAGGACGAGGTGAAATACATCATTGGACCTATCGGTTCGGCCTCGGTCATGGCCATGAAGCCCATCACCGAGCGCAACAAGGTCATCATGCTGTCCAACAGCTATTCCACCGAGGTGCTGGACGCCAATACGAAGTACATGTTCCGCGTCCTGCCCACGCAGTATGAATACAACCGCCAACTGATCGGCTGGCTGAAGCAGGAACGCCCCGAGCTCAAGCGCCTGGCCATCCTGTCCCCCAACGATGCCACGGGCTGGAGCACGCAGAAGATCCAGAAGCAGGCCTACGAGGACGCGGGCTATGACGTGGCCGAAACCAAGTTCTTCGAGCGCTCGCAGAACGATTTCCGCACCCTCTTGACCGGCATCCTGGCCAAGAACGTGGACTTCATCGAGCTGGACACCGTGCCGCCCGGCCCGGCCGGCATCGTGATCCGCCAGGCCCGCGAGATGGGCTTCAAAGGCCAGTTCACCAAGTTCGGCGGCAACAACGTGGCCGAGACGGTGAAGTCGGCCGGCGCGGACAATGCGCAAGGCACCCTGGTGTACCTGTCCGCCGATCCGTCCAGCGAGCCTTACCAGAAGCTGTCGCAAGCCTACGCCAAGGTCCACAGCAACAGCATGGATGACTTCGTCTTCTACTTCTACGACGCCACGCGCTTGCTGTTCAAGGCCATCACCGAAGCCGGCACGGTGGACGACACCGACGCCGTGCGGGCGCGTATCGAAGCCAATCCCAGCTTCGACGGCGTCCAGGGCGCCATCGTGTGGGGCGGCAAGAATGTCTACGGCGTAAACCACCAGATCGCCACGCCCGCCTACCTGGGCGTGATCGAGGACGGCAAGGCCAAGGTCATCAACAAGTTCGAGGCCCGCTAAACGCTGTTTCAGTCTTTTGTCCCTGCGCCCCCCGCCGTCACGGCGGGGGGCGGCTTACCGACGGTTCGCAATCATGCAGATCGCAATGCAGATCGCCATCATCGCCTTGATGTCCACCTTCGTGTACGCCCTGGTCGCCCTGGGCTTCACGCTGGTGTTCGGCATCTTGCGGGTGGTCAATTTCGCCCATGGCGAGTTTTACATGCTGGGCGCTTACGCCATGTATGTGTTCTACGGCCAGTTCTCCTGGCCCTATCTGCCCGCCATCGCGGCGGCGGCCATGCTGGTGGGCGTGCTGGGCCTGCTGGCCGAACGCGGCCTGTTCCGGCGCTTCGCCGGCGACGAGATGGGCGGCATGATCATGTCCCTGGCCCTGGCCATCACCCTGCAGGCGGGCATCTCGCTGCTGTTCTCCGTGGACGAGCAGTCGGTGCGCCGGCCCGTGGAAGGCGCCTGGCAGGTCGGCCAGGCCTTCTTCGCCAAGGATCAGCTTCTGATCGTGGGCATCAGCGTGCTCGCCCTGGCGGGTTTCTATTTCCTGATCGAACGCACGCGCCTGGGCATGACGATACGCGCCGTCGCCCAGGACAGGGAAGTGGCCCGGCTGCAGGGCGTCAGCTCCTGGAAGATCATGGCATTCACCTTCGCACTCAGCTGCGGCCTGGCGGGGTTGTCCGGCGCGCTGATGGCGCCGGTCTACACCGTGCACCCCTACATGGGCGAGGCCGTGGTGGTGAAGGCCTTCATCATCGTGGTGCTGGGCGGGCTGGGCAGTCTGCCGGGCGCGGTCGTGGCCGCCTTCATCCTGAGCGTGACCGAAGCCGTTGCCTCCACCTTCTACAACGCGACCGTGGCCACCATGCTGTCCTTCCTGATCGTGATGGCCGTGCTGCTGGTCAAGCCCAGCGGCCTGATGGGGAAGTCGACATGAGCTTGAACAATGCAATTTCTCTTTATCCCCGCGACGGCGCGCTGCGCTGGCTCTGGCATGCCGTCCTGGTCGCGGCGCTGCTGGGCTGGCCGGCGTGGGCGGGGCAGCCGCGCTTCGCCCTGCACCTGGCCATCATGGTGGCGCTGTACGCCTGCCTGGCCATGAGCATGAACCTGGTGCTGCGCATCGGCCAGTTGTCCCTGGCCCACGGCGCGCTGTTCGGCCTGGGCGCCTATGCCTCGGCCATCCTCAGCCGCGACTATGGCTGGTCCTTCCCCTGGGCCTTTCTGGGCGCGGGCGTGCTGACGGGGGCCCTGGCCGCCCTGACCGGCCCCATCTTCATGCGCATCAAGGGCGTGCACTTCGCCCTGCTGACCTTCGCCCTGGGGGAAGCCGTGGTGCTGTGCTTCATCGAGTTCCACGAGCTGTTCGGCGGCAACAACGGTTTCGGCCAGATCCCGCCGCTGCAGGCCAGCCTGCCCATCCCCGAGGGGCGCTACGGCGTCTACCTGGTGGCGGTCGGTTTCGCCCTGCTGGTGTATTTCGTGCTGCGCGCCCTGTACCGGCGCGAATGGGGCATGATCGCCGACTCCCTGCACCAGAACGAGCAACTGGTGCGCTCGGGCGGCCTGAACGTGCTGCGCTTCCGCGTCAGCGTCTTTGTGCTCAGCGCCTTGATCGCCGGCTGGACGGGCAGCCTGTACGCTCATTATCAGGGCTATATCTCGCCGGATTCCTTCGGCTTCTGGACGGCGGTCAACGCCGTCATCATGAATGTGCTGGGCGGCGTGGGCGCGCTGGCCGGGGCCGTGGTCGGCGCCGCCATCCTGATTCCCCTGCCGGAGCTGCTGCGCGACCTGCAGCAGTACCAGAGACTGATCTACGGCCTGACGCGGATCCTGCGGCGGCTGTTCACGCCCCAGGGGCTGGCCGGCCTGTGGCGCAAGCGGCGCGCGGCGCGCAAGGAGGCGGCATGAGCGTGCAATTGAATGTCCGGGGCCTGAGCCGGCACTTCGGCGGGATACGGGCGGTGGACGAGGTGTCCTTCAGCACCGCGCCCGGCCAGATCACCGGCGTGATCGGCCCCAATGGCGCGGGCAAGACGACGCTGTTCAACCTGATCGCCGGCACCACCCGGCCCAGCGCGGGCGCGGTCACCCTGGACGGCGTCGCCATCACGGGACGGCCCGCCGCCTGCCTGGCCCGTCAGGGCCTGGTGCGCACCTTCCAGATGACCCATGTGTTCGCGGGCCACACGGTGTACGAGAACCTGTACCGCGCGGCCCTGTTCCGCCAGTTCCCCTCGCCCTGGTCGCTGTTCAATCCCTGGGGCGTGCGGCGCGGCAGGCGGGAAGCGGCCCGCCAGGCCGACCAGGCGCTGGCCCTGATCGGCCTGGAGTCCGTCGCGCATGCGCAGGCCGATTCGCTGGCCTACGGCCTGCAGAAGATCCTGGGCGTGGGCATGGCGCTCACCGCCATGCCGCGCCTGCTGCTGATGGACGAGCCGGCCGCCGGCCTGAATCCGGTGGAGACGGTGGCCATGGCCGACCTGATCGAGCGCATCCACGCCAGCGGCGTCGATGTGGTGGTGGTCGAGCACGACATGGGGCTGGTGATGCGTCTGTGCCAGAAGCTGGTGGTGCTGGTCAACGGCCGCCGGCTGGCCGAAGGCCCCACCGCCCAGGTGCGGCAGGACCCGCGCGTGATTGAAGCCTATCTGGGAGCCGATCTTGACGATGCTTGAAATTGACGGCCTGAGCGTCTTCTACGGCGCGGTGCAGGCCCTGGATTCGGTCAGCTTCTCGGTGGAGCAGGCCAGCGTGTGCGCGGTGATCGGCGCCAACGGGGCCGGCAAGTCCACCTTGATGAAAGCCATCAGCGGGCTGGCGCCCGCGGCCGCGGGGCAGATCCGCCTGCAGGGCCGGCCCATCCAGGCCTTGAGCGCCGAGCGCCGCGTGGCCCTGGGCATTGCCCTGTCCCCGGAGGGGCGCCGGCTGTTCCCCGAGCTGAGCGTGCGCGAGAACCTGCTGATGGGCGCCTACCTGCGGCGCGACCGCGCCGGCATCGCCCGGGACCTGGAGCGTATCTACGCCTATTTTCCGCGCCTGCTGGAGCGCGAGCGCAGCCAGGGCCGGCACCTGTCGGGCGGCGAGCAGCAGATGTGCGCCATCGGGCGGGCGCTGATGTCCCGGCCCAGCCTGCTGTTGCTGGACGAACCTTCGCTGGGCCTGGCGCCGGCGGTCACGCTGGAGGTGGCGCGCGCCATCCGCCAGATCAGCCAGGACGGCACCACCATCGTTCTGGTGGAGCAGAACGCCCGGCTGGCCCTGAAGCTGTCCAGCCGCGCCGTGGTCCTGGAGACCGGGCGCCTGACCCTGGCGGGCGACAGCCGGGACATCATGAACAACCCACAGATCGCGGCGGCCTACCTGGGCCGCGCCGGAGAGCCACAGCATCATGCCTAACATCTATCAGGTCGCCATGTTCAACGCCGAGCGCTACCCCGACAAGGTGGCGGTCTCGGACGAGCGGCAGGCCCTGTCCTTCGGCCAGTTCTGCGCCCGCGCCCGCGCCCTGTCTGGCCATCTGGCGAGCCTGGGCGTGCAGCCGGGGCATCGCGTGGCCATCATGACGCCCAACTCCATCGACTACCTGGCCCTGCTGCATGCCACGGCGGTGGGCGGATTCGCCCTGGTGCCGGTGAACACGCGCTACGGCGCGGCCGAGCTGCGCTACCTGCTGGACGACACCCAGCCCGCCGTATGCATCATGGATCCGGCCTATCGGCCATTGCGCGAGCAGATCGAACGCGAAGGCGGCCTGGCCGCGCCCGTGCAGTGGCTGGAGCACTTTCCCGAGAGCCTGCCCGATCACCGTGCGGATGACCCGGTGCAGCAGCGCTTCGGCCGCGTGCAGGACGATGACGTGGCCATCATCATGTACACCTCGGGCACCACATCGGCGCCCAAGGGCGCCATGCTGACGCACGGCAATCTGTCGGCCAACGCGGTGAACTACATCATGGAGCTGGGCATCGATGCGAACAGCCGCTCGCTGCTGGCCACGCCCCTGTTCCACATCGGCGGCTTCGGCGTGGTCAACGGCCCCATCCTGTACGCGGGCGGCAGCCTGCACGTGGTGCCGCGCTTCGAGGCCGACGTCGTCATGGACGCGTTGCGCCTGTACCAGCCCACCCACGTGTTCCTCCTGTCGGCCATGTGGGTCGGCCTGACGGATCATCCGGAGTTTCGCGACCTGTCCCTGCCCTGCGCCGAGTTCGTGCAGACGGCGGCCGCGCCGCTGGGTCAGTGGCGCCAGGATCTGATCCGCTCCGTGTTTCCCAAGGCGCAGTTCAGTTGGGGTTTCGGCATGACCGAGAGCTGCGTGACGACCATCAAGAATCGCTACACCCAGGAGATCCTGGAGCATCCCGGCTCCATCGGCTACTTGTGGCGCCATGTGCAGTACCGCCTGGTCGATGAACAGGGCCGGGTGCTGGCCGACCAGCGCGGTCCCGGCGAGATGCAGGTGCGCGGCCCCACCGTCTTCAAGGGTTATTGGCGCCAGCCCGAGCTGACGGCGCAGGTGCTCGATGCCGAAGGCTGGCTGCACACGGGCGACCTGATCCGCGTGGATGACGACGGCTTCGCCTACTTCATGGGCCGCAGCAAGGACATGATCAAGACCGGCGGGGAGAACGTGGCCGCCCTGGAGGTGGAGAACTGCCTGGCCAGCCATACCGATGTGCGCGAGGCGGCGGCCTTCGGCCTGCCGCACGAATACTGGGGCGAGGAACTGGTGGCCGCCGTCGTGCCCGCCAATGGACGCGAACCGGACGTGGAAGTGCTGCGCGAGTTCTGCCGGCAGAAGCTGTCGGGCTTCAAGGTGCCCAAGCGCATCTTCATCGTGGATTCCCTGCCCCAGTCCTCTTCCGGCAAAGTGCAGAAGTTCCTTCTTCGACAAAGGTATTTGTGATGCAGACCCCTCTTTCCCTGTTTGACCCCGGGGTGCTGGCCGCCTGGGCGCGGCGGGCCGGCGCGGTTGAGTTCGTGCGCCAGCACAGCGCGCTGGCCGACCTGTGCCTGGCCCTGCGCAATACGCAGACCGGCGAGCAGGCCTGGCTGGCGGTGCGCGAGCAGGACGTGCAGGCCGGCGTGGGCGAGCGCGCGGCGCCCTTCTGGCTGGAAGGCGACAGCGCGGCCTTCGCCGACCTGGCGCGGGGCTTTCCCTTCAACCGCCTGGTGCGCCAGCACCGGCTGGTGGTGGGCGGCGATCTGCGCGCCTGCGTGCAGAACTGGATGTTGTTGTATGCCCTGACCCGGTTGACGGGCGAGCTGGAGAGCTGACCATGCCTTATGTGACGACCGCGGACGGCATCCGCGCCTATTACGATCTGGCCGGCTCGGGCCCCGCCCTGGTCATGGTGCACGGCGCCAGCCAGGACAGCCTGTCATGGCAGTATGTGATCGACTTGTTCGCGCCGCATTACACCGTCCACGCGCTGGACTTGCCCGGCCACGGCAAGAGCGGCATGCCCGCGGGCGGGCCGCAGTCGGCCACTTTGCAGAACGCGCGCTACCTGCTGCAGTTCCTGGAGGCGGCCGGCATCCAGGATCCGGTGCTGATGGGCCACTCCATGGGCGGGGGCGTGGTGGCCCAGGCCGCCGCCCTGGCGCCGGAGCGCGTGCGCGGGCTGGTCCTGGTGGACGGCGCTTCGGTCAATGTGGTGAAGTCCTCGGGCTACAACCCGCGCATCCTGGAGATGGCGCGCATCAATCCGGGCGACTGGTTCGAGGTGACCTTCCGCACTCTGATGGGTTCGCGGGCCGACCCGCAGCGCGCCCTGGAAGTGGTGACCGACGCCCGGCGCTGCATTCCGGCGGTGGCCTTCGCCGACATCTGCGCCTTCGGGGGATTTCGCATGGAGCAGATCCTGGAGGCGATACGCTGCCCGGTCATCATCGTGGAAGGCGAGGAGGACTGGTCCGTGCCGCCGGAGTCGGCGCGCCAGGTGGAGCGCGCGCTGCGGGAGGGCAAAGTTCCGGTGGAATATATAGAATGGCCGGGCATCGGACATTTTCCCCAAAGCGAATGCCCCGATCTGTTCACACGCGACACCCTGGCCGCCCTGCGCCGTCTGTCCCTTTAAGCTGAAGCACACTCCGTATGGCAAACAACGAATCCCAGTCCTGCGCCAAGCCGACCCTGTACCAGAGCATGAGCGATCGCCTGCTGGAACTGATCCGTTCGGGCCACTATCCGGTCGGCTCCAAGCTGCCGACCGAGATGGAACTGTGCGAGATGTACGGGGTGGGCCGGCACACGGCGCGCGAAGCCATACGCAAGCTGACCGACCTGGGCCTGATCGAGCGGCGCCGACGCGCGGGGACCACCGTGATACGCCAGCACCCCAAGCCGCAGTTCGGCCTGGAGCTGGACACCACGGACCAGCTGCAGCGCTACCTGGAATTCACCGACCTGCACGTGCACAGGAAGGCGGCCTGTCTGGACAAGCAGCCGCCGGAGACGGCGCTGGACGGCGACCCCGCGAACTGGGTCAAGGTGGAGACCTACCGCAGCGTGCCGGGCAGCAAGCGCGGCATCTCCTGGACGGACATCTACCTGCGCAAGGAATACCAGGTCGTGGCCGACCTGATATCCACCAAGCCCGGCGGCGTCTATCCCCTGCTGGAGGAGCACTGCGGCGAAGTGGTCGAGACCATAGAGATGGAGATCTCGGCCTCGCGTTTCCCGCCGCACATCGCGCGCTTCCTGGGCTACGAGGAGTCCGACCCCGCCCTGCTCATCATCCGCACGTTCCGCAATCCGGCCGGCAAGGTGATGGAAGTGGCCGTCAGCTTCTATCCGCCCTATGAATTCCGCTACGTCACGCGCCTGTCGCGCGGCGACGGCAGCCATCGCTCGCAGAGCTGATTTTTCCGAACCTTTGGGGAGACAACCATGAAACGCAAATATGGCCGCAGCGTGACGGTCAAGGTGACGGGCGACCATGCGCTGGTGCGCTTCGATCGCGGCGTGAACCGCAACGCCATCGACCAGGACACGCTGCTGGCCCTGACCCAGGTGGCGCTGGACCTGGCGCAGTCCCTTTCCATCCACACCGTGGTGCTGACCGGCGCCCGGGATATCTTCTCGGCGGGCATAGACTTGAAGGACCCGCAGAAGTGGAACGATGAGCAGGCCGGCCTGCTGGAGCGCCGCGACGTCGCCCAGCGCGGCGCCCGTCTGTGCCGGCTCTGGGAGGAATTGCCGCAGCTGACCATCGCCGCTATCGAGGGCGCGGCCGTGGGCGGCTCCGTGGCCCTGGCCCTGGCCTGCGATTGGCGGGTGGCTTCGCGCGAAGCCTTTCTGTACCTGCCGGAAGCCAAGGTGGGATTGAACATGGGCTGGGGCGCGATACCGCGCATGGTCAATCTGCTCGGGGCGCCGCGGGCCAAGCGCGCCATCCTGCTGGCCGAGCGCCTGGGCGCGCCGCAGGCGCTGGACTGGGGCCTGCTGGACGAGGTCTGCGAGCCCGGCCAGGCCGTAGCCGCCGCCCAGTCGCTGGCGCAGCGCGCCTCCCAGTCGCCGGCGGCCATCGTGCGCATGACCAAGGAGTCGGTCAACCAGGTGGCCCATGCCCTGAATCGCCTGGGCATCTACATGGACGCGGACCAGGCTCTGGTGTGCCGCGACAGCGCGGAGGGCGCGCAGGCGCGCGCCGGTTTCCTGGGCCGCGCCTGATACGCCTAGGCTGTCTGGCGCTCGCGCGCCAGGCGGCCGGCGTCCTGCGGATACAGCTCCAGTCCGGCCGTGGCCACCAAGTCCCAGAAGCCGGCCGGCGAGCTGGACACCACGGTCACGCCCAACTGCTCTTCCACGATGCGCACGGCCTCCAGTGAGACCAGGCCGCCGCAGGACAGCAGCAGCCCCTGAGCCTTGCCTTGGGCCAGCCTCCAGGTCGTCAGGCACAGGTCCACCAGCTCCTGCGTGCTGATCCGCGCCATGGCGCTGACTTCGGTCACGCCCAGGCCGTAGGCGCAGACGGCTTCGATGCCGTTCTCGCCCAGGAAGCGCACCAGCCGCTGGTTGACGTCCTCGATGTAGGACGAGGCCACGGCCACGCGCGTTATGCCGCTGGCGCGCAGCCCGCGCACGATGGCGTGGCTCATGGTGGTGCAGGGCAGGCCCGTGGCCTCGCGCAGGTGCTCCGCCAGCCGTTCATTGAATTCCGAGCCGCGATAGAAGCTCAGCGAGGTGCCCATCAGCGAGATGGCCTGCGCGCCCCGTCCGGCCAGCTTGCGGGCGGCGTCCACGACCTGGTCTATGACCTGGTCGTAGCCCTGCTTGTCCACGGAGGCCAGGGCCAGGCCCTGGGCGATGAAATCCACTTCCGGGTACATCTGCGGGCCTTCGGGCGGCACCAGGCCGGCAGCCGGGGGCACGATCAGGCCCAGCAGGGGGCGGGCGGAAGGCGTATTGCTTGTGCTCATGAGTCAGTCACTATGGGTTCATTGTTTGAAGGTCAGCTTGGCATCTTTGATGACGCCGGCCCAGCGGGCGGTCTCATCGCCCAGCCATTGCCGGGTGGCCTGCGGATCCTGGTAGGCGGAGACCGAACCTTGCGCCAGGAAGGCGTCCTGCACCGCTTTCTGCCCCATGCTCTTCTGCAGGGCCGCGCTCAGGGTCTGGATGAAGGCGGGATCCACGTCCTTGGGCGCCAGCAGGAAGAGCGAGGGCGTCACGCTGTAGCCGGGAATGGTCTCGGAGACGGCCGGCAGATCGGGCATGCCGGGAAAACGCCGCTCGGACAAGGTGGCCAGCAGACGGATGCGGCCGGAATTGGCCAGGCCGATGGAGGAGGCCAGGCTGGCGAAGGACATGGCCACTTCCCCGGCTGCCAGGGCCTGGCTGGCGGGCGCGCCGCCGCGGTAGGGCACGTGCACCAGCTCGGTCCGGGTCTTCAGGGCAAAGAGTGCCCCGCCCAGGTGGTGCAGCGAGCCCACGCGCACCGAGGCGAAGGTCTCGGTCTGCGGCGGCGCCTTGCGTATGGACTCGACCAGCTCGGCCACGGACTTGATCGGACTGTTGCCGGGCACGGCCAGCGCCAGGTCGGACTGGCCCACCATGCCGGCGGTGACGAAGTCGCGTTGCAGGTCGTAGCGCAGCGCCGGGTAGATGTAGGGCGCCACCAGCAGCGACGTGTCGGCGAACAGCACGGTATTGCCGTCGGGCTGGGACTTGGCCACGTAGTCGGCCGCGATGGTGCCGCCCGCGCCGGATTTGTTCTCGACGATCACGGTGCGGTTCAGCTCCTGGCCCAGGGCCTGGGCGGTCACCCGCGCCAGGGTGTCCACTCCGCCGCCGGGGGCAAAGCCCACGACCAGGCGCAGGGGTTCGGCCGCATGCAGGGCCAGGGGGGCGATGGACAGGGCGAGCGCGGCCAGCACCCGCCGCGTGAAACGGCGTGTCGTCATGAAAAGTCTCCTGATTATGGATTTTGTGGGGTGTTCTAGTGCCGCATGAAGATGGCGGACAAGGGGTTGAGATGGGCGTTCAGCCAGCTATAGCGTTCGCGCTTGTCGAACTCCCATTTTTCGGGATGGGCCTGGGCGACGCGGCGCAGGGATTCGGCGCCGGAGAGCACGTGGCCCGCGGCCGCCTGCATGGCGTTGTGGCCGTCGCGCGCGGCCAGGGCCTGGGTCAGCGCCTGATGCTCGTGCCAGGATTGCTCCATGCGGTTCTCCTGGTCCAGGTGGCGGTGCCGGTAGGGATTGGTCAGGCGGCGCAGGTGCTCGATCTGCTGCACCATGAAGCCGTTGCCGGCGATGCCGTGCACCAGGGCGTGGAATTCGGCGTTGTAGGCGGCGTATTCGGGCAGGTCCTGCTTGTGCAGGGCGGCGGCGCCGCGTTTTTGCAGGCGTCCCAGTTCGCGGATCTGGGCGTTGCTGATGCGATGCGCCGCAAGCTGGGTGCAGGCGCCTTCCAGCAGGGCCAGGGTCTCCAGCATTTCCTCCAGCTCGGCGATCGTGTGCTGAGTCACGAAGATGCCGGCGCGCGGGGCGATACGCACCTGGCCGGTGGCCGCCAGTTGCAGCAGGGCATCGCGCACGGGAGTGCGCGAGACGCGAAAGAAGGTGCACAGCAGGGCTTCGTCGATGGCGCTGCCCGGCGGCAGGTCGCCGCTGGCGATGCGGTGTTCCAGTTCGACCCGGACTCGATCGGTGTTGCTCAGTGCCATGCTGTCTCCTGCGGCGCGTCTTGTTTTCAAGTATGAAAATATTTTAGGTAGGGGTTTTTGATATATCAATTGACGCTTCCCTGGAGCGGTTGTCCGGCCTGCGGCCGCGCCCTGCAGGCCGGGGCGGATTTCGCGCATAATGCACTTTTTGCTTCTGCCGCGGGTCCGCGCTCTGCGCTAGCCCTCTTTTGCCGAGACACCATGAACGACGAACGTAAGCCCCTGGATGCGCTGGCGGTCAGCGCCATGCTGATTCTGTGCCTGATCTGGAGCCTGCAGCAGATCGTGCTCAAGGGGACGGGCGGCGACATGGCGCCGGTGCTGCAGATCGGCCTGCGTTCCGGGGCGGCGGCCGTGCTGGTGGCCTTGCTGGTGCTGGCGCGCACGCGCCGCCTGGCTTTTTCGCCCGGCGCCTGGAAGCCGGGCCTGCTGGCCGGCCTGCTGTTCGCCACCGAATACCTGCTGGTGGGCGAAAGCCTGCGCTTCACCTCCGCCGCTCATGTGGTGGTGTTCCTGTACACCGCGCCCGTCTTCGCGGCCCTGGGCCTGCATCTGTTGCTGCCGTCCGAGCGCCTGGCCTGGGGGCAGTGGCTGGGCATAGGCCTGGCGGCGGCGGGCATCGCCGTGACCTTCCTGCGGCCCGGGAGCTGGCCGGCGCCGACCTGGGCCGCATGCTGCTGGGGGACCTGATGGCATTGGGCGCAGGGGCGCTTTGGGGACTGACCACGGTAGTGATACGCGGTTCGCGCCTGTCCGGCATCCCGCCTTCCGAGGCCCTGCTCTACCAGTTGCTGAGCGCCTTCGTGCTGCTGCTGGCCGCGGCCTTCCTGACGGGGCAGGATCAGGTGCGCTGGACCGGCGCGCTGGCAGCCAGCCTGCTGTTCCAGTCCGTCGTGGTCGCCTTCCTGAGCTTTCTGGTCTGGTTCTGGCTGCTGCGGCATTACCAGGCCTCGCGCCTGGGCGTGTTCTCCTTTGCCACGCCCTTGTTCGGCGTGCTGCTGGGGGCCTGGCTGCTGAGAGAAACCATAGAGCCGCGCTTCGTCATGGGCGCGGCTCTGGTGCTGGCCGGCATCACCCTGGTCAGCACCTACAGCTGGTTGAAGCCATGGCTGGACCGGCGGGGCTGAAGGCCGACTCCGTATAATGTCCAGGCGGCGCCGGCCGCGTTTTCGGATGGACGCTTCATGACTTTCGCTTCACAGAACCCGCCTGTTCCGGTCACGTTGCTGACCGGGTTCCTGGGCAGCGGCAAGACCACCCTGCTCAACCGCTGCCTGCGGGAAGCGCAGATGGCCGATACGCTGGTCATCATCAACGCGTTCGGCCAGACGGCGCTGGACCATATGCTGGTGGCGCACAGCCAGGAGAACATCATCCAGGAGATGGGCAGCGGCTGCCTGTGCTGCACGATACGGCGCGACCTGGTGCAGACGCTGCGCGACATCACCTGGCGTTTTTCGCGCCAGGGCCGGCGCCAGTTCAGCCGCGTGCTGATCGAGACCACCGGCCTGGCGGATCCGGCCCCCATCATCCATACGCTGTTGAGCGAGCCGCAACTGGCGGGCAGGTACAGCCTGGATGGCCTGGCGACGGTGGTGGATCTGGAGCATGGCCTGGCCACGCTGGAACAGTATGCGGAGGCGCGCCGGCAGGTCGCGGTGGCCGACCTGTTGCTGCTCAGCAAGCGCGACCTGGTATCGCCGGCCCGGGAGCAGGCCGTGCGCGAGCGCTTGCGCGAACTCAATCCCCTTGCCCAGCGACATGTGCTGTCCGCGCGCGAGGCCGTGGCGCCTTGGCTGCTGGGCCTGGGCGGGCAATTGGGACAATGGCGCGCCTGGCGCGAGCAGGCTTTCATGATCGAGGATCATGATGTCGACCACGACCACGACCACGACCACGACCACGGGCCGGATGTGAACCGGCATGGCGAGGCCATACGCTCGCTCAGCATGGTGCTGCCCGGCGAGCTGCCGGCGGCCCGGCTGGAGGATTGGCTGGCTTCATTCTGCGAATGGGCGGGCGAGCGCCTGTTGCGTTTGAAAGGCGTGCTGGCCCTGCGGGGGCACGGGCAACCGCAGGTCGTGCACGCTGTGCAGCATCGGGCCTATCCCTTGCAGGAGCTGCCGCAATGGCCCTGGCCGGCACGCGAAGGCCGGCTGGTGCTGATCACGCGGAACCTGGATCCGGACGATGTCTGGGTCTGGTTGCGCGAGCTGGATGAAGCCGTACGTCCGGCTTGAAGAAGGGCTTTCCTGACTATGCAGACGGCGGCGTAGCGCTGGTCTTCGTATGACTCGTATTTCGCCCCGATTTGCCGGACGCAGGAGGAGTGGTCGGAACCTGCGCTTTCGGGGAAGCCCAGTGACAAAAAAAGGGACGCCGCAGCGTCCCTTTCAGGGCCTGACGGCAGGATTTATTGGGGCTCCACGCCCACTTTCTTGAACAAAGCGCTCCACTGCGGCACCTGCTGCTCCACCTTGGCCTGCAGGGCGGCCGGATTGGCGTCCTGTTCCAGCACGGTGGCGCCCAGCGTGGCCATGCGTTTCTTGAAGTCCGCGTCGGCCAGGCCGGCCTGCAGGGCCTTGACCAGCGTGTCGACCACCGGCTGCGGCGTACCCTTGGGCGCCCACATGCCGTGCCAGATGCCCACTTCGAAATCCTTGAAGCCCGATTCCTGCATGGTGGGCACATTCGGCAGCGTGGGCACGCGCTGCTTGCTGGTGACCGCATAGACCTTGACCTTGCCGGACTGGATCTGCTGGGTGGTGTTGGTGGTCTGGTCGCACATGATGTCGACCTGCTTGCCCATCAGGTCGGCGATGGCCGGCGCCGTGCCTTTGTAGGGCACGGTCAGCAGGTCCACGCCCAGGGCCTCGGTCAGCATGGTGCCGCACAGGTGGCTGGCGGCGCCGATGCCGGCGTTGGCCAGGGACACCTTGTCATGGTTGTCCTTCAGGTACTGGACCAGCTCCTGGATGGTATTGGGCGGGAAGTCCTCGCGGGCGATGATGGTCATGGGCACATCGACCACCAGGCCGATGGGCGCCATGCCGTTTATGGCGTCGTAGCCGGGTTTCTTGTACAGCGAAGGAGCGGTCGAGAAGCCGATGTGCATCAGCAGGATGTTGTAGCCGTCGGGCTTGGCGCGGGCCACCTGGGCCGTGCCGATGGAGCCTCCCGCCCCGCCCTTGTTCTCGATCACGATGGGCTGCCCCAGTACCGGGCGCATGGCTTCGCCCAGGGCGCGGGCCACGTTGTCGGTGGGGCCGCCGGCGGCGAAAGGCACGACCATGTTGATGGAATGGTCGGGGTAGTCGGCCGCATGCGCGGCGCTCAGGCTTGCCAGGGCCGCGGTCAGGCCCAATGCCAGCTTCTTGACTGCAACAGTCATGGTGTCTCCTTGGTAAGGATTGCTTTTTTTATGACGGAGCTCGAGGGTGATGCTCCCCAGGCGCCGGGTGTTGCCAAGCTGTATCGCGTGAAGGCTATTCTACTCAGCCTCGGCCATTTTCCTTTTCAGGTCTAACCCTAGGACAAGCGCCAAATGGCCTAGGGGAATACACTCAGGCGGGAGCTCGCCGGGGCCGGCGGGGGCCGGCCCGGGGAGGTCAGGACCGGGCCGGCGCGGCGATGGCGGGCGTCAGCCGCACCACGGTGGCGACGGCGATGGTCGCGATGATCATCATGCCGCAGAAGATCATCAGGCCCTGGTCCAGGCCCAGATGGTCGGCCAGCCAGCCCAGGCCCAGGATGGGCAGGATGGCGCCCAGGTAGGCGATCACCAGATAGGTGGAGGTCATGCCGGCGCGCTGGTGCGGCGGCGAGACCTTGTTGACCACCGACATGCCGCCCACCATGCACAGGCCGTGCCCGAAGGAAGTGACCAGCACGCACAGCACGAATAGCAGCGAGGAGGCCGCCCACAGGTTGGTCAGCAGGGCCAGGTTGGCCAGGGAAAAGGCGGACAGGCCGACCAGCACGCTGCGCTTGGCGGGCCAGCGGCGCACCATCAACTGGAAGCCCGAGGACAGGAACAGGATGATGCCGATGGACAGGCCGCTGGTGGCCGGGCCGTGCCAGGGCACCATCTGCGCCATGAAGCTGGGCGCCAGCGAGGCGAACAGGCTGAACATGGCGAAGGCGCAGCAGGCCGACAGGCAGCCCAGCAGGAAGGGACGCTTGAGGGGGCCGGCCGGCATCATGATGCGCGGCAGCCAGGCGCGCCAGCCGCCCTTGTCCTTGCGCTGCGGCAGGCTGCTGGGAGGCGGCGTGATCTGGAACAGGGCGTAGATGGCCAGCACGCCCAGCAGGATGGAGGGCAGATAGCTGGAGAACAGCGGCGTGGGCGCCCATTGCGCGATCAGCCCGCCCACGACCGGGCCCAGGCCGAAGCCGAAGGCCAGCATCAGCGAGGTCGTGGCGGCGGCCCGCTGCATGTCCCCGCCCCGGTTCAGCTGGGTCAGGCCGATGGAGGCCGAGGTGACGATCATGCTGGAGGCCAGGCCGATCAGTATGCGGCTGACCAGGAAGCTGTAGACGTCCCAGGCGAAGGCGGACAGGGCCACGCCGCTGGTGACCAGCACCAGACCGGTGCGCAGCACGGGCATGAAGCCCTTGCGGTCGCTCAGCCGGCCCAGGAACAGCAGGCCCAGCAGGGCGGCGGCCATATAGGCCACGTAGAGCTGGGTGATGTGGCTGGCGCTCAGGTTCCAGCGCGCCTGGTACAGGGGATAAAGCGGGCTGGCGAGCGCCGTACCCATGACGCCCACGCACATGGCCAGGCAGACCCACAGGTAGGGCTGCCAGCGTCGGGAGCGGTTTCGCTGCCGGGGTTCGGGCGTGGTGATGCTGCGCAGCTCCACGTTCTGGGGCGCGTCCGTGACCTGTTGTTCAATCATGTTGCGGTGCAGCTCGCGCGCGGCGGCGCTGTCGTGAAAGGCATCGCAGCTTTCCTGGCTGCGCCAGCCTTCGTAGATGACCCAGTGTTCGGGCGAGTGCTGCTCGCGCAGCACGTCGAAGCAGATGCAGGCTTCCTGCGCGCGGGCCTGGTGGGCGAGCTGGCGCAGGCGTTCGGCCAGGGCCTGCTGGTCCTGGCAATGCAGATGGTAGGTGACTTTGCGGAAATACGTGTCGCCCATGAGGCGGATTCCTTGACGGCGGGGTTGAAGCAGACCATCAAGGATACTCCCTCGTCCCTGCGCCCACACGCAAAAAGCGCCGTGCTATGCGCTGCGGCGCAGATCCTGGCGCACATTGGCCACACGCAGTATCTCGGCCTCGTGGTTGGGATCGCGCCAGGTGTCGCGGCAGGCCATGTCGTGCCACTGCTGCATGGCCGGCAGGGCCAGGAGCCGCTGCGCATAGGCCTGGGACGTCTCGTCCAGCTCCAGGCCGTAGGTCTGGATGCGAAAGGCCACCGGGGCGTAGAAGGCGTCCACCGCGCTGAAATGCGGCCCGGAGGAACGGCCCGCCGAAGCGCTGCAGCCCTTCCTGCCAGATAGCCTGCAGCCGCTCCAGATCGCCCTGCAGGCGGGTGTCGGGCTGGTGGTGCTGGGCGCGCACCGCGGCGCCGAAGGGACACAGGGTGCGCAGGACCGTGAAGCCCGAATGCATCTCGGCGCTGGCGCAGCGCGCCCAGGCGCGGGCGTGGGGCTGAATGGGCCAGATGCCGGGGTGGCGTTCGGCCAGGTACTCCGCGATGGCCAGGCTGTCCCAGATGATCTCGCCGTCGTGGTGCAGGACCGGCACCAGTCCTGCCGGGGCGGCCTTGTGGAAAGCCAGGCTGCTGAACGGCGGACCGAAATTGAACCACTGCGTCTCGAAGCCGATGCCCTGCTGGGTCATCAGGAGCCAGGGGCGCAGCGACCAGGACGAATAATGGGGATTGGCCAGGACGAGGGTGTAGCCAGTAGCTGCGTTCATGGGGTTTCCGATGGTGGTGGTAGGAATTATTGCACTTTAGTGGGCTTTGTCCCGATTGGGTAGTGCCAGGCGGCGGCCGCCGTTGGTATGCTGTCTGCTGCACGTCGACGGAGGATGGCAATGGCTTACGATCTGGACAAGCGCCTGGTGATCGGACTGGCGTCCAGTGCCTTGTTCGACCTGAGCGAATCGCACCAGGTCTTTCTGGAAAAGGGCGAAGCGGCGTACCGGGAGCACCAGCTCGCCCGGGAGCAGCAGCCCCTGCGGCCCGGCGTGGCTTTTTCCTTCATCAAGCGCCTGCTGGCCCTCAATGACCTCTCGCCCGACGACCCGCTGGTGGAGGTGGTCCTGCTCTCGCGCAACGATCCCAACACCGGCCTGCGGGTCATGAACTCCATCCGCCACCACGGCCTGGGCATCAGCCGCGCGGTGTTCCTGCAAGGGGGCGACCCGAGCCGCTACATCCAGCCCCTGTCCATCAGTCTGTTCCTGTCCGCCAACGAAGACGACGTGCATCGGGCCGTGCAGCAGGGCTACCCGGCCGGGCGGGTGTTGAGCACCGCGTTCGAGGATGCGTTCGACGACCAGCCCATCCGGGTGGCCTTCGACTTCGACGGGGTGATCGCGGACGACGAGTCCGAACGCATCTACCAGCTCCAGGGCGGGCTGCCGGCCTTTTTCGAATACGAGACCCGTCTGGTGCAGACGCCGCACAAACCCGGCCTGCTGCAGGCCTTCCTGCTGAAGCTGGCGCACATCCAGTCCCTGGAGCAGGCGCGCCATCAGGCCGACGCCGCCTATGCGCCGCGCCTGAAGATCTCCATCGTCACGGCGCGCAATGCGCCGGCTCACGAACGCGTCATCTACACCATGCGCAGCTGGGGGATCGAGGTCAACGAGGCTTTTTTCCTGGGCGGCATCGAGAAGCGGCGCGTGCTGGAGGTGCTGCAGCCGCACATCTTCTTCGATGACCAGACCACGCACCTGATTCCCACCGCGCAGTCCCTGCCCTCGGTTCACATACCGTTCGGCGTGGTCAATGGCTCGTCGGGCTGACGCTGTTCCCACAGCAAGGCGCGGCTGACGGCGCGCGCGGCCTGCTGGGTCAGGGTGGCCAGGGCGTCCTGATTGACGGCATGGAAGCGTTCGATGCTGCCCAGCAGGGTCAGGCTGCCGAAGATGCGCCGGGAATCGTCGAAGATGGGCGCGGATATGCCCGCGATGCCGGGATTGATCTGTTCCTGCGAGATGCAGTAGCCCGTGCGCCGCAGCTCCTGCATATGGGCGGAGAATTCGGGCCACTGCGCGCCAAGCCGCCGCACGTAGTCCAGGTGCTGGTTGGCTTCGTACAGCCGGCGCAGATGGCGGGGGGGCAGGTGCGCGGTCACGATGCGCGCGGTGGAGCTGCGGAACATGTCCATGGTGCGGCCCCGCCCGAACATCAGGTCGAATCGGTCGGGCCCGGTTTCCTGGTGCGTGCTCAGGATGCGGTCGCCAT
This sequence comes from Alcaligenes sp. Marseille-Q7550, assembly GCF_965112015.1. Taxonomy (NCBI): domain Bacteria; kingdom Pseudomonadati; phylum Pseudomonadota; class Betaproteobacteria; order Burkholderiales; family Alcaligenaceae; genus Alcaligenes; species Alcaligenes sp. Marseille-Q7550. The sequence goes on from NZ_CBCOPU010000001.1 coordinate 117,167, forward strand.
AGAGCTGCCCGATCAGCGCGTCCGGCCCGGTCTGCTCCTCCAGGGAGCGCAGCAGCGGCCGGCCGCGCGTGATGCGCGGATCGAACTCGCGGATGAGGAGGTCCATCTCGATGAAGCGCGGACCCGGCGCATAGCCGCCGGGCGAGCGGATCAGCAGGCCGCAGGCGCACAGCTCCTTCAGGTAGCGGTAGATGGTGGCGGGCGGATATTGCAGGCGCTGGCCTATGGTGTCCGCATCCAGCACGGGCGTGCCCGGGCCGTACAGGTCGAGAATCTGCAACATGCGTCTGAGGCTGTTCATGGTCCCTCGTGGCAGCGGGGTTGGCGTTGCACCATTCTAACCACGGAGCGGACCGCGTATGTGGCGCAACGAAAACACCCCCATCGCTCTAATGGTTTACACCTAAATATTAAACTTCTTAATCATTAATTCTCAGACTGCGGTAATAATGAACGCATCGAGCATGCCCATAGAGCGTGCAGGCAGCATCCGACAATCATCATAATGCAGTCAGGCAGACCGGCATGATGGCCGGGCCGCCACCGAGGTGGACATGGACGAGGCAGTACGGAACACGGCGCCCAAGGCCGTCAGGAATGTGCTTTTCATCATGTGTGATCAGCTGCGCGCCGATCACCTGTCCTGTTATGCGCCGGGGGCGCCCTGCGCACGCCGCTGCGCACGCCGCACATCGACAGGCTGGCGCGCATGGGCATGCGCTTTTAGCGCGCCTACGTGACTTCCCTCTTCTACGCGTCGGCGCGCGCCTCCTACTACACCGGCCGCCATCCCCTCTCGCATCGCGTCACCTGGAACCGTGTGCCCCATCCCATCGACGAGCAGTACCTGGGCGACTACCTGGCGCAGGCCGGGCTGGGCTGCTGGCTGCTGGGCAAGACGCATCATGTGCCCGATCCGGAGGGCGCCAACGCGCGCCGCTTCCAGGTCCAGGCCGACGGCGCGGACCGTTTCTGGCAGGGCGGCTTCACGCCCGTCGAGCGCTACGACGGCCACTTCGAGATGGGCAAGGACAGCGACTACCGCCAATACCTGCAGGCGCGCGGCTATGACAGCGACCGCCCCTGGGAGGACTACTTCATCGGCAGCCTGGACGCGGACGGCCGCTTCGCCTCGGGCTGGTACATGCGCAATGCGCCCCTGGCGGCGCGCGTACGGGCGGAAGATTCCGAGACGGCCTATTTCACGCAGCGCGCCATGGATTTCATCACCGAGAAGGGCGAGGAGCCCTGGGTGCTGCACCTGTCTTTCATCAAGCCGCACTGGCCCTACAAGGCGCCGGCGCCCTACAACGACCTGTTCGGTCCCGAGGACGCCGAGGCGCCGGTGCGCGCGGACCATGAGCGCGAGCACGCCCATCCCGTGCATGCGGCCTACCAGCAGCACGAGGAGTCCCGGTCCTTCGCCAAGGACGAGGTCTGGCGGGCCGTCAAGCCGGTGTACATGGGCCTGGTCAAGCAGATCGACGACGAGATCGGCCGGCTGCTGGACATGCTGGAGCAGCAGGGCCGGCTGGACGATACCTTGATCATCTTCAGTTCCGACCACGGCGACCTGCAGGGCGACCACTGGCTCGGAGAAAAGGAATACTTTTTCGAGAACGCCATCCGCGTGCCCCTGATCGTGGTCGACCCGCGCACGCAGGCCGATGCCACCCGCGGCCAGGCCAGCGGCGAGTTCGTGGAATGCGTGGACGTGACGCCCACCATCCTGGACGCCCTGGGCCTGCCGGCCCGCCCGCACCGCGTGGAGGGCCATTCCCTGCTGCCGCTGCTGCATGGGCGCGGCGGCTGGGCGCGCGACTACACGGTGGCCAGCCTGGACTACGCCTACCGCGAGGCGCGCCAGCTGCTGGGCCGCGGCGTCAACGAGTGCCACGGCCTGATGCTGCGCGACGGCGGCTACAAGTACATCCATTGGCAGGGATACCGGCCGCAGTTGTTCGACCTGCGCCAGGATCCGGACGAACTGCATGACCTGGGCGCCGACCCGGGCCGCGAGGACGTGCGCCGACGCATGAAGGAAGCGTTGTTCGACTGGAAGGACGGACTGAAGGGGCGGGCCAGCGAGAGCTGGCCGGACGTGGAAGACCGCACCAATGCGCACGAGCGCATGATGAATATTCTGATTGGCCGGTGGTAAAGGCTTTGCAAGGCCGCGCAGGCGCGGCATATCCATAAAAACACAAGGAGTGGAGATAATGAAGCAGCTCAAGAACACGACACTGGCCCTGCTGCTGGCAGGCGTGGGTGCCCTGGCCCCCATGATGGCGCAGGCCGCCTGGCCCACGACCGAACAGGTGCGCATCGTGGTGCCTTATCCTCCCGGGACCGAGCCCGACATCCTGGCCCGCGACCTGGGCGTGCACCTGAACAAGGCCACCGGCAAGGTCTTCGTGATCGAGAACCGGCCCGGCGCCAACGCCATCATCGGCACCGACAACATCGCCAAGGCCAAGGGCGACGGCTCCGCTCTGCTGATGGTGGACAGCCTGGCCGTGTCCACCAATCCGCTGCTGTACAAGAACCTGCCCTACAAGTGGGAAAAGGACCTCAAGCCCGTCACCACCGTGGCCGGCGTGAACCTGTACCTGCTGGTGAGGAACGACTTCCCCGCCAAGGACTACAAGGAGTTCGTGGCGGCCGCCAAGAAGGCCAATGGCGACGTCAACGTGGGCACCGGCGGGCGCGGCCACGTCACCCACCTGGGCATGGGCCTGCTGGCGCGCGAGGAAGGCCTGAACTTCACCTACGTGCCCTACAAGGGCATGGCCCCGGCCACCAACGCCATTCTGGGCGGCGAGACCGACGCCATGCTGGTGGGCGGCATCCTGGCCTCCCAGCACGTGAACGGCGGCAAGATCCGCGTGCTGGCCGTGGGCGCGGACAAGCGCACCGAACTGCTGCCTGACGTGCCCACCGTGCAGGAAGCCGGCGGCCATGCCAACAGCATTCCCACCACCACGTTCGCCCTGTTCGCGCCCGGCGCCACGCCCGACGAGACCGTCAAGGAGATCCAGGAGAAAGTGGACGCCGCCCTGCGCACCCCCGAGATGCAGGCGGCCTTCAAGAGCCGCGGCCTGGCCCAGTTCTACACCACGCCGGCCCAGACGCTGGAGCGGGTGCAGAACGACTCCAAGGTCTATTCCGAGCTGATCCCCACCCTGGGCATACAGCCCGAGTAAGGCGACAAGGCCTGGCCGTCACGCAACCGCGCCCCTCGGGGCGCGGTTTTTCGTAGTGGAAGCGTGAAGGAAACAGCGCGGGTGCGCGCGCAGGGTTTCAACGAATGGCGCGCCGGGGCGCGCTGCGTTTCACTGCTCGTTGTAGTCGTGCTGCTCGGCGATCAGCCGGCGCAGGGTGGATTTCAGGGCGTCCACGTCCAGGGGCTGCAGGCGCTTGACCACTTCGTCCTCGTGCAGGCGGGCCTTGGCGATCAGGCCCGAGATCAGGGTCTGGCCCTCGTCGGTGATGCGCACCAGCGTGATGCGGCGGTCCACGTCGTGCGCCACGCGGCGCAGCAGGCCCTGTTTTTCCAGCCGGTCCAGCAGGCGGGTGACGGTGGGCTGCTTGGTGGTGGCGATGCGCGCCAGGTGGCCGATGCTGACCTCGCCGGCGCCCGACAGCGTGGAGAGCACGCGCCATTCGGAGATGGACAGGCCGTTGCTCAGGACGACCTGGTGGAATTCGGCGGAAATGAGCTGGCTTGCCTGCGCCAGCAGGGCGGGCAGGTAGTTCTCGACGAAGACCGTATCGTGTTCGGTGGGACTCATGATGCGTTGTTATCGTTGCAGGCTATGAAGCGCCGCCCGGGGCGGCAGCGCTCACTATACCGAACCCGGACCCGCGCGTGTCGCAAATGCATGGAAACACCTTACTAGGGAAAACCATGAGGATGGATATGTTGAGATATAAACATATTCCGATGAAAATAAATACCATGTTCAAAATAAGCGGTTACTGAGGAAAGAAAATGGCTGAGCGATCTTTTGTCGAAGAAGTCAAGAAACTGCGCTTGGGTGATGGGGACGTATTCAGCGGCGAGGGCATCCTGGCCGTCACCAAGGCGCTGCTGGAATCCGGCGTGTCCTACGTGGCCGGCTACCAGGGCGCGCCCATCTCCCACCTGATGGACGTGCTGGCCGACGCCCAGGACATCCTGAAGGAAAACGGCATCCGTTTTGAAAACAGCGCCAGCGAGGCCACCGCGGCCGCGACCCTGGCCGCGTCCGTGAACTATCCGCTGCGCGGCGCCATCACCTTCAAGGCCACCGTGGGCACCAACGTGGCCTCCGACGCGCTGGCCAACCTGGCCTCGGGCGGGGTCAAGGGCGGCGCGCTGATCATCGTGGGCGAGGACTACGGCGAAGGCTCTTCCATCATGCAGGAGCGCAGCCACGCTTTTGCCATGAAGTCGCAGATGTGGCTGCTGGATCCGCGCCCCAACCTGCCCTGTATCGTGCAGGCCGTCAAAGACGGCTTCGACCTGTCCGAGGCGTCCAACACGCCCGTGATGCTGCAGCTGCGCATCCGCGCCTGCCACGTGCACGGCCAGTTCGTGGCCTCGGACAACCGCCGCGCCAAGTTCACCATCAAGGAAGCCATGGAGCAGCCCACGCGCGACATCAATCGCATCGTGCTGCCGCCGGCCAGCTTCCTGCATGAAAAAGAAAAGATCGAGCAGCGCTGGCCCAACGCCGTCAAGTTCATCGAAGAGCGCCAGCTGAACGAATTCTTTGCCGACGGGACCGACGACGTGGGCCTGATCGTGCAGGGCGGCGGCTACAACACCGCCATCCGCGCCCTGGAGCACCTGGGCCTGGCCGATGTGTTCGGCGAGTCCAAGGTTCCCATGTACGTCATGAACGTGGCCTATCCGCTGATCGAATCGGAAATAGTGCGTTTCTGCCAGGGCAAGCGCGCCGTGCTGGTGCTGGAGGAAGGCCAGCCCAACTTCGTCGAGCAGAACATCTCCGACATCGTGCGCCGCCACGAATGCAAGGTGGTCCTACACGGCAAGGACCTGCTGCCCCTGGCCGGCGAATACAACACGGCCACCATGCTCAAGGGCATGCGCGCCTTCATGGAAAAATACGGCCGCATCGAGCCGCTGCCCGCGCCCAAGCCGCGCGTCATTCCCATGAAGGTGGAGACCGCCGAGCGTCCCAAGGCGCAGACCGAAGTGCTGGCCGCCGAGGTCAAGCCCATGAGCAGCCTGGACGAGAACGTGCATGCGCGCCCGCCCGGATTCTGCACCGGCTGCCCCGAGCGCCCCATCTTCACCGCCCTGAAACTGGTCGAGCGCGAGTTGGGCGAGCACCACGTGTCCGCCGACATCGGCTGCCACCTGTTTTCCATCCTGCCGCCCTTCAACCTGGGCAACACCACCATGGGCTACGGCCTGGGCGGCGCCGGTTCGGCCGCGCTGAACGCCGAATCCGACAAGCGCGCCATCTCGGTGATGGGCGACGGCGGCTTCTGGCACAACGGCCTGACCAGCGGCATCGCCAATGCCGTGTTCAACCGCAGCGACAACCTGACCATCGTCATCGACAACAGCTACACGGCGGCCACGGGCGGCCAGGACATTCTGTCCTCCAAGGCCAAGAACCAGACGCGCAGCACCGGCCACCTGATCGAGAAGGCCGCGCGCGGCGTGGGCGTGGAATGGCTGCGCACCATCCGCCGCACCTACGACCTGAAGACCATGACGGCCACCCTGCGCGAAGCGCTGACGACCAAGGAAAAGGGTCCCAAGGTGCTGGTGGCGCAAAGCGAGTGCATGCTGAACCGCCAGCGCCGCGAGAAAGGCCAGGTCCGCAAGGCCGTGGCCGCGGGCGAGCGCGTGGTGCGCGAGCGCTTCGGCGTGGATCCGGACACCTGCACGGGCGATCATTCCTGCATCCGCCTGTCGGGCTGCCCCTCGCTGTCCATCCGGCCCAATCCGGACACCCTGCGCACCGATCCGGTGGCCAATGTGATGAACAGCTGCGTGGGCTGCGGCCTGTGCGGCGAGGTTTCGCACGCCGCCATCTTGTGCCCGTCCTTCTACCGCGCCCAGGTTGTCAGCAACCCCACCAGCTGGGACAAGTTCCGTGAAAAGACCCGCCGCGGCTTCATCGGCTGGCTGCAGCGTCGCGACGCTGCCCGCCGCGAGCGCCTGGCATTCTGATCACCCGAAGTGAGTTCTATCATGCAGATGAAACCAATCAAGATTGCCATTCTCGCCATGGGCGGCGAAGGCGGCGGCGTGCTGGCCGACTGGATCGTGAACCTGGGCGAGCACAACGGCTATTTCGCGCAGACCACCTCGGTGCCCGGCGTGGCCCAGCGCACCGGCGCCACGACCTATTACGTGGAGCTGTTCCCCCGCGAGGCCGCGCCCGCCGGCAAGACGCCGGTGCTGGCCCTGATGCCCATGCCCGGCGACGTGGACGTGGTGCTGGCCTCCGAGCTGATGGAAGCCGGCCGCGCCGTGCAGCGCGGCCTGGTGACCAATGACCGCACCACCCTGATCGCCTCCACGCACCGCGTCTACTCCATTGCCGAGAAATCGGCCATGGGCGACGGCCGTGTGGACAACGACGCCCTGATTGCCCATGCCACGCAGGCGGCCAAGCGCTTCGTGCACTTCAACATGGAAAAGGCCGCCGAGGATTCCGGCAGCGTGATCAGCGCCGTGATGTTCGGCGCCCTGGCCTCCACCGGCGTGCTGCCGTTCAGCCGTTCGCAGTTCGAGCAGACCATCGAGCGCGGCGGCGTGGGCGTCAAGCCCAGCCTGAAGGCCTTCTCGGCCGCCTATGCCCGCGTGGCCGAAGGCGACGCCGGCAAGGATGATCAGGCCGCGCCCGCCGTGCCGGTGTCGCAGTTGAAGCCGCGCGATCCCGCCGTGGCCAGGCTGGTCGAGCGCGTGCGCGCCGAGATCCCCGAAGGCGCCCAGCAGATCGTGGTGGAAGGCGTGCGCCGCGTGCTGGACTACCAGGATGTGGCCTACGCCAACCTGTACCTGGACCGGCTCAAGCAGATCCGCCAGTACGCCCGTCCCGACGACGTGGCCCTGATCCGCGAGACCGGCCGCTACCTGGCTTTGTGGATGTCCTACGAGGACGCCATCCGCGTGGCCGAGCTCAAGACCCGCGCCACGCGTTTTGACCGCGTGCGCAAGGAAGTGCGCGCCACCGACGGCCAGATCGTGGCCATCAACGAATACATGCATCCGCGCGTCGAGGAGATCAGCGAGATCCTGCCTTTCGCAGGCCTGGGCCGCTGGCTGATGCGCCCGACCTGGGGCAACAAGCTGCTCAAGACGCAGACCAAGTCCGGCCGCGTCATCCAGACCAGCTCGGTGCGCGGTTTCATTCCTCTGTACCTGCTCTCGGGCTTCAAGCGCTGGCGTCGCCGCACCCTGCGCTACCAGGCCGAGCAGCAGCGCATCGAGGCCTGGCTCAAGCGCATCCAGGATGCGGCCGACGCGCACCCCGCGCTGGCCCTGGAGATCGCGCAGTGCCAGCGCCTGGTCAAGGGCTACGGCGATACGCACGCCCGCGGCCTGCGCAACTACCAGACCGTGATGGATGCGCTGGCGCGCAACGAGACCACCATGTCGCCGGCCCTGCTGGGCGCGCTGCGCGAGGCCGCGCTGGCCGATGAGCATGGCAAGAAGCTGGAGGCGGCGCTGCGCCAGAACTCGCTGGTCTGAGCCGTGCCGGGGCCGCCCGCCGGCGGCCTCGGTGAAAACCCTGGAACCAGTGATTTTTCCCTCTTAAATACTTTATTTCTAAAATATTCATAGTAGAATCTAAATTAAGGTGTACAGTGCGGCGTGCGGGCCTTTGCGGGCGCGGCACCGCTCCATCCGGCAGGTATTCGAGCAAGAAGATGCAAGCTGCCGGTCAACCTGAAATAGCCGAAGTTTGGGGGAAATAACACATGAACCAGAGTGAAGCAGCACTCCAATTCAAGCCGGAGCCGGCCGAGGCGGGCTACGAAGGCCGGCTGGGCCCCAAGGACCCCGCCAGCCTGAAATTGTGGTTGCGCATGCTCACATGTACCAAGCAGATCGAGGACGAGATCCGTCGTCGCCTGCGCCAGAATTTTGATATTTCGCTGGCCCGTTTCGACTACATGGCCCAGCTCTACCGCTACCCGCAAGGGTTGAAGATGGGTGAGCTGTCCCGCTACCTGATGGTGACCGGCGGCAATATCACCGGACTGACCGACGAGCTGGCCCGCGAAGGCATGGTCTCGCGCGAGAGCAGTCCGACCGACAGACGCGCCTGGGTGCTGCGCCTCACGCCCAAGGGCAAAAGCAGTTTCGAGGCCATGGCCAAGGCGCACAGCGACTGGATCGCGGAGATGTTCGAAGGCCTGGGCACGGATCAGGTCGTGCAGATCCACCAGCATCTGGGCCTGCTGCGCGTCCACCTGCAAAGCGCGGCCGGCTAGCCACAGGATGCGTCCCGCCCGGCTCCAGGGCCTGGCAGGACGCTGGGAGCGCCCCGCAAGGCGCAAATAAAACCCTTGCTAACAAGGTGTCTACAACATGGGTTTCAAGCTGTACGAACAAGAACATCGCATCCGTTTTTCGGAATGCGATCCGGCGGGCATCGTTTTCTACCCGCAGTATTTTGTGCTGTTCAACGACCTGCTGGAAGCATGGATCGATTCCATGGTCCCCGAGGGTTTTCACAACATGATCGCCAGCAAGCGCGTGGGCATGCCCTCGGTGCATCTGGAGGCCGATTTCAAAGCCATCAGCCGTATGGGCGATGATGTGGTGATGAGCCTGGGTATCGAGCGCATCGGCAACAGCTCGCTGACGCTGCGCCTGCGCTGCACCGGCAAGGACGGCGTGCTGCGCATGCAGGTGCGCCAGACCGTGGTGACGACCTCGCTGGAAACCCACCTGGGCATCCCGATTCCCGACTTCCTGCGCGCGCCCATGCAGGAATACGTGATTCCGGCGCAGGAGCAGGCCAGCGTCTGACGTTCTTTTTGATGAAGCGGCAAGTATTGTGCGGGTCCGACTATCCTGTTTTTTTTGACCTGAATAGTTGACTTGTATAATATTTATTAATAAATATACTATGCTCAGGCACATGAGCGGTATTTAGACCATACGGACATATCATGAATATCGTATGTATTGGCGGAGGCCCGGCCGGGTTGTATTTTGGTCTGCTGATGAAGCTGCAGAACCCTCGGAACGAGGTCTACGTGGTGGAGCGCAACCGACCGTACGACACCTTCGGATGGGGCGTGGTGTTCTCGGACGCCACCATGGAGAATCTGCGCGAGGCCGACCCCGTGTCCGCGCAGACCATCGGTGATGCGTTCAACCACTGGGACGACATCGAGACCCATTACAAGGGCAGCGCCGTGCGCTCCAGCGGCCACGGCTTCATCGGCATCGGCCGCAAGAAACTGCTCAACATCCTGCAGGCGCGCTGCGAAGAAGTGGGCGTGCACCTGGTGTTCGAGACCAATGTGTCCGACGAGGCTGAACTGGCCCGCAAATACAATGACGACCTGCTGATCGCCTCGGACGGCATCAACAGCGCCATCCGCACCCGCTACCAGGACGTCTACCAGCCCGATATCGACACGCGCAACTGCCGCTTCGTGTGGCTGGGCACGGAAAAAGTGTTCGACGCCTTCAATTTCATCTTCGTCGAGACCGAGCACGGTTGGTTCCAGGCGCACGCCTACCGCTTCCAGGACGGCCTGTCCACCTTCATCGTGGAAACGCCCGAGGAAACCTGGCAGAAGGCCGGCATCGGCGAGATGTCGCAGGAAGACGCCATCGCCTATTGCGAAAAGCTGTTCGCCCCCTACCTGGACGGCAACAAGCTGATCAGCAACGCCACCCATCTGCGCGGCTCGGCCATCTGGATCCGCTTCCCGCGCGTCATCTGCAACAAGTGGGTGCATTGGCAGGATTACGGCACGGGCAAGAAGATCCCCGTGGTGCTGATGGGCGACGCCGCCCACACGGCCCACTTCTCCATCGGCTCGGGCACCAAGCTGGCGCTGGAAGACGCGATCAGCCTGGCCCAGCACATGAACCGCGAATCGCTGGAAGAGGCCCTGAAGGACTACGAGGCCGCCCGCAGCGTGGACGTGCTGCGCATCCAGAATGCCGCGCGCAACTCGACCGAATGGTTCGAGAACGTGGCCCGCTACGCCAACATGAAGCCCGAGCAGTTCACCTATTCCATGCTGACCCGCTCGCAGCGCATCTCGCACGAGAACCTGCGCCTGCGCGACGCGGCCTGGATCGAACAGTACGAGCGCTGGCTGGCTGCGGAATCGGGCCTGAAGCTGGCCGAGGGCGAAAAAGCCCCGCCGCCCATGTTCACCCCCTTCAAGCTGCGCGACATGCAGCTCAAGAACCGCATCGTGCTCTCGCCCACGCTGCTGTACAGCGCCGTGGACGGCATGCCCGGCGCCACCCACCAGGTTCACTACGGCAGCCGCGCCATGGGCGGCGCAGGCCTGATCATGGCGGAGATGACCGCCGTGACGCCCGAGGGTCGCGTGACTCCCGGCTGCACGGGCCTCTGGAATGACGAGCAGGCCGCCGCCTGGGCGCCCGTGGTGCGGTTCGCCCACGAGCAAGGCGCCAAGATCGGCGTGCAGCTGGGCCATGCCGGTCGCCGCGGCTCCACGCAGCTGGGCTGGGACAAGCCCAACCAGCCGCTGGCCCAGGGCAACTGGCCGCTGGTGTCGGCGTCCGCGCTGGCCTACCAGCCCGGCGTGTCCGCCGTGCCCGCCGAAATCACCCGCGCCCAGATGGACGAGATCCGCGACGCCTTCGTGGCGGCCGCCCGCCGCGCCGACCAGGCCGGCTTCGACTGCATCGAATTGCAGGCCGGCCACGGCTACCTGCTGTCCAGCTTCATCTCGCCGCTGACCAATCAGCGCAGCGACGAATTCGGCGGCAGCCTGGAAAACCGCATGGCCTACCCGCTGGAAGTGTTCCAGGCCGTGCGCGCCGTCTGGCCGCAGGGCAAGCCCGTGCTGGTGCGCATTTCCGCCACCGACTGGGCCGAGGGCGGCATCACGGCCGATGACGGCGTGCAGATCGCCCGCCTGTTCAAGCAGGCCGGCGCCGACCTGATCGACGTGTCCTCCGGCGAGGTCGTGCCCGAGCAGAAGCCCGTCTACGGCCGCATGTACCAGACGCCGTTCGCGGACCGCATCCGCAACGAAGCGGGTATCGCCACCATGGCTGTCGGCTCTATCATGGAAGCGGATCACGCCAACAGCATCATCGCGGCCGGCCGCGCCGACCTGTGCGCCCTGTCGCGCGGCTTCATGGCCGAGCCCAACTGGCCGCAGCGCGAAGCCGCCCTGGTGGGCTACGAAGGGGTGCAGTGGCCCGTGCAGTACGAACTGGGCAAGGACTGGCTGCACCGCCAGACCAAGCGCGCCTCGGCCGCTCAGGAAGGCCCCGCCATCCATTAAGAACAGAAGGAGACAGCAACATGTCGGAAGAACGTTTTGACACCTATCGCGAAAGCGTGCTTGGCCGTGCTGATGTCGAGGACACGCCCGAGCTGGTGAAGTACTACCAGGACCTGACCCGGTTCGAGGCCGGCGCCCTGTGGACCGTGGCCAACAAGATCGAGCCCTGGGAGCCCAAGTCCGATTCCGTGCCCGTGGTCTGGCGCTACCGCGACCTGCGCGACTACGTGCTGCGCTCGGTGGACCTGGTCACCCCTGAAAAAGCCGGCCGCCGCGTGATCTACCTGAACAACCCCGGCCGCCAGGACGTCTCGGCCGCCGTGGGCTGGCTGTACTCGGGCCTGCAGGTCATGAACCCGGGCGAGGCCGCCTCGGCCCATGCCCATTCCTCCTCGGCCCTGCGCTTCATCATGGAAGGGCGCGGCGCCTACACCATCGTGGACGGCCACAAGATGACGTTGGGCGCCAACGACTTCGTGCTGACGCCCAACGGCTGCTGGCACGAGCACGGCGTCGAGGCCGACGGCACGCCCTGCATCTGGCAGGACGGCCTGGACATCCCCCTGGTCAACGCGCTGGAAGCCGGCTTCTACGTGGTCCACCCCGACCTGTCCCAGGCCGTGACCCACCCGGTCAACGACGCCGTGGGCATCTGGGGCGGCCGCGGCCTCAAGCCCACGCTGCACGACTGGCAAAAGCCGTATTCGCCGCTGCTCAAGTACGAGTGGGAGCCCACCTACGAGGCCTTGTCGGCTTACGCCAAGGTCACCGACGGCAGCCCGTTCGACGGCGTCATCATGGACTACATCAATCCGCTGACCGGCGGCCCGGTGATGTCCACCATCGGCGCCAGCATGCAGATGCTGCGCCCCGGCGAGCACACCAAGGCCCACCGCCACACCGGCAGCATCATTTACCAATGCGCCAAGGGCGAGGGTTATTCCATCATCAACGGCAAGCGCTACGACTGGCGCGAGCGCGACATCTTCTGCGTGCCGTCCTGGATGTTCCACGAACACGTCAACGGCTCGTCCTCGGACGACGCCTGCCTGTTCTCCTTCCATGACCTGCCCGTGATGCGCGCCCTGAACCTGTATCGCGAACAGGCCCTGGCCGAGAACGGCGGATACCAGCCCATCCTGGAAGGTTGATCGCTCAAGCTTGTTCGGCGGGCCCGTTGCGGCGGACCCGCCACCGTTTATTCAAGCCATCTTCAAAGATGGCCCAATCTGGAGATAGAAATGCGTCTTGTAACGTACCGTAGTGAAGTTGCTGCAGCCGGCCGCCTGGGCGCCATCGTTGGCGATCTGGTGGTGGACCTGGGCTACCTGGGCGATGCCACCGGCCACATGCTGCCCGACAACATGCTCGATTTCATCGACCTGGGCCCCGCCGCCGTGAAGTCCACGGCCCGCCTGCTGGAAACCTACGCCGACGACATGCCTTTCGGCGTGGCGCTGCCCCTGGCCAACGTCAAGCTGCTGGCGCCCATTCCGCGTCCACGCAAGAACATCTTCGGCATCGGCCTGAACTACGTCGAGCACGTGGCCGAATCCAGCCGCACCCTGGACACCTCCAAGGAGCTGCCCAAGCAGCCCGTGATCTTCTCCAAGCCGCCCACCACCGTCATCGGCCCCGGCGACGCCATCGAGCACAACAAGAACATCACGCAGCAGATGGACTGGGAAGTGGAACTGGCCGTGATCATGGGCACCCGCGCCCAGCGCGTGGCCAAGGAAGACGCCCTGAAGTACGTCTTCGGCTACTCCGTGATGATCGACGTCAGCGCCCGTGACTGCCGCCGCGCCGGCCAGTGGATCTACTCCAAGGGCCAGGACACCTACGCTCCATTCGGTCCCGTGATCGTGACCGCCGACGAGCTGACCGATCCGCACAACCTGAACCTGAGCCTGACCCTGAACGGCGTGACCAAGCAGAGCTCCAACACCAAGCACATGCTGTTCAACGTCAACGACCTGATCGCCGACATCAGCGCCGGCATCACGCTGGAGCCGGGCGACATCATCGCCACCGGCACGCCCGAAGGCGTGGGCGCCGGCCGCAATCCTCAGGAATGGATGTGGCCGGGCGACGTGGTGCATGCCGTGGTGGAAGGCATCGGCGAGCTGCGTCACCCCATCGTGGACGTGACCCCTCAAAACTAAGCAAAGGAGAGCGTGATGCTGGAATTGCGCCAGTTCAAGGCCGCGGCAGTCCAGGCGGCTCCCGTGTTCCTGGACACGAATGCGACCATCGACAAGGTGTGCCGCCTGATTCACGAAGCGGCTGACAACGGGGCCGAACTGATCGCCTTCCCCGAGGTGTTCGTGTCCGGTTATCCCTACTGGAGCTGGGTGATGAACCCGGTCGAAGGCAGCCCCTGGTTCGAGCGCCTGTGCAAGTCGGCCATCGAAGTGCCCGGCCCTGAAGTGCAGAAGGTTGCGCAGGTTGCGCGCCAGCGCAAGGTCAACGTGGTGCTGGGCGTGAACGAGCGCAGTCCGGTCGGTGTGGCCACCATCTACAACACCCTGGTGACCATCGGTTCGGACGGCCGCATCCTGGGCCGCCACCGCAAGCTGGTGCCCACCTGGGCCGAGAAGCTGACCTGGGCCAACGGCGATGCGTCCTCGCTGCGCGTGCACGACACCACCATCGGCCCGCTGGGCGCGCTGGCCTGCGGCGAGAACACCAACACGCTCGCCCGCTTCAGCCTGCTGTCCCAGGGCGAGCTGGTGCATGTGGCCAGCTACATCTCGCTGCCCGTGGCGCCCAAGGACTACGACATGGCCGAAGCCATCCGCCTGCGCGCCTCCGCCCACTGCTTCGAGGGCAAGGTGTTCACGGTGGTGGCCTGCTCGACCGTGTCCGAGGAGATCGTGGACGCCATGGCGGCCTCTCATCCCCAGGCCCGCGAACTGCTGGCCCGTCCGAACAGCGCCTTCTCCGGCATCATCGGCCCTGACGGCCGCGTGATCGGCGAGGCCCTGATCGACCGCGAAGGCATCGCCTACGCGGACATCGACCTGTCGCGCTGCATCCAGCCACGCCAGATGCACGACATCACGGGGCACTACAACCGCTTCGACATTTTCGATCTGCGCGTCAACCGCAAGGCCATGACGCCGGCCCGATTCTACGAAGGCGACCAGCCCCAGCCAGACCTGAATCCAGCCGAGTTCTCCGCCGTGGAGGACAAGGACGCGGGTCTGTAAGACCACGGGCGGCGTTCCGGACTGCCGCCCATCGAGCGCGTTTTCCGCCGCAAGAGGCGCGGCGGAAAGCACCCCGCGGCCTGCCGACCTCCTGAGCGGCGGGCCGCATCCGGCTTTCGGGGCCGGGCCGCTGCGCCGGCGCTCCCGAGCCCTGCGCCGCGGCGCAGAAAGACACTGATAACGATTAAACAAGATCGACGTAGGAGATGACATGACCGAGATGCACCCACTGGCCGCCCTGACCCAGGCGCTGGACAGCAAGAAGGTCCGCTTCGTGGACCTGACCCAGACCCTCTCCCCCAGTTTCCCCGCCCTGCAGCTGCCGCCGCAGTTCGGTCAGACTGTCGGTTTCTCCGTGCAGCGCATCAGCCAGTACGACGAGGCCGGTCCAGGCTGGTACTGGAACAACTTCACCTGTGGCGAACACACGGGCACGCACTTCGATGCGCCGGTGCACTGGATCACGGGCAAGGACCACCCCAACAACAGCGTGGACACCATTCCCGTGGACAACTTCCTGCGCCCCGCCGTGGTGGTGGACGCCAGCGCCGAAGTGGCCCAGAACGAGGATTTCGTGCTGACGCCCGAGTTCCTGCAGGCCTGGGAGGCCAAGCATGGCCGCATCCCCGCGGGCGCCTGGGTGCTGTTTCGCACCGACTGGTCCAAGCGCGTCAATGACGCCGCCGCCTTCCTGAACATGCGCGAGGACGGCGCCCATACGCCCGGCCCGTCGCAGGCCGCCGTGGAATGGATGATCCACGAGCGCAATGTGCACGGCTTCGGCGTGGAGACCATCAACACCGACGCCGGCCAGTCCTACTCCTGGCCCGTGGCCTATCCTTGCCACACCCTGATGCACGGCGCCAACCGCTACGGCCTGCAGTGCCTGTGCAACCTGGACCAGCTGCCCCCCCAGGGCGCGCTGATCATGTCCGCTCCGCTGAAGATCGAAGGCGGTTCGGGCAGCCCGCTGCGCGTCGTCGCCCTGGTCGCCCAGTAAGCCGCGTTCGAGCCATCCGGCATGGGCGGGGCCTTGTCCCGCCCATGCCGGATTCTCACCTAATGGTTTTCCATTATATTCGCGCGTATATATTGATCCGTAAACTATTCATCAATAAAATAAAATTCAGAATAATGAATAGTGATCCAGCCGTGCAGCCTGCCCTGATGCCCTGCACACGGTCTGGCGGAGACAGTAGACGAGGATAAAGCCAGCCCCAGGGGCCGGCGCCATCGGACCGCCGCTTACCGGTGCATCATGACACAGGCCCGCCGCCCCGGCTGGGTAATGGTTGTTGTCACGCTCAATGGTAGGCACACGATGGATACTTTTGAACTCGTCATCCGGGACATCCAGAACGCATCCCCGCTGATCCGCAGTTTCACGCTGGAGCCTGCCCAGGCCGGCGCCCTGCCCGCATTCGCGCCGGGCTCGCACCTGAAGGTGCACATTCCCGCCCTGAACAATCACCGCTGCTACTCGCTGATCTCGCTGGAGCCGCATTGCGTCAACGGCCAGTGCCCCGACCGCTACCGCCTGGGCGTGCGCCTGGAGGAAAACAGCGCCGGCGGCTCGCGCTACATGCACGATCTGAAAGTGGGCGACACGCTGACGGTGTCCGGCCCCAAGAACGATTTTCCCTTGCATGCCGCCACACCCGGCGAGACCGAGACGGTGCTGATCGCCGGCGGCAGCGGCATCACCCCGATCGCCAGCATGGCCGCGGCGCTGCATCACCAGGGCCGTCCCTACCAGTTGCATTACGCCGGCCGCAGCCTGCAGCAACTGGCCTACCTGGACGAGCTGCAGCAGCTTGCCGGCCCGGCCGTGCGCCACTACGCCGACGACACCGAGCAGCGCTTCTCCCTGGACGCCTTGCTCGATGGCCTGTCCAAGGACCAGCACATCTATGTCTGCGGTCCCAAGGGCATGATCGATGCGGTGATCGAGGGCTGCAAGCAGCGCGGCTGGCCCGCCGATCACGTGCACTTCGAACTGTTCATGACCGCCGCCGCGCAGGAAGGCGACCAGCCCTTCGAGGTGGAGCTGCGCCAGAGCGGCGTGACCCTGCAGATCCCCGCCGACAAGACCATCGTGGACGTGATGGAAGAGCAGGGCCTGGACCCCATGATCGACTGCAAGCGCGGCGAGTGCGGTGTCTGTACCTGCGACGTGATCGAAGGCGAGCCCGACCATCGCGACTATTTCCTGAGCGACTCGGAAAAAGCCAGCAACAAAGTCATCCAGATCTGTATTTCCCGCTCCAAGACCCCGCGTCTGGTGCTGGATCTGTAACGCCTGAGAGCCACGGAGAACAACATGGAAAAGTACCGCGACAATCCCCAGGCCATCCGCGAACTGGTGCGCGAAGCCGAGGTGCACAAGGACCTGTACATCAGCCAGGAGCTGTTCGAGCTGGAGATGGAGCGCCTGTTCGCCAATACCTGTGTCTACGTGGGCCACGCCAGCCGGGCGCCCAACAAGGGCGATTTCTACACCACCACGGTGGGCAATGAATCGGTGATCATGGTGCGCCACACCGACGACAGCATCCGCGTGCTGTACAACCGCTGCCCGCACAAGGGCGTGCAGGTCGCCGCCGAACCCTGTGGCAACACGGGCAAGTTCTTCCGTTGCCCCTATCACGCCTGGACCTTCAAGACGGACGGCTCGCTGCTGTCCATCCCGCTGAAGAAAGGCTACGAGAATACCGGCTTCGAGTGCACCGAGGCCAGCCACGGCATGGCCGCCGTCAAGAACGTGCAGGTGTACCGCGACTTCGTCTTCTGCCGCCTGAGCGAACAAGGCGAGAGTTTCGAGGACTTCTTCGGCCAGTCCCTGAGCACCATAGACAATATGGTGGACCGCTCGCCTGAAGGGCGCCTGGAAGTGGCCGGCGGGGTGATGCGCTACATGCATCACTGCAACTGGAAGATGCTGGTGGACAACCAGACCGACACCTGCCATCCCATGGTGGCGCACGAGTCTTCGGCCGGCACGGCCGTCAAGGCCTGGCAGGAAGCGCCCGAAGGCACTCCCAAGCCCATGGCCGTGGAGCTGTTCGCGCCCTTCATGTCGCCCTACGAGTTCTACGAGGGCATGGGCATACGCGTGTGGGAGAACGGCCACGGCCATACGGGCGTGAGCAACTCCATCCATGCCGATTACTCCGAGATTCCCGGCTACTGGGACCAGATGGTGCAGGCCTACGGCGAAGAGCGCGCCAAGGCCATCCTGGCCGACACCCGCCACAACACCTGCTATTTCCCCAACATCATGGTCAAGGGCCCCATCCAGACCCTGCGCGTCTTCAAGCCGCTGGCCGCCGACAAGACCCTGGTGGAGTCCTGGACCTTCCGCCTGGTGGGCGCGCCCGACACCTTCCTGGAGCGCACCCTGATGTACAACCGCCTGATCAACGCGCCGACCTCCATGGTGGGTCACGACGACCTGGAAATGTACGAACGCGCCCAGCAGGGCCTGCAATCGCGCGGCCGCGACTGGATGAACCTGGCCCGCCTGGTCGAGAAGGACGAGGACCAGAAGAAGAACGTGGTGATCAACGGCACCAGCGAGATGCAGATGCGCGCACAGTTCCGCGCCTGGCTCAAGTACATGCTGCCCGAGCAGAAGGCTTAAGAAATAAAAGGAACGACCATGAGCGAGATCAGCCGTCAGGCACTCATCGACTTTGTCTATGCGGAAGCCCGCCTGCTGGATGAACAGCGCTACGAGCAGTGGCTCGACCTGTTCACCGAGGACGGCTACTACTGGATGCCGCTGGCGCACGACCAGCAGGACGCCCGCCTGCATGCCTCCCTGATGCACGAGGACAAGCTGCTGCTGCGCATCCGCGTCGAGCGCCTGGCGGGCCGGCGCACGTTTTCCCAGCAGCCCAAGAGCCGCAGCCACCATTTGCTGCAGCAGCCCACCGTGGAAAGCATGGACGAGGAAAAGGGCGAGTACAGCGTGCGCTGCGCCTTCCACTACACGGAAACCCGCGGCGACCGGCAGGAAATCTATGTGGGCTGGAGCACCTACACGCTGGTGCGTCAGGACGGCGCGCTGAAGATCCGCCTGAAGCGGGTGGATTTGCTCAACTGCGACGCCCCCTTCGGCAACATCCAGTTGTTTATGTGACAGAGGACAGGAGAACATTTCAATGGCCAATACCACGGTCTACCAGGCTTTTCGCGACACCGCCCAACGCTGGGGCGACAAGCCGTTCGTGTGCACCCTGCCCGAAACCGCCGAGATCTACGGCATCCCGGCCGGCGAACTGAGCTACGGCCAGGCGCTGGAGCGCATCGACGCCCTGCGCGCCGACTATGCCGCCGCAGGCTATGGCCACGGCCACCGCGTGGGCATCCTGCTGGAGAACCGCCCGGTGTTCTTCCTGCACTGGTTCGCCCTGAACAGCCTGGGCGTGTCCATCGTCCCCATCAATCCGGACCTGCGCGCCGCCGAGCTGGAATACCTGATCGGCCACTCCGAGATGATCATGGCCATCGCCCTGCCCAGCCGCCACCAGGACCTGGTGGAAGCGGCCCAGCGGGCCGGCCAGCCCTTTGCCATCATGGCCGACGGCGATGTGCCGCCCGTGGTGACGCAGGCCGCATCGCGCTCCTGCGACGTGCCCGACGAGCACAGCGAGTGCGCCCTGCTGTACACCTCCGGCACCACCGGCCGCCCCAAGGGCTGCATGCTGTCCAACCAGTATTTCCACTATGCGGGCGAATGGTATCGCGACATCGGCGGCCTGGCCCGGCTGCACCCCGGCCAGGAGCGCATGCTCACGCCCCTGCCCCTGTTCCACATGAACGCCATGGCCTGCTCGACCATGGCCATGGTCAAGACCGGCGGCTGCCTGATTTCCCTGGACCGCTTCCACCCGCGCAGTTGGTGGCAGTCGGTGCGCGAATCGCGCGCCACCGTGGTGCACTACCTGGGCGTGATGCCCGCCATCCTGATGAAGGCCGAACCGTCCGCGCAGGACCGCGAGCACCAGGTGCGCTTCGGCTTCGGCGCCGGCGTGGACCGCGGCCTGCACCCCCTGTTCGAAGAACGCTTCGGCTTTCCGCTGCTGGAAGCCTGGGCCATGACCGAGACCGGCGCGGGCGCCAGCATCATCGCCAATCACGAGCCGCGCCACATCGGCACCTCCTGCTTCGGCAAGGAGATGCCGGTGGTCGAAGTGCTGCTGATGACCGACGAGGGCCGACCCGCGGCCACGGACGAGAACGGCGAGCTGCTGGTGCGCTCGGCCGGCGAGAATCCGCGCTACGGCTTTTTCTCCGGCTACTGGAAGGATCCGGCCGCCACCGACGAGGCCTGGAAGGACGGCTGGTTCCATACCGGGGACATCGTGCGCCGCGACGCGCAAGGCTATCTGCATTTCGTGGACCGCAAGAAGAACGTGATCCGCCGCAGCGGCGAGAACATCGCCGCCGTGGAAGTGGAGAACATCCTGCAGCAGAACCCGCTGGTGCGCTCCATTGCCGTGGCCGCCGTGCCCGATGACATCCGCGGCGACGAAGTCATGGCCCTGGTCGTGCCGCACGCGCCGCTGGCCAGCCGCGAGGACAAGGAGAAGGCCGCCGTCGAGCTGGTCAAGTGGGGCCTGACGCAGCTGGCCTATTTCAAGGTGCCCGGCTACGTCCTGTTCGTGGATGCGCTGCCCCTGACCTCCACCAACAAGATCCAGCGCGGCGAGCTCAAGACCGTGGCCCTGGCGGCCCTGGCCAATCCCGACTGCATCAACACCAATCACCTGAAAAAGCGCCAGGAGGCCTGAGTCATGGCCTTGAAGCCAAAAGCCCGGATGGCCTACGACGACGTCGTGCTGACCACGCCGGTGACCATTCCCTACCAGCGCCACTCCGAGCAGACGGCGCACTGGTGGCTGGGCGCGGCCCTGGGCCAGGCCATCCGCGAGGCTGGCCTGAGCAAGGCCGATGTCGACGGCGTGTGCGTGTCCAGCTTCACGCTGGGCACGGACACCGCCGTGGGCCTGATGCAGCACTTCCAGATGAGTCCGCGCTGGCTGGACCATATCCCCATGGGCGGGGCCAGCGGCGTGGTGGCCCTGCGCCGCGCGGCGCGCGCCGTGCAGTGCGGCGATGCGTCCATCGTGGCCTGCATCGCGGGCGACACGAACCAGCTCGAATCCTTCAAGAACACGGTGGCCGGCTTCTCGCGTTTCTCGCAGGACGCCGTCTACCCCTACGGCGCAGGCGGACCCAATGCCAGCTTCGCGCTGCTGACCGACTATTACATGCGCCATTTCGGCGCCACCCGCGAAGATTTCGGCAAGCTGTGCGTGGCCCAGCGCGACAATGCGCTGCGCAATCCGCATGCCTTGATGAAAAAGCCCCTGACGCTGGAGCAGTACCTGGAGGCGCGCGTCATCGCCGACCCCATCCATCTGTTCGACTGCGTCATGCCCTGCGCGGGCGCGGAAGGCTTTCTGGTGATGCGCCGCGAACAGGCCGAGGAACTGGGCCTGCCTTACGTGCGCATCCGTTCCACCATCGAGCGCCACAATGCCTTTCCCCAGGATCCCGTGCAGTTTCGCGGCGGCTGGGCCATGGACAAGGACGCCTTTTACGAGCATGCTGGCCTGAGCCCGGCGGACGTGGACTTCCTGGAAACCTACGATGACTATCCGGTCATCAATGTATTGCAGTTCGAGGACCTGGGCTTTTGCGCCAAGGGCCAGGGACCGGCCTTCATCCGCGAGCATACATTCACGATAGAGGGCAGCTTTCCCTTCAACACCAGCGGCGGCCAGCTGTCGGTGGGGCAGGCGGGCGCAGCCGGCGGCTACCTGGGCCTGGTGCAGGCCTTGCGGCAACTGACCGGCACGGCCGGCGACACGCAGGTGCGCGATGCGCGCATCGGCCTGGTCTCCGGCTTTGGCATGATCAACTATGACCGCGGCCTCTGCACCGCCGCGGCCCTGCTCGAACGAGGCCAGCCATGACGATTTCCGATGCCCTGAACGGCGTGCTGCCGCCCGGCGCGCGCAGCGCCCCGGCGGCGGGCCTGACCGAGGCGGCGCAGCGCGGCGAATTCGCCCTGCAGGTCTGCCCGTCCTGTGGCACGGTGCAGTACCCCGTGCGCGACGTTTGCGACCGTTGCCTGCACACCACCCTGATCTGGAAGCAGGTGCCCGATACCGGCGTGCTGCGCGCCACCACCACGTTGCACCACAGCAACGAGGCCTACTTCCGCGCCCGCCTGCCCTGGCGTATCGGCACGGTGCAACTGGATTGCGGCCCCTTCGCCATCGCCCATCTGCCCGAAGGCGGGCAGGCCGACCAGCCCGTGCGCCTGAGCCTGGAGCTGGACGAGGGCGGGGTGGCCGTGCTGGTGGCCCGTCCCGTCCCCTGAATTTGCCTGGAGAACAAGACATGACACAACCCCACTACACCGCCGTGGTCACCGGAGGCAGCACCGGCATTGGCGAAGACATCTGTCGCAAGATGCTCGATGCCGGCTATACCGTGATCTCCATGGCCCGCAATGCGCTGCCCTGGACCCACGAGCGCCTGCATTGCGTGCAGGTGGACCTGCTCGATGCCGCCGCCACGGAAAAAGCCGCGCAAGACATCGCAGAGCGCTTCGAGGTGACTCACTTCGTGCACAACGCCGGCGTGATCTGGCCCGCCCTGCTGCCCGAAGTGAAGCTGGAGGACCTGCAGGGACTGACCCAGATCCACCTGGGCTCGGCCATACAGATCACCCAGGCCGTATTGCCGGCCATGCGCAAACGCCAGTTCGGCCGCATCATCCTGATGTCCTCGCGCGGCGTGCTGGGCCTGCAGACGCGCACCGCCTATTCGGCGACCAAGGCCGGCATGCTGGGCATGGCCCGCACCTGGGCGCTGGAGCTGGCCGACCAGGGCATCACGGTCAATGTGCTGGCTCCCGGCCCCATCCAGACCAATATGTTCTACGACGTGGTGGACGCCGGCAGCGAGCGCGAGGCCCAGCTGGCCGCCTCCATTCCCGTCAAGCGTCTGGGCCGCGTGGACGACATCAGCCGCGCCACCATGTTCTTCGCCGATCCGGAGAACGGTTTTGTCACCGGGCAGACCCTGTACGTCTGCGGCGGCGCCAGCGTGGGGACCTTGACGATCTGATCGCGCAGGTCCTTCACATCCTGCTGCGGCGATAGCCTCCTGGTTTTCCAGGGGGCTTTTTATTCATTGAAGATTTGCCAGGGCTTGCCGGGTATGCAGTCGAACCGGCAACGTGTTCCTGGAATTCATGATTCTGGATGGATTTAAGGGTTTTTTTCTATTTACGTGGATTTGTTCATCTATAAACTATTTAGAACAGAAATATAAGAGA
Source organism: Alcaligenes sp. Marseille-Q7550 (assembly GCF_965112015.1). Classification (NCBI taxonomy): domain Bacteria; kingdom Pseudomonadati; phylum Pseudomonadota; class Betaproteobacteria; order Burkholderiales; family Alcaligenaceae; genus Alcaligenes; species Alcaligenes sp. Marseille-Q7550. Next base: position 140,219 of record NZ_CBCOPU010000001.1, read on the forward strand.
TGCGTCCGCGACCGAGCGCCGCATGCTCGCCGAGGAAACTGGCCCCGACCGGGCCGAGACAAGTGGAGCTGTAATGAACGACGATCTGCCAGGGATGGAGCTGGTACGGTCACGTGGAGTGGTAAGAGTTGTAGAAGCAATTCTGGATACCGTCTGTGTGGTCATCCTGATCCTCATGACCGGCATCACCACCGTGGACGTGGTGGGCCGGTATCTGTTTCATTCCCCCCTTCTGGGCGCCTATGAAGCCAGCGAACTGTTGCTGGGCGTGCTGATCTTTGCCGCCCTGCCGCGCGTGACCTGGCACCGGCAGCACCTGACGGTCAGCCTGATCGACGCCTGGCTGGGCCCGCTGGCGCGCCGCGTGCAGCAGTTCCTGATCAACGTCGCCTCCACGGTGATGCTGGCGGTGCTGACGGTCTACTTGTGGGGGCACGCCGCCCAGCTGGCGGACTACGGCGACATGAGCAACGGCTTGCGAGTGCCCATCGCGCCCTTCGCCTACGTCATCTCCATCATGACCGGGATCGCCACCTTGGCCTCGCTGATCCAGGTCTTCTGCTCCCCCCGCCGATAAAGACGGAGTGTTTCCATGTTGATTTCCATTATCGGACTGGTCGTCCTGCTGGCCAGCCTTTTCCTGGGCCTGCCCATCGCCTGGGGCATGCTGCTGGTGGGCACGCTGGGCTTTGCCTATTTCACCGGCCTGGAGGCCGCCCTGACCATGGCGGCCCAGACCAGCTTCGACACCGCCATGAGCTACAGCTTCACGGTGCTGCCCCTGTTCATCCTGATGGGCAATCTGGTCAACGCCTCGGGCCTGTCCAAGGACCTGTACAAGGCTGCGCACGCCTTCATCGGCCACCTGCGCGGCGGCCTGGCCATGGCCACCATCGTGGCTTGCGGCGCCTTCAGCGCCCTGTGCGGCTCCAGCATGGCGACCACGGCTGCCATGGGCCGCGTGGCCATGCCCAATATGCGCAAGTACAACTACGATGACCGCCTGGCCACCGGCAGCATCGCCGCCGGCGGCACGCTGGGCATTCTGATCCCGCCCAGCGTGATGATGGTGGTCTACGGCATCCTGACGGAAACCGACATCGGCAAGCTGTTCGCCGCGGGTTTTCTGCCCGGCATGGTAGCCATGCTCATGTACCTGATCACCGTCACCATCATTACCGCTGTCAATCCCAACCTGGGCCGCCCCGGCGAGAAGGCCAGCTGGCGCGAGCGCCTGCAGGCCACCAAGGGCGTGCTGGCCATTACCGTGCTGTTCGTGGTCATCATGGGCGGCATCTATGGCGGCGTGTTCACCCCCACGGAAGCAGCCGGCATCGGCGCCGCCGCCACGTTTGTGATGACGCTCAAGCGCCGCGGCTGGCAGCCGCGCCTGTACCTGACCGTGTTGATCGGGGCGGCCCAGACCACCGCCATCATGTTCGCCTTGGTGATCGGCGCGCTGGTGTTCACCAATTTCCTAACGGTGGCCGGCCTGCCCAGCCAGTTGCTGGGCTTCATCGAGGGCATCGACGTCTCGCCCATCGCGGTGATCCTGATCATCTGCGCCATCTACCTGGTGCTGGGGTGCTTTCTGGAAACCATGTCCATGGTCATGCTGACCGTGCCCATCTTCTACCCCATCGTGGCCTCGCTGGGCTTCGATCTGGTGTGGTTCGGCATCATCGTGGTGGTGGCCGCCGAGATCAGCCTGATCACCCCGCCGCTGGGCCTGAACATCTTCATGATCAAGAACGTGATGCCGGACGTGTCGCTGGGCACCATCATCCGCGGGGTGACGCCTTTCGTGATCACCGACATCGTGCGCCTGCTGCTGCTGATCTTCGTGCCCTGGATCATCCTGGTCATACCCAACAGTATGTAAACCGAAATTTTGCCGCTGGGCCCTGCCCCGGCAAGACATAACCAACGAGGAGTCGATATGCGTATTTTCAAGAAACTGGGTCTGAGCCTGGGCCTGGCCGCCGCCGCGCTGGCCCCGACGCTGCCGTCCGCGGCTGCCGAAGTCACCACCCTGCGTTTTTCCCAGTGGATGCCGCCGGGCCACTACATCGTCACCGAGATGTTCGAGCCCTGGGCCAAGGAAGTGGAGAAGGTCACCGAAGGCCGCGTGAAGGTGGAGTTCATCAATGCGCTGGGCAAGCCGCAGGCCCACCTGGACCTGGTGCGCAACGGCGTGGCGGACCTGGGCATGTCGGTGCACAGCTACACCGCCAACCGTTTCCCGCTGATCGAATTCGCCGAGCTGCCTTTCACCACCGATGACGGCGGCGTGAACTCGGTGGCCTACTGGCGCACCTATGAAAAGTTCATGATGGACGCCGGCGAGCACAAGGGCGTCAAGCTGATGGGCGTGTGGACCAGCCCGGCCACGGTGATCTTCACCAGCCGCGAGGACGTGAAGTCCATCGACGATCTGAAGGGCATGAAGCTGCGTTCGCCCAGCCCGCTGTTCGATGCCATCGGCAAGGCCCTGGGCATCGTCACGGTCAATGCGCCGGCCTCCGACAGCTATGAAATGCTCTCGCGCGGCGTGATCGACGGCATGTACTTCCAGTACGACCAGATCGAGAACTGGAAGCTGGACAAGCTGATCAAGACCGCCGTGTCCGTGCCGGGCGGCTTTGGCAAGTCCAGCCAGTACCTGTTCATGAACGAGCGCAAGTGGAGGAGCCTGTCCGAACAGGACCGCGCCGCCATCGAGAAGATCACCGGCGAATGGATGGCCAACGATTTCGGCTCCAAGTGGCAGGCCGCCGAGCAGAAGGCCATCGAGAAGCTGACCGCGGAGGGCCTGAAGACCGTGCGCATCGAGGGCGAGGCCCTGGAACAACTGAAGCAGCGCCTGGCCTTCGTCGAAGAGGATTGGCTGAAGGCCGCCGAGAAGAAGAAGGTGGACGGCCCCGCCGCCCTGGCCTACTTCCGCGAGCAGATCAAGGAACTGAGCGCCGCCAAGCAGCAGTAAGCGGCTTCGCATGGCTGGATGAACCCCGCGCCCTTCGGGTCGCGGGGTTTTTTTCATTCCAGGCGTTGCGGCGGCTTGTGCAGGTCGTAGTGTTCCTTGACGGGGTATTCGACGATCGTGGCCGTGCTGTTGTAGTAGTTCGCCAGGGCGCTGCCATCGAAGAAGGTGTCGAACCGGTCCCGGGAGCGCAGCGTGCGCCGGAAGTGGTACTGGGGAATTTCGATGCGGGCCAGCTTGCGCTCCAGCCCGTCGGCGATGATGGCCCTGCGGACCTGGTCCTGCTGCCAGGCGCCGTGATAGGCGCGCAGCATGAGCCCGCCGGACAGCAGCCATGCAAGGGCGCAGGCCGCGAGCGTGACGGACAGGCCTCGCCGCCAGAGCGCCGCCTTGTCCTGCAGGTCGTGTCCATACAGGGACAGGGCGACCAGCAGGTACATGAATCCGCCATTCAGGGCCCGTTTCGGAATATTGGGCGCCAGGACCAGAATGGCGTTGGCCAGGCAGGAGGCGCCGACCAGCAGAACCATTGCGCGCCGAGTTTTGGGGGAGGGCGGGCCGGCATGCAGGCGCCACGCTCCCAGGATGAGGAAGACGCCGGCGTAGCGCAGCATGGCGTCGGGAAAGCGGCGGCTGAAATGGTCTAAGGCGCGCCCGAGCGCGGGCTGGCTGTACCAGTGATCGAAGGCTTCGGCGCGGATCTGATTGCCCGGCGCCAGCAGCAGTATGGCAATGCCGGCCGCCATGCACAGCAGCCAGATGAGGGGCCATGCGCCCAGGGGGCGTTGGCGGGCATGGCGGTAGGTCAGCCAGGCCAGCAGGCACCAGGTGACGATGCCGGTGTTTTCGTTGGAACAGCCGGCCGGCAAGGCCAGCAGGGCCAGGGCCGCGGCCAGCCAGAGCGGCGTGGAGCCTTGCCGCAGACGCCACAGATAGGCGAGCGCAAAGCCGAAGTTGAAGACATTGGGCCACAGGTAATTGGCGGCGCCCACGACCCAGAAGGTGGTCTGTCCCAGGTCGGGGTTGGCGAGCCAGTAAAGAAAGAAGACCAGCAATACGAGCTGCGGCCGCAGCGTCCGGCCGGCCAGGCGGGCCCCCAGCGCGGCCAGGATGAGGGACAGGCCGGTCACGGCCATGGTGTTGAGCGTGGCGACCATCCAGGTCTGCTCCAGGTTGAGCATCCAGCTGGACAGCGTATCCGCGACCAGGCGCCCGCTCCAGCCCGTGTAGTGGCGCCAGACCGCATTCCATGACACGCCTTTATTGGCGTAGCTGAAGTCGTCGGAGCTCATGGGCGTGAGCCAGTTCAGCGCCCAGGTCACCGCCAGGGCCAACACCGCCAGGCAGACCGCGATGCGGTTTGAAAGCCGCGCGCGCAGGCGGGGCGTGCCGATGCTGGGAGAGGTGGCGGCGAGGGGATGACTCATGGTGATTCGCTGGAAAATGGCCCAAGGGCGCAGACTACCGTATTGGATTTCATTTAACCGTTCATTCGTGAAATCGCCGGTGATATTCCTTATTACGTAACTGCCTTGGCGAGAGAGTTTCGCTGACAGCCGTTTAAAGACCGGGACGGGCGGTTCTGGACGCATGCCGGCGCGCGCCATTGCCTGGCGCGGCGCCTTCTTCTTTAAGCCTAAACGAGATCGGGGTTTTCCCTGCTTTTGCGTGTTGCTGCGTTTATCGGCCAGGCGCTGCGCAAAGTGGATATACCCGCTCTGGGCGCGCTCCTACCATGGGCCTCACTGTCAAACCCAAAAAGAAAAGGAGTGGAGACATGGGGGGCATGAAAAAGAACGCAATGGCGGCCGTGCTGGCGGCCGGTTCGCTGGGCGCGGGCTCGGCCTGGGCCATCGAAGGCAACGGCCTGCCCGTCTATCCGGATGGCCTGGAGAACTACATGAGCGGCGCCTTGCCGCCGCCCGGCGTGCACGCGCTGATCTATGGCGGGGCCATGCGCTACGACTCGGTGCGCGATCGCCATGGCGACAAGCTGCCGATTCCGGACTTCCGCGTGGACGTGGGCGTGATCGCGCCGCGCCTGGTGTGGGTGACGGAGCAGCAGGTGCTGGGCGGCCAACTGGCCTTTCACGCGCTGGCGCCGCTCTTGACCGTCAAGGCGCAGGCCGCCGGCCAGTCGCAGCGCCGCAGCGGCCTGGGCGACGTGGTGTTCGGCCCGGCGCTGGGCTTTCATCCCAGCGAGAAGCTGCACTACATCCTGGGCGTGGACTTCGTGGCGCCCACAGGCCGCTACGACGTCAATGACAGCGCCAACCTGGGCCGCAACTACTGGGCCATCCAGCCCGCTGCCGCCCTGAGCTACATCCAGCCCAGCGGCCTGAACGCGGACCTGAAGGTGATGTTCGACTTCAACATGCGCAATCGCGACACCGACACCCGCACGGGCAAGGCCATCCATGCCGACTATGCCCTGGGCTGGGGGCTGGGCAACGGCCTGGTGGTGGGCGTGGGCGGCTATGCCTACCAGCAGATCGAGCGCGACCGCGGCCCCCTGGCCGGGGACGGCCGTGCCCGGGCCTTCGCCATCGGCCCCAGCATCCGCTACGCCAACGACAAGGGCCTGCTGATCACCGCCAAGTACCAGCAGGACCTGGGCGTGCGCGGCCGCCCCGAAGGCAAGCAGTTTTTTGTGAAAGTGGCGGTGCCGTTCTGACGGCCCGAAGCAGGAGAGTGACATGAAAGGACTCAAGGACAAGGTATTCGTGGTGACTGGCGGGGCGACCCGCATCGGCGCCGGCGTGGTCGAGGTGCTGCTGGGCTACGGCGCGCGCGTGGCGGTGTTCGACATCGATGCGGTCGGCGGACGCAAGGCGGTGGGCGCGGACGAGGCGCGCGCCAGGTTCTGGGAAGCGGACATCACCGACGACGCCCGCCTCGAGGCCGCCGTGCAGCAGGTGCTGGCGCATTTCGGCCGCGTGGACGGCCTGGTCAATCTGGCCTGCTCCTATCTGGACGAGGGCATGGCCTCGAGCCGCGCGGACTGGCTCAAGGCGCTGGACATCAATCTGGTCAGCGCCGTGCAGGCCGCCAAGGCCGTGCGGCCCCTGCTGCCCCGGGGCGGTTCCATCGTCAACTTCACCTCGATTTCCTCGTCCATCGCCCAGACCGGACGCTGGCTCTACCCCGTGTCCAAGGCGGCGCTGCTGCAGCTCACGCGCAGCATGGCCATGGACTTCGCCCCCGACGGCATCCGCGTCAATTCCGTCTCGCCCGGCTGGACCTGGTCGCGCGTGATGGACGAGCTGACCGGCGGCGATCGCGCCAAGACCGATCGCGTCGCCTCCGCCTTTCACCTGCTGGGCCGCGTGGGCGACCCGCAGGAAGTGGGCGAAGTCGTGGCCTTCCTGCTGTCCGACGCCGCCAGCTTCGTGACCGGCGCCGACTATGCCGTGGACGGCGGCTATTCGGCCATGGGTCCCGAGCAGAACGTGCCGGCCATCCCCAAGCTGGCCGAATAGGAAATCAGGGCGACGCCCGGGGCGGCGCCCGCCTGACCATGTGCCTTTGCATAAATCTCGCCGTCTGCGGCGGGGTCGGGCAAGGCGAGATCGATGTGGCGCGGCAAGCGCTCCTGAATCATGGCGAAGAGGCTCCGGCCGGGAAGCCGGAGCTCTTCACCCCCTAGAAGGAAATCATTATGCGTAAAGTTGCTATCGTGGGCGCCGGCCAGGCCGGCATGCCCGTTGCATTCGGCCTGCTGGCCAAGGGCTATGAAGTGGCCGTGTTCACCAACCGCAGCCCGGACGACGTGCGCCGCGGCCGCGTGATGTCCAGCCAGTGCATGTTCGCCGAGGCTCTGGACGTGGAGCGCCGCCTGGGCCTGAATTTCTGGGACGAGGAATGCCCGCCTGTCCAGGGCATCGGTTTCGCCCTGCCCAATCCCGAGCAGCCCGACACCAAGGCGGTGGACTGGAGCGGCCGCCTGGACCGCGAGGCGCAGGCCACCGACCAGCGCGTCAAGATGCCATACTGGCTGGAGCTGTTCGAGCAGCGCGGCGGCAAGCTGGTCCTGGAAGACGTGGGCGTGGCCGAGCTGGAGCGCATCACGCAGGAATACGACCTGACCATGCTGGCCGCCGGCAAGGGCGAGGTGGTCAAGCTGTTCGAGCGCGACGCCGACCGTTCTCCCTACGACAAGCCCCAGCGCGCCCTGGCCCTGACCTACGTGCACGGCCTGGAGCCCACGCCCGAGTATTCGCGCGTGTCCTTCAATTTCATCCCGGGCGTGGGCGAATATTTCGTGTTCCCCTCCCTGACCCTGTCCGGCCCCTGCGACATCATGGTGTTCGAAGGCGTGCCCGGCGGCCCGCTGGACCGTTTCCGCGATGCCAAGACGCCCGAGGCGCACCTGGAGCAGAGCCTGTCCTTCCTGCGCGACTTCCTGCCCTGGGAGGCCGACCGCGCCCGCAATGTGGAACTGACCGACGCGCAGGGCTATCTGTCCGGAGCCTTCCCCCCCACGGTGCGCAAGCCCGTGCTGACGCTGCCCTCGGGCCGTATCGTGCTGGGCCTGGGCGATGCCGTGGTGGTCAACGACCCCATCACCGGCCAGGGTTCCAATAACGCCGCCAAGGCCGCCCAGGTCTACCTGGACAGCATCCTGGAGCACGGCGAGGGCGCCTTCGACCGCGCCTGGATGCAGGCCACGTTCGATCGCTACTGGAACTACGCGAACCTGGTGGTGCGCTGGACCAATTCCATGCTGGTGCCGCCTACCGAGCAGTCCTTCGCCCTGCTGACGTCCGCCCAGCAGCATCCGCGCCTGGCGCATTTCCTGGCCAACGCCTTCAACCACCCGCCCGTGCTGTTCCCCGCCTGGGACGACATGGGCGCGGCGCAGCAACTGATTGCCCAGAGCGCGAGCCAGACCGTGGCCGCCTGATACACGAGGAGAAGCATCATGACCCCGACCGCTACGCTGCAACGTCCTTCGTCCGAGCCGGCTCCCGTACTGGCCGCCGGGCCCCGCGCCCAGTCCGCGGGCGGCCCGAACGTGATCGACAGCCGCGCTTTCCGCCAGGCGCTGGGCCATTTCCCGACCGGCGTGGCCATCGTCACCACCCGCTGTCCGGATGGCCGGGCGGTGGGGCTGACCATCAACTCCTTCACTTCCCTGTCGCTGGAGCCGCCGCTGGTGATGTGGAGCCTGGTGAACCATTCCCCCAGCCTGGAGATTTTCCAGAACTGCAGCCACTTCGCCATCAACGTGATCAGCCAGGAGCAGGTGCCCGTGGCCCTGGGCTTCGCCAACTCGCAGGTCAAGGACAAGTTCGCGCTGGTCTCGCACATGGACGGCGAAGAAGGCGTGCCATTGATCGACGACTGCGTGGCCACGTTCGTGTGCGAGAACTACCGCCAGCACGAAGGCGGCGACCATACGCTGTTCATCGGCCGGGTGGTGCGCCACAACACGCTGACCGAGCACGAGCCGGCCGTCTTCCATCGCGGCCGCTTCGCGACCCTGTCCACCCCGCAAGGAGACCGTTGACATGAGCGAGGCGCACAGCGCCGACGTGGTCATCGTCGGCAGCGGGATGAACTCCCTGACCTGCGCGGCCCTGCTGGCCCAGCGGGGCCTGAAGGTGACGGTGCTGGAGCGCAATGCCGTGGCCGGCGGCTGCATACGCACCGAGGAGCTGTTTCCGGGCTTTACGCACGACGTGCTCTCGAGCTGGTATCCGCTGTTCATGGGCGGGGCGTCCTATGCGGCGCTCTCGGGCCCCCTGGCGGCGGCCGGCCTGGAGTTCGCGCAGGGTCAGTACAGCACCGGCCTGGCCATTCCCGGCGGCCCGGCCCTGGCCTTGCGCCAGGACATGGACGATACCGTGCGCCGCTTCAACAGCCTGGCGCCTGGCGAGGGCGACGCCCTGGGCGCCATGGCGGCGCGCATGTTCGGCCCGGACGCCGGCCTGGTGTTCGGCCTGCTGGGCGGCGAGCCCTACCGCTGGCCCATGGCCAAGCTGGTGTTCGGCGCCTGGCGCGAGCGCGGCCTGGACGGTCTGCTGGCCTTCGGCTCGCAGGCGCTGGAGAGCTTCCGGCGCTGGGCCTTGCGCGATTTGCGCACGGACCTGGCGCGCGCCATGATCGCGCCCTGGGTGCTGCACAGCGGCCTGGGTCCGGACGAAGCCAGCTCTGCCCTGATCGGCAAGCTGACCTTCGGGGCCGTGGTCGGCGGCGGCATGCCGGTGGTCAAGGGCGGCAGCGCGCGCATCGTGCAGGCTTTCACCCGCCTCATCGAGCAGGCGGGCGGCGCCGTGCTGACCGGCCGGCACGTGGACCGCGTGCTGGTCGAGGGCGGCAAGGCCACGGGCGTGAGCGTGGGCGCGCAGGTCTATCGGGCGCGCCGCGCCGTGGTCTGCAATGTGACGCCCGGCCAGCTCTACGGCGAATTGCTGCCCGAGGTCGAGCCCGCCCTGCAGCAGGCGGCCCGCGACTATCACTATGGCCGCGGCGGCATGCAGATCCACTTCGCTTTGAATTCTCCGCCCGACTGGGTGGATCCGGAGCTGGCCCGCGTGCCCATGGTGCATGTCACCGAAAGCATGGAGCAGGTCTGCGCCTCGGTCGTCATGGCCAACAACGGCTACCTGCCGGCCCGCCCCACCCTGGCCGTGGGGCAGCCGGTGGCGGTGGATGCGAGCCGCGCCCCCGACGGGCACTGGATATTGTGGGTGCAGATGCAGGAACTGCCCGCGCGCATCAAGGGCGACGAGGCGGGACAGATCGCCGTGCCGCCCGACGGGCGCTGGACCGAGGCGGTGCGCGAGGCCATGGCCGATCGCGTGCAGGCGCGCCTGGAAACCGTGATGCCCGGCCTGGCCGGCAAGATCATCGGCCGGCGCAGCTTCAGCCCCGTCGATCTGGAGTCCTTGAACATGAACCTGGTGGGCGGCGATCCCTACAGCGGCGTATGTTCGCCCGATCAGTTCTTCTTCATGCGCCCGTTCGCCGGCCACAAGAAGGCCCGCAGCGGCGCCACGCCCTGGCGCAATCTGCACCAGATCGGGGCCTCGGTGCATCCCGGCCCCGGCCTGGGCGGCCAGTCGGGCTACCTGGCGGCGCAGCGCATCCTGAAGGGCTAGAACCGGATCAGAGGCTTGGCCAGGCGGCGACCGGCCGCCTCAGTGCTGCAGGCCCCGCACGCGCAGCAGGGTCTGGCTCGGCGTCTCGCCGAAACGGCTGCGGTATTCGGCGCTGAAGCGGCCCTGGTGGGCGAAGCCCCAGCGCATGGCCAGGTCGGCCAGGGACAGGCGGGCTTCATCCGAATGCATCAGTTCGTGGCGCAGCCGGTCCAGCCGCACCTGGCGCAGGTACTGCATGGGGCTGAGGCCGTAATGATCGCGGAAAGCCTGCTGCAGCGTGCGTGCGCTCACCCCGGCCACCGCGCTCAGTTCGTCCACCGTGATGGGCAGGTGGGCCCTGTCCTGCAGGTAGGCTTCCACCTTCTTCAGATGGCGCGGCAGCACGCGGCCCAGCGGCTGGCGCTGGGCCTGGGCGGGCGGATGCAGGCCCAGCAGCGTGGTCACGGTCAGTTGTTCCAGCTGGCTGACGAGCAGCGGCGAGCGCAGGATGTCCTGCGAGTTGCGGGCGCAGTCCAGCACGAAGCTCAGCATGATCTGCCAGGATGGCTGGGTGTGCGCCTGCAGGCGCACCGGAAAGACCAGCCCCTGCGGGCCCGCGTCCAGCCCCAGCCCGCGCGCGGCCTGCTCGACCAGGCTGCGGTCTATCTTGAGCATGAGCTGTTCGTTGTTGGCGTGCCAGACCATGTCCACGTCCTCGTTGGGGTTGAGGATGGTGGCGGTGTCGGGGGCGGACTCCACGGTCTGTCCGCCGCAGCGCACGCGGGCGGTGCCGTACTGCGGCATCTGCACCAGGTAGAAGCCGGCCAGGTGTTCGGGCTGGATGTGCACGTCGGCGCCATAGCCCAGGCGGCTGAGCGCCACCTGGCCGAACTGCACGTGGCGCAGTCGGGTCTGCAGGGTCTGGTCGGCGCGCAACTGGCTGAGCTGGTGCGATTTGATCAAGTCGCTGACCGAATTGCGCACCTGCTCCAGGTCACCGGATGCGAAACAGGCCCATTGTGTGGTGGTGTTCTGCATGATTCGTGCGCCTGGATGGTTCAGGAAGGCAGGGTTGGTAGGCAAAACCTTGAGTTTCAACGGTTTGCAGCAGTTATATTTTAGTTGTAAAGTATATCGTGGGCTATCGGGATTTCCCGAGGTGTATTCCTTGATGAACAACAGAGAGAACCGTGCAGGAAGATTTTCATTTCTACGAGCCGACGCAAGGCCATGGGCTGCGTCATGACCCCATCAGTTCCATCGTCGGCCCTCGCGTCATCGGCTGGATCGGCACCAAGAGCACGCAGGGCGTGCTGAACCTGGCCCCCTACAGTTTCTGCAATGTGTTCAACTACCGCCCGCCGGTGATCGCCTTTTCCAGCGTGGGCTACAAGGACAGCATCCGCAACGCCATCGAGACCGGCGTGTTCACCTGGAACCTGGCCACGCGCGAGCTGGCCGAGCGCATGAACCAGACCAGCCTGGAGCAGGACGTGCGCGAGTTCGAGATCGCCGGCCTGACGCCGGTGGAATCGCGCTTCGTGGATGCGCCGCGCGTGGGCGAGAGTCCGGCTTCGCTGGAGTGCAGGCTGACGCATCATTTCCGCCTGCAGGACTCGCAGGGCAAGGAACTGGATACCTGGATGGTGCTGGGCGAAGTCGTGGGCGTGCACGTGTCGCCCGATTGCATCGTGGACGGCATCTACCAGACCGCCCTGCCGCGCCCCATTCTGCGCGGCGGCGGCCCCGGCGATTATTTCGAGGTCTCGGACACGACGCTGTTCGACATGCGCCGGCCCAAGTAAGCGTTAGCGCGGGTGGTCCCCGGCCGCCAGGAACTGGGCCAGGCGGGGACTGCGCGGGGCCACCAGCACCTGTTCGGGCGCGCCTTCTTCCTCGACCACGCCTTCGTGCAGGTAGACCACCTTGGTGGATACATTGCGCGCAAAGCTCATTTCGTGCGTCACCACCACCATGGTGCGGCCTTCCTCGGCCAGGTCCTGCATCACGCGCAGCACTTCGCCCACCCGTTCCGGGTCCAGGGCGGAGGTGGGTTCATCGAACAGCATCACTTCGGGCTCCAGCGCCAGCGCCCGGGCGATGGCCACGCGCTGCTGCTGGCCGCCGGACAGGAAGGCCGGGTATTGCCTGGCCAGGTCGCGCGACAGGCCGACCTTGTCCAGGTAGTGCTCGGCCTTGGCGATGGCCTGGGCCTTGTCCACGCCTTGCACATGGATTGGCGTGGCGATGATGTTTTCCAGCACCGTCATGTGGGACCACAGGTTGAAGTGCTGGAACACCATGGCCAGGCTGGTGCGCAGGCGCATCAGCTGCTGCTTGTCCTGCACGGCCAGCTCGCCCGTCCTGGGGTCCGGCCGGGTCTTGAGTTCCTCTCCCTTGATGACGATGCGGCCCGCGCTGGGCGTCTCCAGGAAGTTGATGCAGCGCAGGAAGGTGCTCTTGCCCGAACCGCTGGAGCCGATCAGGCTGATGACGTCTCCAGGCTCGGCGCTCAGCGACACCCCTTTGAGGACTTCCAGGGAGCCGTAGCGTTTGTGAATGTTTTCGATGAGCAGGTTGGGCATGGAGGGCGTATCGTGTCGGAAATGAAAAAGGTCGGCCGGGCGTTGCGCACGGAAGGGGAATTACATCACAGAGTGCGTCCCAGGAAAATCATCCTGGCTGTGGTTTTCCCGTAAACATTTGTGGATAAAAACGTATTTCGCGAAGCTTCTGGGTTTATCATTCAGACTCCATCTTACCCCCGACGGGGTTGCGGGGCCCGCGCCGCCGGCGCGTCCACAGGGCTCCAGGAGTCCGCCCGAAGCGGACTGATTCACCCTAGAGAGTGTTGTCATGAAAAAAGTGGTCCGTGCGAAGCTGCATGGCATCAAGATTACCGGCGCCGACCTGAATTACCACGGGTCCATCACGCTGGATCCCGAAATCTGTGAAAAGGCAGGCATCCTGCCCATGGAGTTCGTGGAGATCTGGAACAAGGACAGCGGCGCCCGCATATCCACCTACGTGATCTACGGCGAACCCGGCTCGCGTTGCGTGGTGCTCAACGGCGCGGCCGCGCGCACCTGCCAGAAGGGCGACACGGTCATCATCTGCGCTTCCGAGTACGTGCAGACGGCCGAGCTGTACGACATGCGGCCCACGGTGCTGACCTTCACGCCCGAGAACGAGATTGACGAGATCATGTACTACGAAGTGCGCAAGACCGCCCAGCGGGACTTCGACTTCCGCATCGTGCGCGATGAACGACCCCGCGGCGCCGAACGCGAACTGGCCCGCGTGGACATAGACGCCCTGTCGGCCGACCTGCGCCAGCGCGGCCTGGATGACCGCGCCATCGCCGACATCCTGTCCTGCCACCTGGCGGATTTCGCTCCCGCGCGCCAGGGCTAGCGGCTTCGCCCAGGCGGCGCCTGGGCTTTACCTTCCTGCCAGATGATTCCGGCCCCGCCTAGCGCAGCGGCTGGACGTGCACGTGCTCGCTGTGGCCGTGGGTGTGGGCGTGCTCGCTGACTTCCACCGGCACGATGTGCACGTGGCCGTGGCGCACGCCGGTCTGGGCCACGATGGCGTCCGCGCAAGCGCGCACCTGGGCGATGGGACCGCGCAGGATGGCGGTTTCCAGGCAGTGGGCATGGTCCAGGTGGATGTGCTGGGAGACCACCATGACGTCGTGATGGTCGTGCTGCATCTGGGTCAGGCGGTTGGCCAACTGGCGTTCGTGGTGGTCGTACACATAGGACACGGTGGCCACACACCACTCCACCCCGTCATCCTGCAGCTCGTGCTGGCCTAGTTCCTTGCGGACCAGGTCGCGGAAGGCTTCGGAGCGGTTCAGGTAGTTTTTCTTCTGGACGAGTTCATCGAACGCGTCGGCCAGGCTGTCCTCGACAGAAATGGTTAGGCGTCGCATGGCGTTCCTTGTGGCGGTTTCGGGGCGTGGGCGCAATGTCCGATTTTACGCGTTTTACGCGGGAATGCGGGCCAAAGAGCGCTGATGGGCGGGTGGAGGCGACGCCCTGCGCCAAGCTGATCAGGACTATATTCAAACCGATATGCGTATTTGGGGGCGGCATATTGATTCCCGCCGCCACTATGCTATTCTGTGCCGCCGTATGAACTTTTATGAATTCTTCATACGATACATGGGGCCATGCCTGCCGCCGGCGGGGATGCGCCGCCATTTGCCCCGGTGCTGATCCTTCTGGGCGAGCGCGTTGCGCGCGTCAGGCCGCCGGTCATTCTCTGGCACTCAAGGAATTTCGATGTTGTTGCACCTGGGTCGCGACGGCGGCATGTCGCGTCACGTTTCTGTCGTCCGGCCGTGCGCATGGAGCGCCGCCGTCCTGTCGGCCTGTCTGGCCGCGACCGTCCACGCGCAGCAGGCGCCCCGCCTGGACGCCATCGTGCTCAAGGGTCAGGCATTGCGGGCCGACGTGCTGCCGGTCACGGCCCAGAGCTTTGACCAGGAACTGATCCGCGACTCCGTCACGCGCCAGCCCCAGGAATTGCTGAACCGCGTGGCGGGCGTCAGCGTGGACAACTACAACCTGGGCGGCATCGCCGATTCGATCTCCGTGCGCGGCTTCAGCGGCGGCGGACATGGCGGCAGCCTGGGCTTCATGCTGGATGGCATCCCCTTGAACGAAGCCATGTCGCACGATGACGGCTACGCGGATCTGAATGTGGTCATTCCGCTGGAACTGGAGCGCATGACTGTCTACAAAGGTCCCAGCTCCGTGCTGTACGGCAACTTCAACCGTGCAGGCCTGGTGGAGATGCAGACCCGCAAGGGCGGCAACTACCAGGAGGTGGACGCGTCCGGGGGCTCCTTCGGCACGGGCGACCTGCAGGGCGCCGTTGGCGCCGAGAACGAGGCCGGCCAATTCAATGCGGCCATGCAACTGGGCCGCAGCAATGGTTTCCGCGATGATTCGCGCTTCGACAAGGGCACGGTGGCGGCGCGCTACAACTGGTTCGTCAATCCGGATCTGGACATCGCTTTTTCGGGGCGCGCCTACAGCGGCAGGTGGGATGCCGGCTCCTATGTCACTCAGGACCGCTTCGACCGGGACCCCTACAGCGTGGATCCGCGCGTGCAGGGCGATGGCGGCAAGAAGGATTTCTTCACGGGCCGGGTGGACGTCAACCATGCCCTGTCCGAGCAGCTCAAGCTGCTGAGCTTCGCCTACGCCACGCACCAGACCTTGACCCGCTGGTCCACCTACCCCAAGGATGCGATGCCGGACGGCCCTGGAGCCAGAGCGAGGATGACTACAAGCGCACCGTGCTGGGCGCGGGCATGAACCTGAACGGCCGCCACATGCTGGGCGGCGGTTCGGAACTGAACTGGACCAGCGGCTTCGAGCTGTACCGCGAGACCACGGACTACCTGCGCTTCGACGGCGAGCAGGATCGCTCGCGCGCGGGGCTGGAGCCCGGCAGCAACCGCCGCTACCGCCTGGACAGCACCGGCTTGTTCGGCGAAGTGCAGTGGGTGCCCACGCCCGTGTTCCGTCCCACGGCGGGGCTGCGCTTCGATACCTTCAAGGGCAAGTGCTCGGTGCGCGGCAGGGAGCTGGCCGACGGACGGGACTGCTCCTCCACCGAGCGCTACAAGCAGTTCAGTCCCAAGGTCGGCTTCAGCTCGCAGGTCGCTTCCTGGCTGGATCTGCGCAGCAGCTGGAGCCGCGGTTTCGCCTTGCCGCCCGTGGAAGCCATCTACAAGCGCGGCGTGGACCTGAAGCCCAATACCTTCGACCAGATCGAGGTGGGCGCCAAGTTCGACCTGCTCGATTCGCTGGAGGCGGACCTGGCCTGGTATCGCCTGACCAGCAGCAACGAGATCGGCACCGTGGGCGGGGTGGCGCAGAACTTCGGCAAGACGCGCCGCGACGGTGTGGAACTGTCCCTGGGCTGGGAGTTCGTACCCGACTGGCACCTGGCCGCCGTCACCGCCTGGTCCGACAGCGAGGTGCTGCGCAATCCCGATCCCCATGCCGTGGGCGCGCGCGTGGCCAATGTGCCGCGCAGCACCAGCCGCCTGGAAGTGTCCTATCGCCCGGAACTGGGCCTGGGCGGTTTCGCGGCCGTGCGTCATGTGGGCCGCCAGGCGCTCAATGTGCCTGACGCCGAGCTTCGCGAGCAGCGCATGGCGGGCGCCTACACCGTGTTCGACGCCGGCCTCAGCTATCGCTTCAAGCACAAGGGCACGCATCGCCTCTACCTGAACGTGGCCAATGTTTTCGACAAGAAGTACGCCTCCAGCGCGTTCATGATCTCCGGCCAGCCGCTTTATGGCGTGGGCGCGCCGCGCAGCGTCATGCTGGGCGCCCAGCTTTCGTTCTAACCTGTTTTTTATTGATGGAGTCTGTCATGAAAAAAAGCCTTCTTTCCGCATTGGCCCTGTCCCTGTCCTTGACGGGCCTGGCCCAGGCGCATGATGCCTGGCTGGCGCCCCAGGACGGCAACTGGGCTGTGGTCTACGGCCACAAGGCCGGTCTCGAGCCCTATGCCAACGACAAGGTCAAGCAGGTCCAGGCGGTGGACGCCCAGGGCAAGGCGCTGCAGGTGCAGCGCCAGGACACCGACAAGGGCGTGGTGCTGAGCTTTGCGGGCGAGCCCGCCCTGGCCACCCTGGTGTTCGACAATGGCTACTGGAGCAAGGCCCCCGGCGGCAAGACCATCAATGTGGCCAAGGACGAGAACAAAGGCGCCACGCATGGCACGCATCCGGTCAAGTATCACAAATACATCATGGACTGGTCCGCCCAGGCCGGCCGGCCCGCAGGTCAGGAGGCGGAGATCCTTGCCCTGAACGCCCAGGCTCCCAAGGCCGGCGAGAAGGTCGAGGTCCAGGTGCTGTACCAGGGGCGGCCGGCCGCCGGCTGGGCCGTGGGCATCGACGATTCCGAGGACAGTCCGCTCAGGACCGACGCGCAGGGCAAGGCCTTCTTCGACGTGACGCCGGGCCGCAATTTCATTTCCGCCAGCCACCGCGTGCCCGTGCAGGGCGATCCCAAGACCGACGAGAACTCCATCTCCGTCAACCTGATCTTCAACGCAGGCCAGTGATGAAGACGGTCCAGCGACTCGCCGCCGGCGTGCTGGGCCTGTCCGCCCTGTGGGCGGGCGCGGCCTGGTCCCACGCCCTGATGCTGTCGGCCCAGTCCGGCGCGCAGGGCGTCACCGGCCAGCTTTTCTATTCCGACGGCACGCCCGCCGTGGACGAGCGGGTGGAATTCTTCGCCCAGCCCGGCCCGATCGACGGCGATCCCAGGCATTACACCCAGACCGACCCCCAGGGCCGCTTCGCGTGGCCGGACGCCCCCGACGGCCATTACCTGGCCGTGGCCTACGGCATGGAAGGCCATCGCGCCCAGGCCGAGGTGGCCGTCAGCGCCGCCTCGGCGGGCTCGGCCGTGCCGGCCGCGCAGGCGGCCGACCTGGCCTTGATCCGCCAGGACATCGCCCGCCTGGAGGCGCGCGTGCGCCTGTCGGATATCGTGGGCGGAATCGGCTACATTGTCGGTTTGGCGGGCGCGTACCTGTACTGGCTCAGCCGCCGCCGTCCCCGCTAGGCGTCGACCATGCATCTATCCGAAGGAATCCTGTCCGCTCCCGTCGTCACCAGCAGCCTGGTCCTGTCCGGCGCGCTGGTGGCCGCCACGGTGCGCCGCCTGAACGAGCGCACCATTCCGCTGGCGGCCATGCTGGGCTGCGTGTTCTTCGCGTTGGGCACCATACACGTGCCGGTGGGGCCCGGCAGCGTGCACCTGATCCTGAACGGGCTGCTGGGTGCGCTGCTGGGCTGGACCGCCGTGCCCGTCATCGCCTTGGCCCTGGTGCTGCAGGCGGCCCTGTTCGGCTTCGGCGGCTTTGCCGTGTGGGGCGCCAACCTGCTCATCATGGGGTTGCCGGCCGTATTGGCCCATTACCTGGCCTGCCCCTGGCTGCAGACGCGGCCCCTGCTGGCCGGCGCGCTGGCCGCGGCCGCCGGCGTCAGCGGCGCGGCGCTCGTGGCCGCCGCGCTGCTGTACCTGAGCGGCGGCCATTTGTTCGCCAAGGCCATTGCAACCTTGTTCGTGTTCCACCTGCCCATCGTCGCCATCGAGGCGGCGGTGACGGCGCTGTGCCTGCGCGGCCTGCAGCAACTGCGCCCGGACGTGTTCGCGCTGCTGCGCTCCTGATGGCCGCGCGCGACGCCCGGCTGCCTTTGCTGCTGGCGTTCGCCGGCAGCCTGATGCTGGCCGTCTCGCACGATCTGGCGCGCAGCGTCCTGGCGGCCGTCCTGCTGCTGCCCCTGGCGCTCTGGCGCTGGCGCGGCCAGCAGCGCGCCTTGCTGCGCCGCCTGGTCCCCGCCAATATATTGCTGCTGTTCATGCTGCTTTTGCTGGCAGTGGACATTTCCGCCTGGAGCCTGTCGCCGGCGGGCCTGGACCTGGGACTGCTCGCCCTGGCGCGGGCCAATGGGGCCATGTTGTTGTGCGCCATCGCGTTGCGCCGTCAGAATGCCGATTCGCTGGCGGCCGGCATCGCGGCCCTGACGCGCTCGGACAAGCTGGCGCTGGTGGCCTTTCTGATGATCCGCTACCTGGAAGACATTCGCCAGGTGCGCCTGCGCCTGGAGCGCGTGCTGGCGGCGCGCGGCTTTCGCTTTCGCGGCGACCGGCACAGCTATCGCACGCTGGGCCTGCTGCTGGCCCACCTGTTCCTGGACGGCCTGGACCGCGCCACCGCCATCGCCCGGGCCATGCAGGCCAGGGCCTATCGCGGCCGCTTCCTCGTGCGGGCGGGCGCGGGCCCGGCGCGGCGCGACGGCTTGCTGGCGGCCTTGGCCCTGATGGGGCTGGCGCTGCTGTTATGGATGCCCTTATGAAACCGATTTCCCCCACCCCTGCCGATTCCCTGATCGAGGCGCGCGGCCTGTGCGTCGAGCAGGGCGGGTTGCGCATCGTGGACCAGCTGGACCTGGATCTGCTGCCGGGCGAGCGCCTGGCCTTGCGCGGGCCGTCGGGAGTGGGCAAGACCACTTTGCTGATGGCTCTGATGGGCTTTCTGCCCCTGCACGGCGGAAGCTTGCGCATCTTGGGCCACGCCCTGGCGCGGCCGCGCGATTTCGACGTGTTGCGCGGGCCGGTGGGTTTCATGTTCCAGAACCCCGACGATCAACTGTTCTGCCCCACGGTGCTGGACGACGTGCGCTTCGGCCCCTTGAACCTGGGATTGGATGACGCCCAGGCCACCGAGCGGGCCTGGGGCGTGCTGGAGGCGCTGCACATCGCCGAGCTGGCGCAGCGCCCCTGCGCCGTGCTGTCGGGCGGGCAGAAACGGCGCGTGGCCCTGGCGGGCCTGCTGGCCATGCGTCCGCGGCTGCTGATCCTGGACGAGCCCACGGCCTCGCTGGATCGTCGGGCGGCCGAGCAGGTCGAGCAGGCGCTGCTCGACTGCGGCCTGCCCCTGCTGTTCGCCACGCACGACGACGCCTGCGAACAGGCCCTGGCTACCCGCAGCCTGCACATGCAGGCCCCTCACCCCGCCGTCACGCCGGCGCCGGGCCTGCAGCCTTTGCGTCGGCGGGCTTGATTTGTTGGAAGAGAGTTCCTGTGGGGTGGGTTGTTTGGGCCAAGCAAGGAAGAGTCTCGGTCTTCTTGAGGGGGACTGGCTGGGGCTGTCCGGCTGGGCCTCTCGCCCGTGCTGCGCACGGGTGCCCTTGTCCATTGCCCGGAGCAGGCGCCCCGTTAACTCGGACGGTGGCTTGTCCCCCGGACAAGCCACAAGCGTCGCCCTCAAACAGAACGGGTCTTGCCTCCTGCCCCGGTCAACGGTCTGCGGCGAGAGCCCTGACTCGCCCGCCAGCCCCAGCCAGTCCCCCTCAAGAAAACAGCATCGCTTTACTTGGCCCAAACGGCGGTGTGCCAGCGTGATCAAGACATGGAGCGCAGTGACCCAAGGCCATGGCGCCTTCACAAAGACCATTCTTGCCATTGCTTAGCCGACCCCAAGCTTCCCCTGCTTCTGAACAGGTAGAGCCCCCCTGTGACTTCATCAAGGAAGAGCCCGTATTCACGGCTCGCTGCGACCCTCCTGCACCGCATGGCAGGCCACTTCGTGCCCGGCGGTGTCCAGCAGCGCCGGCGCCTCGCGGCGACAGCGTTCGTTGGCCAGGGGACAGCGCGGATGGAAGGTGCAGCCCGAGGGCGGGTTCAGCGGGTTGGGCACTTCGCCGGCCACCGGGATGCGGCTCTTGCCGGCTCCGCTCATGTCGGGAATGGCGCCCAGCAGCATGCGCGTGTAGGGGTGGCGCGGCTGCGAGAACAAGGCGTCCCGGCCGGCGATTTCCACGATGCGGCCCAGATACATCACGCCCACCCGGTCGGCCACGTGGTGCACCACGGCCAGGTTGTGGGAGATGAACAGATAGGTCAGGCCCAGTTCGCGCTGCAGGTCCTTCATCAGGTTGAGCACCTGGGCCTGGACGGAGACGTCCAGGGCCGAGGTCGGTTCGTCGCAGACGATGAACTCGGGCTGCATGGCCAGGGCGCGTGCAATGGAGATGCGCTGGCGCTGGCCGCCCGAGAACTGGTGCGGGTAGCGCTGCGCATCCGCCGGGCTCAGGCCGACCTGGGTCAGCAGCTCGCCCACCTTCTGCTCCTGCTCCTGGGCCGTCAGGCGCGTGTGCGTGACCAGCGGCTCGGCGATGATGCGGCCCACGCGCCAGCGCGGATTCAGGCTGGCGTAGGGATCCTGGAAGATCATCTGGCGGCGTTTGCGCATGGCCTGCAGCTCGGCCTTGTCCATGGATTGGATGGACTTGCCGTCAAAGCGGATGTCGCCGCGCGTCAGCGAATACAGGCCCGTGAGCAGGCGCGCCACGGTGGACTTGCCGCAGCCGGACTCGCCCACCAGGGCCAGGGTTTCGCCCTTGTTCAGGGTGAAGCTCACCCCGTCCACGGCGCGCAGGCTGACCTTGGGCTTGCGGTACACCAGGCGCTCGAGCAGCGGCGGCGAGACGTCGAACCAGCAGGCGGCGTCCTCGACGTGGACCAGGGCTTGATGGGAGGTGCTCATGCGGGCTCCTGTTCATGCAGCCAACAGGCCGCCAGCGTTTGTGGGGGAACGGGCATCAGTTCGGGACGCTCGCGCAGGCACCGCTCCATGCGGCGGCTGCAGCGCGGATTGAAGGCGCAGCC
This sequence comes from Alcaligenes sp. Marseille-Q7550, assembly GCF_965112015.1. Classification (NCBI taxonomy): domain Bacteria; kingdom Pseudomonadati; phylum Pseudomonadota; class Betaproteobacteria; order Burkholderiales; family Alcaligenaceae; genus Alcaligenes; species Alcaligenes sp. Marseille-Q7550. The sequence continues at coordinate 161,494 of NZ_CBCOPU010000001.1, forward strand.
CGGGGGGATGGCGTTCAGGCGCGGCATGCTGCCGGGGATCTGCTCCAGGCGTTCCAGCTGGGCGTGCAGGTTGGGGATGGAGCGCATCAGGCCCGCGGTATAGGGATGGCTGGGCTTCTGGATCACGTCCTGCACCGGACCGATCTCGATGACGCGCCCGGCGTACATGACGGCCACGCGGTCCGCCGTCTCGGCGATCACACCCATATCGTGCGTGATCAGCATCACGGCCGTGCCCTGCGAGCGGCACAGCTTCTTGAGCAGATCGATGATCTGCGCCTGGATGGACACGTCCAGCGCGGTGGTGGGCTCGTCGGCCACGATCAGCTTGGGCTCGGCCGCCAGGGCCAGGGCGATCACCACGCGCTGGCGCATGCCGCCGGAGAACTGGTGCGGGTAGTGGTCGATGCGCTCGCGCGCGGCCGGGATGCCGGTGGCCTCCAGCAGTTCGATGGCCCGTTCGCGCGCCTGTTTCCAGGACAGCGGCAGGTGCGTCACGATGGTCTCGGCAAGCTGCCGGCCGACGGTGTACAGCGGGTTGAGCGAGGTCAGCGGGTCCTGGAAGATGGCGCCGATCCGACGGCCGCGCACCTTGCGCATCTGTTCTTCGTCCAGATTGTCGATGCGCTGGCCGTCCAGCAGGATCCGCCCGCCGCTGATGCGTCCGGGCGCATCGAGCAGGCCGATGATGGAGGAGCCGGTCAGGGACTTGCCGGCGCCCGACTCCCCCACCACGCCCAGCACTTCGCCGGCGCTGATGGAGAACGACACATGATCGAGCGCATGCAGCACGCCATGCCGGGTCGGAAATTCGACGCACAGGTCTTGGACAGTCAATAAGGCAGTCATGGTTCAGTTCAGTTTGGGGTTCAGGGCGTCGCGCAGCCAATCGCCCAGCAGGTTGACCGACAGCACCAGCAGCACCAGCATGGCGCCGGGGAAGATGGTGATCCACCACTCGCCGGAGAACAGGAAGTCGTTGCCAATGCGGATCAGGGTGCCCAGCGAGGGCGAGGTGGCCGGCACCCCCACGCCCAGGAAGGACAGGGTGGCCTCGGTGATGATGGCGGTGGCCAGGTGCACGGTGGCCAGCACCAGCACGGGCCCCGTCACGTTGGGCAGCACGTGGCTGAACATGATGCGCGGCGCGGACACGCCGATGACGCGCGCGGCCTGGACGTACTCGCGGTTCTTCTCCACCAGCGTGGAGCCGCGCACGGTGCGGGCGTACTGCGGCCAGCCGGCCAGGGCGATGGCCCCGATCAGCACCGGGAAGGCGATGGCATCGTGCATGTTCAGCGGGAAGACGGCGCGCGCCACGCCGTCGATCAGCAGCGCGATCAGGATGGCCGGGAAGGACAGCTGCACGTCGGCCACCCGCATGATGAAGGCATCCACGCGTCCGCCCGCGTAGCCGGCGACCAGGCCCAGCACGATGCCCGCGAGCATGGACAGAAGCACCGAGGCCAGGCCGATCAACAGCGAGGTGCGCGTGCCGTACAGCAGGGCGGAATACAGGTCCCGGCCCTGGCTGTCGGTGCCCAGCAGGTAGCGGGCCTCGCCGTCGGCGGCCCAGACGGGCGGCTTGAGCGCGTCGATCAGGTTGATGGAGGCCAGGTCGAAGGGGTCGAAGGGCGCTATCCAGCGGGCGCCCAGGGCGCCGATGAACAGCAGCAGCGTAAGGATGGTGGCCGCGACGGCCATGGGGGAATGGCGCCACGACCAGACCAGGTCGCTGTTCCAGGCGCGTTTCAGGCTGGCGCTCATGTCAATGCCCCTTGGCGCCCGACAACTGGGAGCGCAAACGCGGATCGACCAGGAAGTACAGCAGGTCGACCAGCAGGTTGATGATGACGAAGACCAGAGCGATCAGGCACAGGTAGGCCGCCATGACAGGGATGTCGGCGAACTGCACGGCCTGGATGAAGAGCAGGCCCATGCCCGGCCACTGGAAGACGGTTTCGGTCACGATGGCGAAGGCGATGATGCCGCCCAGCTGCAGTCCGGTGATGGTGATGACCGGCGCCATGGTGTTCTTCAGGGCGTGTCCGAAGTGGATGGCGCGCCGCGAAAGGCCGCGGGCGCGGGCGAACTTGATGTAGTCGGCGCGCAGCACTTCCAGCATCTCCGAGCGCACCAGGCGCAGGATGAGCGTGAGCTGGAACAGGCACAGGGTGATGGCCGGCAGGATAAGGTGCTTGATGCCGTCCCAGGTCAGCAGGCCCGTGCTCCACCAGCCCAGGCGCACCACCTCGCCGCGGCCGTAGCTGGGCAGCCAGCCCAGCAGCACGGAAAAGACCAGGATCAGCAGTATGCCGATCAGGAAGGTGGGCAGCGAGATGCCCAGCAGGGAGAAGGCCAGCACGCTCTGGGCGAGGAAGCCGTTGCGTTTCAGGGCGGTGTATACCCCCAGCGGCAGGCCTATGAGCAGGGCCAGGAAGGCGGCCACCACGGACAGCTCCACGGTGGCGGGCAGGCGTTCCTTGAGCAGTGTGGAGACCGGCTGGGCCTGGCGCAGCGACAGGCCGAACTCGCCCTGCACCGCCTGGCTCACGAAGCGGGTGAACTGGACGGGCGCGGGCTGGTCCAGCCCGAGGCTGGCGCGCAACTGGATGCGATCCTGTTCAGTGGCGTCCTGGCCCAGCATGATGGTGACCGGATCGCCGATGTAGCGGAAAAGCACGAAGGCCAGCAGGCTGACCGTCAGCATGACGAGGACCGCCTGGATCAGGCGGCGAATGATGAATACCAGCATAGGCTGCTCCTGGTGGAATGCGAGGATCACTCGCGACCCCAGTGTTGTCTTTATAGTTTGAATTCGTCCATGGATTGCGCAATGGGGGGCATGGCTCCCTGCGGCGGCAGGACAGGTGCGCCGCCCCGGATGCGGGACGGGCGCGGGACGGGTTTACTTGATGGTCACCCACTGGGCGGACAGGCGGTTGTCGGCGCGGTGGATCACGTCCACGTTCTTGGCCATGGCCCCGGGAATGATCTGGTCGTGCCGGGGGATGTGGCCGAATTTCTTTGCGTGGATCTCCAGGGCCTTGTGGATGGCCGCGTCGCGCTTGGCGGTATCGGTCTCGGTCTTGATCTGGTCGATCAGCTTGTCCGCCTCGGCGTTCTCGTAGTTGCCGAAGTTGAAGGAGCCGTCGGCGCCTTCGCCCTTGCTGTGCATCAGGCTTGGCAGGGTGTACAGGGCGTCGAAGGTGGGCGCGCCCCAGCCGAACAGGTAGGCGCTGGTGTCGTAGTTCTGCACCTTGGGGAAGTAGGTGGCGCGCGGCATGGCGTTCAGGCTGGCCTTGACGCCGGCCTTGGCCCACATGCCCACCACGGCCTGGCAGATGGCCTCATCGTTGATGTAGCGGTTGTTCGGGCAGTCCAGCGTGAAGGACAGGGAGTTCTCGTAGCCGGCGTCCTTGAGCAGTTGCTTGGCCTTGTCCAGGTCGTAGGGCACGCGCTGGGCCAGCTCCTTGGTCCAGCCATGGACCTGGGGCGCGATCATGGTGCCGGTGGGGGCGGAGGAGCCGCGCATCACGGCCTTCTTGATGGCCTCGGTATCGATGGCCAGGTACAGGGCCTCGCGCACGCGCTGGTCGGCAAAGGGGTTCTTGCCCTTGATGGCGCTGTACTTCAGTTCGGGACTCTTCTGGTCCAGGCCCAGGAAGATGGTGCGGTATTCGTTGCCTTCCACGATCTTGGCCTGCTGGCGCAAACGCTGCAGGTCCTGGGCGGGCGGATCCAGCACCAGGTCCACTTCGCCCGAGAGCAGCGCCGCCGTGCGGGTGGCGTTCTGCTTGATCGGGGTGTAGATCACTTCGGTGACGTTGCCGATCTTCTTGTCCTTGTTCCACCACTGCTCGTTTTCCACGAACACGGTGCGCACGTCCACTTCACGCGACTTCAGCTTGTAGGGGCCGGTGCCGTTCGTGTTGCGCGCGGAATAGGTTTCCTCGTTCTTGTTGAAATCCTGCGGCTGGGCGGCGTTGTTCTTTTCCGACCAGTCCTTGTTCATGATGAACACGTTGGTCAATTGGCGCAGCAGCACGGGGTTGGGGGCGGTGGTGATGATGTCCACCGTGTGCTCGTCCACCTTCACGGCCTTGTCGATGCCGTTCACGTAGGCCTTGAAGTTGGAGGTGGGCGCCAGGGCGCGATGGATGGAGAACACCACGTCGTCGGCCGAGAAGGGCTCGCCGTTGTGGAATTTCACGCCTTCGCGCAGCTTGAAGCGCCAGACGGTGGGTTCGCGCTGCTCCCAGGACGTGGCCAGCGAGGGCACGATCTTGAAGTCCTTGTCGTAGTCCACCAGCGGCTCGTACACATAGGAGCTGCCGGTGATGATGAGGTTTTCATTCTGGGCGTGCGGGTCCAGGGTCATGAAGTCGCCCTGGCTGGACCATCTCAGCGTTTTGGCATGGCCGGCCAGGGGTACGGCGACCAGGGCCGCCAGTGCGGCGGCCAATAGTGTTTTTTTCATGAAAACCTCCTTGTGGGGTGTGTGGTTCGCTGACGAGTGGCTGCATAGTATATGAGTGATCCAAGCGGGCTCAATACGTAATTTCAGCTATAAGTCAGATCATCTCAATACATATCTTCAGCGAAAAGCCACTGTTATTTAATTTAGTGACCCAAGTCATCCATCTGTTCATTCAGCCGGGCGCTCGGTCTTGACGCTACAATAGTGTCTATATATACAGTATGGAGGCTGGCCAAGGCCCAGGCGCAGGGGATGGAATCGCTTGACCGACGCATCGCGCACGTGGACATGGATGCGTTCTACGCCTCCGTGGAGCTCTTGCGCTACCCGCATCTGCGCGGCCTGCCCGTGGTCATCGGCGGGCGCAGCACCCAGGCGCCGCGCCAGTTGCCCGACGGCAGCTGGCGCCTGGCGCGCCTGGGGGATTATGTCGGGCGCGGGGTGGTCACCACCTCCACCTACGAAGCGCGCCAGTTGGGCGTGTTCTCCGCCATGGGCCTGATGAAGGCGGCCCAGCTGGCGCCCCAGGCCATCCTGCTGCCGGCCGACTTCCACGCCTATCGCCATTTTTCGCACCTGTTCAAGCAGGCCGTGGCCACGGTGTCCGACCGCATCGAGGATCGCGGCATCGACGAGATCTACGTGGACCTCAGCCACAGGACCGAAGACAGCCTGGTCCTGGCCGAGCAGATCCGCCGCGCCGTCAACCAGGCCACGGGCCTGACCTGTTCGGTGGGCGTCACGCCCAACAAGCTGCTGTCCAAGATCGCCTCCGAGCTGAACACGCCCAACGGCGCCTGCGTGCTGACCATGGAGGACGTGCCCACGCGCATCTGGCCCATGTCGGTCGGCAAGATCAACGGCATCGGCCCCAAGGTCTTTCAGAAGGTGGCGGGGCTGGGCATGCACCAGATCGGGGAAATGGGGGCGGCGCCGGCCGAGCTGCTGCAGGAGCATTTCGGCCTGCGCTACGCCCGGTGGCTGATGGCCGTCTCCCGGGGCCAGGACGAGCGGCCCTTGTCCACCGAACGCATCCCGAAGTCCACCAGCCGCGAAACCACCTTCGAGCGTGACCTGCACGTGCGCCAGGACCGCGCCCGCCTGTCGGCCGTGCTGCAGGCCTTGTGCGAGCAGCTGGAGCAGGACCTGCGCAAGTCCGGCATGTGCGCCCAGACCATAGGCGTCAAGCTCAAGTTCGAGGATTTCAAGATCGTCACCCGCGACCTGTCCCTGCCCGCGCCGGTGCTGGCGGCCGACGCCATCCTGGCCGCCGCGCGCCAGAACCTGAAGCGCGCCGTGCTGGACCGGCGCCTGCGCCTGCTGGGCGTCAAGGCCAGCGCCCTGCTGCCCATCAGCGAGCTGCCCCCGGAGCAGCCCCGCCAACTGAACCTGGACGGCCTGTTCTAGCTGCCAGGCCCGTCGGCGCGCGGCTTGCGGCCGGCCCGGGCGCCCCGTTTGTGCCGGAAAAGGGACAATCGGCGGCCGGAAGACAATTGTCCCAGGCTCAAGCGTTCCGGGCGGGGCAGGCTGCGTTAGAATTGGCTTGTCCAGCCGCCGGGCTGGTTTATTTTTTCTTCTTTGATCAAGGTTTGCCGTTATGGAATTCGATCGGGCCGGTGTACGTGCATTAATGGAAATTACCCAGCGTCCGGAGTTGGTTTTCGTGCGAGGAGAAGGTTCCTGGCTGGAAGACCACAACGGCAAGCGATACCTGGACACGGTCCAGGGCTGGGCGGTGAACGCGCTGGGCCACAGTCCCGCCGGCGTCATCAAGGCGATCAACGAGCAGGCCGCCAAGCTGATCAATCCCTCGCCCGCCTTCTACAACGAGCCCTCCATCGAGCTGGCCAAGCGCATCGTCACGCACTCCTGCTTTGACCGCGTGTTCTTCGCCAACAGCGGCGCCGAGGCCAACGAAGGCGCGATCAAGCTGGCCCGCAAGTGGGGCCAGTTGAACAAGGATGGCGCCTACAAGATCATCACCTTCGACCATTCCTTCCATGGCCGCACCCTGGCCACCATGTCCGCTTCGGGCAAACCCGGCTGGGATCGCCTGTTCGCGCCCCAGGTGGAGGGTTTCCCCAAGGCCGAACTGAACAATCTGGAATCGGTCCGCGCCCTGATCGACGACAAGCCCGTGGGCATCATGCTGGAGCACGTGCAGGGCGGGGCCGGGGTCATCCGCGCCACGGTGGAGTTCCTGCAGGGCCTGCGCGCCCTGGCCGACGAGCACAAAGTGCTGCTGATCGTGGACGAGGTGCAGACCGGCATGGGCCGCACCGGCACGCTGTTCGCCTACGAGCATGCCGGCATTCGTCCCGACATCATGACCCTGGGCAAGGGCATCGGCGGCGGCGTGCCGCTGTCGGCGCTGTGCGCCCGCGAGGAAGTCTCCTGCTTCCAGCCCGGCGACCAGGGCGGCACCTACAACGGCAACCCTCTCATGACCGCCGCCGGCGTGGCCGTGTTCGACGAACTGACCTCGCCCGGCTTCCTGGACGCGGTCAACGCCCGCGCCCGGCAACTGTCCGAGGGCCTGCTGGCCATCAGCGCCAAGTGGGGCATGCAGGGCGAGCGCGGCTCCGGCCTGCTGCGCGCTTTGATCCTGGACCAGGACGACGGTCCGGCCATCGTCAACGCCGCCCGCGAGCGCGCGCCCGAAGGCATGCTGCTCAATTCGCCCCGCCCCAATCTGCTGCGCTTCATGCCCGCCCTGAACATCACGTCCCAGGAAATCGACCTGATGCTGGCCTGGCTGGATGAACTGCTGGTGCAGGTGCGCGGCTATGTCCTGCTGCCTTTCCCTGAAAAACCCGCCTCCTCGGCGGGTTTTTTCTTGCGCGCCCGGCATGGGCGCGGGCGGTCCGTGCCGGAAGCGGACAGACGCCGCCCCACATCATGCGGTTTCCGGATAGTTTGGCGGCGTACCGATTCCTAGAATGAAGTCCGGCATCACGCCTTCATTCCAACAGGAGACAAACACATGGAACAGACCGTCGACAAGTACATCGAGGTGGAGCAGCGCCTGGATCAGGTGCGGGACCAGTTTGCGCTGGTGGAGGGCCATTTCGACACGTCGGAAGAGACCTCGCCGTGGATTCCCTGCATCCCCAACATCTGGCTGCGCCACCTGAGCTTCGACGTGCGCAACAACGTATCCGTGCACATCATGCGCGCGGACAAGGGCGGTTCGCTGGGCCGGCATCGGCACCGCGCCAAGGTGACCGGCTACGTGCTGAAGGGCAGCCTGCGCTACGAAGAATATGACTGGGTGGCCAGGGCGGGCGACTACATCCATGAAAGTCCCGGCCGCACGCACACCCTGGTCTCCGACGAGGGCATGGAGACCTTGTTCCACCTGGGCACGCCCATCGAGTTCCTGGACGAGCAGGATCGCATCATCGAGATCGTGGATGTGTTCTGGATGATGGACCACTACCTGAGCTACTGTAAGCAGCACGATCTGCCGATCAACAAGGCCATGTTCATCTAGGCCGGACCGGGCGGCGCGCGCCGCCCCGTGGCGCTCGGCAATTCGCCGAAGCGCGCCTGGTAGTAGGCGGAGAAACGGCCCAGGTGCCCGAAGCCGTGCGCCAGCGCCACCTCGGTGACGCCGACGCGCGGGTCGGCCAGCAGGCGTCGGCGCGCGGCCTCCAGGCGCAGGTTGCGCGCCCAGTTCATGGGCGATTCCCCATGGTGGCGACGGCACAGTATGTGCAGCGCCCGCGGGCTGAGCCCGGCCGCGCTGGCCAGGTCGGCCAGGGAAACGGGAGCGTGCAGGTGACCCAGCACGTAGGCCTGCGCCTGCCGCAGGCGCGCCAGCCCGGCCCGGGCCTGTGACCCGAGCAGAACCTGTTCGCGGGCCGCTGGCTCCTCGGCGACGCCGTGGCACAGCAGGAACAGGGCGAGTCCGGTCTCGACATGGCGCAGCCAGGCGGGATGGTCGGAGCCGGACAAGGACAGCAATTGCCGGATCAGGGCCGCCCACTGCGGCGCGTGGCGGCTGTCGATCTTGCCTGCGGGAGCGGGGCGTACGCCTGCCGGCGCATCCTGCCCAGAGGCCCCGTCGAAAAGGGCATGGGGAACCTTGAGAATGAGCTGTTCGCAACCGCCCTGCCAGAGCGTGCGCACCTGCTGGCGCGGCGACAGGATGGCGACCTCGCCCGGACAGGCGGTCAGGGTTCAGCCGTCGCTGATGAATTCGGCGACGCCGCGCAAGGGCATCTGCACCAGGCTGAAGCCCTGGAAGCCGTCGGCCTGGATCTCCACTTCGGCCCCGTAGCCCAGGATCATGACGCTGATGCGGCTGATGTCGCGGCGAAACAGCGTCGTGTTGACGCGGCCCCGGCCCCAGGTCAGGCCGTGCTTGGAGATGACTTTGCTCAGTTCCTGATGCGACGGGTCCGCCGCCTGAGAATGAAAGACCGGGCTGCGGTACAGTCCCGACAGGTCCAGCCCTGCTGCCGCCGCCATGTGGAACCCCCCGTTCCGGAGCATGAGTGGAAATGTGGCAAGGGCCTAGTGTAGGCCCGCCCGGTCGGCGCCTGCATGGGGGGTATCCCTGAGCGCTTCATCCGGCTCGCGGCTCAGCGAAACCCGTCGGTTCCGGTGGCCGGCACTCCGGTGGCCGGCATCCCGGTGGCCGGCAGCGTCTGTTCGCCGCGGCCGCCGGCCAGTTCGATCTTCACGCCGATATCGGCCGGTTTGGCGTAGTGCAGGCTGCTGGTCACCAGCGCATTCACGCCCGTGGCCGCATAGGCGGCGGCGTTGCCGGCGTGGATGCCGCCGGCCGCCAGCAGGGGGACGCCGGGATGGGCGGCGCGCAGCTCGGGCACGATGCGCGCCAGGATCTCGGGCGGCACCTTGTCGAACTGGACCACGTCGGCGCCGGCTTCGATCGCGCGGCGGGCCTCGTCCAGGCCGTCGGCTTCGATCACGATCTTCTTTTCGCACATGGCGTGCTTGTGGCGGTCGACGGCCTGCCTGACTTCACCCCAGCCGCCCAGCAGGGCGCGATGCTGGGGAAAGACCAGAATGGTCTCGCCCAGGCCCAGGCGGTGGGGCATGGCGCCGCCGGCCAGGGTGGCCTTGAGCGCCAGCTTGCGCAGCCCCGGCGCGTGCTTGCGGGTGGTGAGCACGGCCACGGCGGGGTTTACGGCCTGCACGGCCCGCACGACCTCATGCGTCAGGCTGGCCACTCCGCAGGCGAATTCCAGCAGGTTCTGCCCCACCTTCCAGGCGCGCAGCAGCGCCTGCGCCGGCCCCTGGGCCAGCAGCAGGGCCTGGCCGGGCGCGGCGCGCGCGCCGCTGCGCAGGTGCAGCCGGGTCTGGCCGCCGCAGGCCTGCACCAGACGCACGACTTCCTCGGTGCCGGCCACGGTGATCTCGTTCCTGACCATGAAGCGCAGCATGGCCGGCTGCTCGGTCAGGCCCAGCATGTGGCTGGTCAGGTCCAGGTAGGAAGCGTCCTCGCTGATCCACTGGTCGATCTGGCTTTGCTCGAAAAATACGCTCATGTGTGATTCCCATGGCGCCGCAGCGCCGGAAAGCAGCCCAGGAACCGCGTCCAGGAAGCCAGGGCTGGCGTGCCGGGGCGTCCCTTCAGCACGGCCAGGCTCAGGTCGATGGGCTCATGGCAGACGGCGGAAAACAGCAAAGATCTCATGGGATTTCCTGTTGGCGGTTTCGTTATGTAGAAGAGTTTATAACGAGAACGGGCAAACAGGAATCGCCCGCAGCGCGTCGGTAGGAAAGGTCATGCGCAGGGGAGTCTTCAAAGGCATCGCCGTCATCGCGGCCTGATCGTTCCGGCGGTAAAAAATACCACCACGCTGCGCCTTCGGCTTGCCGCCCCAAGGGGGCGCTTTTTACCTTGGGCGATGCGGCATTCCGGCAGCCCGGCGGCAAAAAAATCCCCGCTGGCGAGGCGGGGATTCCTGGGGATGGGCCTGCCCCGCGCGGGGCGGGCGGCGCAGCCGGGCTTAGACCGTGGCGTGGGCTTCTTTGAAGACCAGGCAGCCTCGGTCTCGTGGGCTCGGTGTAGCCGTTGGGCTGTTCCAGGCCTTTGAGCACCAGGTCTTCGGCGGCCTTGTAGGCCTCCGACGTGTCGAAGTTGCCGGCCATGTCGCGGTAGGCGGGGTCGCCGGCGTTCTGCTTGTCCACGACGGCGGCCATGCGATGCAGGGTCTGGACGACCTGGTCGCGGGTGACGACGCCGTGCAGCAGCCAGTTGGCGATGTGCTGGCTGGAGATGCGCAGCGTGGCGCGGTCTTCCATCAGGCCCACGTCATGGATGTCGGGCACCTTGGAGCAGCCCACGCCCTGGTCGATCCAGCGCACCACGTAACCCAGGATGCCCTGGGCGTTGTTGTCCAGCTCTTCCTGGATTTCCTGGGCGGTCCAGGTGGGTTTCTCCACCACGGGGATGGTCAGGATGCTGTCCAGGTAGTCGTTGTTTTCGTTTTCCAGGCTCTTCTGGACTTCCACCACGTTGACCTGGTGGTAGTGCAGCGCGTGCAGCGTGGCGGCCGTGGGCGAAGGCACTCAGGCGGTGTTGCCGCCGGCCTTGGGGTGGGCGATCTTCTGCTCCAGCATCTCGGCCATCAGGTCGGGCATGGCCCACATGCCCTTGCCGATCTGGGCGTGGCCGCGCAGGCCGCACTGCAGGCCGACCTGGACGTTGTTGCGCTCGTAGGCGGGTTGCCACGTGGCTTGCTTCATGTCGGCCTTGCGCACGACGGGGCCGGCCTGCATGCAGGTGTGGATCTCGTCGCCGGTGCGGTCCAGGAAGCCGGTGTTGATGAACACCACGCGCTCGGTGGCCTTGGCGATGGCGGCCTTCAGGTTCACGCTGGTGCGGCGCTCTTCGTCCATGATGCCGATCTTGACCGTGTTGGCGGGCAGGCCCAGCAGGGCTTCGACGCGGTCGAAGGTTTCGCAGGCGAAGGCCACTTCGTCGGGGCCGTGCATCTTGGGCTTGACCACGTACAGCGAGCCGGTGCGCGAATTCTTCTTCAGCTGCAGGTCGCGCATGCCGATCAGGGTGGTGACCACGGCGTCCAGGATGCCTTCGGGGATCTCGAAGCCTTCGCCGTCGATGATGGCGGGGTTGGTCATCAGGTGGCCCACGTTGCGCACGAACATCAGCGAGCGGCCGGGCAGCACCTGGGCCTTGCCTTGCAGGTCGGTGTACTGGCGGTCTTCGGCCAGGCGGCGGGTGAAGACCTTGTCGCCCTTGCGGATGTCTTCGGTCAGCGAGCCGGTGATCAGGCCCAGCCAGTTGCGGTAGGCCAGGGTCTTGTCCTCGGCATCCACGGCGGCCACGGAGTCTTCGCAGTCCATGATGGTGGTCAGGGCCGATTCCAGGACGATGTCCTTCACGCCGGCCGGATCGGTCTTGCCGATGGGGCTGTCGGCGTCGATCTGCAGCTCGAAGTGCAGGCCGTTGTGCAGGAACACGATGGCCTCGGGCGCGTCGGGCTGGCCGCGGTAGCCCAGCAGGGTGGTGGTGTCCTTCAGGCCGGTGCTGCCGCCGTCTTCCAGCGTGACGCGCAGGGCACCGTCGACGATGGCGTAGGAGGTGGCCTGGTCATGGCTGCCCTGGGCCAGCGGGATGGAGTCGTTCAGGAACTGGCGGCCGAAGGCGATGACCTTGGCGCCGCGCACGGGGTTGTAGGCGCCGCCGCGCTCCGCGCCGTCGGTATCGGGGATGGCGTTGGTGCCGTACAGGGCATCGTACAGGCTGCCCCAGCGCGCGTTCGCGGCGTTCAGGGCGTAGCGGGCGTTCATGATGGGCACGACCAGTTGCGGGCCGCCCTGGTCGGTGATCTCGGTGTCCACGTTGGCGGTGTTCACCTTTACGGAGGCGGGCGCATCGTGCAGGTAGCCGATGGATTTCAGGAACGTCTTGTAGGCGCCCATGTCGGCGATGGGACCTGGGTTCGCGCCGTGCCATTTGTCCAGTTCGGCCTGCAGGCGGTCGCGCTCGGCGAGCAGCGCGCGGTTCTTGGGAGCCAGGTCATGTACCAGTTTGTCGAAACCAGCCCAGAAGGACTCGGAGGAAACACCAGTGCCGGGCAAGGCTTCTTGCTCGATGAACTGATGAAGCACCTCGGCGACTTGCAATCGCTGGCAGGAGATTCGTGTGGTCATGGTTACCCTTGCTGATAGTGAAAAGTGATTCGGTAAAGGCGATGTCGCAGACCAACCCGAAGCAAAGGCCGGGCGTACATCGCTGCTGCAACCCGCCCGATACAGCCGGCGGGCGGGGGTCGGGCGCGGGACGCTGGCCGCGGCGCAGGCGTCGGGGCTCGTATGGCATCAGGGCAAGCAGACCGTCATCCAACGGCATATAAAAAACGCTAAACCCTCGCAAACAAGCTCTAACGGAGGCTAATTTTGCGGCTTGATGGCAGACGGCACACGCGCGTCCAGCACAACGCCAGGTTGGATAACGCTAAATTATGAAGGAGTCGGCCTGCCCGAATCTCATACTTATTGTAATAAGACTACATACTTAATGTATTTACTGGTTTTCGACAAGTCTTATATATGAGGTAGAAGACGTACGAGCACCGAAACGGTCGCCACGGACAGCAATGTGGACCACAGGATGGAGCGCGAGATCAGGGCGCTATCCCGCATGTAGAGCGCCGCGAGCATGAATGGACCGGTGCCGGTGGGCAGGGCGGAAAGCAGTACGGCGATGCTGGCCCACATCACCGGCATATCGAACAAAACGAAGGCGAACAGCGCAGCCAGGGCTGGCTGGACGAGCAGTTTTAGGCACAAAACAACAGAAAGACGTGTCCGCTGGGTGGACAGGGGGGCTTGCGGTTGCGCCAGAAACAGTCCAATGCAAACCAGAGCGCAGGGGCTGGCCGCCGCGCCCAGCAGGCCGGCGGTGCTGGACAGGCCCGCGGGCAGCCGCAGTTCGCCCAGGGCGAAGGCTGCGCCGGCCAGCGGCGCCAGCACCAGGGGGTTGCTCAGCAGCGAACGCCCCACCGTCAGGGCCACGGCCAGGCCGTTGCCGCCGCGCTGGCGCAGGAACTCGATCTTGGCCAGGGTGAAGGCGAACAGCAGGCAGGCCGTCATGACGATGGCCAGCGCCACCACGGGCAGGCTTTGCGGACCATAAAGCATCAGGCACAACGGGATGCCCATGTAGCCGGAATTGGAGTAGGAGGCCGAGAGCGCGTCCAGGGCGGCGTCCGCGCGCTCCACGCACTGGCGGCGGCTGGACAGCCAGCCCAGCAGATAGACGACGGCGATGCTCAGCAGCGTGGCGGCGATGAAGCCGGGCTGGCGCAACTGGTCCAGGGGGATTTCGGCCATGGCCTTGAACAGCAGCGCCGGCAGGGCCAGGTAGACCACGAACTTGTTGAGCGCGTCCATGGCCTCCCCGCCCAGCACGCCGCCGCGCCGGGCCAGCCAGCCCAGCAGGATCAGGGCGAACGTGGGCAGGACGGCGTTGATGATCTGGTTCACGGCAGGATAAGGGGCGGAAGCGATAAGCGGGCACTATAAACCGCTTATGATTGTCATGCTGTCTTTCTATACTCGTTTTTTTGCCTTGGAACTGTCGCCATGCTTGAGCAGACCGGTTATGCCCGCACCACGTCCACGCCCGAACTGATCCCGTTCGACGGTTACGAGGACGCCGGCCGGGCCGTGGAGCAGTTGCGCGCCATCTACGACCGCAACACGGCTTTCCTGCGCGACTCCTTCGCCCAGTGCCTGCAGACGGGCTTTCCGCGCGGCCAGCGCTTCCGGGCCTGCTATCCGGCGGTGCGCCTGCGCGTGGACACCTACCAGGAAGTGGACAGCCGCCTGTCCTACGGCCACGTGGTCGAGCCCGGCACCTACATGACTACCATCACCGCGCCCGAGCTCTACCACGACTACCTGCTCGAGCAGCTGGAGCTGCTGATCCGCAACCACGGCGTGAAGGTGGAGATCGGCGAGTCCTCCCTGCCCATCCCCCTGCATTTCGCGTTGAACAACGGGGTGAAGTCCGCCGTCACCATCGTGCTCGAATCCCCGGGCGACACCTTGAGGGACCATTTCGACGTGCCCGACCTGGCCGTCATGGACGACGCCATCGTCAACGGCACCTGGGAGCGCGTGCACAACGAGCCCCTGCCCCTGGCGCCCTTCACCGCGCCGCGCATCGACTATTCCCTGCACCGACTGCAGCACTACACGGCCACGCGCCCGGAGTATTTCCAGAACTTCGTGCTGTTCACCAACTCCCAGTTCTACGTGGATGAGTTCTGCCAGTGGGCGCGCGACGTGCTGGCGGCCGACGACCAGGGCTACATAGACCTGGTCGAGCCGGGCAACATCATCACGCCGGCCGGCGCCCATGCGGCCACCATAGGCTCGCCGCTGGCGCGCGCCCCGCAGATGCCTTCCTACCACCTGCGGCGCGCCAACCATACCGGCATCACCCTGATCAACATCGGCGTGGGCCCATCCAACGCCAAGACCATCACCGATCACGTGGCGGTGCTGCGCCCGGCCGCCTGGCTGATGCTGGGCCATTGCGCGGGCCTGCGCACCACGCAGCGCCTGGGCGACTACGTGCTGGCCCATGGCTACGTGCGCCAGGACCATGTGCTGGACGACGACCTGCCCACCTGGGTGCCCATCCCGCCGCTGGCGGAAATCCAGGTGGCCCTGGAGCAGGCCGTGGCCGAGGTCGCGGGCCTGTCGGGCTGGGAGCTCAAGCGCATCATGCGCACGGGGACGGTGGCCTCCATCGACAACCGCAACTGGGAGCTGCGCGATCATCACGAGCCGGTGCGCCGCCTGTCGCAGTCGCGCGCCATCGCGCTGGATATGGAGTCGGCCACCATCGCGGCCAACGGCTTCCGCTTCCGCGTGCCCTACGGCACCTTGCTGTGCGTCTCCGACAAGCCGCTGCACGGCGAGCTGAAGCTGCCGGGCATGGCCAGCGAGTTCTACGCCCGCCAGGTGGGCCAGCACCTGCATATCGGCATACGGGCGCTGGAGCTGCTGCGCGACATGCCCAAGGAGCGCCTGCATTCGCGCAAGCTGCGCAGCTTCCTGGAAACCGCCTTCCAGTAGCCTGCTAGCGGTGGTTCACCCGCCGGGCGAGCCATTCGCCTGCGAACTGGATCAGCGACACCACCGCGATCAGGATCACGATCACCTCGAACATGACGCGGGTCTCGTAGCGCTCGTAGCCGTAGCGTATGGCCAGGTCTCCCAGGCCGCCCGCGCCCACGGCGCCGGCCATGGCCGAGGCGTTGATCATGGCGATGACGCTGACCGTCATGCCGCCGATGATGCCCGGCAGCGCCTCGGGCAGCAGCACGTGGCGCACGATGTGGCGCCGTTCGCAGCCCATGGCCCGCGCCGCCTCGATCAGGCCCGGGTCCACATCGTTCAGGCTGACCTGGGCGATGCGCGCGAAAAAGGGAATCAGGTTGGCCGACAGCGGCACGATGGCCGCCCAGGTGCCCAGCGTGGTGCCGACCAGGGCGCGCGTCACCGGCAGCATGGCGATCAGCAGGATGATGAAGGGCACGGCCCGGAAGGCGTTGATCAGCACCGACAGCGCCTTGTGGCAGCGCGGCAGGGGGTGGATGCCGCCCTTGCCGGTGATGGCCAGCACAAGCGCGATGAGCAGCCCCGCCGCGATGGCGATCACCGAGGAGACTCCCACCATGATCAGGGTCTCCAGGAAGGCGGCCAGGTACTTGTCGAGCGCGGGCGAGGACATGGCGGACGCGCTCTCAGTCGAAGACGGGAATCACCGAGCCCTCGAACTTGCTCTCGATGAAGTCCTTGACCGCGGGCGAGTGGTAGGCCTTGACCAGTTCGGGCACCCAGGGCGCGTCCTTGTCCTGCTCGCGCACCGCGATGATGTTCACATAGGGATTGTCCTCGGCCTTCTCGACGGCGATGCCGTCGCGGGTGGCGATCAGGCCGGCCTGGTAGGCGAAGCTGTTGACGATGGCGGCGGCGTCCACGTCCTGCAGGGAGCGGGCCAGCACCACGGAGGTGCTCTCCACGAAGTCCAGCTTCTTCGGGTTGCTCGCCACGTCGGCCAGCGTCACCGCGCCCTGGCGCGGGTCCGCGCCGTCCCGCAGGGTGATCAGGCCGTGGTCGCGCAGCACCACCAGCGCGCGGGTCTGGTTGCTGGGGTCGTTGGGAATGCCGATCTTGGCGCCCTCGGGCAGATCCTTGATGTCCTTGTGCCGGCGCGAGTAGAAGGCGATGGGCGAGATCAGGGTGTTGGCCACCGGCACGATGCGGTAGCCGCGCTGCTTGACCTGGTCGTTCAGGAAAGGGATGTGCTGAAAGGCGTTGGCGTGCAGGTCGCCGTTGTTCAGCGCCTCGTTGGGGCTGGCGGTGCCGGTGATGACCACCGGCTGCACCTTCAGTCCGCGCTCGGCCGCCACCTGGGTGACCACTTCCCAGATCTGCTCGTCCACCCCGCCCCGCACGCCGACTTTCAGCGGGGCGTCGTCCGCCGCCCAGGCCTGGGTGGCGGTCAGGATGAACAGGGCCAGCAGGCGGCGTGCGAGATAGGGCTTCATGACGGCTTCCTTCGGGAGTGCAATGGAAGGATCCATTCTAGGAAGCTCGACGCCCGCGCCCTACGACAGACTGATCACATGGTTATGCCGGGCGCGGGCGTAAACATATAGCCGGGCGCGGGCCTGAGCCGCCGCCCGATCGCCATGGGCATCAGCGCGACTGGGCGATGGCCTCGCGCGCCTTCTTCACCAGGTCCTCGCCTATGTCCGTGGTCCATTTCTCGACCACGGGCGCGGTGGCCTGCGCGAAGGCCTGGTGCTGCTCGGGCGTCAGGCGCGTGATGGTCACGCCGTGGCCTTCGATCTCCTTGAGCAGGCTGGGGTCCTCGGCCGTGATGCCTTTGCGGGCGATCTCGATCTCGCGCTTGCCGGCCTCGATGGCGGCTTCGCGCACGATCTTCTGGTCCTCGGGCGACCAGGACTTCCAGACGTCGCGGTTGACCACGAAGACCAGCGGATCGGAGACGTAGTTCCAGAGCGTCAGGTACTGCTGCTGCACGTCGTAGAGCTTGGCGCCGGCGTAGATGGACAGCGGGTTCTCCTGGCCGTCCACGGCCTTGTTGGCCAGGGCGGGCTGGGCGTCGGCCCAGCTCATCTGGGTGGGGTTGGCGCCCAGCGCGGTGAAGGTGTCGATGTAGAGCGGCGAGCCGACCACGCGCAGCTTCAGGCCCTTCATGTCCTCGGGCTTGGTGACTTCATGCTTGGAATTGCTCAGCTGGCGAAAGCCGTTCTCGCCCCAGGCCAGCGGCACCACCCCCGCCTTCTCGATGTAGCCGAACAGTTCCTTGCCCACCTCGCCCTGGATGAGCGCGTCCGTGGCCTTGGAGTCCGGCTGCAGGAAGGGCAGCGAGAACAGGTTCAACTGCTTGATCTGCGGCGACCAGTTGATGGTGGAGCCCACGGCCATGTCGATCAGGCCCTGGCGGATGGCGGTGAATTCGCGCGTCTGGTCGCCCTGCACCAGCGAGGTGCCGGGATAGATCTTGATGTTGATGCGCCCGTCGGTGCGCTCGCGCACCAGGTCGGACCAGATCACCGCGCCCTGTCCCCAGGGGAAGGTGGTGCCCACCACGATGGACAATTTGTATTCGGACTTGTAGGCCGCCTGCGCGGCGGGCGCGCCGGCCAGCGTGGCGGCCGTGCAGGCCAGGGCGGCCAGGATGTGTCGCAGTTTCATGGGGCGTGTCTCCCTTTTTTATCAGTGGTGATGAAGTCTTCTAGTTGAAGCCCAGGTGGCGCGGCAGCCACAGGGCGATCTCGGGTTGTGCGATGACCAGCAGCATGGTGAGACCCACTGCACCAGCACAAAGGGGAAGGAATCCCGGATCAAGGTTCCCAGCGGCACCTTGCCGATGCCGCTGACCACGAAATACAGCACGCCCACGGGCGGGGTCATCATGCCGATGATCAGGTTGAACACGAACAGGAAGCCGAAGTACAGCGGGTCTATGCCGTAGGCCAGCGCCAGGGGCGCGAACAGAGGCACCAGCATGATGTAGGCGGCGTTCGATTCCAGGAACATGCCCAGCACGATCAGCAGGACGATCATCAGCGCCAGGATGCCGTACTCGCCCAGACCCGAGTTGATGATGGCGGAGGTCAGGGGATCGACGATGCTCAGGGTGGACAGGGCCCAGGCGAAGATGCCGGCCAGCGCCACCACCATCATGATCACGGCCGACAGTTCCGCGGCCTCGCGCAGGATGTCGAACAGGTCGCGCACCTTGATGGTCCGATGGACGGCCATGCCCACGAACAGACCGTAGAACACGGCCACCACCGCGGCCTCGGTGGGCGTGAACAGGCCCATGCGCATGCCGCCCAGGATGATGACCGGGGCGATCAGGCCCCAGGACGCTTCGCGCAGGCTGCGCCAGAACGGCGGGCGCGGCAGTTGGGATTCGGCCGTGCCCAGCTTGTAGCGGCGCGACAGCCACACCGCCGGGATGATCAGGCCTATGCCGGCCAGGATGCCGGGGAACATGCCGGCGGCGAACAGCGCCGGCACGGAGGCCTCGGGCACCAGCACGGAATAGATGATGAAGGCGATCGAGGGCGGGATCAGGATGTCGGTGGCCGCCCCGGCGGCCACGATGCTGGCGGAAAAGGGATTGGGATAGCCGGCGCGCTTCATGGCCCCTATCATCACCGCGCCCACGGCGGCCGCGCAGGCGGGCCCGGAACCGGAGATGCCACCCAGGAACATGGCCACGGCGATGGCCACCAGCGGCAGCATGCCCGGCCCGCGTCCCACCACGGCGATGGCGAAATTGACCAGGCGGCTGGCCACGCCGGAGCGGTCGAAGATGGAGCCCACCAGCACGAACATGGGGATGGCCAGCAGCGGGTACTTGGCCAGCCCGGCGTAGAAGCTCTGGGGCACGGCCATCAGGCCGAACCAGTGCGTGTCCAGGTTGGACATCAGGATGGCGAAGGCCCCGCCCGCGCCCAGGGCCACGCCCACGGGCACGCCCACGATCATCAGGGCGATGAAGATCAGGAACAGTGCGGCGGCGAGTGCGGCGGCGATCATGGCTCGCCCCGCCAGCGGCGCACCCACATGCCCAGCAGGCGCAGGCTCAGGGTGGTGGACAGGATGGGCAGCCACATGGAGTACCACCAGGTGGGCACGCCGATGGAGGGCGAGGTGTCGCCCCACTCCAGTTCGTCCAGCGCCATGCGGCCCGACAAGACGGCCATGCCGATGAAGAACAGCAGCGTCACGCCGATGCCGAACAGGGCCAGGCGGCGCCGGCGGCGCTCGGCTCCGGTGTCGGCCACGATTTCGATGCGGATGTGCAGGTGGCGCACGAAGGCGCTGGCCCCGGCGTTCATGGTCAGCACCACGAGCAGGAAGATGGAGATTTCCTCGGTCCAGGCAAAGGAAGTGTCGGTCAGGTAGCGCACGATGACGTTGGCGAAGGTGATCAGGGCCAGCGCGGCCATGATCAGGACCGAGGCCCAGTCTTCGAGCTGCAGAGGGATGCGGGTGCGGGGCGCCGGCGGGGTGACCAGGTGTTCTTGCTGCGGTTCTTGAAGGCGTGGTTCCATGGAGGATGGATTCGGGATTTGCGACAAAGCTACATGCTAGCGGTCATGGGGCGCGCTGGCATTGGGTGATTTCCCCGGTGGACGCCTCTGCGTGAGGTCCTGAGCACGGCGAAAAAGGTTCTTTCTCGACGTTCGTGGGCGCTGCAATATGAGCAATGTCTTTTTGGACCAAGCAGGGGAAAGACTCGGTTTTCTTGAGGGGGGCCATGCGGGCCGGCTTGGCTGGGTCCTTCGCCCGCGCTGCGCACGGGTGTCCTTGTCAGCGCGTCGGGGCGGGAGGCAAGCGCCTTGCTGTTTGAGCCGCACGCTTGTGGTTCGGTACGAACCACGCGGCGAGTTCAAGGCGCGCCCGGA
Organism: Alcaligenes sp. Marseille-Q7550; assembly: GCF_965112015.1. Taxonomy (NCBI): domain Bacteria; kingdom Pseudomonadati; phylum Pseudomonadota; class Betaproteobacteria; order Burkholderiales; family Alcaligenaceae; genus Alcaligenes; species Alcaligenes sp. Marseille-Q7550. The sequence goes on from NZ_CBCOPU010000001.1 coordinate 181,945, forward strand.
GCGATTCGCCGGCAAGGGGACCGGTGCGCAGCACCGGCAAGCCATCAGCCCAGACGAGCCCGCCTACTTCCTGAACGGCGTCTTTGCAAAGGCCGGCTTGGCTATCGTCCAGTCGATCTCTGCCCCGCGAACTGGCGATAGCCAAAAAACCCCGCCATGCGACGGGGTTGCGGCCGGGCGGACCCGGCGGGCGCGAAGCGCCCTACTTCTTCTTGTTTTCTTTCTTGTCCTTCTTGTCTTTTTTGGCGGCTTTCTTGTCCTTCTTGCCGTCCTTTTTCTTTTGGATTTCTTGTCCTTCTTGCCTTTCTTCTTATCTTCGCCGGCCGGCGCATCCTCTTCCAGAGGGGCGTTGCGGGCATGCTCCATTTCGGCTTCCAGTTCGGCGGCGGCCTGGCGCAGTTCGTCGGCGGCGGCCTGGCGGCGCTCGTCGGCCGGCTGGGGGGCGATCATGGTGCCCCGGCATTGGGGGGCGCCGCACAGGCAGCGGTAATTCTGTTTCAGCTCTTCGGTGATCTCGTCATCGATGACCAGGGAATAATCGTACAGCAGTTCTTCTCCGGCGGGGATGTCGCGCATGGCCACGATGTAGACGCGCGTGCCGTCGCTGTTCTCGTGGCCTTCGCAGTTGGGCGCGCAGGAGTGGTTGATCCAGCGCGAATCGTTCCCGCCCTGCCCGCCGTCGATGATCTTGCCGCTGCTCAGCGAAAAGAAGAACGTGTGGTACGGATCGTCCGGGTTGACGGGAAACAGCGCATCGGCCTGCTCGGGCGTCAGCCGCTTGCCGGCGTACTGCAGGATGCGGGTGCCGGCGGGGATGTCGCGGTTGGCGAACACACCGTTGCCATGCAGTTGCGAGGGTTTGACGACGTGCCAGGGTTGGCGTGGAGCGACCATGAGGGATGTGCCTGTAAAAAAGGAATAAACTGGAAGGCGATCTCTATCTTACAAAACAAGCAGGGCCACGTAACCATGTCAGTCGAACCGACCGCTCGCAACGGCGCGCAACTCTTGCTCGAAACCTTGATCGCCCAGGGGGTGGATACCATATTCGGCTATCCTGGCGGAGCGGTGATACCGCTGTATGATGCCCTGTACACCGAGCTGCGGATCCGCTACATCCTGGTGCGCCACGAGCAGGCCGCCGTGCACGCGGCCGAAGGCTACGCGCGCAGCACCGGCAAGCCCGGCGTGGTCCTGGTGACTTCCGGTCCCGGCATGGCCAACACCACCTCGGGCCTGCTGGACGCCTTGTGCGATTCTATCCCCGTGCTGTGCATCAGCGGCCAGGTCGCCACCACCGCCATCGGCACCTCCGCCTTCCAGGAGTGCGACGCCGTGGGCATCTCGCGCCCCGTCACCAAGTGGAACGCCCAGGTGCGCCGCGTCGAGGACGTGGCCGCGCTGGCGGCCAAGGCGCTGCGCCTGTGCACGCAGGGCCGCCCCGGCCCGGTGCTGCTGGACTTCCCCAAGGACATCCAGATCGCCGCGGCGCCCGCCCAGGCCGCCGAGCCGGACCAGGCCGAACCCCCGGCCGCGCAGGCCGCTCCCGCACAGGAGGCCGCCATCAAGCGCGCCGCCGCCCTGATTTCCCATGCCCGCCGTCCGGTCTTCTATGGCGGTGGCGGCCTGATCAATTCGGGCGCCGACGCCTGCCACGCCTTCACCAGCCTGGTGCAGGAGACCGGCGCGCCCTGCACGCTGACGCTGATGGGCCTGGGCGCCTATCCGGCCAGGGACGGCCAGTTCCTGGTCATGCTGGGCATGCACGGCACGCTGGAGGCCAACCTGGCCATGCACCATGCGGACCTCATCATCTGCGTGGGCGCGCGTTTCGACGATCGCATCACCGGCCGCCTGTCGGACTTCTGCCCGCACGCCAGCAAGATCCACATCGACATAGACCCCGGTTCCATCGACAAGGTGGTGCGCGCCGACGTGGCCTTGGTGGGCGACTGCTACCCCCTGTTGCGCGCCCTGCGCAAAGAGCTTTCGGCCCATGACCTGCCCGCGGGACGGCTGGATGACTGGTGGCAGCGCATCGGCGTCTGGCGCGCCCAGGAATGCCTGAAGGTCACGCCGCAGACCGACGCCAGCCTGCCGCAACACCTGCTGCAGCGCCTGGATGTGCAGCTGGAGGGGCGCGACGCCATCGTGTCCACCGACGTGGGCCAGCACCAGATGTGGGCCGCGCAGTACATCCACTTCAACCGGCCGCGCCGCTGGCTGACCTCGGGCGGAGCCGGCACCATGGGCTACGGCTTGCCCGCCGCCCTGGGCGCGCAGATCGCTCATCCGGACAAGCTGGTGGTGTGCGTCAGCGGCGACGCTTCCGTGCTGATGAACATCCAGGAACTGGCCACCGCCGTGCAGCACCGCGCCCCGGTCAAGGTCATCCTGTGCAACAACCGTCACATGGGCATGGTGCGCCAGTGGCAGGAACTGATCCACGACGGACGCTACAGCCACAGCTACAACGAGGCGCTGCCGGACTTCGTGGCCCTGGCGCGCTCGTTTGGCTGGCAGGCCGAACGGGTGGCCCAGCCTGACCAGTTGGACGCCGCGCTGGAGCGCTGCCTGGCCCATGACGGGCCGTTCTTCCTGAACGTGGAAGTGCTGGCCCTGGAGAACTGCTTCCCCATGATGCCGGCCGGCTACGGGCACCAGCAGGTGATGCTGTCCGAGGACAACTGGTACGTGGAAGAATAAGCCGGTTCGGGCGCGCACGGGCGTAGAAACCCCAATGTCGCCCTGTAGAGCCTGAGATTTAAATACATCTGATCCATTCAGACAGGAGGGGAAGTCATGCTGTGCAAGCGGATGAAGAACGGCCTTCTGGCCGCGGCCCTGACACTGGGCCTGACCATGGCGGCCACGGCGGGGGCGCAGACCACCCTGAAGCTGGCCTACGCCCTGTCCACCAGCTCCAACTACGGAGCAGGCGCCAAGGCCCTGGCGCAAACCCTGGAAAAAGGCGGCCAGTACAAGATCGAAGCCTTCCCCAACAGCGCCCTGGGCGGCGAGCGCGAGGTCATCGAAGGCCTGCAGCTGGGCACCATAGATCTGGCCATCGTGTCCACGGGCGCCACCCTGAACTTCGTGCCCAAGACCGGCGTGTTCGACATCCCCTTCCTGTTCCGCGACCTGGATCACGCCCGCCATGTGCTGGACGGCAAGATCGGCCAGGACATGCTGGCGGAATTTCCCAAGCGCGGCATCGTGGCGCTGGCCTGGGGCGAGCAGGGCTTCCGGCACCTGACCAACAATGTGCGTCCGGTCAATACGCCGGCCGACGCCAAGGGCCTGAAGATCCGCACCACGGAAAATCCCATCCACATCGCCGCCTTCCGCCAGATGGGCATCCTGGCCACGCCCATGGCCTGGCCGGAGGTGGCCACCGCCCTGCAGCAGGGCACCATCGACGGCCAGGAGAATCCGCTGTCCGTGATCGTGTCGGCCAAGCTGCCGCAATTGCAGAAGTATCTGTCCCTGACGGCGCACGTGTACGGCCCGGCCCTGGTGCTGATGTCGCCGGCCGCCTATGACGGCCTGTCCGACGCGGACAAGCAGCAGTTCAAGGAGGCGGGCCTGGCGGCCGCCCAGGCCATGCGCGCCTACGTGGACGACATCGAGAAATCCGGCGTGGACGCCGTGAAGGCCGAAGGCATGCAGGTCAATACGGTGGACCATGCCGCCTTCGCCAAGGCGGTCGAGCCCGTCTATCCACAGTACTACAAGCAGTTCGGCCAGGAACTGGTCGAGGCCATCCGCCAGACGCAGTAAGCGCCATGAAGGCCATGCTGTCCGTCCTGGACCGGGGGCTGTTCCGCGTCGTGTCGTGGCTGGCGCAGGCCTTGCTGCTGTCGGCCGTGCTGGCGGCCTTCTACCAGGTCATCGCCCGTTTCGTGCTCCAGTCGCCCGCCGACTGGAGCGAGGCCTGGTCGCGTGCCGCCTTGATCTGGACCGTGATGCTGGGCCTGTGCCTGGCCTTGCGCCAGGGCGCCATGCTCAGCGTGGACGTTGCGCGCCTGTGGCTGGGCACCCGCTCGCAGCGCTGGCTGGACGGCGTGGTGCTGCTGATCTGCCTGGCGTTCTTCGGCCTGCTGGCCTGGGTGGGTGGGCAGATGAGCTGGCGGGTGCGTTTCCAGACCATGCCCAGTCTGGAATGGTCCATCTCCTGGGTGTACATCGCCATCCCGATTGGCGCCGTGCTGGCCATGCTGGGCCTGCTGGCGCGCTGGATCGAGAACCCGGCGCCCGCCGTCGTGGACGATACCCAGCTCTAGCCTGAAGCGGAGAAGGCACCGTGCCCCAGATCATGCTCTTGTCCATGCTGCTGTTCTTCGTGCTGACCGTGCCCGTGGCCATCGCGGTGGGACTGGCCAATATGGCCGGGGTGGCCTGGGAAGGCCGCATGACCTTCCTGGTCATCGCCCAGCAGTTGTATGCGGCGCTGGACAAGTATCCCCTGGTGGCGGTGCCCTTCTTCATCCTGGCCGGCGACCTGATGGAGGCGGGCGGCATCTCGGCCGGCATGGTGGAGTGCGCCGGGAGCGTGGTGGGCGGCGTCCAGGGCGGGCTGGCCTGCAGCTGCGTGCTGACCTGCATGATCTTCGCGGCGGTGGCCGGCTCCAGCGAGGCCACGACCTTCGCCGCGGGAGGCATCCTGATCCCGGCCATGGTGCGCCACGGCTATCCGCGCCCTTTCGCCGCGTCCCTGCAGGCCTCGGCCGCGGAGCTGGGCGTCATCATTCCGCCGTCCATCCCCATGATTCTGTTCGCCGTGTCCACCGACACCTCCGTGGGCGAACTGTTCGTGGCCGGCCTGGGGCCGGGGCTGCTGATCGGCGGCGCCCTGATGGTGTACGTGTGGCTGTACGCGCGCCGCCACGGCCTGGGCCTGCAGGATGGCCAGGGCCGCCTGGGCTTCGGGGTCGCCCTGCGCCAGGCCTGGCTGGCCCTGCTGATGCCGGTGATCATCCTGGGCGGCATCTACGGCGGCATCTTCACGCCGACGGAAGCCTCGGCCGTGGCCGTCATGTACGCTTTGGCGGTCGCCCTGTTCGTCTATCGCAGCCTGACCTTGCGCGATCTCTCCAAGGTGTTGCACCGCTCGGTGGTGTCCACCGCCGTCATCATGTTCATCATTGCCAACGCCGGGGTGTTCGGCTTCCTGCTCAACCGCGCCGGCATACCGGCCGCCCTGGGGGCCTGGCTGGGCGAGATTTTCCACAGCCCCTTCACTTTTCTGCTGGGCGTCAACGCCGCCCTGTTCCTCATCGGCATGTTCGTGGAGACCTCCGCCTCCATCGTGGTGCTGGCCCCCCTGCTGCTGCCGGTCGCCCTGCATTTCGGCCTCGATCCGGCGCATTTCGGCGTCAGCATGGTAGGTCAACCTGGCGCTGGGCATGGTCACCCCGCCCTTCGGCGTGAACCTGTTCGCCGCCTGCGCCGTGGCCGGCATCTCGCTGGAAAGACTGGTCAGGCCCCTGGTGCCTTTCGTGCTGGTGGTGGTGGCCTGTTTGATGGTGATCAGCTATGTGCCGGAAGTCAGCCTCTGGGCGCGGGACCTGGTGTATCGTTAGTTCATCATCCGCCCTGCCTGCTTCCTCCATGACTTACCTGGCCCTGCTCCTGGCGCACTTGCTGGCCGCCCTGTTCTTCATCGGCACCGTGTTCTTCGAAGTGCTGATGCTCTCGCCCATCGCCCGCCGCGTGCCCCAGCCGGCCATGCGCGCGGTGGAGCAGGAACTGGGCCGGCGTGCGCGCCGCATCGTCCCCTGGGTCCTGCTGGTCCTGTACGGCGCCGGCCTGGGCCTGGCCTGGCAGCATCGCGCCCTGTTCGAGGCGGGCGGCGGCCCCGCCTGGCTGCTGGGCGCCAAGATCGTCCTGGCGCTCAGCGTGTTCGGCCATTTCGTCACCGTCATGGTCCTGAGCCGGCGCGGCGCCATGACGGGGCGCCGCTCCCGCCTGATTCATCGCAGCGTCTTCGTGCACGTGCTGCTGATCGTGGTGCTGGCCAAGTTCCTGTTTTATTTCCCGTTCTGAGCGACGGCCGTCCAAGGCTCGAGGCAGGCCAGCGCTACGGACTCGCCGCTGCGCTGTTCGCTTTTGCCGGGATTTTTTACAGACCCGTAGACCCGGCTGTGCGCGGCATCCAGCGCCAGGCTGTTGGCCAGCTTGCCGGTCAAGCCGGCGGCAACGGGACGCAGCCCGTCCAGGGTATAGGCTGCCACGCGCCCGTCGCTGCGCTCGGTCACGTACAGCAGGCCCGCTGCCGCGTCGACGGCCAGTGCCAGCGGATGACCCCGCGCGGCCTGTGCAGCCAGTACCTGGCCATTGTCCGGGTCCAGCATCAGGACCTGTTGGCGCGATCCGGACCAGTCGCGCTTGGGCAGCAGGCGCTGCTGCCACGGCGTGATGGACTCCAGGCCTTGATCGGCCACATACAGGCGCCCTTGGTGATAGGCCAGGTTGACCGGCTGGTGCACCCCGGTCAGGGTCCATCGACCCAGTACACGCAGGGTCCGGACGTCCACCACGGCGATCTCGCCCGCCATGGTCGAGACGAACAGGCGCTGGCCAGCTTCATCCAGCGCCAAGCCGGTCGGATACATGCCCAGATTGGGAATGGTTTTCTTCAGAACGAGAGTGTCGCTGTCCAGCACGAACAGAACACTGTCGCCGGCCGACAGGCCGGGCACGAACAACTGGCTGTTGGCCTTGTCCAGGATCAAGCCGCGCAAATCGTGCTCATAGCGCTTGCCGTCCGGACGCGGACGGCTCAGCTGCACGGTGTGCAGCCGCCGATTGCGTGCCGTATCCACCACGCTGATGCGTCCCTGCAGAGAGTGGCCCACGTATAAGCGCCCTTTTTCATCATCCAGGGCCAGCCCGAAGGCCCGATAAGGCAAGAGCAGGCGGGACTGCTCTTGCAGGGTCGCAGCGTCCAGGCGCACCACGCTGCTGGGCGGCGCATCGTCTTTGAAGCCGCCCGCCACTGCCGCATAGACCGCCTGTTGGCTGGGGCTGTAGGCCAGTTCATAGACCCCGGGTCCGACCTGGTTCTGCAAGGGCGGTGTGTCGGGGGCGCACAGGCGCTGGGCTTGCAAAGGGGCGGCCAGCGTGCAGCCGAGGGCCAGCATGGCCAGAGTCCAACGTGAAGGCATGAATGTCGCTCCTTTTAATATTCCAGGGTGTAGGTCAGGGCGTAAGTGCGTCCCTGGCCGCGGAAGTCCAGCACGCCGGGGGCGATAATGCCGCTGTAGATCAGCTTGGCCTGCTGACTCCAGCGCGTCTCGTAGGATTTGTTGAACAGGTTCTGCACGCCCAGGGACAATGTGCCCTTGGCCTGGGCGCTGTGGTCGAAGCGGTAACGTCCCAGCAAATCGACCAGCGTCAGGCTGGGCAGGGATTCCTGCTGCTGGCCGCCGCCTACGCTGGGGATGTCGCTGCGCAGCTTCATGGAATGGGCAAGCTGGGCGCGAACGGCCCAGTTTCCGCTTTGCTTGCCGACATAGGCGGTGACTTTGGAGGGGCTGGAGTAGTAGACGCCGCGCCGCTGCCAGTCGCCGTCCTTCAGCTCTTCGTTGCGGATCAGCAGCAAGCTGGCCCCGGTGCTCCAGCCATCGCCCAGGCGCAGATCCAGTTGGCCTTCCAGGCCGTAGTTGCGCACCTTGGTGTCCATCAGGGAAATGTTCAGCGTTTTGCGGTCCAGGACGATGGATTTGTCCGATTGCGAGTGGAACAAGGCTACCTGGGCGGACAGGGGGCCGTCGTTGTAGCGCCAGCCTATCTCGGCCGAACGGGTCTTGATGGCTGACATGGTGGAGCCTTCCACGCTGAGATGCCGGCCCAGCGTCCAATGGTTGCCGACCAGGGTGTAGCTGGCCCCGGTGCCGTAGTATTTGGCCGGGTCGGCCAGCTCGAAGCCTTCGGAGTAATTGGCCCACAGTTGCTGAGCGGGCGTCAGCTTGTACAGCAGGCCGGCATTGAACAAGGTCGTGCCGTAGCTGTTGCGTCCGCCTGGAATGGGGTCGGCGGCCTGGCCGTCGCCGCCCGCCATCAGACGCTGCTCGACGGCTTGGACAGAGTCGTCCACCCGCACGCGTACGTGCTGGCGGCGTACGCCTGCGCTCAGGCTCAGCCTGTCGTTCAGGCGCGCATCGGCCTGCGCGAAGGCTCCCAGGATATGGTTGCGGAAACCGGGATAGCGCTTCAGGGTGCTGGTCTTGTCAAATACCAGGCCGCCGCTGTTCATGGCCTTGGCGATGTCGAACATGGTCTGGTCGGCCTTGAAGGTTTCATGGTCGTAGTCCAGGCCGTAGTTCAGACTGATGCGCTCCCAGTCTTTGTTCAGCATGGCCTTCAGGCCGAAAGTGCGCGTGTCCTGGGTGGACACGCTCCAGTTGTAGATGCGGGCGCCTGGCGCCAGCGGATTGGCGTCCGAATCGGGATAGGGATAGAAACGCATGGACTCGTTGCGCACGTAGGCCTTCAGGTACAAGTCCTGTCCGCCCAGAATGCCGCCCTTGACGTAGTCGGCGGCCAGGATCTGGCGTTCGGTGTGCGGCTTGTAGTCGGAGTCGAAGCCGCTGCGTATGTCCAGTTCGGACGGGGTCAGGATGCTGCCGTCGGTGCCGGGTCGCAGCCACAGGGCTTTGCCGGGCTGGAATCCGGAGTCGTAGTACTGGGCCAGCAGCCGCAGCTCGCCGGCGTCTTGAAGATCTACGTTCAGCGCGCCCATCAGATCCACCGAGCGGTTCCACTGCAGATCGGTCTGGGTGATGTCGGGCAGCACCCGGTCGCCGCGGCTGTCGTAGGCGCCGCCGTTGCGGCTCAAGGACAGGGCCAGCCGTGCCTGGACGGTATCGGTGCCGCCCTGCACCGATTGGGACAAGGTGGCGTTCAGGTCGTCGCCGGCGCGCAGGCCGCTGCGTACCCCGACCTCCGAAACAAAACTGGCCGCTCCGGGCTCTGCTCGCTTGGTGATGATGTTGATGATTCCGCCGGTCGCGTTGCCGCCGTGGATGGCGGTTGCGCCGGACAAGACCTCGATACGCTCGATATTGAAGGGGTCGATGGAGTCGAACTGGCGGCTGAGCTGGCGCGAGCCGTTCAGGGAGATGCCGTCTATCATGACTTGCGTGGGACGGCCGCGCAGGTATTGGCCGGCATTGGTGCGCGATTGCCCGCCCATGTCCAGGCCAGGAATCAACTGACCCAGCATTTCCTTCAGCGGCACGCCGCCCCGGGTCTGCTCGGCGATCTGCTCCGAATCAATGACCCACACGGTATTGGCGGCTTCTTCCCTCGTTTTAGGGCGTGCGCGAGGCCACGACCGTCACCGCAGCCAGGGTATCGCCCTGTCGGATGGTTTTTGTCTCGCCGAGCGGGACGTCTGCCGTTTGCAGTGTGTAGGAATCGGGGCCCGCCGGCTTCAAGGTCAGCCCTGATCCCTGCAGTACTGCTTGCAAGGCCTGGCGGGCCGTGTACTGGCCTTGCAGGGCGGGCGCCTGGCGGTTCTCGACCAGGTCCTGGGTGAAGAACACTTGCACCCCGGCCTGGCTGGCGATACGGGTCAAGGCCGTGCCCAGGGGCTGGGCGGCCTGGCTGAAAGTCAGGGACTGGGCATGAAGTGCCGCGCTCACGCAGGCAAGGGCCAGCGGAGCCAGGCGAACGATGAACGGCAAGGGCATGAGCGGAAATCCTTGGAAAGAGGTCTGAACAGGCTTAGCCGTTTCAACCGGAAGTCATCCCTACCATCGTTGCAAAACGTTACTTCTTGGCGGGCAGCAAGAGCAGGCCTCCGTCGTCCTGTTTCTGGACGGACACCGGCCATACATGCGGCAGCAGAGCAGGCAGCTGCGCCAATGAGGCCAGTTGAAAGACGGCGCTGACGCGCTGTCGGGCCAGCGCCGGGTCGCCCAGGCGCAGGGGCTGGGGCAAGTAGGGCTGCAATTGCGCCAGCGCTTGCGACAGGGGCAGGTCATTGATGATCAACTGGCCGCGCTGCCAGGCCAACAGCCTGTCGGCCTGAACCGTTTCGCGGCTGGCCTGGCCCGTATCGCTTAGGATCAGACGTTCGTTTGCGTCCAGTTCCTGGTCCTGGATGCCGGGATGCGCCTGGTGGCGCACGTGCACCCGGCCTTCTTCGACGGTCACTGCCACGGCAGAGGCGGCCTGCTCCACGGCAAAGCGAGTTCCCAGGACTCGCACCTGGACGCGGCCGGCTTGAACGTGGAAAGGGCGCCAGGCGGAATGGCTGACGTCGAAGTAGGCGCGCCCTTGCTCCAGGGTCAGGTCGCGGCTGCGCAACCGCCAGGCGGCCGACAGGCGGGTGTCGCGGTCCAGCGTCGCCGATGTGCCGTCGCGCAGCGTTACCTGGGCCTGGGCGTTCAGAGGACTGCTCAGGCGCTCGTGGCGCCAGGCCGGGTTCCAATCCCGCGGGCTCGCGCTTAAGGCTGCCAGGGCCAGCAGGCCCCCGCCGGCCCGCCGGCGTTCGCGCTGGCGCTTGCGCTCGGCGGCATCGCGGGCCAGGCGCTCCAGGTCGGGCAAGGGGAAGCGGACGCGCAGTTCGGCCTGGTGACGGCTCAGCAGCTTGTCCATGCCCTGCCCGTCGGGCTCTGGGGGCAGGCAGGCTTGTTCGGCAGGCGTCGGGTTCATTCAGCAGCGCTCCATCCGGCGGCGGCAGTGCGCCAGGCCCGTCCGTATATGTTTTTCCACGGTCTTGATGGAAATGGCTTGCAGGCGGGCCACGTCGGCCTGATGCATGCCGTGGATTTTGTGCAGGATGAAGACCTCGCGGCAGCGGGGCGGCAAGGTGTCGATGGCATGCATCAATCGCTCCAGCTGCTGGCGTGCGCAGGTCCGTTGTTCAGGATTGGCGGTTGGGCAGGCCAGCTCGTCCATGGCCCTGAATTGGGCGTCATGGCGTGCGCGCGCCTGATCGCTGCGATAGCGGTCGATCGCAAGGTGATTCAGGATGCGGCGCAGCAAGCGCAGGGGCGAACGCACAAGGGCGGGCTCGGGGCGCTCCAGCAAGCGCACGCAGGCGTCATGCAGCACGTCCTGTACAAAGGCATGGGCTCCAAAGCGTCGGCGCAACTGGCCGAGCAGATCGTCATAATGCTCGCATAAGGCGTCGACCAGTAGGCTGCGCCGGTTGTTGGAGGATGAGCTGGAGTCTGTCGGCATGCAGAATCGGACGCCTGCTAGGCTGAAAATGGAGTTATAAAAGGTAAGGCAAATAAAAACGATTCTTATTTTAATATAAAGTGAAAATCCAGGTAGAACTCATCTGTTCTTGGCGGCGCGCAGGATCATCCAAAGCAAACGGCCTCCCGGAGGGAGGCCGTTGCCTTGGCGGCGGCAGCGTCTTATTCCGCCGCCTTGGCGGCGGTTTTTTTCACGGCCGTCTTTCTCGCCGCCGTTTTCTTGGCGGCGGTCTTCTTGGCGGCGGCCTTGGTCGCGCTCTTCTTGGCCGCGGTCTTGCGCGCGGTCTTCTCCGGACGCGGTTCGAACTCGAAGCCGATCTTGCCGTCGGCCTGGCGCACCAGGAAGGCCTTGAACTTGCGATTGGTGCGCGAGGACACGAAACCGTCCAGCAGGTCGGTCTTGCCCTCGTTCAGCAGCTTGGCCATCTGGTCGCGGTTGATCTCCTGCTGCAGGATGACCTTGCCGCTGCGGAAATCGCAGGACTTGGCCGGACCGACGGATTTTTCGCAGATGTAGCGCAGGCCGTGCTCGAATACCGGGGACTGGCACTTGGGGCAGGGGCCGACCGGAGTCTGGCCGGTGAAGTCCACGGCTTCGTCCTCGTCTTCGTCGTTCTGGCCGAAGTCGAATTCCAGCTTGTAGTCGTCGGTGATGCGCAGGATGGCGGCAAAGGGCCGGCCCATCTTGCTGATGAAGCCGGGCAGCGGGCCCAGTTCCTTCTTGGCCAGCAGTTCTTCCACTTCGGGCAGCTCGAAGGTGCGCCCGCCCGGATGCTTGCCGATGGAAAAATCGCAGGAAGTGCAGGCGTAGCGGCGGTAGTTCTCCTTGACCACGCCGCCGCACTTGGGGCAGGGGGTCTGCAGCGTGGCGTAGTCGCCCGGCACGGTGTCGCGCTCGTATTCCTTGGCGCGCTTGACGATCACCTGGGTCATCTGCGCGATCTCGCGCATGAAGACGTCGCGGTCCAGCTGGCGCTGCTCGATCTGCTTGAGCTGGTGCTCCCATTCGCCGGTCAGCTCGGGCGAGGTCAGTTCGCTCACGCCCAGGCCCGAGAGCAGCGTCATGAGCTGGCGCGCCTTGGCGCTGGGCACCAGCTCGCGCCCCTCGCGGCGCAGGTAGCCTTCGTTGAGCAGGCCTTCGATGATGGCCGCGCGCGTGGCCGGGGTGCCCAGCCCGCGCTCTGACATGGCTTCGCGCAGGGCTTCGTCGTCCACCAGCTTGCCGGCACCTTCCATGGCCGACAGCAGCGTGGCTTCGGTGAAGCGCGCCGGCGGCTTGGTGGCCAGCCCCTTGGGGGCGATGTCCTCGGTGCGCACCTTCTCGCCCTCGGCCACCGGCACCAGCGAGGCGTCCTCGCCCTGGGCGTCGCGTCCGTAGATGGCCAGCCAGCCCGGCGAGACCAGCACCTTGCCTTCGGTCTTGAAGTGGTAGCCCGAGACTTCCGTGATGCGGGTGGTGACCTTGAATTCCGCGGCCGGGAAGAACACGGCCAGGAAGCGGCGCGTCACCAGTTCGTAGATCTTGTTCTCGGCATCGCTCAGCTCGCGCGGGATCTGCAGCGTGGGAATGATGGCGAAGTGGTCCGACACCTTCTTGTTGTCGAAGATGCGGCGGTTGGGCTTGACCCAGTTGTTCTGGACCACGGTCCTGGCAAAAGGCTGGACGGAAGCGGCGGCGGGCGTGGCGCTGTCGGCCAGGGCGCGCATGGTGTCCTTGACGGTGCCCAGGTAGTCTTCGGGCAGGTAGCGCGAATCCGTACGGGGGTAGGTCAGGGCCTTGTGGCGCTCGTACAGGGTCTGGGCCAGGGCCAGGGTGGTCTTGGCGGAAAAGCCGAAGCGCGAGTTGGCCTCGCGCTGCAGCGAGGTCAGGTCGAACAGCGCGGGCGAGATCTGCGTGCTGGGCTTGGATTCCTCGGTGACCACGCCCGGCTTGTCGCGGCAGGCGGCCACGATGGTCTGGGCGGCGGGCAGCGACCACAGGCGCGAGTCGCGCTTTTCCGGGTCGTGCTCGTCCTTGACGAATTTGGGATCGAACCAGCGGCCGGTGTACAGGCCGGCGGCCGCCACGAAGTCGGCGTGCACTTCCCAGTAGTCGCGCGAGACGAACTGGCGGATGCGGTTCTCGCGTTCGTTGACGATGGCCAGGGTGGGCGTCTGCACGCGGCCCACGGGCGTCTTGAAGAAGCCGCCGTCCTTGCTGTTGAAGGCCGTCATGGCGCGCGTGCCGTTGATGCCCACCAGCCAGTCGGCTTCGGCGCGCGAGCGGGCCGCGGACTCCAGCGGCTTCATGTCTTCGTCGTCGCGCAGGTTCTCGAAGGCCTCGCGGATGGCGCTCTGCGTCATGGAACGCAGCCACAGGCGCTGCACGGGCTTCTTGGCGCCGGCGTACTGCATGATGTAGCGGAAGATCAGCTCGCCCTCGCGTCCCGCGTCACAGGCGTTGATGACGGCGGTGACGTCCTTGCGCTTGATCAGTTTGACCAGCAGCTTCAGGCGCTCGGCCGATTTCTTGTCGGTGGGGTTGAGCTCGAACTGCGGGGGAATCACGGGCAGATGCGTGAAGCTCCACTTGCCGCGCACGGGATCATTGGGAGCCACCAGGCTCAGCAGATGGCCGATGCTGGAGGCCAGCACATAGCGATCGCTTTCAAAATAGTCACCTTCTCGCGTGAAACCGCCCAATGCCCGTGATATATCTACGGCGACAGAAGGTTTCTCGGCAATGATGAGTGTTTTATCCATATGATTCCAGTGACAGCAATTCCGCGGCAATAGCGCGGATGATACGAGGTGCCAATCGCTCTATGCAAGTTATGAGACCTGACAAGACTAACGTATGGCCGTCGGACTGGCGAGTCTTTCTGACAAAAATGGCCTGGGGGCTGGCGGTTTTGCTGCTGGCCAGCGGTTTGATCACCTGGATCGCCGCCAATTGGCCGGGCTGGGGGCCGACGGCCAGGCTGGCGCTGGCCCAGGGGGCGTTGGCCCTGTCCGCCCTGCTGGCGCTGCTGATGCGGCGGCGCCAGGGCGGCTGGTCCCATGATCTGGGCGTGCCCGCGGCCCTGACCGGGCTGGCGGCCGTGGGCTGCGGCGGCCTGTTCGCGCTGATCGGCCAGGTCTACCAGACGGGGGCCGACCCTTGGCAGCTGTTCGCCTTGTGGGCCGCCCTCATCCTGCCCTGGGTGCTGACGGTGCGCAGCGTGTTCCTGTCCGTGCTCTGGCTGGTCGTGCTCAATGCCGCCCTGTACTTATGGATAGACACGCAGGTGACGTATTGGGCGGGCGGCGCAGAAACGTGGCCGATCTGGCTGGGCCTGGGGCTCAATGCGCTGCTGCTCCTGGCGGCGGAAACCGTATGGCGGCCGCGTCATGATCCCTGGCGGCTGCTGGCGCGGTCCGCGGCCGTGGCGGTGGCCGGCTTCATCGCCCTTCTGGCGATCGAGCAGGGGCTGTGGCCGGCGCTGGGCCTGTACCTGGCGCTCTACGGGCTCTATCGTCTGTGGCGCAGCGATCTGTTCATGTCGGCGGTGGCGCTGCTGGGCGCCTATGGCGTCGTGTTCGCGCTGGTGCTGGATTATCTGGTCGACAGCTCCTTCCTGCTGGCCCTGGCGGTGCTGATCGCCCTGGGCCTGGGCCTGCTGCGCGTCCTGCAGCTGCATCTGGCGCACTGGCGGAATGCGCGGCCAGCCGCCGGCGGGGACGAAGCTGACCCCGCGGGCGACGAGCACTATCCCTGGTATCTGCGCGTGGTCAAGCTGGTGCTCTACATCGTCTTGCCCCTGCTGGTGCTGCTTTATCTGGCCTTGTCGCTGGACTTGAGCATCGAGGCCATGGGCGTGGTGGGCGCGGTGATGGCATTGGCCTCGCCGCTGCTGTATGTCCGCGCCCAGACCCTGGCGCGCCGCGATCTGGTGGGTGGCTGGGTGCTGTGCGCCGTGCTGCTGCTCAGCGCCCCGCTCATCGACGGCTATTACCCGTGGCCGCGGGAAGTCAGCGCCTTGTTGGGCGTGCTGGTCGCCGGCCTGCTGTACCGCCAGGCGCGCGGCCAGTTCGTGCTGCGCTTCCTGCTGGCGGCCTGGGCGCTGCTGGGCCTGCAATACCTGTTCATCGACCGGATGCTGGAACGCAGGCGGGAACCGCCGGGCTGGCTGCTGAGCCTTCCGGGCCTGCTTTTCTTCCTGCTGGCGCTCTGGCTGGGGCACCGCAGTTTCAAGCAGGCGGACCGCGGCTCCTTCTGGATGCCGCTGTTCTGGGCGCTGATGCTGCATGGCCTGTGGCGCAGCGTGGCCTGGGAAGCCGTGCGCTGGGGTCTGAGCGCCTACCTGGAGCGCCCGCCCCTCAATGTGGTCGACGTACTGGTGTCCATCCTGCCCCTGTTCATTCTGGGCCTGTACTGGCGGGACTGGCGTGAGCGTCCCCGGGTCGGCCTGGTCGCTTTTGCCGGTCTGGCGGCCCTGTGCGCGGCCTGGCTGCCCTATCCGCCCGTGGCCCTGGCCTTGAGCTGGATCCTGGCCGCCTATGCCTGGCGTTATCTCAGCCTGCTGGCCGTGGGCGTGGCCTTGGGGCTGTTCAGCCTGTGGCGGCTTTACTACCTGCTGGACATCAGCCTGTTGGACAAGGCCTGGCTGTTACTGGCCACCGGAGCCGGATGCGTGGTCCTGGCCGGGCTGGGCCGGGAACGGCGCCTTGACGGGCAGGCCGCTGCGCCGGCCAGCCCGCCTCGGGGAGTCGTGGCCGGCGTGCTGGCCGGTCTGGCGCTGGTCCTGGGCGTGGCCAATGCCGTCATCGTCCAGAAGGAACGCATCCTGTCCGGCGGCCGCCCCGTGGTGCTGGAGCTGGCGCCGGTGGATCCCCGTTCTCTGATGCAGGGCGACTATATGGCGCTGAACTTCGCCGTCTCCCAGCAGGTGTCGGCCCTGATCGGCGGGCTGCCGCTCGAACAGGAGCAGGCTGTGCGCCAGGCCGGGCGGCTGCAGGCCAGCCTGCAGCTGGACGAGCGGGGCGTGGCGCAGCTGCGCGGAGTGCATGTGGACCTGGACGGAGAATCGCGCTGGCTGGGCGTGGAGCAGCAGGCCGAGCCGCAGGACGCCGTGCGCCTGAGCTTGAAGCGTCGCCAGTCGGGCTGGACTCCGGGTACGGACGCCTGGTTCTTTGCGGAAGGTACGGGCGGGCGCTTCGAGGAAGCCCGGTATGGCGAGTTTGCCGTGTCCGACGGCGGGCAGGCCCTGCTGCGCCGCATGCTGGACGCGCAACTGCAGGAAATACCTTGAACCTGCGCCCCGGTCCGTGCTGGCCGGGGCGGCGCCTGAATGACAAAGCCCCGCTTGCGCGGGGCTTTGTCATTTGGGTTTGGTTTCAGTGGGACAGGCGCGTGGAGTCGTCGCTGAGCAGTTCTTCGAAGATCAGGTGATCGATCTCCGCTTCGTGGCTCCAGAGCACCATCAGGGCGACGATCTTGATCTTGTCCAGCGACACGGGGCTTTCGTCCACCGCCATCGCGCTTTCGATCAGGATTTCACGCAGATGCGCGGGCAAGGCGCCCGAGTTCTGCAGGAAAGTGATGAAGCCCATGGCTTCGGCGCCCAGCACATGCTGTTCGTGGTCCGAGAAAATGCGCAGGCTGGCGTCGCTTCGTTGTTGCAGGGGCTGGCACTGGGACGATGTCTCGCCCATGGCGTGCAGCCAGCTGAGTGCGTCGTTGATGTCCTCGTCTTCAAAGCCGATAGCGGCCAGTTTGTGGGCCAGAACCTCCGCCTTGGGACAGGCCTGGGGGTTGTAGTACGTCTCGAATAGGGAAACCAGGATATCAAACATGTGTATAAGGTTGCCGTCCTAAGTGATTAAAAGGCTGGGTGGTTCGGTAACCGTTGTGTCAGACTTTACGCTGATTTACGGTGCGGGGCAAATGGGGATTTTCTTGGGCTGACAGGCGCTCCGGCCCTGTGCGAAGCTTGCTTTTTCCCTAGGGCCGCAGGGGCCTGGGCGCTCTGCTGCTACGGCGCCTGATAATTGCGGCAAAGAGCAGTTTGGCTCACCCGATGTGTGGTTTATTTGAAACCATCGTCCTCCGGACCGGGCCAGGGAAAGCGTTGCGCCCACGCCGCCGTCGCTCTGGACCAGAAGTCGTCGATGCCGGCGGCGGCCAGGGCTTCGAAACCCAGGAAAGTCCAGGCGCGGTTCAAGGTCTGCAAGGGATGGACCAGGTCCAGGGCGGGCGCGTGGTTCTGCTTGGACAGCTTCTGGCCGCGTTCGTCCAGGGCCAGCGGCACGTGCAGCGTGCGCGGCAGGGGGACGCCCAGGATATGCTGCAGCACGCGCTGGCGCGCCGTGGAGTCCAGCAGGTCGGCGCCGCGAACCACGTCGGTCACGCCCTGGTCGGCGTCATCGATCACCACCACGAATTGATAGGCCCACATGCCGTCCGCGCGTTTCAGGGTGAAGTCGCCCACGTCGCGGGCCACGTCTTGCTGCTGCGGCCCCGCCCAGCGATCGTTGAAGCGTTCGACGCCCTCGGGCACGCGCAGGCGCCAGGCCCGCACCGAACGGCCGGCCGGCACGCCCTGGCGGCAGGTGCCTGGATAAGGGCGTTCGTGCGACCCGGGCGCGGGCGGACGCGAGGCAGCCTGGATTTCCTGGCGGGTGCAGGCGCAGCCATACACCAGGCCGCGCTCCAGCAGGCCGTCGAAGACTTCCTGATAGCGCCTCAGGCGCTGCTGCTGCCAGACGGGTTCGCCGTCCCAGCGCATGCCCAGGGCCTGCAGCTGCTGCATGATGAGCCGGTCGGCCCCCGCCACCACGCGCGGCGCATCGATGTCTTCGATGCGCAGCAGCCAGCGGCCTTGCCGGGCGCGGGCTTCCAGATGGCTGGCCATGGCGGCGACCAGCGAGCCGTCGTGCAGGGGACCGCTGGGGCTGGGCGCGAAGCGGCCGCAATAGGAAGGGGCGGAAAAGGCGTTCATGATCGGGTCTCAACGGCAAGGGCCCCGTTCCGGGGGCCCTTGCCGATTGCGACTGTACGCTGATTTTGCCGGTCCGGCAATGCGGCGCGCCGGATCGGCCCGCCGCGCGCTAGTGCTCCATGGCGGCCAGCTCGGCGCCTTCGGGCACCTGGTCGCCGACTGCGAAGAACAGTTCCGTGACGGTGCCGTCGGCCGGCGCCAGGATGGAGTGCTCCATCTTCATGGCTTCCATGACCAGCAGCACGTCGCCGCGCTTGACGCTGGCGCCCGCGTCCACGTTCAGGGCGGTGATCTTGCCCGGCATGGGAGCGGTCAAGCGGCCGCCATGTCCTTCGTCCCGGCCCTGGCCGGCGGCCAGCAGCGGGTCGAACAGGCTCAGCGCCCAGTCCGCGCCGTCCAGGCTCACCTGCAGCTGGTCGCCGTCCTGCAGCACCTGGCCGCGATGCTCGGCGCCGTCCAGCCAGACCCGCAGGGTCTGCGCTTCGGGCTGGTCGGGCCGGGCCGCGGCCTGCCAGTCCAGCAGGCGCACGCCGTCGGCGGCCTGCAGGCGCCAAGCCTGTTCCTGACGTTCCAGGCGCAGGTCGTGGCGTTGTTCCCCGGCCATCAGGGATAGGGTCTGGTGGTAGTCGCCGCCCACCCGCCAGCCGTCGCGGGCGGACCAGGGATCGGCCGGCGGGGTCGGGCTGCGGTCCCGGCCCGGCAGGGCTTGGCGGGCCAGCAAGGCGCAGGCGGCCAGGGACAGCACGGCGGCGGGCACGGCGCCGGCCTGCGGGAACAATGCGTCATGCCGGCGCGGGATCAGGCCGGTATCCAGATCGGCCTGGGCGAATGCCGCATCGCCCAGCAGGCGCTGCAGAAAGGTCTTGTTGGTGTGCACGCCCGCCACCTGCGTGTCGGCCAGCGTGCGGATCAGCCGGCGGCGGGCCTGTTCGCGGTCCGCGCCGTGCGTGATGACCTTGGCGATCATGGGATCGTAGAAGGGGCTGATGACGCTGCCCTGGCGCACGCCGCTGTCGATGCGCACCGGGCCGGGCGCAAAGGCCGCGTGCTCCGGATAGCGCAGCGTGCGCAGGGTGCCGATGGAAGGCAGGAAGTCCTTGTCCGGATTTTCCGCGTAGATGCGCACCTCGATGGCATGGCCGTCTATGCGCAGGTCTTCCTGGCGGGCCGGCAGGGGCTGGCCGTCGGCCACGCGCAACTGCCACTCCACCAGGTCGTGGCCGGTGATCAGCTCCGTGACCGGGTGTTCGACCTGCAGGCGGGTGTTTATCTCCCTGAAGTAGAAGCGGCCGTCCTGCTCGGCGATGAATTCCACCGTGCCGGCGCCCACGTAGTTCACGGCGCGCGCGGCGGCGATGGCCGCCTCTCCCATGGCTTGCCGCCGCTCGGCCGTCATGCCGGGCGCGGGGGCTTCCTCGATGACCTTCTGGTGGCGGCGCTGCACCGAGCAGTCGCGCTCGAACAGGTAGACGTACTGGCCGTGCTGGTCGCCGAAGACCTGGATCTCGATGTGGCGCGGCTTGGTGATGTAGCGCTCGATCAGGACGCGATCGTCGCCGAAGCTGCTGGCGGCCTCGCGCTGGCAGGAACGCAGGGCTTCCAGGAAGGCGCCCGACGATTCCACGATGCGCATGCCCTTGCCCCCGCCGCCGGCGCTGGCCTTGATCAGCACGGGGTAGCCTATGGCGTCGGCCTGCCGGTGCAGGAAGTCGGGGGCCTGCTCGTCGCCGTGGTAGCCGGGCACCAGCGGCACGCCGGCGCGCTCCATCAGGGCCTTGGCGGCGGACTTGCTGCCCATGGCCGCGATGGCCTGGGCGGGCGGGCCGACGAAGATCAGTCCGGCCTCCTCGCAGGCGCGGGCGAAATGTTCGTTCTCGGACAGGAAGCCGTAGCCGGGGTGGACGGCGTGGGCGCCGGCGGCGCGCGCGGCGGCCAGGATGGCGTCTATCTTCAGGTAGCTGTCGCGCGGCTCGGGGCCGCCGATGCGCACGGCCTGGTCGCAGGCGCGCACGTGCGGGGCGTCCGCGTCGGCGTCCGAGTAGACGGCCACGGGGCGCAGCCCCAGGCGTCGGGCGGGGGCGGCCACCCGGCAGGCGATTTCGCCGCGGTTGGCGATCAGCAGGGTCTGGAACATGTTTTCTGTCTCCCGTGGACTTACATGCGGAACACGCCGAAGCGGGTGTCTTCGATGGGGGCGTTCAGGGCCGCGGACAGGCCCAGGGCCAGCACGCGCCGGGTGTCCGAGGGCTGGATGATGCCGTCGTCCCACAGCCGCGCCGTGGCGTAGTACGGGTGCCCTTCATGCTCGTACTGGGCGCGTATGGGCGCCTTGAAGGCTTCTTCTTCCTGGGCGCTCCAGCTCTGGCCGCGGGCCTCCAGGCCGTCGCGCCGCACCGTGGCCAGCACGCTGGCGGCCTGTTCGCCGCCCATGACGGAAATGCGGGCGTTGGGCCACAGGAACAACAGGCGCGGGCCGAAGGCGCGGCCGCACATGCCGTAGTTGCCTGCGCCGAAGGAGCCGCCCAGGATGACGGTGAATTTGGGCACGGCGGCGGTTGACACGGCCGTGACCATCTTGGCGCCGTGGCGGGCGATGCCTTCGTTCTCGTACTTGCGCCCCACCATGAATCCCGTGATGTTCTGCAGAAAGACCAGCGGCGTCTTGCGCTGGCAGCACAGTTCGATGAAGTGCGTGCCCTTCTGGGCGGCCTCGGAGAACAGGATGCCGTTGTTGGCGATGATGCCCACCGGCATGCCGTGTATGTGGGCGAAGCCCGTGACCAGGGTGGTGCCGAAGCGCGCCTTGAATTCGTCGAATTCGGAGCCGTCCACGATGCGGGCGATGACCTCGCGCACGTCGTAGGGCTTGCGGGTGTCGGCGGGAATGATGCCGTTGAGCTCCTGCGGATCGTACAGCGGCTCGCGCACCGGCTGCAGGGGCCAGGGCAGGCGCTTGCTGCGATTCAGGCGGCCCACGCAGCGGCGCGCCAGCTGCAGGGCGTGCAGGTCGTCCTCGGCCAGGTGGTCTGCCACCCCGGACAGCCGCGTGTGCACGTCGCCCCCGCCCAGGTCCTCGGCGCTGACTTCCTCCCCCGTGGCGGCCTTCACCAGCGGCGGGCCGCCCAGGAAGATCGTGCCCTGGTCGCGCACGATGATGGATTCATCGCTCATGGCGGGCACGTAGGCGCCGCCGGCCGTGCACGAACCCATGACCACGGCGATCTGGGCGACGCCCTGGGCCGACAGGTTGGCCTGGTTGTAGAAGATGCGGCCGAAATGGTCGCGGTCCGGGAAGACTTCGTCCTGGTTGGGCAGGTTGGCCCCGCCCGACTCGACCAGGTAGATGCACGGCAGGCGATTCTGCTGGGCGATCTCCTGGGCGCGCAGGTGCTTCTTGACCGTCAGCGGGTAGTAGGTCCCGACCTTGACGGTGGCGTCGTTGCAGACGATCACGCATTCGACGCCGGCCACGCGGCCTATGCCGGTGATGATGCCCGCACCGGGCGATTCATTGTCGTAGACGTCCTGGGCCGCCAGCGGGGACAGTTCCAGGAAGGGGGTGCCGGGATCCAGCAGCCGCTCCACGCGCTCGCGCGGCAGCAGCTTGCCGCGCGCCAGGTGGCGCTGGCGAGACTGTTCGGACCCGCCCAGGGCGGTCTGCTGCAGTTTCCGGCGCAGGTCGGCGATCAGGGCCTGCATGACCGAGGCGTTGTCCTGGAAGTCCTGGGAGCGCGTATTGATGCGGGATTCGATGACTGACATGGCGTGCCTGGAAAGAGAACGGAGGAAAGCCCGGATGCCCTGCCGGGCCTCGCGGCCCGGCAGGCGGACTTGCTTAGACCAGCTCGACGGCCAGAGCGACGGCTTCGCCCCCGCCGATGCACAGCGAGGCGATGCCGCGCTTGCCGCCGGTCTTGCGCAGCGCGCCGACCAGGGTGGCCAGCAGGCGCGCGCCGGAGGCGCCGATGGGGTGGCCCAGGGCGGTGGCGCCGCCGTGGATGTTGACCTTGTCATGAGGCAGGTTCAGCTCCTTCATGGCGGCCATGGTGACCACCGCGAAGGCTTCGTTGATCTCGAACAGATCCACGTCCGCCACGCTCCAGCCGGTCTTGTCGAGCAGCTTCTGGATGGCGCCCACCGGCGCGGTGGTGAACCACTGCGGCTCCTGCGAGTGCTGGGTGTGGGCCACGATGCGCGCCAGGGGCGTCGCGCCCAGCTCCCTGGCCTTGGATTCGGTGGTCAGCACCATGGCGGCGGCCCCGTCCGAGATGGAGGAGGCGTTGGCGGCGGTGATGGTGCCGTCCTTCTTGAAGGCAGGGCGCAGCGTGGGGATTTTTTCCGGCAGGGCCTTGGCGGGCGCCTCGTCCTTGGCGATGACCACCTCGCCCTTGCGGCCGGCGATGGTCACGGGGGCGATTTCCCAGTCGAAGCTGCCGTCCTCGCTGGCCTGGCGGGCGCGGCGCAGCGATTCCAGCGCAAAGGCGTCCTGCTCTTCGCGGCTGAAGTTGTATTTGCCGGCGCAGTCCTCGGCGAACACGCCCATGGCGGTGCCGCGGCTGTAGGCGTCCTCCAGGCCGTCCAGGGCCATGTGGTCGTAAACCGTGGAGTGGCCGTAGCGGTAGCCCTGGCGGCCCTTGAGCAGCAGGTAGGGGGCGTTGCTCATGCTTTCCTGGCCGCCGGCCACCACCACCTCGGCGCTGCCGGCCTTGATCAGGTCGTGCGCGAACATGGCGGCCTTCAGGCCCGAGCCGCAGACTTTGTGGATGGTGGTGCACGCCACTCCCTTGGGCAGTCCGGCGCCCAGGGCGGCCTGGCGGGCGGGAGCCTGTCCCTGCCCGGCCTGCAGCACGTTGCCCATGATGACTTCGTTGATCGCTTCCCCGGCGATGCCCGAGCGCTCGACCGCGGCCTTGATGGCGACGGCGCCCAGCTCGTGAGCGGCCAGGTCGGACAGGCTGCCGAGCATGCCGCCCATGGGAGTGCGGGCGACCGTGACAATGATTACTGCCTCAGACCATGAGGGACTCCTGAGTGTGAAGAAGTGACGGTGACAGGCGCCTGCCGACGAAAGTCCTGCAGCTGCCTGTCACTATCGTACGGGAAAATGTTTTCAATTCGGCCTTGTGTCACACGCTGGCGACATTGCGCCCACCATTGCGGGTCCAGCAGCTGCGCGTGGTGGGCCATGAAGGCCTTGCGGACGCGCGGCTCGCCGAGCAGGAAGTAGCCGAATTCCTCGGGAAACACGTCGTTCGGGCCGATGGGGTACCAGGGTTCGCTGGCCATCTCGGCCTCTTCGTTGGGCGCGGGCGGAATGGCGCGGAAGTTCATCTCGCGCATGTGCTGGATCTCGTCGTAGTCGTAGAACACCACCCGGCCCAGGCGGGGCACGCCGAAGTTCTTGTACAGCATGTCGCCGGGGAAGATGTCGGCGGCGGCCAGCTCGCGGATGGCGTTGCCGTACTGGCGCACGGCCGCATTCAGGGCGGCGTCGCTGGCCTTGTTTAGGAACAGGTTCAGCGGCGTCATGCGGCGCTCGATGTAGACGTGGCGCAGCACGATGGTGTCTTCGGTTTCCTCCAGCAGGCTGGGCACCTCGGTGCGCAGCTCGTGCAGCAGGGCCGGCGAGAAGCGCGCCTTGGGCAGGGCCACCTGGGAATAGTCCCAGGTGTCGGCCATGCGGCCGACCCGGTCGTGCTTCTTGACCAGCTGGTACTTGGCGCGCACGGTGGCGTGGTCCATGCCCGGCTTCTGGATGCGGTCGCGGATCAGCTTGAACACATAGGGGTAGGACGGCAGGGTGAAGACGGTCATCACCATCCCGCGGATGCCCGGCGCCAGGTCGAAGCGGTCGTGCGAATGCGACAGGTGATGCAGGAAATCGCGGTAGAAGAGCGTCTTTCCCTGCTTTTGCAGGCCGATGGCGGTGTAGAGTTCGGCCTTGGGCTTGCGCGGCAGCAGGCTGGACAGGAAGTCCACGTAGGCCGACGGCGCCTCCATGTCCACCAGGAAATAGGCCCGCGTGAAGCTGAACAGCGTGGACAGGTCATCCGTGGTGTGCAGCAGCGCGTCGATGTACAGGTGGCCCGAGGGGCGATGCAGGATGGCCAGCGAAAAGGGGTGGACTTCGCCGTGGTTGATCAGCCGGCCCACCACGTAGGCGCCCTTGTTGCGGAAGAACAGGGAGTTCAGGACCTGGATCTGGCAGTCCGAGCCGATGCGCGGCCCGTGGCCGCGCGGCAGGCGCCGGCACAACTGGCGCAGCGCCAGGCGCGACAGCGTGCGAACGTCGGCGGGCAGGTCCTCGAAGGGAGCGGCCAGGCCGAAGTCGGCCAGCATGTGGGTCAGGCAATCCTCCAGGCCTTCCTGGACCGGGTAGTAGACGCGGTAGGAAGGCAGCGCGCCGTCCAGGTAGTCGGTGGCCACGGCCGGACGCACGAAGATGAATTCATTGCGGAAGTAGTGCCGATGCAGCACGCGGCACGATACGGAATTGAAGAAGGTCTCGGCGCATTCGGGCTGGCGGTGCCCGGAGAGCAGGCGCACGAATTCGCTCTTGGCCTGCAGCCAGAATTGCTGCTGCTCCTCGTCCAGCTGCCCGTCGCCGGCCGGACCGGCCGGGCGCAGGCGCAGGGCCTGGCTCAGCATGGCGGCGCATTCGCGCACCCGCGTGGCGTAGTATTCGATGCGCTCGCGCGCGAGCTGCTGGATGCCATGCCAGTCGCCTGATTCGTACAGCGATTTGGCGCGCTGCGCGCTGTAACGGAATAGGGCGTAATGGCGGTTGAAGCCGTCCAGCATGGCCTGCGCCACTTCCTGCGGCGTCAGGCCTGGCCTGGCGACCGGGGTGATGACGGTGGTTTCGCCGAAATCGGTGCTGCACATGATGGCGTCAGGCGGTCTCGGCGAACAGCTCGCGGCCGATCAGCATGCGCCGGATTTCGCTGGTGCCCGCGCCGATCTCGTACAGCTTGGCGTCGCGCCACAGCCGGCCGGTGGGAAATTCGTTGATGTAGCCGTTGCCGCCCAGGATCTGGATGCCTTCGCCGGCCATCCAGGTGGCTTTCTCCGCGCTGTACAGGATGGCGGCGGCGCAGTCCTTGCGCACCGAGCGCACGTGTGCGGCGCCCAGCCGGTCCAGGTTCTTGCCCACGGCATAGCACAGGGCGCGGCTGGCCTGCAGGGTGGTGTACATGTCGGCCAGCTTGCCCTGGATCAGCTGGAATTCGCCGATGGCCTGGCCGAACTGCTTGCGATCGTGCACGTAGGGGATCACCACGTCCATGACGGCCTGCATGATGCCCAGCGGCCCGCCGGCCAGCACGGCGCGCTCGTAGTCCAGTCCGGACATCAGCACCTTGACCCCGCCGTTGAGCTGGCCGAGCACGTTCTCCTCGGGCACTTCGCAGTCCTGGAAGACCAGCTCGCCCGTGTGGCTGCCGCGCATGCCCAGCTTGTCCAGCTTCTGCGCCACGGAAAAGCCGGGAAAGCCTTTTTCGATCAGGAAGGCGGTGATGCCGCGCGCGCCGGCCTGGGGGTCGGTCTTGGCGTACACCACCAGCGTGTCGGCGTCCGGGCCGTTGGTGATCCACATCTTGGAGCCGTTCAGCACGTAGCGGTCGCCCTTCTTGTCGGCGCGCAGCTTCATGCCCACCACGTCCGAGCCGGCGCCCGGTTCGCTCATGGCCAGGGCGCCGACCTGCTCGCCGCTGATCAGGCCGGGCAGGTACTTGCGCTTCTGGGCTTCGGTGCCGTTGCGGTTGATCTGGTTCACGCACAGATTGGAGTGGGCCCCGTAGGACAGGGCCACCGAGGCGCTGGCCCGGGAGATTTCCTCCATGGCGATCATGTGGGCCAGGTAGCCCATGTCCGTGCCGCCGTATTCTTCGCTGACCGTCATGCCCAGCAGGCCCATGTCGCCGAATTTCTTCCACAGGTGCATGGGGAACTGGTCGTCGCGGTCGAGTTCAGCGGCCAAGGGGGCGATTTCGGACCGGGAAAAATCGGCGACGGTGTCGCGCAGCATGTCCAGATCGGAACCAAGGTCGAAATTCAGGCCGGGCAGACTCATGAAGCTCTCCAGAAAAGGGGGTGCGTGTTCAGAATCTCATTTATATTACGTTTACGTAAACGTAATATAGTTGGGTTTTCCCTTAGCGGAAAGGGGCGTCGCGCTGATCCAGCAGGGAGCGGCATAGCTGGAGCTGGTCATGGATCTCCTGCAGGGTCTGGTCGATGTCCTGGCGCTGGCGCTCCAGCCGCAGGCGATGCTCCTCCAGCACCGCTTCATAATGCTTGAGCTGCGCGGATGTGTCCATCGGGGATTCGTACATATTGATCAGCGTCAGGATTTCCGACAGCTGCAGGCCCAGGCGCTTGCCGCGCAGCGCCTTCAGGCGGGTGCGGTCGCGCGCCTGGTAGATGCGCTGGTTGCCCTGGCGCAGCGGGCTCAGGATGCCCTGGTCCTCGTAGAAGCGCAGGGTCCGGGGAGTGACGGCGAACTCATGCGCCAGATCGGATATCGTCCAGGTGGTAGTCGTCATTTTTCTTATGCGGTTTACGTTAACGTAAACTATCATGCCATAGAGCTCACGCGTTCACCATAGCGCCGGACCGCCCAAGGCAAAAAGCACCCCCTTGGGGGATGAGCCCGGACGGGGGACAGTCCTTGAGGACTGTTCCGCGCCTGGCGAATCCGAGCGGCATGCACGCCGCGAGGTGGACAGCAAGCAGTCCTTCGGCCTGCGCAGCGTGGGGGCATTTTTGCCGTCGGGCCGCCCCAAGGCAAAAGCACCCCCTTGGGGGGCAGCAAGCAGGCGATCAGCCTGCGCAGCGTGGGGGCATTTTTGCCGTCGGGCCGCCCCAAGGCAAAAGCACCCCCTTGGGGGGCAGCAAGCAGGCGATCAGCCTGCGCAGCGTGGGGGCATTTTTTTGGAGCAAGCATGAATCCCAACGAACAGAAACTCGTCTATCCCTGGGCGGACGCCCTGCCCGAACCGGGACGCAGCCTGGAGGTGGCCCCGGGCGTGCGCTGGCTGCGCATGCCCCTGCCCTTCGCCCTGGACCACATCAACCTGTGGCTGCTGCGCGATGAGATCGACGGCCGGCCGGGCTGGACCGTCGTGGACACGGGCATAGCCCGCGCGCAGGTGCGCGAGCTGTGGGAACAGGTATTCGAGCACGAGCTCCAGGGGCTGCCGGTGCTGCGCGTGATCGTCACCCACATGCACCCGGACCACGTGGGCCTGGCGGACTGGCTGTGCCGACGCTGGAACGCGCCGCTGTGGATGAGCATGACGGACTACGCCGTGGCGCGCCTGTGGTCCGGCGCGGCCAGCCAGCCCGCGGGGGAAGCCGGCGGCCCCAACGGCGTGGCGGCCGAAGCGCATTTCGTGCGGCACGGCCTGCAGGACGAGCAGGCGCGCGCCCAGATCCGCAGCCGCGGCGACTACTACCCGTCCATGGTGCCTTCGGTGCCGGAGCGCTTCGTGCGCCTGCTCGACGGCCAGGCGGTGACGATCGCCGGCCGGCCCTGGCGCCTGATCGTGGGCTACGGCCATGCGCCCGAACACATGTCGCTGTATAGCCCAGATCTGCGGGTGCTGATCTCCGGCGACATGCTGCTGCCGCGCATCTCCACCAATGTGAGCGTGTTCGATACCGAGCCTCTGGCCAATCCCCTGCCGCTGTATTTGCGATCGCTGGACTCCTACCAGGAACTGGCGCCCGATACCCTGGTGCTGCCCTCGCACGGCAAGCCTTTCCGGGGCATGCACGAGCGCATCCGCCAGCAGCAGGAGCATCACGCCGCGCGCCTGGAGGAGGTCCTGCAAGCCTGCGCCCGGCCCAGCAGCGCGGCCGACATCCTGCCCGTGCTGTTTCACCGCAAGCTGGACTCCCACCAGATGACCTTCGCCATGGGCGAGGCCATCGCCCACCTGCACGCCCTGTATTTCGACGGCCGGCTGCGCCGCCTCGAAGGCGAGGACGGCGTGCTGCGTTTCGAGCGCATATAGCAACAGGTATGGCGCTTATTGGGCGGTCTTCCGGATGGCCGCCGCCAGGCTGTGATAGCGTATAGCCTTTCCCGACACTGACTTCCCTCGCGCACCATGAGTTCTGATCACGCCCTGGACACCACCCTGCAACATACCGGGCTTGCGCCCTTCGATGCACGCACGGAATCGGCGCCGGTGGCCGTGCCCATCGTGCGCACCAGCACGGTGCGCTTTCGCAACCTGGACGCGCTGGACCGCGCCCAGGCCGCCAAGGCGGATCCGGCTCAGCGTTCGATCACCTACGGGCGCTCCGGCATGGACACCCACGCCGCCCTGGAATCCGTGTTCTGCCAGCTGGAGTCCGCCACCCAGGCCCTGCTCGCGCCCTCGGGCATGGCGGCCATCAGCCTGGGCCTGTTGAGCCTGCTGGACACGGGCGACCATGTGCTGGTCGCCGACAGCGCCTATGGCCCGGTGCGCTACCTGGAGAAGACCGGGCTGCGCCGACTGGGCATCCAGGTCACGTTCTGCGCGGCCAGCCTCGAGGATCTGGAGCGCCACGTGCAGCCCAACACGCGCATGCTCTACGTGGAATCGCCCGGCTCGCTGCTGATGCAGATGCTGGACATGCCGGCATTGGCGCAATTCGGCCGCCGCCACGACTTGCTGCTGGTCACGGACAATACCTGGGGGTCAGGCTACATCTATCGTCCGCTGGAGCTGGGCTTCGACGTGTCCATCGTGGCCGGCACCAAGTACGTGGCGGGCCACTCGGACCTGATGCTGGGCGCGGTCATGTCGGCCGAGCCGGCCCTGAACAAGCGACTGCACGACAACCATTACGCCCTGGGTTTTTCCATCAGCGCCGATGACGTCTGGCTGGCCCTGCGCGGCGTGCGCACCTTGCCCATCCGCATGCGCGAAAGCGCCGCCAATGCGCTCAAGGTGTGTGAGTTCCTGGCCGCCCGACCGGAAGTGACGCGGATCTACCACCCCGCCTGGCCGCAGGACCCGGGCCACGCCATGTGGCGGCGCGACTGCACCGGCTCCAACGGCATGCTGTCCATGCAGTTGCGCCTGACGCAGGCACAGGCGCGCGCCTTCGTCGATGCCCTGACTTTGTTCGGCATCGGTTTTTCCTGGGGCGGCTTTGAGAGCCTGGTGCAACTGGTGGACCCCGGCCTATTGCGCGGTCACAGCTATTGGCCGCAGACCGAGGACGCCCTGGTGCGCCTGCACATCGGCTTGGAATCCGCGCAGGACCTGTGCGCCGACCTGGCCCAGGCCCTGGACAAGGCGGCGCGGGGTTGATTCATCCTAGGCCATGTGCCAGCTCAGTAGAGGCGTGCGGCCTTGCCGATACCAGGCGATGGCAGGAATAGCAGAGAGAGGCTGGTTCCGGGTGGCCGTCAATCGTCCAGCACGCTGATCAGTTGCCCGCTGGCCAGAGCGTCCTGCTCATACTGCGCGCAGAGATAGGCTAGGCCCAGCCCTGCCGGGCTGTTTGCGGCCGCGCAGCGCGTGGCTCAAGGCCGAGGGCGACATGTCCAGGTCCACGGGCGCTTGCCGGAAGCTGCGCAGCCTGGCTTCAGTAAGGCTTTGCCGCGCATATGGAAAAATGCCTCGTTTTGGCATGCTTATCCATAAGCAGTTGTGCGCTGGACAAACAGCGGACTTCGGGCCACCGGGTGGCGGGGGGATGCGTCATGCTGAAGGTATCTTCATTGCCTGCTATGTGTCCCATGTCCCTATTCGACGCCAGCTATCGACGATTGTTCAGTCATCGTACTTTGTTGCAGGAGCTGCTGCACCTGGTCTGCGCGGCCTCCCTGCTGGAGCGGCTTGATCTGAACCGGGCCTTGCCCATGTCCCCCGTTTATGTCGGCCCGGCGATGCAGAAACGCCAGGGAGACCTGGCCTGGGAAGTGCCGCCACGCCGGCAGGATGATCCTGCCCTGCTGGTTGGCATCGAGCATCAGTCCCGACCTGAACGTCATATGGCCTTGCGTACCGGCACTTATCGACATCTGCAATTGGAAGCGTTTGTTCAGCAGCACCAGTCCAGTCCAATCTTGCCCGTGCCCCTGATGCTGGTGCTGTACAGCGGCAAGCAAGCCTGGACGGTGCCGACCTGCAGCCAGGACCTGTTTCCCGCACTGGCTACTCCGTGGCCGATCGACCACATTCCAAGGCAAGCTTATTGGCTGATTGACCTTAAAAAACAATCTTTGAATCCATCCTTGCCGTCGTCCAGCCTGTTTGGGCTGATCTGCCGGATTCAACACAATCACGGGCTGGCGGACCTGAGCAAGCTGATGCAGACTGTTCTGAATATTTGCTCGGACGAAGCTTTGCTGCGGGATCTGGCCGCCTGGTTGAACCAGGCCATATTGCCGCGCTGCCTGCCCAATCTGGATTTGCCTCAACATCTACGCCTAAAGGATATACACGCCATGCTTGAAGACAATGCCGATTCCTGGCTGCACCAGTGGGAAGCCCAGGGTATACAAAAGGGCTTGCAAAGCACCTTGCTCAGCCTGCTCCAGCATAAATTCGGCGCGATGCAAGACATATACCGGCAACACGTTGCACAGGGCAATTCGCAGCAGTTGGCAGCATGGAGCCTGAGGGTCTTGGATGCCGACACGATCGACGAGGTGTTCCAGGCACGCCCTCGGACTCCTGCATAAAGCCTTGGCTGCCGTTCATCGGGCCGCCGCCATGCACAAGGAGCGCGATTCGCGCTCCTTGTGCATGGTTGACCTTGGTGTCCGGATTTTTAACCGACGCCAGGCATTACAGTCTGTCCGGGATCAGCCTTTCTTGGCCAGCTTCAGCAGTTCCTGGGCCTTGGTGATGCTTTCGTCGTAGCCGTTGGCCAGCGCGGGCGAGGTCACGTATTTGCCGCCCACGGCCAGGCTGGGGGTGCCGTCGATCTGGTAGTTGCGGGCCAGTTCGTTGGCCTTGTTGGCCTTGGTCTGCACGCCGAAGGAATTGAAGGTCTGTTCGAACTTGGCCTTGTCCACGCCCTGCTTGGCGACCCATTCGGTGATGGTCTTGGCGTCGAACAGGCGCTCGCGCTGCTGATGGATGGCTTCGAAGACCTTGGGGTGCAGGTCCAGGCGATCCATGGCTTCCAGGGTGTAGTACAGCTTTTGCAGGTCGCCCATGCCGGCGTTGAAGGCCACGGGCACGGGGCGCAGCGCGACATCGGCGGGCAGGGTCTTGGCCCAGGCCTGCAGCTTGGGTTCCAGGATGGCGCAGTGCGGGCAGCTGTAGGCAAAGAACTCCAGCACTTCAGTCTTGCCGGCGGTGTCGGAGGGCTGGGCGGGAGTCAGGGTGACGTAACCCTGGCCGGCCTGCTGGGCCAGCGCGGCGGCGGGCAGCAGGCTCGCGCCGGCGACCAGGCTGGCGCCGGTCAGGACTCGTACAAACAGTGCGTTCAGCTTCATGAATCGGTTTCCTTAAATGGGAAGGTGTTCTCTATGACCAGCCCGATGGCGGGAAAGTTCAAACCGGGCCTCAGGGTGAACGGTATTCCAGCCTAGGGACGCACGACCGAGGTGTCGATTTTTTCCTCGGCCAGGCGGCTGCGGGCCCGGTTCATTTCGTCTATGCCCTTGAAGGGGCCCATGCGCACGCGGTTGACGGTCCCGCCGTTGACCTGGGCGCTCTGCACCGATGCATTGAAGCCGAGCATGAGCAGGCGCGCCTTCATGGCCTCGGCGTCGGCATTGTTGCGGAAGGCCCCGGCTTGCAGATAGTAGGTCGTGCTGGTGCTGGGCGGCTTACTGGGCGCGGGCGGCGGGGGCAACGGCGGAGCGGCGGGCTTGGCGGCCGGTGCGGCCGGTGCGGCCGGGGCGGCGGCGCCGGGCGTGGCGCCGCGGCTGTCCGGTTTGGCGGGGGGCACCGCTTCGGCAGCGGCAGCGTGGCGATGAGATCGCCCAGGGCGTCGGGCGCGGGCGCTGCCGGAGGCTTGGCCTGGCCTGCAGGCGGCGCGGGCAGGCTGGGCAGGGTCAGGCCCGGAATGTTCTCCACGGCGGGCGGCGGAACATTGGAGGAGTCCGAACCGTAAAGGCCCCGGTTCGGGTCCAGCAGGTCGCGTCCTTCGGGCAGGGCCACGGTGGGCGCTTCCCGGCTGGCCTTGTCCACGAAGGGCATGGGCACCTTGGTGACGAACAGGGCCACTGCCACGGCGGCGCCCAGGCCCAGGATCAGGCCTATCAGTATGCCGGTGTAGGTGCCGCCAGAACCGGAGGACTTCTTGCGTGCTCGTGCCATATCTGCCTATGGAGGTTTACATGCGTTCAGGGGCGGACACGCCCAGCAGGTCCAGGCCGTTGCGGATGACCTGGGCGCAGGACTGGGCCAGGCGCAGGCGGGCCAGGCGCAGGGCCGTGTCGTCCACCAGCACGCGTTCGGCGTTGTACCAGGTATGGAAGTCCGAAGCGCAGTCGCGCAGCCAGAAGGCGATGTGGTGGGGGGCCAGTTCGCGGGCGGCCTGGGCCAGTACGGCCGGGTACTCGGCCAGGCGCTGCAGCAGGGCGATCTCGCTGGGGGCGGTCAGGGGCGCGACGTCCGCCTGGGGCACTTGCGAGAGCAGTTCGGCCGACTGGTTCAGCACCGAGCAGATGCGGGCGTGGGCGTATTGGATGTAGTAGACGGGGTTCTCTTCGCTCTTGGACAGGGCCAGGTCGATGTCGAAGACGAATTCGGAGTCGGCGCGGCGCTGGATCAGGAAGAAGCGCACGGCGTCCTGGCCCACCCATTCGATCAGGTCGCGCAGGGTGACGTAGCTGCCGGCGCGCTTGGATATCTTCACTTCCTGGCCGTTGCGCACCACCTTGACCATCTTGTGCAGGATGTAGGCGGGAAAATCCTTGGGGATGCCCAGGTTCAGGCCCTGCAGTCCGGCGCGCACGCGCGCGATGGTGCCGTGGTGGTCCGTGCCCTGGATGTTGATGGCGTGGTGGAAGCCGCGCTCCCACTTGGCCACGTGGTAGGCCACGTCGGGCACGAAATAGGTATAGCCGCCTTCGGACTTGCGCATCACGCGGTCCTTGTCGTCGCCGGTGCCCAGCTCCGTGGTGCGCAGCCACAGCGCGCCGTCCTGTTCGTAGGTGTGGCCGGCCTCGATCAGGGCCTGCACGGTCTTTTCCACGCGGCCGGAGGTGTAGAGCGAGCTTTCCAGGAAGAAATTGTCGAACTTCAGGCCGAAGGCCTGCAGGTCCAGGTCCTGTTCGCGGCGCAGGTAGGCCACGGCGAAGCGGCGGATGTCCTCGGTGTTGTCCAGGTCGCCGCTGGCGGTCACGGACTGGCCGTCGGCCGCCTGCACGGTGGCGCCGGCCAGGTAGTCGCGGGCGATGTCCAGGATGTAGTCGCCCTTGTAGCCGTCGGCGGGGAACTGTTCGGAGTCGGGCGCGATGCCGCGCGCACGCGCCTGCACGCTGATAGTCAGGTTGTCGATCTGGTTGCCCGCGTCGTTGTAGTAGAACTCGCGGGTGACGTCATAACCCTGGGCGCTGAAGACGCGGCACAGCGAATCGCCCAGCGCGGCCTGGCGGGCGTGGCCCACGTGCAGCGGGCCGGTGGGATTGGCGGATACGAATTCCACCATCAGCTTTTCCTGGCGCGGGGCCACGTGGCCGTAGCGCTCGCCCTGCTCGCCGATGGCGTACAGCACGGCCTGCTGGGTGGCGGCGGACAGCCGGAAGTTGATGAAGCCGGGGCCGGCGATCTCGGCGCTGGCGATGAGGGCCGTGGCGGCCGGGTCGGCCAGCAGGGTGTTGACGATCTCCTGAGCCAGTTCGCGGGGGTTGCGGCCGGCGGGCTTGGCCAGCTGCATGGCGACGTTGCAGGCCACATCGCCGTGGGCGGCCACTTTGGGCCGCTCGAGCGTGATGGTGGGCTGGGCCTGCGGCAGGATGGCGCTGACGGCCGCCTGCAGGCGGGCGATTAACTGGGACTGTTGCTCAGGAAGCATAGAAAATGTTCTGGGTCGGTATGGAAACAAGCCGGGCGCATGCGGCATGCCCCGGATGGCGGGCGCGACAATGCCCCGCCGGACAGTCCTACATGATAGCGTGATTTGCGGGCAAATTCCTTTCAATAGGCCTCTCGGTCCCAGCCCAGGTGGTCCTTGAGCCACGCGTCATACGCCTTCATGTCCACGACCCCGGCGTCGTGGCCCTCGCGGCTGCGCCAATCCTCGTGGCGACGGATCAGGGCCTGCACCGAGCGGCGCATGGCCGCGCCCAGCTTGGGGTGCTGCTCCTGGTAGGCGTGGTCCCGGCCATGGCCGTGGTAGTTGACCTGGCGGTCGCCGTTCTGGATGCTGCGCTGCCAGGCCGGGCGCATGTCGTGCAGGATGGGGTGCGCCACGGAGAGATCGGTCAGGGGAAGCTGCGCCAGGGTCAGGCCCGCCGCCCTGGCCTGCCAGTGCATCCAGGCCAGCGCCACCTTGTCCAGGTCGCCGGGCTGCGGCGCGGGGTCGGCGGGCAGCACGCCGCCGCCTATGTCGCCGTGCGCGCCGATAAAGGGCATCTCCACCACGTTCATGGCCTGGGCCAGGGCGCTCAGGGGAAACAGGTGGCGGTGCTCGTGCAGGGAGACGGCGTGCGCCACCCATTGCCAGGCTTCGGGCACGCCCAGGCGGTAGCGCGAGTTGTGCGTGCCTGACAGGCCGAACTGCGCCACCGTGTCGAACAGGCCCAGGAAGCGAGGCGTGATGCAGGCGCGGATGCGGCCGCGCAGCGGGTCGTCCAGCAGGAACCAGCCCGCCTGGGTGGGATCCAGGATGCGGTTGGCGAAATCGCGCGCCAACGCCGCTCCGCGGGAAAAGCCCAGCAGGTCCACGGGCGTGGCGGCCGGGCCGGGACCGGCCTGCTGCAGGCTGTCCAGCAGGCGCGTCCACTGGGTTTGCAGGATGCGGCCGGCCCGCCAGGCGGTCAGCGCATCCGCGTCCAGGGAGTGCGGGTTGCCCGGTCCGTCGTGGTAATGCGCCGCGCCCTCCCGGTACAGTTGGGCCAGCTTCCAGACATTGCTGCGGGTGACGCGGCTCTGGCGGGGGCCGTCGAAGGCGAACAGCAACAGGCCCAGCGGATCCACGCGCCGCAGGGGCTGCTGGCCCGCATAGCCCAGGGCTTGCGAGCCGGGCCATGGTCCCAGGGGATCGGGCTCCAGGTAGTGGCCGTGGCGCGGCGAGTAGGTGCGCAGCAGATTGTCATGCCAGCCCGTGGCGGGGTCCGCGTACTGGCCCGGCAGGCGCAGGTGCAGTTCCAGGTCTTCGAGCAGGATGCGGGCCTGACCCAGGGGATCGAGGTCGGCCGCCCACACGGCCCTGCCCTGCTCGTCGGTGGCCAGGCGAACCGCGCCCATCAGGTCGCTGTGCAGGTAGTGCAGGCGACCCTGGCCGTGCTCGTCGTAGACGATCAGGCCCACCGGAGTCAGTCCCGCGTACAGGTAGCGGCGCGACACGATGCGTTGCGCCGTGGCCGGCAGGTCCAGCTCGGCCAGCAACTGCTGGTTGTGGTGGAAGAAGGCGCGCTGCCGATCGCCCTGGGTGCGCAGGATGCGCTGACCGAAAGCGTCGTGGCGGTACTGGACCAGGATTCCGGCCGGCGAGCGCACCGCGCGCAGTCGCCGGCTGGGTCCGTAGTCCAGGTCCAGTTCGCCCACGCGGGTCGGCAGACCGTCGGCGGCGCGGTCCATGGCCGGCGCGGGCAGCGGATGGCGGACGCGCAGGGCGCCCGTGCCCTCCCAGGCCAGCCAATGGACGTCCTGTTCCCCGTCCTGGCGATAGGCGGCCAGACGGCCCGCCCCGTCATAGTCCAGCCTCCAGGTGCGTTCCTGGCCCAGCGCCGCGTAGTGGTGGCGTTCCGCCCTGACCCGGCCCTGCGCATCCAGGCGACGCGCGCTGGTCCAGACCGGGCTGCCGTCCGGACGCAGCAGCATCAGGTCCACGCTGTGCCGGGTTGCGTCGGCGCGGCTGATCAGGTGCAGGCCGTTGCCCCAGGCATAGCCGGGGTCGCGCGCCTGCACGACGCTGTGCAGACGGCCCTGGGCGTCGGTCCAGTCCAGGGCGGCGAGGCGGCCTTGCGCGTCCCAGCGGTAGTCCAGCCGGCCGCCTTCGGGCAGGTGGTGCCGGACCAGGCGCTGGAGATCGTCGTAGTCGAAGCGCTCCGTCCAGGCTTGGCCGGGGCTGTGGCGCCGCTCCAGGCGGCGTTCGCGCAGCAGTCCGGCGCGCAGTTTCAGCCGCTGCGTCTCTTCGGGATGTTCGATGCGCAGCAGGCC
The DNA here is from genome assembly GCF_965112015.1 of Alcaligenes sp. Marseille-Q7550. Taxonomy (NCBI): domain Bacteria; kingdom Pseudomonadati; phylum Pseudomonadota; class Betaproteobacteria; order Burkholderiales; family Alcaligenaceae; genus Alcaligenes; species Alcaligenes sp. Marseille-Q7550. The sequence goes on from NZ_CBCOPU010000001.1 coordinate 218,407, forward strand.
GTGTCCCAGCCAGCGCAGGCGGGTCAGCTCGCTTTCCTGTCCGCGGCGGTGATGCAGGCTGGCCAGACGCCCGGAGGCGTCATGCTGCATGAGCAGTCCGTTCGCGCCCGCATGGCGGACTTCGGCCAGCGTCCCGTCCGTGTTCCAGCGCCGCGTCTGCGGACCGGTCAGAAGCGTGTCCCAGCCTTGCAGCCGGCCGCGCTCGTCCAGGTCCAGCGTCATCGGCCCCCATCCGCCGTCGGCTTGCCGCAGGCGCCGGATGGAGCCGTCGGCGCGCCGCTGCGCATGCCACGGGCCTGCCTGCAGCCATCGGCCTTGCGCATCGTGCCGCCAGACGGTCCGGTAGGCGGGGCAGCCGTCGCACCAGCGGCTTTCCAGGCTGTCCAGGCGCGCCTGACCCTGGATCAGGCTGTACGCGAACCGGTGCTGCTCCTGGCCCTGGGTCCAGAGGCTGAGGCCCGGTTCATGGCTTGCGGTCCATTCCTGGTCCAGGGCGTGCGAGACGATGCGCCGCACCCTGCCTTGTTCGTCGTAATCCCATTGCTGCAGTCGGTGCGCGGGCTGCCCGGGGGCTTGCAGGCTGACGCCGCCCAGCCGCCGGCTCCAGGGCGCGGGAGCGGCGTGGTAGAGAGCGCATGAGGCCGTCAGGCCGGGACACGCTGGCCAGCCAGGGCCGCCCTCCTTGTCCCGTCATGCGCCAGCGGAACAGGCCGGCGGGCGTCTGGACGGCCAGCGCCTGCCGGTCCGCCTGCCAGTCCAGTCGCAGGACCTGGCCCAGGTGATTGCGGACCTGGCGCACGGCATGAGCGTCGGGGCGGTCGGCCGGCAGGCGTTCGATGTGCAGCCAGCGGCGCGCGGAGGTGCGCAGGCGGGTCAGCCAGCCCTGTTCATTGAAGTGCAGCATCAGGCCGTCGGCGCCCTGCCAGCGCCAGCCTCCGGCTTCGGGCCGGGCTGGAGGAGACAGGGTCAGGCGGCGGCCGTCGGGCAGGTGCAGCGCGGCGCCCTGGCTGCGCACCTGCAGGTCGTAGTTCAGCGCCCAGCCGGTCGGCCCGAGCGTGGGGGTGGGATTGGGCGTGTCGCCGTTCATGTGCCGTTGCAGTTGCAGCAATGGCCAGGCCCGGCTCGCAGGCAGGTCGGTGTCGCTTTGCTGCTTGCGTCCGTGAGCAGGTCCACGGGGTTGAGCAGGCCCAGGTCGGGCGCGGGTTCCGGCTCGCCGGCCAGTTCGGCGGCGGGCGCGCAGGACGGCGCGGTCGGCGGCAGGGAGCAGGTTCGCCCTGCCTGCGGCCAGGCCGCCGCGGGAAGCAGGGCCGGCAGGAAGATGAACCATCGTAGACGCGCGGCAGACATGAGGGACTCTCCACAAGAAGGCAATCCCTGCTATCTTGGTGATGTGTGCAGCCCGAAAACAGCCTGGGAAGCACAAAGATCCATAAGGAGAAACCGTATGCTAGTCGTATTCAAAAGCAAGGCCGCGGCCGATGTCCTGATGTTTGCTGAACATGCCATGCCTATTCTCCGGGCGGCAGGACGCTCCTACCCTGACGGCTTGCCCGAGCGCGGCGTGTTCACGGCGGAACAGCTGCCCGCGGCCATACAGGGCATAGAACACGCCGTGGGGCAGGACAGGGAAAACGAACATGCGCCCCATGACGACGAAGACCGCGAGCCCGACCATCCCATCTCCCAGGCGGTCAGCTTCAAGCAGCGCGCCTTTCCGCTCCTGGACATGCTGCGCCAGGCGCACAAGAGCGGCGACCCGGTTTTGTGGGAACCCGCCGACAGTTCCTGGTGAGGGGTGGATTGTCGGCCCGCCGACATTCCGGCGGGCCGTCTTTGCTTAAGCTGGAACCACATCCCATTTCCCGCGGAGGCCTTGCATGCGCGCCATTGTTCTCGTGATTTTCAACCCGCGCCAGCAACTGGAGCTGGTCACTTCGGTGCAGCCCGATGCGCAGGCCAGCGCGACCTCGCGGGACTGGCTGGACCAGACCTGGGAGCGTCTGGGCTGCGAGCCGCTGCGCCCCAGCGGCAAAGCGCCGCTGCTGGACAAGATCATGGGCGTGGCCGACGCCCTGGGCCATGACGTGCTGTCCCAGGACCAGGACCGCGCCCAGGAGTTCGCCCGCCACTGCCTGCAGGCGCTGCAGTCCTCGCGCGTCACGGTGGACCTGCCGGGGCTGGCGGTCACCTTCTAGTTCCGGGCGCGCTACAAGGCCGCGGCTTGAGGCCCGGCCCGCCCCAGGATCAGAAACGATGGACGATGCCGACCGCGCCGCCGAGCTGATTGCGGCCCGGCTCGATGTTGGCCCCGAACTTGCCGCCGCGCACGCTCACGGACGAGCCGTGGTTGTTGACCGCGTAAGAGGCCAGGCCATAGAGCGAGGTGCGCTTGGAGAGGTCGTATTCCGCGCCCAGGGTGATCAGCGAAGGACGCTGGTCGCGGCCGGCCTGCTGCACGGACGGGCACGAGACCAGGTTCATGTTGTCGCAGGCGGTGCCGCGCTGGTGGTAGACCACGGCGGACAGGCGCGTGTTCCTGGCGGGGCGGTAGGTCAGGCCGGCCCAGAACAGGTGGCTGATGTAGGAGCGGGTCGTCAGGTGCTGGTCGAGCCAGCGGTAACCGCCGTAGAACGTGAAGTCCGCGGCCTGGTACGAGACACCCGTCAGGACGCGGTCTTCACGGTTGTCGCTGCTGTTGGCGCCGGCCTTGGGCGCGTCGGCGCGCTTGCTGTGGTACAGCACGGCGGCGGTCAGGCCGTCGGCCTTGTATTGCAGGCCCAGGCCCAGCATGCGGCCGCGGTTCGCGTCGTCCCAGCTCTGTTCGTTGTTCCACCCGAAGCTGTAGTACGCGCCCAGGGTGACGGCGCCGAGCTTCGTTGTGTATTTGATGGAGTTGTCCATCCGGTCCGAAAATGCGGGGTCGAGATTCTTGCCCCCGAAGCTGGAGTTGCTGTACGGATTGAACTTGCTCATCCAGTCGATCATCAGCGTGTTGTGGCGTCCCAGGGTCAGTTCCCCCCAGCTTCGGTCGGACAGGCCTACATAGGCCTGGCGTCCGAACAGGCGCTTGCCTTGCAGCGAGTTGCCGGTGGCGATGTCAAAACCGCTTTCCAGGGCGAATACGGTCTTGAGGCCGCCGCCCAGGTCTTCGGCGCCGCGCAGGCCCCAGCGTGAGCCGTACCAGTTGCCCGAGCCGAAGCCGGTGTGCGTGCCGCCGCCAGGGGCGTGGTTGATGAACTCCATGCCGGTGTCGATCAGCCCGTAGAGCTGAACCGATGCGGCATTGGCCGCGATGGCGGGGAGGGAGAGAGCGGACAGGCATGCGCCGGCCGCCGCGATGCGCAGGAAGGTCTTCACGGTTGGTATCCTCTTTGGGACTTGATCGGAACCCGCAGTGTAGGGAGCCGGTGCTACAGCCGCATGACAGCGAAGACGATACCTGCGGCAGGACGCCCGTCGTCCCGGCGCGCCGTTCCGTGAATGGTGCCTGCCAATGAAAAACCCGCCTCGTGGGCGGGTGTCCTGCGGCCGCGCCGGTAAGCGGGCTGCGATGCGAAGTCTTGGGCCCGGCGGGAATGGGCCGGGCCGGATGCTGGGCGGGATCGCCGCCCGGCATCCGTGAAAAGGGTCAGGCCGTGGCGGCTTCCTGCTCGGCCTGGGCGATGATGTGGCGGTTGACGGGGCCCCGGGAGGGCCGGGAGGGGGCCGGGGCGATGTCGGGGGGGGGATGCCCACGCCAAAGCCCGAGGGGCTGTCGCCGATGCGCATCTCCACGTAGGAGGCGGCGCGGGTCTCGGCGCCCGAGCCGATGGCGTGCTCGTTGTAGTCCATGATCTTGATGGACAGGTCCAGCGCGTTCACGAAGGCCGAGATGGCGCCCTCGCCCGAGCCGCTCAGGCTGCGCACCTTGCCGTCCTGCTCGATGTCCACCTCGATGGTGAACTGCTGGCCGCTGTCGGCATGCGGCTGGCTGACGATGCGGTGATTGAGCAGCTTCCAGTGCTTCTTGCAGTCCAGGTATTCGGCGGCGAAGATGCCGTACACGTCGGCGGGCGTGACTTCCTTGCCGGTGGAGTCCGTCACGCGCTGGATGGCGCGGCTGAACTCGATCTGCATGCGGCGCGGCAGCACCAGGCCGTGTTCCTGCTCCAGCAGGTAGGACACGCCGCCCTTGCCGGACTGGCTGTTGACGCGGATCACGGCGTCGTAGCTGCGGCCCAGGTCGGCCGGGTCGATGGGCAGGTAGGGCACTTCCCAGGGCTCGTCGGACTTCTGCTGTGCGAAGCCTTTCTTGATGGCGTCCTGGTGCGAGCCGGAGAAGGCCGTGAAGACCAGGTCGCCGGCATAGGGGTGGCGCGGGTGCACGGGCAGCTGGTTGCAGTATTCGGCGGTACGGCGCACTTCGTCGATGTCGGAGAAGTCCAGTTCGGGATCCACGCCCTGGGTGTAGAGGTTCAGCGCCAGGGTGACCAGGCAGACGTTGCCGGTGCGCTCGCCGCTGCCGAACAGGCAGCCCTCGATGCGGTCCGCGCCGGCCATCACGGCCAGCTCGGCGGCGGCCACGGCCGTGCCGCGGTCATTGTGGGGGTGCACGCTCAGCACGATGCGGTCGCGCTGCTGCAGGTTGTTGTGCATCCATTCGATCTGGTCCGCATACATATTGGGCGTGGTGGCCTCGATGGTGGCGGGCAGGTTCAGGATGACGGGCTTGTCGGCGGTCGGCTCCCAGGCCTGGACCACGGCGTTGCAGACTTCCAGCGCGAATTCGGGCTCGGTGGTGCTGAAGACTTCAGGCGAGTACTCGTAGCGCCAGGAGGTCTGCGGATATTTGGCCACCTCCTGCTTGACCAGGCGCGTGCCCGTCAGGGCGATATTCTTGATTTCGTCCTTGCTCAGGTTGAAGACGATCTTGCGAAAGGCCGGGGCGCAGGCGTTGTACAGGTGGATGATGGCCTGCTTGGCGCCGGCGGCCGCTTCCACGGTGCGCTTGATCAGGTCTTCGCGGGACTGGGTCAGCACGATGATGGTGACGTCCTCGGGGATGCGCTTCTCGTCGATCAGCTTGCGAACGAAATCGAAGTCGGTCTGCGATGCCGATGGAAAACCGACCTCGATTTCCTTGAAGCCGATCTTGACCAGCTGTTCGAAGAAGCGCAGCTTGCGGGCCACGCTCATGGGTTCGATCAGGGACTGGTTACCGTCGCGCAGGTCCGTGCTCATCCAGATCGGAGCCTGGGTGATGCGCTTGGACGGCCAGGTGCGTTCCGAGAAATCGCGGTCGAACGCGACGAACGGACGATACTTCTGGGAGGGGTTTTTCAGCATTGCCATGGGGATACCTGTCGGACAAAAAGTGTTTTTTACTTCTTGCCGTCACCAGCGGTTCAGCATGTACGTAGGCCGGTGGCGGCGCAGATGACGTAGATGTGGCTGAGTCTGGCTGCCGAACTGCCGCGGGACGCTAGGCCCGGCAACCGGACGATAGTAGTAGCAGGGAGAACAGGCGGGACAGGGCGGCCGGACGGCGGCCGGGACGCACGGCATGCAGGGACGGTTCAGCGGCGCGGCTGAAGCCCTGGAATGCGTTGAAGGATGTGCGTGCGTGGTCCATGTCCGTAAGTCAAACACAAAAAGAGCAACAAGGCAAGCGCCGAAAGAGGTTCTCAGGCCTGGGGCTCGCTGCGCTCGTAGTCGGTCTGCAGGAGCAGGTTCTGCTGCTGGGCCAGTTGCATCTTCGAGTATCGGCCCGAGCGCATTTCGGCGTAGGCGCGTTGCAAATCGCCGACAGTGATGGGGTTGCGCGGGTCGGGCCAGGCCCACAGGATGACGTCGCGCGCGGGCCGGCTCAGGTTGCGGGCCAGGTGCGCGATGGTGGCTTCATCCACGATGCGCTGCCGGTTGCGGCGCATGACGGCCTGTACGAAGCCGTGTAAAAGATAGGCAATAATAAGGGAAATGATGCCAACCACCGTCCACCAGAAGAAGGGGTTGTATTGCTTGATCAGGGCCAGGTTCTGGATGCTCAGGGCCTGCAGGCCGGAATAGTCCAGTCCGCGCCCGAAACTGATCAGACGGTTGAGCAGGTCCCACCAGACGATGGCGACGGCGACGATGATCACGGCGCAGATGATGGTGGCCGTGGCGCAGAGCTTGAACAGAGTGTTGCGCAGCGTCTGGCTGTCACTCGGGGTAGGGATCTGGGCATTGTCGGTTTTCATGGAAACGATTGTACCTATGCTTACGCGTCAGTCACTAGATTTGCGCCAGCAGCAGACGCTGGCTTTGACGCCGCAATTGCAACAGTCTATTAAAGTGCTGCAGCTGTCGGGGGCGGAACTGGAACAGGAGCTGGCCCAGGCCCTGCTGGAGAACCCGCTGCTGGAGCGACTGGACCCGCAGGCGGACGTTGCCGGGCCGTCTTCCGACGATGGGCGGGACGAGGCGGATCAGTCGTGGGCGGCGTTGGATTTTTCCAACTTTCGCGGCGGCGACGAGGACGAGGACTGGGTTCCCGAGACGCGCGCCCCCCAGGACCTCGGGGCGCACCTGCGCCAGCAGCTCGGCCTGCTGCGCCTGGCCCCGCGCGAGCTGGCGCTGGCGCAACTGCTGATCGACGAGCTGGACGACAACGGCTACCTGCCCTGCTCCCTGGACGAGGTTCTGGCCTGGCTGCCGGCCGAGCTGGAGGTGCAGGCCGAGGAGCTGCGTTGCGCCCTGGCCCGCGTGCAGTCGCTGGAGCCGGCCGGAGTGGGAGCGCGCGACCTGGCCGAATGCCTGGATCTGCAGCTGATGCAGTCGGCGGGCCGCCTGGAGCCGGACCTGCTGCGCTGCGCCCGCCCTCTGGCGCGCGAGCATGTGGCCAGCCTGGCTTCGCCCAATCAGTTGCGCCAGCGCACCGCGGGCCTGTTCGCCGCCGAACTGGTGGAGCGTGCCCATCACCTGATCCTGAAGCTGGATCCCAAGCCGGGACGCGGCTGGACCCAGAATGTGTCCGCCTATGTGGTCCCCGACGTCCTGCTCAAGCGCGTCGGGGACCGCTGGGAGGCGGTGCTCAATCCCCTGGCGGTGCCGCGTCTGCGGCTGGCGTCCATGCCGGGCTGCGACATCGAGGCGCATCCCGCGCTGCTGGCCGAACGCCAGAAGGCGGCGGGCCTGCTGCGCAGCGTGCACAGCCGCTTCGCCACCATCCTGCGCGTGGCCCAGGCCATCGTGCGGATTCAGCAGGACTTCTTCATCCGGGGCGCCGCCGGCCTGCGCCCCATGCAGCTCGCCGACCTGGCGGCCGAGCTGGACCTGCATGAATCGACCATCTCGCGCGCCACGCGCCAGAAGTATCTCCAGACTCCGCACGGCGTCATGGAGCTCAAGCAGTTCTTCAGCGTGGGCCTGAACAGTGCGGACGGCCGCAACGATACCTCCGCCGCGGCGGTGCGCGCCCTGATCGTCCAGATGATACGCGCCGAGTCGCCTGCCAAGCCCCTGTCCGACCAGCAGATCACCGATCAGTTGCAGGCCCGGGGCCTGAACGTGGCCCGGCGCACCGTGGCCAAATACCGCGAGGCCGAAGGCCTGGCCACGGCTTCGCAGCGCAAGATGCGGGCGGCGGCGGGTGCGTAGAAATAGAGAGGGGAATTAGGAGAAATCGAGAAGGCGTTTGTTTGCTGATGGGCCATTTGTTGCAGGATTGACGCGCTTTCTGCTGCTTATGCCGGGTGTCGAAAGGGCTCTCATAGGGAGACGGAACAGAAAATGTGAACTAAATGAGAATGACTATTGATCTTTTCAATATTCTTGATGATAATTGTTCTCATGTATATTTGCATATGTAATGCCATCACCGAGCGTCAAGTACAGGAAGCTGTGCAAGGCGGCGCTGCCAGCCTGGCGGACCTGCAGGGTCAGCTGGGGGTTGCGTCCTGCTGCGGTTGTTGTGCGGATACGGCCCAGGATTACCTGCCGGGCGGGCGCTACGCCAACCAGGTCATGATCGCCCCGGCCGGGGCCGCCCGGGTCGAGGACGCCGCCAACGACAACCACATCGCCGAGCAAGCCTTCGAACGCATCGTCTGCCGCGCCTGACGCGGCTCCGGTGACTGGCCGGCCCCGAACCACCCCGCACCGGCTCCGGTAGTGGGAATGAGTTTCGTTAGTCCTGCTATTAACCCAAATCCGCAACGGATCGGGCAGCGGGACTGTCCTCTTTTGCGCCGCAATTCCCCTGTGCATGGTAGTCTGTGGCTTTCACCCCCAAAGCCAGGGGCCGGATTTCGTGTTCGCTCCGAAGCCGGCCCGGCCCCGCGTTGCGGGAGTCCGGCGTCCTGTTGGGGCAGGCGCCGCCAGATTCACAGGAGAAGAACATGTTTGGCGATAAAGTGGTGGTTCAACACCTGAACAAGCAACTGAAGAACGAACTCACGGCCATCAACCAGTATTTCCTGCATGCCCGCATGCTGAACCATTGGGGCTTCAACAAGCTGGGCAAGCACGAGTACGACGAGTCCATCGGGGAAATGAAGCACGCCGACATGCTGATCGAGCGCATCTTCATGCTGGACGGCCTGCCCAATCTGCAGGACATGCACAAGATCATGATTGGCGAGAACGTGCCCGAGCTGCTGGGCTGCGATCTGAAGCTGGAGAAGGCCGCCCGCGAGACCGTGGTCGAGGCCATCGAATACTGTGAATCCGCACGCGACTACGTGTCCCGCGACCTGTTCCTGAAGATCCTGGACGACACTGAAGAGCACATCGACTGGCTGGAGACCCAGATCGAGCTGATCAACAAGGTCGGTCTGCAGAACTACCTGCAGTCGCAGATGGGCGAGCACGGCGAATAAGCCGCGCGGCTCCAAAGAAAAAGCGCCCCTCGGGGCGCTTTTTTCGTGCGGGCCGCAAGCGGCCTAGAAAGCTTTGTCGGGACAGCCGGGCACCCGGCCCCAGGCATTGTTGGGGCCGCAGTACTTGTTGCGGGCTTCCCAGGAACAACTGGGACGCTCGAAAAAGCCTTTGGCGCTGCAGGCGTTCAGTTCCTGCTGCAGTTGAGCCTGCCAGGCCCCGCCGTTGGCGCCGCCCACCTGCACGTTCTGCGGCGGCGGAGGCGGCGGCGTGCCGATGTCCACGGGCTGGATGGGCTGCTGGCCGCCCAGATTGTTGACGGTGGCGATGCCTTGCAGCTCGCGGTTCTGCTCGCTCATGGCGATCTGGATGGCTTCTTCCAGGGAAATGGAGGTGGTGGCCAGCGCGATCGGCGGCTTTTCGTCTTCCAGGGATTCGGTATTGATTTCCCAGGCCACGGGCGTTCCGGGCTGGGGCACCCCCAGGCGGCCGTCCGGCAGGGGCTGAGGCGGCTGCGCGGTAAAGGGCTTGCCGTCCGCGTCCAGCGTGGGCAGGTCGTCCGGATCGGCCGTGGCCACGGCCATGGATTTCTCGGGACCGTGCGCGATCAGCCAGTTTCCGAGTTCCAGTCCGCCCCATACCGAGGCTCCTGCAGCCAGCAGCAAGACAGCAATGATAAAACGCCAGGGCATAGGCTATTTCTCGGTCTAGTCAGTGGGCAATCCGCGTTCCGGATGCGTGAAATTGATGAAATGGAGCCGACATTGTAGCGAAATGTCGGCGCCGCTCTTGTGACAGAATTAGACTGCGTCCCCGAAGACGTGTCCGCCGTGCTCGCGCAAGGCATGGAACTCGATGCCGGGATTGAGTTCCTGGGCCACGCGCAACTGCGCCGGCGAAGAAGCCAGGAAGGCGGTTGCCTCGACCACATCGTAGGCGATGTTGCCTGCGTTGGTCTCGATGAATTTCTTCATGTCCTTGGGATCCTTGGCGGTCACCCAGCGGGCCAGGTTGAAGCGGCTGGAAGACAGGCGGGCGTCCACGCCGTATTCGGTCTTGAGGCGGTGAGCCACCACTTCGAACTGCAGCTGGCCCACGGCGCCCAACAGCATCATGCCGCCGGCCATATGCGGGCGGAACACCTGAATCGCGCCCTCTTCGCCCAGTTGGGTCAGGCCGGTGCGCAACTGCTTGGTGCGCAAAGGATCTTTGACCTCGATGGATTGGAAGAGTTCGGGGGCGAAGAACGGCAGGCCGGTGAATTGCAGGTTTTCGCCCTCGGTCAGCACGTCGCCCAGCTGCAGCACGCCATGGTTGGGCACGCCGATGATGTCGCCGGCGAAGGCATCGTCCAGCAGTTCGCGGCGCTGGGACAGGAAGGACACCACGTTGTTGGGGCGGATTTCCTTGCCGGTGCGCGACACCTTCAGCTTCATGCCGCGCTTGAAGTGGCCGGAGCTCACGCGCACGAAGGCCACGCGGTCGCGGTGGGCCGGGTCCATATTGGCCTGCACCTTGAAGACCACGCCGCTGAACTTGGGTTCGTCCGGCTGCACTTCACGCTGCAGGGCCGTGCGCGGGCCGGGAGCGGGCGCCAGCTCCACCAGGGCGTCCAGCACTTCCTGCACGCCGAAGTTGTTGATGGCCGATCCGAAGAAGACCGGAGTCTGGCGGCCGTCCAGGAAGGCCTGGTGGTCGAAGACGGGCGAGGCTTCGGAGATCAGCTCGATCTCCTCGCGGGCTTTTTCGAAGGCCTCGCCAAAGCGCTGGGCGATGACCGGGTTGTCCAGGCCGGGGATCAGTTCGTCGTCGTCGCCGTGGCGCTCCTGGCCGGGCTTGAAGACGCGCATGTGGTCCTTGCGCAGGTTGAATACGCCGCCGAAGCGGCGCGCCATGCCGATGGGCCAGGAAAAGGGCACGGCTTCCATGCTCAGGTGCGATTCGATTTCCGACAGCAGGTCCAGCGGCTCCTGCACTTCGCGGTCCAGCTTGTTGACGAAGGTGATGATGGGGGTGTTGCGCGCGCGGCAGACCTGCAGCAGGCGGATGGTCTGCGGCTCCACGCCGTTGGCCGCGTCGATCACCATCAGGGCGGCGTCCACGGCGGTCAGCACGCGGTAGGTGTCTTCCGAGAAGTCCTGGTGGCCGGGGGTGTCGAGCAGGTTGATCACGCAGTCCCGGTACTCCATCTGCATCACGGACGAAGCCACCGAAATGCCGCGCTGCTTTTCGATCTCCATCCAGTCCGACGAGGCGTGGCGGCTGGCCTTGCGCGCCTTCACACTGCCGGCGATCTGGATCGCGCCCGCGAACAGCAGCAGTTTTTCAGTCAGCGTGGTCTTGCCCGCGTCGGGGTGGGAGATGATGGCGAAAGTGCGGCGTTTCTTGACTTCAGAGCGTATGTCACCGGACGACATTGAAAATCCTTGTGGCGGCGCCGCGGTCGGCGCGTGGAAAACAGTAGCGAATTATCCGTAAAGGGCGGGTGCGGGGCAAGCCGCGCCCGCCGGCGGCCGATCGGCTTCAGTGACGCGAGACGCCCGCCAGCACGGTGCCGGCCAGGATGAACAGCGAACCGAAGACGCGGTTCAGCAGCCGGATGTGGCGCGCCTGGCGCAGCATGCGGAGCATGCGGGCGGCCAGCGAGGTGTAGCAGCCCATGGCCACCAGGTCCGTGAAGCACAGCGTCAGGGCGATCAGCAGGTACTGCAGGGGCAGCGGCCGGCCCAGGTCCAGGAACTGCGGCATGATGGCCAGCAGGAAGACCGTGCCCTTGGGGTTAGTGATGTTGATCAGGCAGCCGCGCAGCAGCAGGTCGCGGATGCGGAAGTCGCTGGGTTCCTGTCCGGCGACCTCCACCGGCATGGCGTCGGTGCGCAGTTGCTTCCAGCCCAGGTAGATCAGGTAGGCCGCGCCCAGCCATTTGATGATGTTGAAGGCCAGTTCGGAGCGGGCCAGCACCTGGCCCAGTCCCAGGCTGATGATCAGCACCTGGATCATGATGCCGATGTTCAGGCCTATGGCCATCCAGTAGCCGCGCCGGAAGCCGTACTTCAGCCCCGAGGACATGGAGGAGATCGCGCCCGGTCCGGGCGAGAAGGAGATGACCCAGGAAGCCGCGAAGAAGGCGAGCCAGGTGCTCAGTGCCATGATGTCGTTCTATCCAGAGGCGGGCGCATCGCCCGCCCCAGGCAGGCGATGCGCCTGATGAGGGATCAGGCCTTGGCGTGCTGCGCGCCGCGACCGCCGTTGCCGCGGCCCTGGCCGCGCCCTTCCTGGCGGCCCTGGGCGGGACGACCCTGGGCGGGCGCGCCGTTGCGGCGTGGACGGCTGTCGTTGCCGGGACGGCGGGGACGGGTGTCCGCGCTGCCGCGGCCTTCGCCGGGCCGGCCCTGGCCGGAGCGGCGCGGAGCATGCGCGCGCGGGGCGGGCGCATTGTTGAAGCGGCGCTCGGCGTAGGTATCCTCGTTGTCGCCGGCTTCTTCGATGGCCTGGCGCGATGGCGGCGTCCAGCCTTCCACCACGATGCGCTCGATGGTGTTGCGGGTCAGGCGCTCGATCTGCTTGAGCAGGCGCATCTCGGTGCGGTCCACCAGCGACAGGGCGACGCCCTCGCTGCCGGCGCGGCCGGTGCGGCCGATGCGGTGCACGTAGTCTTCAGGCACGTTGGGCAGCTCGAAGTTGACCACGTAGGGCAACTGGTCGATGTCCAGGCCGCGGGCGGCGATGTCGGTGGCCACCAGCACCACCACCTTGCCGTTCTTGAAGCCGGCCAGCGCGCGGGTGCGGGCCGCCTGGCTCTTGTTGCCGTGCAGGGCTTCGGCGGCCATGCCGTCCTTGGACAGTTTTTCGGCCAGGCGGTTGGCGCCGTGCTTGGTGCGGCAGAACACCAGCACCTGGTTCCAGCCGCTTTCGCGGATGATGTGGCTGAGCAGGTCGCGCTTGTGGGACTGGTCGGCCAGGATGACCTGCTGGGTGATCAGCTCGTTGGTGGTGTTGCGGGCGGCGACGGCCACTTCGTCCGGGTCGTTCAGCGAGCCGCGGGCCAGATCGCGGATCTCGTCCGAGAAGGTGGCCGAGAACAGCAGGGTCTGGCGTTCGACGGGCATCAGGCTCAGGATCTTGCGGATGTCGCGGATGAAGCCCATGTCCAGCATGCGGTCGGCTTCGTCCAGCACCAGGATCTCGACGCCGGTCAGGTCCACGGTGCGCTGGCGCACGTGGTCCAGCAGGCGGCCGGGCGTGGCCACCAGGATGTCCAGCGGCTTGCGCAGGGCGTTGAACTGCGGGTTGATGTTGACGCCGCCGAAGATGACCAGCGAACGCAGGCGGGTGTGCTGGCTGTACAGGCGCACGGATTCCTCGACCTGGGCGGCCAGTTCGCGCGTGGGGGCCAGGATCAGGGCGCGGGGACGGCCGGGCTTGCGATTCTGCAGGGGGTTGTTCAGCAGGCGGTGCAGGATGGGCAGGGTGAAGCCGGCGGTCTTGCCGGTGCCGGTCTGGGCGGCGGCCAGCAGGTCCCCGCCTTCGATGACCTTGGGGATGGCCTGGGCCTGAATGGGGGCGGGATGTACGTAGCCTGCGTCAGTTACGGCACGCAATAGGGGTTCTGCCAACCCGAGGGAGGCAAAGGTGATTTGAGAGTCCAAGAATTTTCCAGTGACCAGCCCAAAAGCCCTCTTCGGGGCCCTACCAATCCAGGCTAACGTATTTGAGGTTTATGGCGACGATGCCACGGCAGGGGCAAGAACGCCGCCTGCTGCAAGTGGCGCAGTGATTGGTGCGCTGCGCAATCAGCCATTATACCGTGAAATCAGTAAAAATCCTCATTGACCGTCCTGCTCCGCCTTATTCCGTTCCGTGAAAAAACCACAGTCGGGCCTGGGCTTGGCGCAAATGGCGGGGCGGCGCCAGTGACAGGAATTGTCAAGTGCGGCCGCGCATGCACTTGTCCTGCCGCGAGGGGCGGTTTACGCTTGGCGCTGTCAGCCCGTCCGGCGTAGCGTCGCGACCTCGCGGCAGGACGGGACCGTCACTTTCTTTTGTTGTTCATCTGCTTGTTTTCGCAGGAAGAAAATCATGACACGTTGGATTCGATGGGTATTCATCACCGGGTTGGCCGCGCTTCTGTCCGGCTGTGGCTATAACGAGATCCAGCGCCTGGACGAGCAGGTCAAGGCCGCCTGGTCGCAGACTCTGAACCAGTACGAGCGGCGCGCCGAACTCGTGCCCAAGCTGGTCAGCGCCGTCAATGCCTACATGGTCAACGAGCGCGCCGTGCTCACGCAGGTCACCGAGGCGCGCGCCAAGGTCGGCAGCATCCAGATCAAGGTAGACGACGTGGACAATCCGGAGGTCATGGCGCGCTTCCAGGAAGCGCAGAACCAGCTCTCCTCGGCCTTGTCGCGCCTGATCGCGGTGTCGGAGAACTACCCGCAGCTCAAGAGCGACGGCCTGTTCCGCGACCTGATGACGCAACTGGAGGGAACGGAGAACCGCATCGCCACCGAGCGCGGCCGCTACGTGCAGGCGATCCAGGAATACAACTTGTTCATCCGTCAGTTCCCGACCGTGATCACGGCCAAGATCTTCGGCTACAAGGTCAAGGAGAACTACGGGGTGGACCGCCAGAGCGAGATCACGCGTGACCCCGAGGTCAAGTTCGACCTGCCCGCCACGCCCGCTCCGGCCGCCCGGTGATCAGCGTTGGAGGCGCCATCATGACCATGACTGATCGCGCGCGCCGCCGCGGCCTGGAAAGTGCGCTGGCGCTGGCCTCCCTGCTGCTGGCCCTGCTGTGGCCCTGGGCGGGCGCGCAGGCCAAGCCCGAGCCCATTCCCCCCATCGCGGGCTGGGTGACGGACACCACCGGCACGCTGACCGCGGAGCAGAAGTCCCGCCTGGACCAGCAACTGAAGACGCTGGAGCAGGACAAGGGCGCGCAGGTGGTCATCCTGATGGTGCCCACCACGGGCGAGGAAACCATCGAGCAGTACGCGCTGCGCGTATTTGATGTCTGGAAGATCGGCCGCAAGAAGGTGGACGACGGCATCCTGCTGCTGGTGGCCAAGGATGACCGCCGCATGCGCATCCAGACCGGATACGGTCTGGAAGGCGCTGTCACCGACTTGCAGTCGGGGCGCATCATCCGCGAACAGATGACGCCGCGCTTTCGCGAAGGCGACTTCTACGGCGGCATACAGGCGGCTGCCGACAGCCTGGTCGGGCTGGTGAACGGCGAGGATCTGCCGCCGCCGCCCAAGACGCCGCCGGTCACCTCTTCCGGCGAGGAAGGCGTGTTCTGGGAGCCTTTGCTGGCGGTGGGCGCCATCGTGTTCTTCGCCTCGCCCTGTTCGCCGCTTTCGCGGCCGGGGTGTTCACGCTGGTGGTCTCGGGCAGCATAGCGCTGGCTCTGATCGCGGCCGTCGCTGGCGCCGTGCTCAGCATGATAGGGCGGCTGTTCGGGGCGGGCGGCAAGTCCAGCTCCGGCCGGGCCTCGCGGCGCGGCGGCGTCATCGGCGGCCTGGGCGGCTATGGCTCGGGCGGCGGTTTTGGCGGCGGAGGCGGCGGCGGTGGTTTCGGCGGCTTCGGCGGTGGTGGAGGCGGTGGCGGCGGCAGCAGCGGCGGAGGCGGCGCCTCCGGAAGCTGGTAGGCCGCCGGGGAGAAATCATGAGCAATACCTGGAAGAATCTGACGGGCTGGGCTTCGGTGGAAGGCCAGTGGCTGCGTCGCCGCCATTTCAACGCCGAAGTGCTGGCCCACCTGGCCGAGCAGATCCGCAAGAGCGAACAGAATCACAGCGGCGAGCTGGTGGTGGCCATCGAAGCCGTGCTGCCTTCCCACGAGGCCGACAGCGCTCAGCGCGCCCTGGAAGTGTTTGGACGCTTGCGCGTCTGGGATACGCCGCAGAACAGCGGCGTGCTGCTGTACCTGGCCCTGGACCAGCGCCGCATCCACATCATCGCCGACCGCGGCATCAAAGCCGAACCGGCCCAATGGGAACAGATCTGCCGGCAATTGCAGCAGGATCTGGCCGCTCGCGAGTACCTGTCCGGGCTGCTGACGGCGGTGGCCTCGATCGAGCAGGTGCTGCAGCAAGGCGCGCCGGCACGCTCCGACGGCGCGGCGCCCGGCAATGCGCTGCCCGACGAGCCGGTGCTCCTGTAACGGGCGACGAGCGTCATGGACACGCCCGACTCCGCCGGCCGCTGGCAGCAGCAGACGCTGATCGAAGCGGTGCGCCTGCGCGAGACGCTCTGGGGGCCGGTCGACGATATCGCTGAATCGCGCCGCGCCCGGGCGGCCGGCGGCCCCTTCGCGCAGCGCGTCTGGCAGCGGGCCTTCGCCCTGGCCAGCCGCGACGGCCTGCTGCAGGCCTGGAAGCGGTGGTGGCAGGCCGCGCGCTGGCTGCTGGCCGTGATGGCGATGCTGGCGATCGCGGCCGGCGCGGGCGCGGCCGCCGGCGCCCTGGGCGACGGCAGCCGTCCGGTCAATGTATTGCTGGCGCTGGGCGCCCTGCTGGGCCTGCATTTGCTGACGCTGCTGTTCTGGCTGCTCAGCCTGTTCTGGTCGGGCAAAGGCGCGGGCGGCGGCAGTTGGGCGGGAGACGCATGGCTGTGGCTCAGCCGGCGCATGGTCAAGGGCGAGGCGAGCCTGGTGCCGCGCGCCTTCGTCGCCGTGCTGGCGCGTCAGCGCAGCCAGCCTTGGCTGTTCGGCATGATCAGCCACGGATTGTGGATTCTGGCGCTGGGCTCGGCCCTGGGTTCGCTGCTGTTCCTTCTGGCTTCGCGCCGTTATCAGTTCAATTGGGAAACCACGCTCTTGACGCCCGACGCCTTCGTCTGGCTGACCGAGCGCGTCGGCGCCCTGCCGTTCCTGCTGGGATTTGCCATGCCCGATGCGCAGACCATACGCATCAGCGACGGACTGCATGTGCTGGACGCCCAGGCTCAGGCGCAATGGTCGGGTTGGCTGTTGGGCGCCCTGGTGGTCTACGGGCTGGCGCCGCGCGTGCTGGCCTTGGGCTGGAGCCTTTGGCAGTGGGCGCGCCGCAGCGCTTCCTGCGGCTGGACGACAGCCTGCCGGGCCTGGCGGAACTGCGGCCGCGCCTGATGCCGGCCAGCGAGCACACCGGCGTGGACGTGCTGGCCTCGCCCGATACCGTGGCCCGGATCCAGGGCGCGGCCCAGGCCGACCTGCCGGCGGACGCCGTCTGCGTGGTGGGGCTGGAGCTGACGCCCGAGCAGGCCTGGCCGCCGCCCTTCCTGCAGCCGGACATGCAGGACCTGGGCCGCGTGGATTCGCGCGCCGAGCGCCTGGCCATCCTGGGCCGGCTGCACGCCGCCATGCCGCGCCGCCTGCTGATGGTGTGCGAGGCGGGACAGACGCCGGATCGCGGCATCGTCGCCACCCTGGTCGAATGGGCTCAGCTGGCCCGCCAGGCCGATGTGATCCTGATCGACGGCGGCGCCGAGCCGACCAGCCAGGAACGCCGCCGCAGCTGGCATGAGCGCCTGGACGCCGCCGGCTTCGCGCCGGCGCAGATTCATGACCAATGGCCCCCGGCCGTGAAGGAGGAAACGCCATGAGTCAGGCGGCCTTGAGCCTGGCGGTGGTGGGACATACCAACACCGGCAAGACATCCTTGCTGCGCACCCTGACGCGCGACACGGGTTTCGGGCAAGTGCGCAACAGCCCGGGCACGACCCGGCACGTGGAAGGCGCGCGGCTGACCGTGGACGACGAGGCGCTGGTCGAGCTTTTCGACACCCCCGGCCTGGAGGACAGCATGGCTTTGCTGGACTTCATGGACCAGTTGAACAAGCCGGGCGAGCGCATCGACGGACCCGAGCGCATCCGCCGCTTCCTGGAGTCGCCTGCCGCGCAGGGGCGTTTCGAACAGGAAGCCCGCGTGTTGCGCAAGCTGCAGGCCTGCGACGCCGGCCTGTACGTGGTGGATGCGCGCGATCCGGTGCTGAGCAAGCACAAGGATGAACTTACCCTGCTGGCCTACAGCGGCCGGCCGCTGCTGCCCGTGCTGAACTTCGTGCGCAGTCCCCAGGCGCGCGTGCAGGAGTGGCGCGTCGCGCTGGCTCGTCTGGGCCTGCATGCGCTGGCCGAGTTCGATACCGTGGCGCCCGCGCTCGATGGCGAGGCGCTGCTCTACGAAAAGCTGGCCCTGCTGCTGGAAACCCATGCGGACGTGCTGCACCGCCTGAAGACGGACCTAGCCCGCCAGGCCGGGCTGCGCCGCCGCGACGCCCTGCGCCTGCTGGCCGAGCTGCTGGTGGACGTGGCGGCCTGGCGCATCAGCAGCGAACCGGATCCGGAGTCCATGGAGCGGGCCGGCGGCCAATTGCGCGAACGCGTGGTGGAGCGCGAGGCCAAGAGCGTGCAGGCCCTGCTCAAGCGCTACAGCTTCAGCCGTCAGGACCTGGTGGCCGACCTGCTGCATTTTGATGGCGAGCGCTGGGGCATGGATCTGTTCGATCCGCAGGCCTTGAAGGAATTCGGGGTGCAGCTGGGCAAGGGCGTGGCGGCCGGCGCCGTGGCGGGCGCCACGCTGGACGCGTTCACCGGCGGACTGAGCCTGGGCGCCGGCATGGCGGTGGGCGCCCTGGCCGGCGGCCTGTGGCAGGGAGCGGACAAATGGGGCCGACGCCTGCTGGGCAAATTGCGCGGCGAAACCGAGCTGAGCGTGGACGACGCTGTCCTGCGCCTGCTGGCGGTGCGCCAATTGAGCCTGATCGCCGCCCTGGAGCGGCGCGGCCATGCCGCCCAGACGCCCATACGCCTGGGCGAGATCGATGCGGAGGATTTCGACCAGCCCCTACAGCGCGAGCTGAACGCCTGGCGTGCCCGGGCCTTGCCGGAAGAACTGCGCCTGGCGCGCATTCATCCGCAATGGTCGGTCCTGCGGGACGACTATTCACCCGACGCCCGGCGCGAGGCCTGCGTGCGCCAACTGGCCGTGCGTCTTCTGGGCGCGCGCGAACGGCCCGCCGCGGCGCGGCCGCAATAGCGCTTTGCGCCCACGAAAAAACCGCCTGCACGCGGGTGTCAGGCGGTTCTTCTCTACTTGGTCCGGGCGCCTTGGTCAGGAGCGCTTGGCGATCAGTCCGTAGATGAACAAGACGATGATGGCGCCTACGATGGAGCCTATCCAGCCTGCTCCTTCGCCCGGCTGGTACCAGCCCAGCGCCTGCCCCAGGTAGCCGGCCACAAAGGCGCCCACGATACCCAGAATGGTGGTCAGGATCCAGCCCATCTTCTGGTCGCCGGGCATGATGGCCCGCGCCAGCAAACCCACAATAAAGCCAACAATGATCATGGAGATGATGCCCATCGCGCTACTCCTTGTCAGTTCGTTCGCCGGTCATGGGGTCAGACCGCTGCTCTATCTTAGGTTTGAAGTTTTGCGGCGTCCAGCGTTTGGGCTTGAGGACCGTGGTGAAAACGTCAGATTTTGTTAATGAGCGGTCCGCGCCGGCTGGCGTATAGTGTGTGCCATGAACATCCCCCTGCCCGCGCTGAACCTGAGCGATTGCGATCCGGCCCGCCCCCTGCGGGCCTTCATCGGCCTGTGGCCGGACCAGGCCGCCCGGCGCTACCTGCAGGAGCAGGCGCGGCGGGCGCACGGCATGTATGGCGGGCGCATGATGCAGCCCGAGCATTTCCACCTGACGCTGGCTTTTCTGGGCGGCAGTCCCGTGCCGGCCCTGCAGGCGCTGGCTGCGCAGTTGCCGGACTGGACCGCGCCCCAGGTGGCGTTCGAGTTGAGTGTGCAGGGCGTGTTCCAGAAGCCCAGGGTGGTCTGGGCCGGGCCGGACGACTCGCAGCAGCAGGCGCTGGCGGTCCTGCAGGGCTGGCACGAGGACATCTGGACGCGCCTGCAGGCGCTGGGCTGGGAGCGCACGGAGCGGCGCTTCAGGCCGCATATCTCCCTGCTGCGCCATGCCCGCCTGGATGGCGTCGATACGCGGGAGCAGCCCTTGCCGCGCCAGAGCTTCGCGCCTGCCGGCGCGGGCCTGATCGTCTCCGTTCCGGCAAACGATCGCAGCCGGTATCACCTGGCGGCCTGCCTGGGCCGCGGTATGATGCGGGCTTGAACGCCAATAGAACAGGCCGGCTCACCGGCCGCAGACAAGGCTGGACATGAATATCCGGTTTCTGGAGACTTTTACCTGGATCGCCCGCCTGGGCAGCTTCCGGGCCGCCGCGAACAAGCTGCACCTGACCCAGGCGGCGGTATCGGGGCGCATCGCCGCCCTGGAGAGCGAACTGCAGCAGCAGTTGTTCGAGCGCGGCAACCGCGAGGTGCGCCTGACGCCCGCGGGACGCACCTTGATGCAGTACGCCGAACAGATCCTGGGCGTGGAGCAGGGCCTGCGGGAAGCCCTGGCGGGTCCGCGCAGCCTGCGCGGACGGGTGCGGCTGGGCGTGGTCGAATCCATTGTGCATACCTGGTTCAAGGCGCTGATACGCGAGCTGCACGCCTTGTACCCGGAACTGGAGATCGAGCTGACGGCCGAGTCCACGCTGCGCCTGCACGATCTGCTCAAGCGCGGCATCATCGATGTGGCGCTGCAGACCGATCCCATCATGGGCGACGGCATTCGCAACCTGCCCATGGGCTCCATGCGCATGGGCTGGGTCTGCGTGGCCGGAGGCGTCATCCCCCCGCGCAGCAGCCTGCAGGAGCTGGTCCGGCGCTGGCCGGTGGTGACGTTTCCGCGCGGCTCGCAGCCGCACCTGGCGCTGGTGCAGCTGCTGGAGCAGCAGCACGTGGAGCGGGGCCATATCCACTACGTGTCCTCGATCGCCGCCAGCACGCAGTTGATCGACGCCCAGCCCTGCGTGGGAACGCTGCCCGTGGCCGCCGTGGGAGCGCAGATCGCCAGCGGCCATTACCAGGAGGTGGAGTGCGAGCATACGCTGCCGGCCCTGCGCCTGGTGGCCAGCTGGCGTCCCGATCCCCTGACGCACACCGCCGAGGCCGTGATAGGCGTCGCCCTGGACCGGATGCACCAGTTTGCCGCCGATCATCCCGGCGAGGCGACGCCGCCGCCCGATACGCGCGCCTTCGCCATCTGAAGCTTGAGGGTTTTCCCCCTGCGCATCGCCAGGGCGGGCGCGGTTCGCGCCGCGCCAATCCAGGTGATACGCCGCTTTGTGGCAGTGATCGCTTTTTGCTATCGGATCATGCCGAAAAAAACCGTTGGAGCCTGATCCTCAGCCGTTCCAGAATCTGCATCAGAGTATATCCAGGACCTGTACCAACGCATTGATTCCGGGAGGAGTTTGACGTGTCTGCCGTTTTACGCACTGATCGCGGCGCGCCGGGGGAGCTGTTCATCTGGACCGACATCGCGCCGGAGTTCGAAGACGATTTCAACCAGTGGTATGACCGCGAGCACATGGCCGAGCGCGCCGCCATCGAGGGCTTTGACTGGTCGCGCCGCTATGTGCGCCAGGGCGAAGGGCGCAAGTACCTGGCCGTGTACCGCACTCGATCGCTGGACGTGTTCACCAGCGCGCCTTACCGGCAGGCTTTCGAGCACCAGACGCCCTGGTCCATCGCCAATTTCGGCCGCATGAGCAATACGCAGCGGCGCGTCATGGCCGTCTCGCTGCTGGGGGGCGAGGGCACGGGCGGCGTGCTGCTGCTGGCGCGCCTGTCCGGCGAGCCGGCGGCCCGGCAGGCGGCCGGGCGCAGCGCCGGCTGGCTGCGGGAGGTGGACGGCCTGCTGGCCCTGCGCGTGCTGACGCCCGATCCCGAGCTGTCCACGCCCCTGCCATCGGAGGATCCGGCCCGGCGCACGCTGGACGCCTACCTGCTGGCGGACCTGACCACGGTCGCGGGCGCCCGCGCGCTGGCCGAACGCCTGCAGCGCGAGTGCGGCCTGGCCGCGGACGATCTGTCCGAGTTTTCCTTGTTGTGGGATCTGCGTTCGGCGGAGCGGAAGGCGGGCCGCGCCTGAGGCGGCCATCACGTCAATTCACGAGAGAGGCTTACACCATGATCAAAAAAATGCTTTCCGCGGCCTGCGTGCTGGCGCTGGCCGGCGCCGCCCAGGCGGCTACCAGCTGGAACATGTCCACCGAGCAGCCGGACGGTAATTTCCTGACCCAGAACGCCCGTGAATTCGCCGCCGACGTCAAGAGGGCTACCAACGGCGAGCTGAACATCAACGTGCAGTCCAACTCCGTCCTGCTCAAGCGCCCCGAGGTCAAGCGCGGCGTGCAGCAGGGCGTGGTGCAGGCCGGCGAGATGCTGGTGGCGGCCATCGGCAACGAAGATCCCCTGTTCGAAGTGGACAGCGTGCCCTTCCTGGCCTCGTCCTTCGACCAGTCCGAGAAGCTCTGGAAGGTCACGCGGCCCATGCTGGCCGAGCGCCTGGACAAGCAGGGCATCGTGCTGGTCTATGGATCGCCCTGGCCGCCCCAGGGCATCTACACCAAGCAGCCGGTCCAGCAGCTCTCCGACCTGCAGGGCGTGCGCTTTCGCGCCTACAGCCCCGCGACCAGCCGCCTGGCGTCCCTGATGGGCGCGGTGCCGACCACCGTGCAGACGCCCGAAGTGCCGCAGGCTTTTTCCACCGGCGTGATCGACGCCATGCTGACCTCGCCGGCGACCGGCGTGGACTCGCAGGCCTGGGACTACGTGAAGTACTACTACGACGCGCAGGTCTTCATCCCGCAGAGCTTCGTGATCGTCAACAAGCGCGCCTTCCAGCGCCTGCCCGAAGAGGCGCAGAAGGCCGTGCTGGAAGCGGGCCGGCGCGCCGAGGAGCGCGGCTGGGCCATGTCCCGCGAGCAGACCGCCAAGCTGACCCAGACCATGGCCGACAAGGGCATGGTGGTGGGCAAGCTGCCCGAGAAGCTGGCGGGCGAACTGCACAAGATCGGCGAGACCATGACGCAGGAGTGGCTGGCCAAGGCGGGCGCGGACGGCCAGAAGCTGCTCGACACCTATCGCCAACCTTGACGGGGCGCCGCCATGATCTGGTTGGAACGTTTGGCCAGGCTGTGCGGCGCGCTCGCCGCGCTCTTTCTCTGCCTGATCGGAGTGGTGGTGACGGCGCAGATCGTGGCGCGGCTGTTTTCCATGCAGATCCCGGCCTCGGACGACTTCGCGGCCTGGTGCATGTCGGCGTCCATCTTCCTGGCGCTGCCCTACGCCATGCTGCGCGGCGACCACATGCGCGTCTCGCTGCTGCTGCAGGTCATGCCGCAGCGCCTGCACCGTCCCTACGAAGTGCTGGCGACCCTGATCGGCCTGGCCCTGTCGGCCTGGTGCACCTGGGAGACCGCATTTTTCGTCTATGAATCCTTCCTCTACAAGGAAGTGTCGCAGGGCATGCTGGCCGTGCCGCTGTGGATTCCCCAGGTGGGCATGCCCATAGGCCTGGGGCTGCTGACCCTGATGCTGCTGCGGCGCCTGCTGCGCACCGTGCAGGGCCAGGAACTGGAGGCCACCGAACATGGCTGATCTATCGCAAGCAATCGTGCTTTTCGTGGCCCTGATCGCGCTGCTGGCGATGGGGGTGTGGGTGGCGCTGGTGCTGGTGGCCTGCGGCGTCCTGTCCATCGTGCTGTTCGCCGATGCGCCGGCCGGCATCATCTTCGCCACCAAGGCCTGGGACTCCTCGGCGAGCTGGGCCTTGACCGCCCTGCCGCTCTTCATCTGGATGGGCGAGATCCTGTACCGGACCCGGCTGGCGGAGGACATGTTCAGCGGCCTGGGGCCCTGGGTGCAGCGCCTGCCGGGCCGGCTGGTGCACGTCAACACGCTGGGCTGCGGCATCTTCGCCGCGGTCAGCGGCTCGTCGGCGGCGACGGCGGCCACCATAGGCCGCATCTCCCTGCCGGAGCTCAAGGCGCGCGGCTACGACGACAGCATCAGCATAGGCTCGCTGGCCGGCGCCGGCACGCTGGGCCTGCTGATCCCGCCGTCCATCGTGATGATCGTCTATGCCGTGGCCGCGCAAGTGTCCATCATCCGGCTGTTCGTGGCCGGCGTGCTGCCGGGCATCATGCTGATGTGCCTGTTCTCGGCCTATATCGCGTTCTGGTCGCTGCGCCATCCCGACCGCGTGCCGCCAGTCACCGAGCAGATCAGCCTGGGCGAGAAGATCCGCCGCCTGCGTCTGCTGCTGCCGGTGGTGCTGCTGATCGTGGCGGTCATCGGCTCGATCTACGGCGGCATTGCCACCGCGACCGAAGCGGCCGTGCTGGGCGTGATCGGTTCGCTGGTCATCGCCGCCTTCGGCCGCTCGCTGAACTGGGCCACCTTCTCGGCCAGCCTGCTGGGCGCGGCGCGCACCTCCTGCATGATCTCCTTCATCCTGATCGGTGCGGCCTATCTGACCAGCGCCATGAGCTTCACCGGTCTGCCCGCCAATCTGGCGGCCTGGATAGGCTCGCTGGGCCTGAGCCAGTACGCCCTGATCGCGGTGCTGACGGTGTTCTTCATCATCTTGGGCGCTTTCCTGGATGGCATCTCCATCGTGGTCCTGACCACCTCCGTGCTGCTGCCCGCGGTGCTGGCGGCCGGCATAGACCCGATCTGGTTCGGCATCTACCTGATCCTGACGGTGGAGATGGCGCAGATCACCCCGCCCATCGGCTTCAACCTGTTCGTGATCCAGGGCATCACCGGCCGCAATCTGTTCGAACTGGTGCGCATGGCCTTCCCCTTCTTCCTGGTGCTGGTGCTGGCCACGGTGCTCGTGACGATGTTCCCGCAGATCGTCATGGTCCTGCCCAACGCGATGTAAGGAGACGCCATGCAGACGGCTTACGTGGCGCTGGGCGCGCAACGTTACCGAGTGGAGCGGAACTGGGCGCAGGCCGACCTGGGCAGCCTCTGCAGCGTGGCGGTGCTGGCCGACGGGCGCGTCGCCGCCCTGCTGCGCCGGCCCGCCGCGGTCATCGTGCTGGAGCCCGATGGGCGCCTGGCTGCGCAATGGCCGCTGGCGGACCTGCTGTGCCCTCATCACATCAGCGCCCGGCCGGGGGCGGTGCGCTGGTGGCGGACCTGGACGGCCATCAGGTCCTGGCGTTGGACGGGGACGGGGGCGAGCAGTGGCGGCTGGGCGAGCCGGGCCGGCCGCGCTGGCAGGAGCCGTTCAATCATCCCACCCATGCGCTGGAATGGCCGGACGGCGGCGTGTGGGTCAGCGACGGTTACGGCAATACCGTGGTGCACCGCTTCGATGCCGGACGCCGCTGGCTGGGCGCCATGGGCGAGCCCGGGGATGGCCCCTTGCAGTTCAGCACGCCGCACATGCTGGCGCGCGCGGCGGACGGCACGGTGCTGGTGGCCGACCGGGAGAATCATCGCGTCCAGCGCCTGGACGGCCAGGGCCGCTACCTGGGCGAGCTGCGTCCCGTGCACAAGCCCATGGCGGTGGCCGTCCTGCCGCAGGGATGTCCTGGTCAGCGACCAGACGGCCCGCCTGTCGCGTTTCTCGGCGCAGGACGGGCGCCTGATCGGCCGTTGCCGCATCCAGGGCGTCTACGGGCATGGCCTGGCGGCCGGCGTCGACGGCTGCATCCATGTGGCCGAAATGCTGCCCGACTGCCTGACGCGATTGCGCCCGGACTGATCGCGCGCGCCGCGCGCCGCGGATGCGTAGCGGGCGATGTCAGGCGGGACCAATTCCGTTAGACTACGCCTCATGACGACATCCTCGCCAGCGTATCTCTGCTCCGAAGGCTCCGGCCGGCTTCAATTGCTGGGTGACTGGACCTTGCGCCACTACGACGCCCTGCAAGCCAGTCTGAAGCAGGCGGCCGCCGCGCAGGTGCTCGACTTCAGCGGGCTCAAGACCCTGGATACCGCGGGTGCGCAGGTGTTGTGCGAATGGCTGGGCGCCGAGCGCATCGAGGCCGCCCTGGCCGGCGCTCAGGGGCTGTCCGAGGAACGCCGCCAATTGCTGCAGACCGTGGCCCGGGCGATGAGCCGCACCGAGACGCCCGCTCCGCCGCCGCGTCACTGGCTGCTCACCGACCTGCTCGAGCGCGTGGGCCTGTCCACGGAACGCTTCTTTCGCCAGGCGCGCGACCTGCTGGGCTTCATCGGGCTGACCCTGGAAACCCTGTTCTTCAATGTGCTGCGGCCCAGCCAGTGGCGCGTCACTTCCATCGTGGCGCAGCTGGAGGAAACCGCCTTCAACGCCGTGCCCATCGTCGCCCTGCTGACCTTTCTGGTCGGGGCGGTGATCGCCTTCCTGGGCGCGACAGTCCTGGCCGATTTCGGTGCCACTATCTACACCGTCAACCTGGTGGGTTTTTCCTTCCTGCGCGAATTCGCCGTGTTGCTGACCGCCATACTGATGGCGGGCCGCACCGCCAGCGCCTTCACGGCGCAGATCGGCTCCATGAAGGCCAACGAGGAAATCGACGCGCTGCGCGCCCAGGGGCTCAACCCCATGCTGATCCTGGTCATCCCGCGCGTGCTGGCCATGCTGCTGGCGCTGCCCATCCTGACCTTCATCGGCATGATGGCGGGCATCTTCGGCGGGGCCCTGGTGTGCGCGTTGACGCTGGACATCTCGCCCACCATGTTCCTGAACATCTTCAGCCAGGACATCGAGCTGAGGCATTTCATCCTGGGCATCGCCAAGGCCCCTGTGTTCGCCTTCCTGATCGCCGTCATCGGCTGCCAGGAGGGCTTCAAGGTCAGCGGCAGCGCCCAGTCCGTGGGCGAGCACACGACCTCCGCGGTGGTGCATTCCATCTTCATCGTGATCCTGATCGACGCCCTGGCCGCCCTGTTCTTCATGGAGATGGGATGGTAGAGGTGCAGCGCAAGCCCATCATCCAGGTGCGCGACCTGAGCAACCGCTTCGGCGACCACGTCGTGCACGAGCACCTGGACATGGACGTATATCCGGGCGAGATCGTCGGGGTGGTGGGCGGCTCGGGCACCGGCAAGTCGGTGCTGCTGCGCTCCATCCTGGGCCTGCGCCCGCCCTCCGGCGGCACGGTGCGCATCTTCGACCAGGAAATCGGCGCGCTGTCCTCCGACGACCGCTCGCGCCTGGAGCGCCGCCTGGGCGTGCTCTTCCAGCAGGGCGCGCTGTTTTCCTCCCTGACCGTGGTGGAGAACGTCGCCATGCCGCTGATCGAGCACATCGGCCTGTCCCGGCCGCAGGCCGAGCATATCGCCGCCATGAAGATGGCGCTGGCGGGTCTGCCGGCCAATGCCGCCGGCAAGTATCCGTCCGAGCTGTCGGGCGGCATGATCAAGCGCGCCGCCCTGGCCCGCGCCCTGGCCCTGGATCCGGAAATCCTCTTTCTGGACGAGCCCACCGCTGGCCTGGACCCGATCGGCGCGGGGGATTTCGATCAGCTCATCCTGACCCTGCGCGACGCGCTGGGTCTGACCGTCTTTCTGGTCACGCACGACCTGGACACGCTCTACACCATCTGCGACCGGGTCGCCGTGCTGGCGGAAAAGCGCGTGCTGGTCAACGACACGCTCAGCCGTGTCGAACAAGTCGATAACGCCTGGATCCGGGAATATTTCCAGGGTCCGGGGGGGAGGGCCGCGCAGCTGGCACAAAGCCGACGTCAGGAGCATTCTTAATGGAACCTCGCGCCCATCATGTATTGATCGGGGTCTTCACGCTGCTGGTCGCCACGGCCGCGGTGTTGTTTTCACTCTGGCTGGCCAAGGCCGGCCGGGACGCCGAGACCCGCGACTACGAAATCGTCTTCCTGGAAGGCGTGCGGGGCCTGTCGCGCGGCAGCGCGGTGCAGTACAACGGCCTGCGCGTGGGCGAAGTGCGCTCGCTGCGGCTGGATCCCGATGACCTGCAGCGCGTGCGCGCCCGCATCACCATCCAGGCGGCCATCCCCATCCACGAAGACACCCGCGCCCGCCTGGCGCTGGCCGGCATCACCGGGCAGTCCGTCATCGAACTGAGCGGCGGCACGCCCAACAGCCCCTTGCTGCCGGCCACGGACGGCAAGCTGCCCGTGATCGTGGCCTCGCCCTCGCCTCTGGCCCAATTGATGGCGGGCGGTGAAGAGCTGATGAGCAAGATTTCCAGCCTGCTGGACAATGCCAACCATTTCCTGTCGGCCGAGAACTCCCAATCCATTTCCGCCAGCCTGCAGCAACTGGAGAAGCTGATGGGCCAACTGTCGCAGGCCGGCGAAGGCGTGCCCGAGCTGATCGGCAAGCTGTCGGCCGCCAGCGAGCAGGCCGCCGCGCTGCTCAAGTCCACCCAGGGGCTGGTGGACCGTCAGGGCGCCCAGGCCATGAACGCCATCCGGAAATCCATGGACGATTTCAGCCGGGCCACGCAAAGCCTGGACAAGCTGGTGCGGGACAATGCGGCGGCCGTCGGGCGCGGCGCGCAGGGCCTGACCGAGATCGAGCCGACCTTGCGCGAGCTGCGCCAGGCCCTGGCGGGCCTGCGCGCGGTCACTTCCCGACTGGAGGACAACCCGGCCGGCTATCTGCTGGGCCGCGACAAACTACAGGAGTTCACGCCATGATTTCCGTTGTTGCGCGCCGTCTGGCGCTGGGCGCCATCCTGGGCGGCGCCGCCCTGCTGACGGCCTGCTCCGTGCTGCCCGCGCCCGAGTCGCTGACGTATTACCAGTTGCCCGCCGCCGCGCTGGCGGCCCAGCCGTCCGACCCGGCCCGTCAGGCGCTCATCCTGCAGGTGGACCGACCCTATGCGGACCGCGCGCTGGCCAGCCCGCGCATCATCGTGCTGCCCGACGGCAACCAGCTCAGCGCCTACCAGGGCGTGCGCTGGAGCGACGATGCGCCGACCCTGCTGCGCAACCGCCTGGCCGGGGCCTTGCGCGACGCCGGGCAGTTCCGCGCCGTGGCGCTGGACAGCGACGCCCTGGTGGCCGACTGGGAGCTGAGCGGATCGCTGAATGCGTTCCAGGTGGATTATGTGCAGGGCGCGCCGCGCGTGCGCATCCAGTTCGACGCCAATCTGCGCGACCAGCGCAACGGCGTCCTGCTGCAGACGCGGCGCTTCACGCTCGAAGAGGCCGTGGACGGCACGGCGGTGCCGCAGGTCGTGCAGGCCTTCGGCCGCGCCGGCGATGCGCTGGCCCTGGAGATCAGCCGGTGGCTGGGTTCGATTCCGGTCAGGACGGGGCTGCGTTGAGGCCATGTACGAGTCGCGCAATCAGCCCCTGATCAGTTGGCGGCGCTTCGTCCTGCGCCTGCTGGTGCATGCCGCGTTCGGCGTTCTTTTCGTGGCCCTCTCCCTGCTGCTGGGGGCCCTGGGCCATGTCTGGCTGGAGGAGAACGTGCACTGGCACGATGCGGCCCTGAACGCCGCCATGATCGCCGGCGGCATCGGCCCCCTGATCCTGCCCGAGACCGTGGCCGGCAAGTTGTTCTTCGCGTTCTACGGGGCCTACGTCAGCCTGGTGCTGGCCGCCACGTTCGGCCTGATCATCGCCCCGGTCCTGCATCGGGTGCTGCATGCCTTCCACCTGGAAGACTGAGCCGGGCCCGGCTTGGAAAGCGCCGCCTCAGCATTGGGCGGCGTTTTCTTTTTCCAGGCGGGCGATCAGGGCGGGCAGTTCGTCCATGCGGCGGAAAGTCTGGCGCACGCCCGCCAGCCGCATTTCTTCTTCGCGTCCGGCCACAGGGCAGTAGCCCAGCACGGTGGCGCCGGCCGCCATGCCGGCCGTGGCGCCGGTGACGCTGTCCTCCACCACCACGCAGCGGGCCGGGTCCACGCCCAGTCCCCGCGCCGCTGCCAGGTAGACGTCCGGATAGGGCTTGTTGCGCGGGGTTTCGGCGCCGCTGTAGACATGGCTGCCGAAATAATCGCTCAGGCCGGTCTGCCCCAGTTGCAGGGTGAGCTTGGCGCGGTCGGCGCCCGAGGCGCAGGCGATCATGCGGGTTTCTCGCGCAGGATGGCTTCGATGGCCGCCTTGACGCCGGGGATGGGCATGACCTCGCCGGACAGGGCATGGTTGCGGCGCATCCGGAAAGCCATGACCCATTCCATGTCCAGGTCCTTGCCCGTCATCTCGCGCACCACGGGCAGCTCGTCCGGCAGGGCCTTGCCGATGAACCAGTCGTAGCACTGGTCGTAGCTCATCACCCAGCCTTCCTCCTCCAGCATGTCGCGCAGCACGCGGACCGTGATGGGTTCGCTGTCGACCAGCACGCCGTCGCAATCGAAGAGCACAGCGGAGAACGTCATGGGTGAAACCTTTGCATCCAGAAACCGGGGGAAGTATCAGATGATACAGCAGGAGGAGGGGCACGCGTATTTCAGCAGCAAAAACAAGGGGCTGCAGGCAATGTTGCATATTTTCCTAAGTGAAAACCCCGAGTCTTAAATAATTGAGTATTCATATATTCATTTCTAAAATAAATGTTCATAAGAAAACTTTCTGCGGGGATATCCGTCATGATGACCAAAACGACTCGAGTGGCGGCAGCCCTGCTGCTGGCGATGGGGATGGCTGGCGCCCAGGCGGCTGAAGTCACGCTGAAGGCGGTTTCTGTCTTTACCATGGACACCTTCTTCACCAAGCGCTTCAAGCAGTTCGTGGACAAGGTCAACGCCGAGGGCAAGGGCCTGGTGCAGATCAACGTGATCGGCGGTCCGGAAGCGATTCCGCCGTTCGAAGTGGGCAACGCCCTGCGCGCCGGCGTGGTGGATTTCGCCAATACCACGGCCGTGTTCCACGCCAACCTGGTGCCCGAGGCGCTGGCCCTGACGCTGACGGAAAAGCCCATGAGCGAGCTGCGCCGGAACGGCGGCTACGAGTTGATGGACAAGATTCACCGCGAGAAGGCCAACATCACCTGGCTGGCCCGCACAACCGACGGCCTGCAGTACCACATCTACACCAACAAGCCCGTGACTTCGGCCGACCTGTCCGGCTTCAAGCTGCGCGGCGTGCCCGTCTACCTGGCGTTCTTCCGCGAGATCGGCGCCACGCCCCTGCAGATTCCGCCGGGCGAGGTCTACACCGCCCTGGAGCGCGGCGTGGTGGACGGCTATGGCTGGCCTTCGGTGGGCGTGATGGAAATGGGCTGGCATGAAAAGACCAAGTACCGCGTCGAGCCGGGCTTCTACAACGTGGAAGTGGGCTTTTTCATGAACCAGAAGAGCTGGGAAAAGCTGGACGACGAGCAGAAGGCCTTCATGCGCAAGCAGATCGAGTGGATGGAGTCCCAGAACGTCACCGAGCACCAGATGGCGATCGACGAGAAGGCGGCCACGGAAAAAGCCGGCGTGCAGCCCCTGGTGCTGGAGCCTGAAGTGGCGCGCGCCCTGCGCACCAAGGCCTACGAGGCCGGCTGGGCGGGCATCGACAAATCCAGCCCCAAGTATGCCGCGCAGCTGCGCGAGCTGTTCGGCGGCTACCAGCCCTGACGGAATCGTTTCAAGCGGCCTGAATGTGGACATTGCGCCCTGGGTGCAGTGTCCACTTTTTGATGGCGCACATCCGGCCGGCCCATTCCGGTCCTGTCATTCACATTGTTCTGCGGAGAAGACGACATGTCTGCTGCAACCTCTCCGGAAGGCGCGCCTTCCAATCCGGCGTGGGGCCGTCCCTACGCGCTTCTGATGCATGCCTGCGGCGCCGTGGCGGCTTTGACCTTCGGGCTGATGAGCCTGCTGGTCTGCGCCGACGTGGTGCTGCGCAACCTGGGCTACGACGTGCTCTCCACCAGTGTGGAGATCACCGAGTACATGCTCATCATCGCCACCTTCGTGGCGGCGCCCTGGGTGCTGTACCTGGGCGGCCACATCCGCATCGACGTGCTGTTCAACACCTTGCCCCAGGGGGCGCAGCGCGCTCTGGACCTGGTCTCCAATCTGCTGGGCCTGGCGGTCAGCGCCGTGCTGGCCTGGCAATGCGCAGCCGTGGCGCTGGACGCGCATGAACAGGGCGCCATGGTGTTCAAGGCGCTGGTGTTTCCGGAGTGGTGGCTGAACCTGCCGCTGCTGTTCGGCGCGGCCATGCTGGCGCTGGAGTTCCTGCGCCGCCTGATGTCTACCCCCGCCACGCAAGGAGCCTGATCATGGAATGGCAAATGGCATTGATCCTGATGCTGGGATCGCTTTTCCTGCTGATGGCCATCGGCACTCCGGTGGTGTTCGCCTTTCTGTCGGTCAACCTGCTGGGCGCCTGGCTGTTCCTGGGCGAGGCCGCCGGCCTGGCCCAGTGGGCGCGCAACACGACCGCGTCGATAGGCAGCTTCTCGCTGACGCCCATCCCCTTGTTCGTACTGATGGGCGAGGTGCTTTTCCATACGGGTCTGGCCTTCAAGGCCATTGATTCGATCGAGCGCATGATCTCGCGCGTGCCCGGCAAGCTGTCCATTGTCAGCATCCTGGGCGGCACGACCTTCGCCACGCTGTCGGGCTCGTCCATCGCCAATACCGCCATGATGGGCGGGGTGATGCTGCCCGAGATGCTGCGCCGCGGCTACCACCCCACCATGGCCATGGGGCCCATCATGGCGGTGGGCGGCATCGCCATGCTGATCCCGCCGTCGGCCCTGGCCGTGATGCTGGGCAGCCTGGCCGGCATCTCCATCGAGCGCCTGCTGATCGGCGGCATCCTGCCCGGCATGCTGATGGCTCTGGGCTTCCTGGCCTACGTGGTGGTGCGCAGCCGCCTGCGTCCGCAGGACGCGCCCATGAGCGAGGATGACGAGGTCACGCGCCTGAAGGGCTGGGCGCTGTGGAAGCCTTTCGTGCTGAACGTGGTGCCGCTGCTGGGCATCTTCGTTGCCGTGGTCGGCTCCATGCTGGCCGGCTGGGCTTCGCCCACGGAATCGGCCGCCATCGGCGTGCTGGCCTCCGTGCTGGCCACCATCGCCTACCGCGCCTTGACCATGAAGGCGCTGTGGAAGAGCCTGATCGAGACCGCCAAGGTGTCCGTGGTTATCCTGTTCATCCTGGCCGCTTCCACGACTTTTGCGCAACTGCTGAGTTTTTCCGGCGCCAGCGCGGGCCTCCTGGTCATGATCGAGGACTACCACCTGCCGCCCTTCGTGCTGGTGGTCAGCATGTTGCTGGTGCTGCTGGTGATGGGCATGGTGCTGGACCAGATCTCCATGATGATGATCGCGTTGCCTTTCTTCATGCCCCTGGCCCTGGCCGCCGGCGTGGACACGGTCTGGCTGGGCGTGATGATCCTGATCGCGCTGGAGATCGGCCTGCTGACCCCGCCCTTCGGCCTGCTGCTGATCGTGATGCAGAGCGTGGCTCCGCCCTCCATCCGCCTGCCGCAGATCTACAGCGCAGCCGTGCCCTTCCTGGTCATCGAGATCGGCGTGCTGGCCCTGGTGCTGTTCATCCCCTGGATCGCCCTGGGCCTGCCCGGACTGATCGGGTGATGCGACTGCCGGATGTCCGGTCTCCGGGCGTCCGCAGTTCGCTGGAAAGCGAAAAGGCCTCCCTTCGGGGAGGCTTTTTTGCTTTATGGCAGGGGATGCGGGCGCGGCATGCCATTTAGTTGAAGCAGGGAATGGCGTGGCTTCATCTTTAGGAGGCGCTAGGCCTATGCATGTCGGCTGATCGATTCAGTGGACGGCGTCTTCACAAAGACCATCTCTGGCAATCGAACTGGAAAAAGCGGATTTATCCCTGCACAGGCTCCGCATGAATCCCGCCCTCCCGCATCACCAGCCGCACGGTGTCGCCGCGCTGGATGTGGGTGTCGTGCAGGCGGGCGATCAGCATGGGACCGGCCGCGCTGGCGATGGTGGCCAGCAGCAATACGTCGGCCTGGCCTTCGGGGCCGCGCTGCAGGCTGTGGGTCAGCTCCTGCACCGTGCCCGAATCGCAGGGCTCGGGCTGGAAATCGGCGCCGTGGCAGCGCGGGCACAGGTGGCGGGCGGGAAAAACGCGATGTTCGCAGCCCAGGCAGCGGAAAACAGTGGGACTCATGACAAGGACTCCAGGATCAGGGCGGTGGAACACATGCCGTAGCGGTACTCGACCATGCCGTAGCCGGTCACCAGGCCGAAGCGGGCCTGCGGCACCTGGCGCTCGCCCGCCTGGCCGCCCAGCTGGCGCATGACCTCCACCAGGCCGTGCAGGCTGCAGGCCGCTCCCGCCTGGCCGGCCGACAGTTGGCCGCCGGACGTGTTCAGGGCCAGGCGGCCGGTGGCGATGTCCTCATGGATGAAGCGCTTGGCGTCCTGCGCCTGGAAGAAGCCCAGGTCCTGCAATTGCGCCAGCACCATCACCGGGTAGTCGTCATAGATGCTGACCACGTCCATGTCCGCCGGGTTCAGGCCGCTTTGCGGCCACAGGTCCGGCGCCAGGCGTGCCAGGCCCGTGCTCAGGCCGTCGCCCTGCTGGTCGTCGATATTGTGCAGGCTGCGCAGCGCGCGCACCGTGATGGCGGGCCGCCCTTGCGCGGCCGGATGATCCTGGCGCGTCACGATGAGGGCGTTGGCGCCGTCCACCACGGGCACGCAGTCCAGCCGGCCCAGCGGCCAGGACACGTCCGGCGCGTTCAGGTAGTCGTCCAGGCTCATGGGCGAACGGTAGACGGCCTGCGGATTCAGCGCCGCCCACTGGCGCTGGCGCATGACCAGGGCGCCGTAGTCGGCGCGCTCCAGGCCAAGCGCGCGCATCTGCGCGGCCGTGAGCATGGCGAACACCTGGTTGGGGCTGCCCGCGCCCAGCGGGCGCAAGTGGTCGCGCGTGGTCTGGTTGTAGTTCTCCACCAGGCGGCGGAAGTCCTCGGGCTCGAAGTGGTCGCCGGCCACGATGGCGATGGCGCGGGCGTCGCCCGCCTGCACGGCGCGTATGGCGTGCTGCAGGATGTTCAGGCCGCTGGCGCCGCCGTTGCTGTCGTCCATGATCCAGCGGGGCTGCAGGCCCAGCTTCCAGGCCAGGTCAATGGCCCGGTCCGGGGCATGCGTGAAGGAAGCCACGCCCAGTCCGTCTATGTCGCTGGCGCGCAGGCCGGCTTCGTCGAGCGCCTGGCGAAAGGCCAGGGCCAGCAGTTCGGACGTGCTGCGCTGGCCGCGCCGCGTGTAGCTGACTTCCGTGGCGCCCAGCAGGCGCACATTGCCCAGGTCGAAAGGGTTGGTCATGCGGGGCTCCCGGATCAGCGGCGACGGACCTGGTAGCCGGCTTTCTCCCTGTCCCAGGTGGCCGGGCCCACGCCGCGGTCGCGCAGTGCGAATTTCTGGATCTTGCCGTTCTCGGTGGTCGGCAGGCGGTCGGTGAATTCGATGAAGCGGGGCACGGCGAAGTACGGCAGGGTGCGTTCGCAATGGCCCAGCAGCTCTTCACAGCTTACCTGCGCATCGGGCCGCAGCACAATCATGGCCATGACTTCGTCCTCGGCCAGCTCCGATTTGGCGGCGTAGACGGCCACCGTCTGCACGGCCGGATGGCTGGACAGCGCCTCTTCGACCTCGAAGGAAGAAATGTTCTCGCCGCGGCGCCGGATCATGTCCTTCAGGCGGTCCACGAAGCGGTAGTAGCCGTCGGCGTCGCGCACCACCCGGTCCCCTGTGTGGAACCACAGGTTCTTCCAGGTCTCCACGGTCTTTTCGGGCATGCCGTAATAGCCCAGGGCGAAGGCGTAGGGCTCGTCGGCGCGCAGCAGCAGCTCGCCCACCTGGCCGTCGGGCAGTTCATTGTCGTTCTCGTCCACGACGCGGGCCTGGAAGCCGTCGGACAGGCGGCCCATGTAGCCGTTGCGCTGTTCCTCGATGCCGCGTCCCATCACGTAGTTGGTCTCGGTGGAGCCGAAGCCGTCCAGCAGGCGCATGCCGCAGCGCTCCAGGAATTGGGTGTGGAACTGCTCGGGCACGCCGGGGCCCAGGGCGATGCGCGTCTTGTGCAGTTTTTCAGCGGGCGTGGCCGGCTTGGATAGCAGGATGGGCACCATGGCGCCCAGCAGGTAGGTGATGGTGGCGCCGGTCTCGTGCAGGGCGTCGAAGAAGCGGCTGGCCGAGAAACGGCGGTCCGCCACCATGCAGGCGTCGCTCACCAGGGCCTGGAAAAAGGTGTTGAGCGCATTGGTGTGGAACATGGGCAGACAGGTGTAGAGCACGTCGTCAGGCCGCATGCCCAGCTTGCTGGCCGTGTAGATGCCCCACCAGTAGAACTGCGCATGCGGGCATTGCACGCCCTTGGACGGGCCGGAAGTGCCCGAGGTGTACAGGATGGCCAGGGTGTCGCCAGGAGCGATGTCGGCCGGTTCGCAATAGTCGCCGGGCGCGGGCAGTTCGCAGGCGGGCACGTCCAGCGGTTGGGCGGCTTCTTCGCCGGGGATCAGCCAGGCCTGCGCCACGGAAGTGGCGCCCAGGTCGACTTCGGCCAGCAGCGGCGTCAGGTCGGTTTCGACCACCAGCAACGTGGCGCCGCTGTTGCTCAGGATATGCTGGAGCTGCGCGCCGCGTGAGGCGGTATTGATGGGCACCACGATGGCGCCCAGCCAGCCGCAGCCCAGCACCATGTCCAGGAATTCGCGGCGATTGGTGCACAGCAGGGCCACACGGTCCCCGCGCCGGATGCCGGCGGCGGCCAGACGGCTGGCGCTGGCGGCGGCCGCCTGCAGGGTCTGCGCGCCGGTATAGCTGCTGCGGCGATCCGAGAACAGCGGCGCATCGCCCATGCGTTCGGCTCGCAGGCGCAGCAGCGCCGGCACGGTGCGCTGGGCGGCGGGCAGGGAATACAGCGGCAGTTGGGAAGCGGGAATCGAATGGGCTTGCATGGTTTGTCTCCCGGCGGCCGCGTGAAACGGAGGCGGCGAGCCGATTTATATGGGTGGAATCACTAATATCGAGCAAACAGTATACTGCAATATATTATTTTCAAATTCATTTCCTCAGCCGGAAAAACCCGGAGTTCAGAGCGCGGCAAGGCGGGGCACATCGTCGCCGCGCCATCCGGAAGAAATCGGCCATGGGGTGGAGGAGGCAGGCGTTGCGCAACCACAAGGGGAGCCCGGCCTGCGAGTGCGTCCGCGCAAGCGGACATGACAATGACCTAGAACGAGCCCAGACCGGCTCCGGGGATGAACTATGAAGTTGTGGCTTAAATTCGCAACCTGCTGCGCAGTGATGCTGGGCGCCCAGGCCCATGCCCAGGACAAGAACGTGACCCTGGTGGTGCCCTATCCGCCAGGCGGCGCCGCCGATCAGCTGGCGCGCGTGATCTCCCAGGAAATGGGCACGCGCTTCGGCCAGAAGGTGATCGTGGAGAACCGTCCGGGCGCCGGCGCCCAGGTGGCCATGAATGTGGTCAAGAACGCCAATCCGGCCGCCATGGGCACGGTGCTGTTCCTGGCCGACAGCGGCGCCTATTCGCTGAACCGCCACCTGTACAAGCGTCTGAACTACAACGTGGCCACCGACCTGGTGCCCATGACCCTGGCCGCCAAGGCGCCCGTGTTCCTGCTGGTGAACAAGGACAGCCCCTACAAGAGCGTGCAGGACCTGGTTGCGGCCGGCAAGCAGCAGGAACTGACCTACGGTTCGCCCGGCATGGGCACCGGCACCCATCTGCTGGGCGAGATGCTGCGCAAGGAAACGGGCGCGCGCCTGGTGCACGTCCCTTACAAGGGCGCCGGTCCGGCATTGATCGATGCCGTCAGCGGCCAGATCGACTTCATTTTCGACGTGCTGACCGGCAGCCGCGGCTTCCTGGAAGACGGCCGCCTGCGCGCCATTGCCGCCGCCACGACCGAGCGCAGCCCCCTGCGCCCCAATGTGCCCACCATTGCCGAGAGCGGCATCCCCAATGTGGCCTTCACGATCTGGTGGGGCATTTCCGCCAAGGCCGGCACGCCCGCCGACGACGTCTCGCGCCTGACCGAGCAATTGACGGCCGTGCTCAAGGAACCCGAGGTGGTCAAGAAGTTCGTGGATTTCGGCATCGAGATCCAGCCCTCGACTCCGCAGGAGTTTTCCGAGCTGATCGAGCATGACGCCAAGGCCATGGGCCCCATGATCCAGTCCTTGAACATCACCCTGGACTGATCAAGCTGCAGTGAAAGAAAGGCCGGCTTTAGCCGGCCTTTTTCATTGTGTACCGCCCTGAATCCGCCTGGCGGCCTGTCGAGCGCAGGCAGGAGGACCGCGCTCTTGCCTCAAGGCTGGGTATGGCATGGGCTTGTCGTTACACGGGGCCTATCTGCCTGGCGTGACTGTTGACCGTCAATGCCGCCGGCATGGTCGTGGCGCCGCGCCCAGCCTGGAGCTTGAAGACCGCCACGGCCTGCACCAGATTCTGCGCCTGGCTCTTGAGGCTGCCGGCGGCGGCCGCCATTTCCTCGACCAGCGCGGCGTTCTGCTGCGTGACCCCGTCCATTTGCGCGACGGCCTCGCCTATCTGGCTGACTCCTGTGCTCTGCTCGCTGCTGGCGGCGCTGATCTCGCCCATGATGTCGGTGACGCGGCGGATCGAGGCCACCACATGCGTCATGGTCTCGCCCGCCTTGTCCACCAGTTGGGTGCCCTGGCCTACGCGCTCGACGCTGGCGGTGATCAAGTCCTTGATCTCCTTGGCGGCCTGGGCGCTGCGTTGGGCGAGGGAACGCACTTCGCCGGCCACGACGGCGAAGCCCTTGCCTTGTTCGCCCGCGCGGGCGGCTTCCACCGCCGCGTTCAATGCCAGGATGTTGGTCTGGAACGCGATGCCGTCGATGACGCTGATGATGTCGGCGATCTTCTGGCTCGACGCATTGATGCCTTTCATGGTGTCCACCACCTCGGCCACCACGCTGCCGCCTTGCTCGGCCACGGTACTGGCGTTCATGGCAAGCTGGTTGGCCTGGTGCGCGTTGTCGGCGTTCTGCCTGACGGTGGCGGACAGTTCCTCCATGGACGCGGCCGTCTCTTCCAGCGCGCTCGCCTGGCTTGCGGTACGCGCGCTCAGGTCGTGATTGCCCTGGGCGATCTGGAAGCTGCCGGCCGCCACCGAATCGCTGCCCTGGCGCACCGTGGAGACGACCTCCACCAGGCTGTGCTGCATGCGGCCCAGGGCATTCATGAGCTGCGCCACCTCGTCGCGGCCGCTGGCCACGATCTGGTTCGTCAGGTCGCCCCGCGCCACGTCGTCGGCCACTTGCACCGCCTGGCGCATGGAGGCGATGACGCTGTTGAACACGCTCCACAGCATCATGAAGAACAGGCCCAGCGCGACGGCGCTGCTGATCAGCTGGATCATGACCCAGCGCGCCGCGGTATCTTGCGCGGCCGCGATGGCGCCGCTGGTGCGAGCGTCCAGCAACTGGAAGAAGGCGCTCACGGGTTCCATGATCCGGGCCTTGGTGCGGTGATAGTCGGCGTTGTTGACCAGTTCGCGCGCCTTGTCCAGGTCGGGTTCCCCCTTGACGAAGCCGCCCTTGCCATCGGGCGCCAGACCCTTGACCAGGTTCATGGCCTGCATTTCAGTCTGGGCCAGGGCGGCCGACTTGTCGGCGGCCTCGCTGAGCTTGGCCATTTCGGCATCGGAAAAGCCGGCCTGCCGCATCATGTCCAGCAGCGCCACGGCCGGACCGCTCTGGCCGGGCACCGCAATGTCGGCGGCGCGGAAATCCCAGTAGATGCCTTCGTAGCCGGCCGGGCGGGGCAGCTTGCCGGCGCGGATGTCGACGACCTCCTTGTATTGCTTTTCCCAGCGTTCATCGCCCGTGCTCACATAGGTGCGGACCAGCCGGGTAAGGTCGTCGGAGTTGTGGCGCAGTTCGTTGGCCAGCATGTAGGAGGCATAGCGTTGCTGATAGGCCTGTGCTACAGCGCCGGTGGCCTGATTGACGTTCCATTGCGTCACGGCCAGGATGCCGATGACGACCAGGAGCAAGCCTGCCAGAACCATCAGTTTCTGGCGCAGGCGCAAATTATTGAGGAAGGACATGGTGCGCCTTTTTTGTCGTATCAAGATGGCCGGATGCATGACATCGGGCCGTTGGAAGGGGCTGCCCTGCTGCGTTTGCCTAGGATGCGCGCTGCAAGGCGGATACGGTTACGACATCGGTTTTTAGGGCTTTAGTCCGGCCTTATTGGGGTTTTCATCAGGCCAGCAGCTCGGCCTGTTTCACGCAGTAGGCGGCGCTGCAGATCAGCAGGTTCTCGTGGATCAGCGCGGCCGCCTCGTCGGCCTGGCGCTGGCGGAAGGCCCGGCAGATGCCCTGGGCGCGCTGCAGGGTGCCCAGGCGGAAGTCCGCATCCTGCAGGCAGGCGATGCGGGCCTGGTCGGCGCGGTCGTGCAGGCGCTCCATGGTGTCCACCAGTTGCTTGTTGGGCACCATGTTGATCCACGCGCTGCGAAAGGACCAGTTGGCCTGGATGTTGTCCAGCGGATCGCCCTGCTGGTGGGTGGCCTCGATGCGCGCCACGGCGTGTTCCATGGCCAGCAGACCCATGGCGCTCTGGTTCTGGCAGGCGGAACGGGCGGCGGCCGGCTCCAGCAGCACGCGCACGGAGAAGATGTCCTCGATGTCCTGCGGGGTGTAGACCTTGAGCACGAAGCCGCGCGAGGTGCTGTCCAGCATGCCCTCGTTCTTGAGCTGCAGCAGGGCTTCGCGCACGGGCATGCGAGAGACATTCAGGCTGGAGGCGATTTCGTTGTCCACCAGCCGCACGTCAAAGCCGATCTTGCCCAGGGCGATGTCCTGGCGCAGCATGCCGTAGACCTGTTCGCGGATGTTGGGTTCGCGTTTCTTGTAAGGGGAAGCAGCCATGAATGCAGCGGCGCAAGGCGCACGGAAAAAGAGAAGATGACGACGGGCTATAGGATAACAAGGAAGCGCGTCGGGCCGATCCGTTTTATGCTAGCGCTGGCGGGCCCGTCCCGGATGAGTATCCGGCGGGTGCCATGAACAATGGAACAGGAGGGCTGCCCGGTGCGTTGGCGGCATGTGGAAATCTTCGATGCGATCTGCCGGGGCGGGACCCTGACGGAGGCGGCGCGCCTGCTGCACATCTCCCAGCAGGCCGCCAGCAAGCTGCTGGCCACCGCGGAAATGCAGCTGGGCTTTCGCCTGTTCGATCGCGTGCGCGGCCGCCTGGTGCCGGCCCGCGAGGCGGGCGTCCTGGCCCCGCGCGTGGCGCGCCTGCACCAGGAGCTGGGCGACGTGGGCCGGCTGGCCCGCAATCTGCGCTTCCATCACCAGGGCTTGTGGCGCATCGGCAGCAGCCCCGCCTTCGGCCTGGAGCTGCTGCCTGTGGCGGTGAGCCGCTGCCGTCGGGCCCATCCGGCCATGAGCTTCGAGCTGCGCACGCACCACAGCGGCGAGCTCCTGCAGGCTCTTGAAACCCGCGATCTGGACATGGTCGTCACCTTCGACCAGGGCGAGCATCCGGGCGTGCAGCGCCAGGTGCTGGCCGCGACGCAGCTGGTGCATGTCGCCCCGCCCGAGGCGCCCGCCCTGCGTACCTGGGAGGATATGGCGCAACGCTCCTTCATCGCCCTGGATGCGCATGATCCGATGGGCGCCATGGTGGAGCGCCTGCTGGAATCCCACGTGCCCGATTTCGCGCCGGTCATGCGGGTGCAGACGCATTACGTGGCTTGTTCGCTGGTACTGCAGGGAGCAGGCGAGGCGTTGGTGGACCTGGTCACGGCGCGCGCCATGCAGCGTCCGGGCCTGCGCCTGCATCGCCTGCCGCAAGCCCTGGACGTGCCCGTCAGCGTGCTGACCGTGCAGGACGACGCGGGTTCGGGCTCGCGCCAGGTCGTGCTGGATCACATACGCCAGGCCTTGCTGGAGTGCCGCTTTCCAGAGGAAGCAGCGTAGCCGTTCCATAACCCTGGGTTATGGAGCGCGGTATTTTTTCATTGGCCCGCGCCGCGCCGGGCACGCAGAATACGGTCCAGTTATCGGGAGTACTCTGCATGCACGTTTGTATCATCGGCGCCGGCGTCATCGGCATGAGCACGGCTTTCATGTTGCGCCGGAAGGGGGTGCGCGTCACGGTGCTGGAGGCCGGGGCGCAGGTGGCCGGCGGCACCAGCTTTGCCAACGGCGGCCAGCTCAGCTACAGCTATGTGGCGCCGCTGGCCGATCCGGGCGTCTTCAAGGACTTGCCGCGCTGGCTGCTGAAGAAAGACTCGCCGCTGCGCTTCCGGCCCGCGCTGGATCCGCAGCAGTGGCGTTGGCTGGCCCAGTTTCTGCAGTTGTGCCGGGGCGACGTGGTGCGCCAGTCCACGGCGCAGATGCTGACCCTGTCCTACCTGAGCCGCGACGTGCTGCACGACTGGCAGGCCCGCTTCGGCCTGGAGTTCGCCCACCAGGCCAACGGCAAGCTGATCGTGTTTCGCAGCGTCGGTCCTTTCGAGCATGCGCGCGAGCAGGCGCGGCTGCAGGCGGAGCTGGGTTCTTCGCAGCAGGTGCTGGAGGCGGACGAGGTGCTGGCGCTGGAGCCGTCTCTGCAGGCCCTGGGTTCCCGCCTGAAGGGCGCCATCTACACGCCCAGCGAAGAGGCGGGCGACACCCGGCTGTTCTGCGAAGCCTTGCACGCCCGTCTGCAGGGCGATGCGGACTATAGCCTGTTGCTGAATCAGCCTGTGCGCGGCTTCGTGCGCGAAGGGCACGACGTGCGCGCCGTGCTTACGCCGCAGGGAGAACTGGAGGCGGATCAGTTCGTGGTGGCCGGCGGCATGGGAACGGTGCCCTTGCTGCGCCAGTTGGGCGGACGGCCCCTGATCTATCCGCTCAAGGGCTACAGCCTGAGCCTGCCGCTGACCGGCCTGACCCAGCCTGTGCCTGCGATCAGCGTGACCGATTACGAGCGGCGCATCGTCTATGCTCGCCTGGGCGAGGTGCTGCGCATGGCCGCCATGGTGGACATCGGATTCGGCGGCCTGGACATTCCGCCTGCGCGCATGGCCGGGTTCAAGCAGCAGGTGAACGAACTGTTTCCCGGCCTGCCTCTGGAGCAGGCGCAGACCTGGGCGGGTCTGCGCCCGGCCACGCCTTCGGGAAAGCCGGTCATAGGGGCCAGCAGGCTGGCGGGAAGATTGTGGATCAATGCCGGGCATGGGGCCCTGGGTTTCACCCTGGCCTGCGGCAGCGCCGCGCTGCTGGCGGCGCGCATGCTCGGCGAGGCCGCGCCCATCGACGACGCGCCTTTCCGGCCCTGAGGCCGACCCGCCTTAGACCGCCGCCCGCAGGCCGGGCGTGGCCCGGAACAGGGCGGCCAGGGCCAGGGAGGCGGCATATATGCCGGCCGCCAGCACGGGAATGGACCAGATGGCGTTGAAATCCAGCGCCGTGAACAGGTAGCGGTACATCAGGTCGATCAGCCAGGGATGGATGAGGTACACGCCCAGCGTCAGTTCGGCCAGGTGGCGGCTGACCGCGGGGCTGATCAAGGGCTGTTCCCAATCGCGCAGCAGCAGGATCAGCGCCAGGGACATGGGTATGACCGTGATGCTCAGGTAGTCGTAGAAATACGCTCCGGTCTGCAGGTCGTGCAGCGTGGCCAGGGCATAGCAGCCCCAGGCCGTGGCGCCGATGGAGGCCAGCAGCACGGCCAGGCTCAGCCAGCGCGGCACGGCCAGCGGCGCCTTGCGCACGAGGTAGCCCAGCAGGAAGTAAGGCAGGTAGGACAGGAACCAGGTGAAGAATGGCGTGGAGTTGGTCTTCAGGTCCGCGCTGCTGAGCGTGCTGAGGGCCGACAGGGCGAAAGCCGCCGCCGTGAGGGCGGCCAGGTGCCGCAGCCGGCAGGCCTGCACCAGACGCCGCAGAAAGGGCGTGAACAGATACAGGAACACGATCATGTACAGAAACCACAGGTGGAAATAGGGCCGGCCCTCCAGCAGGCGTTGCAGGTAGGGATAGGGCTCGGCCTGCGGCGT
Source organism: Alcaligenes sp. Marseille-Q7550 (assembly GCF_965112015.1). NCBI lineage: Bacteria > Pseudomonadati > Pseudomonadota > Betaproteobacteria > Burkholderiales > Alcaligenaceae > Alcaligenes > Alcaligenes sp. Marseille-Q7550. Next base: position 262,041 of record NZ_CBCOPU010000001.1, read on the forward strand.
CCACCAGTGCTGCTTGAAGGCGGTCCACAGCAGGTAGAAGGCCGTCCAGAACAAGAGCGGCGCCAGGATGCGCGCGGCGCGCTTGCGGTAGAAACGGCTCATGCTTTCTTCGGGCCGGGGCTCCAGCAGCAGGGCGCCGCTGACCATGACGAAGACCGGCACGCACCAGCGGGTGGCGGCGTCGTACAGATTGCCGCTCCACCAGTCGGGACTGCCCAGCTCGGCGTTCAGCACCGCGTAGGCGGCGATGTGCAGCCAGACGACGGAAAATATGGCGACGATGCGGGTGTTGGTGATCCAGTTCATGGGCCAGAGCCTGTGCTTGTCGGACCACTTCATCCTAACGGCCAAACGTTTCCGGTTTGTCCCGCGAATACGGGATTTGGCGTCCAGATTTGACTGGATGTGTCGGGGCGCGGCGGCACTCAGTCCCACGCGGGGGCCAGGCCCTCGGGATCGACCTCGCGGCTGTTGCGCTCCAGCGCGGCGATCTGCGCCATGTCCTGGGCGTCGAGCTTCAGGTCGCGGGCCAGCAGGTTGCTGGCCAGGTTCTCGCGCTTGGTCGAGGACGGAATCACCGCGTAACCCAGCTGCAGCGCCCAGGCCAGCGCCACTTGCGCCACCGTGGCCTGGTGCTTTTGCGCGATCTGCGCCAGGACGGGATCCTTGAGCACTTTGCCGTAGGCCAGGGTCATGTAGGAGGTCACGGCGATGCCTTGCTCCCGGAGGAAAGCCGTCAGCTTGGCATTTTGCAGGTAGGGGCTCAGCTCGATCTGATTGGTGGCGAGCTCGCCTTTGCCGACCGCGGCGATAGCCTGTTTCGTCAGCTCGATATTGAAGTTGGAGATGCCGATCCGGCGGGTCAGGCCCAGGGCCTTGGCCTCGGCCAGCGCTTCCATGTATTCGGGCAGCTCGACGCCGTTGCCGGGGGCCGGCCAGTGGATCAGCGTCAGGTCCACATAGTCGGTGCGCAATTTTTCAAGGCTCTCGCGCAGGCTGGGCACGAGCTTGGATTTTGCGTAGTTGTCGGTCCAGATCTTGGTGGTCACGAACAAGTCGGAGCGCGGTACGCCGCTCTGGACGATGGCCTGGCCGACGTCGGCCTCATTGCAGTAGATCTGCGCCGTGTCGACGGAGCGATAGCCAAGGTCCAGCGCGTTGCGGACCGAATCGATCACGGTCTGGCCGGTCAGGCGGAAGGTGCCGACACCAAAGGAAGGGATGCTCATGTAAGACTCCTGTATCAGGTCTAAGACGGAATGGAACCCGGAGCGGGTTCGCCGCCCTGGACTGCTTATCGATGGACTACAGTTTGCCTTTTTAATCTTTGCGAATTAAGCCCTGTGTCTGTCAAATACATTTGACTTTTAGTCATCAATCCTATGTCTGCAGCTATTCAGGAGAAGTGGCGGGACAAAAAAACCGGCCGCTTTTGCGGCCGGTCCGTCGGGCGGGGAAGCCTATTGCACCGAGATGCCGGCGTCTTCCACGATCTTGGCCCATTTCTTCAGTTCGCTATCCAGCAGGGCGTCCGCCTGGGCGGGGGTGCCGCCCAGAGTGGTGGCGCCCAGATTGGCCAGCTTATCCTTGACGTCGGGCTGGGCCAGGACCTTGTTCAGGGCCTGGTTGGCGCTGGCGATGATTTCGGGCGGCGTGCCTTTGGGCGCCAGCAGGGCGAACCAGGTGGAGGACAGCAATTCGGGGTAGCCTTGCTCCACCGTGGTGGGCACGTCGGGCAGCGTGGCCGCGCGCGTGGCGGAGGTCACGGCCAGCGCCTTGACCTGACCGGCCTTGACCTGGCCGACGATGCCGGGAATCAGCTGGAACATGGCCTGGATCTCGCCGGTGATCAGGTTGGTGGTGGCCTGGCCCGGGGCGCTGTAGGGGATGTGCAGCATGTTGGTGCCGGTCTGGGCCATGAACAGCTCGCCGGCCAGATGCATGGAGCTGCCGTTGCCGGTGGAGCCGAAGTTCACCTGGCCGGGATGCTGCTTGACGTAGTCCGCGAAGGACTTCACCGAGTCCACGGGCAGGTTGGGGCTGACGACCAGGATGTTGGGCACTTCGGCCACCAGGCCTATCATGTCGAAGCTCTTCTGCGGATCGAACTGCAGCTTCTGGTACAGGGCCGGGCTGACGGCCAGCGTGCCGGCCCAGGAGAACAGCAGCTTGGAGCCGTCGGGCTTGGCCGCCGCCGCGATGCCGGCGCCGATGTTGCCGTTGGCCCCGCCGTGGTTGTCGATGACGAAATTGCCGTTCAGCTCCTTGGCCAGCCCTTCGGCGATCAGGCGAGCGATGGAATCGCCCGTGCCGCCGCCGGCGGGTGCGGGTACGATGATCTGTACTGCCTTGCCGGCGGGCGGCCAGTCGGCGGCGGCCATGGAATTGAAAGCCAGGCCCAAGGCCAGGGTGCCCAGCAGGGCGCGCAGGGAAAATGACATGATGGATCCACAGAAAAAAGGCGTGCCGCCCGCTGACGCGGCGGCGTTTTACGCAATTAATTTATCATGACGCGACGCCATATAACCGTTTGATCTTATACGTTTAAATAATATGTTTATAAAGCTAAAAGTCGCGGCCGACGAGCCTCGGTATGATGGCAGCAGAATGCAGTCTGGGAGCATGACGGATGAATGTTGAATTCGATGGCATATGGGTCGTGGCGGTGCTGGCTGCGCTGGCGCTGGGCGGCCCGCTGGGCGCCCGGGGGCGCGGCCGCATGGCGGCGCCCGCGCCGTACGCCCTGGAGGATGAGCGGGCGCGCCTGGAGCGGGAGCTGGCCGCGACGCGCGATCTGTCCGAGCAGGCCAGGGACAGGGCGGCGGACCTGGAGAAGGAGTTGATCCGTCGTGATGCGGACCTGCGTGCGCAACAGGCCCGCAACCAGGCCATACGGGACGACCTGGACAGCAGCCGCGAGCAGATGCGGCTGCAGTTCGAATCCCTGGCGCAGCAGATCCTGGAAGCCAAGGGGCAAACCCTGCGCCAGGACAGCCAGCGCACCCTGGACGAGATGTTGCGGCCGTTCCGCGAGCAACTGGCGAGCTTCCAGCTGCGCGTCAATCAGGTGCATGACGAATCCGTCAAAGGCCAGGCCGCGCTGGGCGCGGAGCTGCAGCGCATGCAGGAGATGGGGCTGCGCATGAGCGCGGAGGCCCATTCGCTGGCGGTCGCCCTCAAGGGCGACAAGAAGACCACCGGCAACTGGGGTGAGACGCAGCTGGAAAAGACGCTGGAGGTGGCGGGCCTGGTGCGCGGCGTGCACTTCGACACCCAATGGCAGGCGCGCGACTAGCAGGGCCGCCTGCGCTACCCGGACTTCGTGATCCATCTGCCGCAGGACAAGCATCTGGTACTCGACTGCAAGGTCTCGCTGGTGGACTACGACCGCGCCGTGCGCGCCGAGTCCGAGGCCGAGCGCCAGCAGAGCCTGCAGGCTCACGTCCAGGCCCTGCGCAATCACATCGACGACCTGTCCGCCAAGGACTACAGCGCCCTGCCGGGCCTGGGCAGCCCCGGCTTCGTCTTCATGTACGTGCCCGTGGAGGCCGCCTACATGCAGGCCCTGCAGCAGCACCACGGCCTGTTCGACTACGGCCTGTCCAAGAACGTGCTGATGGTCTCGCACACCACGCTGCTGCCCATCCTGCGCACCGTGGCCAATGTGTGGATGATGGTGCGCAGCAACGAGCAGGCGCACGAACTGAGCCAGCGCGCCGGCGAGCTCTACAACCAGGCCTCCCTGCTTGCCGAGCGCCTGAAGAAGCTGGGCGAGACCCTGGGCCAGGCGGGCAAGCACTACAACAGCACCGTCACGGCCCTGGCCGGCCAGCAAGGCCTGTACGGCAAGGTCAGCCGCTTCGCCGAACTCTCCGCCCGAGCCAACCGCAATCCGCCAGCCATCGAGCCCTGGCACGGGGACATCGAGCATGAACGGCTGGACTGGGCTTTGGGCGGGGAGGCCGGGCAGGAAGGGCGGAATGCTGCCTTATAAATCCACGCGACAGCAGGAGCTATCGCTGCGGTATATGCCTCGCATTGCATTACGAGCCGCAGCGAGTGCTTGCCGCTTGGCTCTCCCAGAGGATTCTTAAATAAAAAGGATCGAAATATTTGGGCCTTCTGTGCCTAATGACAGGCTGGTCCTGGAAGAGGGAAAAATAATTAATTTTCCGATATGATTTGCTTTGTAAGAGTTTCTATCAGAAAGCGTCGTGTCGGAAGAAAAAAAACCGTATCACCTTTATTGGGGAAAGCTGGATAGAAAAACCAGTATTTCCGGGAAGGCGGACTTTCACCTCTTGGTCTATCACAGCCTGGATGTGGCTGCTGTCGCCTATCGGTTCTTACAAGCCAGGCGGCACATGGCGCAACACATGGCTGATTTCCTGGGCATGAGCACGGATGATTTCATCCGCCTGGTCGTCCTGCTGGTCGTGCTGCATGACCTAGGCAAATTTTCCTCTGCCTTCCAGGCTTTGAACCCCTTTCCCGACGAACGTCTCTGGCCTGGGAAGTCGACTCATCCCTACGATGCGGATCAAGCTCATCATGACAGGCTGGGGGGTATTTCTGGGAAAAATTGGGTCAGGATATTCTCGCCTTGTGCCCGGACTGGGAAACCTTAAGTTCACGTGAAAAAAATAAGGCGGCAAATAATTTATGGGTCCTGATGGAGTCTTCGTTGGGACATCATGGCCGGCCTATTGATCGGCACCAGTTGGAATTGCTGGGGAACAATAAATACATCGATGCGCATAATGTCAGCGCCGCAGCCGAATTTTTGAAGGATGTCACGCAAATACAAGAGCTGATTCCCGCGTCTTTGCTGGCGGCGGTGTTGGCGGACAGATCTTTCAAGGAGCACGCCAAACAACTGAGCTGGCCCTTGGCCGGAATCGTGGTGCTGGCGGACTGGCTGGGCTCCAATCGGGAGTTTTTCCCGTATCAAGCAGAACCTGAGCCTTTGCAGACATATTGGGACAAGACGCTGGCGAAGGCGGACAGGGCCTTGAGGCAGGCCGAGCTGGCGGATATGCCGACGGTATCCCCCTTCCAGTCCATAGAACAGCATTTTCAGTTTTCACCTTCCCCTTTGCAGGATTGGGCCCAGAAGGTCCACGTGGACGACACGCCGCAGCTCTTCATCCTGGAAGATGTGACCGGGGCGGGCAAGACCGAGGCGGCGCTGGTCTTGACGCATCGCTTGCTGCAGGCGGGCGCAGCCGACGGCTTCTACTTTGGCTTGCCGACCATGGCTACGTCCAATGCCATGTTCAATCGCGTGGCGGACTACTACTTGCAGATGCTGCGCCGGCCTGATGGCTCGGCGCCCAGCATCGTGCTGGCGCATGGTGCCCGGGACATGCATCCGGCGTTCAGACAGGCCGTGCAGGCGCAGGATCAGGACGATGGAATGTACGCCAGCGGAGACGAGACGGCGACCATGCGGTGCAATCAGTGGCTGGGGGATTCACGCAAGAAGGCGCTGCTGGCCCCGGTTGGGGTGGGTACCATAGACCAGGCCTTGTTGGCGGTCCTGCCGCGCAAGCATCAGTCCTTGCGCCTGCTGGGTCTGAGCAGGAAAGTGCTGGTGTTCGACGAAGTGCATGCCGCCGACGCCTATATGTGTGTTCCCCGCGCAAGCGGGGATGAACCGATCGCGTTGCGAATCGCGTTACGCTGGGCCGGGTGTTCCCCGCGCAAGCGGGGATGAACCGTTGGCGGCACGGTCATTCTGGCGTCTGATCGGCGTGTTCCCCGCGCAAGCGGGGATGAACCGGGTATCTCGATGAGGCGTACTGGGTGACACCAGTGTTCCCCGCGCAAGCGGGGATGAACCGGCGTCGGGTGCGGATTGCAGGCCATTCATTTCGTGTTCCCCGCGCAAGCGGGGATGAACCGCGGAGACAGTGACACGATGTCCTCCGAGGTGAGTGTTCCCCGCGCAAGCGGGGATGAACCGATCATGGTCAGACGGCGCATCATGATCGTAATGTGTTCCCCGCGCAAGCGGGGATGAACCGGCACGCGGGAACTCGTCGCCCACAATACCGGTGTGTTCCCCGCGCAAGCGGGGATGAACCGGCCGTAGATCCACCTCTGATCCTCGCGGACGAGTGTTCCCCGCACAAGCGGGGATGACCCGACGCAGCAGGCGCTCAACCAGGTGCTGTACGGGTGTTCCCCGCGCAAGCGGGGAATGAGCGGTCAGGGCAACAGATTCCGTGCGTATTCCTGGCGCACGACTTCCACCCATTGCTCGATGGGCTGCGGGGGACTGAGCAGGTAGCCTTGCAGGGCGTGGCAGCCGCGGCGCAGCAGGAAGGCTTTCTGCTGTTCGTTCTCGATGCCTTCGGCCACCACGTGCAGGCGCAGCTGGCGGGCCATGGCCAGCACGGTGCGCACGATGGCGTTGGCGTCCTGTTCAAGGGGCACGCCCACGATCAGGCTGCGGTCTATCTTCAGTTCGTACAGCGGCAGGCGGCTGATGGCCGCCAGGTTGGAGTAGCCGGTGCCGAAGTCGTCCATGGAAAAGCGTATGCCCAGGCCGGTCAGTTCGCGCATCATGGCGCTGGCCGAGACGAAGTCCTCCATCAGCACGCCTTCGGTGATCTCGAAGATCAGGCGGTGGGCGGGCGCGCCGTTGCTCTCCAGGATCTGGCGGGTGCGGGCGGCGAAGTCGGGACGGCGGAACTGGATGGGGCTGACGTTGAGGGAGATGGGAAAGGCGGCCGGCTGGGTCTGCAGCAGCAGGTCGCAGACCGCGGCCATGATCCAGTCTCCCAGGGGCGTGATCAGGTCGGAGCTCTCCGCCAGGGGAATGAACAGGTTGGGCGTCAGGACGCCGCGCGTGGGGTGGTGCCAGCGCAGCAGCACTTCCGCGCCGCTGATGCGCCCCAGCTTGTCGTACTGTGATTGCACGAACAGGCGCAGTTGGTCCGAGCCTATGGCAAAGCTCAGGTCGTGCAGCAGCGTCAGATGCTCTTCCAGAGCTTCCTGCATGCCCGGTTCGTACAAGGTGATCTGGTTGCGGCCGCTTTCCTTGGAGCGGTACATGGCCGTATCGGCCTGGCGCATCAGTTCTTCGGCGCTCAGGGTCTTGTCGGTGATCAGCGCCAGGCCGATGCTGCTGCTGCTCAGATAGGAATGGCCTTCGATGATGTAAGGCTCTTCCAGGCGCGCGCGCAATTGTTCGGCAAAGTCCAGCGCCTGTTGCCGGCATTGGTCCAGGGAGCCCGGCCGCAGCATCTTCAGGATGACGAACTCGTCGCCGCCCAGGCGCGCCACGATGTCCTGCGCATCGATCAGCAGCGAGAGGCGGCGCGCCACCAGGCGCAGCAGCGAATCGCCGATGGCGTGGCCGCGCGCGTCGTTGATGTGCTTGAAGCGGTCCAGGTCCAGGAAGTACAGGGCGCTGGGTTTCTGGCAGGGTTCCACGGTCAGCAGATGCTGTTCCAGTCGTTGCAGCAGCAGGCGGCGGTTGGGCAGTTCGGTCAGCGGGTCGTAGAAGGGAAGGCGGTAGTTCTCCGACTGCGTGGCCTTCAGGGCCGAGATGTTCGTGGAGATCCCGTACAGCACCATTTGCTGCGTGTCCGGATCCCGCACGGGCATCTTGACGGAGAAGAACGTGGCCCGCACCTCGCCCTTGCGGTCGCGGACGATTTCTTCGGCGGCCAGCCGCTCCCCGCTGTAGAGTACCTGCTCGTCGTTGCGGCGGAATTCGTTGATGGTTTGCTTGTTGGCGTACAGGTCCTGATCGGTCTTGCCCACGATGCTCTGGGCGGTGTAGTTCAGGTCCTCGCACATCTTGCGGTTGGCGTACAGGTAGCGGAAATGGCTGTCCTTGATGAAGACATAGGCGTCGATCGCATCCAGTACGGTGTGCATGCGGTGCTCGGTCCGCACCAGTTTCTGGCGCTGGCGGCGCAGGCCGCCGCGCATCAGGTAGAGCGTCAGCAGGGCGACCGCCAGCAGCGCGGCCAGGATCGTCAGCGAGGGCATGATCCAGGGCTTGGGCGGCTTCTCGATCAGCCGTATGCCCCATTGGCTCAGTGTGTCGGTGTAGAAGGTATCGGCCTTGTCCTGCCATTGCTTGAGCTGTGCGTCGATGGCGGCCAGCAGTTCGGGATGGTGGCCCTTGGCGGTGACGTAGTAGGAACTGGTGGGCTCGAAGCGGATGGCGGTGTTCTTCAGGCCGTAGTCGCCGGCGTAGCGCAGGCCGAAGAGATGGCCCACCACGGCGGCGTCGGCCTGATCACGGCGCACCAGCTCCAGCGCGTCGGCCTGCGAGGAGGCCGTGACGATCTGGGCTTGCAGGTCCAGGTTCTCCAGGATGGCGTTCAACTGGGTCAGTTGCAAGGTGCCGGCCATGACCGCGATGCGCTTGCCTTTCAGGTCGTTGATGGCCCGGATCAGGGTGTCGTTGGCCGTGAATATCTGCGACCAGTCCTCCAGCGCCGGCGTGGCGTGGAAACTGTAGAGCGCTTCGCGCATGCGGTTGTGGGCCACGCCCGGCACCAGGTCGACCAGGCCGCTTTGCAGGGCATTGAGGCATTGCTGCCATTCGCACTGGACGGTTTCTATGGTCCAGCCCTGGCGCCGCGCGATCTCCAGCAGCAGCTCTCCCAGGATGCCCGCGGGCCTGGCCTGGCCGTCCAGGAACAGCTTGGGCGGATTGTCGTAGACGCCCACCCGTACCAGCGTGGGCTGGGCCTGCGCCGCCCCCGGCATGGCCAGCGGCGCCAGCAGGGCGATCGCCGCCCCGCCCAGCGCGTAAGTCGCCCGGCGCAGCGCAAGATGAAGAAGGCGGGGCAGATTCATGATGAAAGGGCCGGAAAAAACAGGCAATCAGGGAGTAGGGCGGACATGCAACAATGGTGCGTCTAGATTAACTGAATATCAGGACGCGGGGCAGCGGCGCCCGCATCCCGGAATCAAATTGCAGGAGCAAGACATCGTGAGTCAGGAAACATTGGACGTTCGGGTCAGGGGCAAGGTGCAGGGCGTGGGCTTCAGGGCGGCCGCCGTGCGGCATGCGCATCTGTATGGGGTGAACGGCTGGGTCAGCAACGCGGCGGACGGCTCCGTGGAGCTGGTGCTGCAGGGCGACCCTGACCAGTTGGACCGTATGGTCAGTTGGCTGCACCGCGGGCCCGATCTGGCCGTGGTGGAACAGGTGGATCTGCAGCGGTCTTATTCGGACAAGCAATACGGGAGCTTCCAGATCCGCTGACCGCTTCCCCGGATCTTGGCTGGATATTTTAAATATTAAGCATTGATTTTGCTGCGTTTATCTGCGGGCAAACCCTGAGAAAACATTTGTTTTTTCAGTCCTTGTTCAGGTTAACATGCGTTTTATCCTGTTCCAGGAGACCTGTGGTGGACGCAATGGAACCCCTGGCCCGGCTGCAGCGCGCCTTGCCCGAGCTGACTCCCGAACTGCGCCGCGCCGCCCATTGGGTGGAGCAGCATCCGGTTGAAGTCGGCCTGTGGTCGATGCGCAAGCAGGCGCAAGCCCTGTCCCTGGCGCCGGCGACCATGCTGCGCCTGGCGCGGGCCGCGGGCTACGACAGCTACGACAGCTTCCGCGCGCCGTTCCAGCAGGCCTTGCACAACGGCACGGGCAGCATGGCCAGCCGGGCGCGCGGCCTGCAGGGCGGGCGGGAGAATCCGCGCCAGACCCTGGCCTTGCGCCATCAGCAGGAGTCCGCCCTGGCGTCGGTGCTGCGGCTCAATCCGGTGCCGGCGCTGGACGCGGCGGCACAATGCCTGCTGGAGTCGCGCAAGGTGGGGTTTCTGGGAATGGGTTCGAGCTTCGGCTGTGCGTTCCAGATGCATTACGCCTACCAGCTCATGCGCGGCAGCGGCGTGCTGCTCAACCGTTCGGCCGACGTCATCCTGGAACTGGAGGGCGCCCTGGGCAGGCAGTCCGTGCTGGTGGTGATCAGCCAGGCGCCCTATGTGCGCGCGGCGGTGCAGAGCATGCGCCAGGCCCGGGAGCGCGGCGTGACGGTGGTGGCGCTGACCGACAGCGCGCTGTCCCCGATCGCGCAGGGGGCGCGGCACGTGCTGCTGTTCGAGGCGGTGCCCGGCGAGCGCCAGCCCGCGAGTTTTTTTCATTCCATGGTCGGCCCGGTAGCCTTGGCCGAGCATTTGCTGGCCCGCATCGCCGCCATGGGCGGCGATACCGTGGTGCAGCGCCTGACGCGCATGGAATCCATGCTCCAGGCACAGCAGATCTACTGGCGGGAGGCAGGCAGCGCTTGAGCGCGCCGGCCTTCTGCATGGACCCCGCCTGGGGGTCCGAACGCGACATTCCGGCGGCCCGCCTTCACAAGAGGACGGGCGCCAGACAGTGAAAACCGGCCCGAGTGCCGGCCATTAAACCGGGGACATCCCCAAAGGGAGAGAGAGTGATGCGTCACGTATTCAAAAAAACAGGCAAGAAAACGTCCTTGGCGCTGACCGCCGCCGCGGCCATGTGCGCCATGCTGGCCAGCCCGCTGCCGGCCAGCGCGCAGCAGAAGTTCGTGAGCATCGGCACGGGCGGAGTGACCGGCGTGTACTACGCGGCCGGCGGCGCCATCTGCCGGCTGGTGAACAAGGACCGCTCCGATCACGGCGTGCGCTGCTCGGTCGAATCCACGGGCGGCTCGGTGTTCAATGTGAACACCATCAAGGCCAAGGAGCTGGACCTGGGCGTGGTGCAGTCGGACGTGGGCTACAACGCCTACAACGGCGAAGGCCAGTTCAAGGATGCGGGCGCCTTCAAGAAGCTTCGTTCGGTTTTCTCCATCCACCCCGAGCCCTTCACGGTTCTGTCGCGCAAGGAAGCCAATATCCAGAAGTTCGAGGACTTCAAGGGCAAGCGCTTCAATGTGGGCAATCCCGGCTCGGGCACCCGCGCCTCCATGGACCAGTTGCTGCAGGCCATGGGCCTGGACAACAGCTTCTTCTCGCTGGCTTCCGAGCTGCGCCCCGACGAGCACGGCCCGGCCCTGTGCGACGGCAAGATCGACGGCTTCATCTACGGCGTGGGCCACCCCTCGGCCAACATCCAGGATCCCACCACGTCCTGCGGCGCCAAGCTCGTGCCGCTGACCGGCGCGGCGGTGGACAAGCTGGTGGAAACCTACCCCTACTACGCCAAGGCCACCATCCCCGGCGGCCTGTACCCCAACAATCCCGACGATACCCAGACCTACGGCGTGCTGGCCACCTTCGTCACCTCGGAAGACGTGCCGGACGAAGCGGTCTACACCGTGGTCAAGGCCGTGTTCGACAACTTCGACGACTTCAAGCGTCTGCATCCGGCGTTTGCCAATCTGAAGAAGGAAGACATGGTCAAGAACGGCTTGTCGGCTCCCCTGCATCCCGGCGCGGAGAAGTACTTCAAGGAAAAAGGGCTGCTGTAAATCCGCGTTGCCGCCGACCGGTTCAGGCCGGTCGGGGCAGGCGTGCCGGGCCGCTGCGGCGGCCTGCCTGAACCAGGACCGTCCCTTCGGACGGTCTTCCTGATCGGGCGCCCGCGGGCGCCGGTCCGGCCCGACCGGATCAAGAGCCAGGCTTTCCTGGAGACGAAGCGATGACACGACAAGAACACCAAGAAGCAGGGCCCGACCTGGCCCTGACGCAGAACGAGACGGCCGAGCTGGAACAGCTGGTCGCCGATGTGGACCGGGGCGGCCGCTCCGTGGCCGGCGTCGCCGGCATGATCCTGTTCCTGACCGCCGTGGGCTGGTCCCTGTTCCAGCTCTGGTATGCCTCGCCCATACCCTTCGCCCTGAACCTGGGCATCTTCAATGACACCGAGGCGCGCGCCCTGCACCTGGGCATCGCCATGTTCCTGGCCTACCTGGCTTATCCGGCGCGCAAGAAATCGGCCCGTGATCGCATCCCGGCGCACGACTGGCTGCTGGCGCTGGTCGCGGCCTTCTGCGGCTCCTACCTGTTCTTCTTCTACAAGGAGCTGGCCATGCGGCCGGGCATTCCCACCACCATGGACGTGGTGGTGGCCAGCGCCGGCCTGGTGCTGCTGCTGGAAGCCACGCGCCGCTCGCTGGGCGCGCCCATGGCCGTGCTCGCGGTGATCTTCATCGCCTATATCTTCCTGGGCCCCTGGCTGCCCGATGCGCTCTCGCATCGCGGCGCTTCCCTGGAGCGCCTGGTCTCGCACATGTGGCTGACCACCGAAGGCGTCTACGGCGTGGCCCTGGGCGTGTCGGTGTCCTACATCTTCATCTTCGTGCTGCTGGGCTCCCTGCTGGACCGTTGCGGCGCGGGCAATTACATGATGCAGGTGTCCTTCGCCCTGCTGGGCCACCTGCGCGGCGGACCGGCCAAGGTGGCCGTGATGTCCTCGGCGGTGAACGGCATCGTGTCGGCCTCGTCGGTGGCCAACGTGGTCACGGGCGGCATCTTCACCATTCCGCTGATGAAAAAGGCGGGTTACGGCGGCATCCGCGCCGGCGCCATCGAAACCGCCTCGTCGGTGAACGGCCAGATCATGCCGCCGGTGATGGGCGCGGCGGCCTTTCTGATGATCGAGTACGTCGGCATTCCCTACACCGACATCATCCGCCACGCCTTGCTGCCGGCCGTGATTTCCTACATCGCCCTGTTCTACATCGTGCACCTGGAGGCGCTCAAGCTGGGCATCAAGCCCATGATGGGTTCGGGCGCGACCAGGACCATGGGCCAGAAACTGGCCGGCTGGGGCATGGGCATTGCCGGCACGCTCATCGTGATGGGCCTGGTGTACTGGATAGGCGTGGGCGTGCAGGCGGCGGCCGGCGAGGCGGCGATCTGGATCCTGCTGTTCCTGCTGCTGGTGCTGTACGTGTTCCTGCTGGGCGTGGCGGCGCGCCACGATGACCTGCCCACCGATATCAATGTGACCAATCCGGTGCGCCCCGAACCCTGGCCCACGGTGCGGGCCGGCCTGTATTTCCTGATCCCGATCGGCATCCTGGTCTGGTGCCTGACAGTGGAAGTCATGTCCGCCGGCTTGTCCGCCTTCTGTGCGGTAATGGCCATGCTGTTCCCAATGGTCACCCAGCGGCCGCTGATCGCCTGGTTCCGCAAGCAAGCGCTGGCCGAGCCCGCCCGTCAGGGGCTGCGCGAAGCCGTGGTCGGCCTGCAGGAAGGCGCTCGCAACATGGTGGGCATAGGCATTGCCTGCGGCACGGCCGGCCTTATCGTGGGCGCCATCACGCTGACGGGTCTGGGCCTGCGCATGACGGCCTTCGTGGAACTGGTCTCCATGGGCAATGTGCTGGCCATGCTCTTCTTCACGGCGGCGGTCTGCCTGGTGCTGGGGTTGGGCATGCCCACCACGGCCAACTACATCCTGATGGCCACGCTGATGGCCCCCGTGGTGGTGGAACTGGGTGCGCAAAGCGGCATGGTGATCCCGCTGATCGCGGTGCACATGTTCGTGTTCTATTACGGCATCATGGCGGACATCACGCCGCCGGTCGGCCTGGCCACCTTCGCGGCGGCCGCCATCTCGGGCGAGGACCCCATCAAGACCGGCATCCAGGGCGTGACCTATGCCATGCGCACGGCCGTACTGCCCTTCATGTTCATCTTCAACCCCATGCTGCTGCTGATCGGCATACACAGCACCTGGGAGCTGATCCTGGTGGTGGTGGGCGCCACGGTGGCCTCCATGGCGTTCTCGGCGGCCACCATGCGCTGGTTCCGCACCCGAGCCACCTGGCTGGAGGTCGCGCTGCTGCTGGCGGCCACGTTCATGCTGTTCCGTCCCGACTGGTTCATGAATCACATGGCCGACAAGTATCAGAGTCGTCCGCCCGCGGAGCTGATGCAGGTCGTCGAGCAATTGCCGCCCGGCGCCAACCTGGTGGTGCAACTGGCCGGCATGAACCTGGAAGGCGACGAGCTGCAGAAGACGGTGGCCGTGGCGGTGCCCGGCCTGCCCGACGGCGACACGGCCACCGGTGCGGCGGCCGCCACCAGGCGCCTGTCCATGGCCGGCCTGACAGTCATGGCCTTCGGCGACACGGCCCAGATCGCCTCGGTGTCCTTCGGCAGCCCGGCGCGCCGCGCCGGATGGGAGCAGGGCTGGGACATCCAGCAGGTCAAGGTGCCGAATCCGGATCGGCCGTCCGAGTTCTGGGTCTTCATCCCGGCCTTCCTGATCCTGGCCTGGCTGTGGGTGCGCCAGGGCGTGCGCATGCGGCGCGCCCCGGCGGGCCGAGCCGCCGTCCCGGCTTGAACCCGTGCCGCAGCCTGCTCTCCGGCGGGCTGCGGTAGTAAACTGGATGGCATGGATTGTCCGGCCCGCCTGTCCGGCGGGCTTTTTTGTTTTATCTGAACATTAATGTGAACAAAGCCCGGCCGCCCGTGCCGGCGCGCGACGGCGTGACGCCCAGCAAGGTCTGGTGCCCGCGCGGCCCCTGGCGCACGCTGGATGATTTTCTGCTGGAACGCTTTCCCCACGTCAGCCCTGCGCTGCTGCGCGAGCGCCTGGCGCGCGGCGACATCCTGGATAGCGAAGGCCGTGTGCAGCAGTCCGGCTCGCACTACCAGCCCGACCGCTGGCTCTGGTACTTCCGCATGGTGGAGGACGAGCGCCCGGTGCCTTTCGACATGCCCATTCTGCATGCCGACGAGCGCCTGATCGCCGTGGACAAGCCGCACTTCCTGGCGACCACGCCGGGCGGGCGCTATCTGCTGGAGACGGCGCTCACGCGGGTGCGCCGCCATTTCGGCGAGGACGGCATCACTCCCTTGCACGCGCCTGGATCGGGAGACGGCCGGCATCCTGCTGTTCTGCCGCGATCCGGCCTTGCGCGGCGCCTACCAGTCTCTGTTCCAGCAGGGCCGCGTGGACAAGGAGTACGAAGCCGTCGCGCCTTTTCTGGACCTGCCGGCCGCCGGCCGGACCTACGCCAGCCGCATGGAGGAAGTGCCCGGCCTGTTCGTGATGCGCGAGGCGGAGGGCGAACCCAACAGCCGCACGGACATCGTGCGCGAGCGCGACTGGTTCGACGGACAGGGCCGCCGCCTGGCCTTGTACCGGCTGCGGCCCCACAGCGGGCGCAAGCATCAGTTGCGCCTGCACATGAGCAGCCTGGGCGCGCCCATCCTGAATGATGTGTTCTATCCCGACCTGCTGCCGCCGCGCGAGGACGACGACTTCGATCAGCCTTTGCAATTGCTGGCGCGGCATATCGCCTTCATCGATCCGGTCAGCGGGCAGGAGCGCTGCTTCAGCAGCGAGCGCTGCCTGCACTGCGTGCCGTCTGGCAGTATGGCGTGAGTCGTCGGTGCGGGTCAGCAGTCGACTGCCGCTGACCCTGAAGCAGAATTTATTCCAGAGTCGATCGCTTACGGGGAATACGCTCGTTGACTCTCAAACGCTCTCAATTCCTTTTCCAGGGCGGGAGAGGCCAAGTTACCCAGCCGCCGGAACGCCCCTTCCAGATGGGCCATGTCGCGGGCTGAGGCGTTGAACTGCTCAAAGTACGGTTTCCAGCCTCTGGTCACGACCCATACTTCATGCAGAGCGCCAATCGCTTCTCGGCGACTGGAAAAGTACACGGGCCAACGGGTCATGAGATTATCCAGTGTGGCCAGCCTTCCTTGCTCGCCCAGCTCGAGATGTAAATAGCGCTCGCTGGCCACCGTATTCATGGGCAGCACATCGTATAGCGGACTCAGTCTCCATCCTCCGCCGGCAAGGTCATAGATAAACGCATGATTTCGCAAGTGATCGTCGTTGTTGTTGACGAAGATGTTCAGGGCCTGACGCTTGAATAACTCACGCAAATCCCGGGCGATGAAGGCGGGCAAGCACCGCTCGCGCAGCTTCAGGGCAAGCGCTTGATAGGAGCTCTCACGAGCCCCGTATTCATCGATGCCCATGAGCGTCATGGCCGAGCAAAAGCCGATGCGTCCCTCGACGACGGACGCATCTTGCTCGGAGGGTACCGGCAGCCAGCCATCATGGCCAATCGGTGGAACAGCCCCTGGCGTTGCCCAATAACGATCAAACCTTCGGATGAAAAGCACCTGGGCGCTGCCCACATGCTGAATATGGACGGGAGGCACGCACAGGCCCGCCGCACGCGCCAGCTCCAAGGTGCCTGCTTCGAGCACGGCGTTGGATACGCGATCAGACCTTGACGGAAATTTGGCCAGCCACAGCACGCCGCGGTCGTCCCGAACAGAAGCCTTGGGACGCGCTCCGCCGGCGCTGCCCAGCCCTTCAAAGCATCCGGCCAGATCCTCGCCTATGTCTTCATCGTTTTCAATGCGGTCCGCCGCTTCAAGCAGCCGCTCAAGCGTCAGCTCTCTTGCTGCAGGTGCTTTTGCAGGTGAAGTGAGGGCGAGTCGAATATCCAGGGCGCCTACCCGGTCCACGCCGGCCTCGAGCAAATAGGCCACCTCCGGCAGCACGCCCGACCCCACCTTCAGCTTGTTTTCGATGACACGCCGCCCCCAGGCATCCGGAGCTGCATCGCGCAGTCCTCCAAACTCCTTGAGTCCTGGCAAAGTAAAATGCCTCTTCCCGCCTTGTTCGCGGGCAAGGGGTAGCGCCGCAGGGTCTATCTCGATAGCGTTGCGGCGCTGTACATACCGCCTGCCGTAGGTAAAGCTGGGCGCGTCAGAAGCGGCGTCTTCCAACAGTCCTGCCGGAACAAAGTCGTTTCCCTTATCCACGTCGGCCACGTGCGCAAACACAGCCACCTCATTGGGCGGCCGACTGTAGGGATTGCGCGACTTAGAAGTCATACTTGTCCTTGGCCGAGTCCGGAGTCATTGGGCTGGATAAGTTCTTTCCTGCATTGGGTCTGTCATCCTCAGCTTGAGCCTTGTCCTGGCCGACATGCGTATTCTTGGCGCTGAGACCTCGCGATCTCAGGGGCTTGCTGGCGCTGCTTTTGGATACACGCTGCACCCTGGTCGCGTTATTGAAATTGCGAACAGCGCCGGACTCGCCATTGAGCAGCCCCGATAACGTAAGCTCTGGTTCCATCGCATGCAGGTAGCGCAGTATCTGAGACAGGGTTCGACTTTCGTTGCCTTGTTCAAGCAAGACAGCGGTGGAGCGAGAAACGCCGGCACGCGCGGCCACGTCGCTTTGGGTCATCCCGTGGGCGACGCGCAGTTGATGGAGCTTTCGGCCAATGGTTTTGGCCTCTTCCAAGCGTTTGGCCGGTGTGCGCTGTGCTTCATCGTATTTCATGATTTTTACCCTTCACTGACGTCGAGTTCACCTCGGGCTGCTCTGAAAGAAGTGCAGGCTCAAGGATGGCTTCAATGTCTGCAATAACAGTCTTTAGTAAAGCTAAAGACTGATATCAGCAACATTGTAGGTAAAGTCCCAGTACTTGGATAGCCTGATCAGGCAATTAATGTTTGCAATAACAGTCCTTAATATTGACAAGGACTATTATTGCAAACATTGAGGGTTTTGGTTTTCTTGGTCTGCCACGCCTCTGGCGCATCGATCCGCCGATGGCCAATCGCGTATGTACTTCAGGCTCAGTAAGTGCGGAACAGTTCCTGCAGCTCGTTCCCGTCCAGCTGCGCGGCCAGGCCCAGCATCAGCAGGATGCGCGCTTTCTGGGCAGGCAGCCAGTGGGCGGCGATGGTGTGGTGGTCCTGGTCATAGGCGCTGTCGGTGACCGGGCCGGCGTGGATGCGCGAGGCCCGCACGCAGACCACGCCCAGGCGGTGCGCGCGGCTGACCCCTTCCAGGGTGCCGGGCGTCAGGCTGCCGTTGCCGGTGGCCGCCACCACGATGCCGCGCACGCCGTTCTGGGCGGCGCTGCGGTACAGCTCGGCCAGCGTGTCCGGATGATCATAGAAGACCTGCACCCTGGGCAGCGCGGCCAGCCCGCGTACGTCGAAGCGGCTGTCCAGCGTGTGCGGCAGCAGGCAGCGCATGGCAAAGCGCGCCTGGCCGGCGGCGACCAGGCCCAGGGGGCCGGCGTCGGGCGAGCCGAAGGCGCTGGTCTGGGTGGTGTGCTGCTTGCTCAGGAAGCGGGCGCTGTGGATCTGGTCGTTCAGCAGCACCAGCACGCCCTGGCCCTGCGCCTGGGGGGCGCAGGCCACGCGCACGGCGTTGTACAGGTTCAGCGGACCATCCGCGCTCAGCGCCGAGGCCGGACGCATGGCCGCGGTCAGGACCACGGGCTTGCGGGTCTTGAGCGTCAGGTGCAGGAAGAAGGCGCTTTCCTCCAGCGTGTCCGTGCCGTGGGTCAGCACCACGCCGTCCAGGTCCGGGCGGGCCAGCAATTCATTGAGTGTCCGGGACAGCTCCAGCAGCATGAGCGAGCTCATGGCGCGGCTGTCCACATTGAAGACCTGATGGCATTCCAGCTCGGCCAGGTCCTGGATCTCGGGCACGGCATGCAGCAGGGCGTGCACGCCTTCGGTGATGTCGTAGTCGGTCAGTCCCGTGCTGGACTGCGTGGTGGCGGCGATGGTGCCGCCCGTGCCCACCAGGGCCAGTCTTGGACGGGACGCGCTGGGCTTGGCGGTCATGGTCAGCGGCGCACTTTCAGCCAGCGTTCCACCAGGTGGACGCCGGACAGCAGGGTGAAGTTGATCAGCAGGTACAGCAGGCCCGCGATCACGAAGGTTTCGATGATGGCGTAGTTCTGGTTCATCAGCCGCTTGGCGTGGCCGGTCAGGTCCATCACCGCGATGGTGGAAGCCAGGCTGGTGCCCTTGATGGCCAGCACGATCTCGTTGCTGTAGGCGGGCAGGGCCTGGCGTATGGCCAGCGGAAAAGCCACGCGCCGAAAGCGCGTCCAGACCGACATGCAGATGGCCTTGGCGGCTTCGATCTGGCCGGTGGGGATGGCCTGGAAGCCGCCCCGGAACACTTCGCCCACGTAGGCGCCGCTGTTCAGGCCTATGGCCAGGATGGCGCAGCGCATGCCGTCGCTGAACAGCCACCACAGGGCGGGAGAATGGCGCACGAAGGGCAGGGTGCCCACGCCGTAATACAGCAGAAAGAGCTGCACCAGCAAGGGAGTGCCGCGAAACAGCGTGCTGTAGCCGAAGGCGAAGCCCCGCAGGGCGCGGTTGCCCGATTGGCGCATCAGCGCCAGCGACAGGCCCACGGCCAGCGACAGCACGATGCCCCACAGGCCGATGTAAACGCTCAGGCCAAAGCCCTTGAACAGGGTCTGCAGCGTGGTGGTGAACAGGTCCAGGTCTATCATGCCCGGGCCCTCATGCCTTTGCCGGTGTAGCGTTCGGCCAGCACGAACAGCGCCTGGCTGAGCGCGCCGATCAGGAAATACAGCACCCCGGCGATCAGGTACATGGCCATGGGCTCGCGGGTGCTGGCCGCGCCCAGGGTGGCCGCGCGCATGATCTCCACCAGGCCCACGAGGGAGATCAGGGCGGTGTCCTTCAGGGCGGTCTGCCAGACATTGTTGGCGCCGGGCAGGGCGTACCAGAACATCTGCGGCAGGATGATGCGCTTCAGGCGCATCCAGGCCGGCATGCCGATGGCCTTGGCGGCTTCGATCTGGCCCTCGGGGATGGCCTGCAGGGCGCCGCGAAAGACTTCCACGCTATAGGATCCGGCGATCAGGCCTATGGCCAGCACGCCGACCAGCGCCGGGAACCAGCGCGTCATGGCGTCTTCCCAGCGCATCAGGTCGGCCAGGTCCGACATGGCCTGGACCGAACCGAAGAACAGCAGGTAGATGATGAGCAGCTCGGGGATGCTGCGCACCACCGTGGTGTACAGGCTGACCAGCCCGCGCAGCCAGCGCGGGCCGGAGGTCTTGATGCTGGCTCCCGTTATGCCGATGACCACGCCCAGCGCCATGCCCAGAATGGATATGACCAGCGTCATCATCACGCCGCGCAGGAACATCCAGCCCCAGCCCTCGCGCAGCACGTTGAAAATGGTGTCTAGCATCAAGTGGTGCTTCTCGGATTATTTCTTGCAGATCTCGTAGTTGGAGATGTCGATGTCGAACCACTTCTCGCTGGAGGACTTGATGGTGCCGTCTTCGATCAGCTTGCACAGGGCGGCGTCCACCTTGGCCTTGAGTTCGGCGTTGTCCTTGTGGATGCCCACGGCGATGCCGTAGCCCAGCGTTTCAGGATCGGACGAGCCCTTGATCACCAGCTTGGACAGCGCGAAGTTCTCCTCGCCCACCTTGTGCAGGAACTTGGACTGCGAGGTCAGGTCGGCGAAGGTGCCGTCCAGGCGGCCGGCGTCCAGGTCGATCTGCATCTGGTCCAGCGTGTCGTAGTTCTTGACCGTGGTCTTGGGGGCCATCTTGCTCAGGTAGGCGCCGTGCGTGGTGCCGCCCTGCACGCCGATGGTCTTGCCGGCCAGGCCGTCGAAAATGGTCTGTTCCTTGTCGGCGTTGACCAGTTCGCTCTTCTTGGGCAGCACGAAGATCGCGTCTTCCACGGCGTAGGGGATGCTGAAGTTGATGCGCTTGGCGCGCTCGGGCGTGTAGGACATGCCCGAGATGATCAGGTCAAAGCGCTTGGCGTCCAGCGAGGGGATCAGGCTGTCGAAGGCCTGGACCACGAATTTGCAGTCGGCGCCCAGTTGCTTGCACAGGGCCTGGCCGACATCGGCGTCAAAGCCCGTGACCTTGCCGGCGGCGTCCACCATGCTCCATGGCGGGTAGCCGCCTTCGGTGCCGATCTTCAGGGTGTCGGCCACGGCCGCCTGGCTGCCCAGCAGGGCCAGGCTGGCGCAGATCAGGGTCTTGCTGATGAATTTCATGGTCTGGCTCTCCTTTGTAGATGGGCTGGCGGCGGGCCGCGTGTGTCCGGGGCGCCGTCCCAGCCGGTGTCGTGTTGAGGAAGCAGTGATCTTACTGCATGGGCTGCAAAAATTGACGCAGGCGCTCCGAACAGGGCGCATCGAACAACTGCCGGGGCAGGCCGGATTCCTCGACCAGGCCGTTGTGCATGAAGACGGTCTGGCTGGAGACTTCGCGGGCGAAGTTCATCTCGTGGGTGACCAGGATCATGGTGCGGCCTTCCTCGGCCAGCTGGCGGATGACGCGCAGCACCTCGCCGACCATCTCGGGATCCAGGGCGGAAGTGGGTTCGTCGAACAGCAGCACCTCCGGGTCCATGGCCAGGGCGCGGGCGATGGCCACGCGCTGCTGCTGGCCGCCGGAGAGCTCGGCGGGGTAGGCGTCGCACTTGTTGCTCAGGCCCACCTTGGCCAGCAGCTCGCGCGCGTAGTCGGCGGCTTCGTGGGCGGGGCGGCGCTTGACGTGGAAAGGCCCTTCGGTGACGTTCTGCAGCACCGTGCGATGCGACCACAGGTTGAAATTCTGGAAGACCATGCCCAGCCGGGCGCGCACCTGTTCCAGCAGGCGGGGATCGTCGCTGACGCAGATCCCCTTGCGGTTGCGATGGCTGCGCAGGATGTCGGCGCCGATCTGGACTTCGCCCTGGTCGGGTACGACCAGGTGGTTGACGCAGCGCAGCAGCGTGCTTTTGCCTGAGCCGGACGCACCGATGATGGACAGCACGTCGCCTTTGTGGGCGCTGAGCGAAATGCCCTTGAGAACCTCGTTGCTGCCGAAGCGCTTGTGGATGTCGCGTACTTGGACGGCCGCGTTCGTGTCAGTGTGGCTCACAGGCACTTCCTTGCGGTCGAATGGAAAGGGGAAAGCGTTTCATACGGGTGTCATGTCGTGATTACCCCGATTTTAACGCTTTCCCCGTCTTCAGGCCGTACAGGGTCTATCCCACCTTGCTAAAAAAGTAGTATAGACATTTAATACTGTGCCTCAAGGATAGAGGCCGCGCACCTGGCGCGACTCCAGGATGCGGGCGCAGCCCACGATGAAGGCCGCCGTGCGCAGGGTGACGTTGTGCTCCCTGGCCACCGCCGCCATGGCGTTGTAGGCCGAGCGCATCATGTGGCCCAGGCGCGCGTTGATCTCGTCCTCGGTCCAGAAGAAGCTGGAGAAGTCCTGCACCCATTCGAAGTAGGACACCGTGACCCCGCCGGCGTTGGCGACCACGTCGGGCACGATGACCACCCCTTTGTCGTTCAGGATGTCGTCGGCTTCGGGGGTGGTCGGGCCGTTGGCGCCTTCGACGATGATGCGCGCCCGGATGCCTTCCGCATTGTCCTTGTTGATCTGGCCTTCCAGGGCCGCGGGGATGAGCAGATCGGTCTCGATGTGCCAGAACTGCTCGTCGGAGATGGCTTCGGTGTTGGGCGCGCCGGCCACGCCCTTGTTCTGTTCCACATGATCGAGCAGGGCCAGCACGTCCAGTCCGTTGGCGTTGTAGACCGTGCCGGTGTGGTCCTGCACGGCCAGCACCTTGGCGCCGGCCTCCTGGAACAGGCGCGCGGCCGTGCCGCCCACGTTGCCGAAGCCCTGCACGATGATGCGCGCGCCGTTCACGTCTATGCCGGCGTCGCGCGCGGCCTCGCAGCCCACGGTGAACACCCCACGGCCGGTGGCTTCCACGCGGCCCAGGCTGCCGCCCAGCGAAACGGGCTTGCCCGTGACCACGCCGGTGGAGGTGCCGCCGATGTTCATGGAATATGTGTCCATCATCCAGGCCATGGTCTGGGCGTTGGTGTTCACGTCAGGGGCGGGAATGTCCTTGTTGGGCCCGATGATGACCCCGATCTCGCTGGTGTAGCGGCGCGTGACGCGCTCCAGCTCCGCCGGCGAATAGTTGCGCGGATCGATGCGTATGCCGCCCTTGGCGCCGCCAAAGGGCAGGTTGACCGCCGCCGACTTGACGGACATCCAGGCGGCCAGCGCCATGACTTCGGACAGGGTGACGTCCTGGTGGTAGCGCACGCCGCCCTTGCCGGGCCCGCGCGAGGTGTTGTGCTGGACGCGGTAGCCCTCGAAGTGGGCCACGGTGCCGTCGTCCAGTTCGATGGGCACGTCCACGATCAGGGTGCGCTTGGGGCGCTTGAGTGTTTCCACCCAGCGGGACAGCTTGCCCAGGTAGGGAGTGACCCGCTCCACTTGTTCGAGATAAATACCCCAGGGACCGATGTTGTCGGGGTTGAGGTAAGACGGCAGGGCATGAGTGGGACGATCTGTCATGGGCTCCTCGATTGGGCTGGAAGACGGGAAAAAAGTTGCGGGTATGGACGTGGGGTCGGGTCGGGAAAAGGTTGAAAGAAGGCGCCGCGTGCATCAGCGCGGGGCGGCTGCAAGAGGTATGCTATCGGAAATGACCGGTCTTGTGTTTGCCGTCTCCGGTCGCGGTTTACCTAAAGCCTGTGCCTCCGATGTCCATTCCCCAATCTCCCCTGAGCGCGCGTCTGGCGCAATTGCGCGAGCGTATCGAACTGGCCTGCCGGCAGGCTGGCCGCGAACCCGGTTCGGTGGCTCTGCTGCCGGTCAGCAAGACCTTTCCGGCCGACGTGCTTGCGCAGGCCCTGGACCTGGGGCTGCATCGCCTGGGCGAGAACAAGCTGCAGGAGATCCGCGACAAGCAGGCGCAATCGGCCGGCCGCGACGTGCAATGGGTGATGATAGGCCATTTGCAGACCAACAAGGCCAAGGACGCCGCCCGGCTGGCTGCGGAAGTCCAGTCCCTGGACCGGCTCTCGCTGGCGCAGGAGCTGGACCGGCGCCTGCAGCTCGAGCAGCGCAGCCTGGACGTGCTGATCCAGGTCAAGACCTCCCCGGAGGAAAGCAAGTTCGGCCTGCCGCCCGAGGACCTGCCGGCCTTCATGCAGGCGCTGCGCTCCCTGGACGCCTTGCGGGTGCGCGGCCTGATGACCATGGCGGTGAACAGCCCGGATCCGCAGGCCGTGCGGGCCTGTTTCCGCCAGTTGCGGCAGTGGCGCGACCGCCTCCAGGACCTGGGCCACGAACAGGTGCAGCGCCTGTCCATGGGCATGAGCGGCGACTTCGAGCTGGCCATCCAGGAAGGCTCCACCGAGGTGCGCGTGGGTTCGGCCCTGTTCGGCGCCCGCGATTACGCCTGAGGCGGTATCCGCATCGCTCCTAATGCCGCGCGCCCGAACCCTGGCGCATAATGTCCCGGCGCACCCGCCCATGGGGTGCAACGACCCGACTATAAAAAAGGGCGCCGCGCGCGCCCTTGCACAAAGACTGAGGAGACATCATGCGCTGGAAGATTTACGGAGCTGGACTGATGCTGGCGGGCGCCGGCTTGACGGGCGCGGCCATGGCGGCGGAGTGGCCGCAATCGCCGGTGCAGTGGGTGGTGCCGTATCCGGCCGGCGGCGGCTCGGACGTGATCGCCCGCCTGGTGGCCAAGCAGCTGGAGACCACGCTGGGCCAGAGCCTGATCGTGGAGAACAAGCCGGGGGCGGCCACCATCATCGGCGCGACCTACGTGGCCAACGCCAAGCCGGACGGCTATACGGTGGGCACGGCCGATTCGGGCACGCTGGCCTACAACGCCTCCATGTACCGCTCCTTGCAATACGATCCGGCCAAGTTCACCTATGTGGGCGGGCTGGCGCGTTTTCCGCTGATGCTGGCGGTGCCGCAGGAATCCCCCTTCAAGACGCTGGACGAACTGCTGGCGGCCGCCCGGGCCGAGCCTGAGAAGCTGACCGCTTCGTCGGCGGGCAGCGGCTCGCCCCATCATCTGGCGCTGGAGATGTTCAAGCAGCTGACCGGCACGCAGATCGTCCACGTGCCCTACAAGGGCGCGGCGCCCGCGATCCAGGACCTGCTGGGCCGCCAGGTGGACATGTCCTTCGTGGATTCGGCCGCCGCCCTGTCCAACATCAAGGCGGGCAAGCTGCGCGTGCTGGCCGTGGCCACGCCCAAGCGCATCGATCTGCTGCCCGAGGTGCCGACCATGGCCGAGGCGGGCGTGAAGAGCTTCCACGCCTATGCCTGGCAGGGCATGGTCGGTCCGCACGACATGGACGTCCAGGCGCGCCAGCGCATGAGCGAAGCCCTGATGCAGGCCTTGCAGGACCCCGCCGTGTCGCAGCGCATCCGCGACATGGGAGTGGAGCCCATGCCCATGTCGCCGGACGAGTTCCGCAAGTTCGCCGAACGCGAGCGAACCGAATGGGCGGCGGTGATCCGGCGCGCCGACATCCGCCTGGACTAGGAGGGCCGGCTCAGGCTGCCTGGACGTCCCCGTAATGCTTCAGGGCGTCCAGGTCCAGCACCTGGACGGCGCCGTATTCGATCAGCAGCAGGCCCTCGCTTTCCAGCTGGCGCAAGGCCTGGTTGGCGCGCTGGCGCGAGACGCGGGCCAGGTAGCCGATCTCCTCCTGGGTGATGTCCAGGCGCGGGCCCTTGCCGGGATACAGCAGCGGGTTGAAGAGCTCGGCCAGGCAGCGCGCCACGCGGGCGTCGGGAGTGGAGAGGCGGTCGTATTCGGCCTTGCCGATGAACTGCGCGACGCGCTCGTTGAGCTGATGCAGGAGGTAGCGATTGAAAGCGATGCTCTGGTCCAGCAGGTCGTTGAAGGTGCGCGCCGGCAGCCGGGCGACCTGGCTGGCGCGCAAGGCCACCACGTCGTACTTGCGTTCCTCGTCCTTGAGCAGGGAGCCTTCGCCTATCCAGCCCCCGGCGGGCACGCCGGTCAGCGAGGCGATCTTGCCGTCGGGATTGCCCACGGACACCTTGATCAGGCCGGACATCACGCCCAGCCAGGCCGTGGCGCGCTCGCCCTTGCGCTCGATGATGGCGCCGGCCTCGTACAAGGTGACCAGGGTGTCGCGCC
This sequence comes from Alcaligenes sp. Marseille-Q7550, assembly GCF_965112015.1. Classification (NCBI taxonomy): domain Bacteria; kingdom Pseudomonadati; phylum Pseudomonadota; class Betaproteobacteria; order Burkholderiales; family Alcaligenaceae; genus Alcaligenes; species Alcaligenes sp. Marseille-Q7550. The sequence continues at coordinate 287,724 of NZ_CBCOPU010000001.1, forward strand.
GCACGCGCTCCTGCAGCTCGGGAGCCAGCAGGCCGAACCAGGCTGCGCGCTCGGGCAGGGCGTCTAGAACATGCATGAGGATTAACCCTAGATAAAGGTGGAATGTCATGTCCGTGACAGTTGCGCGGACAGGCAGTCGATACCTTGATTGACAACAGGATGCAAACAGCAGACTGACACAGAGAAAGTCTTCCCTGGCAATCATAAGCAGCCCCCTGGACCATAACAAGCCGGGAAAATTCGGAGGAGACATGGTTGTTCGGACGGATGAAGGGCAGGCGGCCGGCATTCCCGGCACCTTTCCCGCGTGGATAGATCATCATGCCCGGGTGCGCGGCGGCAAGGTCGCCATGCGCGAAAAAGACCTGGGCATCTGGCAGACCTGGACCTGGACGCAGGTGGCCGGGCAGGCCGAACAGTTGGCCGCGGGCCTGGCTGGCCTGGGCGTGCGCGACGGCCAGCACGTGGCCGGGATCGGGGAGAACCGGCCCCGCCTTTACCTGGCCATGATGGCCGCCCAGATGCTGGGCGCCGTGCCGGTGCCGCTCTACCAGGACGCCGTGGCGCAGGAGATGCTGCACGTGCTGCGCGACGCCGGCATCCGGGTGGCGGTGGTCGAGGACCAGGAGCAGGTGGACAAGCTGCTGGAAGTCTGGGATCAGTGCCCGGACCTGAGCCACGTGATCTACGACGATCCGCGCGGCCTGCGCAACTATCGCCAGGCGCAGTTGCAGGACATCGAGCGCGTGATGGAGCTGGGGCGCACCCGGCTGGCCGATGAGCCCGACAGCGTGCGCCGCATCTGGCAGGCGCTGAGTCCGGACCAGACGGCCGCCATGTTCTACACCTCCGGCACCACCGGCAAGCCCAAGGGCGTGGTGCTGACCCATGCCGCCCTGATCGACCGCGCCCTGGCCATCCAGGACATGGAGTCGCTGACCGACCGCGAAGAGGTGCTGGCCTACCTGCCGCCGGCCTGGATCGGGCAGAACATGTTCTCCTACACGCAGTTCCTGGTGACCGGCTTCACGGTCAACCACCCCGAATCACCGGGCACCGTGTCCATCGACCTGCACGACATCGGCCCGACCTATTATTTTGCCCCGCCGCGCGTGCTGGAAGGCCTGCTGACGCAGGTGACCATACGCATGGAGGACGCCGGCGCGATCAAGCGCGCCCTGTACCGGCGCTGCATGGACCTGGCCCGTCGCGTGGGCGTGCGCATCCTGGACGGAGCGCGCGATGTGAGCGCCTGGGACCGCCTGCGCTACGCCCTGGGCAATGTGCTGATCTACGGCCCCTTGCGCAATGCCCTGGGCATGAGCCGGGTGCGCGTGGCCTATACCGCGGGCGAGGCCATCGGGCCGGACCTGTTCGACTTCTATCGCTCCATCGGCATCAACCTGAAGCAGTTGTACGGCTCCACCGAGACCTCCGTGTTCGTCTGCGTGCAGGAAGATGGGCAGGTGCGCGCCGACACGGTGGGCCCGCCCGTGCGCGGCGTGGAGATCCGCGTGGCCGACAACGGCGAGATCCAGGTGCGCAGCCCCGGCCTGTTCAAGGAGTACTACCGCAATCCGGAATCCACCGCCGAGTCCTTCACGGAGGACGGCTGGTATCACACGGGCGATGCCGGCTACCTGGACGGCGATGGGCAGTTGAAGATCATCGATCGCGCCAAGGACGTGGGCAAGCTGGCCGACGGCTCGCTGTTCGCGCCCAAGTACATCGAGAACAAGCTCAAGTTCTTCCCGTTCATCAAGGAAGCCGTGGCCTTCGGCGCGGGCCAGGAGCAGGTCTGCGCTTTCATCAACATCGATCTGGAGGCGGTGGGCAACTGGGCCGAGCGCCGCAACCTGCCCTACGCAGGCTACACCGACCTGGCCTCCAAGCCCGAGGTCTACGCCCTGATCCGCGATTGCGTGGCCCAGGTCAACGCGGACCTGGCCGCCGACCCCAAGCTGGCCGGCTCCTGCATCCGCGCCTTCCTGATCCTGCACAAGGAGCTGGATCCGGACGACGATGAATTGACGCGCACCCGCAAGGTGCGGCGCGGCTTCATCGCGCAGAAGTACGAGGTGCTGGTGCAGGCCCTGTTCAAGGGGCTGGACCACCAGTACGTGGAAACCGAGGTGAAATTCGAAGACGGCCGCACGGGCCGCATCGCGGCGGACCTGCGCATCGAGCGCATGCCGGACGCGGCCGGGAGGAGCATGTGATGAATGAGGCGCAGACGCAGGAACGGCGCATCGGGCCGGTGGTGCTGGACCTGAAGAACATTTCCCTGGCCTTCGGTGGGGTCAAGGCCCTGACGGACATCTCGTTCGACATACGCGAGCACGAGATCCGCTCCATCATCGGCCCCAACGGCGCGGGCAAGAGCTCCATGCTGAACGTCATCAACGGGGTGTATGCGCCGCAAAAGGGCGAGATCGTGCTGCGCGACCGCGTGTATGCGCGCATGAATTCGCGTCATACGGCCGAGCAGGGCATTGCCCGCACCTTCCAGAACCTGGCGCTGTTCAAGGGCATGAGCGTGCTGGACAACATCATGACGGGCCGCAACCTGCACATGAAGAGCGGCGTGCTGGCCCAGGCGTTCCGGCTGGGCCGCGCCGAGCGCGAGGAAATCCGCAACCGCGAATACGTGGAGGGCATCATCGATTTCCTGGAGATCCAGGCCTATCGCAAGACGCCGGTGGGCCGCCTGCCCTACGGGCTGCAAAAGCGCGTCGACCTGGGCCGGGCGCTGGCCATGCAGCCCAGCATCCTGCTGCTGGACGAGCCCATGGCGGGCATGAACATCGAGGAAAAGCAGGACATGTGCCGCTTCATCCTGGACGTGAACGAGGAATACGGCACCACAATCGTGGTGATCGAGCACGACATGGGCGTGGTCATGGACATCTCCGACCGGGTCGTGGTGCTGGACTACGGCAAGAAGATCGGCGACGGCGCGCCCGATGAGGTGCGGCAGAATCCGGACGTCATCCGCGCCTATCTGGGCGCCGGCCACTGAGAGGAATCGATCATGGCATTTTTCCTGGAAACCGTGCTGGGCGGATTGATGATAGGGATGCTGTACGCCCTGGTCGCCCTGGGCTTTGTCCTGATCTTCAAGGCCTCCGGGGTGTTCAACTTCGCCCAGGGCGCCATGGTGCTGGTGGCGGCGCTGGCGATGGCCCGCCTGTCGCAGTGGATACCGCAATGGCTGGGCATGGAGCCGGGCCTGTGGGGCAATGTGCTGGCCTTCATCGTCTCGGCCCTGTTCATGTGGCTGCTGGCCGTGCTCATCGAGCGCTGGGTGCTGCGCTACCTGGTCAACCAGGAAGGCACGACGCTGCTCATGGCCACCATAGGCATCAGCTATTTCCTGGACGGCATGGGGCAGATCATCTTCGGCAGCTCGGTCTATTCCATCGACGTGGGCATGCCCAAGGATCCGATCTTCATCCTGGAGTCGCTGTTCGAGGGCGGCGTGCTGGTCAGCATGGAGGACCTGAGTTCGGCCGTGCTGGCGGCCCTGCTGGTGGCCGCGCTGGCGTTCTTCTTCCAGTACACCGGGGTGGGCCGGGCCTTGCGCGCGGTGGCCGACGACCACCAGGCGGCGCAGTCCATCGGCATCCCGCTCAACCGCATCTGGGTGGTGGTCTGGACCGTGGCCGGGCTGGTGGCCCTGGTGGCCGGCGTGATCTGGGGCTCCAAGTACGGCGTGCAGTTCACCCTGTCCACGGCGGCGCTGCGCGCCCTGCCGGTGGTGATCCTGGGCGGGCTGACCTCCATTCCGGGCGCCATCGTGGGCGGGCTGATCATCGGCGTGGGAGAGAAAGTGTCCGAAGTCTACCTGGGACCCTACGTGGGCGGCGGCATCGAGATCTGGTTCGCCTACGTGCTGGCCCTGGTGTTCCTGCTGTTCCGGCCGCAAGGCCTGTTCGGCGAGAAGATTATCGATCGCGTCTGAGGTGGAAACGACATGATTTATCGCGAAAACGGCCAGTTCAAGAGCAGCTATCGGGCGGACCAGCAGATCTTCCCCATACGCCAGGATCGTTACGTGGTGCTGGGCGTGCTGCTCGTCGCCTTCGTGCTGGCGCCCCTGCTGGCGTCCAACTATTTCCTGCAGGCCATCCTGACCCCGTTCCTGATCCTGTCGCTGGCCGCCATAGGCCTGAACATCCTGGTGGGCTACTGCGGACAGATCTCGATCGGCTCGGGCGCCTTCATGGCGGTGGGGGCGTACGCGGCCTGGAACTTCGGCGTGCGCATCCCCGAAGTGCCGCTGGTGGGGCAGATCCTGCTGGGCGGGGTGTTCGCCACCCTGGTGGGCGTGGTCTTCGGCATCCCCAGCCTGCGCATCCGCGGCCTGTACCTGGCCGTCACCACGCTGGCCGCGCAGTTCTTCGTGGACTGGGCCTTTCTGCGCATCGCCTTCTTCACCAATTATTCGCCCTCGGGCAACGTGTCGGTGCCGGCCCTGAGCGCCTTCGGCCTGCCCGTGCAGACCCCGGCGCAGAAGTATCTGTTCGTGCTGATCTTCGTGGTGGTGTTCGCGCTGCTGGCCAAGAACCTGGTGCGCGGGGCCATAGGGCGGCAATGGATGGCCATACGCGACATGGACGTGGCCGCCGAGGTCATCGGCATACGGCCGGTGTACGCCAAGCTCACTGCCTTTGCCGTCAGCTCCTTCTTCATCGGCGTGGCCGGCGCACTTTGGGCCTACATCCACCTGGGTTCCTGGGAGCCATTGGCCTTCGACCTGAACCGCTCGCTGCAGTTGCTGTTCATCGTGATCATCGGCGGGCTGGGCTCCATCGTGGGCAGTTTCTTCGGCGCGGCCTTCATGGTGCTGCTGCCCGTGCTGCTGACCAATGTGCCGCACTGGTTCGGGCTGTCGCTGGGCGTGGACACGGCCTCGCACATCGAGCACATGGTGTTCGGCGCGCTGATCGTCTTCTTTTTGATCGTGGAGCCGCACGGCCTGGCGCGGCTCTGGAGTATTGGCAAGGAAAAGCTGCGCCTGTGGCCTTTCCCCCATTGATGCAGGAAGGTGGTGCATGACAAGAACAGCCCCGCCGTCAGGACGGGGTATCAAAACATGGTACTAATCGGAGGACCAGGAGATGACGACACGACTGAAACGCGCCGCGCTGGGCTTGAGCGCCTGCGCCGCGATGCTGACCATGAGCACGGCCGCCCTGGCGGCCGAAGAGCAGTACATTCCGCTGCTGACCTACCGCACCGGCTCCTTCGCGCCCCTGGGCATTCCCTGGGCCGACGGCAAGCTGGACTACCTGGCGCTGGTCAATGAGCGCGACGGCGGGGTCAACGGCGTCAAGCTGGTGTACGAGGAGTGCGAGACCGCCTACGCCACCGACCGCGGCGTGGAATGCTACGAGCGCATGAAGGGCAAGGGCGGCGGGGCTTCGGGCTTCGACACCCAGTCCACGGGCATCACCTTCGCCCTGACCGACAAGGCCTTCGTGGACGGCATTCCCATCGAGACCATGGGCTACGGCCTGTCGCATTCGGTGAACGGCGCCGTCTTCGAGTGGAACTTCCCGCTGCTGGGCACCTACTGGACCGCGGCCGACGTCATGATCCAGGACATCGCCAAGCAGGTGGGGCAGGACAAGCTCAAGGACCAGAAGATCGCCCTGATCTATCACGATTCGCCCTATGGCAAGGAGCCCATCGCGCTGCTGCAGGCGCGCGCCAAGGCCGAAGGGTTCACGCTGGAGCTGTATCCGGTCACCGCGCCCGGCGTGGAGCAGAAGTCCACCTGGCTGCAGGTGCGCAAGAACCGGCCCGACTTCATCCTGCTCTGGAGCGCGGGCATCATGACGCCCACGGCCATCCGCGAGGCCCAGGCGGTGGGCTATCCGCGCGACAAGATCTACGGCATCTGGTGGGCTGCCTCCGAAAGCGACGTGGCCGACCTGGGCGCGGCGGCCAAGGGCTACAAGGGCATCACCATCCACAACAGCGCCGAAGACGGCCCGGTGCACGAGGCCGTCAAGGCCATGCACGCCCAGGGCAAGGGCGCGGAGAACCGCGACAAGTACGTGGGCACGCTGGCGCACACGCGCGGCATGATGATCTCCATGATGCAGGTCGAGGCCATCCGCACCGCCCAGGAGAAGTTCGGCAAGGGCAAGCGCATGACGCCCGAGCAGGTGCGCTGGGGCTTCGAGAACCTGAACCTGGACGAGGCGCGCCTGAAGGAGCTGGGCTTCGAGGGCATCATGCGGCCGGTCAAGACCTCGTGCAGCAACCACATGGGGGATGACTGGGCGCGCATCGTGCAGTGGAACGGCAGCAAGTTCGAGGTCGTCTCCGACTGGTACCAGGCCGACAAGAAGTTCGTCGACCCGCTGGTCAAGGAGATGTCGGCCAAGTACGCGGCCGAGAAGAAGATCACGCCTCGCAACTGCGAGAGTTGAACCCAGGCGCCCGGGGGCGGCCCCGGGCGCTTCCTGTGCGGGGATGATCATGAATGAAACCGCAGGCCAGAAGACGCAGGCGCCCGTGCTGCTGGACGTCAATGGCATCGAAGTGATTTACAACCATGTCATTCTGGTGCTCAAGGGGGTGTCCCTGCGCGTGCCGGAAGGGCATATCGTGGCGCTGCTGGGGGCCAACGGCGCCGGCAAGACCACCACCTTGCGCGCCGTGTCCAACCTGCTGCGCGCCGAGCGCGGCGATGTCACCAAGGGCCATATCGAGCTGCGCGGCGAGCGCATCGAGCAACTGACGCCCGCCGACCTGGTCAAGCGCGGCGTGGTGCAGGTCATGGAGGGGCGGCATTGCTTTGCGCACCTGAGCATCGAGGAGAACCTGCTGACCGGGGCCTATACGCGCTCGCTGTCGCGCGGCGAACTGAGCGCCGAGCTGGACAAGGTCTACCAGTACTTCCCCCGGCTCAAGCAGCGCCGTACGAGCCAGGCGGGCTACACCTCCGGGGGCGAGCAGCAGATGTGCGCCATCGGCCGGGCCCTGATGGCCGATCCGGGCATGATCCTGCTGGACGAACCGTCCATGGGGCTGGCGCCGCAGGTCGTGGAGGAGATCTTCGAGATCGTGCGCGACCTGAACCAGCGCGAGCGGGTCAGCTTTCTGCTCGCCGAGCAGAACACCAATGTGGCGCTGAAATATGCGGACTACGGCTACATCCTGGAAAACGGCCGCGTCATGATGGACGGACCGTCCCAGGCGCTGGCCGAGAACGAGGACGTGAAGGAGTTCTACCTGGGCGTCTCGCATGGCGAGCGCAAGAGCTTCCGGGACAACAAATTCTATCGGCGCCGCAAGCGCTGGCTGGCCTAGGGTGGATCGACGTCCATCCGCTGGAGGGGATATGAGCGAGTACTACGATGAACGCGAGACCTTGCCGCCCGAGCAGCGCGAGGAGCATCTGATGGCGCGTCTGCCCCAGGTGCTGCGGGCCGCGCGCGAGCGCGCGCCGGCCATCGCGGTGCAGTTGCAGGGCGTGGACGTGGAGGCGATGCGCAGCCGGGACGACCTGTCCGCCATCCCGGTGATCCGCAAGAGCGAACTGCTGCAGGCCCAGCTCAAGTCGCGCGAACAGGCCCGCTCGCGCGGACCCTCGTCGGAACATGCCCGGTATGTGTTCGGCGGATTTTCCAGCATAGGCTGGGGGCGGGCGCGCAAGGTGTTCGCCTCGCCCGGCCCCATGTACGAGCCCGAAAGCGCGCGACCCGATTACTGGGGCTTTGCGCGCGCCCTGTATGCGGCCGGATTCCGGCGCGACGAGCTGATCTACAACTGTTTTTCCTATCATTTCACCCCGGCCGGCTCCATGATGGAGACGGCGGGCCATGCCCTGGGCTGCACGGTGTTTCCGGGCGGCGTGGGGCAGACCGAGCAGCAGGTGCAGGCCATGGCCGACCTGATGCCCAACGGCTACACCGGCACGCCCAGCTTCCTGAAGATCATCCTGGAGAAGGCCCAGGCCATGCAGGTGGCCTTGCCCGGCCTGAGCAAGGCGCTGTTCTCGGGCGAGGCCTACCCGCCTTCGTTGCAGCAATGGTTCGCCGGGCAGGGCATTGCCGGCTACCAGGCCTACGGCAGCGCGGATCTGGGCATGATCGCCTACGAGACCCCGGCGCGCGAAGGACTGGTCCTGAACGAGGATCTCATCCTGGAGATCGTGCGTCCGGGCACCGGCCACGCGGTCGAGCCGGGCGAGGTTGGCGAGGTCGTCATCACTTCCTTCAACCCCGACTATCCGCTGGTGCGCTTCGGCACGGGGGACCTGTCTGCCCTGATGCCCGGGGCTTCGCCTTGCGGACGCAGCAATCAGCGCATCCGGGGCTGGATGGGGCGGGCCGACCAGACCACCAAGGTGCGCGGCATGTTCGTGCATCCGGCGCAGGTGGAGCAGATACGCGCCCGGCATCCTGAGCTGGGCCTGGCGCGGCTGGTGGTGCGCGGGGCGCCCGGCCAGGACCAGATGGTGTTCCAGGCCGAGAGCGCGAGCGCGCCGCAGGGGTTGGAACAAGCGCTGGCCGACACCATACGGGAGATCACCAAGCTGCGCGCCCAGGTCGAGCTGATGGCTCCGGACACGCTGCCGCGCGACGGCAAAGTCATCGAGGACCAGCGTACCTACGAATAATCGGTAATGAATTTATGCCGACAGGGTTATATCGGGCTGCGGTAATATGCAGGAAAATTATGTGTTCCAGCATCATAAGAGGAGAGACCGATGCGCTTCCTGAAGTACTCCGCCGCCGCCCTGGCCGTGATGGCCGGCGCGCAGGCCGCCCAGGCCGCCACCCTGGACACCGTCAAGCAGCGTGGCCATGTTCTGTGCGGCGTGACCACGGGTTTTGCCGGCTTTTCCGCCCCGGATGACAAGGGCAACTGGACCGGCCTGGACATCGACGTGTGCCGCGCCGTGGCCGCCGCCACGCTGGGCGACGCCAGCAAGTACAAGGCCGTGCCCCTGAACTCCCAGCAGCGCTTCACGGCGCTGCAGTCCGGCGAGATCGACCTGCTGGCGCGCAACACCACGGTGACGCAGCAGCGCGACACGGCTGTGGGCGCCATCCATGCCGGCATCAATTTCTACGACGGCCAGGGATTCCTGGTGTCCAAGAAGCTGGGCGTATCCAGCGCCAAGGATCTGAACGGCGCCACGGTCTGCATGCAGACCGGCACCTCCAACGAGAACACCATGGCCGACTGGGCCCGCGCCAACAAGGTCGAGTACAAGCCCGTGGTCATCGAGCAGTTCAATGAAGTGGTCAACGCCTTCGTGGCCGGCCGCTGCGACGTGTTCTCCACGGATGAGTCCGGCCTGGCCTCCATCCGCATCTCCAAGATGCAGAATCCCGACGACTACCAGGTGCTGCCCGAGATCATCTCCAAGGAGCCCCTGGGACCCTTCGTGCGCCAGGGCGACGACGCCTGGCTGAACATCGTGAAATGGTCGCTGCAGGCCACCTTCAATGCCGAGGAGCTGGGCGTGACCAGCGCCAATGTGGACGAACAGCTCAAGAGCGCCAATCCCAACGTGCAGCGCCTGCTGGGCGTCACCCCCGGCGCGGGCAAGAACCTGGGCCTGGACGAAAAATGGGCCTACAACATCATCAAGCAGGTCGGCAACTACGGCGAATCGTTCGAGCGCAACGTGGGCAAGGACAGCCCGCTGAAGATCGAGCGCGGCCTGAACGCCCTGTGGACCAACGGCGGCCTGATCTACGGCCTGCCCATCCGTTGATCAGCCTGCGTCCAGCCTGCTGGTCCGCCGGCAACCGGCTCCCCGGGGGGAGCCGTTTTTTTTTTCTTCGCTTTTCGTGGACCTTGCAATACAGGCAGTGCCTTCTTGAGCCAAGCAGGGAAAAGTCCCGGTTTTCTTGACAGGGGGGGCCTGTGCGGGGCGAGGAAGGCTCAGTTCCTGCGCCTGAGCACCAGCGAGATCTTGGCAAAGGCCACCTGCAGTTCGGGCGTTGCGCCCTGGAAGATGATGGGGCGTCCGCGCCGGGTGAAGCAGATCAGGCGCTTGGAGTTGAACAGCGGCACGAACTTGGCGAAGTGGATGTCCTGCCACTGCACCTGCCGCTTCATGATCCAGCTCTGGCGTATGCCGTCGCGGTCTATGGTGGTGATGCCGTGCCACATGTACCAGGCGATCACGATCAGGCCGGTGAACAGCAGCACCAGGCTGCCGGCCAGCAGCGGGCTGATGTTGGCGCCCTGGGGCGAGCCGGCCACCAGGGCCATGCGCACGCCGATCAGGGCCAGCACCAACCAGGCGGTGGCGGCGACCCAGCGCGGCCAGGAACGGCCCTGGATGGGCAGGGGGGACATGTCCTTGAGCAGGGCATCGATGTCCTCCTGGGAGGCGGGCTGGCTCATCAGCACGAGACGGCCCCCTTGCGCGCCGCCAGCGCATTGCCGGCATGGCTGGCCGATTTGCGGCCCAGGTGGCCGGAGATCCACTGGCCTATGTCCACCACCGCGTCCAGGTCCACGCCGGTCTCGATTCCCAGTCCCTGCATCAGGTAGAGCACGTCCTCGGTGGCGACGTTGCCGGTGGCGCCCTTGGCGTAGGGACAGCCGCCCAGGCCCGCGACCGAGCTGTGGAAGATGTGGATGCCCGCCTGCAGGGAGGCCGCGATATTGGCGATGGCCTGGCCGTAGGTGTCATGGAAGTGGCCCGACACGCGGGCCGGGTCGACCTGCTCGGTCACCAGGCGCATCAGCTCGTAGACCTGCCGGGCCGTGCCCACGCCTATGGTGTCGGCCACGTCGATCTCATCGCAGCCCAGCTCGATCAGGCGGCGCGCCACCTTGAGCACGCTGGCCGGGGCGACCTCGCCTTCGTAGGGGCAGCCCAGCGAACAGCTTATGGAGCCGCGCAGGCGCAGGCCCGCCTGCTTGGCCGCCTGCGCGACCGGGGCGAAGCGCTCCAGGGATTCGTCCACGCTGCAGTTGATGTTGCGCTGGGAGAAGGCTTCGCTGGCGGCGGCGAAGATCACGACCTCGTCGGCGCGGGCCGCCAGGGCGCCTTCGAAGCCGCGCATATTGGGGGTGAGCACGGAATAGACCGTTCCGGGCCGGCGCGCTATGGCTTGCATGACTTGCGCGCCGTCGGCCATCTGCGGCACCCATTTGGGCGACACGAACGAGGTGGCTTCCACATTGGCAAAGCCCGCCTGTGCCAGCCGGTCGACCAGCTCGACCTTGACGGCGGTGGGGATGAATTCCTTTTCGTTCTGCAGGCCGTCCCGTGGGCCGACCTCGACGATCTTGACGCGCGATGGGTATGACATGGTGGTTCCTGGAAAGAGGCGCGGCCTTGCGGCCGCCGACTATGACGCCATGATAACCGCTCGCGCGCCGGTCATTAAGGTTTCAAGCGTTGGAAACGGCCGTCGGGCAGGGCTTCGATGCAGCCGGCCAGTTCCAGTTCGGCCAGCACGGCCGGCAGCTCGGTGGCCAGCAGGCCGGTGCGGCGCAGCAGTTGCTCGGGCGACAGGGGCGCGAAATCGATGCGATCCAGTATGGGGCGCAGCTCCTCGGGTACGGAAGATGCGTGTGCGGCGACTTGTGCGGCGCAGACAGGGAGGCTGGATTGGCCGGGTGCGGCTGCGCCCAGTTCGTCCAGGATGTCCTGCGCGCTCTCCACCAGCTTGGCGCCTTGCCGTATCAGCGCATGGCAGCCGCGCGACAGGGGCGAATGGATGGAGCCGGGAATGGCGAAGACCTCGCGGCCCAGTTCCCCCGCCAGGCGGGCCGTGATCAGCGAGCCGCTCTGGCGGGCGGCTTCGACCACCAGCACGCCCTTGGCCAGGGCGGCGACCAGCCGGTTGCGGCGCGGGAAATGGTGGGGCAGGGCGCGGGTGCCCAGCGGCAGTTCGCTGAGCAGCAGGCCGTGTTCGGCGATGCGGTGCGCCAGGTCGCGGTGGGCGGCGGGATACACCAGATCCATGCCCGTACCCATGACGGCCACGGTGCCTGCGCCTTGCGGGCCGGCTTGCAGGGCGCCCTGGTGCGCTGCCTGGTCTATGCCCGCCGCCAGGCCGCTGACGATGCACCAGCTCTGCGCGGCCAGGGCGCCGGCGAAGTCCCGGGCGGTTTCCTGGCCCGACTGGGTGGCGCTGCGCGCGCCCACCACGGCCAGGCCGGGATGGCGCAGGATGGACGGTTCGCCATTGGCGTACAGCAGCAGGGGCGGGTCGTGCAGGTCCAGCAGGCCGCGCGGGTAGGCGGGGTCGGCCAGTGTCAGGATGTGGTGGCGCGGGTGCTCCAGCCAGGCCATGGCCTGGCCGACGGCGTCCTGCAGTTCGTCGGGGGCGTCCTGGGCGAGCCGGGCGGCCAGATCGGCCGGGATGTGGCGGGCCAGCGCGCTGGCGGGCTTTGATAGATCTGTTGCGGCAGGCCCAGCGCGGCCAGCAACTGGCGCGCCTGGGCAGGCGCCAGGCCGGGTTCCAGGGACAGGCGCAGCCAGGCGCGCAGTTCTTCCGATGTAAAATGATGGGGCATGCGGCAGTGTGGCATGAAATAAATTGTTTGCCGACCGGGAGCAGGACAGCGGCGTCCGGCTGGACAAGGATGCGCGCCAGGGCCTTGTTCCGGCCGGCTGAAACGGCTGCCGCCCTGAATAGTGTTTTATTATATAGACTTATAGGTTTTATTCGGACTTGTACCATGGCTTTGCTTCCCATTCTCAAATTCCCTGACCCGCGCCTGCACACGGTGGCCAAGCCCGTGCAGGGAGTGGACGAGCGCGTCCGCACGCTGGTCAAGGACATGGCCGAAACCATGTACGACGCGCCCGGCGTGGGGCTGGCGGCCACCCAGGTGGACGTGCACGAGCGCATCGTGGTCATCGATGTCTCCGAGGAAGGCAACGAGCTGCTGGTGCTGATCAACCCGGTCATCACCTGGAAGAGCGAAGAACTGCAGGTCTACGAAGAAGGCTGCCTGTCGGTGCCCGGCGTGTACGACAAAGTCGAGCGTTCGGCGCGCATCCGTTTCAAGGCCCTGAACGAAAAGGGCGAGGAATACGAAATGGAGGCCGAGGGCTTGCTGGCCGTGTGCGTGCAGCACGAACTGGACCACCTGGACGGCAAGGTGTTCGTGGAATACCTCTCCGTGCTCAAGCGCGAACGCATCCGCAGCCGCCTGCGCAAGCAGCAGCGCGAAGCCCTGAAGGCGGCCGGCTGATTTCGCATGCGTATTGTCTTTGCCGGAACGCCGGAATTTGCCCGCATCGCCCTGGACGCCTTGTTGGCGCAGGGCTTTGATGTCCCCCTCGTCCTGACCCAGCCGGACCGCCCCTCGGGCCGCGGGCTGAAGCTCACGCCCAGTCCGGTCAAGCAAGCCGCCGTGCAGGCCGGCATTCCCGTGCTGCAACCGCTCAGCCTGCGGCTGGACGGCAAGCACCCGCAAGACGCCGCCCAGGCGCGCCAGGCCTTGCTGGATGTCCAGCCGGACCTGATGGTCGTGGCCGCCTATGGCCTGATCCTGCCCGCCTGGACGCTGCGATTGCCGCGCCATGGCTGTTTCAACATACACGCCAGCCTGCTGCCGCGCTGGCGCGGAGCCGCGCCCATCCAGCGGGCCATCGAGGCCGGCGACGCGGCCACGGGCATCACCATCATGCAGATGGATGAAGGCCTGGACACCGGCGACATGCTGGTGCGCCGCGAATTGCCCATACGGGACGATCACAGCGCCGCCGTGCTGCATGACGAGCTGGCCGAGCTGGGCGCCCAGGCCCTGTTGCAGGCTTTGCAGGAATTGCGCGACGGTCGGCTGCAGGCCACTCCCCAGCCGGAGCAGGGCGTCACCTACGCGGCCAAGCTGTCCAAGGCCGAATCCGCCCTGGATCTGTCCTTGCCGGCGGATGTGCTGGAGCGCCGCATCCGCGCCTTCGACCCGGTGCCAGGCTCGACGCTGGTCTTGCCCGGCCTGGAGCAGCCGATCAAGGTGTGGCGCGCCCAGAGTCTGCCCCAGGCGCATCAGGCCGCGCCCGGCCAGGTGCTGGCAGCGAGCGCGCAGGCCATAGACCTGGCCTGCGGGCAGGGCGTGCTGCGCTTGCTGGAAGTCCAGAAGGCGGGCGGCAAGCGCCAGCCCGTCAGCGCCTTCGTGCAGGGCTGGCAGGCCCGCGCCAGCTAGGGCGTCAGGTGCCGGGCCGGGCCTGGCGCCGCCACTCCAGGGCCCCGATCACGATGCCGCTGGCGCAGACCACGGCGATGCCTATCCAGGTGAAGAGGTCGGGGAACTGTCCCCATATCATCCAGCCCAGCGCGGCGGCCGCCACGATCTGCAGGTACACGAATGGCGCCAGCAGGGAGGCCGAGGCGCGCTGGTAGGCCTGGATCTGCAACAGGTGCCCCAGACAGCCCCAGAAGCCCGTGGAAACCAGGATCAGCCATTGAAAGGCGGTGAGTTCCCGAAGGACGGGCAGGGCGGCGGGCAGGATGAAAGGCAGCGCGATGGTCAGGCAGAGGCTGCCCACCGCGCCGCTCCAGATCAGCGTGGTCATGGCGTCGTCCACGGCCACGCGGCGCGTGACGATGAACTGGGTGGCGAACATGCAGGCGGTGATCAATCCGAACAGCACGCCCATGGGGTGCAGGCCGCCGGTCGGACGAATGATGATGAGCACGCCCAGGAATCCCACGCCGGCGGCCACCCAGCGGCTGAGGCGCGGCGGCTCCTTGAGCAGCCAGGGCGCCACGGACAGCACCAGCAGGGGCGCCAGGAAATTGATGGCGGTGGCCTCGGCCTGGGGCAGGTAGCGCAGCGCCGAGAAAAAGGAAAACGTGGCCAGCATCATGACCGTGCCGCGCAGGATCTGCGCCTTGGGGCGCGTGCTGCGCAGCACGCGGCGCCCCTTGACCGGCAGCACCAGAGTCAGCACCAGGCCCAGGTGCACCACGTAGCGGAACCAGCACATGATCAGCAGCGGCACGCCGAATCCCATGATCCATTTGCCGCTGGCGTCCAGGCCCGACAAGGCCCAGGACGACAGCACAAGGATCAGCACGCCTGCCAGCGGGAAGGCGCTGGGCGGGAGAGCCGTCCGGTTGTCGGCTCCGGTCTTGGGCGTGCTCATGAGGGGCTCCCGGCGCAAAGCACGAGGACGGTCGGGCGACCGTCCTTGGATATATCAATTTTACAAGATCAATTGCCGCGCAGCGGCAATACCCTTTCGATCGCCGCACCCACTCCGAGCAGGTGCTCGTCGTGGTAGGCGGGAGCGGCCACCATCAGGCCCACAGGCGCTTCGCCCCGGGCATGGCAGGGCAGCGACAGGGCGCAGCCGTCCAGGAAATTGATCAGGGTGGGATTGCGCAGGATCAGGCCGTTGTTGGCGAAATACAGGTCCTCGGACTCGACCAGGTCCTGGATGCGGGGCGCCACCACGGGCACGGTGGGCATCGGCACGGCGTCAAAGCGCTCCAGACGGCTTTCCACGGCGGCGATCCAGGCCTGG
Organism: Alcaligenes sp. Marseille-Q7550; assembly: GCF_965112015.1. Classification (NCBI taxonomy): domain Bacteria; kingdom Pseudomonadati; phylum Pseudomonadota; class Betaproteobacteria; order Burkholderiales; family Alcaligenaceae; genus Alcaligenes; species Alcaligenes sp. Marseille-Q7550. The sequence continues at coordinate 303,196 of NZ_CBCOPU010000001.1, forward strand.
CGGGTATCGAGCAGTTCGATGTAGTCGGCGCAGTCTATGCCCTTGCCGCGCAGGATGCGCGAGGCCACGCGCGGATCGTACTGGTCGCCCTTGCTTTCGATCAGTTCGCGGTGCACGGACCAGGCCTCGGCGCAGACGAAGCCGCCCTTGCGGTTGATGTGCGGCAACTGGTCGAACTCGGGGATGTCGATCTCCTCGACTTGTGCGCCATGCTCGCGCAGCTGGGCGATGGCGCGATCAAAAGCGGCGCGCACCGTCTCGTCGATGCCGTCGAAGACGAAGGAGGTGGGCACGGCCAGGCGCAGCGTGTCCAGGGCGGGAGCCACCACGGGCACGTAGGGCTGGTCCGTCAGGATGGAATCCACGATGGCGCAGCACTCGACGGAGGCGGCCAGCGGGCCGTTGGAGTCCAGGCTGCGCGACAGCGGCATGGTGCCTTCGCTGGGCACGCGCTCGGCGGTGGGCTTGAAGCCGGTCAGGCCGTTGAAGGCCGAGGGGATGCGGATGGAGCCGCCGGTGTCGGTGCCGATGGAAAATACCGACATGCCTTCGGCCACGGCCACGCCGGCGCCCGACGACGAGCCGCCGGGGATGCGCGCATTGGCGCGGTCCCAGGGCGAACGGGGCGTTCCGTGATGGGGGTTGATGCCCAGCCCGGAGAAGGCGAATTCAGTCATGTTGGTCGAACCGATCAAGATGGCGCCGGCCTTGAGCAGGCGGTCCACGATGACGGCGTTGTGTTCAGCCGGTTCGGCATCTTTCAGGACGGCCGAACCTCCCAGGGTGACGTAGCCGGCGATGTCGAACAGATTCTTGACCGACATGGGCAGGCCTTCGACCAGCGAGCGGCGCAGTCCGGCCGCACGCAGTATGTCCGATGCGTGCGCGGCCTGCAGGGCCTGCTCGGCAAAGACCTCGATGAAAGTGGCCGCTCCCTCGCCGTTCTCGTCCTGGATGCGGTCCAGGGCTTGCCGGGTCAGGGCGACCGAGGTGGTTTCACCCCGGTCCAGGGCGCGTTGCAGTTCGGTAATGGTCGCTAGCATGATCACTCGCAAAAATAGATGGGCTGAACGTTTGGAGCCTGCTCACGTTCTGTTCATGGGGGTTTTGAGCCCCCCCGCAAAGGCCGTGAACAGGTTCCGGGTGGCAGTTTAGGCCACTTCGGGCAGGACGTCCGTCACGTAGGTGTGGCGGATGCTGCGCTGGCGGCGCGGGTCGAACAGTTCCATGGTGAAGCGGGTCGAGGGACGGATGCCGCCGATGGCGGCCACCGTGCCGCAGGTCATGCCGTAGCCGGCGGGCATGGTCGCGGACTGGAAGCAGCCCTCGATCAGCTCCAGCGGGTTCTTCAGGCTGGCCAGCGTGCCGTCCTGGTACAGCACTTCCTTGCCGTCTTCCTGGATGTAGGCGCGCAGCACCAGCTCGTCCCAGTAGTCGGCCACGTCGCTGAACAGCCAGGCTTCGCGGGCCACGGGCTTGGCGCAGATCTGTTTGGACAGGGCCACGCTGTGGGCTTCCAGCACGCGGTCGGTGTGGTCCGAGGCCAGGCTCACCAGCAGGCGGCCCTGGTGGTTGAACACGAAGACTTCGGATTCGCCGGACGAGCCGGACCCCACCACCTGGATGGTGTCGTCCTGCACCATCTGGTTGGCGGCGATGCGGTAGTACAGGGGCACGGAGCTCGGGCGGGGGACGCCCAGCTCGGCCAGTTCTTCGATGTGATGCTCGATGGCGGCCATGTCGCGGCCGGCCCAGCCGGCCACGATGCAGTGCTGCAGATCGGCTTCGACGATTTCGGTGTGGGTGGCCTGGGCCAGTTCAAAGGTCAGACGCATAGCGATACTCGTTTAATCAATGGACAGTATTGGATCAGCCGAACAGGCGGGGCAGCCACAGGGCCAGATCCGGGAAGATGGCCAGCAGGCCGACCATGGCCAGCAGCATGATCACGAAGGGCAGGCTGCCCACCATGACGTCGTTCATGCTGCCGCTCTTGCGCAGGCTTTGGACCACGAACAGGTTCAAGCCGACCGGAGGGGTGATCAGGGCCACTTCCACCAGGATGATGATGGCGATGCCCAGCCAGATCGGGTCAAAGCCCAGGGCGATCATGATGGGCGCCACGATGGGGAGGGTGGTGAGCAGCATGGACAGGGTCTATGAAGCAGCCCAGCACCAGGTAGAACACCACGATGATCAGCAGCATCACCATGGGCGAGACGCCCAGGCCGGTGATGGATTCGGTCAGCGCGTTGGTCAGGCCCGTGGCGGACATGACGAAGTTCAGGAAGGCCGAGCCGATCACGATCAGCATGATCATGGCGGTGGCTTTCATGGTGCCTTCCAGCACTTCCTTCATCATGTTCCAGCTCATGCGTCCGGAGAAGGCGGCCAGGATCAGCGCGCCCACCACGCCCAGCGCGGCGGCTTCGGTGGGAGTGGCGATGCCGGCGTAGATGGAGCCGACCACCAGCAGGAAGATGCCCAGCGGAGGAACCAGATGGACCAGGCTGGCGATGCGCTGGCCCCAGGACGCCTTGATCTTGGCGCCGCCCCACTGGGGCTTGACGACGCAGGCGGCCGCGATGGCCAGCATGAACAGCAGGGCCATGCCCAGGCCGGGGATGATGCCGGCCAGGTACAGCTTGGGCACGGAGGTATTGGTCAGCACGCCGTAGATCACCAGATTGATCGATGGCGGGATCAGGATGCCCAGGGTCCCGCCGGCGGCCAGGCTGCCCAGGAACAGGGGTTCGTTGTAGCCCTGCTTCTTGATCTGCGGCAAGGCCACGGTGCCCACGGTGGCGGCGGTGGCCACGCTGGAGCCGGAGGTGGCGGCGAACAGGGCGCTGGCGCCGATGTTGGCGTGCATCAGGCCGCCGGGCAGCCAGGACAGCCACAGGCTCATGGCGTTGTACATGCGCTCGGCCATGCCCGAGCGCAGCAGGATCTCGCCCAGCATGATGAACAGGGGAATGGCCACCAGCAGGAATTCATTGCTGGTGCCCCAGGAGATCTCGCCCAGCGCGCCGGTCAGCGGCAGCATGGAAAACAGCGGATCCAGGATCAGGCCCAGGACGCCCAGTGCGGCGCCCACGGGAATGCTCAGCCCGATCAGGACGAGCAGCAGAGTCAGTGCGGTTGCAATCATTTGGCGTCTCCTTGCACCATGCGCTTGCCGGCTTCGGCTTCTTCAAGGGCTTCTTCCTGCGTGCTGCGGATGCCGCACAGGGCCTGGATGGCGGCCATTTCGCCGGTGATCAGCGCCAGGCTGGAGCGCAGCAGCATCAGGGCCAGCACCACGCACAGCCAGACCAGGCCGGCCACCCACAGGAACTGGGGAATCCACAGGGGCGTGCCCATGGCGGTGTTGGCGGTGGACTGGTTGGTCCAGGACAGGCCGGCCACGTCGGTGGCGTAACGGGTCAGGTAGACGATGAAGACGGACAGGGCCACCAGGGCGATCCAGTCCAGCAGGGCGGCCACGCGTACGGGCAGGTGCTGGTAGATGGCGTCGATGCGGATGTTGGCGCGCTGCAGGGTCGCGAACGACAGGGCCCAGGAGATGCTGATGGCGAAGGCGTAGCCGGACAGCTCGTCCGAGCCGCCCAGGGACGTGCCGCTGAACTTGCGCATCAGCACGTCGGCGGTGATGTAGAGGGCGCTGAGCAGCGTCAGGCTGCCTGCGAACCAGATGGCGATGCGCGACAGGGTCGTGGCACCGGACAGCAAACGGTTCAGCGTTGCGAATTTCTCGGTATTTTCCATGGTGTCTACCCCGTACAGGGTCTGGGAGGGAGGGGGCCTGGGGTGCAGGCCGCCGGCTGCCGCGCGGGTGGCGGCGGCCGGCATTCACGATACTACAAGCTTACTTCTTGGCTTCGAAGCCCAGGATGGGGCTCAGGTTGGCGTTGAACGCGGCCACGGTGTCGGCGGAGCTGCGCTCGGCCCACTTGGGCACCACGGTCTCGCTCATGACCTTCTTGAGCAGTTCGCGGTCGGCCTCGGTCGGCTCGACCAGCTTCATCTTGCCCTTCACAGGCTGCGAGCAGGCGGCCGCGCCGGTATTGCAGTCGTAGCCTTCCTGGGTTTCCTTGGCGGCGGCGTCCCAGATCTGGTTGGTCATGACCTTGATGTTGCTGGCCAGGAAGTCCTGCACCTTGGGATCCAGTTTCTTCCAGGCGCTCAGGTTGGCGGCGTGGATCTGCTGGTTCCAGTTGATGGGCATCTTGTACAGGTTGGTGCTGACTTCGTACCACTTGGCCGAGTAGCCGGACATGGAGCCGGTGATGGCGCAGTCGACCACGCCGTTCTGCAGGGCGGGAACCACTTCGCCGAACGGGATGGTCACGCTGTTGCCGCCCAGGGCCTGGACGAATTCAGCCTGCGTGCGGCTGCTGGTGCGCACTTTCTTGCCCTTCAGGTCGGCCAGGCCGTTGAAGTCGCCGTTGCAGAACAGCACCTGCGCGGGGTAGGTCGAAAAACCCAGCACCTTCACGTTGTTCTTTTCGTAGAACTGCTCGTAGGCGGGCGTGAAGGCTTCGGTCAGCTTCTTGGCCACGGCGATGTCGGGAGCCAGGCCGGCCAGGTCGATGGCCTCGTTGATCGAGTTGTCGCTGGCGAAGTAGGCCAGGGTGGCGGTGCCGAAGGGGATCACGCCCTGACCGATCAGGCGCATGATTTCAGGACCCTTCAGGCCCATGTCGTTGAAACCCTTGATGTCGGCCGTGACCTGGCCGCCGGACAGTTCAGGAATGGTCTTGGTCCAGAAGGGTTGTTCCGTGTTCTGGTAGGCCGTCAGGTTGCTCAGGCCGCCCACGACTTTCAGTTGGGTCTTGGGCAGGTCCTGGGCGCTGGTCTGGGCCAGGGCTGCCGAACCCAGGGCCAGGGTGCCCAGGGCCAGGGAGGTCAACACGATTTTTTTCATAATGTGCTCCGAATAGCTGTCTAGCTGCAATGCTTGGAATGTGCCGGTAAGACACGGGAAGAACAGCAATATAAAACCACGAGGGGAACCGGGATCAGCCGGTCAAACTAGTATCAAAGCGCTGCCAGGCGTGTGTTCAGGAGGTCCGTGATCAACATGTGCCCGGGGGCGTGAGTGATGCAGAACTCCGGTCCGGCCTGGGCCGCGACGGCTTGCGGGGTGACGCCGCAGGCCCAGAACACGGGCAGCTCGTCCGGCCTGATCTGCACGGCGTCGCCGTAGTCAGGCTGGTTGATGTCGGATATGCCGATGAGGGCAGGGTCGCCGATGTGGATCGGGGCGCCGTGCACCGAAGGAAAACGGGAGGTAATCTGTACAGCGCGAATGGCGTCGGCGGCGCGCATGGGGCGCATGGAGACCACCAGAGGACCGGCCAGACGACGGGTTGCGTGCGTCTGGATCGTGCTGCGGTACATGGGTACGTTCACGCCTGCGCTGATGTGGCGCACGTCGATTCCGTCCGCCAGGAGCGCCTCTTCGAACGAGAACGAGCAGCCGATCAGGAAGGAGACCAGGTCGTCGCGCCAGAGGTCGCGGACATTGAGGGGTTCGGCGCTGAGTTGTCCGTCGCGCCAGACCCGATAGCGGGGGAAGTCAGTGCGTATATCGATGGAACGACCCAGGGACGGCACCTGATACTGACCAGGCTCGGTTACGGCCAGCAGGGGGCATGGTTTAGGGTTGCGCTGGCAGAACAGCAGGAATTCGTCGGCCCAGTCCTTGGGAAGAATCATGAGGTTGGCCTGGACATGGCCCGCCGCCAGTCCGGCGGTGGGACCAGTATGGAGTTCTTCGCGGATGCGCTCGCGGCATTGTTCGGCCTCGGGCGCCAGTATTGGCAGGGGTTCCAGGTTCATGATGACCACTCGCACGCAGGGGGTTGATCACAGCAACGAATTGCAACCGATGGGGCAATCCCTGTCCAATTGTAAGTTCAAATATTAGGTTATAAATTTTACTTATCAGTCTCTGCGTATATCTGTGCGATGCGCTGCGCGTGGGTGGCCACCGCGCGCGCAATATGACTGTCCGGGGAGTCCATCCAGCAGGCGAAAAACTCGATCGCCGGCAAGGGCTGGTCGACCTTCAAAAGCCGCAGTTTTCCCTCGGAAAGCTCGTCTTTTATGACAGCCGGAGCCAGCACGCTGGGACCCATGGCGCGGCGCGTCATCTGCACGATGGTGCTGAGCGAGGCGCTGCCGAAAAGACGCGGCGATTTCACCCCCGCGCGCAGCAAGGCTTCGCGTGTGGACTGGTAGGGAACGCTGCCTGACGGATAGGTGATCACAGGGTAAACCCCTAGATCGGAAACGCTGATTTTCCGACCGTGGAGCTTCAGGGCGGGGCTGGCTACCCAGCCCAGTTGATATTCGCACAGGCGCAGGCAGTGTTCCTTGGGGTCCTGCCCCACGCCCACGATCATGGCCATGTCGATCTGGAAGGCGGCCAGTTGCTGGCGCAGCACATTGGTGGTGTCCACGTGGATTTCGATGACCAGCGCCGGGTACTCCTGATGCAGGTGATCGATCAGATTGTGCAGCCAGGTCTGCACGATGGTCTCGGCCACGCCCAGGCGCAGCACGCCGCGGATGGCGTTCTGCTCCTTGGCGGCGCGCAGCATCTCGGTGCGCAGGTCCAGCATGCGCTGGGCGTGGGAGAGCAGTTCCTGGCCCTTGTCGGTGAGCTTGATGCCGCGCGCGCCCCGGTCGAACACGCGGACCTCCAAGGCGGCTTCCAGACCGGCGATGCGCTGCGAGATGGAAGGCTGGGTGGTGTTCAGCTTCTCCGCGGCGGCCCGAAAGCCGCCAAGCTCGGCAACCCATACGAAGGCTTCGATCTGTTTGAAATCAATCATGTTTTCGGTCCAGGAGTGGTTCTCTCTATTATGCCTTAAGGGACCTGCCTCCCTTTTGAGAAGGAGTGCAAAAATTTGTCTGCTTCTGCTTGATTTTCATGCGCCGCCACTATAATTCCGCCATGACTTGCAAGATACTCATTGTGCGTACGTCCTCCCTGGGAGACCTGGTCCATATGCTGCCAGCAATCTCGGACATCGCACGCCATGTGCCAGGCGCACAGATCGACTGGCTGGTCGAAGAAAGCTTTGCCGAGATCCCCCGCTGGCACCACGCCGTGCACGAGGCCATCCCCGTGGCGCACCGACGCTGGCGCAAGCAGTGGTGGTCCGCCCAGACGCGCCGGGAACGCGCGGCATTGCGTGCGCAGTTGGACGCGCGCCGCTACGATGTCGTGCTGGACATGCAGGCCCTGATGAAATCCATCTGGCTGGTGCGCCAGACGCATGGTCGCCGCCACGGCCTGGACTGGAAGTCGGCGCGCGAGCCGCTGGCCTCTTTGTTCTACGACGTGCGCCACCGCGTCGGTTTCTGGCAGCCGGCCGTGTTTCGCCAGCGCAGCCTGGCGGCGGCCGCCTTCGGCTATCAGTTCGAGGGCGCGCCGGATTTCGGCCTGCAGGCCCTGGCCGAGCAGGCTCCGGCCGGGCAATCTCCCTACGCCATCATCATGCCTTCGGCCAGTCGGGACGACAAACTCTGGGCACCTGCCAACTGGCTGCAGGTCTTCGACCGGCTTCAGGGAGAAGGCATGGAGCTGCGCCTGTTGGCCGGCAGTCCAGCGGAGACTGAACGGGCCCAGGACCTGATCGCCGGGCGCGAGCATGCCTGCGTGCTGCCGCGCATGGGTCTGACGCCCGTCGCCCTGCAACTGGCGGGCGCCCGCATCATGGTGGGGCTGGACAGCGGCCTGACGCATCTGTCCGCCGGCCTGGGACGGCCCACCATAGGCATCTACAAAGCCTCCACGCCGGTGCGTACGCCCCTGGAAGGCTCGGCCTATACGGCCAGCCTGGGCGAGCGCGGCCATGAGCCTTCGGCGCAGACCGTGTTGTGCGCCATCGACCAGGCGCTCGGCAGCCAGGGCGTCGGCGATGCTGCGCCGGCCCTGATCGCGCCGGCGCTCTAGGGCCTGCCGCCACTGACCAAGGAGTTCGCATTCGGGCCGGAGCGGCTCGCAGTCGGCCTTGCCCGGCAGTTCGCGCTTTTGCTTCGCGGCTTTATGCGTACAATGTGCGTTGATCCTGCGCTGAGGCTAGGCTGGTGAACCGCTTTTTCTATACCGCTTCCATACGCATGCTGGCCCCCGCCCTGATGGCCTGGATGGGCCTGCGCGCTCGCCGCGCCGGCGGGGACTGGCAGGTGCTCTCCGGCGCCCGTTTTGGGTATTACAAGGACCAGGCCGCGCCGCCGCGGGCGCCTGTCTGGGTGCACGCCGTCAGCCTGGGCGAGACGCGCGCCGCCCATCCCCTGATCCGGGCCTTGCTGGACCAGGGCGAAACCGTGCTGCTGACCCACATGACCGTCACGGGCCGCGAGGAAGGTGCCAAGGCCTTCGCTGCCGAGATCGAGCAGGGACGGCTCATCCAGCAATGGCTGCCCTATGACTTTCCCGGCTCCGTGCGACGTTTCCTGGCCCATTACAGGCCCTGCGCCGGCGTGCTCATCGAGCGCGAGGTCTGGCCCAACCTGCTGGCCGCGGCGCGCCGCCAAGGCGTGCCCATGATGCTGGCCAGCGCCCGTTTTTCCGAACACGCGCTGGCCGCCAGCCTGCGCGCCGGCTCGGTGATGCGCGAGGCCTACCGTTCCTTCAGGCTGGTGTACGCCCAGAGCCTGGCCGACGCCCAGCGTCTGGAGCAGGCGGGCGCGCAGGGCGTCAGGGTCTCGGGCAACCTGAAATTCGATGTGGACCTGCCGCAGGACAGGATCGCCCGAGGCCGGCGCTTTGCCAGCGACCTGAACCGGCGCATCGTGGTCATCGCCAGCACGCGCGAGACCGAAGACATGGACTTCGCCGATGCCATCGCGCATTTCCTGCGCCGCGAACGCGAACACGGCAATGAATTGCACAGCCCCATCCTGTTCGCTTTGGTCCCGCGCCACCCGCAGCGCTTCGACGATGCAGCCGCCTATCTGGACAAGCTGGGCCTGCGCCATGTACGCCGCAGCGCCTTGCTCAAGCAGGGGACTCCAGCTCCTCGGCCGTGCAGGCCTGCCGCGACATGGACGTGCTGCTGGGCGACACATTGGGCGAGATGTACTGGTATTACGCGCTGGCCAGGGTGGCCATCGTGGCCGGCAGCTTCCAGCCGCTGGGGGGCAGAACTTCATCGAGGCCAGCGCCATCGGGGTGCCCGTCATCGTCGGGCCGCATACGCGCAATTTTGAACAGGCGGTTCAGGACGCCCTGCATGCGGGCGCTGCGCTGCGCGCCGCCACGCCGTCGGCAGCCTTGCAGCAGGCCGTGGAGCTGGTGGATGCGCCGGCGCGCCACCACAAGATGTCGGACGCGGGCCTGCATTGGGTGCAGATGCACGAGGGCGCCGTCGTACGCGTGCTCTCGGGCCTGGCCGAGATCCGCGCTTCGCGTCCCTCTGACTCATAAGCAAATGAGCAATTTATCGTAGGGAAAGGGTGGTCTGTCGCAGTTATCTGACATAAATCCTTTCCTGGGCGCTGCATGGACAAAAGAAAAGCCCGCTTTCGCGGGCTTTCTTGAGATCAGAATCCGTATGGATTACAGCTTCTGGATGCTCTTGGCTTGGGGACCTTTCTGGCCTTCGGCAGACACGTAGGATACGCGCTGGTTTTCTTCCAGAGATTTGAAGCCCGTGCCCAGGATGTCGGAATGGTGAACGAAAAGATCTTTGCCACCGTTGTCGGGGGAGATAAAGCCGTAGCCTTTTTCGTTATTGAACCATTTTACGATACCGGTTTCTGTTTGCATTTCCTGCATTCCCTAAAAATGACGAGCAATCTGCTCAAAAAAGATTGTCAAGATGTAAAAATCAGGGCAATGAGTATTAGAAACAATACCGTATTGAACAAACTTCGACGAACTTGAAATCCTGCACCGCTAATCGTAGAGGTGAAATGGCCTGTAAGTCAAGCTAAATCGCCCTTTGCACAGTTTGTCACAAGCAAGGGATAAACAATTACGAACAAGGTTTGTTATTGGTACGGACCCCTCTGCGCCCCTCGTTAAAGTCCGTGGTATTTACGACCAAATTCAAGCGTAGCATGAAAGAAACCGGCCTTGCTACCGCAGTCGTAACGAGTGCCTTCATATTGATACGCATATACAGCGCGACTTTCCAAAAGGCTGGCGATTCCGTCCGTCAATTGAATTTCACCGCCCACGCCCGCCTGGGTGCGGCGCAGGTGGTCGAAAATTTCCGGTTCGAGCACATAGCGGCCCACGACGGCCTGGGTGGAGGGCGCCACGTCAGGCGCGGGTTTCTCCACGATGCGGCTCAGGCGGGTGGCGTTGGCATCGAGCGCTTCGCCGGCCACGATGCCGTACTTGTTCGTTTCGCTGGGGGCCACATTCTGCGTGGCCACGATGCTGCCGTTGTACTGGTGGGCGGCCTCGACCAACTGGCGCGAGACGGGCGTGGCGGCGTCGATCAGGTCGTCGGCCAGCAGCACCAGGAAGGGTTCGTTGCCCACGATGGGTGCGGCGCACAGCACGGCGTGGCCCAGGCCCAGGGCGCGCGACTGGCGGGTGTAGATGCAATTGACGTGGCTGGGGATGACGTGGCGCACTTGCTCCAGCATGTCCAGCTTGTTCTTGGCTTCCAGTTCCTTTTCCAGTTCGGGAGCACTGTCGAAGTGGTCTTCGATGGCGCGCTTGTTGCGGCCCGTCACGAAGATCAGTTCGGTGACCCCGGCTGCCACGGCTTCTTCGACGGCGTATTGAATCAGCGGCTTGTCGACGATGGGCAGCATTTCCTTGGGCATGGCCTTGGTGGCGGGAAGGAAGCGGGTGCCCAGACCGGCGACAGGGAAGACAGCTTTGCGGATAGGTTTCATGGGTTCGACAATCGTGGTTCAGGAACGGGGGGCGGCGGGGTGCTGCGGCGCGCCCAGCTTTACCGCGTCCTGGTTGCGTTGGGAGAATTGTCGGGGCTCTCGGCCCTGCTCGCTGGGAGGCGTGCCGAAAAAGCCCTGTCCAAAGGCCAGGACGGCTACATTCGCCAGCAGGATCAGTATGAAAAGCAGTCGCATCCCCGACACCGGAAAGAAACAGTTCAGCGGACGATTGTACGGGGTCGCGCCGGGAAGTTCATCCGTTTAATCAGTCTTTACGTATCCGGATGTGGGAATCCATGGCTTTTTTTGCCGCCGGATCGCCGGATCGCCGGACCGCCGGACCGTCCAAGGCAATAACAGTCCCTTGAGGATGTCCCGGACCCAGGGCAGTCCCTGCGGACTGCCAAGCCAGGTCATGCCCTGGTCAAGCCCGCATACAGGGCCAGCCCGTGCAGCGTCGGCGTGTCCAGCTCCTGGATGGGAGGCGTGCGCACGCCCAGCAGCCGGCAATGGTCTTGCAGCTGGTCATGCAGCTCGTGCTGGATCAGGGCCCGGCCGCCGCCCGCCAGAAAGACCAGCGGGGGCGTTCCGAAGCGGCGCCGCCCTTGTTCCCACTGGCGCAGCACGGCGCCGGCCTGGGCGGCGGCCACGCCGGTGCTGATGGCGGCCATGGTGTTGGTGGGAAAGGAGGCCACGCGCCCGTGGGCTTCGGGCAATTGGGCGGTGTTCTGCTTGAGCGAAGCCAGCATCAGGCTCGGGCCGGGCAGGATGGAGCCGCCCATGAAGCGGCGCTCGCCGTCCTGGACGGGGCTGAGCAGATCGACGGTGGTGGCCGTGCCGAAGCTGACCAGCAAGGCGGCCTGCGCCGGGCTGGCCTGGCCGTTCAGCAGGTCGCACAGTCCGAGCAGGGCCGCCCAGCGGTCCGCGCCGAGCTGGCCGGGTTGCTCATAGCCGTTGGACAGTCCGAAGGCGCGCGCTTCGCTGTGCAGCCAGCGCACGGTGCCCAGGCCCAGGCTTTGCACGGCGGCGTCGATCTGGGCCTGCACGAGCGGGCCCGCCACATTGACGCCGATCGCCCCGCCGCCGTGTCCGCGCATGTCCTGCAAGGGCGCATGGCCGGCCTGCAGCCAGGCGGCCAGTTGGTCCAGCTGGTCGGCGTGCAGGGAAACCGGCGCCGCTTCGCGCGCGCCGCTAAGGGGGTGGCGCCAGCCCAGCTTGATGCGGGTGTTGCCGGAGTCGATCAGCAAAGTCATGCCGGGCCAGTCGGTTGGGGAAAAGCGCCAGTATAGCGATCAGCGCTGGGGACGTACGGAAACCTCGCCCACGGTGATGGCGCGCTCCGTCCTGTCGGGATGGCGCAGCAGCAACTGGCCCGATTCATTGATGCCGGTGACGACGCCGGTGTGCAGGATCTGGCCGTTGTCCATGATGTGCACATGCTGGCCCACCAGTGCGTCCACCTGGGCGTAGCGTTCGGGAAGGTCGGCAAAACCCTGGGCGGTGACGTGGTTCAGGCTCAGGTAGCAGGACTGGGCGACCTTGGCGACGATGTCCGAACAGCGGGTCAGCGCGGCCTGCGCGGAGTGCTCGGAGATGCCGCTCCAGTCGGCCACGGCGCGTTGTGTGCGCTGGCTGAGATCGACGGCGTCCTGCAGATTGATGCCGATGCCGATGATGACGACGTGATGGTCGCTGGAGCTGGGCGCGGCGCTGGCGCGCGTGGCCTCGACCAGGATGCCGGCCAGCTTGGCCTGGTCCCACATTACGTCGTTGGGCCACTTCATGGTCAGGCGGCGCCTCGGGGCCGGCTCCAGGCACAGGCGCAGCGCCTCGCAGGTGGCCATGCCCGCCAGCGGCGAGAGCGTGGGCAGTTGGCGCGCCGGCAGGAAGATGTCGAAGGCGCAGGAGAACATCAGGTTGGCGCCGACGCGATTCTGCCAGGTGCGCCCGGCGCGGCCGCGACCGCGGCTTTGCAGGTGGGCGCCCAGCAGCCAGGGCCGCACGCGCGGGCCGGTCTCCTGGCGCGCCAGGTTCAGCAGGTCGGCATTGGTGGACTCGGTGGAGTCCAGCCAGCGGATCTGGTTGAAATGCGGCAGTCGGATGCGCAGCTCGGCGATCATGTCCCGGGGACTGGGCAGGGCGAATTGAGAAGAGGTGTTCATGACAATCCGGTACACTGGATGGGCTTGGCATAATCTTATTTGATATTTGGTCTGAACATGTCTGAACGCGTGGATACGATTCAATTTTCCGGCGCTGCCGGGGTCATCGACTGTGCTCTGGACTGGCCTGCCGCCGAGCCGCGCGGCTGGGCATTGATCCTGCATCCCCATCCCCTGCATGGCGGAGCGCGGGACAATAAAGTGGTCACTACCTTGTCGCGCTGCGCCACCCAGCAGGGGCTGCTGGCGGTGCGCCCCAATTTCCGCGGCGTGGGCCTGTCGGCCGGCGAATTCGACCGGAGCCGCGGCGAGACCGCCGACATGCTGCAATTGATCGAGCAGTTCGGCGCCCGGTTTCCCCAGTGGCCGGGCGGCCCCTGGCTGCTGGCCGGTTTTTCCTTCGGCACCGCCGTGGCCGCGCAGGTGCATGCGAGCCTGCGCGAAGCGGGTGCGCCGCTGCCCCAGGCCCTGGTGCTGACCGGCACCGCCGTCAACCGTTTCCGTTTCCGCCAGGTGCAGCCTGCGGCCGACACCTTGCTGGTGCATGGCGAACTGGACGACGTGGTGCCCCTGGCCGAGGGTATGGAGTTCGCCCGCGAGCACCAGCTGCCCATGGTGGTGCTGCCCGAGGCAGGCCATTTTTTCCACGGCAAGCTCATCCAGTTGCGCGACGTGGTCAATCGCCATCTTGCCTCGCTTGGAACTTAAGCCGCCTTTTGTTTTCAAATCGTTGCGTTTTCATTTGCGGATAGGCGGCCGGGCGCGCTCACAGGCCCGTAGGGCTCTGCCATAATGGGCCCTTTCCGCCCCATTCGCGGCTTCCAATCTCTCCCAGCCATGACCTCTGCAAAAAAACTTGTCTCTCCGATTCTCTCTCGTTGCGTGGTGGCGCTCGCCCTGTCGCTGCCCGTGCTGGTCCAGGCCCAGACTGCGGCCCAACCCGTCGCGCCGGCCGCGGCGACGGCCGGTGCGGCGGCTTTGCCGGGCGATCTGTCCATCGTGCCGGCCCCCGGCCTGACGGCGCGCGCCTGGCTTTCCATGGATGTGAACAGCGGCCAGGTGATCGCCGCCGAGGGCATAGACGAGCGCGTGGAGCCGGCCTCGCTGACCAAGCTCATGACCGCCTACCTGGTGTTCGACGCGCTGGAGTCCGGCCGCCTGAAGCTGGACCAGCCGGTGAACATCTCGGAGAAGGCCTGGCGCACCGAAGGCTCGCGCATGTTCGTCAAGGCCAACACCCAGGTGCCGGTGGACGAGCTACTGCAGGGCGTGATCGTGCAGTCGGGCAACGACGCTTCCGTGGCTCTGGCCGAAGCCGTGGCCGGCAGCGAATCGGCCTTTGCCGCGCTGATGAACGAACAGGCCGCTAAGCTGGGCCTGAAGGCCACGCACTTCGTCAATTCCACCGGCCTGCCCGATCCCGAGCACCTGACTTCGGTGCGCGACCTGGCCACGCTGGCTGCCGCGCTGGTGTCGCGCTTTCCGCAGTACCTGCACTACTACAGCCAGAAGGAATTCACCTACAACAATATCAAGCAGCCCAACCGCAACCGCCTGCTGTGGCTGGACACCACGGTGGACGGCCTTAAGACCGGCCATACCCAGTCCGCCGGCTATTGTCTGGTGTCCACCGCCTTGCGCGACGGCCGCCGCGTGGTGTCCGTGGTGGTCGGCACGGCCAGCGACGCCGCCCGTACCGAGAACAGCCTGAAGCTGCTGAACTGGAGCTTCCAGAACTTCGAGACGGTCAAGCTCTATGATGCCGGCAACCCTGCCGTGAACGCCCGCGTCTGGGAAGGCGCGGTGGAGAACGTGGGCCTGGGTACGGCCGAGCCGCTGTGGCTGACGGTGCCGCGCGGCAAGTCGGCCGACATCAAGCCCGTCGCCCAGTACACCCAGCCGCTGGTCGCGCCCCTGAGTAAGGGGGCCAAGGTCGGCACCCTGACCCTGTCCCTGGATGGCAAGACCCTGTCCGAGCAGCCGCTGGTGGTGCTCGAGGACGTGCCCGAGGCGGGCTTTTTCGGCCGCATGGTCGACAAAGTGCTGCTGATGTTCGAATAAGTTTTCCCGTGCGAGACCGAACCCATGATTCCTGGTATTGATCCCGACAGCATCGTCTACCTGAACGGCGATTTCGTGCGCCTGGGCGAGGCGAAGATCTCCGTGCTGGACCGCGGCTTCATCTATGGCGACGGCATCTACGACGTCGTGCCGGCCTACCATGGCAAGCCCTTCCGCATGGACGGGCACCTGAATCGCCTGGAGCGCAGCCTGGCCAAGGTCGGCATCGCCAATCCCTTCACGCGCCGCGAATGGGAAAAGCTGGTGCTGGACATGCTGGCCCGATCGGGTCGCGGCGGCGACTGCATGGTCTACATCCAGGTCACGCGCGGCGTGGCCAAGCGCGACCATGCCTTTCCCAAGGATGCGGCCCCCAGCGTGTTCATCATGGTCTCGCCTTTCCAGCGCGTGCAGGCCGAGCGCGAGAACGGACTGACCGCCATCGCCATCGAGGACGTGCGCTGGCTGCACTGCGACATCAAGTCGGTGTCGCTGCTGGGCAATGTGCTGGCCAAGCAGGAGGCCGTGCAGGCCGGCGTGGACGAAGTCATCCAGTTCCGCGACGGCTTCCTGACCGAAGGCGCCTCCTGCAACATCTGGATCGTGCGCGAGGGCACCTTGCTGGCGCCCATGCGCAACAACCTGATCCTGGAAGGTGTACGCTATGGCCTGATGGAAGAGTTGGCCGCGCAGGCCGGCATTCCGTTCCAGGCGCGCCGGATTTCCCGCGAGGAAGTCGACGGCGCCGACGAGATCCTGATGACGGCGGCCACCAAGGAGGTGCTGCCCATCGTTATGTTCAACGGCCGTCCCGTCGGAGACGGACGGCCCGGCCCGGTCTTTGCCAAGTTGCGCGAAGGCTACGACAAGGCCATCCAGGCAGTGGAGCACGCATGACTATTTCCCCTGAAGAATCCCTGATCGAATACCCCAGCGACTTTCCCATCAAGGTCATGGGCCAGACCCACGATACCTTGCTGGAAGAGCTGCTGGCCATCGTGCGGGAATTCGATCCCGACTTCGACGCTTCGACCGTCGAGCAGCGCCCCAGCAAGGCCGGCAACTACACCGGCCTGACCTTCACCGTGCGCGCCACTTCGCGCGAACAGTTGGACAATCTGTATCGGGCCCTGCATGCGCATCATCTGGTGCGCGTCGTCCTGTAAGCGGAGCTTCCTCCAGCATGTCCGACGTTCCTCAGGTCAAATGGCTTGCCGGCCCAGCCGACTATGGTCCGGTCTGGCAGGCCATGCGCGATTTCACCGAACAGCGCCAGCCCGATACCCCTGATGAAATCTGGCTGGTGGAGCACAGGCCTGTCTATACGCAAGGGCAGGCGGGCAAGCCCGAGCACCTGCTCAACCCCGGCGGCATTCCCGTGGTGCAGACGGACCGGGGCGGACAGGTCACGTACCACGGCCCCGGGCAACTGCTGGTGTATTGCCTGTTCGATTTGCGTCGCGTCGGCCTGTACGTCAAGGAATACGTGAACCTGCTCGAAGAGGCCGTCATTGCCTGCCTGACGCATTTCGGCGTGGCGGGCGCCTGCCGCAAGCCCGGCGCGCCGGGGGTCTATGTGCCGCTGCGCCAGGGAGGCGAGGGCTTGGCCAAGATCTCGGCGCTGGGCATCAAGATCCGCAACGGCCGCTCCTACCATGGCCTGGCCCTGAACGTCGCCATGGACCTGGCGCCGTTCGGCGGCATCAATCCCTGCGGCTACGAAGGCCTGCAGACCACCGACATGCGCTCGGAAGGGGCGGACATCACGCTGGAGCAGGCGGCGCAGTTCCTCTGTGCGCACCTGTCGCAGGCCATGGCGCAGCGAATCCACGCCATGGCGGCCTGATCAGCGGCCCGTGAATACGGCGGCCCGCTTTTCGATGAAGGCGTCTATGCCTTCGCAGGCATCCTCGCTCATCATATTGCCGGCCATGACCTGGCCGGCGTAATCGTAGGCCTGTTCCAGGGGCAGGCTGCGCTGCTTGTAGAACATGGCCTTGCCGGCGCGCACGGCCACCGGGCTCTTGGCCAGGATGCGCTGCGCCAGGTCCTGCACGGCCTGGTCCAGTTGCCCGTCGGGCACGGCGTGATTGATCAGGCCCAGTTCCTGGGCGCGCTGGGCGCTGATGAAGTCCCCGGTCATCAGCATCTCCATGGCCGCCTTGGGCGGCACGCAGCGCGACAGCGCCACGGCCGGCGTCGAGCAGAACAGGCCCACATTGATGCCGGAGACCGCGAAGCGCGCCGATTGCGCGGCTACGGCCAGGTCGCAGCTTGCCACGAGCTGGCAGCCTGCGGCGGTCGCCAGGCCTTGCACGCGGGCGATCACCGGCACCGGCAGCTTCAGCACGCCCTGCATGACGCGGCTGCAGCGCTGGAACAGGTCCAGGTAGTAGTCGTGATCAGGATGGGCGCGCATCTGCTTCAGGTCATGACCGGCGCAGAACGCCTTGCCCTCGGCCTGCAGGATCACGCATTGCAGCTCGCGGTCCTGCGCCAGCGTGTTCAGGATGTCCTGCAAGGCCTCCAGCACCTCTTCGGATAGCGCGTTGTACTGTGCGGGCCGATTCAGCGTGATGCGGGCCAGCCCGTCTTGCTGATGCAGTTGCACCGGGGCCGTGTTTTGTTCATGGGGCATGCGAGTCTCCGTACTTGTAGTATGCGCAGGTTCTACTCGGCAGCGTTGCTGCTTTGACGCGCCAAGCTCTATATTGAAGGGGCTTATGAGCAAACTATGGCCCCGCTTCTAGGCGCTTGTAAAGCTTGGGGCTACAATCGACCGATGACCGCTTCGCGGCACAACCGCGGCGCAGCACGCTGTTTACTACCCTTACGCCTATGACCACCCCTGTAGACACCCCCGTCGAACACAAACCCACCGTCCGTCCGCGCACAGTCGAGTACGACGCGACGCAGAAGCAGAAGGCCGAGGCCAAGACCTCGCGCATTCCGATCAAGGTCGTCCAGGCGGAGCGTCTGAAGAAGCCGGACTGGATCCGCGTCAAGGCGGCGGCCCCCAATTCCCGCTTCTACGAGATCAAGGAAACGCTGCGCGAGCACAAGCTGTTCTCGGTCTGTGAAGAAGCTTCTTGTCCCAACATCGGCGAATGCTACGGCAAGGGGACGGCCACCTTCATGATCATGGGCGACAAGTGCACGCGCCGCTGCCCGTTCTGCGACGTGGGCCATGGTCGTCCCGATCCCCTGGACAAGGACGAGCCGGTCAATCTGGCCAAGGCTATCGGCGCCATGAAGCTGTCCTACGTGGTGATCACCTCCGTGGACCGGGACGATCTGCGCGACGGCGGCGCCGCTCACTTCGTGGAGTGCATCCGCCAGGTGCGCGAGCATTCGCCCAAGACCACCATCGAAGTCCTGGTGCCGGATTTCCGCGCCCGCCTGGAGCGCGCCCTGGGCATCCTGGGCGCCTGCCCGCCGGACGTCATCAACCACAACCTGGAAACCGTGCCCCGCTTGTACAAGCAGGCCCGTCCCGGTTCGGATTACCATCACTCGCTCAAGCTGCTGCAGGAATTCAAGAAGCTGCATCCGGAAGTGCCGACCAAATCGGGCCTCATGGTGGGCCTGGGCGAAACCAACGAGGAAATCCTGGACGTCATGCGCGACATGCGCGCCCACAATGTGGACATGCTGACCATCGGCCAGTATCTGCAGCCGTCGGGCCACCACCTGCCCGTCATGCGTTACGTTACCCCGGAAGAGTTCGCCATGTTCGAACGCGAAGCCTACGCCATGGGCTTCACGCACGCCGCCGTAGGCGCCATGGTGCGGTCCTCGTACCATGCGGACCAGCAGGCCCATGCCGCGGGCGTGCAGTCCTGATGCCTGTTCTTGCCTAGGCTTTCCCGCAGGAAGGCGCATAAAAAACCCGGCTCATGTGCCGGGTTTTTTTGGGAGCCGTTCCGCTGTGCAGGCTGGACCGGCTTGCTTGACGGGCCGTCGCTGCCATCAGGCCCCCGCGGCCAGGCAGCGTGCCGACAGGCTTTCTATATAGGGCTCGATGACGGCATCGTAGTCTTCCACGCCCAGATACCAGGCTGTCAGGCCGGATTCGTCCAGCTTCAGGTCGGTCCAGCAGAACAGGGAGCGATCGAACGAGTCCTTGATGGTTTCGTCGACCAGCTTGAACAGATCTTCCAGCAAAGGCAGGCAGGCCAGCGGCACGGCCAGGGGCGTGGCGCCC
Organism: Alcaligenes sp. Marseille-Q7550; assembly: GCF_965112015.1. Classification (NCBI taxonomy): domain Bacteria; kingdom Pseudomonadati; phylum Pseudomonadota; class Betaproteobacteria; order Burkholderiales; family Alcaligenaceae; genus Alcaligenes; species Alcaligenes sp. Marseille-Q7550. Next base: position 322,495 of record NZ_CBCOPU010000001.1, read on the forward strand.
TCGAATTGCCAGGCATATTGCTGGATCAGCTCCGAAGACCACAAGGCATGTTGTTCCTCGGCGCTCAGGGCGGGATCGGCGGGAGTCAGGGGCATGATGGCGTGTTTCTTCTATCTATATATAGAGTGGTGTCAGGGTCCGGTGGCCAGCCACTGGATGGGGGCGACGCCTTGTTCGGTCAGCCAGTCGTTGGCCTGGCGGAAGTGGCCGCAGCCGATGAAGGGTACGGGCGGCCGGCGGGCGGACAGAGGCGAGGGATGGTTGGCGGCCAGGATCAGGAAAGGGCCCTGCGAGTGCTGGCGAATCAGTTCCGCCTTGGCCTGGGCGTGCGCGCCCCACAACATGTAGGCGATGGGGCGGGTGTTCTGGCGCGCCAACTGGATGAGCAATGCGTCCGTGACCGACTCCCAGCCTTTCTTGGCATGAGAAGCGGGCAAGCCGTCTTCCACGGTCAGAGTCGCGTTCAGCAGCAGCACGCCCTGGCGCGCCCAGTTGCTCAGGTCGTGGCTGACCGGTTCGGGCTGGCCGGGGTACTCCTGCTGCAATTCCTTGAGAATATTGCGCAGGCTGGGCGGCGCCGGACAGGTATCAGGCACGGAAAAGGACAAGCCTTGTGCCTGGTTGGGACCATGATAGGGATCCTGCCCCAGGATGACGACGCGGACCTCGTGCAGCGGCAATAATTGCAAGGCTCGAAAAGGCGCGCGCGGATAGATGGTGGCCCCGTCGGCGCGTTCCTTGTCCAGCCAGGCCGATAGTGTACCGAGGGTGGCCTGCAGTTCCGGGCTGTCCAATGCCGCCTGCCAGTCCGCAGGCAAGCGGGCGACATGGGACAGGACGCTGCCTTCCAGCGCATTGCCCGCCAGCATGTCGTCGCCAATCAGGCTGAGCTGCTCCGTGGAGCGGGGAGAAGGGGAACGAGCCATGATGATGATCGCTTGTTGATTGTCTCTGTATTGTAAGGCGGGAGCAGGCTGCCACTGTAAGTATCCGTTGACCGGAGGCAAGCAAAGGCCGGCGCTTCCTTTCTGCTATATGAAACCCATCTTATAGATAGAGGACTAGGCGGCGGCAAGGGGCGAGTCTGTCGATCGGCAAAGGCGGCAGCCTGTCAGCAAGGCGGAGCGTACAGATGCGGGCAGGCTGGGATGGGGCTCAATGATGGCGGACATCCTGGTTTCAGCCTGGCCCATGGCGTCAAAGTTCGCTTAAGCGAGGGAGGGCAGAGCGTCACACTTTTCCAATTTGGGCGGCGGAATTTTATTTACATTTGGTTTCTTTTTCGAGTTTCTTGTTTTCTTTCATGGGGTTGAAGCTGGGTTTCAGGGAAATCCCTAGATGCGCTTGAAATATGCTTGTCAAAAAGCTTGCGTTCGCGAAAAACACCGTGCTATAGTTTCTTTCTTGCTGCAGCGAACGGGGTTTTCCCGGAGCGATGCGGCAAGCGGATTGAACGGCTTTCACCGCCTTGGCCCAGAGGCCCGCACCGAAAGCGTTCAAGCTGAAGCAGAAAAGAAAACTTGCACGGATTTAAATTCTTGTGTTATAGTTTGAAGTTCTGCAAACGAGACGGCAATGCTAAGTGTTCGGATTGGAAGATTTAGCATTGCGGCTTGTGAAGGGGTTCAAGCAGTACGGAGCTTTGGGTTCCGGTCAGGCAGGAACGAGTTGGGTGGTCAATAAAACTTCCCGGCGAACTTCAAAAAAAATGCTTGACACGCTGCACGAAACACTTCATAATCTCGTTTCTCTGCTGCTCCAACAGCAACGCTGATGTGGCGATGCTAAGGCAGCCGGGACGACAGGCAACTGTCACTGCTCTTTAACAATTAACAGCCGATAAGTGTGGGCGCTTGGCATGAGCGGGCCGAATCCCTTGATGGGAATCGCCACAAGTTTGTATCAAGTGCTCACAGACGAAAAATGAAGATTTACCTTGTGTAAACTCTGAATTTTTCTTTGAGACACAATCGGTCTCGTCGCAAGACGGGACAACCACAGAGATTGAACTGAAGAGTTTGATCCTGGCTCAGATTGAACGCTAGCGGGATGCTTTACACATGCAAGTCGAACGGCAGCGCGAGAGAGCTTGCTCTCTTGGCGGCGAGTGGCGGACGGGTGAGTAATGTATCGGAACGTGCCCAGTAGCGGGGGATAACTACTCGAAAGAGTAGCTAATACCGCATACGCCCTACGGGGGAAAGGGGGGATCGCAAGACCTCTCACTATTGGAGCGGCCGATATCGGATTAGCTAGTTGGTGGGGTAAAGGCCTACCAAGGCGACGATCCGTAGCTGGTTTGAGAGGACGACCAGCCACACTGGGACTGAGACACGGCCCAGACTCCTACGGGAGGCAGCAGTGGGGAATTTTGGACAATGGGGGAAACCCTGATCCAGCCATCCCGCGTGTATGATGAAGGCCTTCGGGTTGTAAAGTACTTTTGGCAGAGAAGAAAAGGCGCCCTCTAATACAGGGCGCTGCTGACGGTATCTGCAGAATAAGCACCGGCTAACTACGTGCCAGCAGCCGCGGTAATACGTAGGGTGCAAGCGTTAATCGGAATTACTGGGCGTAAAGCGTGTGTAGGCGGTTCGGAAAGAAAGATGTGAAATCCCAGGGCTCAACCTTGGAACTGCATTTTTAACTGCCGAGCTAGAGTATGTCAGAGGGGGGTAGAATTCCACGTGTAGCAGTGAAATGCGTAGAGATGTGGAGGAATACCGATGGCGAAGGCAGCCCCCTGGGATAATACTGACGCTCAGACACGAAAGCGTGGGGAGCAAACAGGATTAGATACCCTGGTAGTCCACGCCCTAAACGATGTCAACTAGCTGTTGGGGCCGTTAGGCTTCAGTAGCGCAGCTAACGCGTGAAGTTGACCGCCTGGGGAGTACGGTCGCAAGATTAAAACTCAAAGGAATTGACGGGGACCCGCACAAGCGGTGGATGATGTGGATTAATTCGATGCAACGCGAAAAACCTTACCTACCCTTGACATGTCTGGAAAGCCGAAGAGATTTGGCCGTGCTCGCAAGAGAACCGGAACACAGGTGCTGCATGGCTGTCGTCAGCTCGTGTCGTGAGATGTTGGGTTAAGTCCCGCAACGAGCGCAACCCTTGTCATTAGTTGCTACGCAAGAGCACTCTAATGAGACTGCCGGTGACAAACCGGAGGAAGGTGGGGATGACGTCAAGTCCTCATGGCCCTTATGGGTAGGGCTTCACACGTCATACAATGGTCGGGACAGAGGGTCGCCAACCCGCGAGGGGGAGCTAATCTCAGAAACCCGATCGTAGTCCGGATCGCAGTCTGCAACTCGACTGCGTGAAGTCGGAATCGCTAGTAATCGCGGATCAGAATGTCGCGGTGAATACGTTCCCGGGTCTTGTACACACCGCCCGTCACACCATGGGAGTGGGTTTCACCAGAAGTAGGTAGCCTAACCGCAAGGAGGGCGCTTACCACGGTGGGATTCATGACTGGGGTGAAGTCGTAACAAGGTAGCCGTATCGGAAGGTGCGGCTGGATCACCTCCTTTCAGAGCGAAGGTCCCGCAAAGCGAAAGCGTCCACACTTATTGGCTGTTAGTTAGGTCATGACCATAGGGTATCGCCCACTGGTGACAGATGGGTCAGTAGCTCAGTCGGTTAGAGCACCGTCTTGATAAGGCGGGGGTCGTTGGTTCGATTCCAACTTGACCCACCACGATTACCTCGGGGGATTAGCTCAGCTGGGAGAGCACCTGCTTTGCAAGCAGGGGGTCGTCGGTTCGATCCCGTCATCCTCCACCACCGCCCCTGCCGGGCGGTACGGCGACAGTACTAGACGTCATGACATGAGCGGGGCGCGCCCGGGGTTCACCTGGTCGACGCGAGATTCAACGAAGAGCGTTCTTTTGCAAGAGCGCTGCTCGTTGGGTTATGCGACCCACGATCTGCTCTTTAACAATCTGGAAGAAGCACAACGAAGGTGTGTTGTCTGATACGCATCGACTCTTTGGAGGCGGTGTAGACAATGCACGGGTTGTGATTGCAACACGAACAATTTATGTTCAACAAGTTCTCAAAAATATAGACGTTGTCCCCTCTTTGGAAGGGATGACAGCTAAGGATTGATGAACGGCAACAACGTATACTCATAGGTTCTATAGCCGTAAGCGTTATAGGATCAAGCGAATAAGTGCATATGATGGATGCCTTGGCGATCACAGGCGATGAAGGACGCGGTAGCCTGCGAAAAGCTACGGGGAGCTGGCAAACAAGCTTTGATCCGTAGATGTCCGAATGGGGAAACCCACCGCAGCAATGCGGTATCCCACACTGAATCCATAGGTGTGTGGAGGCGAACCGAGTGAACTGAACCATCTCAGTAACTCGAGGAAAAGAAATCAACCGAGATTCCGGAAGTAGTGGCGAGCGAAACCGGAGCAGCCTGGACGTTTTAGCGTCTTGGATAGTCGAATGGAATGGAAAGTCCAGCCGTAGCAGGTGATAGCCCTGTAGACGAAATCCAGGACGTGGAACTAAGCGTCGAACAAGTAGGGCGGGACACGTGAAATCCTGTCTGAATATGGGGGGACCATCCTCCAAGGCTAAATACTCGTGATCGACCGATAGTGAACCAGTACCGTGAGGGAAAGGCGAAAAGAACCCCGGAAGGGGAGTGAAATAGATCCTGAAATCATATGCATACAAACAGTAGGAGCCCTTTCGGGGGTGACTGCGTACCTTTTGTATAATGGGTCAGCGACTTACATTCAGTGGCAAGCTTAACCGAATAGGGGAGGCGTAGCGAAAGCGAGTCCGAACAGGGCGATTCAGTCGCTGGGTGTAGACCCGAAACCAGGCGATCTATCCATGGCCAGGTTGAAGGCACGGTAACACGTGCTGGAGGACCGAACCCACTAATGTTGAAAAATTAGGGGATGAGCTGTGGATCGGAGTGAAAGGCTAAACAAGCCTGGAGATAGCTGGTTCTCTCCGAAAACTATTTAGGTAGTGCCTCACGTATTACTGTCGGGGGTAGAGCACTGTTATGGCTAGGGGGTCACAGCGACTTACCAAACCATGGCAAACTCCGAATACCGACAAGTACAGCGTGGGAGACAGAGCACCGGGTGCTAACGTCCGGACTCAAGAGGGAAACAACCCAGACCGCCAGCTAAGGTCCCTAACTATGGCTAAGTGGGAAACGAAGTGGGAAGGCATAGACAGTCAGGAGGTTGGCTTAGAAGCAGCCATCCTTTAAAGAAAGCGTAATAGCTCACTGATCGAGTCGTCCTGCGCGGAAGATGTAACGGGGCTAAGCCATAGACCGAAGCTGCGGATGTGTACTATGTACACATGGTAGGAGAGCGTTCCGTAAGCCTGTGAAGGTGTCCTGTGAGGGATGCTGGAGGTATCGGAAGTGAGAATGCTGACATGAGTAGCGATAAAGGGGGTGAAAAGCCCCCTCGCCGTAAGTCCAAGGTTTCCTGCGCAACGTTCATCGGCGCAGGGTGAGTCGGCCCCTAAGGCGAGGCAGAGATGCGTAGCTGATGGGAAGCGGGTTAATATTCCCGCACCGTCGTAGAGTGCGATGGGGGGACGGATTGCAGAAGGTCATCGGGGTGTTGGATGTCCCCGTTGGCGCATCGTAGAAGGCACTTAGGCAAATCCGGGTGCGTAATTCAAGGGTGTGACTGGATAGAGCTTCGGCTCTAAACTGACTGGAAGCAGTTCCAAGAAAAGCCTCTAAGCTTCAGCTCTACGAGACCGTACCGCAAACCGACACAGGTGGACGGGATGAATATTCCAAGGCGCTTGAGAGAACTCAGGAGAAGGAACTCGGCAAATTGATACCGTAACTTCGGGAGAAGGTATGCCTCTGTAGTGTGAAGTGCCTGCGCACGGAGCATGACGAGGCCGCAGTGAATCGGTGGCTGCGACTGTTTACTAAAAACACAGCACTCTGCAAACACGAAAGTGGACGTATAGGGTGTGACGCCTGCCCGGTGCCGGAAGGTTAAGTGATGGGGTGCAAGCTCTTGATCGAAGCCCCGGTAAACGGCGGCCGTAACTATAACGGTCCTAAGGTAGCGAAATTCCTTGTCGGGTAAGTTCCGACCTGCACGAATGGCGTAACGATGGCCACACTGTCTCCTCCTGAGACTCAGCGAAGTTGACATGGTTGTGATGATGCAATCTCCCCGCGGCTAGACGGAAAGACCCCATGAACCTTTACTGTAGCTTTGCATTGGACTGTGAACCGGCCTGTGTAGGATAGGTGGGAGACGTTGAAGCGTGGTCGCCAGATCGCGTGGAGTCATCCTTGAAATACCACCCTGGTCTGTTTGCGGTTCTAACCTAGGTCCCTTATCGGGATCGGGGACCGTGCATGGTGGGCAGTTTGACTGGGGCGGTCTCCTCCCAAAGTGTAACGGAGGAGTTCGAAGGTACGCTAGGAACGGTCGGAAATCGTTCTGATAGTGCAATGGCATAAGCGTGCTTGACTGTGAGACTGACAAGTCGAACAGGTACGAAAGTAGGACATAGTGATCCGGTGGTTCTGTATGGAAGGGCCATCGCTCAACGGATAAAAGGTACTCTGGGGATAACAGGCTGATACCGCCCAAGAGTTCATATCGACGGCGGTGTTTGGCACCTCGATGTCGGCTCATCTCATCCTGGGGCTGTAGCCGGTCCCAAGGGTATGGCTGTTCGCCATTTAAAGAGGTACGTGAGCTGGGTTTAAAACGTCGTGAGACAGTTTGGTCCCTATCTGCCGTGGGCGTTGGATACTTGACGGAGCCTGCTCCTAGTACGAGAGGACCGGAGTGGACGTACCACTGGTGTATCGGTTGTCATGCCAATGGCATTGCCGAGTAGCTACGTACGGAAGAGATAACCGCTGAAGGCATCTAAGCGGGAAACTCGTCTGAAGATTAGGTATCCCGGGGGCTTGACCCCCTGTAGGGTCGTCCGAGACCAGGACGTTGATAGGCTGGGTGTGGAAGTGCAGTAATGCATGTAGCTAACCAGTACTAATTGCCCGTGTGGCTTGATCCTATAACCCTTGGGGTTGTAGTGAGTACAAGTTGTTGACCACAGAACGTAAATATTGAATGCGCAGCGCAACCCGCGCGCCAACCCTTCGAGACACGTGTTCGCGATCCGTACTGATCCGAATACGGTGCTTCTTCCATATTGGCCAGGCCGCCTCCCGAGGCGACCCGGCAACCAGTTACGCTTGACGACCATAGCAAGGTGGTCCCACGCCTTCCCATCCCGAACAGGACTGTGAAACGCCTTCGCGCCGATGATAGTGGACGGACGTCTGTGAAAGTAGGTCATCGTCAAGCTCTTATCCGTCAAAACCCCCGCAAGCACCCCTTGCGGGGGTTTTGCATTTTGGGCGCCCGCAACAAGGCCTCCTCGCCCCCGAGGCTTGGCCAGGAGGTGCCGCCCGCCCCCTGCATGGCGTGCCGCCGCACCCGCCATATCCGGTGTCCCGCCGCGTCCGTCCGGAGGCGACGGCCGGAGCCATCCGCCCGGCACGGCTCAGAACCGGCGCCGCACCCGATCCGACAGCAGGCCGCCGCGCCGTGGCGCGCTTGCTCCAGGCGCTCGGAGGCGGCCCGGCTTCCAGTCATTGAATACCCTGACCCATCCCATTGACCTGCATCAAGCAAGGCATGGCCCTGCCCGTCCAGGAGGGGAGGGAGTGTGTCAGTCTTTCCGGGATCTTATTTTGATTTTGGAGTTGGCCATGACGGACCCGGACAGTTGCCAGCAAGGGCTTGCGCAGCGATCGGCAGGTTCGGGCTTCACCGCCCAGGAGGAGGCGCGGCGTCTGACGCGCATACAGGCGCATCTTGCCCATCTGCCGCTCTTCAAGGAATTGCCCCGCAGCGAGCTGGAGCCCATCGCCCTGGGCACGAGGGAAATCCATGCCCTGCGGGGCGATATCCTGTTTCGCAGCGGCGATCCCTGCCTGGGCTTTCACGTGGTGGTGTATGGACGCATCAAGCTGGTCTTCGTGTCCTCTTCAGGCCTGGAGCGGGTCGTGCGCCTGGTGGGACCGGGCGAAGGTTTCGGCGAAGCCCTGATGTTCATGGAGCGCAATTACATCGTCACGGCGCAGGCGCTGGTGGACTCCCTGTTGCTGCATGTCGGGCGCGACACCTTGTTCACCCGGCTGGAGCAAAGCCCGGGCGTGGCTCGGCGCATGCTGGCCGGGCTGAGTGAGCGCCTGTACCGCCTGATGGGCGAGCTGGAGTCCTACACCTTGCAGAATGGCGTGCAGCGCCTGGTGTCCTATCTGCTGCAGGAGTGGCCGGGCGAAGAGGGCAAGCCGTTCCGTATCGATGTGGGCAAGTCGGTGATTGCTTCCCGGCTCAACCTGACGCCCGAACATTTGTCGCGCACCTTGCGCGAGTTGATGGACCGCGGCCTGATCCGCGTGCAGCGCCGCAATTTCACGATTCTGGACAGCGAGGCCCTGCGCCAGTATCGCGGGTAGGGGCATACGCAGCGATAGCGCTGAGGCATTCGCGGTAGCGTCGCCATGCCGTCCACAGGTTCCAAGCCAGCACGGCAAAAGACAGAAACAGCACAGCAGCGGCCATCCACGCAAACACACGCCCGCCCAATGCGGCCAGGGCCCAGACCAGAACGGCGGCGCTGTGCAATACCCAGTGCCGGCGTGCGGCCGATTGCGGCATATAGTGGCCGGTCTTGGGGACCAGGCGCAACAGTTCGCGGGTCTGCTCGGGTTTGTCTGCGTCGAAGGGTACGGCTTGCTGGGCTTCCCGCCAGAGCAGGAAGGGAACGATGATGTAGAGCATGCCGGAGACGGCCGAGCCGAGCGCGCCCATGATCAGCAGGATGCCGATGCTCAAGGCGGAGCCCTGACCTGCGGGCGTGTTCAGCCGGAGGCCCAGGGGCACGCAGGCGGGCAGGCTGGCCCGGGGGCTGTACCAGAACAACGTGCTGACGTCGGCCTTGGGACGCTTGCGGCGCCATAGTCGGATCCAGGTGACGATTGCCCACAAGGCGTAGGACAGCAGGATCAGGTATTGCAGCAGCTCGCGCAGCGGCAGCCAGGGGCCGGGCAAGGGCTCCAGCGCCCAGCGGGCGAGCAGCAGGCCGGCCAAGGTCCAGGGCAGCCAGCGCACCAGAGGGCGCGGGTAGAGTTCGGTGACCTGGAAGATGGGCAGCAGCTGAAAAGACATGGCCATCAACAGCAGGCCGGCCCAGCCGCCCAGACCCCATGCCACATGATTGTCGAGCAGATTGGGGACAGGCCTGTCCAGGCCCAGCGCCAGCAGCATGGCCAGCCCCGACAGCAGGGTCAGGCCCAGGAACGCCAGGGCGAGGCGCACCGGCGTCAAGATCTCGCGGGCGCCCGGGAATACCTGGCGGCGCTGGCGCCATAGCGCCGCGGCCATGACGCCCAGATAAGCCGCCAGGGCCGCGCCCAGTGACAAGGCCGCCAGCAGCCAGGTCCAGCGCTGCCATGTCATGAAACCCATAATCAGCAGCAGCGTGCCGGCGCTCAGCAGACCCCACAAGGCCAGACTCATGGCTCCGGGGAGGGCGAGGCGTACATTGGCGGCGACGGCCAGGATGTGCAGCAGGGAGCCCAGCATGGCGCTGCCCAGCACGCCCAGCGTCCAGGCATGGGTCAGCGCCAGCGCGGCAGGATGCCAGCGGGACGTGAACAACTCGGGGCCCGTCCAGGCGGCCAGGATGGACGCCAGCAGCCCGAACAGTGGCACGTTGAGGAAAAAGGGCAGGCTCAGGGCCAGGGGCGGGGATCGGTCGATGGACAGGGCGCGCTGCATGGTTCAGGTCCGTCGTATGACAAGCCGGTAATGCGTACCGCATGCCATGCAGTCGTGCTCGAAGCCATGGCGTTGCAGGATGGCATAGAGCGGGAAGGGCTCGCGGTCGATCAGCATGATGAGCTCCTGTCCGCGCGCCAGTCCCGCCAGCGCTTCCAGGCAGTGCTCCAGGGGTTGCGGTGCGGGCAGGCCGCGCATGTCCAGCCGTGTTTCAGTCCTTGTCATGAGGGTGCTCGATCAGAGTTGGAATGGCTTGCTGGCATTGTGGGCCAGGCCGGTCCCCGGCTGCCGATTCTGAATGATCCCGGTTTGTCCGTGATCAGAAGATGCGCAGGAATTGATGTGGGTTAAGGAGGGCGCCGGCAGGAGCGGGCATAGTGGTGGGCATTGCCGAGCCGGGGCGGGCCCCGGCGAGATGTCTGATCGGGAGTCTCATGAATACAGTATCTCGGGCGGCTGTCCCGCCTCTGGAACCGCGGCTGGAGCTGGTCTGCCCGGCCGGCAGCCTGCCGGCAGCTGAAAGCAGAAATCGATCATGGCGAGGAAAGAGTCTACCTGGGCTTTCGCGATGCGACCAACGCGCGCAATTTCGCAGGCCTGAACTTCGACGCCCAGGCGATCGAACAAGGCATGCGCTATGCGCACGAACGCGGCCGCAAAGTCCTCCTGGCCCTCAACACCTACCCGCAGCCGCAGGCTTGGCGCCTGTGGCGCGACGCCGTGGACCGGGCCGCCGGCTCCGGCGTGGACGCCGTCATCATGGCTGATCCGGGCCTCATGGCCTACGCCCGCGAGCGCCATCCGGACCTGCGCCTGCATTTGTCGGTCCAGGGCTCGGCCACCAATCCCGAGGCCATTTCCTACTATCACGATCATTTCGGCATCCAGCGCGTGGTCTTGCCGCGCGTGCTGTCCATGGCGCAGGTCGAGCAAGTCTGCGAGCAGGCGCCCGTGCAGGTGGAGGTCTTCGGTTTCGGCAGCCTGTGCGTGATGGTGGAAGGGCGCTGCGCCCTGTCCTCCTACGCGACCGGAGAGTCTCCCAACACGCATGGCGTCTGCTCTCCGGCCCGGCACGTGCGCTGGGAACAGACGGAGCGCGGCCTGGAGTCGCGCCTGAACGGGGTCTTGATCGATCGTTACCAGGACGGCGAGAACGCGGGCTACCCCACACTGTGCAAGGGCCGCTTCGATGTGGCCGGCGAAAATTACTACGCCCTGGAGGAGCCCACCAGCCTGAATACGCTGGAGCTGCTGCCGCAGCTGCTGGCCGCGGGCGTTGCCGCCATCAAGATCGAAGGACGGCAGCGCAGCCCGGCCTACGTCGCCCAGGTCACGCAGGTCTGGCGCCAGGCCATAGACCTGGCGCAGTCCCGCACGGCGCGCTATTCGGTGCATCCGGCCTGGATGGGCGCCCTGGACAAGCTGGCCGAAGGCCAGCAGCATACGCTGGGCGCGTACTCGCGGCCCTGGAAATAAGCCGGCGACGGAGAACGATCATGAAATTCGCTTTGGGACCCCTGCAATACTATTGGTCGCGCATCGCCGTGCTGCAGTTCTACGAATCGGCCTGTGAGTGGCCGGTGGATATGGTCTACCTGGGGGAAACCGTCTGCTCCCGGCGGCACGAACTGCGCTTGGAGGATTGGCTGGAAGTGGCCGATATGCTCGCCCAGGCCGGCAAGATCCCGATCCTGTCCACGCAGGTATTGCTGGAGTCGGGCCGGGACATGACGACCCTGCGCAGAGTGACCGAACACGGCCGCTACCTGGTCGAGGCCAACGACATGGGCGCGGTGCGCCGCATGCAGGGCCGGGACTTCGTCGCCGGCCCCTTCCTGAATCTCTACAATGCGCCGGCCCTGGAGCTGATCGCCTCGCAGGGCGCCGTGCGCTGGGTCATGCCGCTGGAAATGGGGCGCGCCGGCCTGGCGCAGCTCCAGCAGGACAGGCCCCGCGGCCTGGAAACCGAGGTCTTCGCCTTCGGCCGCCTGCCCCTGGCTTTTTCGGCGCGGTGCTTCACGGCGCGCAATCGCAACCTGCCCAAGGACAACTGCCAGTACGTGTGCATGGACCATCCCGACGGACTCCTGCTGGAGACGCGCGAAGGCCAAGGCTTCCTGACCATCAACGGCATACAGACGCAGTCCGCCTGGGTCTACACACTGCTGCACGAATTGCGTGATCTGGAGAGCCTGGGCGTGGACGTGATCCGTCTCAGTCCGCAGTCCCGCGACATGGGCGAGGTCCTGAGGCTTTACCGCGATGTCGCGGACGGGCGCCAGGCCAGCACGGTCGCGCATGAGCAACTGCTGGAGCTGTTGCCGGCCAGCGCCTGCAATGGCTTCTGGCACGGCCGGCCGGGCCTGGACATGGTTTCGCCCGCGTCCGAACGTTTCTGAGCGCGCCTTCGCATTGTCCGCAAAGCTTGAGTCCTTCACCATTCGGAGTCCTGGAGTTCTGACGATGAACGCTTCTTCTTCGCCCACCCCGCGAGTCCCAGCCCCCTGGCTGGCCTCTTGCAACGCCTGCCGCGCTGGCCCGGTTCCCGGGCGCTGACCAGCGCCCTGAATCTGCTGATGGCGCCTCACCTGCCTGCCGACACCTGTCAGCGGCTGGAGGGGCGACGCCTGCGGCTGCAAGTGGTCGATGCGCGGCTGGAATTCGACTACACCTGGCGCAACGGCGCTTTCCAGCCCTTGGCGAGCGGCGGCCCGGCGCCGGACCTGACCTTGCGCGCCGATGTCTGGGACTTTTATCAACTGCTGCAACGCGGCGAGGACCCGGACACCTTGTTCTTCAACCGGCGCCTGGTGATAGAAGGCGATACCGAGCTGGGCCTGATGGTCAAGAACACCCTGGACTCGCTGGATCCGGGCGTCCTGCAGCCGCGCGCCGTGCTGCGGCAGGCGTGGGCCGTCTTGCGGCGCGGCCCCCTGCCGCGCCGGAGCCTGAGAGCCTAGGCGCGCCGCACTTCAAAAGAAGGAAACAATCCGGCCAGCGTCCGGATGAGGGCGTCTCCGGGGTAGGCGCCCAGCGCCTTTCCGCTGTCATTCAAGGCGGCGTCCTGGCAGCCTTGCGCACGAAATACCTGCAGGGCGTAGCGCCGCACGCCCAGATCATGCAGGCGGCGACCCAGCGACAGCAGCGCGTCGGGGCTGTGCAAGCGAGGATGTATGGTGCTGCGGCATTCGAAGTCGACGTTGTGCTCCAGCAGGATATCCAGGCTGGCTTGCGCGGCGACGCCGCTGCCTTGGACCCGCGTGATCGCGTCATAGTCCTGAAAGCCCGCTTTCACATCCAGGCCCACCCAATCCGTCCAGGGCAGCACTTCGCGCAGGCGGCGCGGATGCGTGCCGCCCGTATGCAATCCGATCTTGAAGTCCAGGTCGCGCACGGCGCGCATGGCCGCGCCCAGGGCAGGGTCCATGGTGGGCTCGCCGCCGCTGAAGACGACCGCGTCCAGCATGCCGGCGCGGCGGCGCAGGAAGTCCAGGATGGTTTCCCAGTCCAGAGGACTGTCCGAAGTGCGTTCCTGCAGATGAGGGTTGTGGCAGTAGCCGCAACGCCAGGGGCAGCCTTGCACGAAGATCACCGCCGCCAGGCGGCCGGGGTAGTCGGTCGCGGTAAAGGGGACGAAGCCGCCCACCTTCAGGCGCGCCGCCGCCCCGGAGGGAGCGGGAGCGGCGGGGCCGGTGCAAAGGCGCGTGGTCATGCCGTGCGCGGTTCGGGGTTCAGGCCGGCGCGCTGTTCGGTGAAGTAGCGCCGCTCATGGAATTCGCCTTGCTTGCCGATGTTGAACGAGGACATGGGGCGGTGGTAGCCCATGACCCGCGTCCAGATTTCGCAAGGCTGGCGTTCGGCGTCATCGAGGGTGAACGTGGTGTCTGTGAACGTGGTGTCTGTCATGGAAAGCTCCTGGTGAGAATCCGGGCCGGGCCACGGAAGAATGGAAAGTCGGTGTGCCGCTTGGCGCCTTCATTCTGCATGGCAAGGCAATGGCCGGCAGCGTGAGGATGGGCGGGCGCGATGGCGCTCATGGTTCGTGCCGGCAGGCGGCCTGCTTGCGCGCCAGGATGTCCGCATCGCAATGCGGGCAGAACTCGTGCTTGCCGGGCAGGTAGCCATGCTTGGGGCAGATGGAGAAGGTGGGAGTGACCGTGATGTAGGGCAGGGAGAAGCGGCTCAGCGCCCTTTGCACCAGGGTGCGGCAGGCGTCGGCGGTGGACAGCGGTTCGGTCATGTACAGGTGCAGCACGGTGCCGCCCGTGTATTTGCGCTGCAGTTCGTCCTGGCGTTCCAGCGCCTCGAAGGGGTCGTCGGTGAAGCCCACCGGCAACTGCGAGGAGTTGGTGTAATAGGGCATGTCCGGCGTGCCGGCCTGCAGGATGTCCGGCCAGCGGGCCCGGTCTTCCTTGGCAAAGCGATAGGTGGTGCCTTCGGCGGGCGTGGCTTCCAGGTTGTACATATGGCCGGTGCTTTCCTGGAACTGGATCATGCGGGCGCGTACGTGATCCAGCAGGCGCACGGCGAAGGCGTGCCCCCAGGGCGTGGTCAGGTCGTGCTCGTCGCCGGTGAAGTTGCGGATCATTTCGTTGATGCCGTTCACGCCCAGGGTGGAGAAGTGGTTGCGCAAGGTGCCCAGGTAGCGCCGGGTGTAGGGGAACAGGCCCTGGTCCATGTGCTCCTGGATGACGCGGCGCTTGATCTCCAGGCTGTCGCGGCCCAGCTCGAGCAACTGGTCCAGGCGGGCGAAGAGGCCCTCGGCGTCGCCGCGATGCAGATAGCCCAGGCGCGCGCAATTGATGGTGACCACGCCCGGCGAGCCGGTCTGCTCGGCCGAGCCGAACAGGCCGTTGCCGCGTTTGAGCAGTTCGCGCAGATCCAGTTGCAGGCGGCAGCACATGGAGCGGATCATGTTGGGCTTGAGCTCGGAATTGATGAAGTTCTGGAAGTAGGGCAGGCCGTACTTGGCGGTCATCTCGAACAGGCGCTGCGCGTTGGGGCTGTGCCAGTCGAAATCCGCCGTGATGTTGTAGGTGGGGATGGGAAAGGTGAAGGCGCGCCCGCGTGCATCGCCCTGGGTCATGACCTCGATGTAGGCGCGGTTGATCATGTCCATCTCGCGCTGCAGCTCGCCGTAGCAGAAGGGCATTTCCTCGCCGCCGATGACCGGCGCCTGCGCGCGCAGATCTTCGGGGCAGGTCCAGTCGAAGGTCAGATTGGTGAAGGGCGTCTGCGTGCCCCAGCGGGACGGCACGTTCAGGTTGTAGATCAGCTCCTGCATGCATTGCAGCACCTGGGCGTAGTCCATGGCATCCTTGCGCACGAAGGGCGCCATATAGGTGTCGAAAGAGCTGAAGGCCTGGGCGCCGGCCCATTCGTTCTGCAAGGTGCCCAGGAAATTCACGATCTGGCCCACGGCGCTGGACATGTGGCGGGGAGGCGCGGACTCGATCTTGCCGGGCACGCCGTTCAGGCCTTCGGTGAGCAGCATGCGCAGCGACCAGCCGGCGCAGTAGCCCGAGAGCATGTCCAGGTCGTGGATGTGCAGGTCCGCCTGGCGGTGGGCCTGGCCTATGGTCTCGGGGTAGACGTAGCTGAGCCAGTAGTTGGCGATCATCTTGCCCGAGGTGTTCAGGATCAGGCCGCCCAGCGAGTAGCCCTGGTTGGCGTTGGCGTTGACCCGCCAGTCCTGGCGGTCCAGGTATTCGGTGACGGAACGGATGATGTCGATCTGCGGCACGGGCCTGGCCAGGGTGTCGGGGGCGGACCTGTCGTTCATGATGAATCCTATATATAGTGCATGGATAGATGCTAGGCACTATATGTAGTGCTTTCAAGTCGCTTCCCGGTTTTTTTGCTCCAGGCTTGATCCAGGTTAATTCCAAGCGGCGGACGAGGCGGCTTGGCCGGCATCGCCCGCCGTCGGGGCCTCAGGCCTGTGCCGGCTCAAGGGGACGGCGTGCGCTGCAGCCGCAGCGGGACCGTCTCGAACCCGCCTTCAGGATAGGTGGCGTAGCGCGGGCGGTGGCCTGGCTCGGGCAGGAAGGAGTCCGTGGCCGCCAGCAGGGCCTGGATGATGCTTTCCAGTTCCATGCGTGCGAGCCCCGCGCCCGGGCAGGCGTGGATCCCGGCGCCGTACAGCAGGTTCAGGGCCGGATCGCGGTCCAGCCGGAACTCGTCCGGATCGCCGAACACGGCTTCGTCCCGGTTGGCGCTGGCCCACAGCAAGGTCAGGCGCGCGCCGGCAGGCACCCGCGTGCCGGAGACATCCACCTCGCGAGTAGTCTTGCGGCGGTTGGCCACCAGGGGCGTGCGAATGCGCAGGATTTCGTCATTGGCGCGGCGCACGTCCCCGGGGTGGCGGCGCAGGTGTTCCTGCAGATCCGGATGCGCGGCAAGGTAGTGGGCGATGATGCCCACGCTGGCGGCGATGGTGCCCAGTTCGCCCACGGTCCAGTTGCGCAGGATGCTGGTGATCTCGGTTTCTGCAGCGGCGTGCCGTTTATGGTTTCGCGCAGCAGGCGCGAGGTGGCGTCCTGGCCGGGCGGATCGGCGCGGCGAAAGTCCGCCAGTACGCGGGCCAGCAGTTCCTCGAAATCCTGGGCGACCTGGGCCGTGGCTTGCGGGTCGCCCGAGCGGGTGGCCTCGTTCTTGCGCCGCACCCATTGCCGCAATGGTTCGTGCAGGCTGTCGGGCCAGCCCATGAAGGCGCATTGCATGCGCAGCGCGAAAGGGTGAGCCAGCGCGCTCATGAGGTCCGCCACGCCGTCCTGCGGCAGCGCGGCGATGCACTGCGCGCTGATGCGGCGACAGGCGGGCAGGAATTGCGCCAGGCGCCCGGCGCTGAAGTAGGGCTCGATCAGGCGGCGGTAGGCGCCATGCTCGGGCGGATCCATGCTGTTGGGGACGGAACGATGGCGGGAGGCCTGGTTGCTGAAGGTGTCGTGGTCCAGCAGCAGGCGCAGGGCGTCGGCGTGCCGGAACACGGCATACTGCAGGGCGTCGTCGCGGGCGACGGGGCAGCGGCGGCGCTGCGCATCGTAATGGACCAGAGGGTCGGCCGTCGCGTCGACGGGCGCGGTCCAGCTGTGGTGCAGGGGCATGAAGGCACCTCGTCAGTAGAACGCGGATTCCGGGCGAAATCCGAATTCACTGTAGCACCTTGATACAGGCTTCTTCGCCAGCCACCCTGCCGGCCAAATAGTTATTGCTTGAACAATGCTGGCGGCGAAGTACGCGGCCTGAGGCCAGAGCCTCAGCCGGCTGCGAGACGCGTTTGCAGCACCTGTTGCAGGTGACGATGGCAGGCGGGCAATTGCGCCAGCAGCGCGTCCCGGCGCCGGCTCCAGGCCTGGGCCTGTTCCGGCGTGCGCTGCGGGGCGGGCGACCAGGCCGAATCGGGAAAGAGCGGATCATCCGTCCAGCGGGGGATCAGGTGCCAGTGCAGGTGCGGCACCTGGTTGCCGAACTGGGCCAGGTTGATCTTGGCCGGCTGCAGATGTTCGCGCAGGACGGTCTCCACCAGGTACACCGCTTCCATCAAAAGTTCGCGCTGCGGTCCGGGCAGGTCCGTCATTTCGGCGACGTGATCCTGCCAGATGACGCGCGTGTAGCCCGGAAAGGGGCTGTCGGCGACTTCCAGCACGTGCAGCCCGGCGCCCGACCACAGCACCTGGCCGGGTTCGAGCGCGCACAGGGGGCAGCCCGCCCGCTTCATGCGGGCTGGCCGAAGAACAGGTTCTGCAGGGCCACGCCGGGATCGGGCTCGCGCATGAAGGCTTCGCCCACCAGGAAAGCCTGCACGTCGTGTTCGCGCATCAGGGCGACGTCCTCGACCGTGTGGATGCCGCTTTCGGTCACCACGCGCTTGCCGGCGGGGATGAAGGGCAGCAGGTCCAGGGTGTTGCGGGTGCTGGTCTCGAAGGTGCGCAGGTTGCGGTTGTTGATGCCCAGCAGGGTGGTCTGCATGTCCAGCGCCGTGTCCAGCTCCGCGCGATCGTGCACTTCCACCAGCACATCCATGCCCAGCTCCTGGGCCACGGCTTCGTATTCCTTGAGCTGCTGGGGGCTGAGCGCGGCCACGATCAGCAGGATGCAGTCCGCGCCCAGCGCGCGGGCGTGGATGATCTGGTAGGGATCGATGATGAAATCCTTGCGCAGCACCGGCAGGGCGCAGGCGGCGCGCGCCTGGCGCAGGTGGTCGTAGGCGCCCTGGAAATACTGCACGTCCGTCAGCACGGACAGGCAGGCGGCGCCATGCGCGGCGTAGCTGGAGGCGATCTCGGTGGGGTTGAAGTCGCTGCGGATCACGCCCTTGGACGGCGAGGCTTTCTTGACCTCGGCGATGATGGCGGGCTTGCCCTGGGCGATCTTGTCTTCGATGGCGCTGGCAAAGCCGCGCAGGTCGTTCCGGTTCTTCGCTTCGCGCAGCACGTCCGATTCGCTGCGCAGTTGGCGGGCGGTGGCGACTTCTGCTTTCTTGGTGTCGAGGATCTTGGCCAGAATGTCGTTCATGCGTTTAACTTCCTTGTATAGGAGCAGAATTGTTCGAGTTTTTCTCGGGCTGCGCCATTGGCGATGGTTTCGAAGGCCAGCTTCAGGCCGGCTTCGATGGAGTCCGTGCGGTTGGCCGCATAAATGGCCAACCCGGCATTGAGGCCAACAATATCACGAGCCGTCCCCTCCTGGTTATTGAGGGCTTCCATGATGAGGGCGGCCGATTCTTCGCGGCTGCTCACGCGTATGCTGCGATTGGAAGTCATGGCCATGCCGAAGTCCTCGGGGTGGATCTCGTACTCGCGCACCTGGCCGTCCTTGAGCTCGCCCACCAGGGTCGCGGCGCCCAGCGAAGCCTCGTCCATGCCGTCCTTGCCGTGCACGATGAGCACGTGCTGGGCGCCCAGGCGCTGCATCACGCGCAGCTGGATGCCCACCAGGTCGGGGTGGAGCACGCCCATGAGCTGGTGGCCCGCGCTGGCCGGGTTGGTGAGCGGGCCCAGGATGTTGAAGATGGTGCGCACGCCCAGTTCCTTGCGCACGGCGGCGATGTTCTTCATGGCGCCGTGGTGGGCGGGGGCAAACATGAAGCCGATATTGGTTTCCTCGATGCTGGCGGCGACCTGCTCGGGCGAGAACACCAGGTTGGCGCCCAGCGCTTCGAGTACGTCCGCGCTGCCCGACGAGGAAGAGGCGCTGCGATTGCCGTGCTTGGCCACTTTCACGCCGGCGGCGGCGGCCACGAACATGGCCGCGGTCGAGATGTTGAACGTGTTCGAGCCGTCGCCGCCGGTGCCGCACATGTCCAGCAGCTCGCTGGGGTCGGGGGTGATGACGGGGGTGGCGAACTCGCGCATGACCTGGGCGGCGGCGGTGATCTCGCCCACGCTTTCCTTCTTGACCCGCAGGCCCATCAGCAGGGCGGCGGCGATCTGGGGAGACATTTCGCCGCGCATGAGCATGCGCATCAGGTGCAGCATCTCGTCGTGGAAGATCTCGCGGTGCTCGATGCAGCGCACCAGCGCTTCGGTGGGGGTGATGGTGTTCATGTGATCAGATTTCCAGGAAGTTCTTCAGCAGGGCATGGCCGTGTTCGCTCAGTACGGATTCGGGGTGGAACTGCACGCCGTAGACGGGCAGTTCGCGGTGGCGCACGCCCATGATCTCGCCGTCCTCGGTCTGCGCGGTGATCGCCAGGCAGTCGGGCAGGCTGTCGCGCTCGATGGCCAGGGAATGGTAGCGCGTCACGTTGAAGGGCGAAGGCAGCCCCTTGAACAGGTCGGTGCCCTGGTGGGTGATGGGCGAGACCTTGCCGTGCATGATTTCCTGCGCCCGCACGATGCGCCCGCCAAAGGCGTGGCCGATGGCCTGGTGGCCCAGGCATACGCCGAAGATGGGCAGCTTGCCGGCGAAGTGCTGGATCAGCGCCACGGACAGGCCCGCGTCGGCCGGGGACTTGGGCCCCGGCGAGACGCACAGATGGGTGGGGGCCAGGGCTTCGATCTCCTCGAGGGTGACCTGGTCGTTGCGCCGCACCACGACCTCCTGGCCCAGTTCTCCAAAGTATTGGACCAGGTTGTAGGTGAAGGAATCGTAATTGTCGAGCATGAACAGCATGGGAAGTACTCCGGCGGAAAGAGGTCGCAATCAGGAATTTAGATGGGTTCGTCCAGGCCGAATTGCACCTGTTCGGCGGCGCGAAGGACGGCGCGCGCCTTGGCCTCGGTTTCCTGCCATTCCTTTTCGGGATCGGAGTCGGCCACGATGCCGGCGGCGGCCTGCACGTAGAGCATGCCGTCCTTGATGACGCCGGTGCGGATGGCGATGGCCAGGTCCATCTGGCCCGAGTAGCTCAGGTAGCCGGCCGCGCCGCCGTAGATGCCGCGGCGCACGGGCTCCAGCTCGTCGATCAGCTCCATGGCGCGCACCTTGGGGGCGCCCGTCAGGGTGCCGGCCGGGAAGGCGGCGCGCAGCACGTCCATCTGGCTCATGCCGTCCTGCAGCTCGCCGCACACGTTGGAGACCAGGTGCTGCACGTGCGAGTAGCGCTCGATGGTCATGGTGTCGGTGACCTGCACGGTGCCGGTCTTGGCGATGCGCCCGATGTCGTTGCGGGCCAGATCGATCAGCATGAGGTGTTCGGCGCGTTCCTTGGGGTCGGCCTGCAGCTCGGCGGCCAGGGCGGCGTCGGCCTCGGGCGTGGCGCCGCGCTTGCGGGTGCCCGCCAGGGGGCGGATGGTGACGCGCTCGCTGTGGCGGCCGTCCTGCACGTGCTCTTCCTGGCGCACCAGGATCTCGGGAGAGGAGCCCACGACCTGGAAGTCGTCGAAGTTCCAGAAGTACATGTAGGGCGAGGGGTTCAGCGAGCGCAGCGCGCGGTACAGGGACAGGGGCGAGTCGCGGAAGGGCTTGGTGATGACCTGGCCCACCTGGACCTGCATCAGATCGCCGGCGGCGATGTATTCCTTGGCGCGGCGCACGGCCTCCAGGTAGTCCTTCTTGTCGAAGTCGCGCTCGCATTCGGTCTGCATGCTGGCGTAGGCGTAGGGGATGACCACGGGCGTGCGCAGTTTCTCGCGCAGCTCCTTCAGGCGGCGCTTGGCCTGCACGTAGGCCTCGGGCTGGGCGGGGTCCGCGTAGACCAGCAGGTAGGTGCGGCCGGCCAGATTGTCCACGATGATCAGTTCGTCGATCTGCAGCAGCACGATGTCGGGCACGCCGTTTTCCTGGCCCGCCGGGAAGGGGTTGGGGCTATCGCCCAGCGAGGGCTCCATGTGGCGCACGGTGTCGTAGCCGAAGTAGCCGGCCAGGCCGCCGGCGAAGCGCGGCATGCCGGGGCGCAGGGCGACCTTGAAGCGCGCCTGGAAGCCTTCGATGAAGTCCAGCGGATCGCCTTCCACGCTTTCCACCACCTTGCCGTTGTGCAGCACCTCGGTGTGGCGGCCGCGGCTGCGGATCACGGTCTTGGCGGGCAGGCCGATGAAGGAGTAGCGGCCGAACTGCTCGCCGCCGACCACCGATTCCAGCAGACAGCTGTAGCGGCCGCCTTCGGGGCTGTTGTGGGCCAGCTTCAGGTAGATCGAGAGGGGGGTGTCCAGGTCAGCATAGGTTTCCGCGATCAGCGGGATGCGGTTGAAGCCTTCGGCGGCCAGGGCATTGAATTCTATTTCTGTCATGGGGGTCTCGGTGAGTCAGTGGGTACGACGAGCCGGACAGAAACAAAAAAAGCCCGGTCGTTGTGATTACCGGGCTTGTTTTCCTGGAGGCGATCCGCAGGTGCTGCTGTGTTGTTACGGCCGCCAGACTACAGGGTTTATGTCTACCCGATACACGAACGCCACCAGCGCCAATAAGCGCCGTAGGTAATGCGAACGTTGAGGGAAGTAGACATGAGTAATGTTACGCGTTTGCTGTTTGGTTGGCCTGGCGCACCCAGCGGGCCGCGCAAGCGATGGAAGCAACTATACCATCGGATTCCAGGCTTTGCACGTTCCGGCCTTCGTTGTAGCCATACGGCACCAGCAGGACGGGGATGCCGGCGGCGCGCGCGGCCTGCGCGTCGTTCAGGGAGTCGCCGACCACCAGCGCGCCGGCGGCCGCCATGCCCATCTGGTCGCAGGCGTGCAAAAAGGGCAGGGGGTCGGGTTTCTTGCGCGCGCAGGTGTCCCCGCCCACCACCAGCTCGAAGTAGGGCGCCAGGCCGGTCTGCTCCAGCAGGGGGCGGGCGAAGCGTTCGGGCTTGTTGGTGACCACGGCCAGGCGCAGGCCCTGATCCAGGAAATCCCGCAGGCCTTCCAGCACGCCGGGATAGAGCCGGCTGTGGCGGCCATTGCATGAAGCGTAGTGCCGGTGGAACAAGTCCAGCGCCTGCGCTGCATCCGGGGCGTCGCCGGTGACATCGGCCAGGGCGCGCCGCACCAGGTTTTCCGTGCCCTTGCCCACGAAGGTGGCGATGCGTTCCTGGGGCAGCGCGGGCAGGTCCAGGTCGGCGCGCATGGCGTTGCAGGCCAGGGCCAGGTCGGGAATGGTGTCCAGCAGCGTGCCGTCCAGGTCGAACAAGGCGGAGAAAAATTTCATCATTTTGTAGCGAGCTTGTGACAAAATATTGTCACACCCCTGTTAATGTCTAAGCTTAAATATTTTCGAGGGCTTCAGGATTTGATTCAGATTAAGTGATTACCATATGGCCGCTATGTTTGCCTGAGCTTATCCGTTAAAGTGAGTGCGCCGCATTTAGTTACATATTTGGCTTTCGGCCTTCCGTTCGGACAGGCCGTGGGAGCGGAAGTATGATGCTCGACACATTTCACCAGATTCTCAAAGAAAAACAAGTCACACCCGTCTTCCAGCCTATCGTTGACCTGCGGTCGGGTTTCATCCTGGGCTACGAGGGCCTGATCCGCGGACCGGAACAGAGCTGCTTTCATTCGCCCCTGGCGCTGTTTGACGCAGCGCGCCAGTGCGGGCGCCTTTGGGACCTGGAAGAGCTATGCTGCCGCGAGTTGACCGCCAGCTTCAAGCGCCAGGCGCTGGCGGGCAAGCTGTTCCTGAATTCCAGCCCCGACATGGTGATGCGCCTGCTGGCGTCCACCCGGCAGGAGCGGCGCGCGGCGCTGCCGCAACTGGCGGACATGGAATGGGACCGGGTAGTGGTCGAGCTGACTGAATCCGAGCGCACCGTCACCTACGACCACCTGAGCCAGGCTACCGAGCTGTACCGCCAGGAAGGCCTGCAGTTCGCCATCGACGACCTGGGCGAAGGCTACGCCTCGCTGCGCCTGTGGTCCGAGCTGCGGCCCGAATACGTCAAGATCGACAAGTATTTCGTGCGCGACATCGACACCGACATGCTCAAGCAGCAACTGGTGCGTTCCATCTGCGACATCGCCAATCACGCGCAGTCCACGGTGATCGCCGAAGGCATAGAAACCGAGGCCGAGCTGCGCACCTTGCGCCATCTGGGCGTGGCTTGCGGCCAGGGCTATCTGCTGTGCCGTCCGCAGCCTTTTCCGCCGCCGCAACTGGAGCCGGCGCAGGCCGCCTTGTTCGGGTCCGCCGCAGCCCGCTCGCGGCGCTCGACCCAGGGGCGCAATTCCATGAGCGTGCGCCGGCTGCTGCGCACGGCGCCCGCCGTCTCCGACCATACGCCCACGAACCGGGTCTACGACCTGTTCCAGAGCCATCCCGAACTGAGCGCCGTGGTCCTGCTGCGCGACGGGCGGCCCACCGGCATCCTGCGGCGCAGCCAGTTGTACGACCAGCTCGCGCGGCCCTATCACCGCGAGCTCTATGGCAACAAGCCCTGCTCGATGTTCATCGAGACCGCGCCCCTGATCGTGGATTGCGACACCAGCCTGCTGGAGCTGGGCACGCTGATGTCACAAGGCGCGGACGATGCGCTCAGCGACGGCTTCATCATCACCTCGGACGGCGAGTACATGGGGCTGGGCTCCAGCGTGGAGCTGATGCGCGAGATCACCCAGATCCAGATCATGACCGCGCGCTACGCCAATCCGCTGACGCAGTTGCCGGGCAATGTGCCCATCAACGAACATATCGATGCGCTGCTGCGCAGCCGCGAGAGTTTCGCGGTCTGCTATGCGGACCTGGACCATTTCAAGCCCTACAACGACCTGTACGGCTACCGCAAGGGCGACGAGCTGCTGCGCGCCATGGCCGAGCTGTTCACGCGCCATGCCGTGCGCGATGCGGATTTCGTGTGGCACGTGGGCGGCGACGACTTCATCCTGGTCTTCACCAGCGCGGACTGGTCGCAGCGCTGTCACGCCATCCTGCAGGAGCTGGCGCGCGAGCTGGAGCCCTTGTACCTGAGCGAGCATCTGCAGGCGGGCGGCTATCTGGCCGAGAACCGACAGGGAATGCCCGTGTTCCACCCGCTGGTCAGCCTGTCGCTGGGCGTGGTGATGGTGGACAGGCCCGAGCTGTATTCGGGTTCGCTGATCGCCGAGTTGGCCACCTCCGCCAAGGCGCAGGCCAAGAAGATCCAGGGCAACGCGCTGTTCGTGGAGCGGCGCCATCCCGAAAACATGATCAGCCAGTCCCGTTTCAGTTGCGATACGGTGATGCAATGACCATGCGCCCGCGCGTGGGATCCGCCGTTCGCGGCGGACCCAGGCGGGGCCGCAAGGGCGCGGCTCAGTCCTGTTCCGCCAGCGCGATCTGGGCGCGCAGGTCGGCGATGACCTGGGCATAGTCGGGCTTGCCGAAGATGGCCGAGCCGGCCACGAAGGTGTCCGCGCCGGCTGCGCGGATCTGGCGGATGTTGTCCACTTTCACGCCGCCGTCGATTTCCAGCAGGATGGGCTGGCCGCCTTGGGCCGTCCAGGCGTCGATGCGCGCGCGCGCCTGGCGCAGTTTTTCCAGCGTGCCGGGAATGAAGCTCTGTCCGCCGAAGCCGGGGTTCACGGACATGAGCAGCACGATGTCCAGCTTGTCCATGACGTAGTCCATCCAGTGCAGCGAGGTGGCCGGATTGAACACCAGGCCGGCCTTGCAGCCGAGGTCGCGGATCAGCGACAGCGTGCGGTCCACGTGGCGCGAGGCTTCCGGATGAAAGGTGATGATGTCGGCGCCGGCCTTGGCGAAGGCCGGGATCAGGGCGTCCACCGGCTCGACCATCAGGTGCACGTCGATGGGGGCGCTGGTGTGCGGCCGCAGCGCCTCGCAGATCATGGGGCCGAACGTCAGGTTGGGGACGAAGTGGTTGTCCATGACGTCGAAGTGGATCCAGTCGGCGCCCGCGGCGACGACGTTGCGCACTTCTTCGCCCAGGCGGGCGAAATCGGCAGACAGGAGACTGGGGGCGATGCGGGTGGAGCTGGCTTGGGACATAATAGGAGTGGTAAAGATTAGACATCACGTAAAACGTGTGCGTATGTCATTATTGCAGTTTCAAGCGGGCTCGTCTGCCGCGCCCCGTATTTGTACAGCCGTAAATTGGAAGCCATCATGAAGCCTGACGATATTGAGGTGCGCGTGACGCCCCAGTACCTGCCTGAGCAATCCGAACCCGACAGCAACCAGTATGTGTTTGCCTATACCGTGCGGATCACCAACCATGGGCAGCAGTCGGCGCAGATCATCAGTCGTCACTGGGTGATCACCGATGAGAACCAGCAGGTCCAGGAAGTGCGCGGCCTGGGCGTGGTGGGCCAGCAGCCGGTGCTGGCGCCGGGCGAATCCTTCGAATACACCAGCGGCTGCCCTTTGCACACCCCTATCGGAACCATGCGCGGCAGCTACCAGTGCGTCGGCGAGAACGGCGTTCCCTTCGAGGTCCCCATCGAGGAGTTCGTGCTGGCCTCCCCCCGTACCCTGCATTAAGGCTTTCATCCTCGCATTATGGCTCCATCCATGAAGATCGCTTATTGCCTGCCGGTGCTGCTGGCGCTGGCCGCCTGTTCCACGGCCCCCGTCGACCACGGGGCCGCTCCCGAGGCCCCGTCCGATACCGGCGACATCGCCTTGCAGCCCCTGCGCGTGCCCGCGCTCTCGGCGCTGCCTGAAACCCCGGCGCGCGCTGGCCGGAAAATACCAGGCCGTGAACTGGTCCGCCCTGCCGGGCTGGCAGGCCGACACGCTGGACCATGTCTGGAAGGGCTTCATCAACAACTGCAAGGGCCTGATGCGTCCGGTCAGCGGTTCGCTGGCCATGCCGGCGCGCGCCAATCCGCGCGCCTGGCAGCCGGTCTGCCAGGCCGCGGCGTCCGCCGGGCTGGATGCGAACAGCCGCGATACGGCCGCCATACGCCAGTTTCTGCAGCAGCAGCTCCAGCCCTGGCGCCTGCTGACCAGCGACGGGCAGGTCGCGCAGAACACCGTCACCGGCTATTACGAACCCCTGCTCAAGGCTGCGCGATCGCGCAGCGGGCAACATCAGTGGCGCCTGTTCGCCGCGGCGGATGGCTGGCTGACCATAGACCTGGGCGGCCTGTATCCGGAGCTGGCCGGCAAGCGCGTGCGTGGCAAGCAGGTGGGCAAGCGCATCGTGCCTTACGACACACGTGAACAGATCGTGGCCAATCCGGACCGCCAGCCGCCGGTGATCGTCTACGCCGAGGATCCGGTGGAAGGCTTCTTCCTGCAGATCCAGGGCTCGGGCCGCGCCTTGCTGCCCGACGGCAGCGCCGTGCGCCTGGCCTATGCGGATCACAATGGCCGTCCCTACGCCTCCGTGGGCCAGTGGCTGGCCAAGCAGGGCGAGATGCCGCTGGCGCAGACGTCCATGCAGAACATCAAGGCCTGGGCGCAGCGCAATCCGCAGCGCGTGCAGGAGATGATGAACGTCAATACCGCCATGGTGTTCTTCAAGGAAGAGCGCATCGTGGACCCGGAACTGGGGCCCAAGGGCGCCTACGGCATACCGCTGATCGGGGAACGCTCCGTGGCCATTGATCCGACCTTCGTGCCGCTGGGCACGCCGGTATTCCTGGCCACCACGCATCCCGGTTCGGGCCAGCCCCTGCAGCGCCTGGTGTTCGCCCAGGACACCGGCGCCGCCATCAAGGGCGCGGCGCGCACCGACTTCTATTGGGGCACGGGCGATCAGGCCGGCGCCCTGGCCGGGCGCATGAAGCAGAAGGGTGAAATGTGGCTGCTCTGGCCACGCAACGCAGGAGCTCCGAGCGCGCGATGAAAAACGAACGTATTCTGGTGTGCGGGGGCGGGCTGGCCGGCATGGCCTGCGCCCTGGGCCTGCGCAAGGCGGGTTTTGACGTCACGATCCTGGCGCCGGCCTACAAGGCCATGGAGCTGGCGCCGGGGCAGTATCATCCGCGCGTCTACGCCTTGTCGGCCGCGAGCCAGCGTTTCCTGACGCAGTTGGGCGTGTGGAACCTGATGCCGGCCGAACGCATCGAACCCGTACAGGGCATGGAAGTCCATGGCGATGCGGGCGGCTGCGTCAATCTGCACGCCTGGCAGGATGCGCAGGATTGCCTGGCCTGGATTCTGGAGTCCGGCGAGATGGAGCGAGCCTTGCGTCAGGCCCTGCAGGTGTTCGGCGTGCCCTGGATCGAGGATCGCTTCGAGCAGTTGGAGCCGGGCGCCGTGATCACCGCCGGCCGGCAGCGTCTGCAGGCCGACCTGATCGTGGGGGCCGACGGCGCCCGTTCGCCCTTGCGGGCGGCGGCCGGCATCGAGCACCAGGGTCGCGAATATGGCGACCTGGGCCTGGTCGCCCACTTGAACGCCGAACGCCCGCACCAGCAGGTGGCCGTGCAGTGGTTCACCGGCGACTCCATCCTGGCGCTGCTGCCCATGCCCGACGTGGACGGCCGGCCGCAGGTGTCCATGGTCTGGTCCGTGTCGCGGACGCAGGCCGAGCGCGTCCTGGCCCTGAAGGGGCAGGAGCAGGCGCAGTATCTGCAGGCCAGCCTGCGCGCCATGACGGGCGCACGCCTGGGCGAGCTGAGCCTGCGCAGTCCCGTGCACGGCTTCCCGCTGACGTTCGAGCGCAGCGGCATGGTCGCGCCGGGCGTGGCGCTGGTGGGCGATGCCGCCCACCGCGTGCACCCGCTGGCCGGGCAGGGCCTGAACCTGGGGCTGGGCGACATCGAGGCCCTGATCCAGACGCTGTCCTCGCGCAGCCCGCAGAGCTCGGTGGGGGACATCCGCGTGCTGAACCGCTACAAGCGCGCGCGCGCCGAACCCATCGCGGCCATGCGGGCGGCCACCGACGGCCTGTACCGCCTGTTCGCCGCGTCGGGCGCGCCGGCTTCGCTGGTGCGCAATGCAGGCATGCAGCTGGTGGATCGCCTGCCATGGGTGAAGCGGCGTATCATTGCGCATGCGGCCGGGGTCGCGCCTGGTTCCCTGTTGTTCTGATGGCGCTGGGCTGCCATGTAAAGGAAGCTGTTCCATGTATAAACAAGTTCGAACTGTATTGGCCGTTGCGCTGCTGTCCGCGGCCGGCCTGGTCCAGGCCGCCGGCGCGCCCTCGGCGGCCCGCTTCGAGGCCACCCGCAAGGCGTTCGAGTCCGCCTTTCCCGGCGTGCAGGTGGACGCCATCCGCGCCACGCCCTATCCCAATCTGCTGGAAGTACAGGTTGGCGGCACCTTGCTGTACACCGACGAGCAGGCCAGCTTCGTGCTGCAGGGCGCCTTGCTGGACAGCAAGACCCGCGTGGACCTGACCGAGCAGCGCATGCAGGAACTGAACAAGATTTCACTGGATTCCCTGCCGCTGGACAAGGCCATCAAGCTGGTCAAGGGCGACGGCAGCCGCCGCATGGTGGTCTTCGAAGATCCCAATTGCGGCTACTGCAAGCGGCTGCACGCCACCTTGCAGGACATCGACAACGTTACCGTCTACAGCCTGATGTTTCCCATTCTGGGGCCGGACAGCCGGCGCAAGGCGGAAGATATCTGGTGCGCCAAGAATCCCGCCCAGACCTTGACGGCCTGGATGGGCAAGGGCGCGCGGCCCGAGAACGCCTCCTGCGATCATCCCCTGGACCAGTTGCTGGCCGTGGGCCGGCAATTGCGCATCCAGGGTACGCCCGCCATCTATTTCGCCGATGGCACGCGCGCCGACGGCTGGCTGCCCGCCGACCAGCTGCAGGCGCGCCTGGAGGCTGCCGCCGCGAAGTAAGCGTTTCCTCTAGCGCTTGATGTAGAGCAACCCGCCATATGGCGGGTTTTTTTATGCTTAAATGCTATGAAAACTATAAGTGTTTTTTAGTAGCACTTGTTAAAGCAATTCCGGTCATGCAAACGCATTCTTGTCATGCAATTTGTTTGGTAGGGACATGATTTTCAAGACAAAAGATTTCAAACGCCACAATTTGACGATTCTTGACTTTTTACTGCGTATTGTTGAAGTGATAATCGGAACTGTTGAAAGAAAAACAGTTGTCCGTCCACAGTTGTGACGAGGGCGGCGCAATAAGTATTTGAATAGTAGGCGCCTATGGAACATGCACACTGCGTGTTGGTTGTTTTGGAGGATGGTGAAAGTCTGCAGTCCTGGCAGGAACAGCTTTCGCTTTTTGGCGCCAAGACAACCGTACTGGGGTCGCTGGACATGGTGGCGGACGCGTGCCGCACCGCGCAGGCAGACCTCCTCCTTTTTCCTGTCGAGATCGGCTATGTCCCTTTGATGGTTGCCAAGCTGCGCAACGACTTCGAGGCTTTGGGCATCGTGGCCATGCACGAGGACCTGTCGGCCAGCCTGCGCGTGCAGTTGCTGCTGACCGGGGCGGATGCCTGCGTGCCGGCCGACGTCGACGTGCCCGAGCTCATGGCCTGGTGCCATGCCGTGCGTCGCCGGCTGCTGCACGTGCCGGCGGGCGAGCCGGCCGGCGCGGCCCCCGATGGCCATGGCCAGCCCGAACCCGAGGAATGGGTTCTGCGCGACAAGGGGTGGACGCTGGTCTCGCCCCAGGGCGTCAGTCTTGAGCTGACGCACAGCGAGCGCCAGTTGATGGACGCCTTCGTGCGCCACGCGGACGCCCGTTTCAGCCGCGAGGATCTGATGCGCGACAAGGGCATTGCGGCCGGCGACAGCCGCGCCGTGGATTCGCTGATCAGCCGGCTGCGCCGCAAGGCTTCGCAGGCCGGGGTGGCGCTGCCCATCAAATCCGTGCATGGCTGGGGTTATACCTTCACCGGCAAGCTGGTCGCGCATCTGGAGCCGCATGAGCAGGAAGTCATGGAATTCCAGCCGTTTCGCGAGGAGCCCGTGCTGGAGCACGCCATTCCCGCCGAGCTGCTGCGCGCCGTGGAGTCTCTGGATGTGCTGGATCCGCGCACCACGCAAGCCTTGTCGTTCTGCTATCAGCTGCGCGTGGCGGCCGGCTCGGGCCAGTACAGCGGCGTGGACGCCCAGGTCTTCTGGACCGCGCCCAGCGGCCAGCGCCTGGGCGCCGACCGCCTCCTGCAGCACATCACGGACCTGGACCGCCGCCAGGCCTTGTGCGAATGGATGATGCAGACCTTGATGAGCGACGTGCGCCGCTGGTGGCAGGAGTATTCCCTGCGGGCCAGCCATATCGGCATCAAGCTGCCCGCGGAGATGCTGGAGCATTGCTACAAGCGATTGCCCAGCCTGCTGCGCCAGTTCGAGCTTGACCCGGCGAGCATCGAGCTTGATGTGTTCAGCGACAATATGCTGGGGGACTTCCCCAAGCTGGTGCCGAGCCTGGAGTATTTGCGCGTGAGCGGGGTGCAAGTATGGCTGAGCAGCGCGGACATCGAAAATCACCACTTGAGCCGCCTGCGCGAGTGGCCCATACGCGGCATCAAGCTCGAGCCGCAGGTGATCAAGCGGGCCTGCGCGGAGCCGACCTTCAAGGCCTTGCTGGAGACGGCTTGCCATCTGATCAATGAATTGGGGCTGGAAGTAGTGGTCAAGGGCGTGGACACGCTGGAGCAGCGCGACCTCGCACTGAGCCTGGAACTCAGCCATTACCAGGGCCAGCTTACGTCCGAACTGATGTCCGAGGACGGCTTCCTGCTCACCTTGGCCAGCAGCGAGCCGGCCTTCAGCAGCAATAATGAAAATCCGCGCCGCCTGACCGGAGCCGGACACTGATGGAATTTGGCATCTTCATGTTTGCGACATGTAACATCGGTTAAATATTGGCATTTCACGCCGTTACCCAGTCTGTTCGATG
Source organism: Alcaligenes sp. Marseille-Q7550 (assembly GCF_965112015.1). Classification (NCBI taxonomy): domain Bacteria; kingdom Pseudomonadati; phylum Pseudomonadota; class Betaproteobacteria; order Burkholderiales; family Alcaligenaceae; genus Alcaligenes; species Alcaligenes sp. Marseille-Q7550. Next base: position 353,456 of record NZ_CBCOPU010000001.1, read on the forward strand.
AGTCTTGCTCACAGGCCGGCCGTGTAAACACGACCGGCCTGTGCGTGCGTAGGGGCTTGTTCTTTTCCGTGTGGGGATGGGGTGTGTGATGCGTTTGAGCTTGAAACAGAAATTGTGGTTGCCGCTGGCCTTGAGCCTGCTGGCCATGTTGTCGGTCTTTGCTTTCGATAGCTATCAGCTCTATCAGGCGCAGTTGCAGGAGCGCAAGACCAGTCTGCAGCAGATCGTGCATATTGCGCTGCAGATCGCGCAGGATTACGAGCAGTTGGTGCAGAAAGAAGTCTTGACGCAGGACGTGGCCCAGCGCCAGGCCCTGCAGCGCATCAGCAGCATCCGTTTCGGCCAGGAGGGCTATGTCTCGGTGCTGTCCACCAAGGGGGTGTCCATCATGAATCCCACCCGCCCGGACCTGGACGGCAAGGACATGAGCGACCTGACCGACGCCAATGGAGTGCGGACCTTCGCGGAGCTGGGCCGCATCGGCGAAGGCGGCGGCTCGGGCTACCTGGAATACGTCTGGCCCAAGCTCAGCAACAAGCAGATCGCCGCCAAGCTGGCCTACGGCGTGGGCATGCCCAGTTGGGGCTGGGTGCTGACGTCGGGCGTGTACATCGACGACATCCAGTCCGAGTTCTACGAGCGCCTCTGGCAGTCCGCACTGGTGCTGGCGGTGCTGGTCGCGGTGCTTGCCCCGGGGCGGGCGTGCTGGCGCGCCAGATCTATCGCGAGCTGGGCGCCGAGCCCACGCTGCTGCGCGATGTCGCGCACGCCATCGCCGACGGCGACCTGCGCGTGTCCCATTCGCTGCGCCACATCCCGGCGGACAGCGTGATGGCCTCCATCGAGCAGATGCGCATCAAGCTGGGCGCGGTCATGCGCACGCTTCAGCACAGCAGCGGCGTGATCGCCGGCGGCGCGGTGCAGCTGTCCAGCGGCAATCTGGAGCTGTCCAGCCGCACCACGCAACAGGCCGCCGCGCTGCAGGAGACGGCCTCCGCCATGGAAGAGATGACGGGCACGGTGCGCATGAGCGAAGACAATGCGGTGCGGGCCGAAGAGGTGTCGACCCAGGTGCAGAAGACGGCCCAGCACGGCGGGCAGATGGTCAGCCAGCTTGTCGATCGCATGGATGCCATCCGCGAGACCAGCCAGAAGGTGGCCGACATCACGAACGTGATAAATTCCATCGCCTTCCAGACCAATATCCTGGCCTTGAACGCTGCCGTGGAGGCGGCGCGCGCCGGCGAGCAGGGGCGTGGTTTCGCGGTGGTGGCCGGCGAGGTGCGCGCCCTGGCGCAGCGCACGACGGCTTCGGCTCAGGAGATCGCGCATCTGGTGGAGGCGTCTTCCAGCAGTACGCGCGAAGGCGTGCAACTGATGGAGCAGGTGGGCGGGGTCATCGAGGAGATGGTGACGGGCAGCTCCCAGGTCATGACCATCGTGCACGAGATCGCGGCGTCCACGCGCGAGCAGACCATCGGCATCGAGCAGATCAATGTGGCGGTGGGGCAACTGGACACGGCCACGCAGCAGAATGCCGACATGGTGGATCAGGTGGCCAACACGTCCAGCGAACTGCAGGATCAGGTGCAGGAGCTGAATCGCCTGATCCAGACTTTCCGCCTGGCTTGAGCGCGCGTCAAAACGAAAGCCTCGGCCTGGCAGCCGAGGCCGGGCTGCATTTGCTGGCGCCGAAGGCGCATTTGTATAGTGATGACGAAGCTCCGGCCCATTGGATCGGGTTCTTCAGCATGCAGTCCGGCAGTATTTCGTTCAATTGTTAGTAATTCTCATTATTTTTGATCGTATACTGCCTTTTGGTTCACGGTTTCAGCGGGAGTACGAGTATGTGGCGCAGGCGTGCGGCGGCGGTGTTGGCGGCAATGACGGCAGGCACGGCCTGGACGGCGACTCTTCCATCGGCCCAGGGGCAGATCCAGGCGCATGAGCATCACGAACGCATACTCAGCCTGCAGCAGGATGATTTCGTGCAGGGACGCTGGCAGCAGAGCGGTGCAGTCGCTCTGGAGCTGCTCGGACCGGACGGCAAACGCATTCGCCGCCTTTCCCAGGATGATGACGACGGCAGCCCATTCGGTTTTGTGGCGCGCTCCGCAGGGGAATATCGTCTGCGGGTGGCCGGGCAAGGCAGCTACGAATGGCAGCTCACTTCCATTTCCGCCCCGCAGGCGCCCGAGCAGGCTGAGCCGATTCAGGGCGAAGTGATCCGGCAATGGGCCCTGCGCTTGCGGGCCGGCGAATCCTCCGATCGTTTCTGGGACTATGTGGAGCGGGTCGGCTCGCCTCTGGTGGAGCGTTACAGCGCCACGCACGATCGCGTCACCTTCGTGTGGCGCGGCGCGCGGAACAATGCGCGCATCCATGGCGGCCCGGCTTCCTACAATGACCGCATGCGGCGTCTGGGCGATTCGGACATCTGGTACATCAGCTACGATGTACCGCGCGACGCCCGTTTCAGCTACCGGGTGGCGGCGGACGTACCCCATACCCGCCCGGCGGAGCGGCGCGCGGCCCTGCGCGCCACCTTGCAGCGTGATCCCTACAATACCCGTCTGATCCCCGAGGACAGCGCCGACCTGTTCGAGGGCGGCTCCGTGCTGCGCCTGCCCCAGGCGCCGGCGCCGCAGGTGCAGGTGAGCGCGGCGGACCAGCCGCAGGGCCAGTGGCGTTCGGGCCGCCTGTCCAGCAGGACGCTGGGCAATGAGCGCGACATCCATATCTATCAGCCCGCCGGCAGCCAGGCGGCGGGCCTGCGCCATCTGCTCATCCTGTTCGACGGCCGCGAGTACCGCGAGATCGCCAATGCGCCTGTCCTGGTCGATGCGCTGATCGAACAGGGTCGCATTCCGCCGGCCTGGGTGGTGCTGGTCGACAACCCCGGCTCGGCCGCCCGTTCGCGCGAGCTGCCGCCCAATGACGCCTATATCGAATTCCTGCAGATGGAGCTGATGCCCTGGCTGGCGGCTCATGGGGTGGCGGCGGCGGCCGGCGACACCGTGATCGCGGGTTCAAGCTACGGCGGGCTGGCGGCCCTGCATGCCGGCTGGCGCCTGCCGCAGTATTTCGGCAATGTCCTGAGCCTGTCGGGCTCGTACTGGTGGGGGCCGCCCGGCGAGCGCGGGCAGTGGCTGACGCGCCGCATCGCCGACGCGCCGGCCGCGCCGGTCAAGGTCTATATGTCGGCGGGCATTTTCGAAAATTCGGGTTCGGGCCTGGACGTGAGCCTGGTTCAGGCCAACCGCCACCTGTACGACGTGCTGCGCGCACGCGGCTATGACGTGCGCTATGACGAGAGCTCGACCGGCCACGACTACGTGGCCTGGCGCGACGCTCTGGCTCTGGGGCTGGAGCATCTGCTCGGCCGGCCTGCTGGAGCGGAGGCGGGGCGGGGTGAGTAAAGTCCAGGCCAGGGTCTGCTGATTGACGGCAGATCGAGCGCTTCAAAGCAGAAGCTTAGGTGGCAGGCTTAGGCCAAGCACTCGTCTTGCGTCAGGCCGAAGGTTTGGGCGCAGCGGGAGAAACTTGGTTTTCTTGAGGGGCGCCGGCTCGGGCCGGCGCCCCTCAAGAAAACAGCACCGTTTTGCTTTGCCCAAACGGCAGTGCGACAGCTTTATTGTTTCGCAGACCTATTTAGGGTTGACCTGATGCGAATTGGTCTATTTTCGGGTGTGGATTTCGTTTGGTAGCTACAGGTCGAGGGTAAGGCCCTGTCGCTTGCGGGTTTGGGCTAGAAGCAGGGCAGGACAGACGATTTCCCCCAGGCAGGGGCGGGGCAAGCCGCCAGCCCAGCCTGCCCCGCCCCTGCCTGAAACGGCGTCTCCACAAAGTCTATCTTTGCTATCGACCAAGTCCGCGGCATCAATCAGGCAGCAAACACGTTTCAAGAAAGAAAGTCTTTATGCCAGTCTGCCTAAAGAACGAATGGGGCAGCGGCAGTATGAATCGCCGCGAGTAGGCTTATCCTTGGTCCAGCGTCGCCCCGCCATCCACCCGCAGGTCGGACAGGGTGATGTGGCTGGCGCGGTCCGAGAGCAGGAACAGCACGGCTTCGGCGACTTCTTCGGGGCGGGCGATTTTCCGCAGCGGGATGCCCAGGCGATAGTGCTCGCCCGAGCCGGCAATGACAGTCTCGCGCGAACTGCCCTGTTTCCACATGGCCTGCTGCATGGCCGTGTCCGTGGAGCCGGGCGAGACGATATTCACGCGTATGCCGTACTCGGCCAGTTCCAGGCCCAGGCAGCGGGTCAACTGGCTGACCGCAGCCTTGGAGGCCGCGTAGGCGCCCATGGCGATGCGCGGGGTGGCGGCGGAATTGGAGCTGACCGTCACGATGGCGCCCTGGCGGCGTGCCATCATGCCTTTGGCCACGTTGCGGCAGACGTTGAAGACCCCTGTGGCGTTGATGGCGAACGTGCGGTCCCATTGCTCGTTGCTCAGCTCGGTGATGCGGCCCATCTGCAATACCCCGGCCACGCAGGCCAGGCGCCGGGTGGGGCCCAGCCTGGCCTGGCCCTCGGCCAGGGCCTGGTCCACGGCCCGGGCGTCGCTGACGTCCACCGTGTGGCAGGACAGGCGGTCCTTGCGCCCGGCTTCGCCCAGGCGCGCCAGGCCGTCGGCGTCCAGGTCCATGGCGATCACGCGCGCGCCGCGCTCGAGCAGCAGCCGCGTCACCGCGGCGCCTATGCCGCTGGCCGCGCCGGTGACGGCGATGCATTCGCCGTCGAATTCCAGTGTTGATGTGCTCATGTCGTGGCGGTCTCCATCAGGCGTTCAGGCTGTCCTGGATCTGGGCGCAGGTCAGGCTGACGCCGCAGCGCTGGGAGACATGGCGCACGGCCATCTCGTGCTCTTCCAGCGAGAAGTCCGCCACGCCGTCGATGGCCAGGAAGGGCTGGATGTCCTGCATGAAGGCTTCCAGGGCCGTGGTCATGCAGCCTATGTGTGCGTAGACGCCGGTGATGATGAGCTGGTCGCGGCCCAGCTCGGCCAGGTGCTGGCGCAGGTTGGAGCGCTGGAAGGCGCTGTAGCGCCATTTGGTCAGCATGATGTCGTCCTCGGCGGGCGCCAGTTCGGGAATGACGGCCTGCTGCTCATGGAACTGCGGATTGGTCAGGCCCGGCCCCCAGAAGTCGTTCAGCAGGGCGCGGTCCTGCGCGGGCTGCTCGACCGGCTGGGCCGTGTAGAACACGGGAATGCCCAGTTCCCGGCACAGGGCGCGCAAGGCGGCGATGCGCTCGATCAGGGCGGGAATGGGCGCCTGATCCATATCGTACTTGCGCAGGAAATAGGCCTGCATGTCATGGATCAGCAGCGCGGCGCGTTGCGCCTGGGGACGCCAGTCCACGCGATTGGCCACCGGGGCCTCGGGCAGGGGGTAGCTGGGAAGCGCATGAATGGTCATGGCCGGGTCTCCGTCAGATGGTTATGTCCTGGGCCAGGCCCAGGGAGTGAATCAGGGTCATCAGTTTGTTGCCGGTCTCCTGGCGCTCCAGTTCGGGGCGCGAGCCCTCGACGATGCCGGCGCCGGCGGACAGCGTCAGGCGCTGCCGCTCGTAGTGGGCGCAGCGTATGGCCACGGCCCACTCGCCGTTGCCTTCATGGTCGCTCCAGCCTATGGCGCCGGCGAAGAAGCCGCGCTCGAAGGATTCCGCGGCTTCGATGGCCTGCATGGCCGGCAGCGTGGGGTAGCCGCACACGGCCGGGGTGGGATGCATGGCCAGGGCCAGTTCCAGCGAACTGGTGCCCGGGTTGCGCAGGCGGCCGCTGATCCGGGTGGAAAGGTGCCAGAGATTGGCCGTGCTGGTCAGGCTGGGGCCGTCGGGCACCTCCAGCTCGTCGCAGAATCGCGACAGGATGCGCACCACGTCGTCGATGACGTAGGCGTGCTCGCGCAGGTCCTTGCCCGATGCCATCAGGTGCTCGGCGCTGGCCTGGTCGCGCTGCGGGTCGGCATGGCGCGGCGCGGTGCCGGCCAGCGGATTGACGGTGACCCGCTCGCCGTGGCGGCGCACCAGCAGTTCAGGGCTGGCGCCGAAGAAGGTGGCGGGATCGCCGACGTCGCCGCCCGGCAAGGGCATGGCGTAGGTGTAGCCGGCGGGATTGCCGTGCAGCATGTTGCGCAAGACGGTCAGGCGGTCCAGCGGCTGCTCCAGCGTCACGGACACGGTGCGCGCCATGACGGTTTTCTGGATGCCCTGCGCCCGCATCACCTCCAGGATGCGGGCGACGCTGTCTTCGTAGCCGGGACCGTCGGGCTGCAGGCGTTGCGCGGCCACGGTATTGGCCGAGCGCGCCAGCGGCGGACGCTGCACGGGACGCAGCAGCACCGGGTCGCGGCGATATTGGGCGGGCACGCGCAGGTAGGCCTGGCGGGCCGGATTGAAAGGGATGGCCCCCAGCAGCAGGGGGCGGCCAGGCCGCGCCGGTGCGCCTGCTCCAGCAGGTCCCGCGACTGCGCGAGCAACTGCCCCTGGGCGTTGGTCGCGTGCAGTTCCAGCGCCGTGCCCTGCGCCATCAGGCTGACGGTGGGCGAGGCGAACACGGTGCTGCCGGCCTGGTAGTGCTGCAGCCATTGCTCGATGGTGCAGGCTCGGACTTCATCACTGATTCGGCTGTTCATGGGAGCCCCTTTCGGTTCAATCGGCTGGCCGGTCGGGCCCCCGCGGGGGCCGTTGCGGGCTTACTTCAGGTGGATGCGGGTGATGCGGTCGGCGGTCGGATCGTCCTTGCCCTTGGCTTTGTTGACCAGGTAGGCATTGCCCAGGCCGTCCAGCGAGACGTGGTTGGGGAAGCTGCCGCCGTCCAGGTTGGCCACGATCTCGCCCTTGCCGTTGACGGCCGTGACGGTGCCCGCGCCGCGCGAGGCCACGTAGGCCAGTTCGGTCTTGGGGTCATAGGCCACGTTCAGCGCGCCGGCGCCCACCAGAACCTGGTGCAGCACCTTGCCGTCCTTGGCGTCGACGATCAGCAGGTTGTCGCTGCCCTGGGAGGCCACGTAGACCTGCTCGTTCTTGCTGTCCACGGCCACGCCGGCGGCGCCGCGCGCGCCGGGCAGGGCGTGGACGGTCTGGGCGTTGCCGTTCTTCAGGTCGACGATGATCAGCTCATTGGTGCTGGCGCTGACGGTATAGAGGCGGCCATGCTCGCTGTCCAGGGCCAGGCTCATGGGGCTCAGCTCCTTGCGGGTCCTGGACTTGAGCTCGATGGGCTCCAGGGCGGCGAGCTTCTTGGTGTCGAACACCGAGATCAGCTTGGAGCCGGGCGAAGACACATAGGCGCGCTGGGCCTTTTCGTCGATGGCCACGTCGCGGGCATGGCTGGCGGCGCCGTCCTCGAACTGCTTGACCAGCTTCAGGTCCTTCTGGCTGTAGACGGACACGGTGTTGCTGCGGGTGTTGGTGACCCAGACGTTGCCGTGGGCGTCGTCCACGCCCACGCCGTAGACGGCCTGCACCTGGCCGTCGTCACGGCCTTTCTGGGCGGCGGGCGTCACGCGGGCTTCGATGGCCAGGGTCTGGGGATTGACCTTGAGCAGCTGGGATTCCTTGACGGGAGGGCGGCCCACGGCGGAGGTCACGAACAGCGCCTTGCTCCTGGGGCTGTAGGCGCTCTGGTACAGGCCGGGGACCAGATGCTGCGATTGCAGCTCGAACTTGTCCTGGCCGCTCAGCTCGACCTTGGGCGAGACCTTCAGCTCGAACACGGCGGCGGCCGAGGGCTTGCTGGCCTGCACGACCACGGGGTGCAAGCCGGTCGCGGCTTGGGCCGGGATGGCGACTTTGGCGCTGATGTTGCCGTCCTTGTCGGCGACCAGGGCGTCCTGGGTCAGGGCGTTGCCGTTCTGCAGCAGGATGACTTCCTGGCCGGGCGTGAAGCCGCGGCCGGCCAGTTGAGCGTCGGAGCCCGGGTAGACCGCGCCGGCGGCAGTGACCATGCCGCGGAAGTCCGGGTCGGGCTGATCGAACGACGGCGCGGCAAAGGCGTTGGCCAGCGACAGCGACAGGACGGCGGCGCTCAGGCCGGCCTTGCGCAGCAGGCTGGCAGGAGTATGGCGAATGCAATTGAAATTGATTTGCATCTATTTATCCTAAAAAAAAGTTCGGGCGTCGGGACGTCCCGGCCGGGACGTCCTGCTACAGGTGTACAGCAAGGCAAAGCGGAACGAATGAAGAAACTCAGGCATGGGGCGGCGCATCCTGTTGACGGACCGCGCGCAGGCCGCGGTTCAGGGCGCCGAAGCCGGCGGCCATGGCGGCGCAGGCCAGTCCGCCCACGGTCACGGCCAGTGCGGGCTGCAGCAGGCGGGACAGGTAGCCCATCTGCACATTGCCCAGGGCCTGGCCCAGTGAATACTGCGTCATCCACAGGCTGGAGACCCGGCCCAGCAGATAGTCGGGCGTGTGCTTCTGGACCAGCGCCATGCGCAGGATCTTGGAAATCGTGTCGGCGGCGCCCATTACGGCCAGGCAGGCCAGGGCCCAGGCCAGCGAGGCATGCAGCGCCAGCGCGGCCACGGCCAGGCCCCAGATGAGCACGGCCGCCACGATGGCCGCGCCGGGGCGGGCCACCTGTCGGCACCAGCCGCTGGACAGGGCCGCCAGCGTCGCGCCCACGGCGGGAGCCGCATACAGGTAGCCGGGGGCCTGCGCGCCCATGCCCAGGATGGCGTCGCCCCATTCGGGCAGCAGGGCCAGGGGCGTGGCCAGGATCAGGGCGGCCAGGTCGATCAGCAGCAGGGCGCGCAGCAGCGGATTGCCCGCCACGAAGCGCAGGCCGTCCTGCAGCGATTGCAAGGCCTTCTGCGGCGGACGGTTGCCGGTCTGCGGAGGCAGGGAAGGCAGGGCGCGCAGCAGCAGGGGGGTGACGATGACGCCGCACAGCACGATGACATAGCAGAAGATCAGCCCGGGACCGGAGATCAGCAGGCCGGCCAGGGCCGGGCCTATGATGCCGCCCAGCTGCATGGCCAGGCCCGACAGGGCGGCGGCCGCGGCCAGCTTGTCGCGGCCCACCAGCGCGGGGGTGGCGGCCATCATGGCCGGCACGCTGATGCCGCCGGCCGCGCCGCCGATGGCGGCCGCCAGGTAGATCAGCCAGACGCCGGGCTGGGGCAGCAGCGTGTTCACCAGGAACAGCACCACGCTGATGATGTAGACGCTGCGCGACCAGACCATCAGGCTGCGCCTGTCCATGCGGTCCGAGAGCACGCCGCCGATGATGAGCGCGATCACCATGGGCGTGGCCATGGACACGTTCAGGAAGGCCACGGCCACGCTGGACTGGGTCAGATCGTAGAGCTGGATGCTGGCCGCCACCATCAGCATGCCGGTGACCAGCACGGTGGCGGCGCGCGCGAAGTAGGCGTAGCGGAACGCGCGGCTCTCGCGCAACGGGGAAATGTCCAGGAGGAAACGGCTTACAGACATGGATCAGGCATCACATACAGGTTGGGCCGCGGCCTGTTCGGCGCGGACCATGGCCGACTCCATCAGCGGGGCCATGACGGCCACGGCTTCGGGGCCGGTCAGGTGGGCGTGCAGCGAGGCGATGTCATGGCTCTCGAGCTGCGCGACGTAGGGCCGCCACAGGTCCGGATGCAGGTTGGTGCCCGCATGGTCCAGGGCGGCGCGAAAGTACAGCACCGGGCCGTCGTAGGCCTGGTGGCGGTGGCGTCGCACCAGCCGGTTGTTGTTCTCCACGACCTGGAACACGCTGTCCAGGCGGGCGTCGGGCAGTTCCGCCAGGGGATGGCCGCTGCGCTTGAGAAAGCCGATCACGCCTTCGCGCGTCAGCGCCACGTCCGGCAGGCTGTCCGGATCGTGGCCGGCGATGTGCAGCAGCGCCTTGTAGATGGCGTTGGGCTCGGGCTCGGGCTGGCCGCGCCAGGCATCGCTCGGGTAGGCGTCCAGCAGGGCCAGCAGGCCCACGCCGTGCCCGCGGCGCCGCAGCTCCACCGCCATGGCCTGGGCGATGATGCCGCCCACCGACCAGCCGGCCAGATGATAGGGGCCTTGCGGCTGGGCCTGTTCGAGGCGGTCCGCGTAGGCCTGCGCCATGGCTTCCAGGCTGGCGTCCAGGCCCAGGGCCTCGTCCGACAGCACGCCGGCCTGCAGGCCGTAGATGGCGCGTCCCGGCGGCAGGCGGCGCGCCAGCGCGCCGTAGCACCAGGACAGGCCGCCGGCCGGATGAATCACGAACAAGGCGGGCTGTTCGTCCTGCGCCGGGCGCAGCGTGATGAGCGGGCCGAAGCCGTCGCCCGCGGCCGCGCCGGCCTGGTCCAGGTGGCGCGCCAGCCGGGCGATGGTCGGGTACTCGAAAATCGTGCCCAGGGAAATATCCTGGCCGCGCTGCTCGCGCAGGATCAGGGCCAGCTTGGCGGCCAGCAGGGAGTGGCCGCCCAGGGCGAAGAAGTCGTCGTCGGCATAGAAGGCTTCATTGCTTCCCAGGACGACGGCAAAAGCGGCGGCGATCTGCTGCTCCGTGGCGCCGCTCAGCGGCCGGCCCGCAGGCCGGGCCTGCAGCGCGGGCGCCGGCAGGGCCTTGCGGTCCAGCTTGCCATTGGCGGTGACGGGCAGCTCGGGCAGGACGACCCAGGCGGCCGGGATCATGTAGGCGGGCAGGTGCTCGCCGACAAAGGCGGCCAGCGCGGCCTCGTCGGCGCCGCTGCGCGGCTGCGGCACCCAGTAGGCCACGATGGCCATCTGGCCGGGCGTGTCCTCGCGGGCAATCACGGCCACATGGGCCACGTCCGGGTGACGGGCCAGCACGGCTTCGATCTCGCCCAGTTCGATGCGCTGGCCGCGCAGCTTGATCTGGTGGTCCGAACGTCCCAGGAAGACCACGGCGCCGTCCTCGCGCCAGCGGGCCACGTCGCCCGTGGCGTACATGCGGTCGCCATGCAGGGCGAAGGGATCGGGCACGAAGCGTTCGGCCGTCAGGTCGGGGCGGCCCCAGTAGCCCTGCGCCAGCTGGCGACCGGCCAGATACAGGTGGCCGGCCACGCCGGGCGGCACGGGCCGCAACTGTTCGTCCAGGATGTACAGGGCCGTGTTCCAGACCGGGAAGCCGATGGGGATGGGCTGGGAGCGGTCCTGGCGCGAGGCTGGCCACCAGGAGACATCCACGGCGGCTTCGGTGGGACCGTAGAGATTGTGCAGCTCGGCGTGCAGGGTGGCGTGGAAGCGGTCGCGGGTGGCGGCCGGCAGTTCTTCGCCGCTGCAGAACACCAGGCGCGGCGCCAGGCCGCGGGCGGCCGGCTCGTCCAGGAAGGCGGCCAGCATGGAGGGCACGAAGTGCAGCACGGTGATGCCGCGCTCGCGCATCAGGCGGGCGATATGGGCGGGATCCTTGTGGGCCTCGGGCGGCGCGACCACCAGGGTGGCGCCGCTCAGGAAAGGCAGGAAGAATTCCCAGACGGACACGTCGAACGTGGCCGGCGTCTTCTGCAGGATGCGCTCGCCCGGACCTATGCCGTAGTGGGTCTTCATCCACAGCAGCCGGTTGACGATGGCGTCGTGGTTGATCAGCACGCCCTTGGGCGCGCCGGTGGAGCCCGAGGTGTAGATGATGTAGGCCGGATCATGCGGGCCCGCCGGGGTCCAGGCGCCGGCGTCGGTGTCGTCCTGCGGGCGCGGCGTGAGCAGGGGAGCCTGCAGGGCGCAGCCGGGCTGAGCCAGCAGCAGGCGCGGCCGGGCGGCCTGCAGAATGGTGTTCAGGCGGTCCTGGGGCTGCTGCAGGTCCAGCGGCAGGTAGCCGGCGCCGGCGCGATGGATCGCCAGCAGGGACAGCACCAGTTCCAGCGAGCGCGGCAGGGCCACGGCCACGATGTCGCCGGTCTGCACGCCCGCCTGGCGCAACTGGGCGGCCAGGTTGGCGCTCTGGCGATCGATCTGGGCGTAACTGAGCACCTGGCCGTCGAACTCCAGGCCGGGCTGATCGGGGCGCAGGCGCAACTGTTCTTCGATCAGGGCCCAGAGCGTGGTCTCGGGCACGGGGTGCGCGGTCTGGTTGACCTCTTCGATCCAGTGGCGATGCTCGGCGTCGGTCAGCGTAGGCACGGCGGCCAGCGTGTCCGCCTGCAGGGCGCGGATCAGGAACTGTTCCAGGCGCCGCAGATGGGTCTGGATCTGGTCCTGGGTGTACAGGCGCGGATTGGCTTCCACTTCCAGGCGCATGCCGCCCGCGTCGGGCTGGGCGCGGAAGGTGAAGTTCAGGTCTTCCACGGGGCCGGCGCACAGCACGGTCTGGCTGGCGTCCAGGCCGGCCTGTTCATAGGGCGCGTCGAAGGGGAGCACGTTGATGATGGGGCCGTGCAGGCGGCGCATGCCGCCCAGCAGGCCCAGGTCGCGGCGCAACTGCTCGATGCGGTAGCGGCCGTGGCGGCGCGCCTCGCGCAGGGCCTTGGCGACCTGTATCAGGTACTGCTCCAGCGGCAGGGATTCGTCGATCCGCAGGCGCAGCGGCGCTACGTTCATGACGGTGGCCACGATGCGGGCGCTGACATTGCCCAGGCGGCCCATCCAGGGCACGCCCACGATGCATTCGTCCTGGCGGGTGTGGCGGCGCACGTAGGCGGCCGTCAGGGCGGTCAGGATGTCGGGCCAACTGATGTCGCTGCGCCGGGACAGCGCCTGCAGCCTCCCGGTCAGCGCGGGGTCGACGGCGGCGCGCGCCAGCAGGAAGCGGTGATCGCTGAGCGCCTGGGATTCGGCCAGGCTCTGGGCCGGCTCGGCCGAGCCCAGGGCGTCCAGCCAGAACTGGCGGTCCTTGGCGCGGCGTTCGGATTCCCGGTAGGCCTGGTCGTCGTCCTGCAGCAGGGCGAAGGGCAGCAGCGGTTCGCCGTGGTCGGCGCGCCCCTGCAGCAAGGCCTTGTAGAGCTTGACCACGCGGGTCTCGATCAGGGCCATGCCGTAGCCGTCGGCGGCCAGGTGGTGTATGCGCTGATACCACAGGCAGCGGCTGGGGCCGAGCACGAAGAGGATGTGGCGGGCCAGCGGCGCGCTGGCGGGGTCCAGCGGGGTATGCAGATCGGCCAGCAGGATGCGCCGGGCCTGCTCATGCCCGTCCGGCGCCTGGGACAGGTCCATGATCTCCAGTTGGATGCGCGCCGCCTCGCAGATGTACTGGCGAGGCCCTTCGGTCGTGTCCGCCATCCGCAGCGCCAGGGCGTCGGCCTCGGCCAGCGTGGCGTTGACGGCCTGGGCGAACAGGGCGATGTCCAGGGGGCTGCGGATCTCCGTGCAGTGGCCGGTATTGAAGACCGGGTTGAGCGGATCCAGGCGTTGGGCGTACCACAGCCCTTCCTGGGCTTCGGTCAGGGGGCGCAGCGGGAGATTGGCAACAGGGTCAGACATCGCGGAACGGGTGCAACGGGGTGAATCAGCGGGCGCTTTGCTGGGCGCGCTCGATCAGCGCCCACCATTGGCCCAGGGTGACGACCGAGGCCATCTCCGAAAATTCGACGGGCGCCCCGGCTTCGCGCCAGCGGGTGGCCAGCGTCATGACGCGCATGGAGTCCAGGCCCAGATCCATCAGGTTGTCGTCGTCCTGGATGTCCTCGGGGTCTTCGTGCAGCATGGCGGCGATGTCCTGGCGCATGCGTTCCAGGGTGAGAGCGGTATACATAGTCATTCTTGCGTCGTGTTTTCCAATTGCTGGCGCAGTTGCGCGCGCAGCTCTTTGCGGCTGATCTTCAGGGCGGCGGTTTCCATGAAGCGGTCCACGAAGACGATCTGGTCGGGCACCTTGAAGTCGGCCAGGCCGCGGCTGCGTATCCATTTCTTCAGCTCCACGGCGCGCGGCTTGTCCTGCTTGGGGATGATGAAGGCGCAGCTGCGCTCGCCCAGGAATTCATCGGGCACCGAGACCACGGCGGCGTCGAACACATTGGGGTGGGCCAGCAGATGGTCCTCGATCTCCTCGGCGGAGATCTTCTCGCCGGCGCGGTTGATGTGGTCGGTGGCGCGGCCCTGCACCACCAGGTAGCCTTCGGGCGTCATGCGCACCACGTCCCCGGTGCGGTAGAAGCCGTCCTCGGTGAAGGAGCGCGCATTGGCGGCCGGGTTGTTGTGGTAGGCGCGGATCGTGTAGGGGCCGCGCGTGAGCAGGTAGCCGGTCTGGCCGGGCGCCACGGGCTGGCCCTCGTCGTCCACGATCAGGATCTCGTCGTCCGGGCTGATGGGGCGGCCCTGGGTGTTGACGATGATGTCCTCGGGGTCGTCCAGGCGCGTGTAGTTGACCAGGCCTTCGGCCATGCCGAAGACCTGCTGCAGGGTGACGCCCAGGGTGGGGCGCACGCGCTTGGCCACTTCGGCGTTCAGCTTGGCGCCGCCGACCTGGATGACCTTCAGGGAATCCAGACGGGCCGTGGCCTTGCCGGCGGCCTCCAGCCAGAGCAGCAGCAGCGGCGGCACCAGGCTGGTGTCCGTCACGCCTTCGCGCTCGATCAGCTCGAAGCAGGCGTCGGGGCTGGGCGCCGGGCTCAGCACCACCTTGGCGCCGGCGTACAGGGCGCCAAGGAAGCCGGGCGAGCTCATGGGGAAGTTGTGCGCGATGGGCAGCGCGCCCAGAAAGACGCTGGTCTGGTCCAGGCCGGCGATCCTGGCGCTTTCGCGCAGAGTGTAAATGTAGTCGTCGTGCGTGCGCGGGATCAGCTTGGACAGGCCGGTGCTGCCGCCGGAGATCTGCAGGAAGGCCACGTCCGAGGGCTGGGCCGCCGAGGCCGGCACGTCCATATCCAGGGCGCTGGCCTGCAGCTGCGCCAGTGAGGTGAATTCCTGGGCCTGGCCCACGATGAAGACGTGTTCGACCTGCGGGCAGCGCTCGCGCAGTTCACGCACCAGGGGCAGGTAATCGAAGCCCGCGTGCTGGTCCACGCCGACGTAGGCGCGCGCCGGAGCGCTGTTGGCGAAGTGTTCGATCTCGGTGATGCGGTGCGCCGGCAGCGCATAGACGGGCAGCAGGCCGGCGCGGAGCAGGCCGAAGATCACGCTGATGAATTCGGGAATGTTGGGCAGGTGCACCAGCACGCGGTCGCCCTTGCGCAGGCCCGCCTTGAGCAGGCCGGCGGCGATCTGGCTGGCGTATTGGTCCAGCGCGCCATAGGTCCAGCGCTGTTGCCCGCCGACGACGGCTTCGCGTTCAGGGTGGCGTTGCGCGCGCGTGCGCAGCAGGGCCCCGAAGGTTTCGCCTTGCCAGTGGCCGGCGGCGCGGTAGCGCTGGGCGAATTCTTCGGGCCAGTTTTGTTCAACAGGAATAGATGTCATCATGGTAATGAGAACTATTACATAAAAAGAGTGGCTTGTGTAGGGATAGAGCCTCGCGCTCAGGTTTCCGGGGCGCGGTCCAGCCGGCTTTCGGGCAGGCGGACGGGGTCCATGTATTCGATCCGCCAGGGCGGCAGCGTCGCCGGCAGGCACAGGGCGGCGGCGTAGCCCGGCTCGGGCGCGCTGCTCTGTACGCGCAGCCCGTCCAGGACGGTATGGGCCGAGCGCACGTCGCAGCCCAGGTCGGGATGGGCGTCCAGGGCCAGTTCCCGGGGGCCTATGCTGAAGCCGGTGCCGGCCTGCTTCAGGGCGGCCTCCTTGGCGCACCACAGGGCGTAGAAGTCCGCATCGCCGCGCAGCCAGTCCTGTTCGGCGGGCAGGCTGCACTGGCGCACCAGGGCGGGCGCCACGGGACGGCGGATGGCCTCGATGTCCACGCCCAGCGGCTGGTCGGCGAAGCCCAGCAGCACGCGTTCGCCGCTGTGCGACAGGCTGAAGTGCAGGTCGGGGCGTGCGGTGTCCAGGACGGGCTTGCCATGGGGCAGGATGCGGATGGGGAGTTCTTGCGGCGCGCAGCCCAGCAGCGGAGCCAGCAGGTGGCGCAGTGCTGCGTGGGCCAGCAGGCTCAGGTGCTGGTCGGCAGGCCGGCGGCGCCGGGCGATGCCCGCCTGTAGGCTGTTCGGCAACTGGGCCTGCAGCCAGGGAAGGAGTCCGGGCGCCAGCGGCAGCGGCAGGGCGAACAGGCGAAGCACGTCAGAGTCCCAGGTGGCGCTGCAGCAGCGCGGCGTCCTGGCGCAGTTGCCGGGCCGGGCCGTCGTACACCAGTTGCCCGTGGCCCAGCAGCAGCGCCCGGTCGGCCAGCCGCAGGGCCAGGTTCAGGTTCTGCTCGGCCAGCAGCACGGTGATGCCTTGCTCGCGCAATTGCTGGAGCTGGGGCAGCAGGGTGTCCTCGATGGTCATGGGCGCCAGCCCCTCGCTGGGTTCGTCCAGCAGGAGGATGGAGGACTGCGTCAGCAGGGCGCGGGCCAGCGCCAGCAGTTGCCGCTCGCCGCCGCTGAGCGCGGCGCAGGAGGACCGGCGGCGCTCGTGGAGGCGCGGCATGGCGTCATAGATGCGTTCCAGCGTCCAGGCGTCCCCGGGGCGGGCGCGGCGCGCCAGGCCGGCCAGCCGCAGGCTTTCGGCCACGGTCAGGGTGGGGAAGCGGCCCCGCCCCTGGGGCACCAGCGCCATGCCCAGGCGGGCGATGCGGTGCGTGGGCCAGCCGGCGATGTCCTGGCCCTTGATGCGGACCTGGCCGCGCCACTGCGGCCCCATGTTGAACAGGCAGTGCAGCAGGCTGGTCTTGCCGGCGCCGTTGCGCCCCAGCAGGGCCACACTCTGCCCGGCGGGAATGTCCAGGCTGATGTCCTGCAGGATGTCGGCGCTGTCGTAGCGGGCGCACAGGCCGCCCAGTGTCAAGTCTGTGTTCATGCCGTCTCCAGGGCCAGTTCGCCCAGGTAGGCCTGGCGCGCGCCCGCGTGGCGGCGCACTTGCGCGGGCGTGCCGGTCGTCAGCAGGTTTCCGGAGGACAGCACGGCGATGCGGTCGCACTCCTGGAAGACGATGTCGATGTCGTGGCTGATCAGCAGCACGGCGCACTGGCCGCGCATCGCGTGCACCAGGGCTATGACCTCGCGCGATTCGGATTCGGACAGCCCTGCGGTCGGTTCGTCCAGCAGCAGCACGCGCGGCTGTTGCGCCAGGGCGATGAGCAGGTCCAGGATGCGCTGCTCGCCGAAGGACAGCGAACGGGCCGGAATGTGGCCGCGGCCGGCCAGGCCGCTGTGCTCCAGCAGCGCCAGGGCGGCGGCGTCGCTGTCGCGTCGCGCGGCGTCGCGGACCCACCAGCGGTAGCCGCAGCCTTTTTTCAGGCGCACGGCCAGGGCCAGGTTCTGCAGCAGGTTCAATTCGGGAAAGATGCGGCTGGTCTGGAAGCTGCGCACCAGACCCAGCCGGGCGCGCTGGATGGGGCTGTGCGCGCGCAGGTCGGCGCCGTCCAGCAGCACCTGACCGGCCGACGGCCGGGCCATCCCGTTGATGATGTTGAACAGCGTGGTCTTGCCGGCGCCGTTGGGGCCGATCAGTCCCAGGGTCTCGCCGGCCTGCAGGTCCAGGTCCACGCAGCTCAGGATCTCCAGTCCGCCCACGCGCAGTGCCACGCCGCGCAAGCTCAGCAGTGCGCTCACGAAGATCTCCTGCGCCGCTCGGCCAGGCCGTTGGGCATGAAGAGCACGGTGGCCACGAAGATCAGGCCCACCAGCAGTTGCCAGCGGTCGGTGTAGGAGCTCAGGTAGGTTTGTGCGAACAGGTAGACGGTCGCGCCGATGAAGGCGCCGCGCCAGGTGCGTATGCCGCCGATCACGCCCATGATGATGAGGGTGGCCGAGAAGCTCCAGTGCACCTGCTGCGGGCTGACGTACTGGTTGGCGAAAGGGTACAGGCCGCCGGCCGCGCCTGCGACCGCGCCGGCCGTCATGAAGGCGCAAAGGCGGATGCGCCAGGCCTGGTAGCCCAGGGCGGCCGTGCGCAGGGGCTGGTCGCGCAGGCCGACCAGGGCCAGGCCGATGGGCGCGCGGCTGAAGGAGCGCAGCAGCAGCCAGCACAGCAGCGCCAATGCCAGGGCCAGCGTCATCAGGGTGTAGGGGGCGCTCAGGGGATGTCGCCCAGGCTCAGGCGCGGGAATCCGCGCAGGCCGTCGGCCCCGCCGGTCAGCTCGCGCCAGCGGAAGGCCACTTCCCAGACCAGTTGGCCGGCGACCAGCGTGGTGACCAGGAAGAACAGGTCCGAGGTGCGCAGGCTGACCAGGGCCATCAGGACCGAGAGCAGCACGCCCGCCAGGATGCCGATCGCCAGGACCAGCGGCAGGCTGGCGCCCAGCGACTGGCTGGCGATGGCGGTCGCGTAGCCGGCGAAGCCGAATACGGCGCCGTGGCCCAGGGACACCAGGCCGCCGTAGCCGATCAGCAGGTTGATGCTGAGCACCGCGCAGCCGATGAGCAGGGCTTCGGTGGCGAAGCGCCACAGGAAGGGGTCGCCCCAGGCCGCGCTGCTCAGCAGCACGAGGCTGGCCAGCGCGGGCCATAGCCAGGAGGACAGCGGGGAGGTGGATCGGGTGCGCATTGAACAGGTTCCTAGACTTGACGCGTGGAAGAACTGTTCAGACCGCGCGGCCAGATGGCCAGCATGCCCAGCATGACCGCCAGCGTGGCGGCGTTGGCGAAGGCGGGCACCCAGACGCGGGCGAAGGTGCTGACAAAACCCAGGATCAGGGCGCACAGCAGGGTGCCGCGCACCGAGTTCAGGCCGCCGATGACCACCACCAGCAGGGCCAGCAACAGGATTTCCTCGTCCAGGCCGGGGTAGACGGACAGCATGCCCGCGCCCAGGGCCCCGCCCAGTCCGGCCAGGCCGGCGGCCAGCGCCATGCCGATGGCGAACAGGCGACGCGAATCCAGGCCCAGGGTTTCGACGACGCCAGCGTCCTGCACGCAGGCGCGTATGGCCGCGCCCCACAGGGTGCGGTCCAGCAGCAGCCAGAACAGCAGGGCCAGCGCCAGGCCGGTGACGATCAGGAACAGGCGGTAGGCCGGGAAGGGCAGGCCCAGCACCCACACGACGCCGCGCAGCGCCTGGGGCAGCACGGGCGAGAGCGTGTCGGCGCTGAAGCCCCAGCGCATCAGGTCCGCGAAGATGACCGAGATGCCGTAGGTCAGCAGCACCTGCATCAGGTGGGTGCGCTGGTAGAACTGGCGGAACGGAAAGCGGTCCAGCAGCCAGCCCATGAGGGCGCACAGCACGAAGGCGGCCGGGAAGGCCAGCCACCAGGGCGCGCCCGAGGCCAGCCATTGCACGCCGATGTAGCCGCCCAGCAGGAAGAAGGAGCCGTGGGTCAGATTGATGAAGTTCATCAGGCTGAGCACCAGGGACAGCCCCAGCCCCGCCAACATCAGCAGGGCCGAGAAGGACAAGGCGTTCAGGGCTTGAAGCAGGAAGTAAGACAAGGCGGTGCTCAACTGCGCGGGCCGGGATCCTGGATGCGGGAGTAGGTGTGCACGACGGTGTTGAAGGGGCGCCCTTGCGCGTCCTTGCGCACTTCGTTCACGTAGATGTCCAGGATGGACTGGTTGTTGCGCGGGTCGAATTGTAGCGGCCCGAAGGCGGTGTCTATGGGCTTGTCCAGCAGCGCCTGCTTGAAGGCCGGCTTGCTGGAGAGATCGCCCTTGACGGCGTCCAGGCCGGCCTTGATGACCTGGCCTGTGACGTAGCCGGAGGTGCTGGCCTCGCCGGGCAGGCGGCCGCGCGCGGCCTGGTAGGCGGCCGCGAATTCCTGGGCGCCGGCCGCGCCGGGCGACTGGTGAAAGGTGCTGACCCCGCCCAGGGCGGCTTCACCCACGGCCGTGACCACGTCTTCCTGGTCGTACAGGGCGCCGGGGCCGATCACCTGGATCTTGCCGTGCAACTGGTAGTCCTGCATCTGCTGGTGAAAGCGCACGGCGTCCGCGCCGGCCAGAAAGGTGTAGACGAACTTGGGATTGCTGGCCGCTAGGTTCATGATGATGGGCGCGAAGTCCGGCGTGCCCAGCGGCGTCCAGATGCGCTCGCCCAGCGAGCCGCCCTGTTCCTGGTAGGTATGGGCGAAGTCCTCGATGTATTCGCGCCCGGCCGTGTAGTCCGAGCCTAGGGTGATCCCGCCGGATTTTTCGATGTGTTCGTAGGTCCAGAGCGCGCCGGTGTGGCCCAGCATCCAGCTAGTCTTGGTGGGACGGAACACGTAGGGGCTGGCCGCCTCGCGCGCCAGGGCGTTGGCGGCGGCGTTGGAAATGAAGGTGGGCAGTTCGGCGTCGTGCACGATGTCGCGGATGGCCAGGGCGATGTTGGCGCTGATGACTCCGCCCAGCACGTCGATGCGGTCGCGCGAGATCAGCTTGCGCACCTTGCGGATGGCTTCATCGGGCTTGCCGTGGTCGTCCTCGACCAGCAGCTGCACCTTGCGTCCGCCCATCTCGTAATTGCACTGCTGCAGCATCAGCTCCAGGCCGGCGCGCATGCTCTCCCCCAACGAGGCGAAGGGGCCGGACAGCGAGGTCAGCAGGGCGATCTTCAGAGGGCCGTCCTGGGCGCGCAGCAGGCGCGGCACGCCGAACAGCAAGGGGCTGGCCGCGGCGGCCAGCAAGAGCTGGCGTCGGCCAGCGCTGGGATGGGAGGTGGTCACGAATTCTGGTTCCGCAAGATAGGCGGCCGCGCCTCTGATTACCGCTTCAGAGCGTGCGGATGCTCTACTAAATGTTAATCATTATCATTTTAGGAGCTTTTGCCTGGTAAATAAAGCGTAAAGCGCAGGTAGCCTTTCGGGCCAAGCAGGAGGAAGTCTCAGCTTTCTTGAGGCGGGCCTGGGCGGGCCGGCTTGGCTGGTCCTTCGCCCGTGCTGCGCACGGGTTCCCTTGGCAGAACGCCGGAGCGGGCGGGTCGTGAACTCGGAGCGCGATTCGTCCCCCGGCTTGAGCGGCGGCTTCTCAAAGGCCTGCTTTGTTATCGACCAGTTCCCGTCCGCAGTTTGATGAAAAAAATGTTCTCAACGTCGGAATGCGGGTGAGAGCCTGAACGTATTAATGTTCAGTGAAGTTCTTCCCCGATCAGGCCGCCTCCCCGTTGATGTTGGCGCGGATGCGATTCAGGAATTGGCGCAGTTGCTTGAGCTCCTGGGCGGAGAAGCCCTGGATGGCGCGCAGGTGGATGTCCAGCGCCGCCGGCAGCACGTGCAGGAAGTGGCGCCGGCCCTGCTCCTGGATATGGATCAGCACCATGCGCTGGTCCTGCGGGCTGGGCTGGCGGGAGATGTAGCCGGCGTTCTCCATGACGACCAGGGCGCGGGACAGTGTGGTCTGGTCCACATCGGTGTACTGGGCCAGGGTGCTGACCCCCAGGCCGTCGGTCTCGTTCAGGAAGGCCAGCACGCGCCAGTGCAGCAGCGTCAGGTCATGGCTGCGCAGCAGAATCTGGAAGTCGGCGTTCAGGGCCGAGGTGGTGCGGTTCAGCAGATAGGGAATGAAGGTGTCGTGCCCGGTATAGGCGTCGGTGGCGGCGCCGGCCGGGGTAGGGGTCGTCATGATTGTTCTGGTTCCACGCAATCGTCAAAAAAAAACAGGCCTGCTCCCTCGTGCCGGCGGAGCGGGCCCGCAAGGTCCCGGCCGCGCCTGTGGATGCGGCCGGGAGAGTGGCCGTGTCAGCCCGTATGATCCACCTTGCGCTGCAAGGCGGCAATCGCCAGGTTCAGGGCAAAGCCCAGCAGGCAGATCCACACCAGGGGCACGAACATGTCGGTGATGCGGTAGCTGCGCGCGGCGGTGGTCAGCATGTGGCCCAGGCCGTCGGTGGAGGCGATCATCTCGGCCAGGAACACGACCACGCAGGCGATCACCCCGGCCACGCGCACGCCGGCCAGCACGGTGGGGCAGATGGCCGGCAGCACGCCTTTCCAGAGGCAGGCCGCCCGCGAGGCGCCGGCGGCGCGCGCCGACCAGATCAGCTTGCGGTCCACCGTCTGGGCGGCCACCCAGGTGGCCATGAGCACCGGGAAGATGGCGTCCGAGACCACCAAAGATATCTTGGAGGCGCTCTCGAAGCCCAGGATCAGGATCAGCGCGGGGTACAGCGCGATCTTGGGGATGGGCGCCAGCAGGCGGATCAGGGCGTCCAGCAGCAAAGCGCTCCAGCGCGAGAGCTGGGCCGCCAGCGCCAGCGCCACGCCCAGTGCCGAGGCGATCAGCAGGCCGCTGAGCAGACGATAGACCGTGATGCCCAGGTTGCGCCAGAAGTCGGCCTGTCCGGCCAGCTCCAGCACGCGCAGCACGATGGCCGAGGGCGCGGGCAGCAGTTGCGGGCTGACCCAGCCCAGGCGGGTGGCCAGTTCCCAGACGATGAGCAGCAGCGCGGGACTGATGCACAGCGACAGGCCCGACAGGTTCCAGCGCCGCGCGGGCATGGAGGCCGCCGCGGGGCGCGGTTCCAGGCGGGCGGAGGGCAAGGTTTTGCTTGTCATGGGTTCATCCCTTGTCGATCAGGGCCTGGGCCGAGTCGTACCAGTGCGTGCAGCGCTTGCGCACCTGCTCGAACAAGGCGTCGCAGGCGATGCCCAGCACGGCCAGCAGCACGATCACGGCGTAGACGGTGGGGTACTGGGCCATGTCCATGGAGGTGAAGAGCAGATTGCCTATGCCTTCCTGGCGCGCGATCATCTCCGAGGACACCATCACGATGAGCGCCATGACCACCCCGACCCGGCAGCCTATCATCACCTCGGGCAGGGCGGCGGGCAGCACCACCTTGCCCAGCCGCGCCAGCGGGCCCATGCCCATGGAGCGCGCCACCCAGACCAGCTTGGGCTCGATGCGGCAGGCGCCGTGATAGCTGTGGTAGAGCAGCGGCAGGGACACGCCCATGGCGATGACCAGGATCTTGGAAAAGTCGCCCAGCCCGAACCACAGCATCAGGATGGGCATGAGCGCCGCCTTGGGCATGGGATAGGCCAGGGCGACCAGCGGATAGAACAGGGTGTAGACCAGGCGGCTGCGGCCCATGGCCAGGCCCAGCGGCACGGCCACGGCCAGGGCCAGGGCGTAGCCGGCGAACATGCGCCCCACCGACTGCAGGATGGCGCTCCAGGCCGTGGGGTCGGCGACCAGGGCGGGCAGCTCGCGCAGCGCCGCCTCGGGGCCGGGGAAGGAGTCCAGGCCGACCCAGCGGGCCAGGCCCGCCCAGGCCAGCAGCACCAGGGCGGCGGCCAGGGCCAGCGTGGCCCAGCGACGCTCGTACCAGTGCCGCGGGCTCATGGGTGGGCCTCCGCCATCAGCGACTGTTCCAGCCGGATGATGGTGTCCTGGTAGACGGGGTTGCGCAGCAGCTCGGCGCGCACGCGCGGACGCGGCAGGTCTATGTCCACGACTTCCTTGATCCGGCCCGGCGAGCCCGTCATGACGACCACGGTGTCGGACAGGAACACGGCCTCGTCCACGCCGTGCGTCACGAAGACGACGGTGTTGCGCAGTTGTTCCCACAATGTCAGCAGTTCGGTCTGCAGGTTGACGCGGGTATGGGCATCCAGGGCCCCGAAGGGCTCGTCCATCAGCAGGATGCCGGGCTCGTAGGCCAGCGTGCGGGCGATGGCGGCGCGCTGGCGCATGCCGCCGGAGAGCTCGCGCGGATAGAAGGAGGCGTAGGGCCCTAGCTTGACCTTGTCCAGCCACTCGCGGGCGCGCTCTTCGGCCTGGCGGCGCGGCACGCCCTGTTCCTGCATGCCGTAGGCCACATTGCCCAGCACCGTCTTCCAGGGGAACAGGGCGTATTCCTGGAAGACCGGCCCGCGGTCCGGGCCGGGGCCGGTGACCGGCTTGCCCTGGACCCGGATCTGGCCGCTGGAGCAGGACTCGAAGCCGCCTATCATGTAGAGCAGCGTGCTCTTGCCGCAGCCGCTGGGTCCCAGGATGGAGACGAAGCGGCCGGCGGGGATGTCCAGGGCGATGTCGCGCAGGGCCGTGTGCGAACTGCCGCGGCGCGTGCTGAATATCTTGCCCACACCGTCCAGTTCTATCATGGCTTGTCCTCCCGCAGGTCGGCGCGGTAGAAGTCCCGCACGTTCAGGGCCTGCTTCAGGAAGCCGGCCTCGTGGTAGCGGTCATAGGTCTTCTGGATGGAATCCAGGTCCGGCTGCATGTCGGGCACGCGCGCGAAGTCCTTGTCGGTGAACAGGTACTTGGACAGCAGCTCCTTGGGCGCGCGCGTCACCTGCGAGGTGACCTCCACCGCCAGCGACGGATCCTTGTTCATCATGCTCATGGCGTGCTTCAGGTCCTGGACGTAGGCGCGCACCACGTCGGGGTGGGCGTCGCTGTATTCCTGGCTGCAGCCCTCGAAGATCTGCACGGACGGGCTGGCCACTTCGGACAGGGAGAACAGCTTGCGCAGGCCGCCTTTTTCTTCATTCAGCAGGGCGAAGGGCTGGGCCATGGGGCCGGCGTCGATGCGGCCGCTGCGGATGGCGTCGGCGGCCGGCGGAAAGCCCGTTTCCACGATCTTGACGTCCTTGTCCGGATCGATGCCGTTCTGGCGCAGCCACAGCAGCATGTCGAAGTACACCCCTGCACCGTAGGCGTTGGTGCCGATGACCTTGCCCTTCAGGTCGGCGGCCGTCTTGATGGGGCTGTCCTCTTTCACGGCCCAGTACACGGAGAAGTGCCCCGCGTCCGAGTGCACGTGCTGGGCCACGATGTAGGCCTTCAGGCCGCTCTCGATGGCGCCGTTGGCCAGCGACATGGGCGCCATGGTGGCGCAGTCCAGCACCTTGGCGCGCATGGCCTGCACCATGGGCGAAGTGCCCTGGAACTGGGTCCACTGGATCTGGTAGGTCTTGCCCAGGTTGGGGAACAGCTCGGGGCGCTTGGCCATCAGGTACTTGGCTTCTTCACCCGGAATGGTCCAGCCCACGCGCAAGGTGGGTAAGTCCTGGGCCTGCGCCAGGCCCTGGCAGGCGATAAGGGCGAACAGCAGTGCAGCGCGTTTTTTCATTCCTGTGTCTCCTTGGCGAGGTGATCGGCGCCGGCGGGGGCCAGGCCGACGTGGCGCAGCATGCCCAGGACGCGCGCCAGCACATCGCGGCGGTACGCCTGTTCCTGCTCGGCCGGGTAATCGTGAAAGCCTTGCCCGCTGCGCAGGCCGTTGCGCCCGCTTTCCATGTAGCGGGCGATGATGTCGGGCACGGCGTAGCGCTGGGGATCCAGGTTCTGCGCCAGGTAATTGCCCGCGTGATACAAGATGTCGTTGCCGCCGTAGTCGATGAACTCCAGCACGCCTATGCTGGCGAAGCGAAAGCCCAGGCCGTAGCGGGTGGCCTTGTCGATGTCGGCGGCGCTGGCCACGCCTTCGTCCACCATGCGGGCGGCCTCGTTCATGATCAGGGTCTGCAGGCGCGGCACGATGAAGCCGGGGTGGCAGCCGCAGACCACCGGCACCTTGCCGATGGACTCCAGATTGCCGCGCAGCCGCTCCAGCGCGTCCTGGCTGGTGCCGGGGTGCGCGCTGATCTCGACGAGCGGGATCAGAAAGGCGGGATTGAGCCAGTGGGCGTTCAGGAAGCGTTCCGGATGGCTGACCATGGGCGCCAGGTCCGAGGCCAGCATGGTGGAGGTCGTGGACGCGATCAGGGCGTCGGGCCGCGCATGCCGCGCGATGCGCCCCAGGGCGTCGCGCTTGGCCTCCAGGGTTTCGGGCACGCCTTCATAGACCAGGTCCGCGCCGGCCAGCACGCCGGCCGCCTCGTCCAGGCGCGCCAGCGCGATGCGGGCCAGGTGGCTGTCGGCCTGCTCGGCCGGGAACAGGCCCAGCTCGGCCAGCTGCTCCAGGGTGGCGCGCAGTTCCCGGCGTATGTCGGCTTCCAGGCGGGCGCTGTCCTGCGCGCCGCGGGGCTTGAAATCCAGCAGGGTCACGGCATGGCCGCGCAGCGCGTAGGCCAGGGCGATGCCCCGGCCCATGCGCCCCGCGCCCGCCGCGACGATGGGGGCGGAGACGTTCATCAGGCTCTCCCGTTGGCCAGCAGCTCCTGCATCTGGGCGCGGCTCAGCCCGTCCAGCCCCAGGGCGCCCAGCGTGCGTTCGCCCCGGCGCAGGTCCTGGCCGACGATGGCGCCGGCCACGGCCAGCAGGCCCCGGGTCACGGGCGCGTCGACTTGGGCCCAGTCGGCCACCGAGGCCAGGAAGGCCAGGCCCAGCATGGTGTCCTCGCGCATGTAGCGGTGCTCCTGCAGGTCGATCTTCTCGCGCCAGTCGCCGCTCTTGACCAGCTTGGCGTGCGAGGAACGGTCGCCGTACATCCACTGGTCGTTCTCGTAGTGGTCGGACAGCGGGAAGTGCGGCGCGCCATAGCCCAGGGCCTCGCGCACGCGCATGCGCTCATTGTCCAGCTGCGTGGTCACGGCGCGCACCGAAGGCTGGGTGCCTTCGTTATGGATGTCCCAGGCGGGGAAGTGCTCCAGGGGACCGGCGTTCATCAGGATGAGCGGCGGGGGGGTGGTGGGGGCGGCGTTCATCAGCGCGCCGGACAGGGCGTCTTCGCAGCGCTCCACGCTGGGGAAGACCTGGCTGATGACCTGCAGCGCGTGGTCGGTGTTGCGCGCCGGGTAGACGCCGGTGGGCAGGCGCGTGGCGCGCGTGGTGATGTTGATGACGGTGTCGCCGTGCTTGCGCGCCAGCCAGGGCAGGGTGCCGGTCTCGGCCCAGCTCACGTCGGCCGTATTGCCGTGTTCGCGCACGATCTCGCTCATCAGGAAGGAGCCGAAGGTGCCCGGCGGCAGGAACACGACCTGGCCGTCGCTCAGGTGCGGGGCCATGGCGCGGGCGATGTCCCGCTGGGCGATGGCCGGCGACGGGATCAGCACCAGGTCGGCGCCGGCGATGGCCTGGCCGATGTCGGCGCACACGCGGGCGATGGCGACCTCGCGCTCGCCGCGTTCGTCCTTCAAGGTGATGACGGGGCGATCCAGCAGGGGCTGGAGCTGGGCCGTGTCGCGGCGCCACAGGCGCACCTCGTGGCCTTGTTCACTCAGGTCGGCTGCCGCCGCGTAACAACCATGTCCGCCACCTAATACCGCTACCTTCATGTCTGTCTCCAGTCTTTGACTCGTTATTTCTATGCACTTGCATATAAATACAGACTAAAAGATGTTTAGGCTTAAAACAAGAGAGGGAAAGGGGGGAATTACCCTAGGGGCGCTCAGGATCGCGGCGCGGCGACGACCAGTTCCAGGGCGCGCACGGTGGCCCGGGCCAGCATCTGGCCGTGGCCCGCGTCGGGCAGCACGTACAGTTGCGCGGCCAGGCCGCGGTTCTGCAGCAGGCTTTGCAGCTTTTGCATGGCGGGCAGGGTAGGCACGCCGTTGCGGCGTCCTTCGGGACCGGCCGCCTGGGCGCTGACCGGATACCAGGCTTCCGAGGCGCCGGCCAGGATGTCGATGCGGGCCGACGCGGTGGCGCCCTCCAGCAAGGTCCAGACGAGGGGATCGCGCCACCAAAGCGAAGGGCTGGCGCACAGGTAGCGGTCCAGGGGCAGGGCGCCCCGGACCAGCGCGTAGAGCACGAACAGGCCGGCGTAGGAGTGGCCGTACAGGCTGGCGGGGGACGAGGCCAGGGCGGGCTCGACTTGGCGGCACAGGGCCAGCGCCAGACGCAGTTGTTCGACCATGGCGGGAGCGCCGCCGGCCTGCCAGCGCGGTACGCGCGGATCCGTCCACAGGGCGCCGTCGGGGGCGGGCGGGGTGTAGTCCAGGGCGCGGCAACGCTTGATGTGCTCCGGGTCGCCGGCATAGCCCAGCGCCAGCACGGCGCAGCGCTCCAGTGCCGGGTGGCCGCTTTGCTCCAGCAGCGGCAGGGTCCACTGGCCGTCCAGCAGGCACAGCAGGGGCAGGGCATGGGCGGGGGATTGCTGCGGCAGGCGCAGTTGCGCCTGGTGTTCATGCCCCCCGGCAGGGGGCAGGTCCAGCGGGATCAGGCGGGCCATGGATCAGCGGGCGGCTGCGCTCTGAGCCGGTCCGTCCAGCAGGTCTATCATGTAGGTGCCTTCCATGGGCACGGTCAGGAAGCGCTGGTTGACCTCCTGCAGGGTCTGCGCGGCGGATACGCCCTGGAAGCGGTCGGGGTGGATCCAGCCGGCCAGGGCCTCGATGAAGATCATGTGCAGGGGCGAATCGTTGAAGGCGTGCCAGATGCCGTGGCTGTTGCCGCTGCGCACGGCCGGCAGGGCCTGCAGGCGGTTGCCGTCTATGATGGCCTGCAGGCTTGCGCGCGCCTGCTCGGGGGCCACGCCCGTGCCGATGCGCAGGCCCGAGCTGGTGCGTTTGCCCGAGCCGGTGCCGGTGGCCACGTAGCCCAGGGGCGCGCGCGAGTTGATGTACTCGAAGTTCAGCTTGCCGGTGGAGCTCTTGAGCACGTCGGCGCCGATATTGTGGCCGCCGGCATAGGAAATCATGTCGTTGAAGGTTCCGGCGCCCGGCGAATTGCAGCAGTCCGTGCTGCCGGCGTGCGCGTGCACGAAGACGGGCGGGCGTTCGCCTTCGGGCAGGTCGGCCAGGCGCTGGGCGATGCCCTTCATGTGCTGCTCGTAGAAGGCGATGAATTCGTCCGTGCGGGCCTGTTCGCCCACCGCGTAGCCCAGGGCGCGCAGGCTGGGAATGGTGTTTTCCAGCGGGTTGACGAAGAAGTCGATGACGATGACCGGCACGCGTGCGGCGGTCAGGCGCTGGATCAGGGGCGAGTCGCCGGCATCCTGGCCGGGGGTCAGCCCCGCGAAGGCGGCGGTCAGCACCACCAGGTCGGGGCGCAGCGCCAGGGTCTGCTCCACGGAGAAAGTGTCGGCGGTGTGGCGGCCCACCACGGGCACCGAGGCCAACTGGGGGAAGCGCTTGAGGTAGTTTTCGTATTCGTTGGCAAACGAGGTCTTGAATTCGTCCGACCAGCCCGCCACGATGCCGGCCGGGTCCGGATGCACCAGGGCCAGCACGGGAAAGTGGCGCGCCTGGGCCAGCACCACGCGCTTGGCCGGGCCGGGCAGCTCCACCTGGCGCCCCATGGCGTCGGTGACCTGGATGGCCTGGGCGTGGGCGGCCAGCGGCAGCAGCAGGGACAGCGAGACAAGCAGGTGGCGCAGGATCTTCATGGGGTCTCCGGGGTCACAGCACGGGCTCTTGCAGCCCGTCGATGATGATTTGCAGCGTGCCGAGCGAGCAGCTCTCCACGCGGGCGCGCACGCCGTAGGCCTGCGCCAGGGAATCGGGGGTGATGACCGCGCGCGGCGCGCCCTGGCCCAGCAGGCCGCCGCCCTGGATCATCAGGGCGTAGTCGCTGTGGCGCAGGGCCACGTTCAGATCGTGCAGCACGATCAGGGTGATGAGCTGGTTGTCATGGGTCTCCTGGGCCAGCAGGTCCATGACGTGGAACTGGTAGTTCAGGTCCAGGGCGGACAGGGGTTCGTCCAGCAGCAGCAGCTTGGGCTTGCGGATCAGGGCCTGGGCCAGGCCCACCAATTGTTTCTGGCCGCCCGAGAGCTGGTCCAGGTAGTGCATGGACAGGTGCGCGATGCCCAGGCGCTGCAGGATGCGCAGGATGTGCTCGTGGTCCACGTCGCGGGCCTGGCCGCCGGGCGCCGAGGCGTTGGCGGCCACCAGCACGGATTCGAACACGCGCAGGTGCACCGAGGCCGGCAGGGACTGGGGCAGGTAGACGACTTTCCGGGCGCGCTGCTCGAAGCTGACGCCGTTCAGTTCCTGGCCGTCCAGCAGGATGTGGCCGGCCGTGGGCTTGAGCAGCCCGGCCAGGGACTTGAGCAGGGTGGACTTGCCGCTGCCGTTCGGGCCGAGCAGGGCCACCAGCTGGCCGGCTTGCAGGGGCTGTACGGTCAGATCGGACAGGATCGGGCGTTTGCCGTAGGACAGGCTGAGATCGCGGACTTCAAGCATGGCTTACTTCATTTGGCGCCGCAGCACGACGCCCAGGAAAAAAGGCACCCCGACCAGGGACGTGACGATGCCCACCGGGATGATGATGCCCGGCACGATGTTCTTGGAGGCGATGGAGGCCAGCGACAGGATGACCCCGCCCACCAGCGCGCTGCCGGGCAGGTAGAAGCGGTGGTCCTCGCCGAACAGGCGGCGGGCGATGTGCGGGGCGATCAGGCCGACGAAGCCGATGGTGCCCACGAAGGACACGGCCATGGCCGCCAGCAGGCTGATGCGGATGAGGGAGGTCAGGCGCAGGCGCGAGACGTTGATGCCGAAGCTTGCGGCGCGGTCCTCGCCCAGGCGCAGGGCGGTCAGCTTCCAGGTGTCGCGCAGCGAAAGCGGCAGGATGAGGGCGAACACCGCCAGCATGATGCCCACCTTGGCCCAGGAAGAACGCGACAGGCTGCCCATGGTCCAGAACACGAGGCCCTGTAGGGCTTCGGCGCTGGCCACGAACTGCACCAGCGACACCAGGGCGTTGAAGGAGAACACCAGGGCGATGCCGAACAGCACCAGGTTGGCGGTGCTCATGGCGCCCCAGCGCGCGACCGCGTCCAGCAGCATGGCCGAGAGCAGCGCGAAGATGAAGGCGTTGGCGGCGATGGTCCAGGCCTGCGGCACGCCGGGCAGGGACAGGTCCAGCACGATGGCCAGCGAGGCGCCGAAGGCGGCCGCAGAAGAAATGCCCAGCGTGAAGGGGCTGGCCAGCGGGTTGTTCAGGATGGTCTGCATCTCCGCGCCGTACAGGCCCAGGGCCAGGCCGATGGCCATGGCCATGAGAGCGTAGGGCAGGCGAATCTCCCAGACGATGACGCGCGTGGTGGGATCGGACTGCTCCGGATTGAACAGGGCGTGGCTGAGTTCGGACAGGCTCAGGCCCGAGGGGCCGAGCATGAAATCGGCCACGATGGAGGCCATAATGATCAGGGCCAGGGCGCCCACCAGCAGCCAGCGCCGCTTGAGGATGTGTCGATAATCGGCCAGCGCCGTGGCCGGAACAGCAGATGTGGACATTAAGTGTCTGAATGAGAACTGTTTACGCAGAAAGAAGTATAGTTCATCGGCTCCGCTTTGGCGCCATCACCGTGATTCTTTTATGCCGCTTGACTATCTGGACCATTTTTCGCCCCTGGGGCGACATTACCGCCTGACCCTGGCCACGCCCGACGGCCCGGCGCCGGCTGCCGGCTGGCCGCTGGCCTGCGTGCTGGACGAGCCGCAGTTCCAGGCCGCGCTGACGGCCCTGCAGGGATTGGGGGACTTGCCGGGCGCCCTGCTGGGCGTGGGCTATGCGCAGCAGAACTGGCGCGAGCAGGACTATACGCCGGGCGCGCCCGGCGAAGCGGGACGGGCGGATGATTTCATGGCTCTGCTGCGCGATGTCGCCCTGCCCTGGGCGCACGCGCGGGCGCCGCTGGATGCGCAGCGCCGGCTGTTGTGCGGCCATTCGCTGGGCGGGCTGTTCGCCCTGCACCTGCTGTATCGCCTGCCCGGCTTGTTCCAGGCCATGGCGGTGTCCAGCCCCTCGGCATGGTGGGGCGAGGGCTGCCTGGCGCGCCTGCTGGCCCAGCCGCTGCCTCGCGAGGCGCTGTCCGTGCCGGTCGCCATCACGGTGGGGGAGCATGAACAGGGTCTGGGGCCCGAGGAGCGGGCGCTGCCGCCGGACGTCCAGGCGCAGCGCCTGGAGCGCCGCCGGGAGCGGCGCATGGTCGACGGTGCGCGCGAACTGGCGCAGGCTCTGGCCCGCCAGCAGGGCGCAGAGCCCCGGTTCCGCATCCTGCCGCATTGCACGCACGGCACGGCCGGTCCCACGGCCTTGCCGCGGGCCTGCCTGGACTGGCTGCGAGCGTGAACGGCTGGCTGGTCCGGCGCCGGCCTTGCCTTTGCTTGAACAGTGACGCCCGGCGTAGGCGGGCGGCGACCCGATTCAGGCGTTCGCCGGCGGATCGGGGCGGTATTCCAGCAGGTCCCCCGGCTGGCAGTCCAGCGCCCGGCAAAGCTTCTCCAGCGTCTCGAAGCGTATGCCTTTGACCTTACCGGACTTGAGCAGGGACAGGTTCTGTTCGGTGATGCCGATTTCCTGGGCCAGCTGGCGGGCCTTCATCTTGCGCAGGGCAAGCACGACATCCAGGCGGATGATGATCATGGCGTTAGGGCCTGTTCAGGGGCTTAGACAAAGCTGTTGTTTTCTTCGACCACCCGGGCGGCCTCCACCATGGCCCAGGACAGCACCCACAGGAACACGCCCAGGCCCAGCAGCATCATGTCGCTCAGGTTCAGGATGAAGGAATAGACCTGGCGCTCGGGCGGGTTGTTGATGGTCAGGGCGATGGCCGTCAGGGTCTTGGACAGGGGGAAGGCGATGCCGAACCCGGTGATCAGGGCGGCGATGCTGCGCAGCCGCATGGCGTTGAGCAAGGTCAGCACCTGGCCGCGGGTGAAGCTGTTGAGCATGTGCCGGGCGTGGTTCATGCTGCGGATCAGCAGCAGGGCGGGCACCAGGGTGATGACGAAGCCCACCAGCCGGTGCAGCGGCGTGATGTGCAGCCAGTCGACCTGTTCGGGCGTGATTTCCAGGAACATGATCAGCGAGGGCATGAAATCCTCGTCCGGGATCCATAGTCCGACGGCTCCCAAGAACAGCAGGGTGCTGACGACCAGCAGGAACCAGCGCGCCCAGGACGCGATGCGGGTGATGGCCTGCAGGGATTTGCCGGTCAGTTGGGCGCCGGGCAGGAAATCATCGGGGGGAAAGATGGCGGGCATGGAAACTCCGTGAGGACATCGTGAATGCCAACCGGCGTATTGTAGACAAAACTTATTGCTGGGCGACAAGTTTTTAATGCACGAGCTGATCTGCCCGGCTGCGAGGCCTGAGTTCTTCACTGCGGTTGCGCGCCGGGGTTCCGTATAATGGGCGAGGCCGAAGGCCTGGCCGTTTCCAGGCCTTTTCTGTTTCCCGCACCGTGTTTTCAGGTCCTGCCCTATGGCCGCGCATCGCGCTTGCTCTCATTCCGACTCCCCAGCCGAGCAGACGGGTCTGCTGTTGCATGCGCAATGGCTGGATTATCCGCGCCTGGAAGGCGTCGCCCGCCAGGCGGCCAAGAAAGCCCGCTTCGAGGACCGCCAGGCGATCCGCCGCCTGTGGCTCAAGGCCTGGCGGCTGCCGCAGGACGCGGCATTCTTCAATCAGATCATCGCTGCCGAGCTGGCCTTGCCGGATGCCGACGAGCGCCTGCGTGCCCAAGGCGTGCCCGAGGTGGTCGTGCAATGCCTGCGCCTGCTGTTCCAGATGAGCGAAGCCGACCTGGATCCGGCGTCCTTCGCCGCCTTGCGCGGGACCTTGATCGAACGGCGCGCCGAACTGGCCGGCACGATCGCCTCCCAGTCCCTGCCGCTGAGCGACGCCTGGCCCGAGGCCGAGCGGGGCGAACGCCTGGAGGCCCTGGTGGGCGCCTGGCAGGCCCTGCCCCTGGCCCAGGCTTATCTATGGCGCCTGCAGGCCGAGCGCAGGGACGAGGACTTGCGCCGCCAGCGCTGGGAGCAGGCCAGGCAGGAACGCGAGCAGGCGCGCCGCCAGGAGCAGGAACAGAAACAGAGCAAGCTGGACCAGGCCCGGGAACGGCTGGAGGGCTGGCTGCGGGAACAGGGAGCGGGGCCGCATTTCATTCCGGTACAGGCCTTCGAAGGCCTACAGTCCGGCGAGCCGGCGCACTGGTTCATGACCGTGCACGGCCGCAATGCCAGCGCCGGCGTGCTGGCCCAGGTGTTCGACCTGCCCCAGGACCAGAAGGACATCCTGCTGCAGGCGCAGGCCCAGCGCGAAGAGCGCCTGCGCGAACAGCGCCAGCAGCGCTGGGCCTGGGAGCAGGAATGCGTGGGCCCCGAGGAGGTCATGGCCATGCTGGGCATCACGCGTCAGGAGTACGAGCATTGGCTGGCCGACCGGCGCCTGCCCAGCGTCAAGCTGGAGCTGCGCGGAGCGGCCAAGGGCGGACGCGCCCGCGTGGCGCATCATCCCGACCTGCTGGCCGCCATTGACCAGGCGCAGATCGAGCAATGGCGCCGGGAGGCGCTGGCGCGCCTGAACGCGCGCGACCGCGCCCAGTACGAGCGCGCGGCCGACCGGGCGCGCACGCAATGGCGCCAGCAGCAGGCGCTGGCCCAGATCGATGCCCAGGAACAATGCCATCATGAAGCGGATCCCGAGGACCCGCAGCGCCTGTGGTGGCGCAAGGACCTGTGGCTGCCGGTCGCGGTGCCGGTGGCGGGCGAACTGCAGAATTGGCGGGCCAATGTGCGCATGCAGGCGGCCCTGCCCCTGCCGCGCACGGGCGCCGAGCTGGACCGCCTGCCCGCGCGCGTCGCGGTGCTGTTCACCCAGGCCGCGCAGAACCGGCTGGCGCAGCGCCTGGCCGACGCCCTGGACGCGTTTCTGCAGGCCCAGCGCCCCCTGATCGACGGCCAGTCCTTCCTGGAACTGGCGCGGGCCCTGCGCCAGGCCCTGGAGGAAGGGATAGAACAGCAGGACATCGAGGCCGGGGATTTCGAAAAACGCCTGGTGGGCGGACCGGTGCGGCGCATCCTGGAGACCGTGGAGCGCCAGCGCGCCCAGGACCTGCTGCGCCTGGGCGACTTCCCGCAGATGTTCAGCCTGGCGCGCGGCATACGGCGGCACCTGGTGTTCCGCCTGGGACCCACCAATTCGGGCAAGACCCACGAGGCGCTGGAGGCCTTGATGGAAGCCCGCTCGGGCGTGTACCTGGCGCCATTGCGGCTGCTGGCCATGGAGGTGCGGGACCGGCTGATGAATGCAGGCATCCCTTGCAATCTGGTGACGGGCGAAGAGCGCGTGATGGTGCCCGGAGCCCGTCACACGGCCTGCACCGTGGAAATGATGGACCCGACCATGGAAGTGCGCGTCGCCGTCCTGGACGAGATCCAGATGCTGCAGGACGAGCAGCGCGGCTGGGCCTGGACGGCGGCGCTGGTGGGCATGCCGGCGCGCACCCTGTTCGTCTGCGGCGACCCGTCCGTGCTGCGGCCCTGCGAGCGCCTGGTGCGCGCCATGGAGGAAAGCATGGAGCTGGCCTTCACCGAACGCAAGACGCCGCTGGAAGTCATGGCGCATCCCGTGGAGCCGCCGCGCGCGACCCGGGGCGGCGAGCGCGGCCGCCAGTCGCCGCCCTGGCGCGGCCGCAAGGACCGCCAGCGCGACGCCCAGGGCGTGGCCAAGGGAGACGCCGTCGTCGCCTTCACGCGCAAGGATGTGCTGACGCTCAGCGCCCGCTATCGCGCCCAGGGCCTGAAGGTGGCCACCATCTACGGCGCCCTGGCGCCGGAGGTGCGGCGCACCGAATCGGAACGCTTCTCGCAGGGGCATGCGGACGTGCTGGTGGCGACCGACGCCATCGGCATGGGCCTGAACCTGCCCATACGCCGCGTGCTGTTCTCCACCGTGCACAAGTTCGACGGCCGCTCCATGCGCGCGCTCAACGCCACCGAGGTGCGCCAGATCGCCGGCCGGGCCGGCCGCTACGGGCTCTATCCCAAGGGCTACGTAGGCGCCATGGACGCGCATGACCTGCAGCACGTGCGCGCGCAGCTGCAGGCCGACGACCCGCCCGTGGACCTGCGCCTGCCCATCGCGCCCGGCCCGGACCATGTGCAGGCGCTGGCCGAGCTGCTGGACAACCAGAACATCGGCGCGGTGCTGCAGTATTTCGCTCAGAAAGTGGCCTCGGACAGTCCGCTGTTCCAGACGGCGGGCTTGAAGGACGCCATCGAGCTGGGCTTTTGCGTGGACCGCCTGGCGCCCCGGCTGGACCTGCGCGAGAAGTTCACCTTTGCCTGCGCGCCCGTGTCGGTGGACAAGGACGCGGAGCTGGACTACTTCAAGCGCTGCCTGGCGGCCTATGTCGCGCAGCGGCCCCTGGCCCTGCCGCCGGCGCCGTCCTGGCTGAAATCGGCCAGCCCGTCGCGCCTGGAAGACGCCGAGCTGCTCAGCAAGCAGATCAGCCTGTACGCCTGGTTCAGCATGAAGTTCCCGCAGGTGTTCGACCAAGGAGCCTGGCTGCCGGAGCTGCGCGCCGAGGTCAGCCGCTTCATCGAACGCAGCCTGCTGCACCAGAGCGGCTTCGGCCAGACCAGCCGCGAAGCCTTCGGCACGCCGGGGGTGCAGCGGCGTCCCTGAGATATTGCTCAGCTCCAATTTGGGGGGTGACGAGGCGGCCAAGAATGGCTAGGCGCTGCAACCCCATTATGAGCCGCCCCAACCGTATGTTGAGCGGCGGCTTTACAGCGCCTTTTAGACTCATGACAGCCGCCAGGAAATTTCCTGTACCTGGGCATATCCGAGTACGATGCCCTATTCCATTCGTCTACATATATTCGCGTATGAATTACCGCAACCTGACGCTGGTGCTGGCGGCGCTGGCCATGCTGGGACCGTTCGCCACGGACGCCTACCTGCCCGCTTTCCACCGCATCGGCGCCGAGTTCGAGGTGGACCCGTCCCTGGTGCAGCAGACCTTGAGCGTCTACCTCTTCGGCTTTGCCTTCATGAGCCTGTTCTGGGGCACCTTGTCCGACAGCTTCGGGCGGCGGCCCGTCATCCTGGCCTCGCTGTTCCTGTTCGGCATCGGCTCCATCGGGTCGGCGCTGGCGCCGTCCTTCGGCTGGCTGCTGTTCTTTCGCATGCTGCAGGGCTGTTCGGCCGGCGCGGGACGGGTGGTCGGCCAGGCCCTGGCGCGCGACTGCGTGCAGGGCGCCGCCGCCCAGCGCCTGTTCGCCCACATCACCATGGTGTTCAGCCTGGCGCCGGCCATCGCGCCGGTGGTGGGCGGCTACCTGAGCAGCCATACCGGCTGGCGGGCCATCTTCTGGATGCTGACGCTGGTGACCGTCGGCTTGATTGCGCTGTGCCTGCGCCAGTTGCCCGAAACCCTGCCGCCGGCATCGCGCCAGCCCATGAAGCTGCTGCCGGTCCTGGGCAACTATTACCGGGCCGTACGCAACGGGCGCTTCCTGCTGGCCATCCTGGCCGTGGCCTTCGCTTTCGGCGGCTTCGCGCTGTACATCGCCTCGGCCGCCGGTTTCGTGATCGGCATCCTCGGCCTGCCTGAAACCGCCTTCGCCTGGCTGTTCCTGCCATTCATCGGCGGCATGCTGGGCGGCTCCATGATCAATGCGCGCTTTGCCGAACGCATTGCTCCGGCGCGCATGATACGCCTGGGCCTGAGCATCCTGTTCCTGGGCGCGGGGCTGAACACGGTGTACAACCTGTTCTTCCAGGCCGCCGTGCCCTGGGCGGTGCTGCCCATCTTCATCTACGCCTTCGGCATGTCCATGGCTCTGCCGGGCATGACGGTGGTGACCCTGGGCACCTTCCCCACCATGCGCGGGCTGGCCTCGTCGCTGCAGAGCGCGGTGCAGATGCTGATCTTCGCGACGGTATCGGGCGTGATCGCGCCCCTGCTGTTCGACAGCGCGCTGCTGCTGGCCCTGGGCATGCTGGCCAGCGCGGCGCTGTCGGCCTCGCTGTGGTGGTGCAGCCAGCGCGGCGCGGCGGCGCAGAGCGCCTGAGGCCTGGAGCAGGTCCTAAGACGCGGAGAAATCGGTGCTGGACGCCTGGGCCGGCGTGGACGGAGTGAACCACTGCACCAGTCCCATGCCGGCCAGGATCAGGAGTACGCCCAGGATGCGTCCCGCATGCACGGGACGGGGCGTCAGCCCCATCAGGCCGTAGTGGTCGATCAGCATGGAGCTGAGCATCTGGCCGGCCACCACGCAGACGATGAAGCTGCCCGCGCCCATGCGCGGCGTCAGGATCAGGGCGGCGCTGATGTAGATGACTCCGCCCACCCCGCCCGTCCACACCCACCAGGGGGCGTGGGTCAATTGGGCGGTCAGCGGCGCGGGCGCGCGCATCAGCCACAGGGTGGGTACGACCAGGGCGGCGCTGACGGCCAGCGATACCAGGGTGGCCCAGAGCGGATGCCCCAGTATCTTGCCCAGGACCGCATTGCTGGCGGCCTGGAAGGGAACGGCCGAGCCGGCCAGCAGGGCGATGAGCATGCTGAACAGGGATGAGCCGGGCATGAAGCAATCTCCAGAGTTGAAACAGGCCTTATCTTGCCGTATTCGCGTGCCGGATTGGGGCCGCCGCGCCTGATGGGCATTATTTCCTCGCATTTTCCCCCTCCGGCTTGTCGGAAAGCGCGTACGGCTTGACGATACCGGGTCGCGTTCCGTACAATTTCGCTCAGCCCGTCACCTTGGCGCTGGCGCCGCGTTCCGATGCAGGCTCGGATTGCCGTCAGGTCGGCGCTCCCATGCCCTGAGCCGTCTTTGTTTCACCCCTGTCTGATTGATTTTTCGATGAACCCAGCCACCCCACCCGCCCCGAATCTGGACGACGACGCCCTGCAGCTGGAGGCGCAGGCCTGGGTGATCCGTTTGAAGACCTCTTCCCTGACCGAGCGGCAGGCGCGCGAGTTCCGCCGCTGGT
The DNA here is from genome assembly GCF_965112015.1 of Alcaligenes sp. Marseille-Q7550. Taxonomy (NCBI): domain Bacteria; kingdom Pseudomonadati; phylum Pseudomonadota; class Betaproteobacteria; order Burkholderiales; family Alcaligenaceae; genus Alcaligenes; species Alcaligenes sp. Marseille-Q7550. The sequence continues at coordinate 391,827 of NZ_CBCOPU010000001.1, forward strand.
GCGGCCGCAGCCAGGCGCACGCCACGGCCTTCGCGCAGGCGCGCGAAGTCTGGGAGGCCCTGCCGCAGACCCGTGAGCAATGGACGCAGGACTTCCAGATGCGCCAGGGGCGCCGCCACAGTCCCGCACGGCGCGCCTTCCTGGGCGGCGTCGCGGCCTGCGGCGCGCTGTACCTGGTCGCCCGTCCGCCCATGCAGTTGTGGCCCAGCCTGGCCGACCTGCGCGCCGACTACCGCACCGGCGCGGGCGAGCAGCGCCGCGTGGAGGTGGCCGAGCACGTCTGGCTGGACATGAACACCCGCACCCGCCTGAACCTGCGCGACGATCCGCACCTGGGCCGTTCCGTGGAACTGCTGGACGGGGAGATCGAGGTGCGCCAGGCCGGCATGTCGGCGGCCGCCTTCACCGTGTTCGCGGGGACGGGCACCATCCAGGCTTTCAATGGCCGCACCAATATCCGCTACCTGGACAGCGAGGTCTGCGTGACCTGCCTGTCGGGCGGCGCCCTGGTGGATTATTCCGGCCAGCGCCAGACGCTGGAGGCCGGGCAGCAGGTGGTGTACGGCCGTCGTTCGTTGAGCCAGCCGCAGGCCGTGCCGCAGCAGCAGGCGCCGTCCTGGCGCCAGGGCCGCCTGGTGTTCGACAATGTGCCGCTGTCGGACGTGGTGCGCGAGCTGAACCGCTACTGGGCGGGCCGCCTGATCCTGACCGATGAATCGCTGGGCGGCAGCCGCGTCACCGCGCAGTTCACGCTGGATCGCCTGGACGAGGCGCCCGAACGGATACGCAACGCCTACGGGGTGGAACTGACGCGCCTGCCGGGCGGCATCGTCCTGTTGGGGCGCAAATCGGCTGATCGATAGCAGAGCTGGTCTTTGTGAAGACGCCGTTCAAGCAATGGGCACCTTATCGACCAGCCGATGGGGGTGTTTGCCGATAAAGAACGTCGTGACGCATCGTGGCCTTGGGGCACTGCGCGAGGAGCCATATAAAAAAGCCACCCCCGCAGGAGTGGCTTTTGTCGCTGAGCCGGACCGGCCTCCTCATTCGGCCGGCGTCTCGGCATCCTGCAGGCGGCTGACGCGCACGGTGGCGATGCGGCGCTGGCTGACTTCGGTGATCTCGAAGCGCAGGCCGTCGGCCTCCACCACGGCGCCCACCTCGGGCAGGGAGTCCAGGCGCTCCAGCAGGAAGCCGGCCACGGAACTGAAGCTGCTGTCCTTCAGGAACAGTTCCTCGGCGTCCACGGCCTGGGCCAGCGGCAGCAGGTCCGTGCCGCCGTCCACCTGCCACAGATTGGGGCCGATCTGCTGGATGGCGGGCTGCTCGTCCTCGTCCGGGAACTCGCCGGCGATGGCCTCCAGGATGTCGATGGGCGTGAGCAGCCCCTCGATGGCGCCGTACTCGTCCGTGACCAGCACGAACTGGCCGTTGGACTGCTTCAGGATGGCGATGGCGCTGAGCACATCGGTGTGCTCATGCACGATGATGGGCTCGCGCAAGTCCGGCCATTGGCTGATCTGCGGATAATCATCCAGGTCGGCCAGCAGATCCTTGGCGCGCGCCACGCCCACCACCTGGTCCAGCTGGCCCTGGCAGACGGGCAGGAAGCTGTGCGGCGTGGAGCGCAACTGCTGGCGCAGGGTGTCGTGGTCGTCCTCGGTGTCCAGCCAGGTGATCTCCTGGCGCGGCGTCATCAGCGAACGGATGGGGCGCTCGGCCAGGCTCAGCACGCCGCTGACCATGTTGCGCTCCTCGGTGCGGAAAGCCTGTTCTTCCTGTTCGGCGGCATGCTCGTCCTGGCCTTCGTCCTTGCCCGCCTCGCTCTTGCGGTTGCTGAGCATGCGCAGCACGGCTTCGGCGGTGCGGTCGCGCAAGGGGCGACGCGATTGCGAGCGCAGGGCGCTGCGGCGCGCGATCTGGTTGAAGAACTCGATCAGGATGGAGAAGCCGATGGCGGCGTACAGATAGCCCTTGGGTATCTTGAAGCCCAGGCCCTCGGCCGTCAGGGTCAGGCCGATCATGAGCAGGAAGCTCAGGCACAGCACCACCACGGTCGGGTGATTGTTCACGAAACTGGTGAGCGGCTTGGACGCCCAGATCATCAGGGCGATGGAGATGATGACGGCCGCCATCATGACGGGCAGTTGTTCCACCATGCCCACGGCGGTGATGACCGCGTCCAGAGAGAACACGGCGTCCAGCACCACGATCTGCGCGACCACCACGCCGAAGCTGGCGTAGGCCTTGTTGGCGCTGGCGTGGTGGCTGCCGCCTTCCAGGCGCTCGTGCAGCTCGCTGGTGGCCTTGAAGAGCAGAAACAGGCCGCCCAGCAGCAGGATCAGGTCGCGGCCCGAAAAACTCAGCGGGCCCAGGGAGAACAGCGGGGTGGTCAGGGTCACCAGCCAGGAGACGACGCTGAGCAGGCCAAGGCGCATGATGAGCGCCAGCGACAGGCCGATCAGGCGGGCGCGATCGCGCTGCTCGGGCGGCAGCTTGTCGGCCAGGATGGCGATGAAGATGAGGTTGTCGATGCCGAGAACGATCTCAAGCACCACGAGGGTCAATAAACCGACCCAGATGCTGGGGTCGAGTAGCCATTCCATAAGGGTGTCCTGTTAGACAGAAAAAGAAGACTGCGGGGATTTCGTGCAAGGCGCGCGGGCGCGCGCAAGGGTCAGGCGCGCGGCGGCCGGCGCTCGGGGGCGAACTCGCAGGAAATGGCAGGCAGGAAAAGGCTGGTGAATTCGGGCGGCCACAGCAGCAGCCAGGAAGGCTGCGCAAGGCTGGGCAGCGGGGTGTCGGCATGGTCCACATAGTCCTGCATGGTCGTCTCGGCCATGAGGGCGGAGAGATTCTGCAGGGACGTCAGCCAGCGGGCGCCCAGGCGATCGGCGGGCGAGGCCTGGCTGACCTCGTGGCGGGCCATGGCGGACAGGCCGTCCTGGACGGTGGCCTGGTAGTGGGCGCTGTAGGCCTGGAAGGGGAGAATGAGCAGTAAGACGACGACGAACCAGCGTCTCATATTGTCGGGTGCAAGTCAGGGGAGCCCCAGTATATCGTATGCCCGCCTCGCGCATGCAAGCGGGCGCGAGGCAAAGGGGAGGCGCGGCCCCGAAGGGCCGCGCGCCTTACTGCATCTGGCCGAAGCGCCCGGCGTTGAAATCATTGATGGCTTCGACGATCTCCTGCTGGCTGTTCATGACGAAGGGACCGTAGCCCACCACGGGCTCGTCGATCGGCTCGCCGCTGAGCAGCAGCAATTGCACATCGCCGTTGGCCTCCAGGCGCACTTCCGTACCCTTCCGGTCCAGCAATACCATCTGGGCTTCGCGTGCGATGGTCTGCTCGTTGACCTGCACCGTGCCGCCCAGCACCACCACGCCCGTGTTCCAGCCTTCGGGCAGGGTGAAGCGGGCCTGGCAGCCGGCCTTCAGCCGCACGTCCCACACGTGCATGGGCGTGTGCGTGTCGGCCGGGCCCTTGCGGCCCTGGTAGTCGCCGGCGATCACGCGCACCTGGCCGGCATCGCCTTCCAGGGGCACGGCGGGAATGTCGGCGTCCAGGATGGCCTGGTAGCGGGGCGGCGTCATCTTGGCGCTGGCGGGCAGGTTCACCCACAACTGCACCATGTGCAGGGTGCCGCCGTCGCGCGCGAAGGCGTCGGAGTGGTATTCCTCGTGCAGGATGCCGGCGCCGGCCGTCATCCATTGCACGTCGCCCTTGCCTATGGTGCCGCCCTGGCCGGTCGAATCGCGATGCGAGACCTCGCCGTCGTAGACGATGGTCACGGTCTCGAAGCCGCGATGCGGGTGCTGGCCCACGCCGCGCCGGTGCGAGCCGGCGGGAAACTGCGCGGGACCGGCGTAGTCCAGCAGCAGGAAAGGGCTGTGCTGCGCGGCATCGTCGTGATAGCTGAACAGGGAGCGGACGGGAAAGCCGTCTCCGACCCAGTGGGGCCGGGGTGCGTTGAGGACGCCCATTACGTTTTTCATTGTTGTGTTCCTGTCGAAAAAAAGTTTATATATCAAAGGGTAGTACTGATTCCCGCGCTTGATTAGCCCCCGCCGGCGCAAAACTGTATTGCTCTTTTGAGCTTTGCCGCATACAGCAATTTGTAACCAATATTGCAGGCGATTTACCCGCGCTCAGGCTACGATGGGCGCAATTTGATACAAAGAGAACGGAATGGGGCAGGCTTTTCAGGCCTTGAACGTCTGGCAGGTGATGGGCGTGGGGCTGTTGTTCTTCGGCGGGATCTACCTGCTGTTCGCGCTGGGCACCCTGGCCCTGACGCGCTGGCTGCTGCCGGCCCTGGGCTGGGGGCGCCCGCTGGACACGCGCCCCTTGCGCCCCGGCCAGTTGCGCCGGGAACTGAAGCAGTCCGGCACCGCCATCCTGATCTTCGGCACCGGCATGGTCTTTCCCTGGGGGCTTTTGCAGCTTGGCTGGGCGCATCTGACGCCCGACGCCGGCGCGGGTCGCATCGCCCTGGAGATCCTGGCGCTGGTGATCTGGAACGAGGTGCATTTCTGGATCAATCACCGCCTGCTGCACACGGCCTGGCTGCGGCGCTTCCACGGGCCGCATCACTCTTCGGTGGTGGTGACGCCGTTCTCCACCTACAGCTTCCATCCCATCGAATCGCTGATGCTGGGCAATGTGATCCTGCTGCCCATGGTGGTGCACGACTTCAGCTTCTGGTCGCTGCTGTCGGTGCCGCTGTTCAGCCTGTTCTTCAACAGCATCGGCCATTCCAATTACGACTTCTTCCCGCGTGTCTCGGGCGGTCATTGGCTGGCGGCCAGCCGCCGGCACCAGTTGCATCATGCCCGCTACAACGGCAACTACGGCTTCCAGTTCACCTTCATGGACCGCCTGTTCGGCACGCGCCTGACGGAGCGCCTCGCGCCGGCGGGGGAGCCGCGGGCATGACGGCCGGCTGGCGGCTGCGCAACGGCCGCGACTGGCAGAGCGTGGCCTATCTGCTGGCATATCCGGCGCTGGTTGCCGCTTTGTGGCGGGGCGGGGGCTTCTTGGGGGTGCTTGGCCTGCTTCTGGTTCCTTACGCTGGGCGTGGGCGTCATCAATCACAACCACCATCACCTGCGCATGTGGCATGGCCGCCTGCCCAACCGGCTGACGGACTTCTGGCTGACCCTGCTGCAGGGCCATCCCGCCTGCGTGTTCTGGCCGGCGCATGGCCGCAACCACCATCGCTACAAGCATGGCGAGCGCGACGTGGCCCGCACCTACCGTTTCCGGCGCGGCGACACCAACGATACCCTGGGCTGGCTCATCCATCCTTTCGAGGCGGTACCGGCGCTGTACCCCTTGATCTTTGGCTGGCTGGGCGGCCTGCGCCGCCGCCGGCCGGGCGTGTGGCGCTATTGCATGGCGCAGTACGGCCTGTGGCTGGGCAGCTGGGGCCTGGCCCTGGCGCTGGATCCGGTCAAGGGGTTCCTGTACGTGATCCTGCCGCAGTTGCATGGCCTGCACTGGCTGCTGACCACCAATTACCTGCAGCACGCCCATGCGGACGGCCGGCCGCAGGGGCGCCGCGGCCCGCAATTGGCCTATGCCCGCAATTTCGAAGGCATGGTCAACCCTTTGCTGTTCAATATCGGCCTGCACGTGGCGCATCACGAGCATTCGCGCGCCCATTGGTCGGAGCTGACGCGCCTGCACGAGACCGAGTACCGCGACCGCACTTCCGCCGCCTTGAACGAGGGCGGCCTGCTGCCCTACATGCTGCGGGTCTTCGTGCTGGGGCTGTTCGTGCCGGCCTGCCGCAGTCAACCTTTCATGCCCGCCGGCGAGCCACAGCGCCGGCGCGACCCCGTCTAGTCAGGAGCATTCCCATGCCCGTGGCCTTCGAGCAGGTCGTCATCCATCAGGCGCAGTTCTTCATGCCGGGCGAACCCGTGGACAATGAGTCCATGGATCGCTTCATCGCGCCCTTGAACCGCCTGTCCGGGCGCATCAAGCAGCGCATCCTGGCGGAGAACGGGATACGCCAGCGTTACTACGCCATCGGCGAGGACGGCGCCACCCGCTGGAGCAATACCGTCATGGCCGCCAATGCGGTGCGCGCCTGCCTGCAGGAGGCGGGGCTGGCGCTGGGCGAAGTCGGCCTGCTGGCCAGCGGCTCCTCCGGCGGCGACCTGCTGATGCCCGGACTGGCCAATGCCGTGCAGGGCGAGCTGGGCGCGCCGCCCCTGGAAGTGCATTCGGTGCACGGCATCTGCGCGGCCGGCGTGACGGCGCTGCAGGCCGCGGCCCAGGGCATCGAACTGGGCGCGCACCGGCACGGCGTGGCGGTGGCCAGCGAGATGCCTTCGCGCCTGTTCCGCCGCTCGCGTTTTGCGTCGCAGGACTACCAGGCGGACTTCGATTCCCATTTCCTGCGCTGGATGCTGTCCGATGGCGCCGGCGCCGCCCTGCTGAGCCATCAGGACGAAGTCCTGCCCACGGCGCAGCCGGGCCTGCGCCTGCGGCTGCGCTGGATACACCAGAAGTCCTTCTCGGGCGACTATCCCGTCTGCATGCAGCTGGGAGCAGGGCGCGAATCCTCCCGCAGCCACCTGGACTACGACTCCTGGGCCGAGGCCGAACAGGCCGGCGCCCTGGCGCTGCGCCAGGACATACGCCTGCTGCCGCACCTGTTCGACATCGGCATCCACGAGTACGTGAAGCTGGTGCGCGACGGCTGGGTGGACCCGGCCCGCATCAGCCATTTCCTGTGCCATTACTCCTCCGAGAAATTCATGCCCGTGGTGGCCGATCTGCTGGAGCAGGCCGGCCTGGCCATCCCGGCCGAGCGCTGGTACAGCAATCTGCGCTGGCGCGGCAATACGGGCGCGGCTTCCATCCTGATCATGCTGGCCGAGTTCCTGCGCGACCGAACCCTGAAGCCCGGCGAGCAGATCCTGTGCTACATCCCCGAATCGGGCCGCTTCATGACGGCCTACATGCTGCTGGAAGTGGAGGCCTGCGACGCGCCGGCCCCGGCCCTGTCCCATCCCGCGGCCCAGGCGCGGGCGGCGACGCCCGAGGCCCAGGTGGACATCGCTCCGCCTCATGATCCGGACGATGCGCCGGAGGGACTGCGCGAGCTGCTGACGCGCCTGGCGCCCATCTGGCACGACTACCGCTCGCGCGTCTGGCGCACGCCCTTGCTGCGCAGCCTGCATGACGGCACCATCGGCATGGAAGATTACCGCAAGTGGATGGCCGACTGGATTCCCCAGGTGCGCGAGGGCGCCAAGTGGATGCGCGAGGCCTGCGATTCCCTGTCTCCCGTCTATGCGCCCCTGGCCGAGCTGATCCGCCTGCACGCAGGGGAGGAGCAGGACGACTTCCAGATCCTGTTCGAGGACTACCGCCAGGCCGGCGGCGACAGGACGGACATCGCGCAACTGGCGCGCAACCCCGGCGGCGAGGCCCTGAACGCCTATCTGCATGCCCTGGCCGCCAGCCGCGATCCGATCGGCCTGCTGGGCGCCATCTACATCATCGAAGGCACGGGCCAGCGCATCGTGCCGGCCCTGCTGCCGCTGCTCAAGTCCTCGCTGGATCTGGAGCCTTCCATGTACCGCTTCCTGCACTATCACGGCCAGAACGACGAGCATCACCTGGCGCGCTGGCTGATGGCCGTGGAGCTGGCCCTGGATTGCGACGACACCGGCCGCGCCGAGCAGGTCATCGTCGAGACCGCGCGCCGCACCGCCGCCCTGTACCTGATGCAGTTCCAATACGTGAAAGAGTCGTGAGCCATGGACCGACGCCCTGAATTCCTGAGCAAGCCCCACGATCCCCAGGACCCCAGCCCCTGGCTGGCCCTGTACCTGGACCGCAGCACGCCGCTGCCCGACGATGTGAAGCAGGCCTGGCTGGCCGACTCCAGCTCGTCCTCGCGCCAGTACCTGCTGCCATTCCTGCGGCCGCTGGCGCGGCTGATGAGCATCCTGATCCAGGTGGTCATGACCTTCCTGCGGCGCAGCTGGTCGGATTCGGGCGGTCTGCACCGCATCCTGGTGTGGGGCCTGAAGCGTTTCGTCTCGCCCGAGGCGAACTGGCTGATCCTGCGCCATTTCCACCTGGGCTCCCAGGTGCTGGCCTTCATCGCGGCCAATTCGCCCGCGCCGGTCCCGACCACGCCGCTGACGCCCATGAACCTGGACGAGCTGCGCGACCATGCCTTCGTCAAGCACGACCTGAACCTGTTCAATTTCGTGATCCGCCTGAACGAGACCTTGCGGGCGCAGGGCAAGGAGATAGGGCCGCCCGCCAGGGTGGACTTCTCCATGATCGGGCCCGTGCCGCTGGCGCTGGCCGACATGCCGCAGGGCCGGCTGAACAAGATGGACCTGCAAAGCGCCATCGAGCTGTTCACGCCGCTGTACCAGTTGCTGCTGACCGACAACGATTTCTGGCGCGCCGCCAACTCCCTGCAACTGGACGAGACCATAGGCATCTACGCCGCCCGCATCCTGCAGGCGCCCGAGCACCTGATCCTGGTGAACAACGGCCACCCTCTGGTACCCATGTCCACTCTGCGGGCCGGCTACCGCCTGGTGCTGCACGGCCTGTCCACGGAAATGCTGCACAGCCTGCTGAGCCGCATGAAACAGGAGCAGGAGCGCGCGGAACAAGGCGGGTGCTGTGCAGGAGGCCGGTTCTTCACCGCAGCCCCAGGCGTGAATCCATCTGCGCGAGGCCTGAATCCGCCCCGCAACTTGTTTTTGACTTGTCTGACATGTGGCGTGGTACAGTCGTTTTCTATCTTGTTTTCGTTTAGTTTTACAAGCCGATGACGACAATTACCGGTTCCACCCGCCTTTTCGGCATCATTGCCGATCCCGTCTCCCAGGTTCGCACGCCCGAAGTCCTGAACGCCTATTTCGCCGAGCACGGCATCGACGCCGTCATGGTGCCCATGCACGTGGGACCCGAGGGGCTGCCCGCCGTCATGCAGGCTTTTCGCCAGATGAAGAACCTGGGCGGCATCATCGTCACGGTACCGCACAAGATCGACGTGGCCGCGCTATGCGACACGCTGGGCCCGGCCGGCGAGGCGATTGGTTCCGTCAACACCATACGCCGCCTGCCCGACGGCACGTTGGAAGGGGATATGTTCGACGGAGCTGGCTTTGTCAGCGGCTTGATCGCGCAGGGCAACGATCCGCGCGGACGCCGCGTCCTGCTGCTGGGCGCGGGCGGCGCGGCCGGCGCCATCGCCTTCGCCCTGGCGCAAGCCGGCGTGGCCCGTCTGGCCGTGGCCAACCGCACGGCCTCCAAGGCCCAGGACGTGCTGGACCGCGTGCAGCCCTCTTTCCCGGACGTGGATTTCGCCCTGGGGACGGCCGACGCGACCGGCTATGACATCATCGTCAATGCGACTTCCCTGGGCATGAAAGAGGGCGACGCCCTGCCGCTGGAGGCCGCCACCCTGCAGCCGGGGCAACTGGTGGCCGAGATCATCATGAAGCCCGAGATGACGGCCCTGCTGCACGCCGCCCACGCCGCCGGCTGCCGCATCCACCTTGGCAAGCACATGCTCGATGAGCAAGTGCGGCATATGGTGGCGTATTTCGGGTATTGAATAAAAAAGGCTCTGCGCGGATTTGCGGGGATTCCCCCGTATTTGGCAAGCCGTTTGGGCCAAGCGGGGAAAAGTTCGGGTTCTCGTGAGGCAGGCCGCAGTATTTGGCCCAAACGGCGGAGTCTTGTTCGAGCAGCACGCCCCTTGCCTCCCGCCCCCGCATCCCGCTTTCTGTTTGGTGAATGATGCCTGTGGCCGGGTCGATGTCATCGGCATTTTGAGCCGTTCAAGGCGCGGGAAGAGCGGACGGAGCGGGTCAGATGGCTTGCCGCAGGCGGGGCGCGGGGACGGGGTGCAAGCGTCGTTCTGTTCGACGGCGGCGCTTGTTGCTCGCCTGGGGGGCGAGCAACCCGCCGGAGTTAACGACGCGCCCGGCCGCGCGCCCCGACCAGGGCACCGGCGCGCAGCGCCGGCAAGCCGTCAGCCCCGTCAGATCTTCCTGCACCTTGAACGGTGTCTGCAAAAACCAATTTCGTTATCGACCTGGCAAATTGCCCCCTGGAATTACGCGAAAAAATCAAAAAAAACCGCCTGGCGGCGGCTTTCCCATCGGAGCGGTCGGGCGCAGTTCTCGATGTAGGTGTTCAGCCGCTTGGCCGCATTGCGCAGATGGCGCTCGGCGGCGTCGGCGGCGGCCGCCGGGTCGCGGCTCTCGATGGCCTGCACGATGGCCTGATGCTCGGCCTGCACGTCCTTGATCAGGTTGTGGTGATACTGGGCTGTATTGCTGCGCGCCTGGCGGATCAGGCGGCGCACGTGCTGCTCCAGGTACTCGTTCAGGGTGACGAAGTGCGGATTGTGGGTGGCGTCCACGATGGCCTGGTGAAAGGCGAAGTCCTCCTCGTCGCCCAACTGGTCGCAGGCGATGGCGTACTCCATGCCGATCAGGGCCTGGCGGATCTTCTTCAGGTCCTCGGGCGTGTGCCGCTCGGCGGCGTGCCGGGCGGCGGCCGCCTCGATGGCCACCAGCAGCTCGATGACGTGGCCCAGGTTCTTGGTGTCGCTCAGCGCGGACGGGTCCAGGCTGAAGGTGCGGCGGGTGCCGCGCGCATTGACGAAGACCCCGCGCCCCTGGTGCGAGCGCACCAGGCCTTCGGACTTCAGTTGCGACAAGGCTTCCCGCACGACCGAGCGGCTGACCGCGAAGCGCTCGCAGAGCTGGGCTTCGCTGGGCAGCTTGTCGTCGGCCTGCAGACGGCCCGCGTCGATCTCGGCCTTGAGCCAGTCGACGATGGGGGTGGACAAGGCGGCGTTTAGTTTGCGTCCTGCCATAAGAGGTGTTGTCTTCCTACAGGGTTATTGTCGTGAACATGCCGCCCCGCGGGGCGGCATGCGCGCAGCGTATCTTAAACAATATACAGGCCGCCGTTGACGTGGATCGTCTCGGCGTTGACGAAGGAGGCCAGGTCCGAGCACAGGAACACGATGGCGCCGGCCACCTCCTCGGCGGTGCCGAAACGGCGCAGGGGCGTGGCATCGAGCAGGGCCCGGCCCTTGGCGCGCAGCAGGTCGGCCGTCATGGGCGTCTCGATGATGCCGGGGGCCACGATGTTGACGCGTGTGCGCGGCGCCAGCTCCAGGGCCAGGCTCTTGCTGAAGCTGGAGACTGCGCCCTTGGATGCGGAATAGTGGGCGTGCGAATGGCTGCCCTTGTGGCCGGCCACCGAGGCCAGGTTGACGATGGAGCTGCGCTCGCGCAAGTAAGGGATCACGGCCTGGCAGATGAAGAACGTGCCATCCAGGTTGATCTGCATGAGGCGGCGCCACTGTTCGGCGCTCATGTCCTTGACCAGCACTTCGGGATAGATGCCGGCCGAGTGCACCAGATGGTCGATGCCGCCGTGCTGCTGCGCCGCTTCCTGAGCGGTGCGCAGGCAGTCTTCCTGACGGCTGACGCCGGTGACGTGCACGCTGGCCGCCGCGCCCAGGGCGCGGATTTCGGCGGCCAGGGAGTCCAGCGCTTCGCGATTGATGTCGCTGAGCGCGATCGCCGCGCCGGCCCCCGCCATCTGCAGGGCCACGGCCCGGCCTATGCCGCCGGCCGCGCCGGTAATCAATACAGTCTGTCCCTTGAAACTGATCATCTCTACTCCGTGTTAGGGTTTCTACCTATATAGACAAGCTATTGATTTTCCACGGGATTCGACCCCCGAAGCGGTGTTTGCCGGATTTCGCCGGGCGCTTCGTTGACACTGATTTTTTGCGTAGTGTAGAATTTTTCACTTGTCAGATAAGTTGGCAAATCTTATCAGACAAGTTATCTATAAAAAAGAGTTTACCTACGCAGAATCTGGCTTTCATGTCCTATACAACAGACCTTGTGCCAGGCCTGTTCCCGGTGCGGAACGACCGTCGGTGAACCTGCTTCCCGGTAAATTCCTTACCCCTTTTGGAGATGAGAGCGTGAAATTGACAAAATTGGCGCTGGCCATGACGGTGACCGGCCTGATGGCTTTCGGCACGGCAAGCGCCGAGCCCCTGAACGCGGCTCTGGCGGAAACCCTCTCGGGTCCCCAGGCTTCCACGGGTCTGCTGTACCGCACGGCGGTGAAATACCAGCTCGACTACATCAACCAGGCCGGCGGCTGGAATGGCGAAGCCATCCAGGTCATGGAGTACGACAACCAGGGCGGTCCCGCAGGCGCCTCCGACAAGGTCAAGGCGGCGATCGCCGACGGCGCGCGCATCATCATCCAGGGCTCGTCCTCGGCCGTGTCCGGACAGATCACCGAAGACGTGCGCAAATACAATCTGCGCAATCCCGGCAAGGAAGTGCTGTACCTGAACATGGGCGGCGAAGCGCTGGAACTGACGGCCGAGAAGTGCCACTTCTACCATTTCCGCTTCACCACCAACGCTCCGATCCGCGTCAAGGCGCTGGTCGCGGCCATGAAAGAAGTGAACGAGCTGGGCACCAAGGTCTATTCCATGAACCAGAACTATTCCTGGGGCGCGGACAGGCAGAAGGCCATCGAGCAGAACGCGGCCGCCGGCGGCTACACCGTGGTCGAAAAGACCCTGCACGACGTGAACCGCATCCAGGACTTCTCGCCCTACGCCAGCCGCATCAAGGCCAGCGGCGCCGAGACCGTCATCACCGGCAACTGGTCCAACGACTTGCTGCTGCTGATGAAAGCCACCCGCGATGCGGGCCTGAAGCTGCGTTTCGGCACGGTGTTCCTGGACCAGCCCGGCAACATCGCCAATGCCGGCGACCTGGCTCTGGGCCACTACATCGCCCACGCCTACAACATCGACACCAACGACAAGACCCTGGCCTTTGCCGAGGACTACAAGGCCAAGACCGGCCACTATCCGACCTATGTGGAACCCCAGACGGTGTTCGGCATGCAGATGGTGGGCGAGGCCCTGAAGAACACGCCCGCCAAGGACGGCAAGCTGAACGTGACCGATCTGGCCCTGAACCTGGAGAAAGTCACCATCGATTCGCCCATGGGCCCGACCTCGATCCGCGCCGAAGACCACCAGGTCATGCTGCCCATCGTGGTCTCCAAGGTCTCGCGCGAAGCCAAGCATGCCGTGGACGGCACCGACATGGGCTTTGAAGTCGTGAAGTTCCTGAGCGGTCCCGACGCCGTCAATCCGGTGGAAACCACCTGCAAGATGAAGCGCCCGGCCTGACCGGCGCCCGGGCCGGCCCGCCCAGGGCCGGCCTTGTTCTCCCCTTAAGCCTTAGACGCCCCGCCCGCGCGCCTTGCGCCACGCCGGCAAGGGCGGTGCATGCCAGCGTTCTGGCCACAGAAAGGTATTCGTATGGAATTTTTTATCGTGTCGCTTTTGAACGGCAGCATCTACGGTTTGCTGCTGTTCATGGTTTCGGCGGGACTGACCCTGATTTTCGGCATGATGGGCGTGCTCAATTTCGCCCACACATCCTTCTACATGATAGGCGCCTACCTGGCCTACACGCTGCAGAAAAGCGTGGGCTTCTGGCCCGCCATCATCATCTCCCCCATCCTGGTCGGGCTGATCGGCGCGTTCGTGGAGCGCTACATGCTGCGCCGCGTGCACCGCTACGGCCATGGTCACCAGTTGCTGCTGACCTTCGGCATCTCCTTCATTGCCACGGAAGCCATCAAGCTGTTCTACGGCAATTATCCCGTGGACTACCGCGTGCCCGCGGAGCTGAACTTCTCGGCCTTTTCCATCTTCGGCACCGATTATCCCTTCTACCGCCTGCTGATCGGCGGCGTCTCGCTGCTGATGTTCGGCCTGGTCTATCTGCTGCTGACCAAGACGCGCGTGGGCATCGTGGTGCGCTCGGCCATCTACAAGCCGCGCATGGTCGAGGCCCTGGGCCATAACGTGCCCATGGTGTTCATGGGCGTGTTCGGCGTGGGCGCGGGCCTGGCCGGCCTGGCCGGCGCCGTGGCCGGCGCCTTCTACACCACCAATCCCAACATGGCCCTGGAGCTGGGCGTGCTGGTGTTCGTGGTCGTGGTGGTGGGCGGCCTGGGCTCGCTGGGCGGTGCCATGCTGTCTTCGTTGATCATCGGCCTGGTCTCGTCCTTCTCGGTGGGCATCGACTGGAGCCTGGCGGACCTGCTGGGCCTGTTCGGCGCCGGCGACTGGGCCCGGGAAGCGGGCGGCCTGCTGACGCTGAAGGTCTCGTCCCTGTCCGCGACCATTCCGTTCCTGCTGATGTTGCTGGTCTTGTTAGTGCGTCCATCGGGCCTGATGGGCAACCGGGAGTAGTGCCTTGAAACGTTCTCTGCTTATCCTGCTCGTTCTGGCGCTCGCCCTGTTCGCCGCGCCGTATTACCTGAGCGCCTCGCTGCTGAATGCGGCCATCCAGATGCTGATCGCCGTGCTGTTCGCCACGGCCTTCAATGTGCTGGCCGGCCAGGGCGGCATGCTGTCCTTCGGCCATTCCGCCTACTTCGCCATCGGCACCTTCGCCACCATCCACGCCATGAATGCGGTGGACGGCGGGGGCCTGATGCCCACGCCCCTGCTGCCGCTGATCGGCGCCGTGGGCGGCTGCCTGCTGGGCCTGGTGGCCGGCTGGTTCTCCACCCAGCGCAGCGGCGTGTATTTTTCCATGATCACCCTGGCCCTGGCCGAGCTGCTGCATGCCCTGGCCCCGCACCTGAAAGACGTGTTCGGCGGGGAAGGCGGCGTGTCCGCCATGCGCATGCCGGCCTGGGGCTTTGATTTCGGCGATTCCATCCAGGTGTACTACATGACCCTGGCGTGGGTGCTGCTGGCCGTGGCCCTGCTGTTCTACTTCACCCGCACGCCGCTGGGCCGCCTGTGCAACGGCCTGCGCGAGAACACCAACCGCCTGCGCTTCCTGGGCTACAACGTGCACACGCTGCGCGTGCTGGTGTTCACCGTATCCGCGACCTTCACCGGCCTGGCCGGCGGCCTGCAGGCGCTGAACAACGAAGCGGCCAACTACGTGCTGTTCGACATGACGCTGTCCACCCAGGCCGTGCTCAATTCCTACATCGGCGGCATAGGCAGCTTCTTCGGCCCCGCCATGGGCGCGGCCGTGATGAGCTTCTTCGGCTACGCCGTGTCCGACATGACCCGCTCCTGGCTGCTGTACCAGGGGATCATCTTCGTGCTGGTCATGATGTTCCTGCCGGCCGGCCTGTTCAGCATCGTTCAGTGGTGGCACCGCGGGCGCGAGCGCCATTCCATGGCCACGCGCTTCGCTTTCCTGCTGGGCTGGCTGGCGGGCATCCTGGTCGCGGGCGCCGGCGTGGTGTTCGGCGTGGCGCTCCTGGCACGCCTCCTGGGCCCGGACTACCCGGCCCGCCTGGGCGCCGGCGGCGCCTGCCCCGCCGTGGCCGTGTTCCGCCAGGACTGGCTGCCCGGCGCCGCCGCGACCTGGCTGCTGCCCGTGGCGCTGATCCTGATCGGCACCGCCATCACGGTCGGCCTGACCCGCAAATGGCACGCCATCAACGAGGAGTGATCGCCATGACCCAATCCGCACAACGCATCGCGCTGACCCTGACCGATGTCAACAAGCACTTCGGCGAGGCGCACATCATCCGCGGCGTCAACCTGCAGCTCATCGAGGGCGAACGCCATGCCATCATCGGGCCCAACGGCGCGGGCAAGTCCACGCTGTTCCACCTGATCTCGGGCTATTTCCATCCCACCACGGGCCGGATCCTGCTGGGCGACAAGCCCATCCACGACATGGAGCCGCGCCTGATCAACCGCCAGGGACTGGCGCGTTCCTTCCAGATCACCAATGTGTTTCCCGGACTGAGCGTGTTCGAGAACCTGCGCCTGGGCGTGATGCGCCGCCACGGCCTGGACTACAACTTCTGGCGCCGCGTCTCCAGGATGCGCGCGGTCAACCAGGAGGCCGAGCAGTTGCTCGAGCGCGTGCGCCTGACGGCGCACCGCGACACCCTGTCGGGCGAACTGAGCTATTCCGAACAGCGTTCGCTGGAGATCGGCATCGCCCTGGCCTCCGAGCCCAAGGTGCTGCTGCTGGACGAGCCCATGGCCGGCATGTCGCGCGAAGAGACCGACTACACCACGCAACTGATCAAGGAGCTGAGCCAGGGGCGTTCGCTGATGATCGTGGAGCACGACATGGACGTGGTCTTCTCCCTGAGCGACCGCATCAGCGTGCTGGTCTACGGCCAGATCATCGCCACGGGCACGCCCGAGGAAATCCGCAACAACAAGCTGGTCCAGGAAGCCTACCTGGGCACGGAGGTACAGGCATGACATCGACGCCTTCCCAACCTTTGCTGTCGGTCCAGGGCCTGCACGCCCACTACGGCAAGAGCCACATCCTGCACGGCGTGAGTTTCGATGTGGGCGAGCGCGAAGTGGTCAGCCTGCTGGGCCGCAACGCACTGGCCGCTCGACCACCCTCAAGGCCATCATGGGCATGCTCAAGCCCAGCGCGGGCAGCGTCACGCTGGCCGGCAAGGAGCTGGCCGGCAAGTCCGCCTACCAGATCGCGCGCGCCGGCGTGGCCTTCGTGCCCGAGGAGCGCGATGTCTTCGGCAACCTGAGCGTGGAAGAGAACCTGGTCATGGGCATGCAGCCGGCGCGCAGCGACGCGCCCAGTTGGACCATGGAGCAGATGTTCGACTTCTTCCCGCGCCTGAAGGAGCGCCGCAACACCCAGGCCGGCAATCTGTCCGGCGGCGAGCAGCAGATGCTGACCATGTGCCGCTCCCTGCTGGGCAATCCCCGCCTGATCCTGATCGACGAGCCTACAGAAGGGCTGGCGCCCAAGATCGTGACCGTCGTGGGCGAAGCCATCGAAGAGATACACCGGCGCGGGGTGTCGGTGATCCTGGTCGAGCAGAAGCTGACCATCGCCATGAAGATTTCGACCGGCGTATGCGTGCTGGGCCACGGCAACGTGGTGTTCCAGGGCACGCCGGACGCCTTGCTGGACAACCCCCGACTACTGAAAGACTGGTTAGCTGTATGAGCACGAGCATGTCGTTGGACACCCTGGCGCGCCTGGCGCAGGGCAAAACATTCCTGGACCTGAAGGACAAGGTCGTCCTGATCACGGGCGCGGGCAGCGGGATAGGCCTGGCCACCGCGCTGTCCTTCGCGGCCAACGGCGCGCAGGTGGCGCTGCTGGACATCAACGCCGCCAACCTGGAGGCCGCGCGTGGCCAGATCCTGGAGGTCGCGCCGCAGGCCAAGGCCAGCACCTGGCTGGCCGGGGTCAACGACGAAGCCGCCGTCCAGGCGGCCATCGACGGCATCGTGGGCCGGCACGGCCAACTGGACGTGCTGATCAACAATGCCGGCATCTCCATGAACATGCCCACGCTGGAGCTGTCCGGCGAGAACTGGCGCAAGGCCATGGACATCAACGTCAACGGCGTCTTCTACTGCGCGCAGGCCGCCGGCCGGCGCATGCTGGAGCAGGGCTCGGGCACGATCCTGAACCTGTCGTCCATGTACGGCGTGGTGGCCGCGCCCAACCGCGCCGCCTACTGCACCAGCAAGGCCGCCGTGGCCATGCTGACCAAGGTGCTGGCCATCGAATGGGCCGCCTCGGGCCTGCGCGTCAACGCCATCGCCCCGGGCTACATCAAGACCGCGCTGGTGGAGGAGCTGTGCAAGGCGGGCCGCATGGACCTGGAGGCGCTCAGCAAGCGCACGCCCATGGGCCGCATCGGCGAGCCGCAGGAGATCGCCGCCCTGGCGCTCTTCCTGGCCTCCGACCAGTCCTCCTTCATCAATGGCCAGGTCATCGTGGCCGACGGAGGCTGGTCCTCCTACAGCTACATCTGAGCCGCACGAACACCCTACCCAAGAGAATACTCATGCCAGAAATTACTTCTTTGCAATCCGGCGCGCAGTGGGTCGAATTCCGCGTGACCGACGAGGACTGGAAAAAAGCCGATCCGGCCCTGCTGGGCACGTTGCTGACGCACGTGCACATGATCCGCGCCTTCGAGGAGACCGTGGTGGAACTGGCCATGGAAGGCCTGGTGCACGGCCCCGCGCACTCCAGCATCGGCCAGGAAGGCGGGGCGGCCGGCTCGCTGGTGCAACTGAAGACCGCCGACCAGATCAACGGCTCGCACCGCGGCCACCATCAGTTCCTGAGCAAGGCGCTGGCCCATCTGCAGCCCGCCGGCTTTGATCCCAAGGCCGAGCTGAGCCCCGCCGTGGACGCGCTGCTGCAGCGCACGCTGGCCGAGATCCTGGGCCTGGCCCAGGGCTTTTGCAAGGGCCGCGGCGGCTCCATGCACCTGCGCTGGGACGAAGCGGGCGTGCTGGGCACCAACGCCATCGTGGGCGGCGGCATTCCGCTGGCCGCCGGCGCCGCCTGGGCGCACAAGCATGCCGGCACCGATGCCGTGGCCGTGACCTACTTCGGCGACGGCGCCGTGAACATCGGCTCCGCGCTGGAGACCATGAACCTGGCAGCCGCCTGGAAGCTGCCGCTGTGCTTCTTCATCGAGAACAATCGCTACGCCGTGTCCACCAATGTGGAAGAGTCCACCGCCGAGCCGCGCCTGTCGGCCCGCGGCCAGGCCTTCAACATCCCCAGCTGGAAAGTGGACGGCATGAATCCGCTGGCCGTGCACCTGGCCATGGAGCAGGCGGTCGAGCACATGCGCGCCGGCAAGGGCCCCACCATCGTGGAAGCGGACCTGTACCGCTTCTACCATCAGAACGGCGGCTTCCCCGGCAGCGCCTTCGGCTACCGCAGCAAGGAAGAAGAGCAGCAGTGGCGCGAGCGCGACCCGCTGGACCTGATGGGCCGCAAGATGCAGGAGCTGGGCCTGATCAGCGCCGACGAGGTTGCGCAACTGCGCGCCCGCATCCAGGCTTGCCTGAAGCAGGCCGTGGCCGCCCTGGTCGAGGCCGATCCGGCCGGCAAGAAGAACAAGCGCCGCATCCGCCCCGAACTGTGGCCCGAGCCCGGTTTCCGCGACGTGGGCCTGCGCGGCGACCTGAGCGAACTGGAAGGCGTGCGCACCGAAGAACAGGCCACCTTTTCCGGCCAGTTGCAGGAACGCAAGTTCATCGACGTGGTGGCCGATGTCATGGGCCGCCGCATGGAGACCGACCCCGGAGTGGTGGTGATGGGCGAGGACGTGCATCGCCTGAAAGGCGGCACCAACGGCGCCACGCGCGGCCTGGCCGAGCGTTTCCCGGACCGCATCCTGGGCACGCCCATCAGCGAGAACGCCTTCGCCGGCCTGGGCGGCGGCCTGGCCATGGACGGCCGCTACCGTCCCGTGGTCGAGTTCATGTACCCCGACTTCATGTGGGTGGCGGCCGACCAGGTGTTCAACCAGATCGGCAAGGCCCGCCACATGTTCGGCGGCGACATGGCCGTGCCCCTGGTGCTGCGCAGCAAGGTGGCCATGGGCAGCGGCTACGGTTCGCAGCACTCCATGGACCCGGCCGGCATCTACGCCACCAGCCCCGGCTGGCGCATCGTGGCCCCGTCCACGCCTTTCGACTACGTGGGCCTGATGAACGCCGCCCTGAAGCTGAACGACCCCGTGCTGGTCATCGAACACGTGGACCTGTACGCCTCCTCGGGCCTGGCTCCCGTGGACGACCTGGACTACTGCCTGCCCTTCGGCAAGGCGGCCGTGCGCCGCGAAGGCCAGGCCGTGACGGTGCTGACCTACCTGTCCATGGTCCAGCACACGCTGGAGGCCGTGGAGCAGACCGGCGTGGACGCCGAAGTCATCGACCTGCGCTGGCTGGACCGCGCCAGCCTGGACTGGGACACCATCGGCCAAAGCATCCGCAAGACCAACAATGTGCTGATCGTCGAGCAGGGTTCGGTGGGCACGTCCTACGGCGGCTGGCTGGCCGACGAGATCCAGCGCCGCTTCTTCGACTGGCTGGACCAGCCCATCCAGCGAGTGACCGGCGGCGAAGCCTCCCCCAGCATCTCCAAGGTGCTCGAGCGCGCCGCCTGCGCTCGCACGGAAGAAGTCGTGGAAGGCCTGGAGCGCGTGATGCGCGAACAAGGACTGTGATCATGAACATGAAGATGGTTTCCCCCCTGGAAGTGGGCATCAGCTGCCGCGACCTGCCGGCCCTGCGCCGCTTCTACGAAGACGTGCTGGACTTCCAGTTCGTCAGCGAATTCGTGGTGCCGGCCGACAAGGCCCGCGCCGCCGCCATGTCGGCCGCCGGCTACACCGTGGTCCGCCTGCAGACGTCCTACGGCGAGCGCATCAAGCTGATCCAGGCCGTGGAGGCGGGCGAGCTGCCCGCGCCCACCGAATGGATCCTGGATCGGCCCACCTCGTCCTACCTGACCTTCATCGTCGCGGACATCGACGCCGCCATCGCCCGCCTGCAGGCGGCCGGCGCCTCGTTCATGACGGGGCCCGGACGCATCGAGGTGCGACCCGGCGTGTACCTGGCCTTCTGCCGCGACCCCGAAGGCAATGTGCTGGAGCTGGTGGAATACGCCGACATCCGCGAATACCGAAACGACCTGGACAAGAGGAACTGAAGTCATGGCCACTGTATTGACAATGCCCGGCGTGGCGACGGGCGACGACGGCGCCCTCATCGTGGCCTGGAGCAAGCAGGAAGGCGAGGCCGTCGCCGTGGGCGACGTGCTGCTGGAGATCGAAACCGAAAAAGCCATCGTCGAAATGAATGCGGAAAGCGCCGGCGTGCTGGCCCGCATCCTGGTGCCCGCCGGCCGGACGGCCGAGGTGGGCGCGCCCATCGGCGTGCTGCTGGCCCAGGGCGAAGGCGATGCCCAATTGCAGGCCGCCCTGGCCGGCGTGGATGCGGAAGCGGCCGCGGGCGAGGCCGCTCCTGCCGCGGCGCCTGCCGCTGAAGCGGCTCCCGCGGCGGCGTCCGCTCCCGTTGCGGCGGTTCAGGCCGGCGGGCGCATCTTCGCCAGCCCCCTGGCGCGCCGCCTGGCCCGCGAGGCCAATCTGGATCTGGCCGCGCTGAGCGGCAGCGGTCCGCGCGGCCGCATCATCAAGCGCGACGTGCTGCAGGCGCAGAGCGCCGCCCGTCCCGTGGCAGCGCCAGCTCCCGTTGCGGCGCCTGCCGCCGCTCCTGCCGCGGCCGCCCCGGCTGCCGGCAATTACACCGACGTGCCGCACAGCGCCATGCGCCGCACCATTGCGCGCCGCCTGACCGAGAGCAAGTCCAGCGTGCCGCATTTCTACCTGCGCGCCGACTGCCGCATGGACGCGCTGCTGGCGCTGCGCGCCCAGGTCAACGCCGCCGCGCCGCGCAAGGTGTCGGTGAACGATTTCATCATCAAGGCCGTGGCCGCCGCGCTGCGCGAAATGCCCGAGATGAACGTGAGCTGGACCGATGAGGCCCTGCGCCAGTACAAGGACGTGGACATTTCCGTAGCCGTGTCCACCGACACCGGCCTGCTGACCCCCGTGGTCAAGGGCGCGGACCGCGCATCCATTTCCGACATCAGCCGCAGCGTGGCCGGCCTGGCCGAGCGCGCCCGCGCCGGCAAGCTGCAGCCCGCCGAGCATCAGGGGGGCAGCTTCACCATCAGCAATCTGGGCATGTTCGGCGTGGACGAGTTCGCCGCCATCATCAATCCGCCCCAGGCCGCCATCCTGGCCGTGGGCGCAGCCAGCCAGCGCGTGATTGTCGAGGACGGCCAGATGGCCATCGCCCAGATGATGACCGTGACCCTGTCCGTGGACCACCGCGCCATCGACGGCGCCCTGGCGGCCCGCTGGCTGGGCGTGTTCAAGCGCATCGTCGAAAACCCCTTGTCCGCGCTGATCTGAGACTGCCATGGCTGAACAGAATTTCAATGTAGTGGTGGTGGGCGGCGGCCCCGGCGGCTATGTGGCCGCCATCCGCGCCGCCCAGCTGGGCCTGCGCACCGCCGTGGTGGAAAAAGCCCATATGGGCGGCATCTGCCTGAACTGGGGCTGCATCCCCACCAAGGCCCTGCTGCGCTCGGCCGACGTGCTGCGCCTGATGACGCAGTCCAGCGGCTTCGGCATACAGGCGCAAGGCGTCAGCGTGGACCTGCAGGCCGTCGTGGCGCGGTCGCGCTCGGTGTCCGCGCAGCTGCAGCGCGGCGTGAGCCACCTGATGAAGAAGAACGGCGTGACCGTGCTCAACGGTCACGGCCGGCTGGGCGGCCGCCAGGCGGGCCGGAACCGCCTGAGCGTGCGCACCGAGTCCGGCGAGCAGACCGTGCTGGCGCGCCACGTGATCCTGGCCACGGGCGCGCGCGCCCGCAGCCTGCCCGATTCTCCCGCGGACGGGCAGGCGGTCTGGAGCTATCGCGAAGCGCTGGTCCCCAAGGCCGTGCCCACGCGCCTGGCCGTGATCGGCGCCGGCGTCATCGGCATCGAATTCGCGAGCTTTTATCGCGCCATGGGCGCGCAGGTGCGCGTCATCGAGATGGGCGATCGCATCCTGGCGGCCGAGGACGAGGAAGTGTCCGCCCACGTGGCCGCGTCCCTGAAGAAGGACGGCATCGAGCTGCACACCGGCACGCGCATCGTCGCCAGCGGCAGGCAAGCCGACGGCAGCTGGAAGCTGGATTTGCAGGGTCCCGGCGCGGCGCAGAGCGTGCAGGCCGACGTGGTGCTGGTGGCCGCTGGCATCGTGGGCAATGTGGAAGAGCTGGGCCTGGAGGGCACGGCCGTCAAGGTGGATCGCAGCCACATCGTGACCGATGCCTTCTGCGCGACCGGCGAGCCCGGCGTGTACGCCATCGGCGACGTGGCCGGCGCGCCCTGGCTGGCGCACAAGGCTTCGCACGAAGCCGTGATCTGCGTGGAACACATCGCCGGGCTGAATCCCGCGCCGCTGAACGCCGACGCCATCCCGGCCTGCACCTACAGCCATCCGCAGGTGGCGCACGTGGGCCTGACCGAAACACAGGCCAAGGCCGGCGGGCGCGCCGTGCGCGTGGGCCGTTTTCCCTTCATGGCCAACGGCAAGGCGCTGGCCATGGGTTCGACCGAGGGCTTCGTCAAGGTGATCTTCGACGAGCAGAGCGGCGAGCTGCTGGGCGCGCACATGGTGGGCGACGAAGTGACCGAGATGATCCAGGGCTACGCCATCGCCATGGGCCTGGAGACCACGGAAGAGGACCTGATGCACACGGTCTTCGCCCATCCGACCCAGTCCGAAGCCATGCACGAAGCCGTGCTGGCCGCCTACGGCCGGGCGCTACACATTTAATGTCATCCCGCCGGCCGGGCCGGCACAAGGAAAGCGAAATGCTGCAACTGAAACGAATGGAATTGCTGCGCCAGCAGGCGTACATCAATGGCCAATGGGTGGATGCCGACTCGGGCCAGAGCATCGCGGTGAGCAATCCGGCCACGGGCGAGCAGATCGGCACCATTCCCAGGATGGGCGCTGAGGAAACCCGGCGCGCCATCGAGGCCGCCAACCAGGCCTGGGCCGGCTGGCGCGCCCTGACGGCCAAGGCCCGCGCCGTCATCCTGCGCCGCTGGTTCGACCTGGTCATGGCGAACCAGGAGGACCTGGCACGCATCATGACGGCCGAGCAGGGCAAGCCCCTGGCCGAGTCCATGGGCGAGATCGCCTACGGCGCCTCCTACCTGGAGTGGTACGGCGAGGAAGCCAAGCGCGCCTACGGCGACACCATTCCCGGACCGGCGGGCGATCGCCGCATCGTGGTCACCAAGGAGCCGGTGGGCGTGTGCGCGGCCATCACCCCCTGGAACTTCCCCTCGTCCATGATCACCCGCAAGGTGGGCGCGGCCCTGGCGGCCGGCTGCACCATCGTGGTCAAGCCCGCCACCCAGACGCCGTACTCCGCCTTCGCCCTGGCCGCCCTGGCCGAAGAGGCCGGCGTGCCCGCGGGCGTGTTCTCGGTCATCACCGGCTCGGCCTCGGCCATCGGCGGCGAGATGACCAGCAATCCGCTGGTGCGCAAGGTCAGCTTCACCGGCTCGACCGAGATCGGCCGCCTGCTGATGCAGCAGAGCGCCGCGCAGATCAAGAAGATCTCGCTGGAGCTGGGCGGCAATGCGCCTTTCATCGTGTTCGAGGACGCGGACCTGGACGCCGCCGTGGAGGGCGCGCTGGCCAGCAAGTTCCGCAACATGGGCCAGACCTGCGTCTGCGCCAACCGCCTGTACGTGCATGACAAGGTGTATGACGCATTCGCCGAAAAACTGGTGGCGGCCGTGTCGCGCCTGAAGGTGGGCAACGGCATGGATGAAGGTGTGCTGCAAGGCCCGCTGGTCGAGCAGGCCGCCGTGGACAAGGTGCGCGAGCATATAGCTGACGCCGTCTCCAAGGGTGCGCGCGTGTTGCTGGGCGGCCAGTCCCATGAGCTGGGCGGCCTGTTCTTCCAGCCCACCGTGGTGGCCGACGTCACCCCGGACATGCAGGTCGCCAAGGAAGAGACCTTCGGCCCGCTGGCGCCGCTGTTCCGCTTCAGCACGGAAGAAGAGGTCATCACCATGGCCAACGACACCAGTTCGGCCTGGCCTCCTACTTCTACAGCCGCGACATCGGCCGCGTCTGGCGCGTGGCCGAGGCCCTGGAATACGGCATGGTCGCCATCAATTCCGGCCTGCTGTCCAACGAGGCCGCGCCTTTCGGCGGCGTGAAGCAATCCGGCCTGGGCCGCGAAGGCTCGCATTACGGCCTGGACGACTACATGGTCGTCAAATACATGCTGATGGGCGGTATCTGAGCTTTATCGCAGTACTGCAGCTAGACCTTGGCCCGCGCGTTGAATCGACCCAAAAAGTCGGGTGGGTTAAAAAGCCGGGTTAAGTTGAGAAAGCCTGGGCCCGGTGCAGCACCGGGCCCAGGCTTTCTAGTTTGACCTTGATGCGCTCGTGATTGTAGTAGTGGATGTATTGTCGAATGCCGGCCTGTACTGGCATTCCCCGGGCACCGCGGCCGCATTCGGGAGATTGCCTGGTGTCTTGCTGTGTCCCTTGTCGTGGGCGCGGTATCATCAACTGTATTTCCCTACACAAGAGAATCGCCATGTTTGCCTACGCCGGACTGCGCACGGCCCGTTTCGAGACGCCGCTGGGCGCCATGCGCCTGGTGGCGGACCCGCAAGGCGCCTTGCTGCGCCTGGACTTCGAAGAGGACGCCGTCCACGGGCTGGCGCCGTCGCAATTGGCCGGCCTGGTGGACGATCCCTCCCTGGCCGGGCCGGTGCGGGCGCAACTGGACGACTACTTCGAAGGCCGCCGCCAGGATTTCGACCTGCCCCTCAGTTTGCAGGGCACCGAATTCCAGCGGCAGGTCTGGCAGGCCTTGCGGACCATTCCCTACGGCCAGACCTGGACCTATGGCCAGATGGCCGAGCACCTGGGCCGTCCCAAGGCGATGCGCGCGGTGGGGCAGGCCTGCGGCCTGAACCCCATTTGCGTGGTCGTGCCCTGCCATCGCGTGCAGGGGGCGGACGGCGGCCTGACCGGTTTCAGCTCCGGCCTGCATCGCAAGGCCACCCTGCTGCATTTCGAGCGGCGCGTGCGCGCCTGCGGGCAGGGCCGCATCCATGACAGCCTGCCCAGCCAGCTGGAGCTGGATCTGCTCTAGCGCAAGCCGTCTCGCACTCCGTACCCAAATCGACAAGTCGCCGTGCACAGAATCGCAAGTTCGGCGGCTTTCTCCTTCCTATACTGGCCCCATCCAGAATCACAACCATTGCGTGTGGAGACAGAACATGGGCCAGGACGAGAGACCCGAGCGGACCGCGATTCGCGAACACATGATCATCGACGGCCAGGCCGTCAGCCACTCCCAGGGCGAGCGCATTCCGGTGTACGACCCCGCCACCGCGCAGCTCATTGCGCACCAGCCCGAAGCCGGGGCCCAGGGCGTGGACCGCGCCGTGCGCGCCGCCCGCCAGGCGCTGGAGCAGGGCGAGTGGGCGCGGATGCTGCCCGCCCAGCGCGAGCGCCTGTTGCTGCGCCTGGCCGACCTGGTCGAGCAGCACGGCGACGAGCTGGCTCGCCTGGAAACCCTCAACAACGGCAAGCTGCTGTTCTTGTCCTACGGCCTGGAAGTGGCCGCCAGCGCCCAGTGGCTGCGCTACATGGCCGGCTGGGCCACCAAGATCAGCGGCGAGCTGCTCTCGCCCTCCATCGCTTTTCCGCCCGGCGTGCGCTATCACGCCTACACGCGCCCCGAGCCGGTGGGCGTGGTGGGCGCCATCGTGCCCTGGAACTTCCCCCTGCTGATGGCGGTGTGGAAGATCGCGCCGGCCATGGCGGCCGGCTGCACCGTGGTGCTCAAGCCCGCCGAGGAAACGCCGCTGACGGCCATACGCCTGGCCGAGCTGGCGCTGGACGCCGGCTTTCCGCCCGGCGTCATCAACGTGATCACCGGCCGGGGCGAGAGCACCGGCGCCGCTCTGGTGGCGCATCCCGGCGTGGACAAGGTGTCCTTCACCGGCTCCACCGAAGTGGGCAAGCTGATCGGCCACCAGGCCGTGGACGGCATGAAGCGCATGTCGCTGGAGCTGGGCGGCAAGTCGCCGGTCGTCGTCATGGACGACTGCGACGTGGATGCGGCCATCCAGGGCGCCGCCAATGCCATCTTCTTCAACCAGGGCCAGGTCTGCACGGCGGGCTCGCGCCTGTATGTGCAGAAGGGCATCTATGACCGCGTGGTGCAGGGCGTGGCCGACCTGGCCGCGTCCATGAAGCTGGGTTCGGGCTTTGACGAATCCACCCAGATCGCGCCCCTGATCTCCGCCCGCCACCAGCAGCGCGTGCAGTCCTACATCGAGCTGGGCCGCCAGCAGGGCGGCCGCATGCTGGCCGGCGAGGGCGCGCGTCCCGAGCAGGGCTATTTCGTGCGGCCCACCGTGTTCGCCGACGTGGCGCCGGATGCGCGCATCATGCGCGAGGAAATCTTCGGGCCCGTGGTGGTGGCGACGTCCTTCGAGACCGAGGCGCAGGCGCTGGCCCTGGCCAATGACACGGACTACGGCCTGGGCGCGAGCGTCTGGAGCCAGGATGTGGCCCGCGTGCAGCGGCTGGTCTCGGGCATCAAGGCCGGCACGGTCTGGGTCAACACCCACAACATGCTGGACCCCGGCATGCCTTTCGGCGGCTACAAGCAGTCGGGCCTGGGCCGCGAGCACGGCCGGGCCGCCGTGGAGGCCTACCTGGAGACCAAGTCGGTCTGCATGGCCTATCCGGCCGCTTAACGAGGGATACGGGCGCGGGCACTATAACGATACCGCCCGCGCCTTTCATGAGGAGACAGGAAAATGCACGCAACATTTCGGCGCGCAGGCGCCGCGCTCGCCTTGTGCGGGTTGTGCGCCGGGACGGCCGTCGCGGGCGACCCCAGCGTCAGGGACTGGATCCCGGCCCCGGTGGGGACCAACCTGCTGGCGGTCTACATGGCCGGCATGAAGTCGCATGGCTTTTATGAAAGAGGCTCGCGCCTGGACGACAGCCCCAAGCTGGGCGTGCAGGGCCTGATCTATCGCCAGATGCACTTTCGCGAGCTGGCCGGCAAGACGGTGCAGTACGAGCTGATCGTGCCTGGCTTTCGCACGACGATGGACATCCCGGGCGAGCCGCGCGATCGCCTGACCGGCATCGGCGACGTGACGGCGGGAGCGGCCGTTTTGCTGCACAACGATCCCGAGAACCGCTTCTGGTTCGCCTGGGAGCCTTTCGTCACGCTTCCCACCGGCCGATACCACGGTTCGCGCGCGGACATCTCGGCGGGCAAGAACCGCTGGAGCACCATCCAGGACTTCGCCATTGTGAAAGGATTCGGCGAATCTTCGTTCCTGGAAGGCGTGGCGGAATTCGAGTTCTTCGGCAAGAACGACAATTACTACGGCCAGACCCTGAAGAAGGACCCGGCCATCCGCCTGATGGCCCTGGCCTCGACCAATCTGACCGAGACCACCTACGTGGGCCTGCGCTACCGCTATGAGACCGGCGGGCGCGAGCGGATAGCCGGCGAGACCGTGGTCAGCCGGGCGCGCAACCACCAGCTGGCGGCGGAGATCACTCATCAGCTGACCGATGCGCATCAGGTGCAGCTGCAGTACATCCATGATCTGAAAGTCGAGAACGGCCCGCGCATGCGCGGCCTGCAGTTCCGTTATGTCTACGCGTTCTGAATGCGTGGCCGCGAATGAGGAGAGACGTCAAATGAAGTCCATGTTCAGAAAAACAGCCGCCGCGACCCTGGTCGGCCTGCTGGCCCTGGCAGGCGGGGCGCAGGCGCAGGACAAGCCGCGCGAAGTGCTGACCGGCGGCCACAGCGTGGCGGCGCCCAGGGAAAACCGCATCTATGTGATGGATTCGGTGTTCAACCACCTGACCGAAAGCCGCGTGCACGTCTACGACGTCACCAACGGCAAGTTCCTGGGGCTGGTGCCCACGTCCTTCAACGGCCACGTGCAGCTGTCCAACGACGGCAGGAAGATCTACACCATGACGACCTATCACGAGCGGGTCACGCGCGGCAAGCGCACCGACGTGGTGGAAGTCTGGGACGCCGACAAGCTGACCTTCGACAAGGAGATCATCGTTCCCCCGAAGCGCGTGCAGGGCCTGAACTACGACGGCATGTTCCGCCAGACCACGGACGGACGCTTCATCGTGCTGCAGAACGCCTCGCCCGCCACCTCGATCGGGGTGGTGGACGTGGCCAAGGGCGACTACGTACAGGACATCACCGCCGCCGCCGGCTGCTGGAGCGTGATCCCCCAGCCCAACCGCCCGCGCAGCTTCATGACCATCTGCGGGGACGGCGCCTTGCTGACCATCAATCTGGGCGAGGACGGCAAGGTGGCCAGCCAGTCGCGCAGCAAGCCCATGTTCTCGACCAAGGACGATCCGATCTTCATCGCGCCCGCCTTGCAGAAGGACAAGGTCAGCTTCGTGTCTTTCTACGGCAATGTCTACACGGCGGACTTCAGCGGCGAGGAACTGAAACTCGAGGAGCCCTGGTCGCTGCTGACCGACGAGGACCGGGCCAAGGGCTGGGTGCCCGGCGGCTACAACCTGACCGGCATGCACCAGGCCAGCGGCCGCCTGTACGTGCTGATGCACCCGGACGGCAAGGAAGGCACGCACAAATTCCCGGCCGCCGAGATCTGGGTCATGGACACCAGGACCCACAAGCGCGTGGCGCGCATCCCGGGCCGCGACGCCCTGTCCATGAGCATAGACCAGAAGGCGAACCGGCTGTTGACCCTGGACGGCGGCAACGTCCATGTCTACGACATCAGCCAGCCCGAGCCCAAGCACCTGCGCACCATCGAGAACGCCGCCGAGGCATCCCTGCAGGTCCAGCCGCATCCATCGGGAGGGGCCTGACATGGATCCGGTCCTGATCTATGCCAGCGTCGCCTGCCTGGCGGTGCTGATGGGGCTGGGGGCGTTGGACAAGCTGCGCCACTTCGGCCTGTTCGAGGCGGCGGTGGGCGGCTATCGCCTGTTGCCCGAAACGCTGCTGCGGCCGTTTTCCGTGGCTTTCGTGGCCGGCGAGGCTCTGGCGGCGCCTCTGCTGCTGTGGCCGGCCAGCCGCCAGGCCGGCGCGGCGCTGGCGCTGGCGGTTCTGGCCGTGGCCAGCGCCGGCATCGTGCTGAACCTGCTGCGCGGCCGGCGCGACGTGGATTGCGGCTGCTCGGGCCTGGGCGAATCGTCGGCCGGCCTGTCCTGGTGGCTGGTGGGGCGCAACGCGTTGCTGGTCCTGCTGGCGCTGGCCGGCGGCGGCTGGGCGGGCCAGAGTTCGCGCGAGCTGGCCTGGGTGGACGGCCTGACCTTTTTCGGCGCGACGCTGGCGCTGCTGGGCCTGTACCACGCGGCCAACCAGGTGATCGAGTCGCATCTCAAATTCCAGAATATGCAGAAGTCCTAGGAGACAAACATGACAGCTTTGATGATTTCCAATGTCATTCTGTGGGTGGTCGTGCTGGCGCTGGTGCTGGTCGTGCTCGCCCTGTCGCGCCAGATCGGCGTGCTGTACGAACGCGTGGCCCCCATGGGCGCGCTGACCATGGACAAGGGACCCCAGGTGGGCGATGCCGCGCCGGTGCTGGAGTTGCAGGACCTGCGCGGGCGCCCCGTGTCGGTGGGCGTGGCGCGGCCCCGCAGCCAGCTGATCTTCTTCATGTCGCCCACCTGCCCGGTGTGCAAGAAGCTGCTGCCCATCCTGAAGTCCATCCAGGGCTCGGAAGGTCAATGGGTGGACATCGTGCTGGCCAGCGACGGCGAGATGCCCGAGCACCTGGCCTTCTACCAGAAGGCCCAGCTGGACGCCTTCCCCTACGTGTTGTCCACGCAGTTGGGCATGGGCTTCCAGATCAGCAAGCTGCCCTATGCCGTGCTGATCGACGAGGCCGGCGTGGTGCGGGCCAAGGGGCTGGTCAATTCGCGTGAACAGCTCGAGAGCCTGTTCAACGCCAAGGAGCTGGGCGTGGCCTCGGCCCAGGAATACCTGGCTGCGGGCGCCGGCATGAAGGAAGTGCAGGTATCACGTAAGGAGAACGTCAATGCGTTGGCTGGATAAATTCGGGGAGGCCTTCTCCCGTTCGGTGGCCCACAAGGCGTCGCGCCGCAGCATGCTGCGCACCGTGGGCAAGATGATGGTGGGCTCGGCGTTCGTGCTGCCCGTGCTGCCGGTGGCCCGCGCCGCCGGCGGCGGGCACCCCAGCCTGGACCTGGATTCGGTCAGCGAGGAGGAGCTGAATTCCTGCGATTACTGGCGGCATTGCGCGGTGGACGGCTTTCTGTGTTCCTGCTGCGGCGGCACCACGACCACCTGCCCGCCCGGCTCCACGCCTTCGCCCATTTCGTGGATCGGCACCTGCCACAATCCGCATGACGGCAAGGACTACCTGATCAGCTACCACGATTGCTGCGGCAAGACGGCCTGCGGCCGGTGCCAGTGCAATACCCAGACGCGCGAGCGGCCGGGCTACGAGTTCTTCCTGCACAATGACGTCAACTGGTGCATGGCCAACGAGAACAGCACGTTCCACTGCACCACGTCGGTGCTGGTGGGGCTGGCCAAGAACTGACAGGCCCGCGGGCCGGATAGGGGCCGGGCCGCCTTGCGGGGCGCCCGGCGACAAGGAGGCATTGACTGTGTTCACACGTTTGCGCCTGGCCTGCTGGGGCGCCTTGCTGCTGGCGCTGGCGCCGCTCGCCGGCGCCCAGGAGGAAATGACGGGGACGGGCGACTACCTGCAAAGCTCCCAGGCCTTCAAGGACTACATGCTGCAGTGCGCGGGCTGCCATCGCTACGACGGCCGCGGCCTGTCGCATCGCGGCATTCCGGATTTCAACCAGTCCATCGGGTTGTTCACGCGCCTGCCCGCCGGGCGGCAATACATGATACGGGTGCCGGGCGCGGCCCAGTCGCAGTTGGACAATGCGGAGCTGGCCCGGGTGCTGAACTGGATCGTGGCCAAGTACAGCCCCGAGGACATCACCCCGGACTACAAGCCCTTCACGTCCGCGGAGGTCGGGGCCTCGCGCCGCCTGCGCTTTGACGACGTCCTGCAGGCGCGCACCGCCTTGACCCGGCAATTGCAGGAGATGGGGCTGGAGCCCGCGCCGTACACCTACGGCTCCATGGAACGCTGAGGGGGCCGGGTTAACGACCGTAGACGCTTGTATTTTTTAAAGTTATAAAAATCGGCGGGGGCGCTCCGGTGCGTCCCGGTTCCCGAACAACGGCGGCGGCCGCATCCGGCCTTCAGGCAATGTCCATGTTATTGCGCACTCCTTCTTCCTCCTTCAAGAGCCTGGCGGCCTGGCAGGAAGTGGTGTGCGACTATTTCGTGCCGCTGGAGATCCAGCCGGCCTCGCGGCGCGGCTTCTGCAACCTGGCCGCCAGCGACCGCCTGGGCGCGGTCGGCATCACCGAACTGCGCACCAGCGCCCAGCGCGTGCGCCGCACGCAGGCCCTGGCCAACCAGTCCGAGCAGGCCCTGTACAAGGTGACGCTGCAATTGAGCGGCAGCAGCCAGATCGAGCAGGACAATCGCCGCAGCGTGCTGCAGGCCGGGCAGTGGGGGATCTACGACACCACCCGGCCCTACGAAGTCTCGGTGGAAGACCAGTCGCACTTCCTGGTGCTGCAGTTCCAGGAGGAGCGCCTGCTGTCCTGGCAGCCCTGGCTGCGCGACGCGGTGGCGCGGTCCTTTTCCGCAGCCACCGGACCGGCCCGCATCGCGATGGACATGCTGCGGCTGGGCCTGGAGGAGCGCGGCAGTCTGCCGGCCTCGGCGCTGGCCGAGCTGTCGGACACCGTGATCCGCATGATGGGCCTGAGCCTGGCCGAAGGGCGTGCGGCGCCCGCGGAATCGGCCCTGGACGAGGTGCGGCGCGGCCAGTTGCTGCAGATCCAGCAGCACATCCAGGCGCATCTGGGCGATCCGGGCCTGACGGCCCAGGCGCTGGCCGCGCAGTTCCGCATATCGCGCCGCTATCTGTACAAGCTGTTCGAGCGGCAGGGGCAGGCGCCGGCCGACTACATTCTGGCCGCCCGCCTGGAGCGGGCCTGCCAGATGCTGGCCGATGGCAATCCGGGGCGCCAGATCAGCGAACTGGCCTGGCAGGTCGGCTTTTCCGACGCCGCGGTGTTCAGCCACGCCTTCCGGCGCCGCTTCGGGGTCTCGCCCACGGAGTGGCGGCGCTCCCGGATCGGGGCCGATTAAGTAAAGTTACGTAGACAGAATTCCGACTGTTTCCGACAGGTGGCGCTCCCTATCCTAGAAGACATGAATCGGGCGGCCGGCGTGGCCCGCCCGCCGTCTCAAGGAATGCCCCCATGCGTCATCATCTGGACTGCGTCCTTCTCCATACCCGCCCCGGCTGGGCCGACGATCTGCTGGCTGCGACCCCGGCCTGCGAACGCCTGCAACTGCACGCGCTGCTGGCCCCGCCCGCGCCCCATCCCGACCAGGACTACCTGTTCCTGCGTCGCTCCTCGGCCCTGCTGCTGCGCTTCGACGCCTGCCTCATCCCCATCGAGGAAGCCACATTGGCCAGCACCCGCCGGGCCCTGTCGGCCGCGCAGGCAAGCCTGCCCATACCCGTCTTCGGCATGGTGCGCCACATCAAGGCGGCCGCGCTCCTGGACCTGCTCCAACTGGGCCTGGCCGACTACGTGCGCGAACCCTTGTGCCTGGAAGACCTGCGCGCCCGCATCAATCGCCATCGCCTGTACGCCGGGCCGTCGGGCGTGACTGAACCGCGGCAGCCGGGTCGGCTACACTATAGGGTGCAGGAGTGCCAGGATCTGGTCCTGCACCCCGGCCCGACGGAGCAGCGCCTGTCGCAGACCATCCTGCAGCAGGAAGGCACCACCCTGGACGCCTACGCGGCGGCCGTGGCGTCGCGCTATGCGTGCAGCCAGGAATCCTTCAAGGAAGCCAAGGGGCGCATCGTCGCCCGCTTCGAGCAGGCCTATATCCACGCCGCCCTCGACCGCCACAGCGGCAACATCGCCATGGCGGCCCGCTCCGCGCAAAAGCACCGGCGTGCTTTCTGGGCCCTGATGCGCAAGCACCACATCGATGCCTCGCGCTTTCGATCCGCGTCAAACCCAAACGAAGAACACGATGGTTAAAATCAACAGGCATTTTTGAATAGGGATTGCCGTGTCTTTACCTCAACTGAAAAACGATGTCTTGCTGCGTTCGCTGCTGCGTGAACCTGTTCCTTATACGCCCATCTGGCTGATGCGCCAGGCGGGCCGCTACCTGCCTGAATACAACGCCACGCGCGCGCAGGCCGGATCGTTCATGGGGCTGGCACAAAATCCCGAATTCGCCTGCGAAGTCACGCTGCAGCCCTTGCGCCGCTTCGGGCTGGACGCCGCCATCCTGTTCTCGGACATCCTCACCGTGCCCGACGCCATGGGCCTGGGCCTGGATTTCGTGGCCGGCGAAGGGCCGCGCTTCGCCCGTCCCGTGCGCACCGAAGCCGACGTGCAGGCCCTGGAAGTCCCTGACCTGGGCAAGCTGCAGTACGTGTTCGACGCCGTGTCCCTGATCCGCAAGGAGCTGGACGGCAAGGTGCCGCTCATCGGCTTTGCCGGCAGCCCCTGGACCATCGCCTGCTACATGGTGGAAGGCCAGGGGTCGGACGACTACCGCCTGGTCAAGAGCATGCTGTACCAGCGTCCGGACCTCATGCACCGCATGCTGGAGATCAACGCCCGCACCACGCAGCACTACCTGAACGCCCAGATCCGCGCCGGCGCCCAGGCCGTCATGCTGTTCGATAGCTGGGGCGGCGTGCTGTCGGACTCCCTGTTCCAGCAGTTCTCCCTGCAGTACACCCGCCAGGTGGTGGACGGCCTGATCCGCGAGCATGACGGCCGCCGCGTGCCCGTCATCGTTTTCACCAAAGGCGGCGGCCAATGGCTGGAAGACATCGCCGCCTGCGGAGCCGACGCCGTGGGCGTGGACTGGACCGTCAACCTGACGCGCGCCCGCGCCCGCGTCCAGGACAAGGTGGCCTTCCAGGGCAACCTGGACCCCATGAGCATGTTCGGCGGCGAAGCCGCCATCCGTTCGGAGGCCCGTCGCGTGCTGGAGGACTTCGGCCCGGTGGGGAAAGGCGGCCATGTGTTCAACTTCGGCCACGGCATTTCGCGCTTCACGGACCCCGAGGCCGTCGGCATCCTGGTCGACGAAGTGCATTCCTACAGCCGCCGCTTCCACGGCGTCTGACGGACCTGGCTCGCCGCCTCCCTGGCGGCGGCGAGCCAGGGTTATGCACACCTTGTCTTCCCGCCACGATACACCTGCATTCCAGATTTGATTTTAATATTAGCCAATAACTTATTGATATTTAAAGTTTTTACTGAAAATCAATGATCCGGGCAATTAAATTGTATCTGTGCTTGCATCTTTTCCCAGTTTATTCATCTCATTTTCCCCAAAGTTATCCACAGTTCTGTAAGGCCTTGAGTTATCAGGCTTTCAGCCTTTTTCGCCTCTCTACCAGGGTCATTCCATGACTGCCGATCCCGCCGCCACCCCTTCCCCGGCTACTGAACGCGTCGAAGGACCCTGCTGGCTGCACGTCGCGCTGGACGTGCCCCTGGACGGGGTCTTCGACTACCAGCATTCCGACGCGGTGCAAGTCGGCCAGAGGGTCATCGTCACCTTCGGACGGCGGCAGATGATAGGCGTGGTGGTCGCCCTGCCGCAGCAGCCTTCCTATCCGCCCGAGCAGGTCAAGCCCATCGATCAGGTCCTGGACGATTTGCCGCCTTTCCCGCCCGACTGGCTGCGCATGGCGCGTTTCGCCGCCGCGTACTATCACCGTCCTCTGGGCGAAGTCATGATGCCGGCGTTGCCCGGACCGCTGCGCAAGCCTTCCGCCTATCTGGGCAAGCGCTCTGCGGGCGGACCGGTGCGCCGCATGGCCAAGCGCAAGCCGCGCCAGGTCGAGCCCGTCGACCCCGACCTGCTGCCCACGCTGAATCCCGAGCAACAGGCGGCGGTGGACGGCATCCTGGCCGCGGGCGAGGGCGGCTGCGTACTGCTGCACGGCGTCACCGGCAGCGGCAAGACGGAAGTCTATATGCGCGCGCTGGAACAGGTGCTGGCGGCGGGCCGCCAAGTGCTGTTCATGGTCCCGGAAATCAATCTGACGCCTCAGTTCGAGCAGGTGATGCGCGCCCGTCTGGCGCGCGTGCTGCCGGGCGACGTGCTGGCCGTGCTGCACAGCGGCCTGTCCGAAGGCGATCGGCTGCGCGCCTGGCTGCGGGTGGCCAGCGGCCAAGCGCGCATCCTGCTGGGGACGCGCCTGTCCATCTTCACGCCCATGCCCGAACTGGGCCTGATCATCGTGGACGAAGAACACGACACGTCCTACAAGCAGCAGGACGGCTTGCGCTACTCGGCACGCGACCTGGCCGTCTGGCGCGGCCATGACCTGAAGATTCCGGTGGTGCTGGGCTCGGCCACGCCCTCTCTGGAAAGCTGGAATCATGCCCGCCAGGGGCGCTACGCGCTGCTCAGTCTGCCCAACCGCGCGCGGGCCGTGTCGCTGCCCCGGGTGCGACTGGTGGATACGCGCCGCCTGCGCCTGGAATCGGGTTTTTCGCCGCAATTGCTCGATGCGCTGGAGGCCCGCCTGGATCGGGGCGAACAGTCTCTGGTGTTCATCAACCGGCGCGGCTATGCGCCCGTGCTGCATTGCGCCTCCTGCGGCTGGCTGTCGCAGTGTCCGCGCTGCACGGTGTATACCGTGCTGCATCGGCAATCGGGCTATCGCCATAATCTGCAATGCCACCATTGCGGCTACCAGGCGCCGGTCCCGCGCGCCTGCCCCGACTGCGGCGACCAGGACCTGCAGCCCATGGGCAGGGGCACGCAGCGCATCGAGGAGTTCCTGGGCGAACATTTCCCGTCGGCGCGCATCGCCCGCATCGATGCCGACAGCACGCGCCTGAAGGGCAGCGCCCAGCAGTTGTTCGAGCAGGTGCACGCGGGCGCGGTCGACATCATGGTGGGCACGCAGATGGTGGCCAAGGGGCATGACTTCACCCGGCTCAGCGTGGTGGGCGTGCTCAATGCCGACGCCACCCTGTTCGCCCACGATTTCCGCGCGCCGGAGCGCCTGTTCGCCCAGTTGATGCAGGTAGCCGGCCGCGCCGGCCGCCACACGGAAGGCGCGGACGTCATCATCCAGACCGGCTACCCGGAGCAGGCCGTCTACCAGAGCCTGGTGCGCCACGATTACATCGGCTTTGCCCAGGCGGCCCTCTCCGAGCGCGAGTCCGTGGGCCTGCCGCCTTTCGCCTATCAGGTGCTGCTGTCCGCCGAGGCGGCCCAACTGGCCGACGCCATACGCCTGCTGACGCAGGCGCGCCGCCTGCCCGAAGAACATCCCCAGGATTATCCCGGCGCCGACCAGGTCTTCCTGTATGATCCTGTACCGTTGCGCGTGGTGCGGGTGGCCAGGGTGGAACGCGCCCAGCTGCTCCTAGAAAGCGTGCACAGGCCGGCCTTGCAGGCGTTCGTGCGCCATTGGGCGCCCCGGGTCGCGGAACTGGCCCGACAGCAGAAAATCCGCATCACCATCGAAGTCGATCCGCTTGAAATCTAGGGCCTGTCAATATTATTCAAGGAGGCGCGAAGGCATGAAAGCCCCTTTCAATCAAGGCGTACGTCGTGGTGCGTATGTCGATACGCACAAGATGTGCAACACCGAGTGGAAGGGGCTTTCATGCCTGCCCGAAGGGTTCGAGCCAGAGCGGACCGTTCTTTGCCTTGCCCACCCTTTCAAGGCATCCGGCCTTGCTGCGGCGGCCGCCTTGCACCCAATCCGCTTTGGCTCGAACGCGAGCTCCTTGAATAGTATTGGCAGGCCCTGAATGTCCAACCCATTGCCCACGCCCGGTCACACGGTTCCCACCGACCTGAACGCCATGCAGCGCCAGGCGGTGCTCTACATGGACGGGCCCTGCCTGGTCCTGGCGGGCGCGGGCAGCGGCAAGACGCGGGTGATCACCCAGAAGATCGCCTATCTGCTGCGCGAATGCGGCTACAGCGGCCGGCAGGTGGTGGCGCTCACCTTCACCAACAAGGCGGCGCGCGAGATGAACGAGCGCATCCGGGCCCTGGTGGACCCCAAGCTGCTGCGCGGCCTGACCGTCAGCACCTTCCACTCGCTGGGCCTGCGCATGCTGCGCGAAGAAGCTCAGCATGTGGGCCTGAAGCCGCGCTTTTCCATCCTGGATTCGAACGACGCGCTGGCCATCATCCAGGAACTGCTGGCCACGACCGACAAGGCGCGCCTGAAAGCCGTGCAGCAGGAAATTTCCCTGTGGAAGAACGCCCTGATGGGGCCGGACGAGGCCGAGCGCGCCGCCAGCTCGCCCAGCCAGATCGAGGCCGCCCGGGTCTACCGCAGCTACGCCGCCACCCTGATCGCCTATCAGTCGGTGGATTTCGATGACCTGATCCGCCTGCCCGCCCAACTGATGGAAGAAAATCCCGAGGTGCGCGAACGCTGGCAGCACCGGGTGCAGTACCTGCTGGTGGATGAATACCAGGATACCAATCTGTGCCAGTACCGGCTGGTGCGCAGCCTGACCGGGCAGCGCGCCATGTTCACCGTGGTGGGCGACGACGATCAGGCCATCTACGCCTGGCGCGGCGCCACGGTGGAAAACCTGGCCCAGCTGCCAACCGATTACCCGACGCTGCGCGTCATCAAGCTGGAGCAGAACTACCGTTCCGTGCAGCGCATCCTGCACGCCGCCAACAATGTCATCGGCAACAATCCGGTGGTGTTCGGCAAGAAGCTCTGGTCGGACCTGGGTTATGGCGAGCCCATCCAGGTCAGCGCCGCCGACGACGAACAGGCCGAGGCCGAATCGGTGGCCATACGCCTGTCGGCCGAACGCTTCGAGCGCCAGGCGCAATGGCGCGACTTCGCCATCCTGTATCGCGGCAACCACCAGGCGCGCGTATTCGAGCAGGCCCTGCGCAATCTGCGCATCCCCTATACGATCTCGGGCGGCCAAAGCTTTTTCGACAAGGCCGAGGTGCGCGACATCCTGGCCTATCTGCGCCTGATCGCCAACGACGAGGACGATCCGGCCTTCATCCGCGCGGCCACCACGCCGCGGCGCGGCATCGGGCAGGCCACTTTGCAGGTGCTGGGCCAGTTCGCCGCCGAACAGAAACTGTCCCTGTTCGCCGCCGTCTTCCAGATCGCCCTGACCGATCGCCTGCCGGAGCGCCAGCTCGAACCCTTGCAGGTCTTCGCCCAGTTCATCCAGCGCATCCAGCAACGGGCCGACCGGGTGGACAGCGATTTGGAGGAACATGAAACCGCCGTCAGCGAATTGCTGGGC
This sequence comes from Alcaligenes sp. Marseille-Q7550, assembly GCF_965112015.1. Lineage (NCBI taxonomy): Bacteria > Pseudomonadati > Pseudomonadota > Betaproteobacteria > Burkholderiales > Alcaligenaceae > Alcaligenes > Alcaligenes sp. Marseille-Q7550. The sequence continues at coordinate 430,711 of NZ_CBCOPU010000001.1, forward strand.
GAGTTGCTGCGGGCCATCGACTACGAACGCTATCTGTACGACATGTTCGATGAGCGCCCCGCCCAGACCCGTTGGGAAAACGTGCTGGAACTGGTCACCTGGCTCAAGGCCAAGGCGCTGGACGACCAGCTCAGCCTGAACGACCTGGTCCAGCGCGTGGCGCTCATTACCATGCTGGAGCGCGGCGAGGACGAAGACCCCGATGCGGTCAAGCTGTCCACGCTGCATGCCTCCAAGGGCCTGGAGTATCCGCATGTGTTTCTGGTGGGCGTGGAAGAGGGCTTGCTGCCGCACGTGGGACGGGATGACGAGGACATCGCGCCGGAGCGCGAAGCCGAGGTCCTGGCGCAGCGCATCCAGGAAGAGCGCCGCCTGATGTACGTGGGCATCACGCGAGCCCAGCGCAGCCTGCGCCTGACCTGGTGCAAGAAGCGCCGCCGCGCCCGGGAGAACCTGGTGCGAGAGCGCTCGCGCTTCGTGGACGAGATGAAGATCGAAGAACCCGCCGCCCAGGAAGATCCGGCTCAGGCGGCCATGAGTCCCAAGCAGCGCCTGGACATGCTCAAGAACCTGCTCAACAGGACTTAGGTCCGGAAAAAACAAAAGCCTGCTGAATCAGCAGGCTTTTCAACATCAACCGATGATCTGGTTGCGGTGTACAGCGGTGTTGCGTGGATTACCAGTAGCAGGCCGACATGCGAGCGTCGCGGATGCGGGCTTCGTCCAATGCACGGGTAACGCTGACGAGATAGTTGAACACAGTACGCGCGGCGCGGGAGATCAGCGACGAGCCTTCCTTGGTCAGCGCTACGAGAGACACGGATTCACCGTTTTCCAGGGCATGCTGCATAACCCCACGCTCAACAGCGTCACTCCAGTGGATGTAGTGCGAGTAAGTGGTCATGGTAGACATTTCGTTTGCCTTTATGGTGAAGGTCTGACTGAAAGAGATTTCATTATAGGGTTTTCCCTAGGGTTAAAGCAAGGGTAAACCCTAGGTGTTCCTAGGGTTGTGGTTTTTTAGGGAAAACCCTAGGTTTCATGAAAAAATAGCCAGAAATCATGAACTGGCTTATCAGTCAGTCAGTCAGTCAGTCAGTCAGACATGCCTTGCCGCGCCGATGGCGTCAGGCTGCTGCGCGTCGGTTCAGGAAAACGTCAGATGACGCCAAGAGGGCGGGGCGATAAAGCCGGCCGCATGCGCATCGCCGGGGGGCCTGCTCAAAACCGAGGTTTTGGTGAACGGTCAGGAGACGGGCTGAAGACCTCTTCCAAGGTTTGAGCCTGCAGCAGCCGGATGCTCCAGGCCTGCAATTGGGCCAGATCGGCCTGGGCGAGCAGCTCCCAATGGGCTTGGGAAAGACGGCCGAATTTATGGCGCATCTGGCGGCTGAGCAGGGAACGGTAGGATTGCAGGCGTCCATTCCGCCTGCCTTCTTGCAGGCCTTTCTGAATACCTTGCTGCCGTCCTTGCGCCAGCCATTGATGAGTCCAGGAATATGAATGATCGATGAGCATGGCTTGGATCTCCAGCAGTTGGTCAAAACGAGGCAGAGTCAAGTGGGGGAGATGGCGGGGCAGGAGCACGCGGTTGACCCAGATTGCCAGGTCTCGCTGCAGGCACGGGTCGGGCAGGGTGCAATGAGCAGTGTGCAGCAAGTCCGCTAGATGAACCAGGCCCTGGTTGTGCTCCATTTGGCAAATCAACATCAATGGATCTTCAGGCGGCAATAAGCCTGTAAAAACCTGTTTTTTCTGGTCGAAAAGCAAAATATCCTGCCGAGGCCTGTGGCACTCCAGCCACGGACTTGGTGCTGCATCGATCAGATTCTGGATGCGGACAGGCTGGGGCCAGGGGCGCCGGCCGCTATAGAGGATGACAGGCAGCAGCCAGGGCAGTTTTTGCTTGCGGCGGGGATAGGCGCGCTGCAAGGCCTGATAGTGCAGCACGGTATAGGTAAGCATGCGCAGCGGCATGGCATGGTCCGGCTGGGACTGGTGTTCGATCAGCAGCGCGATGGGATTCTGTCCGCCCTGCCGCGCAGGAATGTTCCAGACCAGATCGGCTTGGCGGTTCTGCAGGTCGGGGCCGACATAGACAGGCGAGGCAGGCTGTGCCTGATCCAACCGCCAGCGCTGCAGGAGAGGACCCGCAAGGACGGCTCTTGCCAGGGCCTGGAGCAGCACGCGATGAGAAAAAAGCCGGCGGTAGCAACTGTCCTGCACATTCATGAAGACCTCGCAAAGCATAGTCGCCAGCTTGCGGGTTTTCAGCGCGCGGGGCTACGGCGCAAGGCAGCGATTGTCCTGCGTGGAAATACCAGTCCGGACAAAAAAACCCGCCCGCAATGCGGACGGGTTCTCGAGGCGGGGTGAGGCCAGGTCAGCGCGGCAGGGTGGAGCTGCCCATCAGGAACTGGTCCACGGAGTGCGCGCATTGGCGGCCTTCGCGGATGGCCCAGACGATCAGCGACTGGCCGCGGCGCATGTCGCCGGCGGCAAAGACCTTGGCGCGGCCGGTCTGGTAGTCCTCGGTGCTGGCGGCCACGTTGCCGCGTCCGTCGGGCTGCAGTTCGAAGGCGTCCAGCACCTGGCGCACGGGCGAGACAAAGCCCATGGCCAGCAGCACCAGGTCGGCGGGGAAGGTCATCTCCGACCCTTCCACGGGCGCCATGCTCATGCGGCCGGTCTCGGGGTCGGTCTGCCATTGCACGCGCACGGCGCGCAACTGCCGGACCTGGCCGTCCTTGCCGTCCAGGCCCACGGTGCTGATGGCCCAGTCGCGCTCGCAGCCTTCCTCGTGGGATGAGGACGTGCGCAGCTTGGCAGGCCAGTAGGGCCAGACCAGGGCGGTGTCCTCCTGCTCGGGCGGACGCGGCATCAGTTCGAACTGGGTCACGGACTTGGCGCCCTGGCGATTGCTGGTGCCCACGCAGTCCGAGCCGGTGTCCCCGCCGCCGATCACGATGACGTGCTTGTCCTTGGCGCTGATGGCGGGCTTGCCGCGGTCGCCGGCCACCTGCTTGTTCTGGATGCGCAGAAAGTCCATGGCCGGATGCACGCCGCTCAGCTCGCTGCCGGGCACATCCAGCATGCGGGGGGTCTCGGCGCCGCCGGCCAGCACGATGGCGTCGAACTGCTGATCCAGGTCCGCGGGCGAGAGCACCGTCAGGCCCGGCTCGCGGGCGGCCGCGTCCTCGGCCCGGCCGATGTAGGTGGACGGGCGGAATTCCACGCCTTCGGCCTCCATCTGGGCGATGCGGCGGTCCAGCAGGTGCTTGTCCAGCTTGAAGTCGGGGATGCCGTAGCGCATCAGGCCGCCGATGCGGTCGCTCTAGTCGTACACCGGGACCTGGGGGCCGACGCGCGCCAACTGCTGGGCGCAGGCCGGGCCCGCCGGTCCGGAGCCGACGACGGCCACGCGCTTGCCGGTCTTCTGGCTGGGCGGCTGGGGCACGACCCAGCCGTTCTCCCAGCCCTTGTCGATGATGGCGTGCTCGATGGACTTGATGCCCACCGGCATGCGGTCGATGTTCAGCGTACAGGCCGCCTCGCAGGGCGCCGGGCAGATGCGGCCGGTGACTTCGGGGAAGTTGTTGGTGGAGTGTAGGACATCCAGCGCCTGCCGCCACTGCTGCCGGTAGACCAGATCGTTCCAGTCCGGAATGATGTTGTTCACCGGGCAGCCGTTGTGGCAGAAGGGGATGCCGCAGTCCATGCAGCGGGCCGCCTGCACGCCCGCCTGCTTGTCGTCCAGGGCCTGGACGAACTCCTTCCAGTGCTTGACCCGCGTCAGGGGCGCCTCGACCGCTTCCTGCAAACGTTGGTATTCAAGAAATCCAGTGGTCTTTCCCATGATGTTTCCGTTTCCTGATGGTGATGGGAAGGGTTCAGGCCGAAGCCGAACTGCGGGTTTTGCTGCTCTTGCGGGCGGGCTTGTCCTGCGCGGGCGCCTCCTGCGGCGGCTGCCACAGCTCGGTCAGCGCGCGGCGGTACTCGCGCGGAATCAATTTCACGAACTGCTGGCGGGCGCTGTCCCAGTTGCTGAGCAACTCGCGCGCCTGGAAGCTGCCGGTGGCGCGGAAGTGGTCCTCGATCAGGCCGCGCAGAATGGCCTCGTCCGTCTGCCGGCCCGTGTCCGGGCTGCGGCTGTGCCAACTGGAGATGTCGCTCTGCATTTCCTGGTCGGCTTTGCTCAGCACCGGCTCCAGGTCCACCATGCCGGGATTGCAGCGCAATTGCAGGCGGCGCTCCGGATCCCAGACATAGGCCACGCCGCCGGACATGCCGGCCGCGAAGTTGCGGCCCACCTGGCCCAGCACCACCACGGTGCCGCCGGTCATGTATTCGCAGCCGTGGTCGCCCACGCCCTCGACCACCGCGCTGGCGCCGGAGTTGCGCACGGCGAAGCGTTCGCCGGCCACGCCGTTGAAATAGGCCGAGCCGGCCAGGGCGCCGTACAGGACGGTGTTGCCCACGATGATGTGCTCGGGGCCGTAGCCGCGGAAGTCATTGGGCGAGCGCACGATGATGCGGCCGCCCGACAGGCCCTTGCCCACGTAGTCGTTGGCCTCGCCCACCAGGTCCAGGGTGATGCCGCGAGCCAGGAAGGCGCCGAAGCTCTGGCCCGCCGTGCCGTTGCACTGGATGTGCAGGGTGTCGTCGGGCAGGCCGCGGTGGCCGTATTTCTTGGTGAACACGCCCGAAAGCATGGCTCCCACGCTGCGGTTGCGGTTGCGCACCGGGGTGATGAAGGACAGCGGCTTGCCTTCGTTCAGGGTGACGGCGCTGCGTTCGATCAGTTGCAGGTCCAGCGCGTGCTCCAGGCCGTGGTCCTGCACGCCGATCTGGCGCGGGGACTCGTCCGTGTCCACGCGGTGCAGCAGGCGCGAGAAGTCCAGGCCGCGCGCCTTCCAGTGCTCCACGCCGGCGCGCATGTCCAGCCAGTCGCTGCGTCCGACCATGTCGTCGAAGCGCCGCACGCCCAATTGGGCCATCAGTTCGCGCACTTCCTCGGCCACGAAGAAGAAGTAGTTCACCACGTGTTCGGGCTTGCCCTGGAACTTGCGGCGCAGGACGGGATCCTGCGTGGCCACGCCCACCGGACAGGTGTTCAGGTGGCACTTGCGCATCATGATGCAGCCTTCCACGACCAGCGGGGCGGTGGCGAAGCCGAATTCGTCCGCGCCCAGCAGCGCGCCTATGACCACGTCGCGGCCGGTCTTCATCTGGCCGTCGGCCTGCACGCGGATGCGGCTGCGCAGGCGGTTCAGCAGCAGGGTCTGCTGGGTTTCGGCCAGGCCCAGCTCCCAGGGGGTGCCGGCATGCTTGATGGAGGAAATGGGGGAGGCGCCGGTGCCGCCGTCATGGCCGGCGATCACCACGTGGTCGGCCTTGGCCTTGGCCACGCCGGCGGCCACCGTGCCCACGCCCACCTTGGAGACCAGCTTGACCGAGATGTCGGCGCTGGCGTTGACGTTCTTCAGGTCGTGGATCAGCTGGGCCAGATCCTCGATGGAATAGATGTCGTGATGCGGCGGGGGCGAGATCAGGCCCACGCCGGGCACGGAATAGCGCAGCTTGGCGATGTACTCGGACACCTTGTGGCCGGGCAGCTGGCCGCCCTCGCCGGGCTTGGCGCCCTGGGCCATCTTGATCTGGATCTGGTCGGCGCTGCACAGGTATTCGGCCGAGACGCCGAAGCGGCCCGAGGCCACCTGCTTGATGCGCGAGCGCAGGGAGTCGTTCTCCTGCAGCTCCACGTGGGCGACCACGCGGTCCTCGCCCAGGACGCCGGCCCGCCTGCCGCCCTGGCGGATGCCGCTGGCGCCGTGCTGCATCCCGTGCTCGTAGCGGCGCTCGTCCTCGCCGCCTTCGCCGGTGTTGGACTTGCCGCCGATGCGGTTCATGGCCACGGCCAGCACGGCGTGGGCTTCGGTGGAGATGGAGCCCAGCGACATGGCTCCGGTCGCAAAACGCTTGACGATCTCGCTGGCGGGCTCGACTTCGTCCAGCGGGATGGCGCGCGCCGGATCCAGGCGGAATTCGAACAGGCCGCGCAGCGTCATGTGGCGGCGGCTCTGGTCATTGATCAGGCGCGCATATTCCTTGTAGGTGCCGTAATTGTTGGCGCGGGTGGAATGCTGCAGCTTGGCGATGGAGTCCGGCGTCCACATGTGTTCTTCGCCGCGCACGCGCACGGCGTACTCGCCGCCCGCCTCCAGGTGGTTCTGCAGCACCGGGTCGTTGCCGTAGGCGGCCTGGTGCTGGCGCAGGGCCTCCTCGGCCACGGTGAAGATGTCTATGCCCTCGATGGGACAGGCGGTGCCCACGAAATACTTGTCGATCAGCGAGCGCGACAGGCCGATGGCCTCGAAGATCTGCGCGCCGGTGTAGGACATATAGGTGGAGATGCCCATCTTGGACATGACCTTGTACAGGCCCTTGTTGATGGCCTTGATGTAGAAGCTTTCCGCGGTGGCCGCCGCAATGCCGCTGGCCGGATCCTGGGCCAGGTGCTGCAGGGTCTCGAAGGCCAGCCAGGGGTGCATGGCTTCGGCGCCGTAGCCGCCCAGCAGCGCGAAATGGTGCACTTCGCGGGCCGAACCGGTTTCCACCACCAGGCCGGTGCGGGTGCGCAGGCCGGCGCGGATCAGGTGCTGGTGGATGGCCGAGGTGGCCAGCAGCGCCGGAATGGCGACATGCTCGGCGTCGATGCGGCGATCGGTGATGATCAGGATGTTGTAGCCGCTGCGCACGGCATCGGCCGCGCGGGCGCACAGCGCGGCCACGCTGGCCTCGATGCCTTCGCGGCCCCAGGCGCGCGGATAGGTGATGTCCAGCTCGAAGCTGCGGAACTTGCCGTTGCTGGCCTGCTCCACGCGGCGGATCTGGTTCATCTCGGCCGGGCTCAGGATGGGCTGGGACACTTCCAGGCGCAGGGGCGGATTGACGTTGTTGATGTCCAGCAGGTTGGGCTTGGGGCCGATGAAGGACACCAGCGACATCACCATCTGCTCGCGGATCGGATCGATGGGCGGGTTGGTGACCTGGGCGAACAACTGGCGGAAATAGTTGTAGAAGGTCTTGGGCTTGTCGGACAGCACGGCCAGGGGGGCGTCGTTGCCCATGGAGCCGGTGGCTTCCTCGCCTTTGCCGGCCATGGGCTGCAGCACCACTTTCAGGTCTTCCTGGGTCCAGCCGAAGGCCTGCTGCTGGTCCAGCAGGTCGCGCTCGGACAGCTGGGTGCGCACGCCGGGCACGCCCGGCAGCGAATCCAGGCGCAGGCGCAGGCGGTCGATCCACTGCTTGTAGGGGTGGGCGTTGGCCAGCTGGGACTTGATCTCGGCGTCGGCTATGATGCGGCCCTGCTCCAGGTCGACGAGCAGCATCTTGCCCGGCTGCAGGCGCCATTTCTTGACGATGCGGTGTTCGGGTATGGGCAGGGTGCCGGCCTCGGAGGCCAGCACGATCATGTCGTCGTCGGTGATGACGTAGCGGGCCGGGCGCAGGCCATTGCGATCGAGCAGGGCGCCGATCTGCAGGCCGTCGGTGAAGGCCATGGCGGCCGGGCCGTCCCAGGGCTCCATCTGCGCGGCGTAGTATTCGTAGAAGGCGCGCCGGCTCTCGTCCATCTCGGCGTGCTGCTCCCAGGCCTCGGGCATCATGATCATCATGGCGTGGGGCAGGGAGTAGCCGGACATCACCAGCAGCTCCAGGCAGTTGTCGAAGGTGGCCGTGTCCGACTGGCCTTCGTAGACGATGGGGTAGAGCTTTTGCAGGTCGGCGCCCAGCACGGCCGATTCCATGGTGCCTTCGCGGGCGCGCAGCCAGTTGAAGTTGCCCTGCACGGTGTTGATCTCGCCGTTGTGGGCGATCAGGCGGTAGGGGTGGGCCAGCGGCCAGGCGGGGAAGGTGTTGGTGGAGAAGCGCTGGTGCACCAGCGCCAGGGCGGAACAGGCGCGGGTGTCGGCCAGGTCGCGGTAATAGCGGCCGACCTGGTCGGCCAGCAGCAGGCCTTTGTAGACCACGGTGCGCACCGAGGCCGAAGGCACGAAGTATTCCTGTCCGTGGGCCAGCTGCATGCGGTGGATGGCATGGCTGGCGGTCTTGCGTATGACGTACAGCTTGCGCTCCAGGGCGTCGGGCACCATGACGTCCGGGCCGCGGCCGATGAACAGCTGGCGGATCACGGGCTCATTGGCCTTGACGGTGGGCGACATGGGCATGGTGGTGTCCACGGGCACGTCGCGCCAGCCCAGCAGCACCTGCCCTTCGGCGCGCACGGCGCGTTCCAGCTCCTGCTCGCAGGCCAGGCGCGAGGCGGTCTCCTTGGGCAGGAATACCATGGCCACGCCGTATTCGCCGGGCGGCGGCAGGGTCACGCCCTGGGCCGCCATCTCTTCGCGATACAACTGGTCGGGGATCTGGATGAGGATGCCTGCGCCGTCGCCCATCAGGGGATCGGCTCCCACTGCGCCGCGGTGGTCCAGGTTTTCGAGGATTTTCAGGCCTTGGGTGATGATGGCGTGGCTCGCCTGGCCTTTGATGTGTGCAATAAAGCCGACGCCGCAGGCGTCGTGTTCATTGGCGGGGTGGTACAAGCCTTGGGCTTGGGGGAGACAGGACTTTGTCATGGGGGGCATCCGCAAAGAACGTTGTGAAGCGCTGCATTTGTTGCAGCGCAAAAAATAAAATACCGCTTTTTTTTTCTCGCGCAAGAATTTTTTTGCGATCGGGCAAAAAAAATTCCCGCCTCCCCCGATTTGCCCGTAAGCCATGCCAGCCAAGGGTTTGGCTGTGGCGCCACGGCCGCAGGTCCGAATTGATGCTTGATGGTTTAACTAAAACGGCTCCCGCTCAGCCCGGGTTGCGGCGGGCCGCCATCTGCGCCAGGATCTGGCGGGCTTCGTCGCTTTGCAGCAATTGCAGGAAGAGCTGGCGCTCGCGTTCCAGCACCTCCAGCAGGGTCTGGCGCTGGGGCGCGCGCAGCAGTCTTTTGCTGGCCCGCAGAGCCAGGGGCGGCTGTTCGGCCAGCGTACGCGCGCAGGCGCGCGCCGCCTCCAGGCTGTTGCCCGGATCGGTGAGTTCGGTGAGCAGGCCGTCCTGCATGGCCTGCTCGGCCGTGAAGGCCTGCGACTGGAGAAGCCACTGGCTAGCCCGGCGCGGCCCCACGATCTGGGCCAGAAGGTGGCTGGACGCGCCTTCCGGGCACAGGCCCAGGGCGGTGAAGGGCATGCGCAGCCGGGCGTCGCGGGCGGCGAAGACGAAGTCCGCATGCAGCAGCAGCGTGACGCCTATGCCCACCGCATGGCCCTCCACGGCGACGATGATGGGAATGTCGGCCTGCACCAGGCTCTTGAGGAAGCGGATGGCGGGCGGCTCCTCGTCCGTCCGCACGCTGGACAGTTCGGACAGGTCGTTGCCGGCGCAGAAATGCTCTCCGGCTCCGTTCAGGATCAGGGCGCGCCACTGGGTGTTCCGGTCGGCCTGCCGGATCTGCTCGGCCAGCTCGTCGTACATGGCGTTGGTCAGGGCGTTGCGCCGTTCGGGGCGGTCCAGCGTGATTTCCAGCCAGTGTTCGGCAATATGGGTGCGTATCATGACGGTCTCCTGCGGACGGGTCAGGAAAAGGGGGAATCCAGCAGTGCCTGCCGGGCCTGCCGGTACTCGGCCTGCAGCTGGGCCACGATGTCGGCCGTGGGCTGCACGGCGTCGATGCCGCCTATGCCCTGGCCGGCCCCCCAGATGTCGCGCCAGGCCTTGCTCAGGCCCGAACCGAAGTTCGTGTTGGCCGCGTGTTCCGGGTCCAGGCGTTCCGGATCCAGGCCGGCGGCGCGTATGCTGTCCTTCAGGTAGTTGCCCGGAATGCCGGTGAAGAAAGGCGTGTAGACGATGTCGGCGGCGCGGCCGCGCACGATCATGTCCTTGTATTCCTCGGAGGCGTTGGCCTCGGTGCTGGCGATGAAGCGCGTGCCGATGTAGGCCAGGTCGGCGCCCATGGCCTGCGCGGCCAGGATGTCGTGCCCGCGCGTCATGGCGCCGGACAGGGCGATGGGGCCGTCGAAGATGCGGCGGATCTCGTTGACCAGCACGAAGGGGCTGAGCGTGCCGGCATGGCCGCCGGCGCCGGCGGCGACCACGATCAGGCCGTCCACGCCGGCCTCCAGGGCTTTTTCCGCGTGCCGCAGGGTGGTGACGTCGTGAAAGACCTTGCCGCCCCAGGCGTGCACCTGCGGGACGATTTCCTGGGGCGCGCGCAGGCTGGTGATGACCAGCGGCACGCGATGGTCGGCGCAGACCGCCAGGTCCTGCTCCAGCCTGTCGTTGGACTGGTGGATGATGTGGTTGATGGCGTAGGGGGCGATGCGGCGCTCGGGATGCCGCTCGCGCAGGTCGGCCAGGGCGGCGTCGATCTCGTCCAGCCAGTCCTTGAGGCGTTCCTGGGGCCGCGCGTTCAAGGCGGGCACCGAGCCTATGATGCCGCTGGCGCACTGGGCGATGACCAGCGCGGGGCAGGACACGATGAACATGGGCGCCGCCATGACGGGCAGGGACAGGGACTGGTAGAGCTGCTGAGTCAAGGTCGAAGGCATGAGCCGGGTCTCCTGGAAACGGAATGCGCGCCCCGCCGGCAAGCCTGAGCGGGGTTTTGAGAACCTGTTCAATGTCCTTTCGTGGTGCCTGCCGGGCCGGCGGCCCGCCTGCGCCCTGCATCCAAAGGCTGGCAGGAGCGACGGTCGCTCTGAAAAGACAGTGAGCAGGTCCTTAGGAACATCTGCCGCTGACCATCTATTGTGGCTATTCTAGGATGGTTTTCAGCGCCTGCGCGCAGACGGCTTCGCAAACGAGCGCCGGCGGCGAAACGACCATTGCATGAGCATTTTGACCTGTCCGCACGCCGGACTGTCTTCAATGATGCAGAATTGAACGCTTAACTGGATCGCTGCTTTTTTATGACCACGACCGTACGAACCTCCCCCTTGGCCGGATTGCGCGTGCTGGACCTGACGCGCGTGCTGGCCGGGCCCTGGTGCACCCAGAACCTGGCTGACCTGGGCGCTGAAGTCATCAAGATCGAGCGTCCCGGCGCCGGGGACGACACCCGCGGCTGGGGGCCTCCGTACCTGAAAGACGCCCACGGGGCGGACACGGCCGACGCCGCCTATTTCGGCGCTGCCAACCGCAACAAGGAATCCGTCGCCCTGGACATCGCCACCCCGGCGGGCGCCGACCTGGCGCGCCGCCTGGCGGCCCGCAGCGACATCCTGGTGGAGAACTTCAAGGTGGGCGGGCTGAAGAAATACGGGCTGGACTACGAGTCGCTCAAGGCGCTCAACCCGGGCCTGATCTATTGCTCCATCACCGGCTTCGGGCAGACCGGGCCCTATGCGGCCCGGCCCGGCTACGACTTCATGATCCAGGGGCTGGGCGGCCTGATGTCCCTGACGGGCGAGCCCGGCGGCGAACCGCAGAAGGCGGGCGTCGCTGTCGCGGACGTCATGACCGGCATGTACGCCACGGTGGCCGTCCTGGCGGCCGTGCTGGAGCGTCAGCGCAGCGGCCTGGGCCAGCATCTGGACATTGCCCTGCTCGATTGCCAGGTGGCCATGATGGCCAACCAGAACATGAATTTCCTGGCAACGGGGCAGGCGCCGCAGCGGCCCGGCAACGCGCACCAGAACCTGGTGCCCTATCAGGTGTTCGCCGCCAGCGACGGCCATCTGATCGTGGCGGTGGGCAACGACGCCCAGTTCCGCAGCTTCGCCCAGGAACTGGGTCATCCCGAATGGGCGCAGGACCCGCGCTTTGCGCGCAATGCGGGCCGGGTGGTGCACCGCGAGGAGCTGGTGCCGCTGTTGGCGCAGGTCATGCGCACCCGTTCGCGCGACGCCTGGCTGCAGGCCCTGGAGGCCGCGGGCGTGCCGGCCGGACCCATCAACACCATGGCGCAGGTCTACGAGGATCCGCAGGTGCAGGCGCGCGGCCTGCGCCTGGACTTGCCGCGCCCGGACGGCGACAGCGTGCCCTCGGTGGCCAGCCCCCTGCGCCTGTCCGACACGCCGGTCCAATACCGCAGCGCGCCGCCGCGCCTGGGCGAGCATACCCGCCAGGTGCTGGCGCGGGTGCTGGAGCTGGGGCCGGAAGACATTGACGCCGTCCTGTCCAACTAGGGGCGGCGCGCCGATATTTTCATTGCTTATTGATCAGGTTGCGAGACATGAAACAGATACAAACCATCGCCATCGTCGGGGCCGGCGCCATGGGGCGCGGCATTGCCCAGATTGCCGCCCAGGCGGGCAAGCAGGTGCTGCTGTACGACGTGAACCCCGATTCCGTGCAGGCCGCCCTGGCGGACCTGCACTCGGTCTGGAGCCGGCTGCAGGAAAAGGGCAAGCTCAGCGCCGAACAGGTGCAGGCGGCCCAGGCGGGCCTGCAGGTGGCCCCGGACCTCCAGGCGCTGGCCGGCGCCGATCTGGTCGTGGAAGCGATCGTGGAGCGGCTGGACGTCAAGCAGGGCCTCTTGCAGCAGTTGGAGGACATCGTCGCGCCCGACTGCGTGCTGGCTTCCAATACCTCGTCCCTGTCCATCACCGCCATCGCCCAGGCCTGCCGCCATCCGGAACGCGTGGCGGGCTACCACTTCTTCAATCCCGTGCCCCTGATGAAGGTGGTGGAAGTCATAGACGGCCTGCGCACGCGGCCCGAGGTGGGCGACGCCTTGATGCAGGTCTCGCGCGAGATGGGGCACACGCCCGTGCGCGCCAAGGACATGCCCGGCTTCATCGTCAACCACGCCGGGCGCGGCATGAACATCGAGGGCCTGAAGATCGCCCAGGAGTGCGTCGCGCCCTTTTATCAGGTGGACGCCATCATGCGCGAGCAGGCGGGGTTCCGCATGGGGCCGTTCGAGCTGCTGGACCTGACCGCATTGGATGTGTCCCATCCGGTGATGGAGTCCATCTATCGCCAGTTCTACGACGAGCCGCGCTTCCGTCCTTCACCCATTACGGCGGTCCGCCATGCCGGCAAGCTGTTCGGCCGCAAGAACGGGGAAGGCTTCTACACCTATGTGGACGGCAAGAAGCAGGTTCCTGACGAGCCTGCCGTGCCTGTGCTCGAGCAGGCCGCGCCCGTCTGGGTGGCTCCCTACCATGCGCAAGGGTACGAGCGCGCGCGCGAGCTGCTCGAGCGCCTGGGCGCGACGCTGGCGCCCGAACAGGCCGATCCGCCCGCCGGCGCCCTGATCCTGCTGACGCCTTATGGCGAGGACGTGGCCACGCTGGTGGCCCGCCACGGCCTGGACCCGGCCCGCAGCGTGGCCCTGGACACCTTGTTCGGCCTGGAGCAGGGCCGCCGCCGCGTGCTGATGTGTTCGGCCGCGACCTCGCCGCAATGGCGCGACCAGGCCTGGGCCTTGCTGGCTCGCGACGGCACCGCCGTCAGCGTGATCGAGGATTCGGCCGGCTTCGTGGCCCAGCGGCTGGTGGCCACCATCGTGAATATCGCCTGCGACATCGCGCAGCAGCAGATCGCCACCCCTTCGGACATCGACGCCGCCGTGCGTCTGGGCCTGGGCTATCCGCACAACGGCCCCTTGTCCATGGGCGACGCCGTGGGCGCGGCCGATCTGCTCGATGTGCTGCGCAACCTGCAGGCGGTGACGGGCGACATGCGCTATCGCGCCAGCCCCTGGCTGCAGCGTCGCGTGCAACTGGGTCTGTCCCTGAGGGCTTTGCCCCAGTGCCGGGCGCAATAGGCTCAGGGCCTTGGGCCCGTTGCCCGGGCGCATGAAAAAAGCCCGCTTTATTACAGCGGGCTTTTTCGTGGACGGCGCCGGGATTATTTGGCGGCGTTGACCATGTGCTGCACGGCAGCGCGGATTTCTTCGTCCGAGGCTTGCGAGCCGCCGCGGGGAGGCATGGCGCCCACGCCGTGGATGGCCTTCTGGACCATGGTGTCCATGCCGGTCTCGATGTAGGGCTTCCAGGCAGCCTGGTCGCCGAACTTGGGCGCACCGGCCACGCCGGCGGCGTGGCAGGCGAAGCAGACGGTGTCGTACAGCTTGATGCCGGCGGGATCCACCTTGGCGGTGTCCTGGGCAGCGGCGGCGGCAGGCTTGCCGGCGGCGGGCTCGGCGGCCTTGGGCGCTTCGGTCGCCTTGGGAGCGGTGTTCACGTCGGCGGGCTTGGCGTCGGCCTTGGCTTCCTGGTCGCCCGCGGCGCCGGGAGCTTCGGGTTCCTTGAAGTCGGCGCCGGCGGCGTTGGCCATGTAGACCACCGCGCGAGCCACTTCAACGTCGTCCAGCGAGGGGTTGCCGCCCTTGGGAGGCATGGCGCGGATGCCGTGGATGGCGGCGTCGACCAGCGTATCCTGGCCCTGCTTGATCAGGCCGCCCCAGGCACCCTTGTCGCCGAACTTGGGCGCGCCGGCGATGCCGGCGGCGTGGCATGCGGTACAGGTGGTCTCGTACACTTGCTGGCCGGTCTTCAGTTCCTTGACGGCATTGGCGTCGACCAGCTTGAAGCCCGCCACGGGCTGGATGCGTTCGGCGATGGCTTCAGGGGTCAGGGCGTCCGAGCCGGCGCCCGTGCCCATGGTGGCCGTGACCAGATTGACCAGCATGACAATGATCGCGATGGGCACCAGGAAAGCCAGAGCCACGGTCACGAGCAATTGTTTAGGGGTTTTGATCATGGCGTTGTGACCCTCGTTGTGTTCTTCGGGTTTTTGTTCCGTGTTGCTCATTATCGGATCCTGCGAGTTCGTACAAGAAAAGACGGGAGGGCCAACAATGGCCACCAGCGAAGGCTTGCGCCTGCGAAAATTCGTGCGAGCGGGCGCGTGTCAAGGCACGTACCCAGGTGCGCAACCTCCAATTATAGCGAAGTGTGCCGCTCTTGTATTCGCATCTTGCAAAGCCGGCCATGGCCTTCGCTGATAGTTGCTGAAAAAAAATTCAAACTCAGGCTACAATAGCCGTCTTGGCGACCGTAGTTCAATGGATAGAATTAGAGTTTCCGAAGCTCTCGATACAGGTTCGATTCCTGTCGGTCGCGCCAGAATTCAAAGGCTTGCTTTCATGCACGGCCTGTTATTGTCGCAAGCGGCGCGCCGCTTGTTGGCATCTGCCAAGGCAGCCGCAAGGCTGCCTTTTTTATCGCCTGCGCCCCTGGCCCGCCCGCCGTGTTAAGGTCCGGATGTCGCCAAACAGTTGATCCGGATCATTTGTCCCATGCCAAAAAAGAAACTGGCCCTGTGGCTTGCGGCCGCGGCGGCCTGTGCCGTCGCGCTGGTCGTGTACGCAATGCGCACAGGCGCCGGCGCATCCTATATTTCCCCGGACGATGAAGTCCTGGTCCTGCGGGGCAAGACGGTCTATGCGCAGAACTGCGCGGCCTGTCACGGCGCGCAGCTGGAAGGCCAGCCCGACTGGCGCCGGCGCCTGCCCGACGGCCGTCTGCCGGCGCCGCCGCACGATGCCAGCGGCCACACCTGGCACCATTCTGACGCGGTGCTGCTGGACATCACCCGCCACGGCCTGGTCCCCGGCCGCACGGCGCCCGAAGGCTACCGCAGCGACATGCCGGCCTACGCCGGCATCCTGCCCGACGAAGACATCGTCGCGGCGCTGGCCTACATCAAGAGCTCCTGGCCCGAAGCGGAGCGGCGGGCCCAGAAGGAAGTGACGCTGGAGGACCAGAAGCGGCGGTGAGCCACATGCTTTTGCACAAAGCCGCGCTGCTTTTGTCGTTCAGTCAGACGGCTTCGACGTCCAGGCTGCCAGCCCTCGTGGCGTGGCAGGTCATCGCCTTGCATCCAGGGGGGGGCGACCCGGGCCGGTTCGATGCGGGGCAGGAAGCGCGTCCGCATCGTGATACGGCAAGCAGACGGGTTCAGCGCCCGGGTTGTCCGCCCGCCAGGCACGCGGCCAAGCCCGCTCTTCGGTCCAGGTAGCCTGCCGGTCCCGCTTCCTCGGGGCGTTCCTCGGTCTTGAAGCGGGCCACGATCCGGGCCAGGCGGTGCGCCTCGTTCTGCAGGGACTGGGCGGCGGTGGCGGCTTCTTCGACCAGGGCCGCGTTCTGCTGCGTGCCGGCGTCCATCTGCGCGACGGCGATGTTGACCTGGTCGATGCCGCTGGACTGCTCCTGGGAGGCGGACGCGATTTCCTTCATCAGGACGGTCACGGACTCGACCGCATCCAGCAGCCTGTCCATGGTGGCGCCGGCCTCGGATACCAGGCGGGCGCCGCTGTCGACTTCGGCGCCGGAGTGTTCGATCAGGTCCTTGATCTCGCGCGCGGCCTCGGCGCTGCGCTGGGCCAGCGAGCGCACCTCGCCGGCCACCACGGCGAAGCCTTTGCCCTGCTCGCCGGCCCGCGCGGCTTCCACGGCCGCATTCAGCGCCAGGATGTTGGTCTGGAAGGCGATGCCGTCGATCACATTGACGATTTCGCCGATGCGTCCCGAGCTTTGCGAGATGCGTTCCATGGTGCTCACCACATTGGACACGGCGGCGCCGCCTTGCTGGGCGATGGCCGAGGCCTCTTCGGCCAGCGAACTGGCCTGGCGCGCGTGGTCCGCGTTCTGGCGCACCGTCGAGGCAAGCTGCTCCATGCTGGAAGCCGTCTCCTGCAGGGAGGCGGCCTGCTGTTCCGTGCGGGCGGACAGGTCGGTGTTGCCCGCGGCGATCTCGCTGATGCCCACGTTGATCTCGCCCACGCTGTCGCGCACCTGGCCGAAGGCCTGGCGCAGGCCCGCCTTGGAGCGGTGCAGGCTCTCCAGCAGGATGTGGACTTCATTGCGGCTGTTCGGCGGAAAGCCCGGCATGGGCGAGTTCAGCACGCCCCGGCCCAGCTGGCCCATGCCGTCGACGACATGACGCACGGGCCGCAGCGTGCGCGCCGCCGTCACGCCCACCAGCAGGGCGATGACCAGGGTGCCGGCCAGCATCATGCCCAGCTGGATCCAGGTCTGTTCGCGGTTCTGCGCCAGGAAGTCGTCGGCCGCGCCGAAGCCGTAGACGATCCAGCCCCAGTTCTCGATGGTGCGCCAGGCCAGGAAGACGGATCTGCCGTCGATGATCAGGCGCTCTACGCCCTGTTTCTGCTGGAAGGCCTTCTTGAAGGCGTCGAAGTCCTGGGGCGGGTTGTCCTTGCTGAGCAGGCTGCCGGGCTTGCCGTAGGCGCCGCCGATGCGCACCCAGTCCCGGCCGTCGGCCGTGGCCTTGACGATGCTGATGGTGCCGTAGGTCGCCAGCTTGAAGGTCTTGATCTCCTCCAGCAGCGGATTGACCTGGGCGCTGACGTCGATACGGGTGAGGATGCTGCCGTACAGGCGGCCGGCCTCGTCGCGCAGGGGATGGGCATAGGTGGCGAACCATTTGTCGCCCTGGCTTTCGATGTTGGCGGCGGGTTCGCCGCGGGCCAGTTCGTCCAGCAGCGGATGGTTCGCGGGCAACAGGCCCAGCTTCTGCGGATGCAGGGCGGAGGCGATGCGATACCAGTTGCGCCCGCTGCGCGCCAGGATCTCGGCCTGCAGGCCGGTCACGCTGGACATCAGGTCGTTGCGCCCGTTGACGGCCAGGCCCTGCACGCCCAGCTCCGGCGCCTCGCCCGTGTCGTGCTCGATGGCCTGCGGATCGGCAGGCGCGGGCGTCCCGCCCAGGTAGCGCAGCAGCACCGGATACAGGGACTGGCTGCGCTCCATGGCCATGTTGTAGGTCAACTGCAGCGGACGATTGAAAGCGTCCAGGGAGTCCAGGTTGGCCGCGCGCACGTTGGCGATGGCGACCTGCTGGCTTTGCCAGGCCATGACGGCGCCGATCAGCGCCATGACCACGGCGGTCGCCAGGGTGCAGGCCAGGAAAAGCTGTTTGTTCAGAGGCTGGCGGGCCAGCCAGGAGCCGGAGGTGGTGGATTGTGTCTGCATCGTGGGCCTGGTGATGAAGGGCGCGCCGCGCAGGATGCGCGGGCGCATCTTCGGTTACGGTAGGCCCGTCATCACATATAGGCAGTGATGTGGATAGTGCTTATAACAAAATGATGACAGTTCATGAACGGCGCCCGCGAGCGACGCGTTCCAGCCGGACCTGGCGCAAGGGCAAGGCGCCGGCCTGGCCCATGAACGCCTGCATGAAGCGATGGGTCTGGCTGGCGCGGGCCTTGAATTCCACGCGCAGGCGCCAGGTCTTGTCGGCCGGATCAGCGGCGGGACGGCTCAGGCGCTGGCAGGAGTGCAGGCGCAGGCCGCATTGGCGCGCCGCCCGGCGCAGTTCCGTCTCCAGCTCGCGCAGGCAGCGGCCCTGGGTGTCCAGGCTCAGGCAATGGGGCGTCTTGCCCAGGTTCAGAAAGGCGAAGTTGAACATGATGTCGGTCCTTGTCGTCTTGGGCCCGCGGGGCGGGCCGGGCGGCACGGCTCGCGCCCGGCCTGCGCAGGGCGGCAGGCGGGACGCGCGGATAAGGCGCAAGGGGCGGGCGGCGGCATGGCTTCTGGCCGCCCGGCATCATGTGTCAGGCAGGCAGAGCGTCAGGCCGACGTTGCCCCGGTTCGGGATCGTCCGGCATGGTGTGCTCCGTAAGTTGAAAAGGCAGGCGGCGCTGCCGCCTGATGTCGAGTATGGATGGCAATGCCCAGTATTGTAGGCCTATTTTTGCTCATCTGTGCCCATATCGCACGCATGTGTCGTTGCATGTGTTGTTTTGGGCGCGGATGTCAGGCCGGCTCGGCGCAGATCACGTAATCATGGCCGTGGCGCAGTCCGCCTTCGGCCTGGCACAGGGCCAGCGCGCGGCGGCGCAGCTCCTCCACGTGCTCGGACAGGGCCAGGGCCAGGCTGCGGTCGCGCAGCCGGCGCAGGCGTTGCGCGCACATGTCCAGCTGGCCATGGATGAAGCGCTCGCCGTAGCGTATGCCGAAGCGCTGCGCATCCACGCAGCGGAATCCGGCCAGGCGCAGGTGGCGCAGCACCCAGTCCATGGGGTATTCGCGGTAGGGACGTTCGCCCGCCAGCAGCAGGCAGGCGTCGCGCAGGCGGCCTATCTCCACCACCAGCGCTCCTGCCGGGTCGGCGGCCGAGTAGGGCACATAGGGCTCCAGGCCGATGACGTACAGGCGCCGGCCGGTCAGGGGACGCAAACGGGCGAAGAGCTGGTCCTGGGCATAGGGGGCGAAGCCGTCCATCGCGCCCAGCAGATAGTCGGCCAGTACGGTGTCGAAGCATTCGCCTTCAAGCAGGGCCGGATCGGTCCAGTTGCCCACCACCAGCCTGTCCTGGGGGCGCTGCCGTTCGCCCAGCTCGCGCCTGACCTGCTCGGCCATGCCCTGCGCGCCGGTAACGGCGGTCCAGCCATCCGTGGGCAGGGTCAGCAGCCAGTTCATGGAGCCCCGGCCCGTGCCCGCGTCCAGGAAGCGGCCCCAGGGCTGTTCGCCCTGCATGTCGGCCACGACCTGGAACAGGCGGCTGCCGGTATGGATCGCAGTCGCGCTCAAAATTCCACCTTGACCCCGGCCATGATGTTGCGGCCCATCAAGGGCGCCTGGCGGGCGATGAAGGAGGTGTGGTTGTAGGCCAGTTTGTCCAGCAAGTTGCTTCCTCTCAGGTACAGGGTGTAGTCGGTCTGGTCCAGTCGGCCCCGGTAGCTGACGCCGGCGCCCAGCATGCCGTAGGACGGCGAGCGCTGCTCGAACTCGGCCAGGCGGCCCTGGGCGAAGGTGTGCGTGTAATCCACGAAGCCCGACCAGTTGCGCCAGTCCAGATCGGCGCGCACGCCCAGGCGGGCGGCCGGCATGCGCGGCAGGTTCCGGTCCGGATTCAGCAGTTTACCGCGCACCACGTCGCCGAACACGCTGACGGTGGCCCAGCGGCGCACGGGATAGGACACCTTGCCTTCCAGGCCCCAGAACCGGGCGTCATCCTGGCTGTACTGGATCAGGCTGAAGTCCTCGTGCCGGTCCAGGGTGCGGCCGTAGATATAGCCTTTGCTGCGGGTATAGAAGGCGCGCAGGTCGAATCGCAGGTCGCCGGCGTGCTTTTGCAGGCCCAGGTCCACGTTGTGGCTGGTCTCGCGGCCCAGGTCGGCATCGCCGCGTTCATAGCTCAGGGTGGCGAAGTGCACCCCGCGGGCGTACAGCTCCTGCGCATTGGGAAGACGCTGAGAGCGCGAGATCGACAGGCTGGCGGCATACTGCGGCGCAAAGTCCCACACCGCGCCGGCCGACAGCGAGCTGGCCGTGCCCTTGCGGCGTTCCAGGCGCGGGGAGTCGGGCGTGATGGTCTGCCATTCCTGGCGCGCGCCGAATTCGAAGCGCCAGTCCCGCCAGCGCAGGTTCTCCAGGATGAACAGGCCGTGGCTGCGGCTGCGGGTCTTGGGGATGAAGTCCTCGCTGCCGCCCCGGGATTCGAAATCGGACAGGGCGGTCTGCAGGCCGATCACCCCGCTGAAGGGGCCCAGGGGGCGATGTTCCAGCTCCAGGCGGCCGTCGTAGCCGCGGTTGCTGAAGCGGGTGCCGTCCACGTCGCCGTCTTTTTCCACATGGCGGTAATCGGTGACGCCGGCGCGCAGGCGGGCGCGCTGAAAGCCCCGCAGCGGATCGCGCAGCTCGCCGCGCAGGTCGAAGCGCTCGCTGCGCAGATGGGCGGTGGCCGAATGCTCATGAGCGTGTTCGTGATCATGATCGTGCCCATGGTCATGGCCGTGATCGTGGCCGTGGCCGCCGCAATGCAGCGTGGCGCCGTGCGGATGGCAGTCTTCGTACTCGTGGCTGTGGCCGGGCAGGCCGTAGACGTCGTCGCGATAGGAGTAGGCCGCGCCGATGTAGCCGCGCTCGCCGATGAAGGACAGGCCCACGCTGGCGGTGTCGCTGCGCGCATTCGAGTCCTTGACGCGGCCGTCGGTCCAGTCCGGCACGCGATAGTCGCGGCCGCGGCGCGAAGCGCCTTCGACGTGCACGGCCACATTGCCTTGGCCGGCCGTCAGCTCCACGGCGCCGGCGCGTCCCCGGTCGGCGGTGGAGCCCTGCGCCTGGGCCGAGCCTTCGAAGCCGTTCTCGGGAATGGCGCTGGGGATCTTGCGATCCAGCACATTGACCACGCCGCCGATGGCCCCGCCGCCGTACAGCAGGGCGGCAGGCCCGCGCAGCACTTCCACGCGTTCGGCCAGCCAGGTGTCCACCGTAACGGCATGGTCGGGCGAAACCGCCGAAGCGTCCATGACATCCGATCCGTCGCTCAATACCTTGACGCGCGGCGCGGTCTGGCCGCGGATCACGGGTCGGCTGGCGCCGGCGCCGAACGTGTCGGAATGGATGCCGGGCTCGCCGTCCAACAGCTGTCCCAGGGTGGCGGCGCGGCGCAGGTCCAGGCTGGGGCCTTGCAGCACCGTGGTGGGCGAGAGCAGTTCCTGCTGGCTCAACGCCAGCGGGCTGGCGGAGATGCGGATGGCTTCCAGCTGGGCGACGGGCGGCTGGCCGGCCGCCTGGGCCAGGGGACTGATCGTCAGGGCCAGGGCCAGCGACAAGGGACGGGGAGTGGCTTGCATGGTTTTCTGCGCTTGGTCGTTAAAAATTGTGATGTTATAACATAACAATTTGTGTGCGCAGACGGAATGACCCGGCCCAGCGCAGGGACATAGCGGACAGGCTGGTGCTTCCAGCAAGGCGGAAATGAAAACCGCCCGGCAGGGCCGGGCGGTTGGAGAGGAGAGGTCAGTCGGGCTGCAGTTCCGGCGGGACCAGGTTGCGTTCGTAGAGCCGCACGTATTCTTCGAAGGGAACCTCGTCGCGCGCCTCGATGCGCGCCTGTTCCAGCAGTGATTCGGCGGCCTGTTCCTCGTAGGCGGCCTGTGCGGCAGGCTGCAGCGGCTCGGACAGCAGGGCGGCGTGGTGCTCGCGGCTGCGTTGCAGGGAGTAATCGTGGAAGCTCAGGCCGCTTTCGCGCAGGCGGGCCAGCAACTGGGCGGACGGCGTCTGTTCGGGATCGACGAGCTTGCCCAGTTGCGCCTGCACGGCCTGCGTGTGGGCCTGGGTGTCCAGGGCCTGGTCCAGCAGGCGGGCGTAGGGCAGCAGCTCCTGCAGCACGTCGCGGCCCCAATCCTGCAGGGTGACGACCTGCTTCTGCTGGTTGATCAGCGTCAGGCCGGGGCGGCGTCCTTCGCGCACCACGGTGGCGAAGTTGTTCTTGCTGTCCTGGCAATAGCCGCCGTCGGGGAAGTAGGGGCTGTCCTCGGCGGCGCAGTACAGCAGGAAGGTGTCCAGGAAGCGACAGGTCTGCTCGGAGATGCCCACGGGCGATTCGGGGTCTATGTCCATGCAGCGCACTTCGATGTATTCCACCCCGCGCTGGGCCAGCGCCGTGGCGGGCCGCTCGCAACGGGCCGTGGTGCGTTTTGGGCGGATGCTGGAGTAGTACTCGTTCTCGATCTGCAGGATGTGGGTGTTCAGTTGTATCCATTCGCCGTCGCGATGCGTGCCGATCTTCTCGTAGTCGGGCCAGGGCGTGACGGCGGCGTGATACATGCGCATCACGAAGGTGTCCAGGTCGTTGTAGCAAAGCTGCAGCTCGGCCTGGGCTTCCTTGTTGTGGTAGCCCAGATCGCTCATGCGCAGGCTGGTCGCCCAGGGCATGGTCAGGGTGTCGGCGTCAACATGGTCCAGGGTGCTGGGCCGGCCGTGCAGAAAGCTGGAGGCCAGGGCGGGAGAAGCGCCGAACAGGTACATCAGCAGCCAGGAGTGCCGCGTGAAGTTGCGGATCAGGGCCAGGTAGCCGTTGGAGCGCTGGTCCTGCAGGCTCTCGCCCGGCGCGCCCAGCAGCGGCCAGATGGCGTCGGGCAGCGAGAAGTTGTAGTGCACGCCGGCAATGCACTGCATGGTCTTGCCGTAGCGCTCGGCCAGGCCGCGCCGGTAGACATGCTTGAGCATGCCGGTGTTGGACGTGCCGTACCAGGCGATCGCGATGTCCTTTTCGTCCGGCAGGGTCGCGGGCATGGACTGGTTCCAGATCATTTCCTGGTCCAGCTTGCCGGCCACGAAGGTGTGGATGTCGCGCAGCTCCTGCAGCAGGTCCTCGACCCGCGTATGCGGCCGGGTGATCAGCTCCAGCAGGCTTTCCGCGTAATCCGTGGTGATGCGTTCATTGGTCAGGGCCGAGCCCACGGCCTGCGGGTGGGGCGTGCGGGCCAGCCGGCCTTGCGCGTCCACGCGCAGGCCTTCTTTTTCGATACCGCGCAAAATGCCTCGCAGGATGTCGGGATTCTGTTGCAGGGCAAGCTGGCGGTGGTGGCTGGTCGTCATGTCGGTGTTTCCCACTTTCAGGATCGGGCGCGTGGTCCGGGGCTGTTCAATGGGCATCTGCCCGATTATAAATAGTAGTCCGAGCCCGTCCGCTTTGTTAAGTTGCATGAGATCGGCGGGCTTGGAACTGGTTCTTTGGAAGGCGAGTATAAAGCCGGCGCTGCGCCGCCGCGGCAAAAGCACGAGACAGGATACGGAAATATCATGAAACTTATCTGGCGCACCCTGGCCGCGATGGCGGCCGCCCTGGCCTTGACCGCCTGCAGTCCGGAGTTCAACTGGCGCCAGGTCCGGCTCGAGCATACGGACCTGCCGGCCATGCTGCCGGGCAAGCCCGTCACCAGCCACCGTCCGCTGGATTTCGAACGCCACAGGCTGGATTTCTACCTGACCACGGCCGCCGCCGGCGGCCAGATCTACACCGTGGGCCATGCGCTGCTGCCGCCGGAGCTGCAGCAGGACGAGGCGGCCCGGATGCGGCTCTATCAGGCCGTCCAGGATTCGCTGCGCCAGAAGTTCGTGCCCGCCGGGCAGGCGCCCGGCCAGGCGCCGCCGGCCCTGCCCGCGCCCGGTGAAATCTTTTCCATGGGACGCGACGTGGGCGGCACGGTCCTGCGCATGCAGGGCATGGTGCGCGTGGAGCCCGGCTGGCTGGTGGAGGGCTTTGTCATGACGGATTCCGGGAAGACGCCGGACGCCGAGCAGGCGAAGGTCTTTTTTGACGGCTTGGCTCGCTCGTCGGATCGCCGCTGATCAGGCGCTGCTGCAGCGCCAGGGTGATGGCCGCCTGGCGGCTGTAGACGCCCAGCTTGGCGTAGGCGTTCTGGAAGTGGAAGTTGATGGTGCGTTCAGTGATGCCCAGGATGATGCTGATTTCCCAGCTGGTCTTGCCATGGGCAGCCCAGTTCAGGCAGGACTGCTCGCGTGAAGTTAAGTGCGTCACGGTAAAGCTATTCCTTTTGCGGTCGTGGTGGACATCGGGGCAATGTAACTAATTTCTACCGCAGCCGGCATACTGATAAGCCTGAAAATAATGATTTGAATCAAAGCACTGAGGATTTTCTGCGGATACCGTAGGTCATTTTTGGCGGTGCCTTTCCCTTGATTTGGACGCCGGGCGGGCGCAGTGCTAAACTTTCCCGCTATACGTTTTGCGCCGATTTGCCTGATCCGCTTGCGGGCGCTCCATAAATCCAGCTAAAGAGGTCCTGATGGCCACTGAATCCGTCCCTTGCGCCGACAACGGCGCGTCTCGCCCATCCTGCGGTCTGATCCCCGAAGGCTCCGTGGGCCCCGTGCAACCCGAACTCATCGCCTTTGACGAACCCCTGCGCCTGAGCAGCGGACAGGTGCTGCCCGGCTATGAACTGGCCGTGGAAACCTATGGGCGCCTGAATGACGAACGCAGCAATGCGGTCCTGGTCTGCCACGCCCTGAACGCCTCGCACCACGTCGCCGGCTACTACGAGGACGATCCGAAGAACCGCGGCTGGTGGGACAATATGGTCGGCCCCGGCAAGGCCGTGGACACGGACCGTTTCTTTGTCATCGGCGTGAACAACATCGGGTCCTGCTTCGGCTCGACCGGCCCGTCCAGCATCAATCCGGCCACGGGCAAGCCCTGGGGCGCGGACTTCCCCGTGCTGACCGTGGAGGACTGGGTGCGCGCCCAGGCGCGCCTGGCCGACTATTTCGGCATCCGCAAGTTCGCCGCCGTCATGGGCGGGTCGCTGGGCGGCATGCAGGCGCTCAGTTGGGCCATCAGCTGCCCCGAGCGCGTCGAAAATTGCGTGGTCATCGCCAGCACGCCGCGCCTGTCGGCCCAGAACATCGCCTTCAACGAAGTGGCGCGCAGCGCCATCCTGTCCGACCCCCAGTTCCATGGCGGCAACTACTACGAGCATGGCGTGGTGCCCAAGGCCGGCCTGGCCGTGGCGCGCATGGTGGGACACATCACCTACCTGTCCGACACCGTGATGGCCGAGAAATTCGGCCGCACCCAGCGCGCGCCCGCCGAAGGCGGCGAGTTCCACTACAACTATGGCGTGGAGTTCGAGGTCGAGTCCTACCTGCGCTACCAGGGAGAAAAGTTCTCGCGCTACTTCGATGCCAACACCTACCTGATCATCACGCGGGCCCTGGATTATTTCGACCCCTCGCGCCATCACCAGGGCGACCTTGCCAAGGCGCTGGAACAGGTCCGGGCCAAGTTCCTGGTGGTGTCCTTCAGCACGGACTGGCGGTTCTCGCCCGAGCGCTCGCGCGAGATCGTGCAGGCGCTGCTCAAGAACCGCCGCCAGGTCACCTACGCCGAAATCGATGCGCCGCACGGGCATGACGCCTTCCTGCTGGAGGACGCCCGCTATCACGCCATCGTGCAGGGGTATTATGATCAGATCGCGTCATCGCTGGGCCTGCCGGCGCGTCAACGTACCACGGGAGTGCTGGCCTGATGTCTGCTGTCATTTCGGAAAACAAGCCTGCGCTGCGCCAGGACCTGCTGCGCATCGCCCAGTGGATAGAACCCGGCTCGCAGGTGCTGGACCTGGGCTGCAGCGACGGCGCCCTGCTGGCCCACCTGCGCGATACGCGCCAGGTCGCGGGCACCGGGGTGGAGTTGGACGACGAGTCCGTGATCGCTTCCGTGCGGCGCGGCGTGCCCGTCATCCAGCAGAACCTGGAAGAAGGGCTGGCGCTGTTCAGCGACCTGCAGTTCGACACCGTGGTGCTGTCCAAGACGCTGCAGTCCATGCACCATACCGAGCACATCCTGCGCGAGATGGCGCGCGTCGCCCGCTACGGCATCGTGTCCTTTCCGAATTTCGGCTACTGGCCGCATGGCTGGGCCATCCTGCGCGGGCGCATGCCGGTCACCGGCGAGATGCCCTACCAGTGGTACGACACGCCCAACATCCACCTGTGCACCATGAAGGACTTCCAGGACCTGGCCAGTTCGCTGGGCCTGCGCATCACGCACCGCGCGGCCTTCAATGACCGCGCCGAGGTGCGCGTGCTGCCCGGCTGGCGCAGCACCCTGGCGGTGTATCGCTTCGAATCCCCTCATTTTCTCTCTTCCCAGCGCTGAGGCTGTCCGTGTCCCATGTCTACGCCAGTCCCCGAGTCCTGCCTCTGCTGATTCTGGGGTTCGCCAGCGGCCTGCCCCTGGCGCTGGTGTCCGGCACTCTGCAGGCCTGGGCGACCGTCGAGAATGTTTCGCTGACTGAAATCGGCTTTCTGACGCTGGTCGGCTCGGCCTACACGCTGAAGTTTCTCTGGGCGCCCCTGGTGGACCGCTACGCGCCGCCTTTCCTGGGCCGGCGCCGCGGCTGGATCCTGCTGACGCAGCTTCTGCTGGCGGCCTCGATCGCCGCCATGGGCCTGTTCTCTCCGGGCACGCATCTGACCGCCCTGGCCCTGCTGGCCGTGTGGGTGGCTTTTCTTTCGGCCACGCAGGACATCGCCTTCGATGCTTACAGCACGGATGTGCTGCGCGCGCCGGAGCGCGCCGCCGGGGCCGCCGTCAAGGTCATGGGCTACCGGCTGGCCATGATCGCCTCCGGCGGCCTGGCCCTGATCCTGGCCGACCGCTGGCTGGGCTGGTCCAACACCTATCTGCTCATGGGCCTGTTCATGGCCCTGTGCGCGCTGGTCACCCTGATTTCGCCCGAGCCGGAGCTGGACAGCCGCGCCCCGCGCAGCCTGTCCGAAGCGGTCGCCGCCCCGCTGGCCGAGTTCTTTTCGCGGCCCGGCGCCTGGGGCATACTGCTGCTGATCGTGCTCTACAAGCTGGGCGACGCGTTCGCCGGGGCCTTGTCCACCACCTTTCTCATCCGCGCCGCCGGCTTTTCGCTGTCGGAAGTGGGCACCATCAACAAGGTGTTCGGCCTGGCCGCCACGGTGGTGGGCGCCCTGCTGGGCGGGGCCGTCATGGCGCGGCTCGGACTGTACCGGGCCCTGATGGTGTTCGGGCTGCTGCAGGCGGTCTCCAACCTGGGCTATTGGTTCATCGCCGTCCAGAGCAGTCCCTCCATGGTGCTGATGAGCGTGGTGGTGGCTCTGGAGAATCTGTGCGGCGGCCTGGGCACGGCGGCTTTCGTGGCGCTGCTCATGGCCTTGTGCAACCGGGGCTATTCGGCCACCCAGTTCGCCTTGTTGTCGGCCTTGTCGGCGGTGGGGCGCACCTACCTGGCCGGGCCGTTGACGCCTGTGCTGGTCCA
The DNA here is from genome assembly GCF_965112015.1 of Alcaligenes sp. Marseille-Q7550. Taxonomy (NCBI): domain Bacteria; kingdom Pseudomonadati; phylum Pseudomonadota; class Betaproteobacteria; order Burkholderiales; family Alcaligenaceae; genus Alcaligenes; species Alcaligenes sp. Marseille-Q7550. The sequence continues at coordinate 458,216 of NZ_CBCOPU010000001.1, forward strand.
GTCCCTGGGCTGGCCGGTCTTTTTCATCTGCACCGTGCTGATCGCTCTGCCGGGGCTGCTGATGTTGCGCGGCTACCGGCGCCTTATCAACCAGTTGGATGCCTGACCGCCATGCTTTTACTTGTGCTCTACATCATTGCCATCACGGCCGAGGCCATGACCGCCGCGCTGGCCGCCGGCCGTCGCGACATGGACTGGGTGGGCGTGTGCACCATCGCCTGCGTGACCGCTCTGGGCGGCGGTTCGGTGCGCGACGTCCTGCTCGGACATTACCCGCTGACCTGGGTGAAGCACCCGGAATACTTGTGGATCACGGCCGGCGCGGCCCTGCTGACGGCGCTGATCGCGCCCGTCATGCGCCGCCTGCACAGCCTGTTCCTGCTGCTGGACGCCATGGGCCTGGTGGTGTTCACGGTGATCGGCTGCCAGATCGCCCTGGAGATGAACCTGCCCATCACCGTGGTGCTGCTCAGCGGCATGATCACCGGCTGCGCCGGCGGCGTGTTGCGCGACATCCTGTGCAACGACATTCCCTTGCTGCTGCGTAAGGAAATGTACGCCAGCGTGTCCATGCTGACCGGCGCCCTGTACCTGGGCGCCATGCACCTGGACCTGAATCCCTACGTGGCCCTGCTGGCGCCCATGTCCATCGGGCTGGGCTTCCGCATGCTGGCCCTGCGCCTGAACTGGCAGATGCCGCGCTTCGTATACCGCGACGAGTGGCGCTGACCGCGTCGCGGATCTGACAGACGGAGCGGCTACACCAGCCCCAGCCAGCGCAGCAGAAAGGGCAGCAAGGGCATCAGGACGGCGGTCAGGATGCCGTTCAGGCTCATGCCCAGGGCCGAGAAGGCGCCGATGGTTTCATGCACCTGCAGGGCGCGGGCCGTGCCGATGGCATGGGCGGTCACGCCCACGGCGAAGCCGCGCGCCTCGGGACGGTCGATGCGCAGTAGATTGAGCAGCGGCGGGGCGACGATGGTGCCCACGATGCCGGTCATGGCCACGGCCACCGCCGCCAGCGAGGCCTGGCCGCCGAAATGGTCGGCCAGCGCCATGGCGATGGGCATGGTGGCCGAGCGCGGCGCCAGCGAGATCACGGTTTCCAGGGACGCGCCCAGCGCCCACGCGATCAGCACCGTGCTGACGATGGCGGTCACCGAGCCGATCAGCAGCGCGATGCAGACGGGCTTCCATATCCTGCGCAATTGCCGCAGCTGGCTGTAGAGCGGCACGGCCAGGGCCACGGTGGCCGGGCCGATCAGGAAGTGGATGAACTTGGCGCCTTCGAAATAGACGGGGTAGGGCGTGCCGGTCAGCAGCAGCAGGCTGACGATCACCACCACGGAAGTCAGGATGGGCAGCAGAAAGGGCGTGCTGCCGCATTGGCGGTACACCCAGACCGAGCCGGCATAGACGGAGAACGTCAGCGCCAGCCACAGCAGGGGCGAACTGGACAGGAAGACCCAGATCTGGAAAAGGCCGTCTTTCATTTCTGGTCTTCCTTATGATTCTTCAGCAGGCGGTTGAGCACCACGGCGGTCACCACCAGGGTGATGAGCGTGCCGCCCAGCGTGGCGATCAGGAAGGGCTGCCATTCCTTGGCCACGTGGTCAAAGTACATCATGACGCCGGTGACGGCGGGAATGAACAGCAGCATCAGGTGCTGCAGCATGGAGCCGGCGGTCTGTTCCATGGCGGCGGGCACGCCGCCGCGCAGGAAAAAGGCCACGGCCAGGAGCAGCATGCCGGCCAGAGGGCCGGGCAGGGGCAGGGAGAGCGCCTGCACCAGGATCTCGCCAAGCAGTTGAAAGACGAACAGAGCGGTAATCGCGTAGATCATGGAAATTCCGAAAAGGCATGAAAACGCCAGGCTCGAGAGCCTGGCGCGGGATGCTTCATTCTTGAATGAGCGCCTAGTGTGCCATACAAGCTGCGTGGGCAGGGTCGCGGTCGCTCATATCCGTATGCCTATAGTGGCGTTATTTCTGGGCGGGCGGCGCCTTGTCGCCTATCCAGGCCTGGAATTCGATTTCAACGTCCACGCCGGCAGCCAGCTTGGACTGCACCAGCGAGCGGGTGGGAAAATTGCTGCCCAGGCGCTCCTTGTAGGTCTTGTTGAATTCGTCGAACAAGGCCATGTCGGAGAGCCAGACATTGGCCTTGACCACATTGCTCAGGTCCGCGCCGGCCAGCGCCAGGGTTTCTTCGATGCGGTCCAGGGCGGCGTTGGTCTGGTCCTGGATGCTGCCGCGCACGATCTCGCCCTTGTCGTTGATGGGGATCTGACCCGACAGGAACAGAAAGCCCCCGGCCTGTACGGCGCGCGAGAAGGGCATGGGCGAATCGCTGGCATAGCGTTTGATGGCCGAGGCCTGGGAATTGGAAGCGGCTGCGTCCGCTGCCTGGGCGCCGGTCAGGCCTGCGCCCAGCAGGGCGGCGGCCAGCAGGCCGCCGCGGGTCAAGGCAAAGAAACGCATGGAATTCTCCTTGAGTGTCCTGGCTATGAATGGAAGGTCCAGTGTGCCATAGCCCTGGAGCTCATGCGTTATTTTCTGTGTCTTGTCCGAAGGCGGATGGATCAGGCGCGATCGCCGATCCAGGCCTGGACTTCGATTTCCACGTCCACGTTCTTGGCAAGCTTGGCCTGCACCAGCGAGCGGGTGGGCAGCGTGTCGCCGAAGCGCTCGGCATAGACTTTGTTGAAATCCTCGAACAGCGCCATGTCCGACAGCCACACCGTGGCCTTGACCACGTCGGCCAGGGTGGCGTTGGCCAGCGCCAGGCCTTCGATCAGGCGATCGAACACGGCATGGGTCTGGTCCTGGATGGAGCCGCGCACCACCTGGCCTTGTGCGTCATAGGGAATCTGGCCGGACAGGAACAGGAAGCCGCCGGCGATGGTGGCGCGGGAAAAGGGCAATGGCAGCGGGCTGGCGATGCGGCGGATGCCGGACATAAAGTTCTCCTGAGTATAAAAAGAAGGGAAAAAACCGGATGAAGGGGCAGCGGAGGTTTCGGGCCTCGACTTGCCTACAATAAGGGTCACTATACAACTTGAACACGCAAGGAGGAGTCATGAACGAGGAGTTGTTGCAGCGTCTGAAACGCTTGAGCCAGTCGGCGTTGGCCAGCGGCGACCTGCTGCCCGTGCAGGCCCAGGAGGAACTGATCGTTGAACAGGGCTTGCCCTTTCATGTGCGCTGGGTGTCCACGCTGGCGGCCAAGGACGCCGCCAAGGTGTCCATTCCCGGCGGCCCGCGCGATCCCAACTTCAATCCTTTCCTGCCTCCGGATCCCGCGCTGACCGTGGATGACGCCAGCGCCACGCACAACATCGTGCTGAACAAGTTCGCGGTGTGCGAGCTGCATCTGGTGCTGGCGGACAAGGTGTTTTCCGAGCAGCTCAGCCCCTTGCGCGACACGGATCTGCGCGTGCTGGCGCATTTCCTGGCGGCCTGCGGCGGCCTGGGCTTTTACAACGGCGGCGGGCCTGCCGGCGCCAGCCAGCGTCATAAGCATACGCAATGGGTGCCGGCGGCGCCGGGCAACGGGACTCTGGCCTTGTACCTGGACGGCCTGCCGGCCGGCGCCGCGCCCGGCGCCACCCGTCGCCATGCGGCCTTGCCGTTTGCGCATTGCTTCATCCGCTTGGCCGATACGGACGACGAAGCCTTGCTGGCCGACAGCTTGTTGCAGGCCCATAGGCAGGCCTGCTCCCTGCTGGACCTGAAGCCCGGCCAGGACGGCCTGCTGCCTGCACATAATGTGCTGGCAGGCTGCGGCTGGATGCTGGTGGTGCCGCGCTCCACGGAACTGGTGGAAGGTATTTCCATCAATGCTTTGTCCTACGCGGGCTGCATCTATGTGCGCACCCCCGAACAGATCGACATCGTGCGCGAGCTGGGGCCTCTGGAGGTGCTGGCGCAAGCTGGATATGCCTGCATCCATGACCAGTGACGCCGGCGCCACAAATCGAAACCCCGCCTAAGCGGGGTTTTTTATTGCCTGAACTTTGTGTTGTTTAGTATCTTTTTTTGCATTTCAGCAATGTTTGTGAAAAATTAAGAACGAAATAATGGATTGTGGAATTATTTCATTGCATTTGAATTTGAATTCGATGTGTTATGAGTAACGCAACGAAACAATGTAATTTTTTATTGAAATTTATTGAAATGGGGAAAAGTCAATTAAAGTAAAAAGTAATGGAATCAGTTTTTTAGTAATTAGAATGTTAATCAGCTAAGAACAAGAGCGTTTCGCTCGCCCTTTCTGGTTGATTGTCATGTATGCCACGTCTGATGCCCACATCCTGGTCATAACCCCCGAACCGGCAAGGGGTCTCCGAACTGACGGCCCTGCTGAGGTCCTGCTTCTCCCGCATCAGTTTTGCGCTGAACGCCCAGCAGGGCCTGGCGCGTTGCCAGTCTCTGCGACCCGATATCGTCTTGAGCGAATACGAATTGCCTCGTCTGCGCGGCGACATGTTCATGCGCATGCTGCGCGCCAATCCTCTGACCGCGGCCATTCCCGTGCTGTTCCTGTCCTCGGTCGCCTGCGCGGAAAGCCAGCTCCAGGCCTTGCGCAGCGGCGCGCGCGATTTCATTTTCAATAAGACTGACGAAAAGCTGGTGGTGGAGCGGCTCAGGCTGCATTTGAATCTGCGCGAGGCCGATCGTGAAAAAGAACTTGGTCAGGAATCTGACAATATCATTCGCCGGGAAGAAGACCTGCCCCGCAACCTCATGGTTGAAGCCGTCCAGCAGTACATCCGCGACAACCTGTCCGAGCCCCTGTCCGCCGAATACCTGGCGGCCCTCTTTGGCGCCAGCGAGCGGCGCTTGAATGACGAATTCAAACAGACGACCGGCTTGACGGTGCACGATTTCGTACGATCAACGCGCATGCGCCATGCCATGACTCTGCTAAGTCAAACAGACCTGGCCGTCACCAGCGTGGCGGCCGAGTCGGGCTACATCAATCCTGCGAACTTCGCCACGGCGTTCCGGCAGTACAGCGGCTTCTCCCCGTCCATCTACCGACGCCGGCACCGTACTAAACTTTGAATCAATTTTTAAATTAGAAAATTAACTGTTCTTGATGTTGATTTGCGGGAAATCAAAAGTCTTTCGCAGGAAATCAAAAGTTTGGTTTCTGAGAAGGTAAGAAAATAAAACCGTCTGAATCCATCCAGTTGATTCAGTAAGTCTTTCCAACACGACAAATCCAATTTATCGCCGGAACCAGGGCGAGGGGACTTGTTGCGCCTGAAAAACATCGACGCGCGGCCGCGCGGAGGGGAGGCGGGGAGGGCGCACCGCTAATTTCCTTTTTGGGTGTAGAGATCATGAACAAAGTCTATAAGTCGATTTGGAGTGAGCAGACCGGTACGTTTGTTGCCGTGGCTGAGAACACCAAAGCCCGTGGCAAGCGCAGCACCGGGACGACGATGGGGATGGATGCGGCTTTCGGGCCGACTCAGGGATTGAGCTGGAAGCTGGGCGCCGTGATGCTGGCGCTGCTGAGCGCGGGGCTGCTGGCGCGTCCGGCCGCTGCCCAGGCTGTGGATGGCTGGGACTTGAGCGTGGACAACGGAGCCGCCTTTCATGTGGCGCCCGGCGGCGCCTTCGCGCTGAACTCGGGCAGCAATATTGCGCTGACACAGAACAACGGCGAGGTGACCGTTGCATTGAACCCCGACCTGCCGGTTGATTCAGTGACGGCTACGGGCGCCATCAAGGGCGCGACCGGGGAATTCACCGGCCAGCTCAGCGCCGGCTCGGCGGTGGTGCAGGGCAATCTGCAGGCCGACTCCGCCACCGTCGCCAATCAACTGACCGCAGGCAGTGCCATCATCAACGGCGCCGTGCAGGCACATCAATTGAATGCCAGCGGCGTGACTACCGGGACCTTGACGGCCACCGGCGCCAGCAGCCTGCGCGCCGTCAACGTGAACAACAACAAGATATCGGGGCTGGCGGACGGCGTGGTCAGCGCCACCAGCACGGAAGCGATTTCCGGCAAAGTACTTTACAACGCCTTGAATTCGGGCAATGGCATGAAGTATTTCCATGCCAACTCCACCAAGGCGGATTCGACGGCGGGCGGCACGGATGCGATCGCCATCGGACCCCAGGCCTCTGCGGCGGGTGAAGCTGCGTTGGCAGCCGGCCTGCAGGCGCAGGCGGCTGGCAAGGAAACGGGCGCCCTGGGCGCGCGCGGCGGTACGGGCAATACCGGGACGAAGGGCGTGTCTGCGGGCAGGGATGCGGGAACCGGCAGTACGGGCGCGGGTCTGGTCGCCTTGGGCAACCAGGCAGGCCAGCAGATTGCAGGCAGCAATAACGTTGCGATCGGCAGCGAGGCCGGCAAAGCCACCAGTCCTCTGGATGTGGACAACACGGTTGCCATCGGCAACAAGGCCATGGCCAAGGCGGACAATGCCGTGGCCATCGGCAATCAGGCTGACGTCGCCCTGTTGGCCGATAACGGTGTTGCACTGGGGAACGGCGCCGTGATTACGCAAGACGGCGTGAGCGGCACGGCCTTGGGCTCGGGAGCCTCGGTGCACGCTGCCTCCGGTACGGCGTTGGGCGCGGGCGCGCGCGCCGGCGGCGCCGGCGCCACGGCGCTGGGCGCCACGGCTCAGGCCAGCGGCGGCGCTTCCTTGGCCGGCGGCAGCGGCGCGCGCGCCGTGGGCTCCAACTCGGTCGCTCTGGGCGCGGGCGCGGTCAGCAATACGCAAAGCGGCGTGGCCATCGGCGAGGGCGCAGGCGCCAATTCCAGCTCTCCGGTGGTGGGCAACCGCTTCGGTCACGTGTCCGTGGGCGGCCTGTCCGGCCAGAACGTGTCGGGCGGCTACAACGTAGCCATGGGCTACAAAGCCGGCAGCGGCGTGACCGGCGACGATACCGTATCGATCGGCCGTGAGGCCGGCCAGAGCCTGACTGGCGAGCGCACCATCAGCATTGGCTATGGCGCCAACTACCTGCCCGGTCAGACGGGTACCGGGGATCCTCTGGCGCCAGCAGTCAACGCCCAGCATGCGGTGGCGATCGGCGAGCGTTCCCGCTCGGGCGCTGACAGCTCGGTGGCCCTGGGCTCCAAGGCCACCGTGGCGGACTACGACATAGGCGGCATCGCCATCGGCAATCAGGCGCTGGTCTATGCCGGTACTGCGACCCAGGCTGCCGGCGGCGGCGTGGCTCTGGGCGACAAAGCGCGGGTGACGCATTCCAACAGCGTGGCCATCGGCGCCAATTCGCAGTCGGTCGCCACCACCGGCGCTGGTTATGGCGCGCCCAGCGGCGCCTTTCTGCCTTCCTCCAGCGTTTCCTTCGGCACGGTGAACGGCGAGCGTCGCCTGAGCAATGTGGCGGCGGGCCGTCTGGACACGGATGCGGTCAACGTCAGCCAGCTCAAGCAACTGCATGGCAATCTGGAATCCGTCATTGGCGGCAATCTGGATTGGGACGCCAATGGCGTGATGACCGGGCCGGTCTTCACGATCCGGGATGAAAATGGCGTCGATCACAACTACAGTTCGGTGGGCTCGGCCTTGCAGGCCATGCGTACGGGCGTTGCCGACGCGGTCACCGGCCTGAACGCGGTCACGTACTCCAACACGGACCGCACCTTGATCGACCTGGACAGCGCCACGGGCGCGCCGGTGCGCATCACCAATGTGGCCGCCGGCACGGCGGCGTCCGACGCCGTCAACAAAGGACAACTGGATAGCCTGGAATCCTCGCTGATGGAAAAACGCATGCGTTACGTCAGCGTGAATTCGCCCAATTCCAATCCCAATATCAACAATGATGGCGCCACTGGTTCGGATGCCATCGCCATTGGCCCCATCGCCCGCGCATCGGGCGATGGCAGCACGTCCATCGGCCTGAACTCGACGGCGGGCGGCCTGCTGGAAGCCAACCTGACGACGGCCTTGGGCGCCAATACGGCTGCGGTCGGCCTGGGCGCCACCGCCGTGGGCGCCGGCGCCGCTTCGGAAGCGGAAGGCGCCATTGCGATGGGTCAGGGCGCGCGCACCGCGGACAATGCCAATTTCGCGGTGGCCTTGGGACACAACTCCGAGGTCATGGCCGACGCCAATGAGTATGCGCACGGCGGCATCGCCATCGGCGATACGGCGCGCGTCAATCGCCTGGAGGGCATCGCCATGGGCCGCAATGCCTATGACGAAGGCATACGCGGCACGGCCATCGGGGTGGGGGCGCACGTGACCAAGGCCGGCAAGGACAGCCAGGCTCTGGGCACCGGCGCCACGGTGTCGGGCAGCTCGTCGACCGCCTTGGGCGTCAATGCCAATGTGGCCGGCAGCAGTTCGCTGGCCATGGGCGCGGGCAGCAGTACGCGTTCCAACAATTCGGTCGGCGTTGGTTCGGCTTCGACCGCGCCGGGGCACCGCTCGGTCGCGGTGGGCGACAAGGCCAATACCGGCTGGGTCGAAGAAGTCGACCTGGGCAATGACGGCAAGAAGTATGTCTACCACGGAGCCGAAGCTATCGGCATCGGGGCGGATTCCGACGCGCATGAGGATCGTTCCATGGCGGTAGGCGCGGGCGCCAAGGCCATGCAGGCCGATGCGTCCGCCCTGGGCTCCAATGCCCAGGCCCTGGCCGGCTCGGCCCAGGCTTGGGGCACGGACGCGCGCGCCTCGGCGCAGAACTCCATCGCCATCGGCAATGGCGCCGTCGCCGGAACGAATGCCGCTAATGGTATTGCTCTGGGCGCGGGCAGCGCGGCGTCGGCTGCCGGCGCCGTCGCGCTGGGCGCGGGATCCACCACCGCGGCCTCCTACAGCAGCTCGGTATCCGCCTATACCAATATCACCAACCAGGAAGCCATACAGGGCGTCGTATCGGTGGGCAATGGTTCGCAGAACCGCCGCATCACCAATCTGGCCGGCGGCCAGGCGGACACGGACGCCGTCAACGTGGCCCAGTTGAAAAAGCTGGATGATGTGTTGACGACGCGTGGCACGAACTACTCGGGCAACAACTACAACGCGGCCAATACCGGCACCACGATTCACAAGGACCTGGGCCAGCGCCTGGAGATCCTGGGCGGCGCGACCACGGCCGGCAACTACAGCGGCGCCAACGTGCGCACGCAGGCTGTGAATGGTCAGTTGCAGATCCAGTTCGCCGAGACGCCGCACTTCAAGGGCGCCGACATGGGCGGCCAGAAGATCACCAATGTGGCCGACGGCACGGTCTCCTCCACCAGCAAGGACGCCGTCAACGGCTCCCAGTTGTACCAGGTGGAGAACAAGCCCATCACCTTCCAGGGCAATACGGGCTCGACTCCGCGCAAGCTGGGTGAAACCCAGGTGATCAAGGGTACGCTGGCGTCCAGCGCGGCCGCCAACACCAGCAATATCCGCACCAGTGTGAACAGTGCGGGCGAGATGGAGATCCTGCTGGCCAACAACCTGACCGCGGACAGCCTGACCATCAACAACGGCGGTCCCGTGATCAATGGCGGCGGCATCAATATGGGCGGCAAGCAGATCACCAACCTGGCCGACGGCACGCAGAACGACCATGCAGTCAATCTGGGCCAGTTGAAGGATGTGGAAGCGACGGCCAATGCAGGCTGGAACCTGGGCACCAACGGGGACCCGGCTGCAAGGTCGCCCCCGGCGGCAAGGTGGACCTGTCCAACTCGGACGGCAACATCGTGCTGACGCAGACCGGCACGGACGTGGCCTTCAAGCTGGCTGACGACCTGAAGCTGACCAATGTGGAGGTCAGCGGCAACACGACGGTGAACAACCTGACCGCGACGGGCGACACGATTCTGAAGAACGTGAACGCCGGCAACGGCACGCTGGTGGTCAATGAAGGCAGCCTGACGGTCAAGAACGGCACGACGGTGAACATGGGCGGCAACAAGATCACCAATGTGGCCGCGGGCACCGACCCGACCGATGCGGTCAACATGAGCCAGTTGACCCAGACCGAGAACACGCTGACGGCCAAGGGCATGAACTTCGGCGCGGACGGCGGCACGGACGTGCATCGCGACCTGGGTCAGAAGCTGCTGGTCAAGGGCGACAGCAACATCACCACGACAGCCGATGGCGCCGATACGCTGACCGTGGCGCTGAACAAGAACCTGACGGCTGACAGCCTGACCATCAACAACGGCGGTCCGGTGATCAACGGCGGCGGCATCAATATGGGCGGCAAGCAGATCACCAACCTGGCCGACGGCACGCAGAACGACCATGCGGTCAATCTGGGCCAGTTGAAGGATGTGGAAGCGACGGCCAATGCAGGCTGGAACCTGGGCACCAACGGGGACCCGGCTGCAAAGGTCGCCCCCGGCGGCAAGGTGGACCTGTCCAACTCGGACGGCAACATCGTGCTGACGCAGACCGGCACGGACGTGGCCTTCAAGCTGGCTGACGACCTGAAGCTGACCAATGTGGAGGTCAGCGGCAACACGACGGTGAACAACCTGACCGCGACGGGCGACACGATTCTGAAGAACGTGAACGCCGGCAACGGCACGCTGGTGGTCAATGAAGGCAGCCTGACGGTCAAGAACGGCACGACGGTGAACATGGGCGGCAACAAGATCACCAATGTGGCCGCGGGCACCGACCCGACCGATGCGGTCAACATGAGCCAGTTGACCCAGACCGAGAACACGCTGACGGCCAAGGGCATGAACTTCGGCGCGGACGGCGGCACGGACGTGCATCGCGACCTGGGTCAGAAGCTGCTGGTCAAGGGCGACAGCAACATCACCACGACAGCCGATGGCACCGATACGCTGACCGTGGCGCTGAACAAGAACCTGACGGCTGACAGCCTGACCATCAACAACGGCGGTCCGGTGATCAACGGCGGCGGCATCAATATGGGCGGCAAGCAGATCACCAACCTGGCCGACGGCACGCAGAACGACCATGCGGTCAATCTGGGCCAGTTGAGGGATGTGGAAGCGACGGCCAATGCAGGCTGGAACCTGGGTACCAACGGGGACCCGGCTGCAAGGTCGCCCCCGGCGGCAAGGTGGACCTGTCCAGCTCGGACGGCAACATCGTGCTGACGCAGACCGGCACGGACGTGAACCTGACGCTGTCCAAGGACCTGGCACTGACCAATGTGACGGTCCAGGGCAACACCACGGTCAATAACCTGACGGCGACCGGCGTGACCAGGCTGGGCGATCACTTCACGGTGAACCAGGGCGGCGATGTTCATTACGACGGCCCCATCACCGAGAACACCCACATCGTGAACAAGGAGTACGTGGACAACAGCTCGCAGGCCGTGATCGACAACAATCCGCTGACCTTCAAGGGTTCGGATGGCTCGACGACCGAGCGCAAGCTGGGCGAGACGCTGGAAGTGGTGGGCAGCAACGGCAACATCACGACCGAGGCCAAGGACGGCAAGCTGACCATCGCGCTGAACGATGATCTGAAGGTCGAGAACGTGACGGTCAACCAGAACCTGACCGTGAACGGCGACACCATCCTGAACAACTTGACGACGACCGGCGTGACCAAGCTGGGCGATCACTTCACGGTGAACCAGGGCGGCGATGTTCATTACGACGGCCCCATCACCGAGAACACGCACATCGTGAACAAGGAGTACGTGGACAACAGCTCGCAGAACGTCATCAACAACAATCCGCTGACCTTCAAGGGATCGGACGGTTCGACGACAGATCGCAAGCTGGGCGAAACCCTGGTCGTGGAAGGCAGCAACAGCAACATCGCCACCCATGCCCAGGACGGCAAGCTGACAATCGCGCTGAACGATGATCTGGACCTGAACAGCGTCAAGACCGGCAACACCACCATGAACAAGGATGGGGTGGTTGTTCTGGACGAAGACGGCAAGCCTTCCATCGTGATGAACAACAAGGGCTTCAGCGTGGGCGACAACGTGGCGCTGACCAGCAATGGCTTGAAGGCCTTCGATGTGGTGATCAACCAGCAGGGCATCAATGCCGGCGGGCACAAGATCACCAACGTGGCGGCCGGCACGGCCGATACGGATGCGGTGAACGTGAGCCAGCTCAAGCAGGTGGAGCAGAACCTGACCGACCGCGCCGTCAAGTACGACCTGAACAGCGACGGCACCGTCAACAAGGGCAAGGTCTCCATGGAGGGCGACAAGTCCACCGATGGCGGCCGCACCGGCGGCACCGGCATCACCAATGTGGCGCGCGGCGATATCTCCTCCAACAGCACGGATGCGGTCAACGGCAGCCAGATCTCCGACATGGGCGACAGCATCGCTCAGGGCATGGGCGTCGGTTCCAGGTTCGAGAACGGCAAGCTGGTGACGGAGCTGAACGTGGGCGGCAACACCTACAACAACGTCAACGACGCTTTGGGCGGCCTGGACAACAAGATCGACAACATCGGCCAGGTGGCCAGCGCGGGCTGGAACATCCGGACCAATGGCGATGTGGCCGACAAGGTGGCTCCCGGCTCGACCGTCCAGTTCCTGAACGGCGACAACATCGAGATCACCCGTTCGGGCCTGGATGTGAAGGTGGCGCTGGCGCAGGACATCAAGGTCAACAGCGTGGTGGCCAAATCGGTGACCACGAACGAGCTGAAGATCGAGAACGGCCCGACCATCAACCAGAACGGCATCGACATGCACGACAAGACCATCAGCAACGTCGCGGACGGCAAGGCGCCCCAGGACGCCGTGAACGTACGCCAGCTGGGTCAGGCCACGGCCAACATCCAGGGGCAGATCAATCACCTGGACGGCCGCATCAACAAGGTCGAGAACCGGGCCAATGCGGGCATTGCGGCCGCGCTGGCAACGGCCGGCCTGCCGCAGGCCTACATGCCGGGCAAGAGCATGTTCTCGGTGGCCGGCGGCGCCTGGAACGGCGAGAGCGGCTACGCCATGGGCCTGTCCACGGTGTCCGACAACGGCAGCTGGGTGCTCAAGGGCACGGTCGCCGGCTCGTCCCGCGGCGACTACGGCGGCTCGGTAGGCGTGGGCTACCAGTGGTAAGACTGTGAATGGCAGGGTCGCGTCGCTTCGGCGCGCGACCCGTTCGCCGGGCCCGGCCCGGTTTCGCAAGTCCGGAACGATGGCCGCCCGGCCCGTCCGGAACGGAGAAGAAAGAATGCACAAGACACTGAAGAATGTTGGCAAAGGCGCGCTGGCGCTGGCCGCCTCGATGATGCTGGCCGCATGCGGCAACTTGAGCCGCGTGGACGACAAGGGCGCCACGCAGGAGCCCGTGTGGCCAAACCCGCAGCATGCGACCTTCAAGAACGGGTCCTATCCCAACCTGGACAACCTGCGCATGGTGGACCGCGGCATGACCAAGGACCAGCTGTACAACCTGCTGGGCCGGCCGCATTTCAGCGAAGGCCTGGTCGGCGTGCGCGAATGGGACTACTGGTTCCACTTCCGCACTCCCCAGGGCGATGTCAGCTGCCAGTACAAGGTCCTGTTCGATTCGGACAAGCGCGCCCAGAGCTTCCTGTGGAAGGATCCGGCTTGCGCGGACCTGCTCAAGACCGGCCAGGCGGCGCCCGCGCAGCGCGATTTCAGCCTGGGTGCGGACGTGCTGTTCGCCTTCGATAGCGCCCAGCTCTCGTCCGCAGGCCGCCAGGAGGTGGCGCGCATCGCCGCCGAGCTGCGGAAGCAGCCTTACAGCAGCGTGCAGGTGGTGGGGCATACCGACCGCCTGGGCGCCCAGGCCTACAACCAGCGTCTGTCCGAGCAGCGCGCCCAGGCCGTGGCCAATGAGCTGCGCGCGCAGGGGCTCGACGGCACGCGCATGACGGTGACGGGCGCCGGCGAATCGCAACCGCTGGTCAATTGCACCCAGACGCAGCGCAGCGAGCTGCTGGCCTGCCTCAAGCCTAACCGGCGCGTCGACATTTCGGCACGGAGCTGATCATGCGCGCCGGGTTCGCCATGCTGCGCCTGCTGGGCCTTCTGTTCCTGGCGGCGCTGGCCGGCTGCCAGACGACGGGCCCGCAGGCTTCGCTGGGCGGCGCGGACTTGACGCCGCCCGCGCTCCAGGCGCCTCGCGAGGTGGAGTCCGAGGACGGCACGCGCAGCTTTCTGGCGTCCCAGACGCCGGTGCCGGCGCGCGCGCCTCAGGTGGATTTTTTCGTGGGCATGCCCCAGCCGACCCAGGGACTGGTACAGGTGGACGGCCCGGCCGGCCCCCTGTGGCTGTACCCCCAGGTCATCGTGCAGCGCACGGACCTGACCCGGGTGGCGACCGTGCGCACGGCGCAAGGCAGGCACCTGGTGCAGTTCGATCTCAACGCCCTGGGCGCCCGCAAGCTGGCCGAGGTCAGCGCGAGCAATGTCGGCGCCTTGCTGATCCTGGTCATGGACGACCAGGTGGCGCATGTGGCGCGCATCGGGGGGCCCATGAACCAGGGCAGCATCTACCTGGCCGTGCCGGACGACGCTGCTGCCCAACAACTGTTGCGGCGCATACAAGGATGAATAACGACATTGAAGAAAGCGCCGGCCGGGAGCAGCAAGGAATGAGACTATGACGATGGAGCAGGTGTTTCTGTTGTACGACGACGAAGCGATGTTGCAGACGATCGCTTCCGAGTCTGAACAGTGGGGGGTACGCATACAGGCCTTTGGGTCCATGGATGAATGCCTGGCCGCGGCGCGCACCGACTCTACGGACGTGGTCTGCGCCCTGCGCTTCCAGTCCGACAGCGTGTTTCTGTACGTCAACCGCCTGCGGGCCGATTTTCCGGCCGCAGGCGTGATCATTCTGCGCGCCGAGAGCGTGGCCGGCCTGGAGCGCGGCCATTTGCTGCTGGTGGGCGCCGACGCCTGCTTCGATGCGGGCGCCCTGCCGGTGGAAGTGGTGGCGGGCGTGCAGGCCTTGCGTCGCCGCGGCCGCGCCTTCAGGCAAAGCCTGCAGACGGGCGGCGCGGCCAGAGCGGGCGCATCGGCTCCGGCCGCCCTGGACGCGGGACAGGCTGCAGTGTCGCAGGAATGGGAGTTGCGCGAGAACGGCTGGCGTCTGATCACGCCTCTGGGCCATTCGGTCATGCTGACGCGCGGCGAGCGGCGCATCATGCAGATGCTGTTCGCCTATTGCCCGGATACGGTCGAGCGTGACCGCCTGTTTCCTTCGGAGACCGGGCGTGAGACCACGGCCCGCTCGGTGGACGTGCTCATCAGCCGGCTCAAGCGCAAGCTGACCTCCTTCGGGGAAGAGCTGCCCATACGTTCGGTGCGCGGCGAGGGCTACGCCTTCGTGGGCAAGGTACAGCCGGCCAGCCAGGAACAGGCGCGCGCCTGCCTGGAGGAAGAGTCTTCCTGAATGCATTCACCAGCAATGATTTGCTGCTTGTATCAATGCTTAAAAAGCATGAACTAGACCATTAAATTTTAAATCTGTATACTTCATGTCTCTGGCCATTCAGGCCAGCATCCGGAACGGGCCGCATTTCCGCTTGCCAGGCAAGCCGGAAATACGGCTGGTCCATCAACAGGCTGCTGCACAGCAGCCCGGCTTCACAGGCCGAAACACCCCACCCGACCCTCCCGGTCGTGGAACAATCAGCCGGACGCCTCCAGGCTCCGGCCAGCAACAGAGCGGCATGACTCTGGCCCTTCTCCAGTCTGTAAGGCCTGCAGGCTTGCCGTGATGTAAGGCACCTTGCGGTGTGTCTTGCTCATCGCCTTGCTTTTTCACGAGAAAAGCATGGGCGCTCGTGTGCGCGCGTCATTTTCGGCTTCGGGTGTGTCGGTCCACATGGGATCAGTGCCGCCCAGCGCGCTCAGGCGGAATCGGCACGCATGCGTGTCCGTCTGCCTTCGCGGCGGCCGGCGCGCAGAAGAGGAAGGAAAAAAGACATGCAAGAGGCGGAGTTTTTTCAACTCTCGACGACCACGGCCTTGCTGCTGCTGGTCGGTTTCTACGGCGCGACGTTCCTGATGTCGCTGCTGATCGGTCAAAAGAAAGAAAACGTGGACGGCTACATGGTGTCCAACAGCGCCGTGGGCTTCGGCCTGTCGGCCGCGAGCATGATCGCCACCTGGATCTGGGCGGCTTCGTTCTATGCCAGCGCGACCTCGGGCTTCAAGTACGGCCTGTCGGGGCCGCTGCACTACGGCTTCTGGGGCGCCCTGATGATCCTGTTCATCTACCCCTTCGGGCGGCGCTTTCGCAAGCTGGCGCCGCAGGCCCACACGCTGGCCGAAGTGGTGCATGCCCGCCACGGCGCCTCCAGCCAGATGATCATGGCCGTCTCCAATATCGTGGGAAGCTGCATCAGCCTGATGGTCAACTTCACGGCGGCCGGCGCGCTGGTGTCCGTGCTCAGCCCCCTGTCCTTCATCCAGGGCGTGCTGATCGCCGGGCTGGGCGTGCTGTCCTACACGCTGTGGTCGGGCTTCAGGGCTTCGGTCATGACGGACTTCGCCCAGCTGGTGGCCATGATCCTGTCGGCCGTGGTGATCATCCCGCTGATCTTCTACAACGCCGGCGGCACCGAGATGCTGCAGGCCAATATGTGGCGCCTGGATGCGGAGCAGGCCGACTTCTATTCCACCAAGGCCATCCTGGAGCAGGGCGCGCCGTACTTCGTCGCGGTGCTGGCCTACGCCATCGGCAACCAGACCATCGCCCAGCGCCTGTTCGCGGTGCGCGAGGACCTGATCAAGTCCACGTTCCTGACCGCCACCGTGGGCTACGGCGCGGTGGTGATCGGCCTGGGCATGCTGGGCCTGCTGGCCCTGTTCACCGGACTGCAGCCGGCCGACGGCAACATGAACAACATCATCCCGCAGATGGCCTCCACGTATCTGCCGCCCTTCGGCATCGCGCTGTTCTTCATCCTGGTGGTGGGCTCCTTGTCTTCCACGGCGGACTCGGACCTGGCGGCCCTGTCGGCCATCATGATGACCGACGTCTACGCCAAGAACGTGGCGCGCGGCCGCCCCAACCCCCAGCGCATGCTCTGGTGGGGGCGCGCCACCATGATCGTGGCGACCATGGTGGGCGTGATCTTCGCCAGCCTGCGCCTGGACATCCTGGTGATGCTGGTATTCGTGGGTGCGCTCTGGGGCGCCATCGTGTTCCCCGTGATCGCCAGCTTCTACTGGGACCGCGTGACCAACAAGGCCTTCACCTGGTCGGTGCTCAGCGCCGTGGTGCTGTTCACCATCGTGCGCTTCGAACTGGTGCCCATCCAGGGCGCGGTGGCCGTGTTCTACGAGATCTGCGCGTCCATCGGCGGCGGCGTGGTGATAGGGCTGATGGCCTTCGCTTTTTTCCGCAGCAGGATCGCCATCGCGCTGGGCGTGATCGCCACCCTGATCATGCTGCCTAATTTCGTAGGCGCGCTGCGCGAGTACATCGTGCTGACCGGCTCCCTGACCGCCTATGGCGTAAGCGCCGTGGTCTGCGTGGCCCTGAGCCTGCGCAGCCAGGAGCGTTTCGATTTCTCGGTGCTGGCCGAGCGCGTCACTTCCTTCCATTACGAAGAAGCGCGCATGCTGGGCAAGGAAGCGCCCGGACAGCAGGGCGAGCCCGCATCGGCGCGCGCCTGAACCCCTATTGCAAGGAGAACATCATGTGGTTGACCCTGTACATCCTGGTCTGGCCGGCGATCTCGGCCGTGATCCTGCTGATCCTGGTCGCGAACCTGGCGCGTGATTTGATCGAGGCCCGCAAGAGCGGCAAGTCCATGATCTGATTGCGCTCTGGCGTACCCGGTACGCCCGCAAGCCCCGGCCGCAAGGCCGGGGTTTTTTATGGCTCAGGCTTCTGAGGCGAGGTCATAGCGGACAGTCAGGGTGTCTTTCTTGAACTGGACGCTCACGATCTGGAGCCCGTCCAGTTCGCCAGTCCCCCGCACGTGGGTGCCGGCGCACGGGAAGTCGCCCAGGTCCTGGATGCGGACAGTGCGCCGGCCGTCCTCTTGCAGGATCGCCTGGACAGGCAAGTTGCGCAAGATGGCGGCGGCGCACGCGCCTTGCAGCCAGTCCGGATCGGGCAGGTGGTCGGCCCCGGGGCCGGCAAGGACGACTTTGCACTCTCCAGGCCAGTGGTGTGCTTTGATGGGGCGCCAGCCGGCGCGGGCCAGGATATGCCCGATCAAGTGCCCGGCGGTATGCAGGCGGGCGTGTCGCTCCCGTCGGGGGGCGTCGACCCGCATCGTGGCTGGCCCTGGCGGCAGGGGCTCTGTCACTAGATGGATGACATGGCCGTGTTCATCCTGCATCACGTGCAGGACAGGGAGGTCATTGAGGTAACCGCCGTCGCTGGGCTGGCCTCCTCCCTGCGGATGGAACAGCGTCTGATCCAGCCGGATCGCATAGCGATCGTCTCCGGCAGGCCGGCAATCGAGAACGATGGCCTGGCCCTGCAGGTCATGACTGTTCAGATACAGTTTGCGTGTCATGGGTTTTTGCGTCTGATGGTGTGTCCGTCCTCATTGTAGAAGCCGGTGCTTGCCGTGATAATCACCTGTCCAGGACAATAATTTGTTCCCCATGAGCACAAATAATCTGAGCTCGCTGATGAGCGATATGGCAGTATTCGTCAAAGTGGTGGAGACGGGCAGCTTCTCGGAAGCCTCGCGCCAGCTCGGGTCCACGCCTTCGGCAGTGAGCCGGTCCGTGGCTCGCCTGGAGAAGGGCTTGGGGACGCGCGTGCTGCAAAGAACCACGCGCAAGCTGCGCCTGAGCGACAGCGGCCAGGTCGTCTACGGCCATGCGCGCGACATGCTGGCCTGCGCCCACGCGGTTCTGGAAGCGTCGGGCCAGTTCCACGACGAAGCGCAAGGCCAGATCCGCCTGAGCGTGCCCAAGGCCGCGGGGCGTTTCCTGATCCATCCGCACATTCCCGATTTTCTGCAAGCCCATCCCAAGGTGGACATCCTCATGCGGCTGGACGACCGGTATGCGGACCTGATCGACGATCAGCTCGACCTGGCCATCCGCATCACCGACCAGCCTCCGCCGGGCCTGATGGGGCGCCGCTTGACGGACATCACCCATAGTCTGTTCGCCAGTCCCGGCTATCTGGCGCGCAGGGGCGCGCCCGCGCATCCGCAGCAGTTGCGCGAGCACGATTGCATCTATCTGGGAGAGGAGCCGGGAGATGCACGCTGGCGGTTCAGCAAGGCGGGCCGCGCCGTCAGCGTGACCGTACGCGGCCGTTACGCCGCCAATCATACGGGCGTTCGGCTGGACGCGGTCGAGCGCGGTCTGGGCATAGGCAGTCTGCCCTGCTTCGTGGCCGGGGCCGCCCTGCGGGAGGGGCGCATCGTGCAGGTCCTGCCGGACTGGGACTTCCGCACCAATTATTGCGGAGCGGCCTGGGCGCTGTATCCG
The DNA here is from genome assembly GCF_965112015.1 of Alcaligenes sp. Marseille-Q7550. Taxonomy (NCBI): domain Bacteria; kingdom Pseudomonadati; phylum Pseudomonadota; class Betaproteobacteria; order Burkholderiales; family Alcaligenaceae; genus Alcaligenes; species Alcaligenes sp. Marseille-Q7550. The sequence continues at coordinate 477,568 of NZ_CBCOPU010000001.1, forward strand.
CCTACGCGGCACCTGCCGCCCAAGCTGCGGCTCTTCGTGGAATTTCTGGCCCGCCGCCTGTCGGCCGCGGGGGCCGATTCACCTTAACGCGCGTCGTGGGAGTGGATCTGCAGGGCCTCCAGAAAGCGCGAGACCATGTTGTAGGTGGCGATGGTCGCCGTCAGCTCCACAGTCAGGCGCTCGTCGAAATGGCGGCGCACTTCCTGGAAGACGGGGTCTTCGACCTGCACGTTGCGCGTCATGGCGTCGGTGTAGGCCAGCACGGCGCGCTGGGCCGCGCTGAACAGGTCCGAATCCTCCCAGTGGGGCAGGGCGTCCAGTTGCGCCTGGCTCATGCCTTCCTTCAGGGCGATGGGGGCGTGCTGGTCGGCCTCGTAGGGCGCGCGGTTCAGGATGGCGACGCGCATGATGACCAGCTCGCGCAGATCGCCGGGCAGCGAATTGTGGTGACGGATGCCGGTCAGGTGCTTGAGCCAGCCGCGCGCGATGGGCGGGCTGTGCAGCAGCATCTGGTACAGATGCAGCACGCTGCCGCGCTCGGCGATGATCTGTTCCACCAGGGCGGCGGCATCGGGGGCGGCAAGATTGGCGTAAGGCAGGCGGGCCATGGTTCTCCTCGTCAAAAGCCGGCGTTGGGTGCCTGGCGGGGCAGCACGGTCTCGATGGTTTGCGTCAGCAACTGTACGATGCGGCTGATGTCCTCGGGCGTGCAGATGAAGGGCGGGGCGAGCAGGATATGGTCGCCGTGCACGCCGTCTATGGTGCCGCCCATGGGGTAGATCATCAGGCCGTTCTCGAAGGCCTGCTTCTTCAGCTTCGCGTGCGTCTTCAGGGCGGGGTCCAGCACTTGCTTGCCGGCCTTGTCCTGCACCAGTTCGATGCCCACGAACAAGCCTCGTCCGCGAATGTCGCCCACGTTTGGGTGGCTGTCCAGGGCGGCATGCAGTTCGGCGCGCAATTGCTCGCCGCGGGCGCGCACATTGGCCAGCAGATCGTCCTGCTCGATGGCGCGCTGCACCGCCAGCGCGCCCGCGCAGGCGGTGGCGTGGCCCATGTAGGTGTGGCCGTGCTGGAAGAAGCCCGAGCCGTCCAGGACGGCCTGGTAGATGCGGTCGCTGGCGATCATGGCGCCGATGGGCTGGTAGCCCGCGCCCAGGCCCTTGGCGATGGCCAGTATGTCGGGCGTCACGCCATCTTCTTCGCAGGCGAACAGGTGGCCGGTGCGGCCCATGCCGGACATCACCTCGTCCAGGATCAGCAGCACGCCGTGGCGGTCGCACACCGCGCGGATCTTGCGCAGGTAATCGCCTACCGGCGCAAGGGCGCCGGCCGTGGCGCCCACGACCGTCTCGGCCACGAAGGCCGCCACATTCTGCGGTCCCAGCTCCCGGATGGTCTCGTCCAGTTCCTGCGCCAGGCGGTCGGCGTACTGCTCGGCGCTTTCATCGGCGCGCTGGTCGCGGTAGGGGTAGCAGGGCGACACATGGTGCGCCTGCGCCAGCAGGGGCAGGAAGGGCTGGCGCCGCCATTCATTGCCGCCTATGGCCAGGGCGCCCAGGGTATTGCCGTGGTAGCTCTGGCGGCGGGCGATGAAGATGCGGCGTTCGGGCTGGCCGGTCTCCACGAAGTACTGGCGCGCCAGCTTCAGGCTGGCTTCCACGGCTTCGGAGCCCCCGGACAGGAAATAGACGTGGTTCAGGTCGCCGGGGGCGCGCTCGGCCAGGAAATCGGCCAGGTCCTCGGCGGCCTGGCTGGTGAAGAAGGAGGTGTGCGCGTAGGCGATCTCGTCCAGTTGCCGCTTGATGGCCTGGATGACGGCCGGATGGCTATGGCCCAGGCAGGAGACGGCGGCGCCGCCGCTGGCGTCGATGTAGCGCTTGCCGTCGCGGTCTACGATGGCGATGCCGTCGCCTTTGACGGCATAGGGCAGCGTCTGCCTGGGGTTGCGATGGAACACATGAGTCATGGCGCGGATCCGTGGGAAGTTGGACAGCAGGATGTTTTCAACAACTGTTGATTAAATAATAATACTTTCAACGAATAAATCATCAACGGAACGGCGCAAGGCCGGGATAAAACTCTCCACTGTTGCCCTTTTGCCGCTTTTGCGCACGATATACTTTATGAATTGCCTCTCGCCCCGTCTGTCCATGACTACCCTGAGCACCCTGACGCAGCGCCTCCAGGCGGAATTCTCCGCCATGTCTCCCCAGTTCCAGGTGGGCGCGCGCCATCTGCTCGACCATGCCGACCAGGTGCCCCTGCTGTCCATGCGCCAGATCGCCGCCCAGGCGGGCGTGCAGCCGGCCACCTTGCTGCGCCTGGCGCAATCCCTGGGCTACGCGGGCTGGGGGGAGCTCAAGGCGGTGTTCACGCAGGCCCTCCACGGCCAGGGGCCGCGCCGCTATGCGGACCAGGCTCGGGAGGTGGTGCGCAACCGGCACAAACCGGATCGCTTCGACCAGACCCTGGCCGCCCAGATGGACAATCTGGCGGCCTTGCGCGACTTGAACCAGGCACGCCCGCCGGCCGCGGTGGAATTGCTCAGCCGCGCCCGGCGCGTGTACGTGGCCGGTTTCCGGGCCTCGTTCGCGCCCGCTTTCGCCCTTCATTATCAGTACCGCCTGTTCCGGACTACCGCCGCGCTGCTGCGCGGCGACGCCGGCACGCTGGAGATGGACCTGCGCGCCCTGGACAAGGATGATGTGCTGGTCCTGTTCGGCTTTGCGCCTTATTCCCAGGAAAGCGTGCTGGCGCACCGCGCCGCGCGCCAGGCCGGGGCGCGCCTGCTGGCCATTTGCGACAGCCTGCTCGCCCCTATTGCGCTGGAGGCCGACAGCACATTATTGTTTGGGACCGACGTGCCCTCGTTCTTTCCATCGGGCGTGGCCGCCCAGGCTCTGGTGGAGGTGCTGGTGGAGCACGTCCTGGCCAAGGCCGGACGCAAGGCCGTGAGCGGCATCGAGCTGGCCGAAAATCAATTGCACCAATCCGGTGCCTACTGGAAATAGACACGATGGCTAAGTTGTCCTACCTGGAGTTGAGCGGTGGCCCCAAAGAAATCGGCCATTCCCTGGGACGTTTCGGCGCGCCTGCCGCCCATGCCTATCTGATCCATTCGGCCTCCTGGCAGGGGATCATGCAATGGAAGGGCAGCGACCAGGCTCGCCGCATGGCTGAATTCACCGAACGCTATTTCCCCCGAATATGGACCGAGCTGCAGGGGCTGGCCCTGGGGCTGGAGCTGCCTTTCGAAGACGTGCTGCTCTGGAACTGCCGAGGCGATCTCTGGGCGATGGCTCCCGATGGCTGCACCACGGTGCAGATGCCCGGGGAAGGGCAGCCGCGCATCGTGCACAACGAGGACGGCGATCCGGGCTTTGCCGGCCATTGCGGCGTGGCCAAGTTCATCCCCGACAGCGGCATGTCCTTCGTGTCCTTCGTGTATCCGGCTTCGGTGCCGGGCCACACCTTCGCCGTTACCCAGGCGGGACTGGCCATGACGGTCAACAATGTGCGCGCCCGCCAGGTGGAGCCCGGCGTGCCGCGCATGGTGCTGACGCGCGCCATGCTGGACCAGCCCGACCTGGACCAGGCCGTGGCCGTCCTGCGCGATCATCCGCGCGCCGGCGCCTTCCACCTCAGCCTGGCCCAGCGCAGCGATGCGCGCCTGCTCAGCGTGGAATTCAGCTCGCAGGCCGTGTCGGTCACCACCATCATGCAGAACAGCCTGCACGCCAATCATGCCGTGCATGAAGCCATGCAGGGATTCGAACAGCGCATCACCCAGTCGTCCCGGCTGCGCCAGGAGCGCGGGGACCAGTTGCTCGCGCAGTCCGGCGCGGCGCTGGACCCGCTGGCGGTGATGTCGGACCAGCACCATGCGCAATATCCCATCTGGCGCTGCGCGCCCGACGACAGCGATGCGGAAAACACGCTGGCCACCGCGGACATCCAGGTGGGGAGCCAGTCGCTGAAATGGCAGGTCTACGAAGACCCCACGGGCGAGCCGCAGTTCCGCTTCGCCGCCCTCACCCGCATCGATCAGGTCTAGGCCGCTTCGCCTAGGTGTTTTGCGCCCGCTTGGGCTGCCACAGCACGTCGGAGCGCCCGGCGTGCCGGTTCAGGCTGCGCGCCAGTACGAACATCAGATCGGACAGGCGGTTCAGGTACAGGCGCGGGCCTTCCTGCGGCAGGGCCTCGGCCGGGACCGCCACCACGCTGCGCTCGGCGCGGCGCGCCACGCAGCGCACCACGTGGGCGCAGGCCGCGGCGGGACTGCCGCCGGGCAGGATGAATTCCTGCAGCTTGCCCAGCGGTTCGTTGTAATGGCGGATAGCCTGGTCCAGGCGCTCCACATGGCCGGCGGCGATCACCTGGTGCCCGGGAATGCACAGCTCGGCGCCCATGTCGAACAAATCATGCTGGATGTCGGACAGCAGGGCGTCCACGTCGGCCGGCAGCGCCAGCGTGCGCAGCACGCCGATCTGGCTGTTGAGCTCGTCTACGTCGCCCAGGGCATGGATCAGGGGGGCGCTCTTGGGCAGGCGGCTGCCGTCGCCCAGGCCCGTGGTGCCGTCGTCGCCGGTGCGCGTGCTGATGATGGAAAGTCGGATCGACATGGCGGGCCTATGCGGTGGCGGGGGCGGGGCGGCCGTCGGCCAGGCGCTGCAGGGCTTCGCCGGTGACGCGCGCCACGCGCCAGTCGTGCAGGATCTGCGCGCCCTGGTGCTCGTAGAAGTCGATGGCGTTCTTGTTCCAGTCCAGCACCACCCATTCGAAGCGCCCGCAGCCCTGTTCCACGGCCAGCTTGGCCAGGTGGCGCAGCACGGCGGCGCCCAGGCCCTGCTTGCGGTGCGCCGGGTCGATGTACAGGTCTTCCAGGTAGATGCCGCGCCGGTCCAGGAAGCTGGAGTAGTTGTAGAACCACATGATGTAGGAGATCGGCGTGTCCGGCTGGTCTTCAGGGGTGATGACCAGGCAGTAGGCGCTGGGTTCGTCGGCAAAGAAGCTGTTGCGCAGCGATTCGGGAGTGGCGCTGAAGATATGCTCCAGTTTCTCGAAGGCGGCCAGGTCGCGCATCAGCCCCAGGATGGCGGGGATGTCGGCGGGGCGGGCGGGGCGAAGCGTATACCCTTTGATAAATTCGCTCATGCTTTTGCTGTAGTTTGGCGTTATGCTTGATTGGAAGCGGACGGCGTAACCGTCTGGAAACAGGCATTATGGGCCATTTGTCCGGCCCTGCCCAATTTGCAGGAGATTGACATGACTTGGACCACTCAACGCAGCGTACTGCTGGCGGGAGCCCTGGGTCTGGCCGCCACGGCGGCATACGTGGTGGTGGCGCAGGCCCAGGAAGCCAGCGCATCGGGAGAGGTGCGCCGGGTGGATGCGGCCGCCGGCAAGATCACCCTCAAGCATGGCGCCATCGACGCCCTGCAGCTGCCGGCCATGACGCTGGTCTACAAGATCGATCCGGCCTTGCTGGCCGGCATCAATCCGGGCGACAAGGTGAAGTTCACCGCCCAGCGCACCGACGGCGACTACATCGTCACCAAGATCGAGAAGTCCTGATCCTCCGGCGTCGGATGCGGAAAGGGCCCCTTGAAGGGGCCCTTTTCCATGCGGCGGGAGCGGCGCCTTACAGCACGTAGCGCGCCAGGTCCTGGCTGGCGGCGGTTTCCTGCAGCTGGCGGTTGACGTAATCGGCGTCGATCACCACGGACTGCGCGCCATGGCTGCCGGCGCTGTAGGACAGCTCCTCCAGCAGCTTTTCCATGACGGTGTACAGGCGGCGCGCGCCGATGTTCTCGGTGCGTTCGTTGACGTCGAAGGCCAGCTCGGCCATGCGCCGGATGCCGTCGGGGCGGAAGTCCAGATGGACGTCCTCGGTGCCCAGCAGGGCCGTGTACTGCTTGGTCAGGGACGAATCCGTGGCCGACAGGATCTGCACGAAGTCCTCGGCGCTGAGCGATTCCAGCTCCACGCGGATCGGGAAGCGGCCCTGCAGCTCGGGGATCAGGTCCGAGGGTCGGGACAGGTGGAAGGCGCCCGAGGCGATGAACAGGATATGGTCGGTGCGCACCACGCCGTACTTGGTGGTGACGGCGGTGCCCTCGACCAGCGGCAGCAGGTCGCGCTGCACGCCCTGGCGGGACACGTCGCCGCTGCCGCCCTGGTTCTCGCTGCGGGCCGTGATCTTGTCGATCTCGTCCAGGAACACGATGCCGTTCTGTTCGGCATTGGCCACGGCGGCCATGCGCAGCTCGTCCTCGTTGACGCGGCGCGCGGCTTCTTCTTCGGTCAGTTGCTTGAAGGCTTCCTTGACGGTCAGCTTGCGCGCCTTGGTCTTGTCCTGGCCCAGCCAGGAGAACATGCTGCGCAGCTGCTCGGTCATCTCTTCCATGCCGGGCGGCGCCATGATCTCCATGCGGGGCATGGCCTGGGCCATTTCGATCTCGATTTCGGTGTCGTCCAGCTTGCCTTCGCGCAGGCGCTTGCGGAACACCTGGCGGGCGGAATTGTCCTCGCGCTGGGGCATGCCGTGGGCGTCGCGCGAGGGCGGCACCAGCACGTCCAGGATGCGGTCCTCGGCGGCTTCCTCGGCCTGGATGCGCACGCGGCGCATTTCGATTTCGCGGGTCTGCTTGACGGAGATGTCCACCAGATCGCGGATGATGGTTTCCACGTCGCGGCCCACATAGCCCACTTCAGGGAACTTGGTGGCCTCGACCTTGATGAAGGGCGCGTTGGCCAGCTTGGCCAGGCGGCGGGCGATCTCGGTCTTGCCCACGCCGGTGGGCCCGATCATGAGGATGTTCTTGGGCACGATCTCGCTGCGCAGGGGCTCGGCCACCTGCTGGCGGCGCCAGCGGTTGCGCAGGGCCACGGCCACGGAGCGCTTGGCCTTGCCCTGGCCGACGATGTGCTTGTCCAGTTCGGAGACGATCTCTCCGGGAGTCATGTTGGTGGTAGACATGGTGCGTGTCCGGCAGGTCAGAGTGTTTCGACGATGTGGTTCTGATTGGTGTAGATGCACAGGTCGCCGGCGATCTCCAGCGACTTCTTGACGATCTCGGCCGGCGCCATGGTGGTGTTCTGCAGCAGCGCCAGGGCGGCCGACTGGGCGTAGGCGCCGCCCGAGCCGATGGCCGCCAGCCCGTGTTCGGGTTCGAGCACGTCGCCGTTGCCGGTCAGCACCAGGGTGTGTTCCTTGTCCGCCACCAGCAGCATGGCTTCCAGGCGGCGCAGCACGCGGTCCGTGCGCCAGTCGCGCGTCAGTTCGACGGCGGCGCGCAGCAGGTTGCCCTGGTGCTTTTCCAGCTTGGCCTCGAAGCGTTCCTGAAGGGTGAAGGCGTCGGCGGTGGCTCCGGCAAAGCCTGCCAGGATGCTGTCGTTGTACAGACGGCGGATTTTCCGGGCCGTGCCCTTGATGACGATGTTGCCCAGGGTGACCTGGCCGTCACCGCCAATGGCGACCTGGTCGCCGCGGCGCACGCAGACAATGGTAGTGGCGTGAAATTGTTCCATGAGTTCCTTCCTTTAAGTCTCCAATCTGGGGATGAGCAAGAGAATTTCAAGGCGGGAATTTGTACCGGAGTCGCCTGGGGCACAGCGCGAGGCGCCGCGGGCCGCCGGCCCGCTCCCCGCGCCGGCCCGCAAGCCAAAAAAAGCCCCCGCCAGTCCATGTCGGCAGGGGCTTGTGCAGAAATGCGGCGGGCCAGGGTCAGTCGCCGAACATCTTCTGGCGCTTCTCGCGGCGTTCCTGGGCTTCCAGGGACAGCGTGGCGGTGGGGCGGGCCAGCAGGCGGGGGATGCCGATGGGCTCGCCCGTCTCCTCGCACCAGCCGTACTCGCCCGATTCGATCAGGGCGATGGACTGCTGCACCTTCTTGAGCAGCTTGCGCTCGCGGTCGCGCGTGCGCAGCTCCAGCGCGTGTTCTTCTTCGATCGTGGCGCGGTCGGCCGGATCGGGGACGAACTGGGTCTCGCGCAGGTTCTCCGTGGTGGCGCCGGCGTTGGCCAGGATTTCCTGTTCCAGCTGGCGCAGGCGGTGCTTGAAGAACTCCAGCTGTGCGGGGTTCATATAGTCCGACTCAGGCATCGCCAAAAGCTCCTGCTCGGTCAGCAGGGTCGTAGTACTGTCATGTGACTTCGTTGCCATGATGCTTACCTCTTGTTGACGTCTGGGAGCCTGTAACTCTCGTCACGCGCAATCGCTCCGCATTTACTGAATGAGAAATAACTTCAGGCCAGGCAGTTCTCCAGGCCTTGGGTGAAGATATCCTGCGGCAGCTTGCGGCCAATGAAGACCATTTTGTTGCCTTTCTTTTCCTTGGCCAGCCAGGCGGTGCCGGGCTCGGCGCTCATCATCATGTGCACGCCCTGGAACAGCATGCGGCGATTGATGCCCTTCAGGTACAGAATGCCCTTGTAGCGCATCAGGTCCGGCCCGAAGACCTGGACGATGCCCGACAGGAAGTCTTCCAGGCGCTCGGGATCGAAGGGGCGGTCCGAGCGGAAGACGAAAGCCCCGATTTCATCGTTGTGGGCCGCATGTTCGTGGTGATGATGGTGGCCGCAGTTCGGACCGCAGTCGCCTTCATCGTGATCGTGGTGATGATCGTGGTCGTGGGCGGCGTCGGGGTGTTCGGCCGCCAGGAAGTCCGGATCGATGTCCAGGATGGAGTTCAGGTTGAAGCCGCTGACCTCCAGCAGGTCCTGGATGTTGGTCTCGCCGAAGTTGACCGGCGTGATGGTGGCGCGCGGGTTGATGCGCACCAGGCGGGCGCGCAGGGGCTCGGTGTCCAGCTGGCGGCGCAGGTCCTTCTTGGAGACCAGCAGCTTGTCGGCGAAGCCGACCTGCTTCTGGGCTTCTTCCTGGCGGTCCAGGGTGGCCATGCCGTGCTTGGCGTCCACGATGGTGATGACCGCGTCGAGCCGGTAGTACTCGGCGATGTCGTCGTCCATGAAGAAGGTCTGGCAGACGGGGCCGGGATTGGCCATGCCCGTGGTCTCGATGATGACACGCTCGAAGTTCAGTTCGCCGGACTGGCGGCGCAGGCGCAGATCGTTCAGGGTGCGCATCAGGTCGCCGCGCACCGTGCAGCACACGCAGCCGTTGCTCAGCTCGACGATTTCCTCTTCGGTGTCCTGCACCAGCAGATCGTTGTCGATGCCTTCGGGCCCGAATTCGTTCTCGATGACGGCGATGCGCTGGCCATGGTATTCGGACAGGATGCGCTTGAGCAGCGTGGTCTTACCTGCGACCAGAAAGCCGGTCAGGATAGTGACCGGGACCATTTTCTTCAGATCTAATGCGGCGTTCATAACAGGCCTCGCAGAGGCGGATGGCAAGAGTACAGGGCACGGCGTGACCGCGACGTCCTGTGCTTGTTTGATCCGCTCAAAAACAACGTGCGATTACATCACAGCCTTGCCCGTTCGGCAAACGGCGGTGATCCTAACAGCGCGACGGTTTGCCAGTAGATCGGGAAATATATACTGATTGAGGGCAAAACACCACGTTTTAGGCGGCAGATAAGGGTTTTCGAGCGCTTTGCCCCTGGGCGCAGCGCTGGCACAGCGCGCGCAGTTCGGTTTCGTGGCCGGACAGGGCGAAGCCGGCGTCGCGCACGCAGTCGGCCAGCTTCTGGCTGAGCGCCGGAGCGCACAGTTCCACCACCGTGCCGCACTGGGTGCACACGATCAGCAGGTCGTGCGGATGGCCGCCGGCGTCCACGCAGGCCGTCCAGGCATTGACTGCGTCCAGGCGGTGGATCAGGCCCTCCTCGGTCAGGAAGTCCAGGGCGCGGTAGACGGTGGGCGGCTTGGCGCCGGGCTGGAACTCGCGCACGCGGTCCAGCAGTTCATAGGCCTTCAGGCTGCGCTGGGCCTGGATCAGAATTTCCAGCACCTGCCGGCGTATCGAGGTCAGCCGCTTGCCGCGCTGCAGGCACAGCTTTTCGGCTATCGGCAGCTGATGTTCGATGGCGTGGGGCGTGAGGATGTGCACAGGCATGGGCGCTTGTTCAGTGTATTTGTTATGTTATAACATTATGGCAAGAATAAAATATTATCCGCCTTTGCCGCATTATCCCTTTTTCATGTCCTGTCCTCAATTTTCTCCCGCGCCCCGCAGCCCGGCGCCGCGCCGCTCCTTGCTGCTGGCCTCCGCCGGCCAGCGCCTGCTGGCCGCCCTGTGCGTGGTCGCCGCCCTGTGGGCGCTGACATCCTGGGCCCTGGGCTGGTGGTGACGCAATGCAGCAGACCCTGATCGAGCTGGACCATGTGGCCCTGGGCTGGAAGGACAAGATCGCCTTGCGCGACATCAGCGGGCGCTTCACGCGCGGCTCGCTGACCGCGGTCGTGGGCCCCAACGGCGCGGGCAAGTCCACGCTGCTCAAGGGCCTGAGCGGGCAGATCAATCCGCTCAAAGGGCGCATCGCACTGGATCCGGCCGTCAACGACGAGCTGGCCCTGCTGCCGCAGATGGGCGACCTGGACAAGACCTTCCCCATCACCGTGCATGACCTGGTGGCCATGGGCGCCTGGAAGCGCGTGGGCGCCTTCGGCGGCTTCTCGCGCCAGGAGCGCGAGCGCATCGCCCACGCTCTGGAGCAGGTCGGGCTGGCCGACTTCGCGCGCCGCTCCATCGGCACGCTGTCGGGCGGCCAGCTGCAGCGGGCGCTGTTCGCCCGCATGATCATGCACGACGCCCAGGTGCTGCTGCTGGACGAGCCTTTCGCGGCGGTGGACAAGGCGACCTCGGACGAGCTGATGGCCTTGATCTGCCAATGGCACGAGCAGGGCCGCACCGTGATCGCCGTGCTGCACGATCTGGACATGGTGCGCGCCTTCTTCCCGCAGTCCCTGCTGCTGGCCGGGCAGGTCGTGGCCTGGGGCCGGACAGATTCCGTGATCACGCCCGAGCATCTGCACCTGGCACGCCACCTGTGCGCCGGAGACTACCTGTGAGCGCGCTCTGGGATTTCCTGTTCAGCCCCTTCGCCGACTACGGCTTCATGCAGCGCGCTCTGGCGGGCTCCTTCGCCCTGGCGGCGGCCGCCGGCCCATTGGGCATCTTCCTGGTGCTGCGCCGCATGAGCCTGATGGGCGACGCCATGGCGCACGCCATCCTGCCCGGCGTGGCGGTGGGCTTTCTGACGGCCGGCCTGTCGCTGGGCGCCATGGCGCTGGGCGGCATGATCACCGGCATCGCGGTGGCCTTGCTGGCCGGCCTGGTCGCGCGCCTGACGCCGCAGCGCGAGGACGCGAGCTTTGCCGCCTTTTACCTGGTCTCCCTGGGCCTGGGGGTGCTGCTGGTGTCATTGCGCGGCTCCAACATGGACTTGATCCACGTGCTGTTCGGCACGGTGCTGGGGCTGGATGACGCCTCGCTGCTGCTGGTCACCGGCAGCAGCTCGGTCACGCTGGCGCTGCTGGCCCTGATCTTCCGGCCCCTGGTGCTTGAATGCCTGGACCCCATTTTCCTGCGCACCCAGGGCGGGCGCGGCTCGCTGGCGCACATGGCCTTTCTGTTCATGCTGGTCATCACCCTGGTGTCGGGCTTCCAGGTGCTGGGCACCCTGATGGTGGTGGGCATCATGATGTTGCCGGCGGCCTCGGCGCGCTTCTGGGTCTATTCCGTGGGCCGACAGATGATCGTGGCGGCCGTGCTGGGCATGGTCAGCTCCTACCTGGGGCTGCTGTTCTCGTATTACTACAACGTGCCGGCATCGCCCGCCATCATCCTGGCGGCCGGGGCGTTCTATTTCCTGTCCGTCGGTTTCGGGCCGCACGGCGGCCTGGTGCGCGCCTGGTCTTCGTTCCGGGCGCGGCGACGGCGCATGGCCTCACTTCTGGAGCATGAATCATGAACGTTCGAGTTTTCAACCGGGCCGGCGCGCTGCTGTCGCTGAGCCTGCTGGCCCTGGCCTTGCCGGCACAGGCCGAGCCGCTGCGCGTCGTCAGCAGTTTCTCCATTCTGAACGACATGGTGCGCGAGATCGGCGGCGACAAAGTGATGGCCAGCGCCATCGTGCCGGCCAATGGCGACGCCCACTCCTTCGAGCCACGCCCCAGCGACGCCAAGACGCTGGCCTCGGCCCAGCTGCTGGTGATCAACGGCCTGGATTTCGAGGCCTGGCTGCCGCGCCTGCAGCAATCGGCCGGCTACCGGGGGGCGCAGGTGGTGGCCACCCAGGGCATAGACGCCCTGGCTTTCGAGGGCGGGCATGATCACGCGCATGAATCCGGCCAGGACCATGACGACGGGCATGATCATGCCCATGATCACGATCACGATCATGACCATGGGCATGGCCACGGCAAGGAGCAGGCGGCCGAGCCGCCCCATGCGCACAGCCATGGCAGCCAGGATCCGCACGCCTGGCAAAGCCTGAGCCTGGCGCAGACCTACATCAGCAACATCGCCCAGGGGCTGTCCCAGGCGGATCCGGCCAATGCGGACTATTACCAGCGGCGCGCGCAGGACTACGCCCAACGCGCCCAGCAGCTCGATCAGAGCATCAAGTCGCGCCTGCAGGCCATCCCCGCCGAGCAGCGCAAGGTCATCACCTCGCACGACGCCTTCGCCTACCTGGGCAAGGAATACGGCATCACCTTCATTTCCCTGGTGGGCGTGTCCAGCCAGGCGGAGCCCTCGGCGCGCGAAATCGCGCAGGTCATCGAGCAGGCGCGGCGCGAGAACATCCATGCCATCTTCGTGGAAAACACCGTCAGTCCGCGCCTGGTGGAGCAGGTGGCCCGCGAAACCGGCGCCAAGGTCGGCGGCACGCTGTATTCGGACGCGCTGGGCAAACCCGGCTCGGGCGCGGACAGCTACCTGGGCATGATGAAGTGGAACACCGACAAGCTGATCGAGGCCCTGACGCCCTAGTCTGGGTGCTTCGCAGCATTTTTGGGGCCGCTGTCCATTGATGGGCAGGGTGCAAACTCGAGAAACCGCCGTTCAAGCCCGGCGCCAGGGCCGTCAGTCCGAACGGGGCCGGCACACCTTCGAAAGTCGGCTTCATTCGCGCTTCTTCTAGCTGCCGGCGAGCCCATGCCCGGAAATCCGCGAAGAACCTCAGTCCTGATGGCCGCCGTTCTTGCGGCGCGCCCGAGGGTGGGCCTGGTCGTAGGCCTGGGCCAGGTGCTGGAAGTCCAGGCGGGTGTAGATCTGCGTGGTGGAGATATTCGCGTGGCCCAGCAGCTCCTGCACGGCGCGCAGGTCCTGCGCCGACTGCAGCAGGTGGCTGGCGAAGCTGTGGCGCAGGCTGTGCGGGTGCACGTGCACGGGCATGCCGCTGGCGCGCGCGTATTTTTCCAATTGCTGCTGCACCACGCGAGGGTGGATGCGCGCGCCGCGCGCGCCCAGGAAAAGGGCTGCGCGGGCGTCGGGGTCGTGCGCCAGCGCGGCGGGGACGGCGCGGCCCTCCAGCCACTGGCGCAGGGCGTGCAGTGCTTTTTGCCCTATGGGCAGGCGGCGCTGCTTGCCGCCCTTGCCGGTCACGACCAATTCTCCTTCATCCAGCAGCAGCCAGCTTTGCGACTGGTAGTCGCCCTCCTGCCGGTAATGCACGTCCAGGCTGACCAGTTCGGACAGGCGCAGGCCGCTGGAATAGAACAGTTCGAACATGGCCTGGTCGCGCCAGGCCATGGGGTCGTCCTGCACGGGCGCGGCGGGCCTGTCCAGCAAATGCTGGGTCTGGTCCACCGACAGCGCCTTGGGCAGCGGCCGGCCCGCCTTGGGGGCGCGCAGGCCTGCGGCCGGGTTGCGCGGCCAGCCCTGCTGGCGGGTCCGCCATTGATAATAGCCGCGCCAGGCGGCCAGGATGCGGGCCAGGCTGCGCGGAGCCAGCCCCTGGCCGTGCAGGCCGGCGGCGGCCTGGCGCAGTTCGGTCTCGTTCAGGCTGTCGGGGTCGCGTTGCGGGTGCTGGGCCAGCAGATGGCCCAGGTCGCGGCGGTAGGCTTGCAGCGTGTGGTCTGAATAGCGTTTTTCGTGCGCCAGCAGATGCAGCCAGCGCTGCATGGGCTCGGTGAGGGCTTCCGGCCTGTCGGCCGGAGCTTCCCCGCCACGATTCAGGGGCGCTTTCAGCGCCGTTTCGGTCTGGCCTTGTTTGACCTCGCCGTTGACGGCGAGGTCTGCGCGCAGGCGCGTGGTCAAGCCGGGCATTCGGGTTCGGCGGCGGCGGTGCGCGCCTGCTGGCGGCTGAGCGCCGCGCTGCACAGCTCGCCTATGCCTTCCAGGAAGTCCGTGCCCATGTCGGCCGTGAAGCGGTCCGCTTCGGGGGAGCCCAGCACCAGCAGGCCGAAGAGCTGCTCGTCGCCGGGCTGCTTCAGGGGCACGATGGCCGCCGACTGGGCGTCCTGCTGGAGTTCCGCCAGGAATTCTTCGTTGCGCCGCGCTCCGCAGCAAGGCTTGGACAGGGTGTGGGCCCAGCCGGCGATCGGGTCGTCGGCCAGCACTTCGTCGGGATTCCAGCAATGCAGGCGCACCACGGGCATCTCGAAGATGCGCTCCAGGCTGCGGCAGATCAGTTCCGGCAGGGCTGCGGGGTCGGGTTCGGCCAGCATCTGGCAGTTCCACTGGTGCAGCAGGCGCGAGATCTTTTCATTGCCGCGGGCGTTGGCGACCAGGGTGGCCAGCTGGCGTTCGGTTTTCTTGCCGCGGTCGCGCAGCAGCAGGATCTGACGCTCGCCCAGGGAGATGGCGCGGCTCTGGTGCGGATGCGGCACCATGAGGTTGGCGAAGATGTCGGCGTGGGCGTCGAAGAAATCAGGATTGGCTTTCAGGAACTGGGCCACGTCCGCGGCGCTGAGGCTGGGGGTATCCATGTCTAGAAGGTTTCCTTTCTGGCTAAGGACGCGCACAGCGCGTCGATATCGACCTGACCGTCGAAAACAGTCTGGGCCGGGCCGCTCATGCGCAGTTGCCGTCCGTCCCACTGGACGCGCAGGGCGCCTCCGCGAGTATCCACGACAACCGGACTCTGGAGCAATCCCCGCCGTATGCCCGCCACCACGGCCGCGCAGGCCCCGGTGCCGCAGGCGAGCGTCTCGCCCGCGCCGCGTTCATAGACGCGCAGGCGGATGTGGTGGGGATCCACCACCTGCATGAAGCCGGCGTTGACCTTGCGGGCGAAGCGCGGATGCGATTCGATGAAGGGGCCCACGGTCCGGACCGGCGCGTTCTGCACGTCTTTCACCACCTGCACCGCATGCGGATTGGAGATGGACACCAGCGACAAGGCCGCGGGCGCGTCCTGGCCGGGCACGGGCAGCATCCAGAGCGTGTCCTGGCCCTGGGCGGCGTGCTCCAGCCCTTGCGCGTCGAAATCCACGTCGGCAGGCGCAAAGCGCGTCACGCCCATGTCCACTTCCACGCCCAGTTCGGGATCGTCGTTCAGGGTGATGACGCCGGTGCGGATCTGCGCCCGCAGCGGATTGGCCGCGGACAGGCCCTGCTCGTGCACGAAGCGCACGAAGCAGCGCGCGCCGTTGCCGCAGTGCTCCACTTCGCCGCCGTCGGCATTGAAGATGCGGTAGCGGAAGTCCGCGTCCGCGGACTGCGCGGGCTCCACCAGCAGGATCTGGTCGGCGCCGATGCCGAAGTGGCGGTCCGCCAGTGCGCGCGCCCTTTCGGGAGTGACGTCCAGTCGCTGGTTGACGCCGTCCAGCATGACGAAATCGTTGCCCGCGCCATGCATCTTGGTGAAGCGCCACAGGGATGCGGCGGGGGAGGGGGGCGGGGCGGTTCATGATGTCGTTCAGTAAATGCGAGGCTGGCCTTCGGGCCGGGTCTTGAAGCGTCGATGCACCCAATAATACTGCGGCGGATCCTCGCGCACGTATTTTTCGATCAAGGCGTTCATGCGCGCCGTGGCTTCTTCCAGGGAGTCCTCACCGGGGAAGTCCGCCATGGGTTCGAGCACCTGGACGTGGTAGTGGCCGGTCCGGGCGTCCAGCCGGGAGATGACGGGGATGACGACGGCGTCCTGGTTGCGGGCGATCTGCGCCGTGGACAGCAGAGTGGCGGCCGGCACATTGAAGAAAGGCACGAAGGCCGCCCCCTTGATGCCGAAGTCCATGTCGGGCAGATAGTAGATGGGCTGTCCTTTCTGCAGGGCGCGCATCAGGCCGCGTATGCCGTCCTTGCGGGAGATCAGCGGCACGTCCGAAAAACGGCTGCGGCCTTCGTACATCAGGCGGTCCACGTTCGGGTCGCGCTGCGGCGTGTAGAAGGCCACCAGCGGCGAGATGGACATGGACAGGCGCGTGCCGGCCGCATCCATGCCCAGGAAATGGGGCACCAGCAGCATGACGCGCCGCCCCTGTTCCAGGGCACGGGTGATGTGCTCCTCGCCGCTCAGCTCGAGCGTTTTCAGGATGGTGCTGGGCAGGCCGAACCAGAGCAGGCCGCGGTCCAGGTAGGACTGGGCCAGCAGCCGGAAATGCTGTTTTTCCCAGGCGCGCCGCGTGCTCTCGGGTTCATCCGGAAAGCACAGGTCCAGATTGGTGCGCACGATGTGGCGGCGCCGGCCGGCCAGGCGATGGGTCAGCCAGCCCAGCACGGCGCCCCAGCGCTGGCGCTGGCGTACCGAGGCCCGTCCGAAATAGGTGAAGATGGACTTGAGCAGCGGGTAGGAATTGAAACTCATGGCGTCGATTCGGTGGGAATGGGAGGCGCGTCGTGCGGGATCTTGTAGCGGTTGTAGCCCCACAGGTACTGCTCGGGGAAGCGCCGGATCAGCGTTTCCATGGACTGGTTGATCAAGGTGGCCAGTGCGGCGGGATCCTCGGGCAGCGGCTCGGGCAGGCGCAGGTTGTGGATGCGCCAGCCGCGCCCCTTGGGCAGGCGCTCGGCGGCGGTCACGATGACGGGCGCGCCGGACTGGCGAGCCAGCTTGCCGGCCAGGGTCATGGTCAGGGCGGGGCGGCCGAAGAAGGGCGCCCAGACGCCGTCGCCGCCGCTGGGCACCTGGTCGGGCAGCATGCCCACCGACTGGCCCTGGCGGAAGGCGCGCACGAATTCGCGCACCCCCTTCATGTTGGCGGGCACGGCGTGCAGGCCGGGCAACTCGCGCGACTCCGTCATCAGCGGCTCCAGGAACGCCTGGCGCGGCGGGCGGAACATGACGGTCAGCGGTCCCAGGCCCGCCATGTAGCGGGCGGTGATCTCGAAGCAGCCCAGGTGCGGCGTCAGGTAGAGCACGCCGCGCCCCTCGGCATGGGCGGCGCGCAGAAGCGCCATGTCGTCCACCGTGCAGCGGGCCACGCAATCGGCCGGATGCAGCCAGACGCGCGGGGTCTCCAGAATCATGGCGCCGGTGTGTCCGGCCGCCCGGCGAAAGAAGGCGGGGACGTCGTAGCCGGCCTGGCGGCAATTGGCCTGCAGGCGGCGGCGGGTGCGGCCGGGAAATGCGTACACCAGCCGCCCCGCCGTCTTGCCCAGCAGGTGCAGCACGGGTAGGGGCAGACGAGCCGCCAGGCGCAAGAGAGCGGCTAACATGGGCCGGACAATCCTATGAAAAGTAGGTTTTGCTGAAACAACTGCGTATTTTCGCTTAAAATGGATTGTATCGCTGAGTTAAACGACAACTTGCGGAGCGATAGGGCGGCCCTGCCGTCCACAATAAACCGCTAAAGCGTCGCGCCCCGTCTATCGTAACCACATCGCTGGCTCCGAGGTGCAACGCAGTTTGTTCAACCTCGGGCTGAAGCTTCAGCCCTTACCCAAGGAAGCAACGCTGTGGTCAACAACGATTTCCTCTTCACGTCCGAATCCGTTTCCGAAGGCCATCCCGACAAGGTCGCGGACCAGATCTCCGACGCCATCCTGGACGCCATCTTCGAGCAGGACCCCCAGGCCCGCGTCGCCGCCGAGACCCTGTGCAACACCGGCCTGGTCGTGCTGGCCGGCGAGATCACCACGCACGCCAACGTGGACTACATCCAGGTGGCGCGCGACACCATCAAGCGCATCGGCTATGACAACGGCGACTACGGCATCGACTACAAATCCTGCGCCGTGCTGGTGGCCTACGACAAGCAGTCGCCCGACATCGCCCAGGGCGTGGACCGCAGTCCCGAAGAAATCCTGAACCAGGGCGCCGGCGACCAGGGCCTGATGTTCGGCTACGCCTGCGACGAGACCCCCGACCTGATGCCCGCGCCCATCTGGTACGCCCACCGCCTGGTGCAGCGCCAGAGCGAACTGCGCAAGGACGGCCGCCTGGCCTGGCTGCGCCCGGACGCCAAGTCGCAGGTCACCTTCCGCTACGTGGACGGCCGCCCCGTGGAAGTGGACACCGTGGTGCTGTCCACGCAGCACGCCCCCGACATCTCCCAGGAAGACATCCGCCAGGCCGTCATCGAACACATCATCCGTCCCTGCATCCCCGAGGACCTGCTGTCCGAAAAAACCCGCTTCCTGGTCAACCCCACCGGCAAGTTCGTGATCGGCGGTCCGCAGGGCGACTGCGGCCTGACCGGGCGCAAGATCATCGTGGACACCTACGGCGGCGCATGCCCGCACGGCGGCGGCGCCTTCTCCGGCAAGGATCCGTCCAAGGTGGACCGCTCGGCCGCCTACGCGGCGCGCTACGTGGCCAAGAACATCGTGGCCGCCGGCCTGGCGCGCCAGTGCCAGGTGCAGCTCAGCTATGCCATCGGCGTGGCCGAGCCCATCAACATCACGATCTACACCGAAGGCACGGGCGTGATCCCCGACGCCGAGATCGCCAAGCTGGTGCGCGCCCACTTCGACCTGCGTCCGCGCGGCATCATCGAGATGCTGGACCTGCAACGGCCCATCTACGCCAAGACGGCGGCCTACGGCCACTTCGGCCGCAGCGAACCCGAGTTCAGCTGGGAAGCCACCGACAAGGCCCAGGTGCTGCGTCACGCCATCTAACTCCTTGCCCTGCAAGGAAAAAGCCGCCTGCGGGCGGCTTTTCTTTTTGTCTGAGGCCAATCCGCCACAAGCCTGCCGGCAGCAGGGTCATGCGCGGATCCGGCCCCCGGCCAATGCTATTATTTTGTCCATGAGCACCCTGAACTCCTCCGGAAGCGTGGGGTGCATATAAGCGACAGGACGAAGACCGCCGCCTGACCCGCCGGGACTCGCCGTGCGTGGCCGTCTGCTCCACGCTGTATGACGACATCTGCCGGGGCTGCGGGCGCACCGCCATGGAGGTGGCCAACTGGGTCTTCATGAGCCAGGACGAAAAGGATCTGGTCTGGGACCGCATCACCGCCCAGGGCTACCCGCGCCGCAACAAATATTGATCTCTCCCCGCGGCGCCCGCTTCCCAAGGCGACGCAAACGAGTACAATTACCCGCATCATTTCCATGCCCGAGGGGCGTTGCGACAAGACCCGTGCGTCTTGCCAGGCTCGGATCATGGATGGGCGCATCGCCGCCCACAAGAACGACGCTCGCCACGACCTGCACGGCAGGCTGCTGGCGGGCCGCATCGCTCGCGTCGCAGTCTGCGTGCCGTATTACGGAGCCCAACTGTGACTTTTTCTGATTACAAAATCGCCGACATCTCCCTGGCCGACTGGGGCCGCCGCGAACTGGCCATCGCCGAAACCGAAATGCCCGGCCTGATGGCCACCCGCGAGGAATTCGCCGCTTCCCAGCCCCTGAAGGGCGCCCGCATCGCCGGCAGCCTGCACATGACCATCCAGACCGGGGTGCTGATCGAGACTCTGAAGGCCCTGGGCGCCGAAGTGCGCTGGGCATCGTGCAACATCTTCTCCACCCAGGACCACGCCGCCGCCGCCATCGCCGCCACCGGCACGCCGGTCTTCGCCGTCAAGGGCGAATCCCTGGAAGAATACTGGCAGTACACCCACGAAATCTTCAACTGGCCCGGCGAGCAGGCCAACATGATCCTGGACGACGGCGGCGACGCCACGCTGCTGCTGCACCTGGGCGCGCGCGCCGAAAAAGACCTGTCCGTGCTGGACAATCCCGGCAGCGAGGAAGAGCGCGTGCTGTTCGCCGCCATCCGCGCCCGCCTGGAAACGGACAAGACCTGGTATTCCACCCGCCTGGCCCAGATCAAGGGCGTGACCGAGGAAACCACCACCGGCGTGCACCGTCTGTACCAGATGTCCCAGAAGGGCGAGCTGGCCTTCCCCGCCATCAACGTGAACGACTCGGTGACCAAGTCCAAGTTCGACAATCTGTACGGCTGCCGCGAATCCCTGGTGGACGGCATCAAGCGCGCCACCGACGTCATGGTGGCCGGCAAGATCGCCGTGGTCTGCGGCTTCGGCGACGTGGGCAAGGGCTGCGCCCAGGCCCTGGCCGCGCTGCGCGCCCAGGTGTGGGTCACCGAGATCGACCCGATCTGCGCCCTGCAGGCCTCCATGGAAGGCTACCGTGTGGTCACCATGGAAGAAGCCGCCGACAAGGCCGACATCTTCGTGACCGCCACCGGCAACTACCACGTCATCAACCGCTCGCACATGGAGCGCATGAAGGACCAGGCCATCGTCTGCAACATCGGCCATTTCGACAACGAAATCGACGTCGCGTCCGTGGAAGACCTGGAGTGGGAAGAAATCAAGCCGCAGGTCGACCACATCATCTTCCCCGACGGCAAGCGCATCATCCTGCTGGCCCAAGGCCGTCTGGTGAACCTGGGCTGCGCCACCGGCCACCCCTCGTTCGTGATGTCCGCCTCCTTCACCAACCAGACCATTGCCCAGATCGAGCTGTTCACGCGCGGCGACGCCTATGAAACGGGTAAAGTATATGTACTGCCCAAGCACCTGGATGAGAAAGTCGCCCGTCTGCACCTGAAGAAACTGGGTGTGAACCTGACCACCTTGTCCCAGGAGCAGGCGGATTACATCAGCGTGCCGGTGCAGGGCCCCTTCAAGCCTGAGCACTACCGCTACTAAGTCCACGCCCGCGCGTCTTCGCACGCCGTTTTTTGAGTCCTATCATGACCTTGCTACTCGTCTGGATCCTGAACGCTGTCGCCTTGCTGGTTGTCGCCTATATCCTGCCCGGCATCACCGTGGCGTCCTTTGGCTCGGCGCTGATCGCTGCGCTGGTGCTGGGCCTGCTCAATACGCTGGTCAAGCCCGTGCTGGTGCTGCTGACGCTGCCCATCACCATCGTGACCCTGGGATTGTTCCTGCTGGTGCTCAATGCACTGGTGTTCTGGTTCGCCGGCTCCATCCTCAAAGGCTTCCAGGTCAACGGGTTCTGGTGGGCGGTCATCGGGGCTATCGTCTACAGCCTGGTCTCCGGGCTGCTGTCTGGATTGTTGGTCAAATGACAAATAAGCAAACGCTGAGCCTCGAGTTCTTCCCGCCGCGCGACATCGCGGCCCAGGAAAAGCTCGTGCGCTCGGCCAAATCCCTGATCGGCCTGAATCCGGCCTATGTCAGCGTCACCTTCGGCGCGGGCGGCTCCACGCGCGCGGGCACGGTCGGCGCCGTGGAACTGCTGCAGAAGCTGGGGTTCGACGTGGCCCCGCACCTGTCCTGCATCGGCGCCAACCGCGAACAGCTGGCCGAGCTGCTGGACAGCTATCGCCAGCAGGGCATACGGCGCATCGTGGCCCTGCGCGGCGACCTGCCTTCGGGCATGGGTGGCGGCGCAGGCGAGCTGCGCTACGCCAGCGACCTGGTGGCCTTCATCCGCGAGCGCTACGGCGATCATTTCCACATCGAAGTGGCCGCCTACCCTGAAATGCATCCCCAGGCCACCGGCTTCGAGGACGATCTGGCGCATTTCGTGACCAAGGTGAAGGCGGGCGCGCACGGGGCGATCACCCAGTACTTCTTCAACCCGGACGCCTACTTCAGCTTCGTGGAGCGCGCCCGGGCCAAGGGAGTCACGGTGCCCATCATCCCCGGCATCATGCCCATCACCAACTCGGCGCAACTGCTGCGTTTTTCCAATATGTGCGGCGCGGAAGTGCCGCGCTGGATACGCCTGCGCCTGGCGGACTTCGGCGACGATCGCGCGTCCATACGCGCCTTCGGCATCGATGTGATCTCGCGCCTGTGCCAGGATCTTCTGGACGGCGGCGCGCCCGGCCTGCACATGTACACGCTGAACGGGGCGGACGCCAGCATGGCCATCGTGCCCAATCTGAACTGGCGCTGATCCTTTCCTGCCGCCCATTGAAAAACCCGCCCGGCGCAAGCCCGGCGGGTTTTCTTTTTAAAAGGCTGTCCTTGCCTGCCGGCCTACAGTTCCGGCGCGGGCACCGCCCAGCCCTTGTCGGTCAGGATGGTGTCCAGCCGCTGGTCGTGGGGGCGGGCTGGTAGGCCGTGCCGGACAGATCGCCCACCGCCCAGGCGATGCCCACGCTGGTGAAGGCGTGGCCCTGCTGCTTGAGCGCGGCCAGCGTGCGGTCGTAATATCCTTTGCCATAGCCCACGCGATCGCCCTGGCGGGTGTAGCCCAGCGTGGGCACCAGCACGATGTCGGGCGGCGGGGCTTCTTGCGACACCGGGATCTGGATGTCGTAGCGGCCCTTTTCCATGGGAGTGTCCGGGGTCCATTCGCGAAAGACCAGCGGTGAGTCGGGCTGTTCCACGACGGGCAGGCAGACGTTCAGTCCTTCTTCCTCCACCCATTGGGCCAGCAGGGGACGCAGGTCCGGTTCGCCCTGCACCGGCCAGAAGGCGGCGATGGTTTTCGGCTCCGGCCGGCCCTGCTCGCGCAGGCGGCTGCGGTTGGTGGCCAGCCAGGTGAACAGGCGGCCCCGGATCAGCAGGCCGCCCCGGTTGGTCTCGATGGAGGGCTGCCCTGCACGCAGGTCTTTTAGTCGCGTGCGCAGGTCGACTGCGTTATGCTCTACGTTCTGAATCATGGGTGATTTTTTAAAGGCCGTCACAATGGGTATCGATCAGCTAAAGTACCAGAAAACACGTGGCTGGGGCACGCCGCCTGCTTTCCAGCGCCCTTCGCTGAGCACCTTGCTGGTGGTGGCCGTGGGACTGGCGGGCTGCGCCGGCGCCGAGCAGCCCCAGGCCCAGGCCACTACGCCCGCCCCGGCCCAGCAGATTGCCCTGGCTGCGCCTGCACTGCCGCCGGCCAAGGAGGCCGCGCGCCGCTGGGACAGCCTGCCTCCGGTTCCGCCCGTGGCGCGCCAGGCCTTGATCGAAGCCCGCGAAGCCGTCAACGCCAAGCGCTGGGCCGCGCTCGATGCGCTGGCGCCCGTGGCCGCCGACGATCCCGTACTGGGCTCCTATGCCGAATACTGGCGCCTGCGTCGCATCCTGCAGGACGACTCCCTGCCCGTGCCCGACGATCAGGTGCGCCTGTTCCTGGCCGGCAACCAGGACGAATACCTGGCCAATCGCCTGAAATCCGACTGGATCGTGGCGGCGGCGCGCGCCGGCAACTACAAGCTGGTGCGTGAACTCTGGCCGGTGGAGGCGCCCACGTCCATGGTCAAGTGTTCCGTCGCGCTGGCGCAGAACGTGGCCGGCGAGGGCGTGAACGTCACCGATCTGCTGGATTCCTTTGCGCCCAGCCGCGCCTGCTGGTCGGCATTGGACCAGCTGTACGCCCGCAAGGTCATCAGCACCCACCAGGTGCGCGACCTGATGCGCGAAGCCCTGGAGAACGGCAAGCCCGAACAGGCCCGCCGGCTGGCCGCCATCATCTTCACCGGCCCGCAGATGAAGGACTACACCGCCTTGATGGCCTCGCCGCAGAAGTGGCTGGACCAGCAGGCCGGGCGCAGTAACGTCAATCCCGAGCTGGTGACGCTGGCCCTGTCGCGGCTGGCCCGCGGCGACCGCGAGAAGGCCGCCGCCTACATAGACCGGACCTGGGCCGGCAAGACTCTCCTGCACAACCTGCACTGCCGCCGAAGACAGATCGGCCTGTTAAGCGCCTTGCGCGTGGAAAATGACGCAACCAAGTGGTACCGGCGCTCCGGCCGCACGCCCATGACGGACTACAACCATGCCTGGCAGGTGCGCGCCGAACTGCGCGAAGCCCAGATCGACTGGAAGCAGGTGGCCGCCGCCGTCAACAAGATGGGCCCGGCCCAGCGCGCCGAACCCGTCTGGGTGTACTGGCACGCCCGCGCCCAGCAGGCCCTGGGCCACAAGGAGCAGGCGCGGGCCGAATTCCAGTCCATCACGGGCGACCTGAACTTCTATGGCCAGCTGGCCACCGAAGAACTGGGCCTGACTCCGAC
This sequence comes from Alcaligenes sp. Marseille-Q7550, assembly GCF_965112015.1. Lineage (NCBI taxonomy): Bacteria > Pseudomonadati > Pseudomonadota > Betaproteobacteria > Burkholderiales > Alcaligenaceae > Alcaligenes > Alcaligenes sp. Marseille-Q7550. Next base: position 501,762 of record NZ_CBCOPU010000001.1, read on the forward strand.
GCTGCCCCCCCAGCCCGCGCCGCTGACCCCGCAGGACATGCAGGATGCGCGCACCAACGCCGGCCTGTTGCGGGCCGTGGAGCTGTTCAAGCTGGGCTGGCGTCCCGAAGCCGTGCCTGAATGGAACTTCGCGCTGCGCGGCATGAACGACCGCCAGTTGCGCGCGGCGGCTGAGTTCGCCCGCGAGCAGCACATCTACGACCGCGTCGTGAACACCTCCCTGCTGACCAAGAACGAGATCGACTTCAGCCAGCGCTTCATCGCGCCGTTCGAGGGCCGCGTCACCGAACAGGCCAAGTCCATCAACCTGGATCCGGCCTGGGTGTACGGCCTGATCCGCCAGGAATCGCGCTTCATCACCGATGCGCGCTCCGGCGTGGGCGCATCCGGCCTGATGCAACTGATGCCGGCCACGGCGCGCTGGGTGGCCAAGAAAATAGGCATGACGGAGTTCTCGCCCGCGCGCGTGAACGAAGTCGAAGTGCACACGGTGCTGGGCACCAATTACCTGAACATGGTGCTGGGCCAGCTGGGCGGCTCCCAGGTATTGGCCTCGGCCGGCTACAATGCCGGCCCCGGACGCCCCATCCAGTGGCGTTCGCGCCTGAACGGCACGGTGGAAGGCGCCATCTTCGCGGAGACCATCCCCTTCACGGAAACACGCCTGTATGTGAAGAACGTGCTGTCCAACGCCACGTATTACTCCATGCTGTTCAGCGGCCAGCACCAGTCGCTCAAGGCGCGCCTGGGCTCGGTCAGCCCCAGCGGCGTCACCACCGCATCGCTGCCCTGATGGCGGACGCCATGCTCGACGCCCGCCAGCAGGCGGCCCTGGCCGCCATCATGGGCCGCCCGGACCCCTTGCTGGAGGGGCTGGATGTCTATGTGGTGGGCGGCGCGGTGCGCGACGCCTTGCTGGACCTGCCGGCCGGCGACCGGGACTGGGTGGTGGTGGGCGCGCGTCCCGAGGACTTGGCCGAACGCGGTTTCGTGCCGGTGGGCGGGGATTTCCCTGTCTTCCTGAATCCGCGCACCAAGGAAGAATTCGCCCTGGCCCGCACCGAACGCAAGTCGGGCCGAGGCTACAAGGGCTTCACTTTCTATACCGGCACGGATGTCACCCTGGCCGACGACCTGCGCCGCCGCGACCTGACCATCAATGCCATGGCCGTGGACAAGCAGGGTCGCCTGCAGGATCCCCTGAACGGCTTGGCCGACCTGCAGGCGCGCCTGTTGCGGCATGTGGGCACGGCTTTCAGCGAGGACCCGGTGCGCCTGCTGCGGCTGGCGCGCTTTGCCGCGCGCTTCACGCAGTTCCAGGTGGCGGACGATACCTGGGCCTTGGCGCGGGAGCTGGTGGAGCAGGGCGAGGTCGACGAACTGGTGGCCGAGCGGGTCTACATGGAATTGGCCAAGGGTCTGGCGGCGCAGCGTCCGGCGCGCATGTTCGAGGTTCTGCGGGAAGTGGGCGCGCTGGAGCGCGTCATGCCCGGCCTGGCCTACACCGACGAGGTCGGCGAACGGGTGCAGGCGGCCTGTGATCGCGGCCTGCCCATGGCGGGGCGTTTCGCCATCCTGTGCCATGTTTCCGAATACCCCGCCGAAGTCGCGGTCCAGGTCCGGGCGCCGTCCGAATGGAAGGACCAGGCCCGCCTGCTGCCCGTGCTCCTGGCGGATTCCGCCTTGCTGCAGCCGCGCCGCCGGGTGGAACAGGCGCTGGGCGTCATGGAGCATCTGGACGCCTTGCGCAAGCCGGGCCGCTTTGCCGAGCTGCTGTCCGCCGCGGCCTGCCTGCGGGATGTGCCGGTGGACGACTGGGAGCACCTGCGCCAGGCCATGGCGGCGGTGGACGCCGGCGCGGTGGCGGCTCGCTACACGAAGGAACCGGGCCGGATCCGCGAAGCCGTACGCGCTGCGCGGCTTGAGGCCATGGAGAGGGCGGCCTGATACTGGCCGCTTTTATCTGGATGCCCTGCAATTTTTATTGGGGCGAGGCGACTGATTGATAGCGGGGATGGGTTTTGCGAAGGGCCATGCATGCCGAATTGACAATGCATCAGTCCAACTGCAGCAGTAGCCCCATCTTTGAAGTGTGCTGAAGCAAATCATGCAGGGTGATCGATACAGTGGGCATTGTGAGCCGTTCAAGGAGCTCGAGGGGCAGGTAGGGCGGGTCAGACGGCTTGCCGCAGGCGGGACGCTGGGACGGGAGCTAAGCGTCGTTCTGTTCGACGGCGGCGCTTGTTGCTCGCCTGGGAGGCGAGCAACCCGCCGGAGTTAACGACGCGCCCGGCTACGTGGACCGACCAGGGCACCGGTGCGCAGCACCGGCAAGCAGTCAGCCCAGCCTGCCCCTCGAGCTCCTTGAACGGCGTCTTTACAAAGTCCCATTCTGCTATCGATCAACAGATCCATTCTACTGAATCTGCAACAAACCCTTCTTACAGCCGGTCACGCCGGTCCCCGCTCATGTTCCCCATCAGAGGCGAGGCCATGTGGCGGCCGACCAGCAGCACCTTGAACAATTCGCCCATTTCGGCTTCGGACAGAAGCCTGTTGGCCGAGGCCATGGTGCGCGCCCATTGCTGCTGGACGACGGGGGAGGTGTCCTCGGGCGGGGTGGCCAGGTAGTTGGCGATGCCGCAGTTCATCAGGAAACGCGCCTGCGTGGTGTAGCCCAGCACGTCCAGTCCGCCTTCCAGGGCCGCGTCGGCCATGGCGGTGAAGTCCACGTGGGTGGTGATGTCCTGCAGGCCGGCCAGCACCAGGGGTTCGGCGTGCGCCAGATGGCGGAAATGGCACATCAGGGTGCCCTGGCTGCGCTGGGGATGGTAGTACTCGTGGCGCGGAAAGCCATAGTCCACCAGGATGGCCGCGCCGCGGCTCAGCCAGGAGCCCATGCTGCGCACCCAGGCTTCGGCTTGCAGATTGATTTCCGACAGATAGAAGGGATTGGGCTCCACGCGCTCGGCCACCAGGTGCGCCAGGTGCTCCGGGGCGGGGCGGGTGGCCAGGTAGAAGGGCGCGGGCAGGCCGCCCGCGGTGCTGTCGTCGGCGGCGATCACGCCCACTTCCAGCACCTGCTCGTCCTGGCTGAAGGTGAACAGGCTGGCGGGCATGGCGTCCAGGACTTGTTGGCGATGACGCAGCCCTTGAAGTCGGGCGGCGCGCTGTCCAGCCAGTTGACGCGCGCCTGCAAGGGAGCCAGGCGCTGCTGCTGGCGCTGGCGCAGGTCGGGCGAGACTTCCAGGATGGAATAGATGGGGTCGATGTCGTGGCGGCGCAGTTCCGTGATCAATGCTTCGGCCAGGGCGCCGCTGCCGGCGCCGAATTCCAGGATGGAGACCGACTGGCTGGCGTACAGGATCTGGGAGACCTGGCGGCTGAGCGTCTGGGCGAACAGGGGCGAGAGCTCCGGGGCCGTGGTGAAGTCGCCTGTGGGCAGCATGCCGCCGAACTTGGTGCTGCCGCCCGTGTAGTAGCCCAGGCCCGGCGCGTACAGGGCATGATGCATCCATTGGTCGAAGGGCAGGAAGCCGTCTTCGTCCTCGATGCGCTCCAGCAGGTAGCGGTTGACCTGGTCCAGGTGGGCCTTGAGCTCGTCCGACAGAGGAGGCAGGCCGTGGGGCAGGGAGGGGGCGGACAGTACATTCATGGCGTCAATGAGGCGTGTCGTTGGGCGGTTCGGAGTCGGCGCTGGAGGCTGGGCCGGAGCGGGCGTCCCGGGCGCGGGACAGTTGCTGCAGGGTGCGCAGCATGCCGACCAGCATGGCAATCAGGATGGACGCCGCGGCGGCCAGGATGAAATTGCCGAAAATGATCCAGAGAGGCAGGCACAGCACGGCCATCAGCAGGACGGGCTTGCGCAGCAGGGTCTTCATACGCCGTCGGAAAGGAGGGTGGGAACTGCCCCGATTGTAGCCCAGGCCATGCTGCAATCCGATGACCGGGTCGCCATGGCGCATCCTGCGCTACCATGTGCGTTTTTATCCGGATATCGAGGGGAGACGACGATGAAAGACACGGGAGAAGCCAGCGCGTGGATGCGGCAATGGGCCCATCTGGCCTCCAATCCCGGCACGGTGCTGGACGTGGCCTGCGGCCGGGGGCGCAACGCGCGCTGGCTGGCGCAGCGCGGACACACCGTGATCGGCGTGGACCGCGACCCGGAGGCCGTGGCTGCCAGCGCGCCCTATGGGGAAATCGTCCAGGCGGACATCGAGAACGGTCCCTGGCCTTTCGCGGGCCGGCGCTTCGACGCGGTAGTGGTCACCAAATACTTGTGGCGGCCGCTGATGCCCACGCTGCTGGAAAGCCTGGAGCCGGGCGGCGTGCTGATCTACGAAACCTTCGGGGTGGGCAACGAGCAGTACAACACGCCGCGCAATCCCGATTTTCTGTTGCAACCGGGCGAGCTGCTGCGCTGGTGCGCCGACCTGGACATCGTGGCCTACGAGCACGGCTTCCAGTCCAATCCCGACCATATCGTGCAGCGCATCGTGGCCGTGCGGCCGCGCGACGACAGCGGCTCGTTCAGCCGCTACCTGATCAACCCCGGCGAGCCGGCCGGCAGCCTGTGCGCATGAACTAGAACAAGTAGCTGCGTGCTTTAAGCGTGAGCGTCAACACCAATGGCTTGTCCTTGAAATCGCTGTATGACAGCCATAGCTTTTTCTAGCATTTTCAGGGTGTTTTCATCGTTTCTCGATCGAGCACCTGCTATACCGTCACGTATTTTCTCAATAAAATTAATCTTCTCGTGTGTAAGCTCAGTGACATTGCTGCTTACTGGGATCCTTATTGTCATTGCCAAAAATGGAAAACTTTCGTCTAGAGAGATTTCACCGTTTTTTATTTGATTGTTCATCCAATTGAACATTTCAATATTCGACATTTTCGTGAAATCAATCTGTGTTGTCCCAGTATTTTTCTTGCTGGCTGTGGTTGCAGTCAGTGCGTCTGAAAAACCTTTGTTTATTTGGCTATTTTCTGAATGTTTTTTGGATTTATGATTTATATATGTATAGCAATTATTCGAACTAATCTTCATGGATTTACTCCTTGATTGATCATCGCTGTATTTTCAGAAAATGCATGCCACGAGAAGCTGTTAAAGCTATTATTATTTTCCTGCGTATTCGTACTAGCAAACTCTAGATCAACAAGCTCTTTGGTGTCGTTTTCATGGTTTGCGTTTTATATTTTATTTGATTTAATGTAATCTTGGTGTCAATTCGTTTTGGCATTATTTGATAAAAAATGAATGTTTTTTGCTTCTTTGCCGGTTTTTCTTTGACGGTTCGAAATTCCATGGCTGGCCGCTTAGAATGATTAATAGCCAAATTGATTGAAAATTACAGCAAATAACTGCGCGCCAGCATGATCACGGCCACCACGGCCGTCAGCACAGAAAAGCCCTGCTGCAGGCGTTCGGGCGCGATGTGCGGAGCCAGTTGCCGGCCCAGCGCCATGCCGGCCATGGCTGCGCCTACGAAAACCCAGCCGCTGGCGGGAATGAGCGTGCCGTGGGCCAGGCTGATGGCCGAGGCGCTGAGCGAGATCAGGGCGATCAGCATCAATGAGGTGGCCACGATGCTGTGCATGCCCAGGTTGCTGAAGCGTTTGAGCGCCGGCACGATCAGGAAACCGCCGCCCACGCCCAGCATGCCGGAGAACAGGCCGGCCACGGCGCCGATGCCGGCCAACGTGGCCGTGCCCGCGCCGGTCCAGCGCAACCGGCCGGTGTCCGGATTCAGGCGGCAGGGCGGCAGGCTTTGGGCGCGTTCAGCAGGTCGGCGCAGCATCTTGCCGGCGATCCACAGCATGATGACGGCGAACATCGTGACCAGCAGTTGTTCCGGCAGGGCATGGCTGATGCGTATGCCGGCGGATGTCATCAAGGCGCCCATGAGGGCCATGAAGACGGCGGCGCGATAGCGCACGATGTGCTTGTGCAGGCCGTCCAGTGCGCCTACCAGGGCAGCGGCGCCCACGGCCAGCAGCGCCACCGGGGCGGCGGACGTCATGTCGTAGCCCAGGCCCAGCATCAGGGCGGGAACGGCCAGGATGCCGCCGCCTGCGCCCGTCAATCCCAGTAACAGGCCGGTCAACAGGCCCAGAATGATGGCAAGCGTCATAAGCTCAATGACGCGGGCCCGGCTTGCGCCAGGCCCGCATTCGATCAAAAGAAGAATTCCGATACAGGAATTGTACTGCTTTAACTTCTTTTGGAAATTAGCTTATATTTAAAAGTTATAAATAAGACGCTTTGCTCTTGCCTCAGCCGGAGTTCCGCAGGCCGGCCGCGATGCCGTTGATGGTCAGGTGGATGACGTGCTGCTTGTTCACCCCATTGCGTATGGCCTTGCGGGCTTTTTCGCTCTGGCCGCGATGACGGCGCAGCAATTCCACCTGCAGGTGATTGAGCGGATCGATGTAGGCGAAGCGCTCGGCCAGGGCGTCCTGCAGGGCCTGGTCGCGGGCCAGGAGCTCGTGCCCCGTGACCTGGCGGAACATTTCCACGGTCAGGTGGAACTCGTGGCGGATCTGATTGAAGACGTGTTCGCGCAAGGCTTCGTCCTTGACCAGGCCGGCGTACTTGGCGGCGATGTCCAGGTCCGTTTTGGCCAGCACCTGTTCCATATTGGACAGCAGGGTGCGGAAGAAGGGCCAGTCGCTGGCCATTTTCTGCAACTGTTCCAGGCGCTGCTGGCGGGTCAGGCCGTCGTCGGGCACGCCGTATTCCAGGTAGCGGCTCAGCGCCGTACCCACGCCGTACCAGCCCGGTATGGGCAGGCGGCACTGGGCCCAGGAGAAGCTCCATGGGATGGCGCGCAGGTCTTCGATGCGCTGGGTGGCCTTGCGCGAGGAGGGGCGCGAGCCGATGTTCAGGCCGGCGATTTCCTGGATGGGCGTGGACTGGAAGAAGTACTGGTCGAAATGTTCGGTGCCGTAGACCAGCTGGCGATAGCTCTGGTGCGCCTGCTCAGACATCCAGGCCATGGCCTGGCCGTAGGCGGCCAACTGCTCGTCGTCGCTGGGTCGGCCATGGTTGCGACTGCCCAGGCTGGCTTCCAGCGTGGCGGCCACGAACAGCTCCAGGTGCCAGCGGCCTACGTCGGCGTCCTTGTAGCGGCTCTGGATCATCTCGCCCTGCTCGGTCAGGCGGATCTGGCCATTCACGGTGCCGGGCGGCTGCGCCAGGATGGCGTCGAAGCTGGAGCCGCCGCCCCGGCCCACTGAACCGCCCCGGCCGTGGAACAGGCGCAGGCGCACCTTGCGGCGCGCGAAGACCTGTGCGAACTCGCGCTCGGCGCGGTACAGCGTCCAGTTGGAAGTCAGATAGCCGCCGTCCTTGTTGCTGTCGGAATAGCCCAGCATGACTTCCTGCACGCTGTTCTGCGCATGGCGCACGCGCTGGCGGATCTCGGGCATGTCCAGCCATTCCTGCATGATTTCGGGGCCGCGTTCCAGGTCGGGGATGGTCTCGAACAGCGGCACGACCATCAGGCCTTGCTGGTCGGGGTGGCTGGAGCCGGGCACGATCAGCCCGGTCTCCTGCTGCAGCACCAGCACTTCCAGCAGGTCGCTGAGGGTTTCGGTGTGCGAGACGATGGTCTGTTCGATGGCCCGCGCGCCGAAGCGGCGGCGGCATTCGGCGGCCTTGCGCAGGATGGACAGTTCTTTTTCCGTCTCTTCGGAATAGTGATACCAGGGCGAGACCAGCGGGCGGTGGTGGCGCAATTCCGAGCGCAGCAGGGTGATGCGGTCTTCTTCGGACAGGTGCCGGTAGCTGACGGGCTGGCCGTCGAACTCGGTGCCTGCGACGCGGAACAGCTCGTCCAGGACGCGCTCGTGCACGTCCGAACTTTGCCGCAGGTCCAGGGTGGCCAGGTGGAAGCCGAAGACCTCCACGGCCTGGATCAGCGCGTTCAGGCGCAGGCCCGCGATGGCGCCGCCCTTGTTGTCGGCCAGGGAGTCGGCGATCACCTGCAGTTCGGCGGCGAACTCCTGGGGCGTGGCATAGGGCTCGGCGGGGTAGGGGGGGCGGGCGGCCAGCCCGTGGCCCAGCAGGGCCTGGGCGGTGGCGGCCATGCGCGCCTACACATGGATGATGCTGCGCCGGTAGGGCTCGTCCAGCCGGTGTGGCGACGGGTCCTGGCTGCGGGCCGACAGGGCGGCCAGCTCCTTGCTGACGCGGCTCAGGCCGTCGGATACGGATATTTCGGTGCCCAGCAGGCGTATCTGTTCCAGGTAGTGGCGCAGCACGCAGGTGGCCTGGCGCAGCACCGCTTGTTCCACCGTGTCGGGCCCCACGTTGGGGTTGCCGTCCCGATCGCCGCCGATCCAGCTGCCCATGCGCAGGAAGGCGGGCAGGGGGCGGGCCTTCTGGTCCAGCAGGCTCTTGCCGGGCTTGTCCAGCAGCCGGTCCAGGTCGCGGTAGAGCTGCGGGATGGTGGGCAGGAACGTGGAGCCGTAGTAGGCCAGGGCATTGTCGATCTCGTCCAGCACCGTCAGGCGGTGCTCGCGCAGCATGCGCGTCTGCCACAGCAGCGAGACCAGGCCGGTCAGTTTTTCCTGGATGCGCGCCGTCCGGGCCTCGGTGGCGTCGTGGTCCAGGCTGTGCAGTTCGGCGGCGATGGCCATGTGCACGGCCAGCGTGCTCTGGCGTTGCACTTCCGTGGGGTGGGCCGTCAGCACCGGCATCACGCAGGCTTCCTGCAGATAGCGCCGGATCTTGCGGGCGCTCAGGCCTTCGTCCATCAGGGCCCGGATGGCGTGCTGCAGGCTGCCGGGCAGTTGTTCGGGGCGGTGCTCCAGGCGACGCCGGTTCTGGTCGCGGTCCTCGGCGATGTTGGACAGGTGCAGGAAATAGGCGAAGGCGCGCGCCACCGAGCGCGCCTGGGTGTCGCTGAGCGCGGGGATGTCCTGCTCCAGGATGCGCGCCTGCCGCGGATCGTGCTCGCGCCGAAAGCCCACGGCGGCCCGGCGCAGGCCTTCGATCAGATTGAAGGTGGCCTTTCCTTCGCTGTCTCGGATGACTTCGCCCAGGGCCTTGCCCAGAAAGCGGATGTCCTGGCGGAGCAGGTTGGAAAGGTCAGGCACGGCCTGCGGCATGATACGTCTCCTGTAGTCAGTTGAGGTGTTTGCAGCATACGGGCAGGAGAGCCGCGCCGGGATACGGGGAGCCATATGATGGTTACCAGCCCCCTGGCGCGCACAAAGCGCCTGCGGACGATTATCATAGATATCTTTACACAGTTTTTTGTCCAGAGAACAGTAATGCCCCAATATCGCTCCCGTACGTCGACCCACGGTCGCAACATGGCCGGCGCGCGTGCCCTGTGGCGCGCCACCGGTATGAAAGACGACGATTTCTCCAAGCCCATCATCGCGGTGGTGAATTCGTTCACGCAGTTCGTGCCCGGTCACGTGCACCTGAAGGACCTGGGGCAACTGGTCGCCCGCCAGATCGAAGCGGCCGGCGGCGTGGCCAAGGAATTCAACACCATCGCCGTGGACGACGGCATCGCCATGGGGCACGGCGGCATGCTGTACTCGCTGCCTTCGCGCGAACTGATCGCCGACTCCGTGGAATACATGGTCAATGCGCACTGCGCCGACGCCATGGTGTGCATCTCCAACTGCGACAAGATCACCCCCGGCATGCTGATGGCCGCCCTGCGCCTGAACATCCCCGTGGTCTTCGTCTCGGGCGGTCCCATGGAAGCCGGCAAGGTCTACTCGCCCGACGGCAAGACCGTAGTGCAGAAGCTGGACCTGGTGGACGCCATGATCCAGGCGGCCGACCCCAACATTTCCGACGAACAGGCGGAAACCGTGGAACGCAGCGCCTGTCCGACCTGCGGCTCCTGCTCGGGCATGTTCACCGCCAACTCCATGAACTGCCTGACCGAGGCCCTGGGCCTGTCCCTGCCCGGCAACGGCTCCATCGTGGCCACGCACGCCCGTCGCCGCGGCCTGTTCGAGCGCGCCGGCAGCCTGATCGTGGACCTGGCCAAGCGCTATTACGAACAGGACGACGAATCCGTGCTGCCGCGCAACATCGCCAGCTTCGGCGCCTTCGAGAACGCCATGACCCTGGACGTGGCCATGGGCGGCTCCACCAACACGGTGCTACACCTGCTGGCCGCCGCGCAGGAAGCCGGCGTGGATTTCACCATGGCCGACATCGACCGCATCTCGCGCCGCGTGCCCTGCCTGTGCAAGGTGGCGCCCGCCACGCCCGACTACCACATGGAAGACGTGCACCGCGCCGGCGGCATCATGGCCATCCTGGCCGAACTCGGCCGCGCCGACTTGCTGAACCTGGACGTGGGTAATGTGCACAGCGGCACGCTTCGCGAAGCCATCAAGCGCTGGGACATCATGGGCGACAACGTCAAGGCGGTCAGCGACTTTTACCGCGCCTCGCCCGGCGGCATCCCCACGCAGGTGGCCTTCAGCCAGGACCGCTACTACGAAACCCTGGACACCGACCGCGCCAATGGCTGCATCCGCGACAAGGCCAACGCCTACTCGCAGGACGGCGGCCTGGCCGTGCTGTACGGCAACCTGGCCGTCAACGGCTGCATCGTCAAGACGGCCGGCGTGGATGAAAGCATCCTGACCTTCACCGGCAAGGCCCGCGTCTACGAAAGCCAGGAAGACTCCGTGGAAGCCATCCTGGGCGGCGAGGTCAAGGCCGGCGACGTGGTCATCATCCGCTACGAAGGCCCCAAGGGCGGCCCCGGCATGCAGGAAATGCTGTATCCCACGTCCTACCTGAAGTCCATGGGCCTGGGCAAGAGCTCGGCCCTGCTGACGGACGGCCGTTTCTCCGGCGGTTCGTCCGGCCTGGTGATCGGCCACGCTTCTCCTGAAGCGGCCGAAGGCGGCAACATCGCCCTGGTGCAGGACGGCGACACCATCGAGATCGACATCCCGAACCGCCGCATCCACCTGGCCATCTCCGACGAAGAGCTGGCCGCCCGTCGCGCCGAAATGCAATCACGCGGCGCCAAGGCCTGGAAGCCCGCCAAGCGCGAACGCGTGGTGTCGCAGGCCCTGAAGGCCTACGCCGCCCTGGCCACCTCGGCCGACCGCGGCGCCGTGCGCGACGTCTTGCAACTGGACAAGTAGGCCGTAGCGCCTGGCCGCAGACCCCATTCCGCCACGGGCGGGGTGGGGTTTTTTCATGGCTGCGCTGTTACCAATTGACGCTCCGGGAGACAGGCTCTTGAACAGCATGGGCTGGCCTGTCCTTTACAATGAGGGCATTGTTCACTTCGCTGCGAGAGCCTGCGCCATGACTGATGATCAACGCGCCCTGCAACAACGTATCCGTGCCGAGCTCGGCCTGACCGACTCGTTCGACGCCCGACAGGAGATCGAGCGTCGCGTGACCTTCCTGAGCGACTATCTGCAACGCACCGGCACCTGCAGCCTGGTGCTGGGCATCAGCGGCGGCGTGGACTCGCTGGCGGCTGGCTGCCTGGCGCAGCGCGCCGTTGAGCAGGCGCGCCGTCAGGGCCACCAGGCGGAGTTCTTCGCGGTGCGCCTGCCCTATGGCGAGCAGGCCGACGAAGCCGACGCGCAGGGCGGCCTGGCCGTGATCAAGCCCGACCATACTCTGGTCGTCAACATCAAGCCGGCCACGGACGCCATGCTGGACCAACTTCTGGCCTCCGGCCTGACCTTCCGCGACGCGGCGCACCAGGATTTCCTGGTGGGCAATATCAAGGCGCGCCAGCGCATGATCGCCCAATACGCCATTGCCGGCGCCCGTTCGGGGCTGGTGGTGGGCACGGACCATGCCGCCGAAGCCTTGATGGGCTTCTTCACCAAGTTCGGCGACGGCGCGGCCGACATCACGCCCCTGGCAGGCCTGAACAAGCGGCGCGTGCGCGCACTGGCTTCCGCCATGGGTGCGCCGGATCCGCTGGTCTACAAAGTGCCCACCGCCGACCTGGAAACCTTGACTCCCCTGAAGCCCGACGAAGACGCCTTCGGCGTCAGCTACGACCAGATCGACGACTTCCTGGAAGGCAAGACCATAGACGAGGACGCCGTACAGACCATTCTGCGCACCTATCGCGCTTCCGCCCACAAGCGGGCGCTGCCAGTAGCGCCTTGAGCGTGATGCTGACAAAAAGCCGGGTCACCCCGGCTTTTTTTATTCTTCGTCTTTTATAGGTGATGTAGAGGTACTGGCCGGATCTGCGTGGCTACAGGGGAGCTGATCGGGCTTATTTCATAGTCCGAACCGATATTGGCTTTCAGCTTACCGTCAGTATGGGCGTAAAATAAGCTCAGCTTTTCAATGGAAAACGGGTATTCGGCCTGCTTCTATCATGCTATTGTCAAACCCTCTCCGGGCACCGGCCCACGCCCTGGCCACGCGTCTTTGCGCCGGCCTCGCCGTACATGGCGAAGCCAGGCAAGGCGGTATTGATGCGGCGCATAAAGCGCCGCCGCATCGTGGCGAAGAAGCTCCGGCCGCAAGGCCAGAGTTCTAGACAACCAGACTCGAGGGTCACCACGCTATATGCAACCTGTCTTACCCGCATTCCTGATCGCCCGCTGGCTGCTGCTGCTCCTGCTTGCCGCGGGCGTGTATTTCCTGAGTGGTTTTCTGGTTCCCGTGCTGGCGGCGCTGATCATCGGCCTGGCCAGCTGGCCGCTGTACAAGCATCTGGTGGCGTACTGCCACGGCCGCACGGCCTTGTCGGCCAGCATCGCGCTGCTCATCATCACCCTGGTCCTGATCGTGCCGTTGTCGCTGGCCCTGTCCTTCGCCATCAAGGAGGCCGGCAGCTTCATCACCTGGGCGCTGGCGGCCAATCGCTACGGCACGCCCACACCCGAATGGATCAAGGCCATGCCCCTGGTGGGCGAGCGCCTGACGGAATACTGGCAGACCTACCTGGGCGAACCGCACGCCCTGGGCGAAATGGTGGAGATGGTCAGCGGCCAGCACCTGGGCAATATCTACCGCATGGTGCTGTCGGCCACGGGCAATGTGTTCCACCTGCTGCTGACCGTGCTGTTCATGCTGATCACCCTGTTCTTCATCTTCAAGGACGGAGACCGCCTGCTGGGCCAGCTGGACATCGTGGGCGAGCGCATCCTGCCCGGCCGCTGGCGGCGGTTTTCCCGCGTGGTGCCCGCCACCGTCAACTCCACCGTCACCGGCATGGGCCTGATCGCCCTGGGCGAGGGCGTGGTGCTGGGCATCGCCTACTGGATCGCCGGCGTGCCTTCGCCCGTGCTGCTGGGCGTCATCACCGGCTTCATGGCCCTGATCCCGGGCGGGGCGCCGCTGTCCTTCACCCTGGTGTCGCTGTACCTGGTGGGCTCCGGCCACCTGGTCGCCGGCGTGGGCCTGTTCCTGTGGGGCTCCATCGAACTGTTCATCGTGGACAAGACCCTGCGCCCGCGCCTGGTCGGCGGCCCCGTGAAGCTGCCCTTCCTGCCCACCTTCTTCGGCCTGGTCGGCGGCGTGCAGACCATGGGCATCGTCGGCCTGTTCATCGGCCCGGTGCTGATGGCCCTGCTGGTCGCCATCTGGCGGGAGTGGATACGCAACGGCGAAGCCGCGCACCCGCCCGTGGAAGTCGATTGAATCCGTTTCAGAAATGAACCCCGCATTCCACACAAACGGCCCGGCAATAGCCGGGCCTTTTGCATGGGGCAGGGCCCGCCAAGGCCCAGCCCACGCGGGCGCCCGCCCGTCTGTATCAAAAAAGCCCGAACCAGGCTTGTCACACCAGCCCGAAACCTGCGTATAATACGCATCTTCCCTTCCACACCTGGATTCCCAGGTGCCACACGCAGCCCGGGTGGTGAAATTGGTAGACGCAGGGGACTCAAAATCCCCCGCCGCAAGGCGTGCCGGTTCGATTCCGGCCCCGGGCACCATCCCCAAATCTTCTGCTAATTCAAGCCATTAGAAGATTTCGCAGTACAAGCCCCGCACCGGGGGATTTTCCTAAAATTGTGGTCAGGTACAGTTTCGGTACAGTGATGCGGCGCTAGCCCCATACGGAGTACTCATGGCTACGATTGTTAAGACGTCCTCGAGCACTTGGAAAGCCCTCATTCGCAAGACTGGCTGGCCGGCCACGGCCAAGACGTTCCGCACCAAGCGGGATGCCGAAGACTGGGCGCGCCGTACCGAAGACGAAATGGTGCGCGGCGTATACATCCAGCGGGCGCCGGCCGAGCGCATGACCGTCGAAGCGGCACTGACCCGCTACCTCAAGGAAGTCACGCCCACCAAGCGGGCCTCGACCCAAGCCGGCGAACACAAGAAAGCACAGGTCATCATCCGCCACCTTGGCAAGTACTCGCTGGCAGCCCTGAACGCTGAGATCGTGGCGCAGTTCCGTGACATGCGACTGGCGGGCGACCCGGACGAGAATGGCAAGCTACGGCCTCGCAGTAACAACACGGTACGCTTGGAACTGGCACTGCTGGGCCACCTGTTCACCGTCGCGATCAAGGAATGGGGCATCGGCCTGCCCTTCAATCCCGTGTCCAACATTCGCCGCCCTGCCCCAGGCTCGGGCCGCAACCGGCGATTGACTCCCGAAGAACAGACCCGCCTGCTACAAGCCGTGGACAGGCACTCCAACCCGATGTTCGGATGGATCGTCCGCATTGCCGTTCAAACCGGCATGCGGCTGTCCGAGATTGCGACGCTGCGTATTCGGCAAGTGGACATCGAGCGGCGAGTCGTTCGGCTGGAGCACACCAAGAACTCTTCGCCTCGTACCGTCCCGCTGACTGCCGAGGCAACGCGCGTGTTCACCGAGGCCCTTGCCAACCCCGTGCGCCCCGCCGAAACCGAACTGGTGTTCTTCGGCGAACCCGGCCGGGATGGCATACGACGCCCCTACCTGTTCGACAAAGCATGGACCGATGCCAAGCGAGCAGCGGGCGTTGAAGACTTCCGCTTTCACGACCTGCGACACGAGGCTGTCAGCCGGTTCGTGGAAGCCGGCTTGAGCGATCAGGAGGTGTCGGCCATCAGCGGCCACAAGTCGATGCAGATGCTCAAGCGCTACACGCATCTTCGCGCGGAGGATCTGGTGCAGAAGCTGGACCGCATCACTGCAACAACAACCGCAGCCGCCGTGACAAAGGATCTAGACACATCTCAACGTCCCTGAGGGCGAACCAGCAGGTTGCGTCCTATGGTCGTCGTGTCGCCTTCTTGGGCTTACACCTTTTTTTAACGATTAGCGCCGGATCCACGTCAATCTTTGCAAGATGCACCTTGTAATCAAGAGCACGAAGCGTCTTGAGCGCATTTCTCAGGGTCACTTTTGAGAAGAATGGCAATTCGGTGGGCAACGTCTTAGTGGTCGCGATTGCATATACGATAGTGTATCCGGCCGCCTGCGGTCTTATCTCGGGGTTCGGCAACTTAATCGATGCAGGTAATTTTTCATTCAACTTACATCGGAAATCCTCATCTTTCATAAAGGCTTCGGCAGCAACGAATCCTTGGGCAAAAAGGTGGCTCAGCGTTCCTGAACTCCGATAGTACTTCACATGAATTAAGTCCGTGCCATTGCGAATCAAATCACAAAACTCAATCTTGTCGTACCGACCACCCAATTTCGTGTTCTTTTTATCCATCAAAGAGAACTCGCCGTCATTCGCCGCAAGAGCATCGTTGTAATCCTCCTCACGATCAAACGCATAAATAGGAAAATCGAACGGATAGATTTCAATGCCAGCCAGATACGAATCGACCTTTGCCACAAAGTCTGGCTCTGCCTGAAACCAAACCCCGTTTCTAAGCATATAACGCTCATTCCCCAACGCAAGTTCTACATACAAACAGCGATAGGCACTCCAACAACGAGTTGATTGATACTCCGAATTATTAATATGGATCAACTGCGTTTTCAGCGTCTCGACATTCACAGGCCGATTATGACTGTTGAGATATGACACTAGGTCATCCAGTCGCAAAACAACGTGTCTCAAGGTGTTTTGGTACTGATCGAATGAATATCCTATTTGTGCCTCCCAGTCGACGACCTCAGGCTCTCCGAGCCAAATAACTGCACTCGCGGGCCTGATTAGCTCATCATCAAGGCAACTATCCAAGACGGCGATCAACTCAGCATCTTTGACGCGACGAATATTGTCGACCCACTCGAATTCTGGGGGCAGAGGACTAATATACCGCTTAAGCGCTTCGTCCAATATGGCCGGTATCCCAGCAAGGTCCGTATCGACGGCTATGGTGAAAGCGTCCCTTCCTGTTACATGAGCTCCAAACATTGGAACTCGAGAGACGCCTGTTACGGCATAAAGCAATTCGAGTTCAGAATCCATCTGCAACTCGAAAATATCAACCTCCGTACTACTCTGAGTGCGAGAGTTCAACGGATTGTGATCGTAACTTGCCTTATCGACACTCCTTAGTTTGTCAGGATCGACTGATGTCAATGTCACCCTCAACCCGAAGTCGCGCTCGACATGCTCGGTTTTAACCAGATGATATCCGGAGCCAAAAGTTAGCAAATAAAAACGCGTTTCACGCTCAAACACAGCAACCGCACCGACGTTCTGAGTAGAACCGAATAAGCTCTCCGGAAGCTCTGCTGCATTGCTGAATAATTTTGTCCAAGGTGGCGGAGGACGAGGTATCTCCCGCTTGACGTACAGGATAACTTTACTCTCGGCAACGTCTATAAACACTGGATCTTTGGCATCTTCAGTTTTTATAAGAGCCTCGACATTATTTATACTCTCCTTCGCCAAATAAATAGACAGTTTCTCTTTTCGTTGTTTTTCTTTGCTCATCTCTCCATCCCAGCGCGGACCGGTGCAAGGGGTTATAGCCGTAAAACATTGAGCAGCTAACTCGGGAAAACCTTAGTACACGCCCTTCCAGCTCAGTGTTTGAGAGATCACCATCGAGCAACCTAACACCGATCGATACATGCTTCCTACCCGATGAGGCCGGTGTTACCTCAAACAAAAGCACTCCCCTAGACTCGACGACATCCGCGGCAGCAAAGCCACAGGGCTTCATCTTTTGTAGAAGCAGAGCCCCGCATATTTGTTCGTTGCAAATCTCCCACAAATTTTTTCCTGGCCTACACACGATTTTCGTGCTGAACACCGGGTTTCCTTGGTCGCTCATAAATTGTTGCTTTCAGATCAGTTTGGCACCGCCTGCCCATTTGTGAAAATCCAATATGCCCCATCTTGGCATTTGACGACACGCCAATTTGGCCTTCGCCGAAGACCTATTTTGGTCTTTAAAATCAATGACTTAAGTTTGACAACCATGCCTTCACGGTAAAGACTGGCATTACCTACGGTGAACTTGTGAGGCATAGGAATGACTACTGGAGAATATTTGTTGGGACGGTTTGGGCCGTTGATGAGCATCGTTGACGTTGCCACCTTGCTAGGCCGATCTCCGGATGGCGTCCGCATGGCGCTTTATACCGATACCGACTTTTCACGCAAGCTGAAACCGGCCATGCTGCGGGTCGGCCGCCGCGTTTATTTTCGGACGATGCAGGTCACAG
This sequence comes from Alcaligenes sp. Marseille-Q7550, assembly GCF_965112015.1. NCBI lineage: Bacteria > Pseudomonadati > Pseudomonadota > Betaproteobacteria > Burkholderiales > Alcaligenaceae > Alcaligenes > Alcaligenes sp. Marseille-Q7550. The sequence continues at coordinate 519,323 of NZ_CBCOPU010000001.1, forward strand.
AAGCCCTGAATCTGGAACAGCCGGCAGACGATGAAATCACGCCCGCAGAGGTCGCTACGCGGGGGCCGCGCGCATGAGTCGGCAAAGAACCATCAACGACCAGATATGGCGCTCAAATCGCCTGTCAGGCTGCACGGTCGAAGACCGCTATGCGCTGTTCTATTTCCTGACATCGCCATTCAGCAATGTCATCGGCGCCTACGAAATCGTCATTCGCGTTGCAGCCTCAGAAATGGGCTGGGACCCCGATTCACAACTAATGCCAGTGATGCGTCGTCTCATCGATGCTGGCATCTTGGATTTTGACCCGCAGGCGAATTACATTTGGATCAAAGATTGGTGGGACCACAATTCCGCCAAGATGGCAGTGGCAACAACCCTTAGGAAAAAGACACTCGAGCAAATAGCGGCACTACCCCAAGGCTGGCGTGACGCTTACGTGAATGACTTTATCGATCGACTGCCTACCGAGGATCCGCTGCGCAATACGGTAGCCAAAGCCCTTGGATACGGTCCATATAGGCTATCGACACCCTATGCGGGCCCAGACGACGGCCGGACGTCCATTCCGGCCGAAGCAAAAGACATCCATAGAAATCAATCGATTAGCAACGGGCATACCCCAGCGACAGCCTATCACCAGGGTATGGGCAGGGGGCCGGGTAACACTACTACTAACACTAACCCTATCTATAACCCTACTACTACAACGAGAACCGACGACGATCTTCAGTACCCTACCGCGCTGGTCCCCGCTGAGAAACTGTCGATCCAAAACTTGCTTACCGACGTCCAATCAGCTGATGCGCAAGCATTGCTTGACGAACTGGACGGGGCCATCAAGACACCCGGAACCATCAGAAAGACGAAGGTCGCCTATTTCAAAGGAATCCTTGAACGCCACCGCACAGGGGGATTCGTGCCGTCTGCTGGCATCCCGATAGCGACCAGAAGAGAACGCCTGGCAGCGACCCAAGATATGTCGCGCGCTTCGGAATCAGCACCACTCAGCAAAGCTGAATCCCAAGCCCGGCTTCAAGAAATCAAAGCCCAACTGGAGCTGCATACGAGGATGCCGAAATGACGCGCAAGACCACACTCAGCATCCGCCTGGATGGTGATCTGAAGCAGCGTTGGCAGGCACTTTGTCTTCGACAAGGCAGCACGCCCAGCGACGGCCGGCGGCAGATCATTGTCCGCCTTCTCAACGGTTCGGCAACGGACGCTTCGCCCACTCCATCAAAACACGAGCAGCCCGATACTTCGCGTCGCCGCTTGGAACTCCGCCTGACCGAGACGGAATATGCCCGTATCGAAGCACTAGCCTTGCAGCAGGGCATGTCAGCCAATCGCTGGGTCATCCACCTGATACGGGCCAATCTCAGCGGCGAACCGCAGTTCGGCATGACAGAGCTACGGACGCTGGGCGAATCGAATTCACGGCTGCTGGCAATCGGTCGCAACCTGAACCAGATCGCCCGGCATATGAACGCAGGACGCGCGCTGGAGACGGTGGTAACCGCTGAGCGTATCGACACACTGACCCGTCATATCAAAACCCACACCGCGCGGGTGGCAGACATCATGCGCGCCAACATTGACCGCTGGAGGCTGGAATGAGTCTGGTCATCGATGGAATTTTGAAGGACTGGGGCGAACGCATCTATACCAAGCCCGTGACCAGCCAAGGCATTAAGCGCACGGTGACGCGATCACGTACTTCGCCGCCCTCTACGCCTCTGCTATTGACCGGCAGCGCCCGGGTACGCGACAAGTTGATGCTGACCACTCGCAAAGCGCCCGAAGTCATGGTGAAAATCTCCGGCGGTGGCAAAGGCATCGCGCAGGTGAAAGCGCACCTCGACTACATATCGCGCAACGGCCTGGTAGCGTTGGAGAATGAAGACGGTGAAGTCATCCTTGGCCGTGAGGCCGTGCAGGACGTGCGCGACGAATGGAAAAGCGGCCAGTACGGGTTGCCTGATAACGGCTCGCGCCGTGAAACGTTCAATATCGTGCTGTCCATGCCACCCGGCACCGATCGACGCGCAGTGAATGACGCTATCCGTGCATTCGCGAAAACGGAGTTCGGCGCCAACCACGCGTATGTCTTCGCCATCCATGACGACGAAGCCCATCCCCACGGCCACCTTTGCGTTAAGGCGCTCGGTCTCGACGGTAGCCGGCTCAACCCACGAAAGGCGGACCTGCAACGATGGAGGGAACGCTTCGCCGAGGCGCTGCGTGAACAAGGCATCGAGGCCAATGCCACACCGCGTAGGGCACGGTCTAACACGCACACTACGGTCAAGCAGGCGACGCGACATGCCGCCAAGCGCGGCAAGAGCACTAAGGCGGCCGAGCGGGAACAACGCAAGCTTTCCGGCGTTTCACGTACCATCAGGAATGGCTACGGGCACATTGCGAAAGCCTTGGCCGCTGGTGGCATGGAGGACAAATCGCTTGCCCTGGAAATTGTTCGGTTCCTTGATCCCTCGCAGGACAGGACGCTACAGGTCCCACAGCGTAGCCAGCGCAGCACAGAAGTGATCAAGGATGTCCAGCAACAGGACAAGACCAACCATCCAGGCAAAGGCGACCTGAGCCGTTGATTGATTGCGCAAGAAGGACCATAAGATGGCTTTACGCTACGACGCGCTGCAAGACTACTGTGATGATCCAGCGCGCACCGGTGATGTACAGGTCATTCTGTATGCGCACTACTGGAAGGGCTTTGCCTTGGCCGTGCAGGACGGCACTACAGAGCACCGCGTCATGGACGACAAGGGTCGACCGTACCGGTTCCGAACCGTAGAAATGGCCTTGGCGGAACTGGCGAACATCTCGTATCTATCGGACCGCATCATCATTGACCGTCGCGCGTGGTCGCCGTAGTCGGAAACTACTTTGCATTTACCCTAAGTACAATCAACTTCGGTTGTACCTTTAACCACAACGAACGTTGCACCGCCCCAAGGACGCCTAGCGTACCGGGTGCCGACCCGAAAAGAAGGGTTCCGACCGCCGAGAGCAGATCGGCCGCTTAGTCGCCCCAAGAACGCTTTGTCGTACTGGGCGCGGTCCCTGAACAGACCGACAGACCGGACCGCACGGTCCTACGTTCGCCCTCAACCTCTCAGGAGTGGCGAACATGAAGAAACTATCAGCCTCTTGCATTCTGGCCGTCGGCATTGCCGCGTCGTCGGCCGCCTTCGCACAAATCCCCGTGACAGATGGCGCTTCCATCGCCAAGAGCGCGGAAAACCAGATCGAAACGATGGCGAAGTGGAAGATGCAGTACGACCAGATGGTCAGCCAGATCGACCAGATGAAGCAGCAATACGCTGCGGTCACTGGCGCGCGCGGCATGGGCGAACTGTTCAACAACCCGCAGCTGCGTGACTACCTGCCGCAAGACTGGCAAGACGTCTATGACAGCGTGAAATCAGGCGGCTATGCCGGCCTGAGCGGGCGCGCTGAGTCCATCTACAACGACAACAAGGTGTATGACGCCTGCGCCGGCTTAGCCTCGACGGAGCAACGCACGAGCTACGAAGCGCAAGCCGTCAAAGGTGCGCAAGACAAAGCCTTCGCGCTCGACGCCTACGATGCGGCGAAAAACCGCCTTAGCCAAATCGACCAGTTGATGCAGCAGATAAACCAGACACAGGACCCGAAAGCCATTGCCGAACTGCAAGGTCGCATCGCGGCCGAGCAGGCCATGATTCAGAACGAGCAGACCAAGCTACAGATGGACCAGATGGCCGCGGCAGCCGAAGAACGCCTACAGCAGCAACGGCGGAAGGAGATCAACGCAAAGATTGTTGATAAACGGAGCTACCCCACTCTTCAAGTCTTCAACCCGCTTGCACACTAAGGAGAACATCATGGCTCCGTTCTACGCAATCACACTGGTTCCAGTGGTAATGCTATGCCTTGCCATCTATCGCTTCTGGGCTTGCGCTCGCCGCCTGAGTCCCGAGTATTACCGAGAGCTTTTGCGGCGTGCGCCGCTGATGAGAACTCTTGATGTCGTGGCTATCGGTATGGCTGTTTTCACGGCCTACTACGCGGCTATGGGCTGGTTTGGATTCACACTGCCGTTCGTTGATGAAGAACCGTTACCGCCTTGGATGAACATCATCCTGTCTGCCGCCACATCCATTGCGTGCATCGGCATCGTTTGGACAAACGCGCCAAATCGCTTCACACAGCCGACATGGGGCGGCATGCGCGAAAGCGTCGTACGAACCCTTGCAGCGTTACGCATCATTGAGGCCGCCGAAGTGGCCCACGCACTCGACATCATCAACGCAGGCGAGGCGCATAAATGAAAAACATCCTCTTCCCTTTCTTCATCGCGCTCACGCTGGTAGCTTGCGGCGAAAACACCCCCGCTCAAACCGTCGATTGGTACAAGGCGCATGCCCCCGAACGCAACGCGATGATCGCGAAGTGCGAAGCCAGTCCTGGCGAGTTCGCCGCATCCGCCAACTGCATCAACGCCAAGACAGCGGCAAACCATCTGGCCGTCGACAAGCGGGGCTATTTCGACCTGACACCGATCAATCCGCTCAAGGGAGGTCAATAACATGGGATTCGCCTTATTCCAGTGGATAGGCAGCAGCGTCGATGCGATGCTGAACACCTTCGTATCGGAAACCGCTTCAAACGTCATCCTCGGCTTTCAAATGCTGATGCTGACCGGCGTCACGCTGTACATCACCTTGACTGGCTACGCCATCAGCGCGGGCGCGGTTGAAGCTCCCTTTCAGACCTTCATCAAGCAGTGCATGAAGATCCTCATCATCACGGCATTCTGCATGACGACTGATTCCTACACGGCTACCGTCGTGTCGGCCATTCAAGGTCTGGAGACAGGCCTGGCCGACATCATGTCCACGTCTAGCGCTCAAGCGACGAGCATCTATCAGGTTCTGGATAACTCGGCGGACAAAGGGCTTAACGTGGCTTACGACATGCTAGGCAAAGTCGCAAAGCGCGAGTTCTACGAACTAGGTCATATGTTCTGGGATGCCCTGAATGCACTCATGATGGCCATTGCCGTGTTTCTTATTCATTTGCCTGCGGCCGCGACCATCATCATGGCAAAGCTCGGTCTCGGAATAATGCTTGGTCTCGGACCACTGTTTATCGCGGCGCTAATGTTTCCAGTCACCGCGAAATGGTTCGACAAATGGTTTGAGCAGGCACTGGCCTACATCCTTGAAATTGCCATCACAATGGTTGTCGTGTCTGTCGGTGTGGCGCTATTCAAGGCGCTGTTCGACAGGGTAATAAGTACGACCACGGACAATCCCATCAGTTCGTTTGTGCAGATCATCGTTCTTGCCTTGATCATCTTCTTCGCGCAGAGAAAAACGAGTGGCTTAGGGGCGAGACTGGCTGGCGGCATCGCCTTTGACGCTGTGACATTCAGGAGCATGGCGCAGGGTATTGGCAATGTGGTGAATCCTAAGACGACTCGCCGCGATATGCAGTCGGGCATGATGGTTACTGCTGGCCGAACCAACCACATGATTGCAGGCAACACCATGTGGAACCCAGCCTATCGGCAACACGTCTTGCAGAACATGGGCAAGAACTGGGGACCGGCAACAGGCGGCTCCGTCAACGGTAAGTGATGTGCATGTTGCGTCCGCATCGGCCTCGCCATCAGCGAGGCCTTTTCATTCATGGGCGCACATATCTCCGCGCTACGCTTGGGCAACCCCTTCGGTTGCATCCCGCGTCCGTTCTTGCCGGACTGGCCGCGGGGCAGGCCGAGCGGCTTCGCCTTGTTCCTCCCCCGGCCGACAGGCTGCATGGCTTCCAGAGGCATCAAGGGTGAAGGCTTCGCCCGGGATCCTCACCCGTTCCCTGAGCTGCGCTTCGGGCTGCGGCTTCCGGTCCCGCCCTTGACACCTCTTCCGGCCAAACGACGTCAGTAGCAGTGCCGTCGAGCGGATGACGGGTCAAGGGGTTGGTGCGGCCCGCAGCCCACAGGGCGAGGACACGGCCCCTTGACGCGGCAGGAGCGCCCCACGCTATGCCCGGGGGCAGGGGGTCCGGGCCAAGGGCCCGCAACCCCTGCTCCCGAGGCTCCCGCCGGCGAGGGTGGAGAGTCCAGAGAGGCAAAGCCTCTTTGGAAACTACGACGCAGGCGAGTACGCGGCCAATACAGGCGATCCATAGCAAGTAAAACAAGACAATTTCAGCGCAGCGCCCTGGAGGTTGCGTGTACCTAAACCAAAGTACTCGTACCTCTTGTAAAATCGAGTTACCTACAGCAAGGGGACACCATGGCTGGCGAAGATAAATGCGGGTTACAGCCCCACAAAACCATATCAGATGCCGAACGCGGTCGACGCCAATCGGCTGTTAACTACGCGCGGGCCTCCGTCAGTCTAGAAGGTTTCTCGCTCAGTGAAGCAGATGAGGCCCACGCCCAGCGTTTCATCGATGGTCAGATCAGCCTGCAAGAGTTTGTGCAGCCGCGCGCTGACGCGTTAACGCTCCCAAAGTCTTCGTCATGACGAAGAAATTTAGGATTTGGGGACTAGTGCAGGATAGGCTGTCGCCGGGTTTTGTGTTACCCATAAGCCAATATAAGGTCCCGAGAGAACAAGACTGCGAAGCCAGCTGCGTTCTCCACTATTTCGACAATTCACAAACCGATAAAGCGTGAGCGCATTTCCATGCTGCTGCGGCGGACGGCATAGAGGACTTCCCTCCGAGCAGTGAACAGGACTTGACTGCCAAGGATTTAGATGAACACCATCTTGGACGTTCCAATCACGTCAGTTACTTCACTAACCGCAGAGAGAGCGGTAGTTGTAATTAGGTCTATCCTGCGATCTGAATGCGCCTATGCTCGAATAAGCCCGAGCGCTTTGACAATATCGAGTCGACTTACTACTGCGGATGGTGGCATCGACGCCGAAATTAATGCCTCACCGAACAGGACGGTTCCTAGCGATTGCATCTTTCAGGCAGGCCTTACTGGGTTCCAGATTAAATCCGGCACATCATTTAAGCCCTGGACAAAGAGCAGCATTAAAGGGGAGCTTCTGGATAGCAAGGGACAGCTTTACACTGAAGTGGAGCGACTTGTACGCCGCCGTGGATTCTATACAATTATTTGCACCGGCCATGATCTAACCCCCGAACAACGCAATACCGCGCGAAGCGAGATCGCTTCAGTATTGGCTGAAGTGGGTTACCCTGACTACGAAGGTCTATTAGAAGTTCTTGGTGCCAGCCAACTTTCAGAGTTTGCGGAGCGATATCCAGGAACAGCATCTTTGCTCGCAACAGATCCGATTCAAGAGGCATTGGTCCTTGAAGAATGGCAACATGATGCACATATGGCAAATGTGTTCGAGATATCCACGGAGCAGAATGAATTAATATCTCAGATTCGCAAAGGGTTGCAGGGCGAAGTTAAGCATTTCCGAGTACTGGGTGAACCAGGTCTAGGCAAAACTCGCATAGTCCTCGAAGCCGTAAAAGACGAGAATATTGCTCCCTATGTACTCTATGTCCAACATGGAGCACTGTTTGGACAGACCAAACTTTTCCGCCAACTAATAAGATCGGGCTATAGCAGGCCTTTGGTGCTTGTAATTGATGAGCTTCAAGAGCCAGAGATGTCAGATATCTGGAGACACTTGAAGTCCCGCTGCGGTCAAATGAAGCTAGTAACACTTGATCACGGAAGAGACGAAACTTTCGACGAGGAAATTGAACGCCTTAACGTTCCGCGACTATCCGACGAGACGATCAGAAAGATCCTCGCTAATCGCGTCGGCGACTCAAACGAACTTGATCGCTGGGTCCAAATTTGCGAAGGTTCTCCACGTGTTGCCCAGGCAGTTGCGGACAATCTGCGGGCAAACCCTCAAGATCTGTTGAAGCCACCATCGACGGTGCCGATTTGGACGCGATTCCTGCACGGTTACAGCGGCAAGAATGAAGTCACAACCCGACAAATAGACTGCGTCACGCAGCATTTAGCCTTGTTTAGCCGATTTGGTTATGAGGATCCGGTGGGTAGCGAAGCCGTATATATTGCCGAACAAATCCGCAAGGCAGACCCTACGATTGGATGGGCAAGGTTCCAAGAAATCATCCAGACTCTACGTGCGCGCAGAGTACTCCAGGGAAGCAGGACATTGTTTTTCGTACCCAAAGCGCTTCATATTTATTTATGGAGGCAATTTTGGGAGCAGTATGGTAGGGGGTTCGATTTTATCGAGACATTTTCCAGCATGCCAGAGACTTTACATGCCTGGTTCATGAATATGTTCAAGTTTGCAGGCCATGCCGCAACGACGCACATCACCAATGAAATCCTTCGAGTAGACGGAGTTTTTTCTCAGAGAGCCGCTTTAACGTCGGAGAAAGGCTCACGATTCATGTCTATTTTGGCAGAAGCCAATCCGGGTGCGGTTTTAAGGCTTCTCGAAACTACCGTGAATACGTGGACGGATCAGGACCTTTTGGACTTTAAAGACAACAGACAAAACCTGGTGTGGGCTCTGGAAAAAATTGCCGTCTGGCCAACTTACACGGTCCGGGCGATTCAGGTTTTAACCAAATTCGCCGTTAATGAGAATGCGGATTTTTCCAACAATGCAACTGGAACTCTTGTTGGCTTGTTTCGAATCGGACCGGAAGCCGCTGCGACTGAAGCCTCTCCCGAGGTCAGGCTTCCGGCAATGCTCCAGCTTTTGCGTGCGAGAGGGACGGCAGAGCGCAAACTCGCCCTCAAGGCAATGCAGGCTGCACTTGACACTCGCAGCAGAGGGTTCAGGATCGTTGGTCCCGAGTATCAAGGGTTGAAAGAGAGGGCTAACCTCTGGATTCCCGGCACATATGGCGACTGGTGGCAAGCGCAGTATTTGTATTTCCAAGCTTTAGTCGAAGAAACCCAAAATTGGCCGCCTGAGTTTCGGACTGATCTTAATCTGGCATTACTAGATGCTGTAGAGCAACAGATTCATATTCCGCCATGTACAGAATTAGCCTTCATTGTTTTGGATCGTCTTATTGACGACACGACGATGGAGCCGGGGAAATTGAATTCGTTTTTCTGGCATTACAGAGAATACGGAGTCAAAAATAAAGATCCCGATATTTCCACCAGATTACATCGGGCTGAGCGCCGCTACACAAAGCGAGTTAGCGAGCAGATTTCGGCGATATGTGATTGATGTAGAGTGGCTTGAATGGGACAACGATTTTCGTCAGCGACGAGGCAGGAATAAAAGTCGTGCCAAGGCACTCGTCGACGCCTTGGTTTGCCGCATTGCTAGGACGCCAGACGGACTCAGCCACCTTTTAGACCAGCTTGCGCCAACGAAGGGCACTCCCGCACTATGGTATTTTGGCGACAAGTTGGCACAAAGTGATCCCGGACACGTTTTCTTTCCTGTACTCACCCAGCGAACACTGGAAACGAAGCATCAAGTGTGCTTGCATGGGTATATGTCGGGACTTCGAGAGCTCGATCCGTCCTTCTATTTTTCTAAACTTAGAGCTTTTTTGAACGCTGAAGACTCGGCTTGGCTAGGGGCGACTATCGCTCTTCACTCCGATTATGATGATGAATTATTCGCTCGGTGCCTAAGCGCACTGGAAATGAGTTGGATAGATCCAAATGTGTTCGGAGCGCTGCGGGTTGGGCGTAGGATCGAAGAGATTCCTTCTGCCAGAGTTGCGAAGTTGCTTTCCCTATTGAGTGAAAAGAATACTTCTGAATCACTATTTCAATTGGTAGAGTTACTGGACTTAATACCCTTTGACGATGCAACACCATTCAATCCAGATTTTGTATTCGGGGCAACTTCGCGCTCAATAGCCATCGACAGCGAGGGGTCGACGTGCACGTATCATTGGAAGAATGTGTGCTTGAAACTCATCGCTTGGGATCCGAGTTACATTCCGCTGCTATTGGATGCGCTGCTCGTGGCAATGGGGAAAAATTATCGATTGAGCTACGCCTCCAATGTTGTAGAAATAGCTAATAAGCTAGTCCAAGCGAATCCCTCAGGAACATGGAAGATAGTAAAGACTCATTTTGAGAGGACACTCCCAAAATGGCGTAGCGATTTATTCAGTTGGCTAAAGGGGGGCTTAGGTGGCTTTAGCGATACACAGCCACGAGGCGCAATCGTTGATCTGCCAGTCGCAGAAATATTCCAGTGGATTGAAGAAGACCCATCCTCAAGAGCAGCATTGATAGCGCACGCAGCGCCAGCCACTTTGGATGATGAAGGAGGTGGACAATTAACTCGAGGATTGTTGTCAAGATATGGGCACCTAGACGGTGTCCAAAATGGAATCGGGGCAACTTTTCATTCGGGCGGATGGACAGGACCAACAAGTGCTTATTTGCGGCGCAAACGAGAGAAGATGCGAGAATGGCTGGCCGCTGGATTCGAGTTTGAGGTCGTGCATTGGATCGAGAGTGAGATCGAATACTTAGACAGATCAATTGAGCGCGAGGAGATCGATGAGGAACGTTCGCGATTCGATTAATCATACAGATAAAAATTTTTCACAATCACGTTAAAACCGGAGTGTCCGGAGAATCTGAAAGTACCGAAGACTGTGCCAGGGATACAACTGTACCGAAATTCGGTACAGTACCGGTACAGTGACCAGTTTTCACCGATTCAGGAAAAATACGCCAACCTACTGATTCACAAGTAGTTTTACCTATTTCAACCTACGCGAGAATTCGCCCCATTTGCCTGTACGAACACTGTAGATCCCCAACTCAAAATCCCCCGCCGCAAGGCGTGCCGGTTCGATTCCGGCCCCGGGCACCATCTCTAAATCCCTAGTATTGACACGCAGCTAGTGCGATTTTAAGTTTTTCCCTGAGACCAGATCATTCTCCAGGTTGATGAGCCAGGTACGGTTTCGGTACTGTGGCGAAGCGTCGAGCACAAAAGTGCAGCTCGCCGCCGGGCAGGCTATCATCCATTCCAGCAACCTTATTCAGGAAAAGGCAGGAAATGGATCAAGTCATTCAGCGGCTGCGCCGGTTCCGTGATGAGCGAAACTGGCAGCAATTCCACAATCCTAAAGATCTGGCCTTGGCGCTCAGCATCGAGGCCAGTGAACTGCTGGAGGCGTTTCTATGGAAGGCGCCTGAAGCCGCCGACCCTGAGAAGGTGAAGGAAGAGCTTGCCGATGTCCTGGCCTATGCGCTGCTGCTGTCCGATGCGTACAACTTCGACATAGAGAAGATCATTCTAGAAAAAATCGAAAAGAATGAAGAAAAGTACCCAGTAAGCAAGGCAAAGGGAACCGCAAAAAAATACAACGAGCTATGAGTCAGACCCACCTTGTCGAAGTGAACCGCTATAGGTTTTCCGCAGAAGCTCTGACGGAAATTGAGACCGATGCATACGCGGCCAACAACTGGCCGCTCGTGTATATCCTTAGCGATGAGAAAACATGCCGTGCCTACGTCGGCGAGACCACGGACACGATCACTCGCTTGGGCACGCATCTTAAGCACCCCCAGAAACAATCCTTGACGACGGTGCACCTTGTCAGCAGTGAACGTTTCAATAAGTCGGCGACACTCGACATCGAGTCCTCCCTCATAAAGTACATGTCAGCTGACGGCCGTTTCAATTTACTGAACGGCAACCTGGGCTTGAGCGACCATAACTACTATCAGAGGGACGAACTCTATTCCAAGATATTTCGTGAAACCTGGGACAGGCTGCGCAGGCACGGAATTGCACAAAAGTCGATTGAAGCCATCGACAATTCAGACGTTTTCAAGTATTCGCCGTACAAGTGCCTGTCGGCTGATCAACAGCAAAGACTGATCCAGATAATGCGGGCTCTGGTTGACCCCGGGCTGAAAAATATCGTAGTCCAAGGCGGCGCCGGGACCGGGAAGTCGGTACTGGCGATATTCCTTTTCAAGCTCATTCATTCCGATCTTGAAGAGTTGTATCTGCGTGAGTTTTCCGAAGAAGAAAAGGAATTGCGAGATCTTCTGCGTCAGCTTAAGCAGCGTCTCCCATACCCGCGCATGGCCTTGGTGGTGCCAATGAACTCGTTCCGACGCACATTGAAGAAGGCATTCGAGAATGTTGCCGGCCTGCATCCCAGTATGGTCATCAGTCCTTCGGAGTTGGCGAGGCAGCGCTACGACATTGTCCTGGTGGATGAGTCGCACCGCTTGCGCAAACGCGTCAACCTGGGGGCATATTACGGTGCTTTCGACAAGGCCTGCGCCGCTCTTGGTTTGGATAAAAGCACGTGCAGCGAGGTGGATTGGGTTACCCGCCGATCAGATAAGGCCGTCTTCTTCTACGATCCGAACCAGAGCATCAAGCCATCCGATGCCAACGCATCGGACTTCGACGACATCAAGTCTTCGCCAGACAGCAGGGTCATGACACTGGTTTCCCAGTTTCGGGTTCGCGCGGGGCTGCACTATGTGCAGTTCGTTGACGACCTTCTGAACATGCGACTTCCCGCAGGCAAGAAATTCAGCTCAAGCAAGTACGAATTTCTGGTCTTCGATGAACTGTCCGACATGCTGAGGGAGATCGAGCACAGAAATAATAGCTATGGCCTGGCACGCTTGGTGGCAGGCTATTCATGGAGCTGGGTTTCCAGAAAAAAACCGGACTTGTATGACATTGAGATCGGTGATGTTCGGCTGCGATGGAACAGTACGAATGAGGACTGGATCAATGCGAAGGGCGCCGAGGGTGAAGTGGGCTGCATCCATACCACCCAGGGCTATGATCTGAACTACACCGGAGTCATCTTTGGTCATGAAATTCGCTATGACGAAAGGCTGGATCAGATTGTCATCGAAAAGGACAAGTATCATGATCGAAACGGAAAGCAGACTATTAAGGATCCGGATGAGCTCAAGCAATACATACTGAACATATACCGGACCATCATGCTGCGGGGCATACGCGGCACGTTTGTCTACGCTTGCGACGATGGTTTGCGAAACTACCTGAAGCGGCATGTAGAAAGCTATAAAAACAATGTCATTGCGTTTCCAGGACCTGCGAAGTCGCTGGAGCCATACGTCAACGCGGTTCCTCTCTATGATCTACGAGCCGCTGCAGGCGGCTTCAGTGCGCTTCAGCATGTCGAACATGAAAACTGGGTGCCCGTGCCTGAGGGCATGCCCGTGGGCAAGAATATTTTTGCCTGCCATGTGGTAGGCGAATCCATGAATAAGATCATCCCCGACGGCGCTGTCTGCCTGTTTCGCTTGAATCCTGGAGGCAGCCGGAATGGGAAAATCGTGCTGGTGGAATGTGCCGATGCCCAAGACGGCGACGCGGGCTCGCGTTACACAGTCAAGGAGTATCAAAGCTTCAAAGCGCGGACCGAAGACGGTACTGAAAATCTGCAGATTTTGTTGAAGCCTCGGTCAACCAACCCCGCGCTGGCCGCAATTGAACTCAGCAAGGAAGACGACGAACACCGCTATCGGGTAGTAGGCGAGTTTTTGGGAGTCATCAGTTAACTGATCTGCGTGCAGATGCGTATGATGGTCAAGCGAGTCCCGCAGCCAGCGACACCAGCATTTGGGCATGTTTAGCCGTGCCTACTGGGGAGGGCAAAGGGTTCGCAGTGGAGCGAAGCACAGCACTAGCCAGCTAAACCCAAAATGGGTATGATAAAACCCAATATGGGTACCAATGTCACTACATCAACGCCACGCAGCCTGTCCGATGCCTTATTTTCCGGCACCAAACAACGGGTGCTGGGCATTTTGTATGGCCAGCCCAAACGCAGTTTTTACGCAAACGAAGTGATCAGCCTGGCGGCCAGTGGTTCTGGGGCTGTACAACGTGAGCTGGCGACACTGGCCGGCAGCGGCCTGATTACCGTTAAATCGGTTGGTAATCAGAAGCACTATCAAGCCAACCCAGATTCGCCGATCTTCGCTGAGCTGTGTTCAATCATCCAGAAGACATCCGGCTTGGCGGAACCCATACGACAGGCGCTAGCGCTCATGTCCTCCAAAATAACGGCTGCTTTTGTGTATGGTTCCGTCGCCAAGAAAACTGATACTGCCAGCAGCGATATCGATTTGATGCTGATCAGTGACGAGATCGGCTACGGAGAACTGTTCTCCGCCCTGGAAGAAGCCAGCGTCAAGCTCGGCCGCCCCGTAAACCCTACGATTTTGACGCGTGAAGAGTTTGGCAAGCGTCTAGCGAACCAGGAGTCGTTCCTGACTCGTGTCATGGAGCAACCCAAGATCTGGCTCATAGGGGAAAGCAATGACCTCGGCATTTGAAAACCTTGCCGGCCCAGGCAAGCCTTTACGGGCCGAGCCTCCGGACAAGAAGGAGTTCGAAGGCCTGATCCGCTCCGGCCACGCCCGACTGCGCGATGCGCTGAATACGACGCTGTCACTTGAAAGCCGCTTTGACCTTGCCTACAACGCAGCCCATGCATTGTGCTTAGCCGCTGTGAGATTATGCGCGCAAAATTTAAAAAATCTACTTTTGAAAAAAAATTCTAAAAGGCTGTCATGAAGAAATTAAGACGATCCATAAATGTTCATCATGATGAAGACGTGAAAGCGCGATGGATTGCTTATTGCAACAGTCTAGATAAAAAAAACCGGAGGCTGCACTCAGGAAAATTATTGAGAATCAGCTACTAAAACTCTACAACCGCGAAGCTATCAGTAAGCAGAAAGTGTTAGAGAAAAAGGAACGCTTCGAAATCCTGCTGACTAAGACCGAAAAATCCGCTATTAAAGGAGCGTGCTCACGCTGAGCGCTGCCCTGCGCGGCGGTGTGTTGTTGACGCCCTCCGTGCTGGGCTGACCCATGAACTACAGTTGTGCATGTCCGAAATCGATGCCTTAGGTGGATCTAACTAACAATCGCCTACTCTTGACCGAAACCTTAACAAGATTGTCAGGCGCATGAATGAAGGTCATCATGAGCCGGTAACAGTGGAGCGAATGGAGACGCTTAGCCTTCTGTTCGTTAGGCGCACAGATTTGGTGAGTGACGCGATTCGTGCCAGCTTCGAAAGGTAGAAAATCGAGTAAGCTGGGGGACTCGCCTGGCAAGCCGGCAAGACGTATCAGCCCGTTGTCAGCGCACATTGTTGGCTCCGAGTCATTTTCATGTACGTGGCTCAGGGAGCCTTGTCCCATTAGGCGGATGGGCAGTTTCCTCCTGAAGCGGTGACACATCCATCGCCAGCCGAACGCCTTCGGTTCTGATAAGATCCTTATGTTCGATCTACCCGAGCCCGCGCAAGACTTATGACGCCCTTTGCAAATCCAGTCCGCCCTAGAACCCTGAAAAGTAGAGCCTCAGAGCTCTACCCTTACTATGCTGGATTTTCATCAAGCTTCGCCATGGATGCGGCCAAGTGGCTAAAAAATGGTGATGATTTTTCTATTTTGGATCCATGGAACGGAGCAGGCACAACTACCAGTCTTGCTAAAAGCTTTCCTGCTTCTACAATCGGGTATGATCTCAATCCGGTAATGGTTATTGTATCAAAATCAAATTTGGCCGTACCACACGAAGCTGGATCAATTGGTCCGCTAACAAAAAAATTTCAAATTCAGCAATCAAGAGCCGACCATTTAAAAAAAATAATCCATTAGCAGAAATTTTTACTGTTAATACTGCAGCTATTTTATCCAATTATGCTGCTAGCATTTGGGAGCACTTGGTATCCACAACCGTCCCAACCGACGGAGCAAAAAGCGTCAGCGAAATCTCTCCACTCGCCGCCGTGTTTTATGTTGGCTTATTCAACACTATCAGAAAAATGCTAATTCCGCTGGGGACATCAAACCCGACCTGGACTAAGCTTCCCAAATCAAACGAAGACAAAATCTGTGCATCCGTCCGTATAATCCGAACCCTATTCACTCAGTCGATGGAAAGAATTGGCCATCTAATCATCCAAGGGCCCGCTTCGTCGACCATTCCGCGTGCGGTTTGCAGTCTAGGCGATGCGAAGAGAATTCAGTTAGCCGACAGAAGCGTTGATAGCATATTAACTTCGCCACCTTATTGTACCCGTCTTGATTATGCTAGAGCGACACTACCTGAGCTACTTGTCTTAGAGTCGCTTGGACTAGCTTCCTACGCCTCAACTCGCTCCTCCTTGATGGGAAGTACTATAGCAACAAAGCCAGATTGTTTAGCGGTCCCGCAGAAATGGGGGCTACTTGCGAAAAGCTCTTGGATCAAATCTTTCATCACCCATCGAAAGCTTCTAAAACTTATTATTTTTACTCTCATTATAACTATTTCTCAGATTTAAGCGCTGCTATTTCCGAGATGAGTCGAGTGTGTAAGCCGGGGGCGCGAGTCTGTATCGTAGCTCAAGACTCATATTATAAAGAAATACACAATAATTTGCCGAGAATAATTACAGAGATGGCTGACAAGGAAGGGCTGAGGCTTCATAAAATATTTCATTATGCAAAGAAAAATCCCATAAGACTTATTAATAAAAATTCCAAAACTTACAGCCAAAGAAAATTAACAACTGAATCTGCTATACTATTAACACGGAGTTAACATGAGCGTCTTGGATGATGTTAACAACCATCGTAACGAGTTAAAAACCGACTCTTACACAACAACCATTAGCGATCTCTTGGCTACCTATAAGAGAGGAGATCTTAGAATTGATCCAGAGTATCAGCGTCTTTTTAGGTGGGATTTAGTTAGGCAATCAGAGTACATCGAATCGCTTTTGTTAAATATCCCCACCCCACCTGTGTTTTTTGCAACTAATCCAGACGGGAAAACAGACGTCATTGATGGACTTCAACGCTTAAGCACATTGTTGAAATTTTTTTCTTCGGAATTATTTGAATCTTCAATTCAAGCAACACCTGAAACCAATGAGGCAGAGCAAAATAATCTTGAAGTTGGTACCCTACTTCAAGGCGCTCCACTAGTAGGTTCACTTGAGGGATTTTCTTTATCAACATTACCAGAGACTCTAACCAGGACTCTACGGTACACTCGCATCCCAATTATAGTCCTGGAGAAAGAATCTTCCCAACGTGCTCGATTTCATGTATTTAAACGATTAAACCGATCAGGATCTGTTCTTTCAGACCAAGAGATAAGAAACTGCTCAGCACGGCTCTTTGGTCATAACTTTCCCAACATTTTGCGAGAATTAGCTAGCGAACAGTGCGTCCAAATAGCTCTGAAACTTAGCGAAGATCAAGCAAAAAGAATGGGTACAGAAGAATTGATCTTACGCTTACTTGCGAACGGGCACAGCCAGCAGCCACTTAAGCATTCGGTTGTAGAGTTCCTCGATGACTTTATGGAGTATTCGTCAGAGGGAAAATTTAATTTTGACCGATCGGCACAAAATAAAGTAATTGAAACATTTGAACTAATTTCCTCAGCATATCCAAACGGAGAGGCGTTCCGTTTCTGGCGTGACGGACGAGCACAGGGGCAATTTAGCTCTAATCTTTTCGATATTGTAAGCTATGGAATTTATCAGAACCTGCAGACGGTTCGGCTGGATCGCGCAAAGCTGAAAGCTAAGATTGCAGAGCTCCTTCAGAGCGAAGGTATCAAGGACGTAACAGGCGCAGGTTCAAATACTAGAAAAAAACATCAAGCGCGCTTGGAGTTGGGTCAGAGTTGGTTTAATTTTGGCGAAAAAAAAGACGGAGTTTGAGGTATGTTTATCGCCAAAACCAGGAAAGATTACATAGCTGAAATCATCTACGTAAGAGACGATGAATGCCTTGCGATGATAAATCGTGTCAATGATATCGTCCGCGCTGAAGCTGCTCACCCAGAGGCTGTCAGACTAATGGCAGTTCCTATGCTGTATTCTGTCTGGGAACGGTGTTTTTCAATATGGACTTCACTATGTCTGAAGTCGATTAGAGAGAGTACAGCGAGGGCGGTGGACTGCCCGCCTGAAATTCGCGCTTTCTGGTTAAGAAAAGCTGACTTCTTCAAAAGCTTCATTGACATTGTTAGAGATGTTATAGAGCTAGAGCGAGAAGATTCTGTGTTTCAGCAAACTTCAGGATTATCGAAAAAAATAACAAAGGGTGGTTTCCATCTATCCTCGAAAGTCTTGGGAAGCCTCGATGCGTGGCACCAACAGCCGTTCCCTTCCAAACAAGATGTAAAAGACCTTGTCCTTACTTACTCCAATGTTAATGACGCGGTGGTCACCGTTAACGCTGAAGCGTTAGGCTTGGCTGCAATGAGCTCGTATCAAAAACTCGACCTATCTAAGCTTGGCGGCTTAGTAGGAATGAGAAATGCAATCGGACATGGAGCCTCTTTTACAGCTCCAGGAAGCCGTGAGCTTAACGAACTGATTGAATATACCCGGTCGTTGATTACACAATATGCCGAAGTGGTTATCGATTGGCTAAACACCTATGCTCTTCCTGATCCGGAACCGGAGGTAGAGCCACAGATAGAGGCAGAATAATTTTAAGTAATATTATCAAGCAGCTGAAGAGGGGGTATTTGAGATGGTTAGGGAAGACTTAATAAATGCTTTCGTAAAAGAGCTGATCGAGAAAGACAAGATGTCTCCGCCAAAAAGGTGTTTATATAATATTTCTAAAATATTGGCGAGCGCGAGACAGGAATGGAACGATATAATGGATTTTGTTTGGAAAAGCCATTACACTATCAGTCATGAAAAGTCGATCGAAGAGAAAAAATTGCTTATTATTTTCCCGATGCCGAAAAATATTCAGAATTCATCGCCGCACGCGCAGCGATTCATGGGCGTCGCTGGGAAAACACCTACCCATACATGATTTCATCCGGTAATCTCTTCTCTGCGCTTTCTATCTTTGAGGCTTATATTTTGCAACTTGCAATCGCAACGGAAGAGGTGTCCGGTATAGAGTTCTCATCTGTCAAAGGTATAGGCATTGAGAAAATATTTAATTATTTTAGAAGAATAGGAATAGCGCCTGAAAAAATTATAATGTATGAGCAGATTAAAAGCTCACAAAAAATTAGAAACTGTTTAATGCATGCGGGAGGTATGCTTCAACTGTCAAAAGAAGCCGAAGCCATCAGAGCTATAATAGAAAAAAAGGCTTATCTTTGCGAAGCGGATAGAACTCGTTATAAAAATAATGAAAATCCAGAAATAGTATCTATTGGTTATTATTTTATTGGTGAGAAGGTATCAATTGATAAAAAGTATCCTCATATACTTTGCAGCTATATTTCGCGTTACATCCAAGTCTTAGGTGGCGAAATTATGAATTGGCTAGAAGCTCAGAGTGCCTAAGCGTGACTAGCTCCATGATAACAATACGCCAATCAAAGAAAGATGACGTGCTTCAGATACCCGGCGGGTACACTGACAAGATACGACCACTTACCCTAAATTTTTCACAAGCGCTGCTGCCGCATCGACTTCAGATATCTGTACCTTATATTGCTTACTCTGGATTTCAGCTATCATTCTGTGTAGCGAGCTAACTCAAAATTCTCCGCCGCAAAGCGTGTCGGTGCGATTCCGACCCCGGGCACTATCTAAAAATCTTCCCTGCTGTGCATTGAAGCACTGACGCGCCCAGCTCTAGTCATAACAAACAAATTAAGGATCTAGGACTGGTGAAAGACAGGCCGTCCTCAGCCTCAGTATCACACCGCCAAACCAAGCCGACCCCACCCTCCACAGCAAAAACCCCCCCGTCCTGACCAACATTTCATCGCACCGATAGCGCCCAGCCCATCCCGTGGGAACGCCGCATGCTGGAGGCCGGCAGCCTGCCGCAGTTGCGGGGAGGCAAACTGACTGGAGGATGCTATGGATAGAAATGACTCACGTGCGAACGAGCACTTGATGGACTGGCTCAGGGATGCGCATGCCATGGAGGAGCAATCTGAAACCATGCTGAGCAGCATGCTCTCGCGCATCGAAAGTTATCCGGAACTGCGGATGCGCATCCAGCGCCACATCGATGAAACCCGCGAGCAGCAGCGGCTGGTGCGCACGTGCATCGAGCGGCGTGGCGGCGATACGTCGCTGCTCAAGGACCTGACCGGCAAGGTCATGGCTGCTTTCCAGGGCTTCTCGGGCGTTTTCGCTTCCGACGAGGTGGTCAAGGGCGCGATGTTCAGCTTCGCTTTCGAGAATCTGGAAATAGCGGCTTATACCCAGCTCAAGGATGCGGCCGACTTCCTCGGCGACATGGAGACCGCTGCGGTGTGCCAGCGCATCCTGGGGGAAGAGCGGGCCATGGCGCAATGGCTGGAAGAGCACTCGCCCGCCCTGGTGCAAAGTTTTCTTGCGCGCTCTGAAGATCCAGACACGCAGGCCAAGCGATAAGCGCAGGGCGCCAGGGCCGCATCGCGGCCCTGGGCGGAATAAAGTGCGGAATTTACCGACGGGGAAGTCTAGCGGCTGCACGTATGCCCTCCCTGTCGACTGGAGGCCATGATGACGACTCCCACTCCCGAAGACATGAATCCTGGAGACCAGGCGTCTCCCGGCACGCCCGGCACCGGCGAGGTCGCTTGCCCCGCCTGCAACGGCAGCGGCAAGGTCGATCAGAAGCCGTGCGATGCCTGTGGCGGGACAGGCAAGGTTGTGCGCGGCGTCGGCGGCGCTTGACCTGGAGTCTGCGCAGCCGGGTACGACGTTTGCTAGAGGGCGCTTTGTAAGCAATAACGGAGACGACCATGAAGCCATCACACAATAGCGACCCGCAGCAGCAGCCATCTAGCAAGGCGCCCGAGCCGAGCAGCGAATCCCAGGTCGACATTGCCTTGCGTGTGCAAAAGGATCTGAAACAGTCGAAAGACCGGCGCGAACAAGAGAGCCAAGCGGAGCCTGCCGGCCGCAAGGCGACGCAATTCGACGGCTCGCCGAATCCGCACGGGGATGAGGACTCGGGCGTATTCAAACCCGCCGACGACACGCCTGCCGTGTTGGAAAAGCGCAGCGGTCCGAAGAATCCGGGGTAAGGCGTGGACGTGGCGCCCTCCCTGGACGCGTCCGAGCGCGGCGTGCGCCGCGCTGGCGCGCTGCTGGGCTTCGCGATGGGAGGCTTCTTCGACGGCATCCTGTTGCACCAGATCCTGCAGTGGCATCACTTGCTGTCGGCAATCCAGACCGGGATCCTGGGGGATCTGCGCATGCAGGTGGCCGCGGACGGCCTGTTCCATGCCTTCATGTACGTGCTGGCCGCGTTCGGCCTGTGGACTCTTTACCGGGTGTGGAAAAGCGCACCGGCGGCGTCCTTGCGTCCCTTGTGGCCGGTGTTCTGGATGGGCTTCGGCATGTGGCACATCGTCGATGCGCTGTTCTCGCACTGGATCATCGGCATTCACCGCATCCGTATGGGCTCGGACATGCCGCTGGTCTGGGATGTGGCATGGCTGGTGGTGTTTGGGCTGGCGCCGTTTTTCGTGGGCTGGCGCGGCCGGTCCGCGGGCGGCGGTCCGCCGAAGAGGCGCTCCCGCGTCGGCGTCGGCCTGCTGGCCGTCGCGTTAAGCTGCGCTGCCGCAGCCAATCTCTTTCCCCTGCGCGGCGACAATGACACGACGGTAGTGGCGCTGCGGCCGAACGCATCGGCCGCGGGTCTGCTCCAGGCGCTGGGCGGGACCGACGCTCGCATCGTCTGGACGGACCGCGCCGGCGGCGTCTGGGTCCTGCAGGGCCTCTCGTTGCGAGAGCGTCTCGCCTTATATGGATCCGGCGCGCTCTACGTCAGCGGAACGAGTTCGCCGGCGGGCTGCGCAGCGTGGCTGCAGGCGGCGGAGCCGAGGCCGGCGCTATCGGTTCAGATGCAGGCAGGGGCTATCTAACCCCACATCTCAGTTCAACTTCTCCTGCGGCAAGGCGTGCCGGTTCGATTTTGGCTCCGGCGACCATTTCTGAACTCACCGCTGGTATCTGGGTCGTTCGTATCGTCTTCGAAACGGGCATGCGCGTGTCCGAGCCTTCAACGCCGCACAGATGACTCAGCCCAATGTTCGCGCTTGAGGCGATAAAGCACATGGCGGCGCAGGGGGTGTCCCTCTGGAAGTGCGGGATGATCGAAATCATCGCTTTTTTTGTGGGCGAGGCCGATGCGTGTCATGACTCGCTGGGACCGGACGTTGTTTGTGGCTGTGAAGGACACGATCTCCTTGAGCCGTAGTTCCTCAAAGCCATATCTCAACACTTCGCGAGCCCCTTCGGTGGCATAGCCTTTTCCCCAGAAATCACTGGCCAAGCGCCAGCCGATCTCGATGGCGGGCATGAACGGCGCTTCGAACCAGGGTATGCCCAAGCCGATGAAACCGGCAAAGTCAGCAGAACCCGGTATTTCAACTGCCCATAGGCCAAATGGGTTTTCCTGCAATCCGGTTCTGATTCGCAGGGCGAGCGCATCGCTGGCCTGTCGGATGAGCGGTGATGGAAAGAATTCCATGACCCGGGCGTCGGCATTCATCTTGGCGCAAGCGATCAGGTCGCTATCGCGCCAATGACGAAGCACTAAACGAGGGGTTACTAGTTGAGGGGCCGGCACAAAAACCTCAAGAAAACCAGCTTGTCCGTCGGGTGGGCCAGGCGTCAGCCCGGTTCATCTGTAATGTGCGCCAAGCCCCAAAGGCGAAAGCCCCCGCTTTGCCTTATCTCCTGAAATTCCGATTACCCGTCATGATGTCGTCCACGGTCGGGCCGGGCTGCATGCCGGGGGGGCGGCCGTTGTTGTAGCCGCTCGATCCGAAGATGGATGGTTGCCCCGCGTGGCTGCTGGGATTGCGGTCATCCTGCGTAATGCTGAACTCGATGTCGCCGTTCGAGGCTTTTACTGATCGAGTGCCTGTGTAGCCACGATTCTTTTCTTCCTGGACTCGGAATTCTTTCGATATTTTCGATCCGTCTCCGAAGATGGAATCCTGTTTGTCTTTCGAGGGCGCTTGCGCGCCGGGCTGCATCGGCAAAGCCCGAGGCGCCGGAGTGCCGCCGAATTTGAATCGCTTGTCCACGGCGCCCGTCTCGTAGCCGGGCTTTTCCGCCGTCGAGCCGGTTTTGCATGGCTTGGCGGTGTCTGCCCACGCATGGGGCCACGTAGAAAGGCCCAGGACAACAAGGCCTGTATTGACGAAAAATTTTCTCATTTGCTTCTTGCTCCTGTTCCTGCCTATTCGGCATCGAGTGCGCCAATGCAAGCTTAACAAGATACTGGCTGACGCTGGAGAGATCTTTTCGGCTCTTCGTGATCTGTCCATGTTGCGCTCCAGGATACGCAGCAGGTGTTCGCAGCCGTCGCGCCATAGGTGCGCCATCCTGGGCGGCGGCAGGCGCTGCCGCGGCTCCCGATGAGACGGGCTGATCAGCCTTGACTAGGCGTCCGTGGCCGGTTGCTTGTCGGCCGCCACTTCGGGCTGGTCTTGTTCGGGCTTCAGGAATTGAGTGGACGGTTGGCCGTCGGCGTTGTGCTGCAGGATGCGGGAGGGGCGGCCCTGGGCGTCCAGCCAGACCTGGCCTATGCCCGAACCGTTCCACACGCGTTCGCCGCGGCGGCGGCGATCGGGCAGGCGCGGGACGATGGCGAGGTCGCGGCGCTGGGTGAACCAGTTCAGGGGCGAGCGCGGCGCGTACAGCCAGCGGTTCAGGCGGTCCAGCCAGTCCAGCAGCCGGCGCGGGAATTCGTTCTTGATGCCGCTGCTGGTGATCTGCCAGATGTGCGGCATGCGGTCGCTGTCGCGCACCTGCACGTCGTAGGCAAAGGAGTAGTGCACGTCGCCCGACAGGATGACGTAGTTGCCGGGCGTGCGGGAGTGGCGAAAGATGTTCAGCATGACGCTGGCCGCGCCGCGGTGCGCCATCCAGTTTTCCGCGTCGACGGTCAGCGCATGGCCGGCGTAGGTGCAGATCCGTTGAATGACCTCGATCAGCTTGACGCCGAACATGGGGGTTGGGGAGACGATCACGGCGGCTGTTTCATCCAGCAGTTCATGCTGCAGCTCGACCAGCGATTCCCAATCCATCAGTCCCGAGGGGCGGCTGGGCAGGCGACGGCTGCGCCAGCGGCGCGTGCGCGTGTCGAGCACGATGACGGTGGGCTGAGTCCGCAATACATAATCCCATCGCTTGAACGACAGGAGACGATCGACCAGCGCATCCTGCGCCGCGGCGTCGAGCCGGCCCTTGTCGTCGGGCGCGGCCATCAGGGCATCCGTGTCGTCGAGCACGGCGCCGAAGACGTCGGGCCGGTTGCCCCAGCCCTGGCACAGCATGTAGGCGATCAGGGCGTTGCCCACGATGCGCCGCGGGAATGGATGCCCGTAGGCCGTGGATACACATTTGGCCGAAAGGTTCCAGTGGTCGGTGATGTCGTGGTCAACAGAGAGCATGCGCGTCTGGACGTGGGCGAGCAGGCGCGCGGCGCGGGGCAGCTCCTGGCGGAAACCCTGCAGGGCCCCGAGTTCGCGTTGCCAGCGCTGCATGTGTTCGGCATCCAGGGCGGGCATTTCGGGCTCGGGCAGGAGCTGCCAGGGCACGGGCGACCAGACGAGCAGATACATGGCCAGCACTTCGGCCAGCGTCACAAGGTGGTTGTGCGCATTGGCCGTGGTGAAGATGGGTTTTTCCACGCCGCCGAAGAAGCGTTCGCGCAAGGCCTCGTTGGATTTGAAGGCAGGCAGCAAATCCTCGCGGCGGTAATAGCCGGCGGGATGGGCGTAAAGCTCGGCGCTGTCGGAGACGACGGCGCCGTCCAGGCGCTCGCCGTACAGGCCAAGGCGCTGGATCAGCGCATGGATCATTGCAAGCATGGGGCCGGCCACGTCGTCCGCATAGACCTGGTCGCCGCACAGCATGAGCATGGCGGGCCGGGCGTCGGCCTGGACGATCTGGCCGGCCAGCAGGCCGTCGGCGCGCGCGAGCCCGTCGGCGGAGCGATGATGCGGCTTGCGGCACGAGCCGTAGAGGATGTTGTCCGCGCGGCTGCGCAGCACCAGGCTGGGGCGCGTTGCGCCATCATGGAGCAGGTGCGGCGCCCATTGCGCAATGCCGGCTTGCCGGCCGTCCTCTGCGGTGACGATCAGATCGTAGTGGATCAGCGCGTCCTGCGGCAGGGGCTCAGGCAGGCTCACGTCGATCAAATGCAGATAGGCGTGGCGGCCGATGGGAAGGAGGCGGCAGCACGTGGCGTCCAGCGATACCTGACGGGCCGGTTCGCCGCTGGGTTCGAGCAGCAGAGTCAGGCGCAGCGGTGCGCTGCCGACGAGCCAGAGCACAAGGCGGTCAGGCTCAAGGCGCCGCAGGATGGGGCCGGCGAGTACCGGCGGCAGGGGGCTGGAGTTTGGAGTTCGACTCAATCGAGTGTGCGATGCATGCGGGAAAGACCGGATTAGTGTAACTGGCGCCCTGTGATGCATAAAGCATCGGTGGCGAACAGACCCATGGTGCCGGCATGCACGGCTTGCGACTTTAGAAACTCAAGAATACAGCCACTCCGCCCGCCAGCATCCCCATCCCGATCACGCCTATCAGCAGCACCGCCAGGTCCGTGCGGCGGAATGAGCGGGAGACGGCGATCAGGGAGGGCAGGCTGATGGGGGGCAGGGTCATGAGCAGGGCGGCGGCGGGGCCCGCGGCCACGCCCAGGGCCAGCAT
Organism: Alcaligenes sp. Marseille-Q7550; assembly: GCF_965112015.1. NCBI lineage: Bacteria > Pseudomonadati > Pseudomonadota > Betaproteobacteria > Burkholderiales > Alcaligenaceae > Alcaligenes > Alcaligenes sp. Marseille-Q7550. The sequence goes on from NZ_CBCOPU010000001.1 coordinate 544,964, forward strand.
GGCCTGGACGATGGGGACTTCGCCGGCCGTGGGGATGACGAACAGGGCGCCGGCGACGGCCGCGCCCAGGATCCAGGCCAGGCTGTTGTCCATGCTCATGTCCATCACGGGAAACAGCCAGGTGCGGGCGGCACCCAGCAGCAGGACCAGGATCACGTACTCCGGCAGCAGGCGCAGCGCCATGCGGCCGAAGCTGCGCGCCCAGCGCAGCAGCAAGAGGCCGGCGTGCAGGCCGGCGGGGTCCATATCGGCGGCCGGCACCTCCACAGTGGCGCTGTTGCCGCGGTTCAGGCGGTTGATAAGCCAGCCCAGGCCCAGCACCATGACGATGCCCAGTCCCAGCCGCAGTCCGACCCAATGCCAGCCCAGCACGAAGCCCATGAAGATCAGGGTGGCGGGATTGAGCATGGTGTTGCCCAGCCAGAAGGCGGCCGCGCTGCCGGGGGCGGCCCGGCACTGCCGCAGGCTGCTGACGACCGGCGCGGCGCAGCAGGTGCACATCATGCCGGGAATGGCCAGCAGGCTGCCTTTCACGACGCTGCCCGCGCCAAAGCCGCCCAGCCAGCGGATGATCCACTGCGGCGGCAGCAGGGTCTGGATGGCCGAACCCAGCAACAGGCCCAGCAGCAGGGCTTTCCAGATGGCCTTGCCATAGGCCATGGCGTAGTCCAGCGCGGCCTGGAAGGATGGCGCCGGCACGGCGCCGCTGGCGTCCGTCAGGATGGAACTGCCGATGGAGTGGGTCTGGGCCGCCACGAAGGCGCGGTCGTAGTAGGGCGACCACTTCACGTAATACAGGCCGACCAGGGCGATCAGCGCCACGAGGGCAATGCCCCAGGCGGGGTGGAGCGGGCGTCGGGTAGTGGAGGGAGAATTCATAGGAAGCCCCCTGGAAACGAAGGGCGGCTGTGCCGGAACGGAAGAACCATCATGGACAGGGCGCCGCATGCGGCGGCGCCTCGCAAATCCTTGATTGTAGAACTAAGGACGAGGCGTCGGTCCCCTCCTCATGCCCGACCTGAGCGTCGGGCTGCAGTATTCCGCGCCCGGTGCGGGCTCACCTGCGGGTCCATTCCAGCAGTTGATAGCTGACCGGATCGTCCTCGCATTGCCCGGTTCCGCATTCGAGGATGGTGGAAATAAGATTAGCCGCGATCAGGATGACGAACAGCACGCCGACGGCCTTGCTCAAGCCCGAAAGGGCCGGCAGCTTCAGCGTGCGGAACTCCCGGTCGCCCAGGCTCAGCATGACGCCGACGGCAAGCACGGTCAGGATGGCGGCGACCAAGGCCCAGGTGTAAAAGTGCAGGCCGAGAAAGGCGGAGCCATAGCCGGCGTCGCCCGGCAGGATGTGCAGGAATACCTGCCGCACGGCAATCAGGCCGGTGATGACGCAACCTGCCAGCACCATGCCGTAGTGGGCGCCTCTGACGCCCAGGCGGACATTGAACAGGAATCCGCAGCCGACAATGATCAGGCCGGCTCGCTGGAGCAGGCAAAGGGGGCACGGCAGTTCCGACTTCGCAAGCTGGTAATAAAAAGCGATCAAGAGCGCGACGCAGATGCCCAAAAGGCCGAGCGTATTCATGAGCGTACTCACGGCCAGGGGGCTGGCCGGCTGAACGGGGTGTTTCATCGTCGCGTCTTAGAAAGAAAGGGCCAGCGGGTCGCTTACGTGGTACTCGAACGAGAGAAGGGTGATGAGGACCAACGTCGCCCACATGGCATAACCGAATCTTGTCTTGCCAACCAGCACGCCGAGGGTCGCGCCCAGTGCCAGCAGAAATGGCAGAAACATGTACATGCTTGATTCCTTGATGCGTAGAATATTTTTTCTTGAAGTGCTTGAGCAGGCATGTATTTTACGTTGCGGCAACGCTGCTGCGAAAAGCCCAACAGAGGGATTTCTTCGTACTTGTTTTGTGAAAAAGAGACCGCGTGGAAGCGGTTTTTCTGGATGAGCGGCCAAGTCGGGGGAGTTTCGGGATTTCCGCGGAAAATAACTGCTGTGCACACGCCTGTTCAGGCGCGCGCAGCAGGAAAAGCGCGGTTCAGGCCGGGTTCAGGGCGCTGATGCGTTTGCGCTCGTCGTCCAGCAGCCGCTGGTAGTCGGTGGCGATCGGGTCGGCGCGCAAGGCCTGGTCTATGTCGAAGATCTGGACTCCCTCGCGGCCGGCGACATAGAAGCGCTGTTTGTCCAGAATGTCCATGACCAGCAGCGAGGACGCGGGGAAGGCCAGGGGATACAGGCGCAGCAGCCTGCCGGTCTGGGCGGAACTGGCGGCGATGTAGCCGTCCAGGATGGACAGGATCAGGCCGTGCCGCCCGTCCGCGTCCATGAATGTGTCGGTCAGGTAGCGCTGCTGTCGAGGCAGTTTGTAGAGGATGGCAGGACCGCGCTGGTTTTCGTCCGGATAGGACACGCCATCGGCATGCAGCAGCCACACCCGGCCCAGGCCGTCCGTGCCCATGCGCACCACGCGGTCGGGATCGACGCCCAGGAACCGCCAGTACGGGCTGGAAGAGCCCGCTGGCATTGCCCAGGGCGTCAGCGTACGCGCCGCCAAGTCGTAGACATGGACCCGGCCGTATGGGCTCAGCAGGTACAGTCGGGTCTGGTCTTGCGACAAGGCCAGCGTGTCGCCATGAGGCCACCGGTACCGGGCATCCTTCTCGTCGTCCAGTGCAAGGGTCTGCAGTACTTTGCCGTTCCGGGCGTCCAGCAGCGTCAGCGTGGCGGCCGCCCAGTCATAGGCGTAGATCACGTTCCCGTGCACCAGCAGGCGGCTCGGGAAGGAACCCGTGGGCGTGCTGAACAGCATTTTGCCGGACGCCATGTCCACGCGGCTGACCTCGCCTTTGAGCAGATTGGCGAAATACGCCTGCCGGGCATCGATGTGCAGGTCGGCGACGCCGACGCCGAAACAGGATTTGTGCGGACAACCCCAGGTCATGCCGTCCGGATAGGAATGGCGAGCCCAGGTAGAGACCACGCGGCCGGTGCTCAGGTCGAACTCCTTGGCTTCGGATTCGTCGTAGTTCTTCAGCAGGTGCAGGCGGTCCGCCGAGCCGGCGGTGTAGACGCTGCCCACGAATGGCTCCTGGATCACGAGGCCTTGCGCCGCCTCGGCGCTGGCGGCCGGAGGCAACCCTTCCTGCTCGGCAGCCGACAGGCGCTTCTGGTCGCGGCTTCTGGTTGCTTCGCTCTGCATGTCCAGGGTGATCCGCCGCAGATCCTGCGCGGAGGGGTTCTGCCGGATGCCTTGATAGCCCGTCCAGGCGATCAGGCCCGTCACGCCCAGGGCGAGCAGCCCGGAGCCCAGCAGCAACGCGGGCCTGGAGGCATACTGCGACACGGCGATCACCATGCCGGCCAGCAGGCCGAAGCCGAACCCCGCGATATGGGCGGTATTGTCGATGCTCGTGTCCACCATGCCGTAGCCCAGGGTCAGCACGGATACGAACAGGGCGCTGCGCATCAGGCTTCTGGTGTGCGCAGAGGTCCGGCCGTTCCATTGGGCGGCCAGCGCCAGGATCAGCGCCGCGCCGGTCAGGCTGAGGATGGCGCCTGAAGCGCCTGTGCTGACATAGATTACTTGGCGGGCGCCGCCCAGCAGGGTCTGGACGGTGTAGTCGAAGTGCACGAAGGCCGACACCCACGCGGCGAATATCCCCCCTGCCGTGAAAATCGCCAGCAGGGCCCAGCGGGACAGGATGGCCTCCAGGGCCAGGCCCACGGCCAGCAGGACGAGCAGGTTCTGCAGCAGGTGCTCCCAGGACTGGTGCAGGAACAGGCTGGCGGGCAGACGCCAGTAATCGCCCGTGGCGCTCAGGAGAGCGACGTTGGCGCCCAGTTCCGTTATCAGCGTCGAACCGGACAGCCCTAGTGCATCCGCCTGATGGAGCTGCCAGCCGTGGCAGGCCAGCAGGGTCAGGGCCAGCAGAATGCTCAGCCAGGGCCAGCGCCGGGCGGGCGGAATGTCGGACGGGCCGGGCTGGGCGGCTTGGTGCTCTGTCATGGTTTGTGCCTGTTCTGTGGTGCGGCGATGCTTGCCTATGCTCGTCCCTGTTTCGCGCATGGCCTGCCCAAGAGGGGCGACGCCGCTGGCGATTGTACGGGGATTTGTGAACCGGCAGGAACAGGCCGGGCGAGCTTGTCAGGCGCTCGCCCAGGGATCGACCAATCTGACCCCCGTTGCCCTGAAATCCGCCGTGTTGCGCGTGGCCAGCGTCATGCCGTGCACCAGGGCGGTGGCGGCGATCAGGGCGTCGCGTTCGGAGCGGGGATCGGGAATGTGCAGGCGGGCGCAGCGCAGGGCCACGGCGTCGTCCACAGGCAGGATGCGGCCGTCGAATTCGGGCAGCACGCGCGTGTCCAGCCACCGCCTGAGCAGGGCGCCCTGGCGCGCGTCGCGGCGTTCGATGCGCAGCACGCCCATTTCCAGTTCCATCAGCGTGATGGAGGACAGGAAGAAATCCTGGGCGCTGCGGGCGGCGATCCAGTCGACGACGGCGGGATGGGCCTTGTTGTCGCCCGCCTTGCGCAGTTCGGAGATGACGTTGGTGTCCAGGATGAACATCAGGACAGGTCGGCCGGCTTGCCGTGGATGCGGCTGGGTGCGGGATCGAAGTCGATCTGCGCCAGGCCGGGCATGGCCAGGGCGTCGACCAGGCTGCGTTGCTGGCCGATCAGGCGTTGGTACAGTTCGTAGCTCATGAGGACATGGGCGGGCTTGCCGCGATCAGTGATGATGACAGGACCTTGTTGCGCTGCCTTTTTAGCATGTCCCAGGTCGTGGTTCAGCTCCCGGCTGGACAAAGTCGTCACGGTCATGGGCGTCTCCAGAAAGAATTACGGGCCTACGTGGCAACGTTACTACATAGGCCCTGAAGAATAAAGTGGAGAATGCAGGTCGGCAGAAGGCGCTGGCTTTCGAGCCTTGAAAGCGTCAGATTGATGCATGTGCGGTTCTGGGGCGTTCAGGTAGAAAGGGTCGTGGTTCTTTGCCTGATCAAACAGGCAGGTCCAGCTCGTGCGCCGCCATCCGTCCCACATCCAGCCGGCCTGCGGCGTCCATTCCGTCTTGCATCAGCCAGAGCGCGGACAGGCCGCTCCAGGCCAGGATCCATTGCAGCAGACGGCGGCGGTCCAGGCCGCCGGTCCGTACGACCTGCTGCAGGCGGCGGTGAAAAAAGGCCAGGGCCGTGGCGGGGTCCGGATTGCAGAACAGGTTGGCATAGTCGAAGCCGCGCTCGCCGTGCAGGCCCTTGGGGTCGATGGCCAGCCAGCCTGACGGCCCGAAATCCAGCAGATTGCCGTGGTGCATGTCGCCGTGCAGCACGCCAATATCCTGTGGTTCGTCCAGCAGGCGGCGCGCCGCCTGGGCGCTGCGCTTCAGCATGGGGCAGGCGACCGGGTCGGCAGCCAGCAGATCCCGGAACCAGGACTGCAGTGGCGTCAGCTTGGGCAGGGGAGCGGCGCGCGGCTCGTGCAGGCGGGCCAGGGCGGCGCACAGCAGCCCGCTTGCTTGCTCGTCCTGCCCCTGGGTCGCCATGCGCTCCAGGGATTGTCCGCCCAAGGCCCGTTCCATCAGCAGGGCGTGGTCGTCGTGCGCCAGGATGGGGGCGGCCCCGCGCCCGTTCCACCAGACCATCAGGCCGTTGCCGATCTGTTCCTCGGCGGCGTGGGCGATCTTCAGCATGGCCGACGTTCCGTCGCGCCGCACGGGCGCCAGCGTGGAGCTGGGCGTGCGCAGGGCGGGTCCATCCGGCGTCAGGTTCCAGCGGTCCAGGTAAAGCCGGACGGCCGTATCGTCAGGGGCGCCTTTATTCACGTGGCGCCCCTCCTGGCAAGCCACGGGATTGCGTCGGGCAACGGACTGCGTTCTTAGCGCTGTACACGTTTCAGCAGCCAGGGCACGGTCAGGAACAGTGCGGCCACGACGTAGAAGCTGACGGCGATGGGGCTGTGGAGCAGCACCAGGAAGTCGCCCTGGCCGGCCGCCTGGCCGCCGAGACCGTCAAGCAATGCTCGGCCAAAGGCTACAACGTATCGGCCGCCGTGGTGGATCGCGCCGGCGTGCTGCGCGCCTTTCAGCGCGCCGACCAGGCCGGTCCTCACACCGTAAGCGCCAGCATCGACAAGGCCTTTACCTCCGCCTCGGCCCGCAACCTGACCAGCGCCATGCTGGAGGGTTCCCAGAAGAACGCCGGCGCCGCCAATCTGGGCGACATCCAGGGCTTTCTGCTGCTGGGCGGCGGCGTGCCCGTCAAGGTGGGCAATGACACCATTGGCGCCATCGGCGTGGGCGGAGCCCCCGGCGGCCACCTGGACGAAGCCTGCGCCGTGGCGGAGGTCGGCAGACCCAGGGTCAGCAGCGGCACCAGGATGCCGGCGGCGGCCGCATTGTTGGCCGCTTCGGGCCCGGCCACGCCTTCGATGGCGCCCTTGCCGAACTCCTCCTTGTGGCTGGACAGGTTCTTTTCCAGGGAATAGGACAGCATGGTGGGCAGTTCGGACCCGCCGCCTGGAATGGCGCCCATGGGAAAGCCGATCACCGTGCCGCGCAGCCAGGGCTTCCAGGAGCGGCGCCATTCGTCCCTGGTCAGGAAGGCCTTGCCGCGGATCGGGATGATTTCCTCGCTTTGATGGCGGTAGCGGCTGGCCACATAAAGGATTTCGCCCACGGCGAACACGGACACCAGCACCACGGTCAGCTCCACGCCGTCCAGCAGGTCGGGTATGCCGAACGTCATGCGCGGCTGCCCCGTCATGGCGTCGATGCCGACCACGCCCAGGGCCAGGCCCAGGAACCGGGAAATGAAGCCGCGCACGCGCGAGGCCCCCATGACCACGGCCACGGAGGTGAAGGCCATGATGGTCAGGGCGAAGTAGTCGGCGGGGGTGAAGATGAAGGCCAGTTCGGCCACTGCGGGGGCGGCGAAGGTCAGCGCCAGGGTGGCCAGGGTGCCGGCGATGAAGGAGCCGATGGCCGCCGTGGCCAGGGCGGCCGCGCCGCGCCCGCGCCGGGCCATCTTGTTGCCTTCCAGCGCCGTCATCATGGAGCCGGCTTCGCCGGGCGTGTTGATCAGGATGGCGGTGGTCGAGCCGCCGTACATGGCGCCGTAGAGCACGCCGGCGAACATGATGAAGGCCGACACCGGCCCCACCGACACGGTCACCGGCAGCAGCAGCGCGATGGTCAGCGCCGGGCCTATGCCCGGCAGGATGCCGATGGCCGTGCCCAGCACGGAGCCGAGCAGGGCCCACATCAGGTTCATGGGCTGCAGGGCCACGCCGAAGCCGTGCAGCAGCAAGGACAATGTATCCATCACACCCCCGCCAATGGTAGGAAGCCGCCCAGTTGCAGGCCGAGCCGGCCGAACAGGAACCAGCATGCGCTGCCCAGCACGAAGCCCGAGACCACGTCCAGCAGGATGCGGCGCGAACCCAGGGCGCGCGCCACCAGCATGAAGCAGACGGCGGCGGTCAGCGGCAGGCCCAGCTGCTCCATGGTCAGGGAGGGCAGCACGGCGGCCAGCAGCACGGTCAGGAACGGTCCCTTGTCCATGCCGGGGTCGGCGGCCCGTTCCTCTTCGTCAAAAGCCGCGCCGCGGGCCATCTGGAACAACAGCAGAATGCCCAGCGCGACCAGGCCCGCCCCGACCAGGGCCACGAACAGGCCCGGGCCTATGGCGGCGTACTGCGCGGACAGGGTCAGGGAGGAGGATGCGTACAGACAGACGGCCCCCGTCAGGATGACCGCCAGCCCCAGCCACCAGGGCTGTCGGGATGCAGACGTCATGGACAGCCTCCGCAGTCTTACTTGACCAGGCCTGCGTCTTGCAGGATGGTGTTGATGCGCTGGCTTTCAGCCTGGATGAACTCGCCGAAGGCCTCGCCACTCAGGAAGTAGGGCTCCCAGCCCAGGCGCTCCATGGTGGCGTGCCACTGCGGGCTGTCGTTCAACTTGGTGAAGCGCTCCACCCATTGGCGGTAGTTTTCGTCGGGCATGTCCACCGAGCCCCGGATGCCGCGCCAGTTGGCGATCTCCCCGTCGTAGCCCGCCTCCTTGAAGGTGGGCACGTTGTCCAGGCCCTTCATGCGTTTGTCGGAGGACACGGCCAGGATGCGGATGCGGCCGCTGTCGGCGAACTGCTGGAATTCGGACGCGCCCGAAATGCCGGCCTTCAGGGTGCCATTGACGATGCCCGTCACGGTGTCGGCGCCGCCCGCCTGGGGAATGTAGTTCAGGGCGGACACCGGCACCTGGCCTTTCTGCGCCAGCAGGGCCAGCGCGATGTGGTCCACTCCTCCGGCCGAGCCGCCGCCCACGGGCATGCCGCCGGGATTGGCCTTCAGGGCCTGCACGAACTCGTCCAGGGTCTTGTAGGGTGCATCGGCTTTCACGGCCAGCACCAGGTATTCGGCCGTCAGGCGCGCCACCGGCTTGAACTTGCTCAGGTCTATGGGCGACTTGTTCATGGAGATGGAGCCCACCGTGATCGCGCCGAACACGGCCAGCGCGTCGGCCTTGCCTTTCTGCGAACGCTGGAAGTCCGCCAGGCCTATGGTGCCGCCCGCGCCGCCCTTGTTGGTGAAGCTGACCGTGCCGGTGTAGATGCCGGCCTCGTTCATGGCGTGCATGGCCTGTCGGCCGGTGGAGTCCCAGCCGCCGCCCGGGTTGGCCGGCAGCATCATGTTGACTGGGGCCTGGACGGCGAACGCTCCGCCCAGCAGCGCGGCGGCCAGCAGGGGGCGCAGAAAACGGTGGATCTTCATAGGGTGTCTCCTTTTATTGCTTGCTTATTGTGCAGTGATGTTCTCATTTTTTTCACATGTGCACACTGGATATTACCCCATGGCCGCGGTCCGGACGTGTTAGAGCGGCATGCCGTCCGGACTGTTTTCCGGATCCTGCGCAAGGCTTGTATTGAGCCGGCCAACGGGCTTACGCTGATTCCTGGTTCAATCTTGCGGCACGGAGGCGACAGCATGAAAAACGCAATGGCAGGACTTTTCCTGGGCATCGCCCTGATGGCGGGCGCGCCCGGCGCGCAGGCGGCGCTGGCGGTGGGAGCGCCGGCGCCGGATTTCACGGTGCAGGCGGCCCTGGCGGGCAAGACCTTTGATTTTTCCATGAGCCGGGCGCTGCAGAAGGGCCCGGTGGTGCTGTACTTCTATCCGGCCGCCTTCACCCAGGGCTGCACCGTGGAGGCGCACACCTTCGCCGAAGCCATAGCCGACTACAAGGCGCTGGGGGCCACGGTCATCGGTCTGTCGGCCGACGACATCGACACCTTGAAGGAGTTTTCCACGGGGCCCTGCGGCAGCAAGTTCGCGGTGGGTGCGGATCCGGGCGGCAAGGTGATACGCGCCTACGATGCGGGCATGGGCGCGCAGTCGGAACGCGCCACGCGCATCTCGTATGTGATCTCGCCCGAAGGCCGGATCATCTACGAATACACGGCGATGGAGCCCGACGACCATGTGAACAACACCTTGAAGGCCGTGCGCGAGTGGCGCGCGGGGCAGGCCGGCAGGTAAGCGGACAGGGCGGGGAGCTCCGCCGTGGCGTCCTCGCCGCCCTGCGGTGCAGGGCGGCCATTCACGTCCGATCTCGCAACAGGGCCGGGCTGCTGCCCAGCCATGCATGTTCATACGAACATTTATCCGTCATAAAACTTTCATCTGAGCGTAACCGGCCCGTAACCTGGGATTTCTACACTGCCTGGTATTCGAACGAAACCAACGTGCAGTGTTATGAATCTTTCCGTTCGGCAGAGCATTATTGTTGACTTGCTGCGGGCCCAGGGGGCGGTGTCGGTGGACGGTCTGGCCTCGCACTTCGGGGTGACGCCGCAGACCATACGCCGCGACCTGAACCACCTGTACGAGGCCGATCTGGTGCGCCGCCGCCATGGCGGCGCGGAGTTGAACGCGGCCGAGCGCAATGTGTCCTTCCAGACGCGCCGCATCACCCAGCTCCAGGCGAAGGCTCGCATCGGCCGCGCCGTGGCCGGCCTGATTCCGCCGGGCGCCAGCGTGCTGCTGGGTTTCGGAACCACGCCCGAGCAGGTCGCGCTGGCCCTGGCCGACCACCAGGACCTGACGGTGGTCACCAACAATATCAGCGCCGCCCTGGCGCTGACGCACAACCCGAGCCACCGCGTGGTTCTGGCGGGCGGACAGCTGCGCCAGCCCAACCCGGAAATACTGGGGCCGGAGGCCGAGCGCCTCTTCAACAGTTTCAAGGCGGACTTCGGCGTGTCCGGGGTGGGCGGCTTCGATTCGGACGGCGCCCTGCTGGATTTCGATATGGCCGAATCCGATTGCCACAAAGCGCTGCGCGGCAATTGCCGCGTGCGCATCCTGGTGCTGGACCACACCAAGTTCGGCCGCCGCGCCCCGGTGCGCAGCGGCTCGCTGGAAGACGTGGATGTCCTGGTGTGCGACCAGGCCATCCCGGAACCGTACCGGGCGCGGATTCCGACGCGGGTGCGGGTCGTCATCGCCGACGAGGTGCTGCCATGAGCCGCGCCGCCATCGAATTGCAGGGCATAGGCAAGTCCTGGGGCGAGCAGGCCGTGCTCAGGCAGATGGACCTGTCCATCCAGGAAGGCAAATTCACGGCCCTGCTGGGCCCTTCGGGCTGCGGCAAATCCACGCTGCTGCGCATCATCGCCGGGCTGGAAACGCCTGACCAGGGCCGCCTGCTGATCGATGGCCAGGACGCCACCCAGCTGGAGCCGGCCCGGCGCGGGCTGAGCATGGTCTTCCAGTCCTACGCCCTGTTTCCCCACCTGAACGTGGCCGACAACATCCTGTTCGGCCTGCAGGTGCGCCGCGCCGACCGCAAGCAGCAGCGGGAGCGCCTGCGCGAAGCCCTGGCCCTGACCAATCTGGAAGGGCTGGAGGAGCGCAAGCCCGGCCAATTATCCGGCGGCCAGCGCCAGCGCGTGGCGCTGGCGCGCAGCATCGTGTCGGGCCACCGCATCTGCCTGATGGACGAGCCCCTGTCCAATCTGGACGCCAAGCTGCGCCACACCGTGCGCCACGAGATCCGCGCCCTGCAGCAGCGCCTGGGCCTGACGGTGGTGTACGTGACGCACGATCAGACCGAGGCCATGGGCATGGCGGACCACGTCGTGCTGCTCAATGCCGGGCGCATCGAGCAGCAGGGCGCCGCCCGGGACCTGTACGGCGAGCCGAACAGCGTCTTCACCGCCGGCTTCATCGGCAGCCCGCCCATGATGATGATCCACAGCGATCACGTTCCCCTGAGTCTGTGGCCCGCGCGCCGGCAGTTCGACCAGCCGCACCGCGTGCTGGTGGGCGTGCGACCCGAGAACCTGCGCTTGCAGGAAGCGACGGACGAGACCGTCGCGGTCACGGTCGTGCACCAGGAGTTCCAGGGTGCGGATGCGTATGTCTATGTGCGGCTGAACGATGGCCGCACCCTGATCGTGCGCGCGCCGCACAGCCGCAGCGTCGAGGCGGGCGCTCGCTGCGGCCTGAGTTGGGATCCCGCCCATGCTTTTTACTTTAACCAGGACAGCGGGGCGCGCCTGCCGTCGCCGTCCCATGCATTCACCGACTAACGTTCCAGCGAGTCTCTCATGTTGAAGAAATATCTGCTTGCCACCTCCAGCGCCCTGTTGATGGGCCTGGGCGCCAATGCCCACAGCGCGGTGGAACTGACCATGTACTACCCCATCGCGGTCGGCGGCCCCTTGACCGAGGTGGTGGACGGCCTGATCAAGGATTTCCAGGCCGAGAATCCCGATGTGAAGGTCAAGGCCGTGTACTCCGGCAATTACGACGAAACCCGCGTGCGCGCCCTGTCGGCGCTGCGCGCCGGCGAGCCCGTGCAGCTGTGCGTGCTGGGCGCGCTGGACACCCACGACCTGGTCGAGCAGGGCCTGGTCGAAGCCTTCAGCGACGTGGCTCGGGATGCGGCCAGCCAGGAGTGGCTCAAGAGCTTCTATCCCGCACTGATGGCCAACGGCACCCTGGAAGGCAAGGTCTGGGGGATTCCCTTCCAGCGCTCGACCATCGTCATGTTCTACAACAAGGATCTGTTCCGCGAAGCGGGCCTGGATCCCGACCAGCCTCCCAAGACCTGGGACGAACTGGTGCAGACGGCCAAGAAGCTGACCACGGACAAGCGCCACGGCCTGATGATCCCGTCCACCGGCTATCCCTATTGGATGTTCCAGGCCCTGGCCCTGCAGAACGGCCGCCAGCTGATGAACGAGGACGGCAACAAGGTCTATTTCAACGATCCCAAGTCGGTGCAAGCCCTGCAGTTCTTCCATGACCTGGCCTACAAGCACAAGGTCAGCCCGACCGGCACCATAGAATGGGGCACGCTGCGCCAGGCCTTCGTGCAAGGCCAAACGGCCATGATGTGGCACACCACGGGCAACCTGACGGCCGTCAAGAACGAGGCCAAGTTCGATTTCGGCGTGGCCATGCTGCCGGCCAAGGAAAAAGCGGCCTCGCCCACCGGCGGCGGCAACTTCTACCTCTTCAAGGGCGCCAGCGAGGAGCAGAAGAAGGCCGCGCTGGGCTTCGTGCGCTGGATGACCGCGCCCGAGCGCGCCGCCAAATGGCCCATGGCCACGGGCCACGTGGGCATCAGCCCCGCTGCCTATGAAACCCCCGCGCTGACCGACTACGCCAAGTCCTTCCCGCAGGCCCTGGTCGCCCGCGACCAGCTGGCGGTGGCCTCGCCCGAGTTCGCCACCTACGAAACCGCCCGCGTGCGCGAACTGCTGTCCAATGCCGTGCAGGCGGCGCTGACCAATGCCAAGACGCCCCAGGCGGCCCTGGACGAGGCTCAGGCGGCGGCCGAGCGCCTGCTGCGTCCTTTCAACTAAGCGGGTGCTGTGATGGCTGAACCATTGCGTGTGCTGCGTAAAGAATGGGTGTTCGCCTACCTGTTGCTGACGCCGCTGTTTGTGCTGCTGAGCGTGTTCGCCTTCATTCCGGCGCTGCACACGTTCTGGTCCAGCCTGCAAAGCAAGGGGACGGCGCGCCGTCCCGCCCAGTTCGTCGGACTGGACAACTACGATGCGGTGCTGGCCGACCCGACCTTCTGGCTGGTGCTCAAGAACAACCTCTGGTACGCGGCTATCGTCATTCCCGTGTCCATGGTCCTGGCGCTGCTGATGGCCTTGTGGGCCAACCGCGCCATGAGCATGCGGGCCTGGGTGCGCTGCGCGTATTTCACGCCCACCATGCTGCCCATGATTGCCGCCGCGAACCTGTGGCTGTTCTTCTACACGCCGGACCTGGGCCTGCTGGACCAGATCGCCCGCCTGTTCGGCCAGGGCGCCACCAACTGGCTGGGCCAGCCGCAGACGGCTCTGGGCGCGGTCATGGTGGTGACCATCTGGAAGGAAGCGGGTTTTTTCATGATCTTCTACCTGGCGGCCCTGCAGACCATTCCGCCCGAGCTGCGCGATGCCGCCCGGCTGGAAGGCGCCAGCCGCTGGCAGTACGGTCGGCGCGTGCTGCTGCCGCTGCTGGCTCCCACGACCCTGTTCATCCTGATCAATGCGTTGATCAATTCGGTCAAGCTGGTGGATCACTTGTTCATCCTGACCAAGGGCGGCCCCAACAACGCATCCAAGCTGATGCTGTACTGGATATGGGAAACCGCCTTCGCCTACATGGACACGCCCAGCGCCGCCGTGCTGACCGTGGGCCTGCTGCTGGCCTTGGGCTTGATCGCCGTCTTCCAATTCCGCTACGCCGAACGGCGCGTGCATTACCAGTGAACGCCATGGATACTGTTCTTACCGCCCCCGCTACACGCCGCGCGTCCAGCCTGCCGTCCCTGGATACATTGGGCGCGCACATGCTGGCGCTGCTGTGGATCGCGCCTTTGCTGTACGCTTGCTGGGCGGCGTTCCGCGACCCGTCGGCGGCCTTGCGCTTCGATCTGACTTCGGGCTGGACGCTGGCCAATTTCGGCGCGGCATGGGAACGTGCGCCCTGGATGCGCTACATCTTCAACACCACGCTGCTGGTCGCCGTTATCCTGGCCGGCCAGTTCCTGCTCTGCACCCTGGCCGCCTATGCCTTCGCGCGTTTTCGCTTCTTCGGCAGCCAGGTCCTGTTCATGCTGCTGCTGTTGCAATTGTTCATCCTGCCCGAGGTGCTGATCGTGGAAAATTACTGCATGGTCGCCTTGCTGGGCTGGACGGATACGGTCTGGGGCATGGGCGTGCCCTATATGGCCAGCGCCTTCGGCGTCTTCCTGCTGCGCCAGGCTTTCAAGCAGGTGCCGCGCGAGCTGGAGGACGCCGCCCGCCTGGAAGGCTGCAGCCGCCTGGGCGTGCTGTGGCGCGTCTATGTGCCGCTGGTCAAGCCGGTATATCTGGCCTATGCGCTCGTGTCCGTGTCCACGCACTGGAACAACTTCCTCTGGCCGCTGGTCATCAGCAGCTCCGAGCACACCCGGCCGCTGACCGTGGGGCTGTCCCTGTTCGGCGCGCCGGAAAGCGGGGTCAGCATTTCCCTGATCAGCGCGGCCACGCTGATGACCATCTTGCCGTTGCTGCTGGGCTTTCTGCTGTTCCAGAAGCAGTTCATGCAGGCTTTCCTGCGCGCCGGCATACGTTAAGGAGCTTTCATGAAAATCATCCAGTTCTCGGACCTGCACATCACCCCGCCCGACGGCCTGCTGTTCGGCTCGGATCCCGCGGACCGGCTGCGCAACTGCGTGCGGCACATCAACCGTCACCACGCGGATGCGGACCTGTGCGTGCTGACCGGCGACCTGACCCATGCCGGCCATCCCCTGGCCTATGAGCGCTTGCGCGAGGGCCTGCAGGACCTGATTCCGCCGGTGCGCCTGCTGATGGGCAATCACGACAGCCGGCATGCCTTCTGGAACGTCTTTCCCGATGCGCGCACGGAGCTTCCGGGTTTCGTGCAGCATGCCGAGACGCTGGGCGACTGGCGGGCCATTTACCTGGACACCCTGCAGGACGGCTACACCAACGGCTACCTGTGCGAAGCCCGCCTGGGCTGGCTGCGGCGCGAGATGGAACGCCATGCCGGGCCGGTGCTGCTGTTCTCGCACCACCCCTTGCCGGCCCTGCAGTATCCATCCATGGACTGGCTGCGCCTGAGCAATGCGGAACAGATGCTGCCCCTGCTCAAGGCCCATCCCGCGCCCGTGCACCTGTTCTCCGGCCACGTGCACCGCTGCGCGGCCGGAACCTGGAACGGCTTTCCCTTCGTGACCGTCAGCGGCACCAATCACCAGCACGAGCTGGACCTGGAGCGTCCGGGCGCGGCCACGTCCGCCTTCGAGCCGGCCAGCTACGCGGTGATCCTGCCCAACGAGGACGGCCTGACCGTGCATTTCCAGCCCTTCGGCTACGAGGAATTGCGTTTTCCCTACACCGGGGACGTCGGCGCGCTCAAGTGCATCTAGGCGATGCGCGGCCGGTGTACTGGTCCGGCGCCCGCATCCTGGACAAGGGCCGGGGGGATTCGCGCATCGAAAGCTTTTCAGTTCGTCATAAGACCGCTATACTTTGCGCCTATCAAGGGGAGTAGCTTACTTTCCGGCGCATCGTCATTACGGCAGTGTTGCAGTCATCTGCGCATTCCCGGTGCCCGGGCAACCAAATGGTTGCAAGCAAGACCTTGCCATCATGGGCAAGGCGAACTCTCCTCAATCGAGATGGCCTGTGTCCCTGGTGGAACAGGCCATTTTGTTTTGCGTCGTGCGCGGGCGATTCCTGCACGTAGCGGGCTCTGCGAGATGGCTGTCTGGTTTCCATTAAAAAACTTGAAGAGGCGGGCAACAGATGCTTGAGCTTTTGCAGACTATCAGTTGGGCGGCAGTGTTCCAGATCATCATGATCGACATCCTGCTGGGGGGCGACAACGCCGTGGTGATCGCGCTGGCGTGCCGGAATCTGCCGGCCAAGCAGCGCATGCAGGGCATTTTGTGGGGTACGGCGGGGGCCATCGGCCTGCGCGTGGTGCTGATCGCGTTCGCGCTGACATTGCTGGCGGTGCCGTACCTGAAGATCGTGGGCGCCTTGCTGCTGGTGTGGATAGGCGTGAAGCTGCTGCTGCCCGACGATGACGCGCACGGCAACATCGAAGGCGGCGCAACCTTGTGGAAGGCCATCAAGACCATCATCGTGGCGGACTTCGTCATGAGCCTGGACAATGTGATCGCCATCGCCGGCGCCGCCCAGACCGCCAACCCCGACCACCAGATCGGCCTGGTGATCTTCGGCCTGGTGGTCAGCGTGCCCATCATCATCTGGGGCAGCACCCTGGTGCTCAAGCTCATCGACCGCTTCCCCATCGTGGTCACCTTCGGCGCCGCGCTGCTGGGCTGGATCGCCGGCGGCATGCTGGTGACCGACGTGGTCTTCGTGGAGCATTTCGGCGCTCCATCCACCACCACCAAGCTGATCGCCGAGGCGATAGGCGCCATCCTGATCGTGGTGCTGGGCCGGGCGCTGGCGGCGCGCAAGCGCAAGGCGGTCCAGGCCTGATACGACTGAGCCCGAGCCGGCCCTGGGGCTTCGCGCCCGGGCCGGTTCTGGGTTAAGCTGGAATGATTTTCCAAAAAGGAGTACATCATGGCACAAGCCTCCGCACGCCACATCCTGGTCAGCACAGAAGCCAAAGCGAACGAACTGAAAGCCGCCATCGAAGCCGGCGCCGACTTTGGCCAGGTGGCCAAGGAAAATTCCAGTTGCCCCTCGTCCCGCATGGGCGGCGAACTGGGCACCTTCGGCCGCGGCCAGATGGTTCCCGAATTTGATCAAGTCGTGTTCAGCGCTCCCGTGGGCGTGGTCCAGGGCCCCGTCAAGACGCAGTTCGGCTACCACCTGGTGGAAGTCACCGACCGTCAGGACTGATTCCCCGGCTCGACAAAAAAACCCGCTTTCTGAACTGACCCCCAAAAGTTGGACGGTCAGAGCCTAAAGCCCGAAGGCCTGAGCTCGGTACTGCACCGGGCTCAGGCCTTTTAGCTTGAGCTTGATGCGTTCGTGATTGTAGTAGTGGATGTACTGGCCGATGCCGGCCTGGAGCTGCTCGATGCTCTCGAAGCGGTTCAGGTGGAAGAACTCGGCCTTGAGCGTACCGAAGAAGCTTTCCATGGCGGCATTGTCCAGGCAGTTTCCCTTGCGCGACATGCTCTGAATCACGCCTTGCTCAGCGAGCAGACGCCGGTACTGGGGCTGCTGGTACTGCCAGCCCTGATCGGAGTGCAGCAGCGGGCGATCCGTGGGTGCGAGCCGGGCCAGCGCTTTCTGGAGCATGCTGCCCACGAGCTGGAACACGGGGCGCAGGCTGGTCTCGTAGGCCACGATCTCGCCGTTGTACAGATCCATCACCGGCGAGAGGTACAGCTTGTCGGCGCCGACCTTGAACTCGGTCACATCCGTCACCCACTTCTGGTTGGGCCTGTCGGCCTGGAACTGGCGCGTCAGCAGGTTCGGCGCCACACGGCCCTGCTCGCCTCGGTACGAACGGTATTTCTTCGGGCGCACCAAGGACTTCAGTCCCAGCGTCTGCATCACGCGCTGGACGGCCTTGTGGTTGATGAGCTCACCGGCCCGGCGCAGCGCCGCCGTGATGCGCCGGTAGCCATAGCGGCCCTGGTGCTGGTCGTACAGCGCGCGGATGCGCGCCTTCAGCCCGGCGCAGGGATCGGCCGCGCCCAGTGCCTTGGCCTGGTAGTAGAACGTGCTGCGCGACAGCCCGGCCACCTTCAGCAGCACGGCCAAGGTGTGGCCTTGCCTCAATTCGAGCACGACCCGCGCTTTTTCTGCGCGGCCAGCGCTTTTTCCTGACGCAAGGCCCTCAATTTTTTTAAGTACGCATTCTCCGCGCGCAGATATTCGTTCTCTTGGCGCAACTGCTCCAGCGTGCGCGTGTCCTCGCAGGGCGAAGGCGTAAGGGTTGGGGGTTTGGGGGATTTCATCGTCGGGGAGCGGCCTGGGCGAGGGTTGGGGGTCAGGGCGCGAAGGCCCCCTTCATGATACTCGCGTTCCCACCGCCTCACGACGCCATGGCCGCCGCGCACGTCGAACCGCGCCGCGGCTTGGCGACAAGACAAGCCCTCTTGCCACATCCGACTCAACACGGACAGCTTGAACTCGGCGCCGTAGTGACCGCTGTGCTTCTTGTGCAATCCCGCCTCGCCATGCTCTCGGTACTGCGCGGCCCAGCGGCGCACCGTCCCATGATCGAGCCCATATCGCCCGGCCAATGCCCGGGCCCCTAGCGACCCGGACCAATAGTCCCGTGCCACTTCCAGCTTGAAGTCCACATCATATTTCGCCATGTAAAACCCCCGAAGGTTGGATCAATGTCCAACTTTCGGGGGTCAGTTCATTCAGCGGGTTTTTTTGACGCCGATTCCAGCCCGGTCGTTCGCTGGGCTGCGCCGCCCCAGGCCATGGATGTGGAAGCGCTGGGCGTCGTGGTCCGGCGCCGCGCCTGTTGTCGTTTCAGAGGCCCCAGGCTGCGAGGTCGGGATGGCGCGAGGGCCGGCCGAGGATGCCTTCGACGATGCGGGCGCTGTCCAGCAGCGCGGCGTCCTGGCCGCTGGGCGCCATGAGTTGCACGCCGGTAGGCAGGCCCTGGCCGTCAAAGCCGCTGGGCAGCGAGATGGCGGCCGCACCCAGGAAGTTGCCGGGGCGCAGGAGCTTGCCCAGGCCGGTGTGGCGCAGGTCGTCGGGGTCCAGGGCCTGAGCGGCCTGGTCGCAGGCGGGCATGAGCAGGGCGGCGCGGCCCTGCATGGCGTGGGCGAAGGCCTGCATGTCGACGCTGCGCCGCTGCAGGGCGGCTTCGTAGTCGGCGGCGTCGATGCGCCCGCCCGCGGCGATGCGCTCGCGCACCACGCGCCACAGAGGCAGCTCGGGGTTCGACGCCAGTTCGCCGTAGTAGCGATAGGCTTCGTAGGCCAGCACGATCGAGTTGTCTTCGGCCATGCGCGCAAAGGAGAGCGACGGCGGCGGCATCCAGACCTGGAGGTCCAGGCTGGCCTGCCGCAGACGGTCCAGAGCCTGTTGCCAGAGGGTCTGCGTGGCGCTGTCCAGGGCGGCCGGCCAGGCTTCGGGCGCGAGCAAGGCGATGGGGCCGCGCGTGGGGGCGGGGGCCGGCGCAGGGCGGCCACGCAAGTCGCCGGCAGCGCGAGGGTGGCGGGGTCGGCGATGTCCGGCCCCGACAGGACCGCGACAAGTTGACGGGCGTCGGCCACGCTGCGGGCGAGAGGACCCAGGACGTCCAGCGTGTCGGAGAGCGGCAGGCTGCCGGCGCGGCTGATCACGCCCGTGGAGGGTTTGTAGCCCACCAGGCCGTTGAGGGTGGCGGGCGCGCGCACCGAGCCGCCGGTGTCCCCGCCGATGGCGATGGGCGCCAGACCGGCGGCCACGGCCACGCCGCAGCCGCTGGAAGAGCCGCCCGGGGCGCGGGCCACGGTCGCATCCCAGGGGTTGCGCGCGGTGCCCTGGGTGGCATTCTGGCCCGACAGGCCGAAGGCGAACTCGGTCATGCGGGTCTTGCCCAGCACGACCATGCCTTGCGCGGCCAGCAGGCGCAGCGCGGCGGCGGTCTCGGTGCTGAGCTGCCCGGCGCGGGCCTGCGAGCCCAGCGTTGCTTCGGTGCCTTCCCATTGCACGCTGTCCTTGACCGCGACAGGCACGCCATGAAAGGGGCCCAGCACGATGCCGGCCGCCAGCAGGCGGTCGGCGGCATCGGCCTGGGCCAGGGCGCGTTCGGCGGTGACGACGCTGAAGGCGTTGAGGGCGGCGGCGCGCTCGATGCGGTCCAGAAAATGCGTGGCGACCTGCCGCGCGCTCAGTCGGCCTTGCCGGATCTCGCGGCCGATCTCAAGTGCGTCTCGGAAATGTAGGGCGGTATCTTGTTCTGACATGGGGTTTCCTGAAAATGGACAAGACCCGCGCAAGCGGGTCGTGCGCGCCCCGGGGGCGCCGCCGGGCGGGGCAGGAGCGGTCAACGCAGCTTCTGGCCTACCGTCTCCGGCATGCGGATGAAGGTGAACAGCGTAATCACCGCGCCGGCCAGCACGTAGTAGAAGAACCAGCGTTCCAGGCCGTTGCTCTGCAGCCAGGTGAGCAGATAGGGCGTGGTGCCGCCCAGCAGCGCCACCATCAGGTTATAGGGCGTGCCGATGCCGACGGCGCGCACGCTGGTAGGAAACTGCTCGGACATGATGGCCGGGGCTATGGAGGTGTACATGGCGTAAAGGACCAGGCCGAACAGTTCCACCAGCAGGATGGAGCCGAAAGACGGGCCCAGCGTGCTCATCAGCGGGTAGAAGAACAGCAGGTAGCCGGCGGCAAAGACGATCAGCTGCGGCCTGCGGCCGATGCGATCCGACAGCGCGCCGAACAGGGGCTGCACCAGCATGAAGACGATCAGCGCCACGGTGTTGGCGGCGAAGGCCACCTTGGGGTCGGCCTGCACGTGGCGGATGGCGTAGGTGGGCACATAGGCCACGAAAATGTAGAACGCGAAGGTCGTCAGGACGGAGAAGCCGACGATGCGCAGCACTTCCACGGGGTGTTCGCGCAGCAGGGTGCGCAGCGGCTGCTTCTCGACGCCGGCTTTCCTGCTCTCGGCGAAGGCTTCGGTCTCGGGGATGGAGCGGCGGATCCACAGGCCGGCCACGCCGCCCAGCGCGCCCAGCAGGAAGGGGATGCGCCAGCCCCAGGCGGCCATTTCCGCCTTGCTCAACAGGGAGGTGAGGATCCAGCCTACGGCCGAAGCCGCAAGAATGCCGACGGCGGCGCTGAAGAATACAAAGCTGGAATAGAAACCGCGGCGCTTGGGCGGCGCCATTTCAGCCAGGAAGGTCGTGGCCGAGGCATACTCTCCACCCAGCGACAGGCCTTGCAGCAGGCGCGCGGCGGTCAGCAGCAGCGGGGCGGCCAGGCCGATGGAGGCATAGGTGGGCGTTACGGCGATAATGAGCGAGCCGCCCGCCATCATCAGGATGGTCAGCCCCAGCGCCGCCTTGCGGCCGTAGCGGTCGGAAAAGATGCCGAGCAGCCAGCCGCCGATCGGGCGCATGAAAAAGCCCACCGCGAAGATGCCGAAGGTGGCCAGCAGGGCCGCGGTGTCATTGCCTTCGGGGAAGAACTGACTGGAGAAAAAGATGGCGAAGGAGGCGTAGATGGTCCAGTCGAACCATTCGACGGCATTGCCTACACTACCGGCCAGGATGGTGCGGGCGCGTGAGACCGGGGCAGCGGCGGCTCCCTGCACGGCGCTCGGTTGATGGGAGGGAGTGCTCATGAAATCCTCGAGGAAGTTTATTTTTGGACAAAAATAAGTTTAAAGTTTTTGTTTTTAGCAATTTCGGAAGGTTAATTTGATGAATATTGTCACGTCAAGTAAGGGTAAGCCCTTAATGCCAACACTCGATGACACCGATCTCGCCTGCCTGATCGCCCTGCAGGCCGAACCGCGCGCCTCCTGGCGCGAGCTGGGCGCGGCGGCCGGCATCGCCGAGCGCACGGTGGCGCGGCGCATCAAACGCCTTCTGGAAGCGGATGCCTTGCGCGTGGTCGCTGAAACCGATCCCCTGGCTGCGGGGCGGGGCGTGGTGCTGCATGCCTGGATCCGCTGCCGCGCCGGACAGGTGCCGGAGGTGGCCGAGGAGCTGGCGCGGCTGGAGAACTGCCAATTGGTCGTGACGCTGGCCGGCTCCGCCGACCTGATGGCGGAGCTGACGCTGGCCGACGAAGCCGACATGCCCGAGCTGGTGACACGCATCCTGCCGTCCATGGCGGGGGTGGAGCATGTCGATGCGCGTCTGGTGCTGCGCTCTTTCCGGCGCGCGGGTCAGTGGCGCATCCAGGCGCAACACGCCGCCGACGCGGGGGCAGCGCCGGTCAGCCCTCCGGCGGTGCTGACCGAGGCCGAGCAGCGAATCGCGGCCCGGCTCAAGCGCGATGGCCGGGCCAGCCTGGCCGAACTGGCCGAGCACGCCGGCGTGAGCGAGCCGACCGCGCAGCGCCTGTTGCAGCATCTGGTGGAGCGGCGGGCGCTGTCGTTCCGGGTCGAGGTCGAGCCCGCACTGGTGGGGTTCCCGGTCGAGGCGGTGGTGTCGGTGCAGGTGCGTCCGCAGGCAGTCAACGCCCTGGCCGCGCATCTGGCGCAGGACCCCAATACCCGCTGCCTCTTCGGCACCAGCGGCCCCTCGCAGCTTTTCTGGCATGTGCTGTGCCGCGACAGCACCCAGCTCTGGGATGTCGTCACGCGCCGCCTTGGAGAAATGGAGGGGGTGCTCAACAGCGATGTCGCCGTTGTCATGCGGGCGCACAAACGCTGCGGCATCGTGCGTGCCGATGCCGGCGCGCAGGAGTAGCGCGGCTGGCGAATCCGAGCGGCATGCAAGCCGCGACGCGGGCAGCAGGCAGGCGATCAGCCTGCGCAGCGTGGGGGCATTTTTTACCGCCGGGCCGCCCCAAGGTAAAAGCACCCCCTCGGGGGGCAGCAAGCCGAAGGCGCAGCGCGGGGGTATTTTTTACCGCCGGGCCGCCCCAAGGTAAAAAGCACCCCCTCGGGGGGCAGCAAGCCGAAGGCGCAGCGTGGGGGCATTTTTGTTTCAGGCCGCTGCGCGCCGCCATAAATGCCTGGACTTTTGCGGCCGTCCTGAGCAGTATGCATGCCATGCCGGCACATGGCGCCCGCCATGCGCAGTCCGCTTCTTCCAGGCGGGCATGCCGGATCTTGGCGGAAAGCACATGAAACGAACTGATCTCGAAAAAAACAAGGCCCTGAAGCTGATGGGCAAGATGAAGGCGGCCACGCCGCCGGCCCGCTTTGCCGGCGAAGCCGTCGTGCCCGACCGGCGCGAACAGCGCCGCCTGGACCAGGCGGCCGGACTGGTCTCCTTCCCGGTCAAGCTGACCCAGCCCGTGATCGATGCCTTGCGCGCACGCGCGGCGGCCGAGGGCGTGGCCATGAACGAACTGGTCGACCGCCTGCTGGCCCAGGCCCTGGAGCGTTGATCCATGCACATCTGGGTGGATGCCGACGCCTGCCCGGCGGTGGTCAAGGATATCCTGTATCGCGCCGCCCAGCGCTGGGAACGGCGCCTGACGCTGGTGGCCAACCAGATGCTGCGCACCCCGCCCTCGCCATGGCTGCGCGCCGTCCAGGTGCCGCGCGGCTTCGATGTGGCCGATGACTACATCGTCCAGCACGTGGGCGCGGGCGACCTGGTGATCACGGCCGACATTCCCCTGGCGGCGCAGGTGCTGGCCCGGCAGGCGCTGGTGCTCAGCCCGCGCGGCGAGCGCCTGGACGCCGGCTCCATCGGCGAGCGGCTGGCCATGCGCGACATGATGGAGGAGCTGCGCGGCGCAGGCGTCGACATCGGCGGCCCGCCGCCTTTCAGCCAGACTGACCGCCGTGAATTCGCCAATGCGCTGGACCGCCTGATGGCCGGGCTGGCCCGGGCGACGTAGCCACTTCAGGGCCGGGATTGCACCCCGGCTCTTGCGGAACGTGCGCCCAGCAGGGCTGGCACCAGTATCAGCGTCAGCATGGCCAGTACCAAGCCCAGCAGAAAGCCCTGCGTGTAGCCCACCCCGGCGGCCAGGGCGATCAGCGAGGATGAGGCGGCCATCTCGCCCAGATCGCGCATGCTTTGCACCATGGTCATGTCGGTGCCCGCCTGATGGCGGGAATGGGCAAAGCGCATGGCCGCCGTCATGACGGCGACCGAAGCGCTGCCGGCGCCGAAGCTGGCCAGCAAGGTGGCCGTCCAGACCGCGGCCAGCGGCAGCGCCGGCGCTTGCCATGCCAGCCAGGCCCAGATGGCGGCGGCCGTTCCGGCAGCGGCGATGCCGGCGTGAAAGGCCGGCCAGGCGCCCAGCCGGCGCACCAGCCAGGCGCCGCCGCCGCAACCCAGCACGATGGTCACCGCACCGCCCAGCATGCCGATCTGGCCGATTTTGGTCAGCGGCCAATGCGCATCGACCAGCAGGAGTTTCCCCAGGCCGTGGCAGGCGACCACGGTCACGGCGGAGAGGAAGGCCGCGGCGATCAGCCCCCAGGCGCTGCGGCCCGACAGGAGGAAATGCCGCAGGCTGGCCTTGCCCGACTGGCCCGATGCCTGCACGGCCGGCTCGCGCCAGGCCAGCACCAGCGAGAGACTGGCTGAGATGGGCAGCGCCAGCGCAAGCATGGCCGCCGCCTGTCCCAATTTGCCGTAGATCATCAGGAATACCGGCCCGCCGTAGAAGAATCCCACCATGGTGCTGGCTACCTGCACGGCGTTGGCCGCGGGCAGGGAAGAGGCCGGGAACTGCTCGGCCACCAGCGCGTCGGTGGCCACGTCCTGGGTGGCGCTGGCCAGGGACGCGGCCACCGCCAGCGCCAGCAGCCAGGGCAGGGTGGCGGCCGAGATCCCCAGCATCCAGACCCCGAGCAGGCAGGCCAGGACCAGTGACTGCATGGGAATGATCCAGCTGCGGCGGCGTCCCAGGCGTTGATGCCAATGATTGTCCACCCGGGAGGCCCAGCTCCATTTCAGCACCCAGGGCAGGCCGACCAGCGGCAGCCAGGCCAGCGCCGCCAGTTCGGCGCCGGCATGGCGCAAGGCGGCGGGCAGGGCTTCCATGGCCAGTCCGAACGGGACGCCTTGGGAAATGTACAGGCAGGCGATCAGGGGCCAGAGCAGGGCGGGCCGGTTTGATGCGGTCTTGGTCATGTCAGGCTTCCTTGCGCAAGCGGTGCTCGCTGCCTGTGGTGGGCGTGATGAACAGCAGGCGTCCGGGCTCGGCCACTTCCAGGCGGTGCAAGCAGCCGCGCGGCACGACGGAGGACTGGTTGGGCTGTAGGGTCAGGCGCGTATCGGCCTGGGAACCTTCCAGGATGACGTGCAGACAGCCTTCCAGCAGGGTCAGGATTTCATCGCCCCGAGGGTGGCGTTCCCAGTGGCTGCCGTGCACGGAGGCGTTGTCCGAGAACATGCGGATGCCGATGAGCCAGTCGGCGCGGGCCCGGCCGCGCTCGTGGAAGGGCAGGAGCTGCACTGTGGCGTCGGCCTGCAGCGCGGCCAGGGTCTGGGATAGGGTGAAGGCGGCGGGGGTGGAGGATCTGGATGTCATGGCGTTCCAAGAGAAAGGCGTCGGGCCAGCCGCCAGAGCGAGGCGGCGGCCGCCGACAGGAGAAGATTGATGAACAGGGCCGGCAGCTCGGCTTGCAGCGCGCCGCCCCACTGTCTTGCCAGACTGGCGGCGACGGCCACGCTCAGCAGCAGGGAGGCCAGCCGCAACAGGCCGGCCGGCCGAGAGGCGCGGCGCCGGGCCGGCAGCAGGCCGTACAGCAGGACGCCGAACCAGGCCAGGCCGAAGCTCCAGGCCTGCCAGCGCGCCCGCGCAGGCCAGGAGTCGGGCGTCAGGGCCGTGATGGCGAACAGGGTGCAGCAGGCCAGCAGCAGGCCCAGCATCGCGCCGCTGAGCCAGGGTCGACGGAATGAATTCGCGCCGTGCCGCGCCAGCCACAGCCAGACTCCGCTGGCGGCCAATGTTGCGCCGGCCAGCCCAGCCAGGGCGTGCAGCCAGCGGCTGACCGCGCCGCCGTACTGGGCGAAATGCAGGGGCTGGACGGCGATGAAGGCCTGGGTGAACGCGCCGCGCTGGGCCGCGCTGTCGTGCCGCAGCAGGGCAAGGTCGGTCAGGGCGTAGTGATAGCGTTCGAAGAGGGCGGTGCTCAATTGCCCGCGGGCCGCCCCGCGCAGCGTGGCGTAGGCGTGCGCGTCGCCCCAGTGGTGGACGGTCACGCCTTGGATCAGGAAGGCGGGGTGGGCCTGGCGGTGGCGGTCCAGCAATTCGTTCAGGCTGGACATGGACGCGGCCTGGCCGGCGGCGGGCCGTTCGTAGGGCTGCATCAGCGCCTGCATGGCTTGCCGGGGTTGCTCCGGGAAGGCGCAGGGCGCCAGCTGGACGGTGGCCAGCGCGCCCAGGCCGGAGAAGATGCCGGTGGCGGCGATCAGAAAAAGCAGGGGCGCCAGCCACAGGCCCAGCAGCTTGTGGGCGTCATACGCCAGGACGCGCAGGCCGGACCGCAGGCGCAGGCGCAGCAGGCCGGCGCCCTGGCGCGGGTGCAGCAACACCCCGCCCAGGACGAGCGCGCCCAGGGCGAAGCCGAACAGGCTGACCAGGATGCGGCCGGGAAAGCCCGCGTACAAGGTATTGTGCAATCCGGTCAGCAGCCCGGTCAGCTTGCCGTGGACCGGAGCCTGGGGCGGAAATGCCAGGGCTGCGGACGCGTTCTGGGCGCCTTGCGGCGGCCCGGCCGGCTGGACGCGCGCCTGTACCTGTCCATCTGCGGGCAGGTCCAGCTGCAGGACGTCCGCATGGGGGAAGGCCGCCAGCCCTTGCGCCAGCATGTCGTCCAGATCGAGCGTGACGGATGGATGCCGGCGCTCAGAGGGCATTTCCCAGTTGTGCAGCTCGGGCTTGAGCACCGCAAGCGCCCCGCTCAAACAGATGACGAACAGCATGGCGCCCAGGACGGCTCCCGTCCAGGCGTGGCTGGCCGAGAGCGCGCGGCGCAGCGGCAGGCCGGCGGGGCGGCGGATGGTCAGGCAGGCCGCCAGCAGCAGGCATTGGGCCAGCACGCCGATGAACAGGCCGGCGTACAGCCGGTTCAGGGCGTCCGAGCCGGGACCCCAGGCGGCGACGCCCGCGGCCAGCCCCGTACTGAGCAGCGGCGCCAGGCCCAGGGCCAGCAGGCCCCGGGCCCGGCCACCAAAGCCGGGAAGACGCATGTCAGTACTCGGCCCGCAGCGTCAGCATGACGTTGCGCGGCTCGCCATAGCGGTTGTTCCATTGCGGCCCGGACAGGCTTTGGTAGTAGCGCCGGTCGAACAGGTTGTTGACATGCAGGGCGGCGCTCAGGCTCCGGTTGATGCGATAGCCCAGCCGCGCGTTGGCCAGCGCGTAGCCGCCCTGGCGCAGGGTCAAGCCGCCGGACTGCACGGTGTAGGCGCTTTGCGCCTGCACGCCCAGGCCGGCGCTCAGGCGGCCGTTGTCCCAGGGAAAGGTGTAGTT
Source organism: Alcaligenes sp. Marseille-Q7550 (assembly GCF_965112015.1). Lineage (NCBI taxonomy): Bacteria > Pseudomonadati > Pseudomonadota > Betaproteobacteria > Burkholderiales > Alcaligenaceae > Alcaligenes > Alcaligenes sp. Marseille-Q7550. The sequence continues at coordinate 572,054 of NZ_CBCOPU010000001.1, forward strand.
GGCCCAGAGCCGTGCGATATGCTTGGGCGTGAAGCTGGCAAAGGGCTGGCCCTGCGATTGGGCATCCTTCAGGTATTTGGTCGTGTTGTAGGTATAGGCCAGCGACAGGTCCAGGCCCGGCAGGGGCTGGCCGCTGATTTCGGCTTCCACGCCCTGGCTTTCCACTTCGCCGCCGCTGACATAGAAGCAGCTCATGCCCGCGCAAGGGTAGGCCGGATCCACCTGGGCGCGATTGCGCTGGCGGATGTTGAAGAAGGCCAGGCTGCTGTTGATGCGGCCGTCCAGCAATTCGCCCTTGATGCCGGCTTCCAGGTTGGCGCCCTTGACGGGATCCAGGGCCTGGCCGTCCCAGGTGGTCTGCGTCTGCGGCTGGAAGACCTGCGCATAGCTGGCATAGACGGACCAATGCGGCGTGATGTCCAGGATGAGGCCGCCATAGGGCGTCCATTCATTGCTGACCTTGCTGGAGACGCCCGCGCCTTCCTGCTTCCACTGGCTCAGGCGCAGGCCCGCGACCAGCTTGAGCGGGTCGGCCAGCGAGAAGCGGCCCACCGCATAAAGCCCCGATTGCGTCGTTGTCGTCGGGCCGCGGGAGACATAGGGGCCGACGGCGGGTTCGGGGATGCTGCCGGGGTTCCAGTCCCAGATGTTCACCGGCTGGTTCACGGGCGTGAGGAAGTTGCCCGAGAACTGCTCCAGGCTGGTGCGCTGGTAGTTCATGCCCACTGTGGCTTCGTGACGGCGGCCCAGCAGGGTGAAGGGGCCGGTCAGGTAGCCGTCCGCGCTGGTCTGGCTGTTCTCGAACTTATAGGCTCCGCCCGTCAGGCGCGGACCGGTCCCGGTCAAGGGGTCGACCGCGCCGTTGGCGCCGGCGTATTTCAGGGCGGAATCCCCTTTCTGGTGGTTCAGGTTGAGCCTGGCGGTCCATTCATTGCTGAAGTTGTGCTCGATGCCGCCAAAGACGCGGGTCGTGTCCCAGTCGAAGCGGTCCCAGTCCACGTCCAGATAGGTGGAGCGCGGCAGGCCGATGTCCGTGCCGTCGCGGTAGAAGGGCACGCCCGCCATCGTGGTGGTGGAGCGGATGCGCTGGTGTTGCAGCCCCAGGGTCAGCTACTCGTCGGAAGGGGCCGACGGGAGCGTGAGATGTGTATAAGAGAAGGTGGAAATTGCTGGATTTTTGGCCCGCCACATCGTAGAAGAATCCGCGATCCTCATGGCTTGCCACGATGCGGGCCCGCAGGCTGCCGCTTTCGTTGACGGGGCCGCCCACGTCGACCAGGCCGCGATAACGATTCCAGCTGCCTGCGGACAGCTCGCCCTGGGCCAGGAACTCGCGCGGCGCACGCTTGGGCACCAGGTTCACCGTGGCGGCGGGATTGCCGGCGCCCTGCATCAGGCCGTTGGCCCCGCGCAGGATCTCCACGCGCTCGTAGATGCCCATGTCCTGGGGCGGGCTGGCCATCTGGCCCATCTGGATGGGCACGCCGTCCTGCTGGAAAGAGTCGATCTTGAAGCCGCGCGCATAGTAGCCGGTCGTCAGCAACTGGTAAGGCTGCACGGTGATGCCGGGCGCATGCTGCAGGACTTCGTCCAGGCTCTGCAGGTTCTGCTGGTCCATGCGCTCGCGGGTGATGATGGTCACCGACTGCGGGGTTTCCTTCAGGGTTTGCGCGCCTTTCATCAGCGTGGGAGCGTTGTCGCGCTGGGCGGAGACCACGATGCCGGGCAACTGGCTGACTTCGGGATTGGCCTGGGCGAACGCAGCGGGGCTGATCAGCAGAAGGGCCGACAAGCCCGCGGGAGCGCAGGACGGGCGGCGAGACGGGAAGATGTCCACGAAAGCTTCTCTCTACATGAAATTGTTATTGATAATCAATCTCATCTATTCTATGTAGAGCGTGCCGCCACCATTGGCTCTGGCCGGTATTTGTCTGGCGCTGGCCGGTATGCAGGTGGTTCAGCGGCGCAGGGCGCGGGGAGGGACGCCGTAGCGTTTCTGGAAAATCTTGGAGAAGTGCGAATCGCTGTAACCGCAGGCGCCGGCCGCCTGCGATACGCTGCAGGCGCCGGTCGCCAGCATGCGGTAGGCTTGTTCCAGGCGTTGTTCGCGCACGAATTCGTAGACGCTCATGCCGAACATCTGACGAAAGCCCCGCGTCAGGAGCGTGACGCTCAGGCCGACCCGGGCGGCCAGCCAATCCAGGCCAGGCGGCTGGGACAGCTCCTGCAGCAAGAGCGCGCGCGCCTGCTGCAGGCAGTCGCGCTGCCGGGCCGGCAAGTTGATGCTCGCTGCAGAGCTCGCTGTCGATCGCGCGTCCAGCGTCGCCAGCACGGTGGCGGTCAGCTCCAGCGCCTTGCCCGACAGGTACAACTGCCGCAAGCCGCCCTGCAGCGGGCACAGCAGTAGCTGGCGCGCCAGAGCCTGCAGGGGCTTGTCGGCCTGGCTGTCCAGGATGAACGGCCCTGCGGGCGAGCCCTGGCGACGGCTCCAGTCCGCGGCGTCCATGTCCAGCCAATTCTCCAGGGCCTGCTCGGGCATGCGTATGGCCACATAATGCACGGGCGTATCGGCATGGAAGCTGTGATTGACGACGAAAGGCCGGCTGCTCAGGCTCAAATGCAGGGCCGGGCCTTGCAACTGGGCGGCGGGCGCCTGGGACATGCGGTAGCGCACGGCGCCGCCGCCCAGCAACAGCACCAGTTTCAAGCCAGCCTCATTTTCCTCGGTGATGGTCTGGCCCGGCTGCACGCGCAGCAGCCCGCCGCTGATGTTCAGCTCGGGAGTGCCGGCGTGGATGTGCCATTGATCGGAGGATGCAGAAGACATGATTTTGAATGAGAATCATTCCTGATTATGTGGCAAATCGTTTCAGTCGTCAAATGTCCAGGCCGGCATTGCGCCGCGCCGCCGCTGGTCTTAGTATGCGTTAGTCTCCCAATTTTTATGATTTGCGCCGTGCCTGATCCGTCCTCCGATCGTCTCCTGATCGAATTGTCCGCCCTGAACGCCAAAGTGGCCGAATTCGCGCGCGAACGCGATTGGGAACAGTTCCACAGCCCCAAGAACCTGGCCATGGCCCTGACCAACGAAGTCGGCGAACTGGTGGAAATCTTCCAGTGGCTGACGGAAGAGCAATCGCGCGGGGTAGGCGCCGATCCGCGCACGGCCGAGGCGGTGCGCGACGAACTGGCCGACGTGCAGATCTACCTGAGCCGGCTGGCCCATGTGCTGGGCGTGGACATGAACGAAGCGGTCACCCGCAAGATCGCCAAGAACGCGCAGAAGTACCCTGCCGACAAGGTGCGCGGCACGAACAAGAAATACACCGAACTCTAGGCCTGCCGGACGATCAAGGTCCGCGTGGCCTGGCGGGCGTCATAATTCGTCGAGCAGTTCCCGCAGGTAGCGCTGCATGCGCGCCTGGCGTTCCCGGGCAAGCCTTTGGCCGGTTTCCGTCTGAAAGCCTTCGGCCAGCTTCAGCAGCTTGGCGGAGAAATGATCCAGCGCATAGCGCGCATCGTCCAGAGGGCGGTCCTGGGCTTCGGGATCCTGCGGATGATACAGGCTGGAGCCCATGCGCCCGGCCGTATAGAAGCAGCGGGCGATGCCCAGCGCACCGATGGCGTCCAGGCGGTCCGCATCCTGCAGGATGCGGGCTTCCAGACTGAGGGGCGGCAGCCCGGCGGAAAAGCTGTGCGTCCGCACGGCGTGCATGACCGCTTCCTGGTCCGGCGCGCTCCAGCCCAGGTCCGCCAGGATGCGCCCGGCTTTCTCAGCCGCCAGCGTGGATGCCTGGGCGCGCAGCGGCGAACTCTTCTCCACGGCCACGCAGTCGTGCAGCAGGGCGGCGGCCAGCAGCAGGCGCAGATCGCCGCCTTCTTCCGACTGGATGGCGCACACGTTCTTCCAGACGCGCTGCAGATGGGAAAGATCGTGCGAGCCGTCGCCGTCGCAGCCGCTGGAGTGGGGCAGCAGTTGGGCGGCGAGTTCGGGGTAGGGGTGAAAGGTGGAGGGCATGGCAGGCGCGGGGGTGGTTGAACAGCGCCAAAGCGTCAGGAATAGCCAGGCCCAAAGGCAAGGCCGGAAGACGCGGCCCGCAGGCGCGCAGGGCCTCAGAAGTTGCTCAGCCCCAGCGTCTGCACGGTATCTGCCCAGTAATTCAGCTCCTGGTCCACATAGGCCGTGAACTCGGCCGGGCTGTTGGACTGCACCTGCGCGCCGTTGGTCTGCCAGATGGCCTGGATTTTTTCGGTCTGCAGGGCCTGGTGGATGGCGCCGGCCACGCTTTGCACGGTGGCCTCCGGAACCTCGCCCTGCATGAAGATGCCGTACCAGGTCTGGGCGCTCAGCTCGTCCATGCCCAGTTCCTTCAAGGTGGGCACGTCGGGCAGGGCCCGGGCGCGCTCGGGGCTGGAGACGGCCAGGGCTCGCAGGCGGCCGTTGCGTATCTGCGCCACGGCCGAAGGCATGGTCTCGAACATGAAGTCGATCTGGTCCCCGCCGATGAGCGCCATGACGGCCGGTCCGCTGCCTTTGTAGTGCACCGGCGTCATGGTCGTGCCGGAGAGTTTTTCCAGCTTGCCGGCCATCAGGTGCAGCATGGTGCCCACGCCGCTGGTGCCGTAGTTCACGCCCTTGCCCTGGCGCGCGGCGGCCAGCAGGTCGTTCACGCTGTGGTAGGGCGATGCGGCATTGACCACCAGCACGTTGGGCATGGCCGCGATCAGGGTCACGGCCTTCAGGTCCTTGCGGGTATCGTAGGGGAAGTTCTTCAGCACGGCCGGGGCGATGGTGTGGTGCACCGCGCCGAACAGCAGCTGATTGTCGGCGGGGCTGGAGCTGGCCACCATGCTCGCGCCCAGCACGCCGCCCACGCCGCCCTTGTTTTCCACGACCACGGTCTGGCCGATCTGCTGGCCCAGGGCCTCGGCCAGGGGCGGGCCAGTGTGTCGCCGGAGCCGCCGGCGGCGGAGGGCACGATCAGGCGCACCGGTCGTTCGGCCCAGGCGGGCGGGGCGGCCAGGGCCTTGCGCGCCGGCCAGGAAAAGACTGAGGACAACAACAACACGGGACCACGGTTTCATGTCTGCTTACCTCTCAGGTGGGGTTGGTCAGCCTTTGCCGTTTCCGAGACTGCCGGGAAGACGGCGCAGCTTGTCGATCTGGTCCAGCCGCGGCGTCAGGCCCAGGCCGGGCGCCTGCGGCATGCGCATCCAGCCCTGGTCGGGCTGGGGCAGTCCGGTGTAGATCTCGGCCATCATGGCGCTGGCGGCCAGGTGCCATTCGACTTCGCCGCCGTTCAGCAGGCCGCTGTGCAGGCGGCCGTTGTGGGACGGGAAGGCGCCGCCGTTGGCCACCGAGGCGTTGAAGCTTTCGGCCAGGCCGAAGATCTTGCGCGATTGCGTGAAGCCGCCGGAAATCAGCACATTGGGCTGCACGATGTCCACCGCCTGGTGCATCAGCAGGTCGCGGAAGCGATAGGCCTGGCCCTCGTTCTGGCCGGCGGCGATGGTGATGCCGGTCTGGCGGCGCAGTTCGCGCAGTCGGCCGGCATCGTTCTGCGTGATGGGTTCTTCGAAGAAGCCCACGTCCAGGTCGCGGGCGGCGCGGGCGATCTCCTGGGCGTGGAAGTAGTCCAGGCTGCAGTTGCCGTCGATGTACAGGCCGACTTCGGCGGGGATGGCTTCGCGCACCAGCCTCATGCGCCGGATGTCCTGGCGGATCACATCCGGCAGGGGGCGCGGCTCGTCGCGGCGCTGCAGGCCGTTGTGGCCCACCACCATCTTCAGGCCCCGGAAGCCCTGGTCCACGCAGGCGCGCGCCACCTGCACCAGCTCTTCGTCCTGCAGAAAGGAGAAGCCGAAGGTGGCGTAGGCGGGGATCTGTTCACGCGCGCCGCCCAGCAGCTTCCAGACGGGCTGGCCCAGGGCCTTGCCCTTGATGTCCCACAGGGCGATGTCCAGGGCCGAGATGGCGTGCATGCCGTAGCCGGATTGGCCGCGCGGGCAGACGTTCCAGTACATGCGGTCCCACAGCCGTTCGGTGTTCAGCGGATCCTGGCCGATCAGGTCCGCGGCCAGGATGTCGTTCACGGCGCTGGCCACGGGATGTTCTTCGGTGATGGCGGTCAGGCCGTAGCCGGTGATGCCTTCGTCCGTCTCGATCTCCACATGGCAGACCGCCAGGTTGGAGGGCTTGCGTATGCCGCCGCCGTTGAATTCGAATGGCACGTTCAAGGGAATGGCGCGTACCGCAGTGATCTTCATGCCCAGGTCTCCTAAAAGCATTTCCATGCGTATGCATGTAATTGATTTAGGTTTATAGCTTTAGCGGTGAAGATCGATCAATGGTGTAAACCCTTGATATTGCTCATATATTAACGGGAGGTTTGATATATCAGCCGGGGGCTATAGCCTTGTGCTGAAGGCCGTTTCTAGCCCTGCCAACGGTGTCGGCGATGCGCTTCGTCCTGCTGCCGGCGCCGTTTTTCCTGCTGGCGCTGCCACTCCCGGTGCTGGCGATTCATTTCCTGCTGTTGGCGCCGGTGTTCGGCTTGCTGTTCACGGATCTGGCGCTGCTGTTCGCGTTGCTGGCGTTCGATATGGCGCTGCCGTTCCTGCTGATGGCGGCGCATCTCGCGCCGGTGTTCGGCCTGCTGGCGGCGGTATTCGCGCATCCGCCAGTCCTCGTCATCGTAGTGGCGGCCGCCGTGGTAGCCGTCCTCGTAATAGCCGCCTTCATAGTAGCCTCCGTAGTACGGGTCTTCGTAGGCGCAGGCGGTCAGGGCCAGGGCGGCGCTGGCCAGCAAGGCCAGGCGGGCGAGACGGGCGCGCAAAGTGGTGCAGGACATGTGGTTCTCCCCAGGAGAAGGTGATGATTCCGTGCCGGTTCAAGGCGGCTCTAATCCTAGCGGCCTGCTTCCCGGCCGAGCCGTTGCATGAGCAACGGCGTGCAACAGGAAGAGCGCTCCAGCCCCCTGGGGAGATGGCTGGTAACAAGTTTTGCAGTGCCGACAACAGGTGGCAGATTGCGCTTTCGTGGCGCTGTATACCTGGGTATTCAATAGTTGGCAGTTCAACTATTGCGGACTACGCTGACGCCATCTCGCCGTCGTGCGCGGGATGGTGCAGGGCGCGCTCGCCTGCACGTTTTGTAGTTCATAAGCCGTACCTGAACCCGAAGGGAGGACGTTTATGAGTGACGCAAACCGTCATGGCGACAGCGCGACCCTCAAGCGCAGCCATGTCCAGTTGCAGCAGCTGGAAGCGCAGTTCCTGGAGCAGGAACGCCAGGACCCCGCATCGCCTTATTTCCACGGCGACGGCCCCAATCCCCATAGCCTGCCGCCGCGCCGCCGCTTCATGCTGGGAGCCTTGGCCGTAGCCGGCACGGCCGGGGGCCTGGCGCAGGCGGCTACGCCGGGGGCCATAGAGCGAACCGTTCCGCCGGACGCCACGCGAGTCCAGGGCGTCGGGGTGGGGGTGGATGATGGTGGTTATGGCGCCCGGTCGCAGGTCGAGAAGGAAGTGCGCACTCGCTACGCAACCAAGACCACCGAATCGTCCTGGAGCTTCACGCCCTTGCAGAACAGCATGGGGATCATCACGCCTTCCGGATTGCATTATGAACGGCACCACGGCGGCATCGCCACCATTGATCCGGCCACGCACACCTTGTTCGTGCATGGCATGGTCAAGCAGGCGCGCAAATATTCCATGGGGGACCTGCGCCGCTTTCCGGCCCTGTCGCGCTTGATGTTCATGGAATGCTCGGGCAATGGCCTGACGGAATGGTCCAAGCCGACAATGAAGACCGTGCAGGGAACCCATGGGCTGACGTCCACCTCGGAGTGGGTGGGCGTGCCGCTGGCCACCGTGCTCAATGAAGTGGGAGTGAGGCCAGGGGCGAAATGTCTGCTGGCCGAAGGCGGGGACGCCGCCGTCATGACGCGCAGCATTCCGCTGGAGAAAGCCATGCATGACTGCCTGCTGGCCTACGGGCAGAACGGCGAAGCGCTCCGGCCGGAGCAGGGTTATCCCCTGCGCTTGTTCGTGCCGGGCTACGAGGGCAATATGTCCATCAAGTGGCTGCGGCGGCTTGAGGTTTCCGACACCCCTTTCATGACGCGCGAGGAAACGTCCAAGTACACCGATCTGATGCCCGACGGCAGCGCCCTGCAGTTTTCCTTCCTGATGGAGGCCAAGTCCGTCATCACCTTTCCTTCCGGGGAAATGGTGCTGCGCGAGCCCGGTTTCTATGAGATCTCGGGGCTGGCCTGGTCGGGGCGCGGCGCGATCAAGCGGGTCGAAGTGTCCGTGGACGGCGGGCGAAGCTGGCGCGACGCCGTGCTGCACGGTCCTGTGCTGCCCATCTGCCATACGCGCTTCTCCCTGCCCTGGGAATGGGATGGCAAGGAAGCCGTCCTGCAAAGCCGCTGTACGGACGAGACGGGCTATGTGCAGCCCAGCATTGCCCAACTGGTCAAGGAGCGGGGGCTGGCGTCCGTGTATCACCTGAACGGCATACAGAGCTGGAAGGTCGCGTCATCCGGGGAGGTGTCCAATGTTCATCATGACTAGAACCTGTCTGGCCGCGCTCCTGGCGGCGGCCTGTGGCGCGGCATCGGCGCAGCAGGCGCATGTCTACGGGTTCGGCCAGCCCGCGACCGATGCGGAGCTGGAGCATTTCGTCTCGCCGCTGCCGGACGGGCGAGGCCTGCCCAAGGGATCGGGCACGGTGCAGCAGGGTGAAAAACTGTACGCCCAGCATTGCATGGCCTGTCACGGCGCCAATCTGGAGGGAGGCATCGGCGACCGGCTGATCGGCGGGCGCGGCACCCTGGCCGCCGCAAGCGGGCCCCCGGTCAAGACGGTGGAGAGCTACTGGCCTTACGCCACCACGCTGTTCGACTACACCAAACGCGCCATGCCCTTCACCGCGCCGGGCAGCCTGAGCAACGACGAGGTCTATGCCCTGGCGGCCTATATTCTGTCCAGGGCGGGCGCCATCCAGCCGGACCAGGTCATGGACCAGGCCAGCCTGCCGCAGGTGAAGATGCCCAACCGGGACGGGTTCAAGCCGGCGGACCGGTAGGCGCAGGCTACTTGCCCCGCAGGATCTGCATCTGGCGCCGGTCGCGCTTGGTCGGGCGGCCGGCGTCGTAGTCCAGGGCGGGTTCCGGCGCCAGGCGGCGCATTTCGGCGGCGCGGGCGCGGGCCGCGCTGCTTTCTTCTGTTTCCTGGTACAGCTGGCGGGCCACGGGCGCCGGTCCACGCACGCCGCTCAGGGCCGTCACGCGCACGTGCATGGGCGGGTCCTCCTTGCGCAGGGTGATCAGGTCGCCGGGCGCGACTTCGCGCGCGGGCTTGGCGGCTTGCTGGTTGACCAGCACCCGGCCTTTGCTGATTTCCTCCGAAGCCAGGCTGCGTGTCTTGTAGAAGCGCGCCGCCCATAGCCATTTGTCCAGTCGTAGCTTGTCCATGTACGTATTCTAATCCAGCGTTATCCCGCTGTCCGGGAGGATGGCGACGCATGACAGGATCCGGCCGGCCGTCAAAAAGGCAGGCGACTGGATAAAATAGCGGGGCCACGTCCTGCCGGACAGACGTGTTTTTCGTTTTCATCCGTCCGGATTCATGTCGGGCCATGCGCCCGTGGAGATAAGCTGATGTTTGCCTGGCTGAGCGGGCGCGGGGCGCGCCAGAGCCGCGTGGAGCAGACCCTGGCGTCGATTGGCGAGGCCCAATGGGAGCAGGCCGTGCGCGAGCACGATTTCCTGGACGGGCTGAGCGCGTCGGAGCTGGACAGCCTGCGCCAGCGCGCCGCCTGGCTGCTGGCCAGCAAGCAGTTCACGGGCGTGCGGGGCCTGGTCGTCACGGACGAGATGATGCTGTCCATCGCGGTGCAGGCCGCCTTGCCCATCCTGAACCTGGATCCGGCCCTGTACGAGGGCTGGACGGAAATCGTGCTGTATCCCGGGCAATTCATGATTCCCCATCAGGACGTGGACGAGGCCGGCGTGGTCCACGAATACATGATGCCGGCCTCCGGCGAGGCCTGGGACGGCGGGCCGGTGATTCTTTCCTGGGAGCAGAGCGGACCCTATGGCGAGACGGGCATGAACGTGGTCATCCACGAGTTCGCGCACAAGCTGGACCTGCTGGGCGGGCAGGCCGACGGCGTGCCCCCTCTGCATGGCTATGCGGACCTGTCCGTGCGCCATTGGCGGCAGGTCCTGGAAGAATCCTTCGAGGCCTTCGAGCGGGCCTTGACCGCCGTGGAGGATGCCATCCCGCCCGATGTGGATCCCGAGTCCGAGGCCGCCTTGCCCTGGTACGAGCAGTTGCCGCTGGACCCCTATGCCGCCACCGATCACGCCGAGTTCTTCGCCGTCCGTTCCGAGGCTTTTTTCATCGACCCCATTCCCTTGGCCGAAGCCTTGCCGCAATGGTATGAATTGCTGCGCCGCTACTCCCGCCAGGATCCGGCGGCGCGGCTCGAAGGCTGAGCCGCGTCGATCTTCAAATGCCTTCGCCGTCGTGACGGGCGCTTGTCCTGCTCATCCTAGGGCTGGCGCTTGCGGTCCTGCCGGCGACGATACTGGCCCGGCGTCAGGCCCACGATGCGCTGGAAGTCGCGGATGAAATGGGCCTGGTCATGGAAGTCCAGTTCGTGGGCTATCTCGGTCAGGGTGCCGTCCGGCCCCAGCGCCTTGATGCGTTCGCGCGCCAGTTGAGCCCGCAATTGCGAAAAATACTGATGGGGCGCAATGCCCACGTGGTCCCGGAACAGACGCTGAACCTGACGCGGCTGGGCCGGCGCGTTGCGTTCAACGGGCAGGGCGGGATGACGCAGGCGCTGCGACAGGTTCTGCAGCTCCTGGCTGACCTGCCGGGAGGCTGCCTCCGCCGTGGCTTGCGGGCGCGCCAGCAGCAGTCGCAGGCCTTGTTCCACGCGCTGCTTCTGTTGCGCCAGATCGTCCAGCGGAAGCTCCTGCCATAGGGCTTCCGCCGCGGCCGGCAAGGGGAAATCGCCGCTGTCCAGGCTGTGGTTGAGCAGTTCATGCAAGGGGGCCTGCAACAGCAGGCGGCCCGCGCCGGGCAGGAAGCGCACGCCGGCCAGGCGCACCCGGCCTTGCAAGGCGATGACCGCGCTGCGGCTGGACGGTCCGTTGATCCACCGGCGGGCGCCATGGACGCGGCCGTTGAGCTGCATGGAATCGCCCTGGTTGAAGATCAGTCCGCAGCCGCCTTCGGGGTGCAGGTACTCTTCGCGCACCACGCCGGCAGGCAGGTCGCCCTGCATGCTCCAGTGCAGGGACACATGCGGCGCCAGGTCCGGGCTGGGCGGGCAGCAGCGATACAGCAGGGGCCGGGCAGTCAGCATGTCGTGTCTGTCGCAAAAGTACAATCGGGCGGCGATGGGGCCGGGTAGGCTATGAATGCGGGCCGGCCGAGGGGCCGGCTTCAACCATCCAAGGAGATCATCATGACTATATCCGTCAATTATTATCAGGCTGCGCCCGGAGCCGTCAATGTCATGCACGGCGTGGAAGCGTACCTGGAGTCGGCGCGCACCGAGGCCCTGAACCTGCCCCTGCTGGAACTGGTCAAGCTGCGCGTCTCGCAGATCAATGGCTGCGCCTATTGTCTGGACATGCACTCCAAGGACGCGCGCGCCGGCGGCGAGACCGAGCAGCGCCTGCACCTGCTGGCCGCCTGGCGCGAGGCGCCGTTCTACAGCGCCGCCGAGCGCGCCGCCCTGGCCTGGGCCGAGGCGTTGACCACCCTGGCCCGGAGGCATCCTGATCCAGCCCTGGTGCAGGAGCTGAAAACGCATTTCTCGGACCGGGAGATCGCCGACCTGACCTTGGCCATCACGCAGATCAACAGCTGGAATCGCTTTGCCGTGGGCCTGGGCGCCAAGGTGGGGTCGTTCCAGCCTTCGAGCAGGTCGAAGTAAAGCCCGCATCCTTTGGACGCGTGTCGGCGGCGGGCCGGGTATGCCGAAACAGCAGCAAGGTCACGCACACGGCCGCCAGCACGTTGTAGACCTGGACCTGCAGGAATCCGTCCAGATGGCTGGTCAACCGGGGGCCGGCCGCCAGGGCGGGAGCATAGAGCAGGGTGATGGCGCAAACGCCCAGCGCCGCGCCCACTTGCTGCAAGGTGGACAGCAGGCCCGCGGCCGAGCCCGCCTGTTCCACGGGCACCCGGCCCAGCACCAGGTTCAGCAAGGGCGTCATGGTCAGGCCCTGGGCGCAGCCCAGCGCGATGAGCAGGACCTGCAACGCGCCCGTGCCGGACGAGGCGTCTCCAGGCCAGGCATGGGCGAGCAGCCCGCCGAACGCAGCGATGTGCAGCAGGCCGCCCAGCAGGATGGCGCCGTTGCCCAGGCGCCGCACCAGCACGGGGGCGGCCAGGGACGCCAGCATGAAGGCCGCGCTGGCGGGGGCGAACAGCAGGCCGGCCTGCATGGGCGTCAGGCCCAGTCCGCCCTGGCTCAGCAGCGCGAAGCTGATGAAGAAAGAGCTCGCCGTGGAGTACAGCAGCACCACCAGCACGCTGGCCTGGCTGAAGTCGGGTCGGCGCAGCAGGCGCATGTCCAGCAGCACGGGGCGCCCCAGCTCCTGCAACGCCTGCTGCCGGCGGGCGGTCAGGAGCAGCACCGCCGCGCCGCCCAGCAGGCTCGCCAGGCTCCAGGCGGGCCAGTGGCGGGCGGGACCTTCCATCAGGCCCAGCAGCACGCCGAAGACGCCCAGCGCCAGCGCGGCCGCGGCCCAGGGATCCAGGCGGGCGCCGTCGGGCTCGCGGCTTTCGGGAATGCGGCGCAACAGAAGCAGTATCAACAGGCCGACCGGCAGATTGATCAGGAAGATCAGGCGCCAGCCCAGGTCCAGGATATTGGCCTGCAGCAGCCACCCGCCCGCCACCTGGCCGCTGAGGGCGGCCAGGCCCAGGACGGCGCCCAGGCAGGCGAAGGCTGCGCGCTGCCGTCCGGCCGGAACGCTGACTCTCAGGATGGCGTAGACCTGCGGAAACATCAGCGCCGCGGTGGCGCCTTGCAGGATGCGGGCCAGGATCAGCAGCGTGATGTCGGGCGCCAGGCCACAGAGCACGGAAGCCGCGCTGAAGCTGGCCACTCCCCAGCCGAACAGTCGCCGCCGGCCATGGCGGTCGCCCAGCCGGCTGCTGCTGATCAGCGCCATGCCAAAGCTCAGCTCGTAGGCGGCCACGACCAGGCCGGCCTGACCCAGGCTGGCCTGCAGGGAAGTTTGCAAACTGGGCAAGGCGACGTTGACCACGAAAAGATCGAAGACAGACAGAAAGGCGGCGGCCATCAGAAGCGCCAGCGCCAGAGGGGAAGCGGAACGTGAAACCATGGGAACTCCTTGTAGGAATTCCATTCTGGGAGAGCCTGATAGCTATTACAATTTACTTGTTTATGCTATTACTGAAAGTCACTCCCTGATTGTCCCCGCGCCATGGATCCCACTAGATGAGCAAGCCCCGAACCCGTCATGCCCTGGCCCAGTTCCTGCAGGCCCGGCGGCGCAGCCTGGAGCCGGCCGACTACGGCCTGCCGGTGGGCGCGCGCCGGCGCACGCCCGGCCTGCGCCGCGAGGAAGTGGCCGCATTGGCCGGCGTGGGCCTGGCCTGGTATACCTGGCTGGAGCAAGGGCGCGAGATCGGCGTGTCCGAAGCCTTCCTGGAGCGACTTGCCCAGGTTTTTCGTCTGGATGCGGCTGGACGGCGGCATCTGTTCCTGCTGGCCTGCCAGCGTCCGCCCGTGGAGTCCGCCAAGACCTGGTGCCAGGTGCCGCCTCTGGTGCAGCGCCTGATGCACGATCTGCATCCCCACCCCGCCTACATCCTGAACCTGCGTTGGGACGTGCTGGCCTGGAATCAGGCCGCCCAGGCCCTGTTCGATTTCGAGCGCCAGCCGGCCGGAAGGCGCAATCGCCTCTGGATGCTGTTCACCGACGATTTGACGCGCGAGCGCATGCAGGACAGGGACGAACAGTTGCAGAACCTGGTGGCCGGGTTCCGCCGCGATTTCGCGGCCGCCCAGCAGGCTCCCGATTTCGTCGAACTGGTCGCGGAGCTGGAGCGCGTATCACCGGAATTCAAGAGCCTGTGGCGCCAGCACGAGGTGCACCAGCCCTGCCACGGCAAGGCCTGGTTTCGCCTGGAGGGCGAGCCGGCGCGCCAGTACGAGCACACGACGCTGATCGTGGACCAGGACAAGCACTTGCGCCTGCAAGTCCACGTGCCGGTGGGCGATCACTCCGACGTGCTGGTCTCCCAGTAGACCTGCTGGATGGCGGGATGGGCGGACAGCAGGGCCTGCAGGCGGTCGCTGTCGCGCGGGTCTATGGACGTGGCCATCAGCGTGGCCTTGATCTCCACCAGCTCGTCGGCGAAGGGGCTGATTTCCAGTTCGCCCAGCGGGTAGTTTTCGTGCTCCAGCACTTCTTCCAGCGCCTGGGTGGCGGCCTGGCGCTGCGTCGCCGGCGTGATGATGTGGATGATGTGCGTGATTTCGCTGGCCTGGGCGTCCACCGGCATCCGGTTGATGCCGTTGACCACGGGGCGCAGCAAGGTATTGGCGGCCAGCACGAAAAGGGTGGCGAGCACGGCCTCCACGATCAGGTCCGCGCCCGCACAGGCGCCGATGGCGGCCGAGCCCCAGAGCGTGGCGGCCGTGTTCAGTCCGCGCACATGGCCTTCCTCGCGCATGATGACGCCCGCGCCCAGGAAGCCCACGCCCGACACCACATAAGCCACCACGCGCACGGCGCCGTCCGCACCGGCGATGCGAAAGGCCATGTCCACGAAAATGGCCGCGCCCACGCACACCAGCACATTGGTCCGCAGGCCGGCCGTGCGCTGGCGGTACTGCCGCTCGAAGCCCACGATGCCGCCCATCAGGAAGGCGACGGTCAGGCTGACCAGGGTGTTGAGGATCTCGTCCGGATTGATGGTCTGAAATGCGTGCATGGCGTCCTCCTGACGATGATCTGCGGCAGTCCGGACAGATAATAAGTCAGTTTGATGTCGTGTTCATGACCGTGCGCCGTCGCGCGGCGCCTCAGCGGAACTCGAAATGCTCCTTGTGCAGCGTCCAGGAACCCGGCGGCAGGGTTTGCTTGAGCGCCTGCTGCAACTGACGGCCCATGGCCGCCGGGCCGCAGAACCAGACGTGCAGCGGCTTGCCGGCCTGGAACAGCTTGAGGACTTCCTGCGCCGTCCAGCGGCGGCCTTCGGCATAGATGTCCAGGCGCACATCGGGATGGGCGGCGGCTGCATCTTTCAGGGCTTCGGCCAGGGGATCGTCGGGGCGCCGGCAGGCGTATTGCAGCCAGGCCTGGGGTGCGTGGCCGTCCTGGTGGACCTGTCCCAGCCAGGACAGGAAGGGCGTGGCGCCCACGCCCGCGCCTATCCAGACGTGCACGGCGCCGTCGTCATGGTCGGGAGGCACGAAGCGGCCGTAGGGCCCGTCCAGCTCCACGGCCTGTCCTGGCTGCAGGCGTCCGGGCAGGCCTCGCGTCCAGTCGCCCAGCTGCTTGATGTGGAAACGGACGGTGTGGTCGCCGCGGTCCGCGTCGGACAGGGTGAAGGGGTGGGATTCCTGATCGCCGGCCAGGCGCAGGAAGGCGAATTGCCCGGCCTGGTGTCCGGGCCAGGATTCATCCATGCGGCATTGCAGTTCCAGCACGTCGCCGCGCAGCGTACAGGACCGCACCGTGCCCGCATGAGGGTAGGCGGGCCGCAGGTCGCGCGCCAGCTGCACCAGCGCGGCGATCGTGCCGGCCGCCATGGTCAGCGCCAGCAGCCAGCCGCCCGGACCGCTCCAGTAGCCGGGCGGGGTCAGCACCACGCCGTGGAACACCAGCAGCAGATAGGCCAGAGGCATGAAGCGGTGCAGCCAGTACCAGCGCTTGTAGGAGACCGTGCGGCGCGCCAGCGTGATGATCAGCATCAGGATCAGGGCGTAGAAGGTCCATTCGCCCACGGTCTTGGCGTAGGGCTTGAGCAGGCTGACCCACTCGGGCACGGGCGTCTTGGCCAGCCTGCCCGTGGTGCCGATGGCGGCGGTGATCACGGGCTTGGACTGCTTGGCCAGCCAGTGGGCCAGGCTCAGGAGTATGGCGATGATTCCCAGCCACTTGTGCAGTCCGAAGGCCTTGTCCATGCCGCCCAGCCAGGGTTCCAGGCGGCGGGGGCGCAAGGCCAGGATCATGATGGCCGTCATGGCGCCCAGCGCCAGGATGCCGGTCAGCAGCATGCCTTCCTGGCGCATCACCCACAGTCCGTCTCCCGGCGGCGACGGGGACAGCCACAGGGCTTCCACGGCCCAGATCAGGAAGAAGGCGGATAGTACGAGAAGAATGGGGCGGCGCATGACAGGGATCCGGTTTGAACAGGAGGCCGGTCGCCGCAGGGCACGGGAGAAAGTAGGCGCACGCGCGCTGCAGCGGCCATGTCTTCAATGATAGAGCACTGCTTGCCGCTTGAAATGTTCGGGATTCAGGGTGTCTTGAGCAGGCTCAAGAAAGCGCCGATTTCCCGGCCCGCGCAGGGCCGGGGCAGGAGGGATCAGACCAGCAGCGTGGCCAGGTCCAGCAGGGCGCCGTCCTGCTGGGGGCGGCCTATCAGTTGCAGGCCCAGGGGAAGAGGGCCGTGCGGCGCCGGAGCGGGCAGGCTCAGGGTGGGCCAGCCCAGCAGCGACCAGGGGCGGTTCAGCACGGAGGAGCCGGTGCTGTGCAGGCCTTGCGGAGCGGGGCCGGGCGCGGCGGGCGTCAGCAGGGCGTCGTAGTCGCCGTAGCGTTGTTCCCATTCGCGCTGCAGAAGGCGGCGCCGGGCCTGCCAGTCGTGATAGTCCAGCGGATCCAGGGCCAGGCCCTTGCGCACCGCATCGACCGTCACCGGCCTCAGCGCGTCCGGCGCGGCCTGCCAGACGGGCAGCAGGCTGCGAGCCATTTCATAGAGCATGATGCGGCCGTGCAGCTCCAGCAATTCGTGCAGCTGGGGATCCGGCGCCAGGCGCTGGATCACCGCTCCTTGCCTCTCCAGATGCAGGCAGCCCTGGTCCAGGGCCTGCAGGGCGGCGGGCTCGATCGGCCCCAGTTCCTGTCCGCTCAGCACGGCGATGCGGGGCGAACGGGGCGCCACGGGCGCCGGCAAGGGCTGCAGCACCGATGCCACGCGCCGCAGCAGGGGCAGGTCGCGGCTGAAGCAGCCTATGGTGTCCAGGCTGTCGCACAGCAGGAACAGGCCGCCGCGATGCACGGCACCGAAGCTGGGCTTGTAGCCCAGCACGCCGGTGAAGGCTGCCGGACGCATCATGGAGCCGCCGGTCTGGGTGCCCAGCGCGAAGTCCGCCATGCCGGCGGCCACGGCGGCGGCCGAGCCGCTGGAGGAACCGCCCGGCGTGTGTTCGAGGTTCAGGGGATTGCGGGTCGGGCCGGGCGCCGCGTAGGCGAACTCGGCCGTGACGGTCTTGCCCAGGGGAACGGCGCCGGCCCGGCGCAGCAGGGCCACACAGGCGGCGTCGCGCTCGGCCGGCAGTGCATGGGGCAGCTTGGCGCCATAGCGCGTGGGCATGCCTTTAACGTCCATCACGTCCTTCACGCCGAAGGTGACGCCGGACAAGGGGCCGTCCGAGGAGCCGGGAAGGCGGTCGGCAGGCTCGGCCAGCCAGGCCCAGGCCTTGATGGCCTGGTCCTGGTCGGCCAGTGTTTGCTGCTTGGAAGTCATGAAGCTATGCCGGAACGCTTACTGGATGGATATGTTCTGCTCGGAGATCAGTTTCCCCCAGCGCTCGCTCTCCTGCTGGATGAATGCGGCGAATTCCTCCGGCGTTCCGCCCACGACTTCAGCGCCCTGCGATTCCACGATCTTGCGGTAGCTCTCGTCCTGCAAGGCTTGGTTGACGGCCTGGTTCAGCTTTTCCACGATGTCGGCGGGCAAGCCGGCGGGGGCCACCACGCCGAACCAGTTGGAGGCCACCAGGTCCACGCCCTGCTCCTTGAAGGTAGGCGTGTCGGGCAGGGCCTTGACGCGTTCTTCGGAGGTCACGCCCAGGATGCGCAGGCGCGGCGCGTCGGCCTGCATGTGCGGCAGGAACAGGCTGGCCAGCTCCAGGTAGAAGGAGATGTTGCCGGCCAGCAAGTCGTTGGAGGCGGGGGCGCCGCCGCGGTAGGGGACGTGCACGGCATCGAAGCCGGCGGTGCTCTTGAACTGTTCGGTCAGCAGGTGCGAGGCCCCGCCCGCGCCGGTGGAGGCGTAGTCCAGCTTGTTGGGGTTCTGCTTGCCGTCCTGGATCAGGTCGGCCAGCTTCTTGTAGGGCGAGGCGCTGTTCACGCCCAGCGCCAGGGCGCCGCGCTCGATCAGGGCGATGGGCTGCAGGTCCTGCTGCGGATCGAAAGGCAGGTTGCTGCCGTACAGGGCCTTGTTCACGGACATGGGGCCGAAGTTGCCCAGGCCTATCGTGTAGCCGTCGGGCTTGGCGCGGGCAATCATGCTGGTGCCGATGTTGCCGCTGGCGCCGGGCTTGTTTTCGACCACGATGGTCACGCCCAGCGTTTCGCTCATCTTCTGGGCCAGCTGGCGCGAACGGGTGTCGGAGCTGCCGCCCGCGGCGTAAGGCACCACGAAGGTGATGGGCTGCGATGGGTAGGCGGCCTGGGCCGAAGCGGCCGCGGGGGCGAGCAAGGCGGCCGACAGCAGGCCTGCCAGCCAAGCGGCGCGATGGGTGAATGGGATCATGTTCATCTCCTGCGATGGGCTGGTTTGCGCGTCATGGCGCGTCGGCCGGCCCCGTTGTTCATATGATTCAGGGGCCATGGTAGAGATGTAAAATTATGTTGTCTAATATTAAAAATAATCAAAATTGATATCTTAAAAGACTTAATTGGAGGCGATATGCTGGATTCGAAACTGGCAGACATGTTCATGGTGGCGGCCGAGGAATTGCACTTCGGCCGCGCCGCCCAGCGCCTGTTCATGACGCAGCCGCCGCTCAGCCAGGCCATCCGGCGTCTGGAAGAGCAGGTGGGCGCCACCTTGTTCATGCGCACCACCCGTTCGGTGCGCCTGACGGCCGCGGGCGAAGAACTGCAGCGCCGCCTGCGCCTGATCGGCGCCGAGCTGGAACAGACCGTGCAGGCCGTGCAGCAGGTTCATCGCGGCGAAACCGGCTTGTTGCGCATCGCCTTGACGCCCAGCAGCGCCTATGCGGGGGTCTCGCGGCACCTGTACTGTTTCCGCCAGGCCTATCCCCAAGTGGACATGCAGGTGCACGAGATGAATTCCAGCGACATGCCTGCCGCTTTGTACGAGCGGCGGGTGGACGTGGCCCTGATACGCCCGTCCTTCGCCGTGCCGGATCTGAATCCGCGACTGGTGGAATCCGAGCCCATGAGGTTCGTGCTGCGGCGCGACGATCCGCGCGCCGCGTTGCATGCGCAGGGGCTGACGCTGGCGCAGGCCTTCTCCTATGAACTGGTGTCATATTCGCGCCAGAAATCGCGTTACTTTCATCTGCTCTTGCAGCGCATGCTGCAGCGCTCCGGCTGCCTGCCCCGCTTCGTGCAGGAAAGTCTGGTGCCCACCGTGCTGACCCTGGTGGAGGCCGGCATCGCGCCCGCGCTGGTGCCGGCGTCGCTGGCGCGCCTGCGCACCGACACCCTGGTCTATCTGCCCCTGCTGGAGGCGGGCGATAGCGGGGCGGGGCTGATGTGCGCATGTGTCTGGGACAACCCCAATCCGGCAGTCGCCAATTTCCTGGCCGTGCTGGAGCGCAATCGATCAGCCCGTGCGGCGTGAAGCCATCCAGTCGCGGATGGACCGGCCCGTCTTCTGGCGGAACAGGCGCGAGAGCGCGGAGGGGTTGGCGTAGCCCAGGTCGATGGCGATGCGCTTGGCAGACTGGCCCTGTCCCAGCCGCTGGCAGGCCAGGGCCAGGCGCCACTGGGCCAGATAGTCGGCGGGCGTGTCGCCGACCCAGTGCTTGAACTGCGCGGCAAAAGCGCTGCGCGACAGGCCCGCTTCCCGGGCCAGGGACTGTACCGTCCAGTTGCGCCCGGGATCCGCCTGGATGGCAAGCAGGGCGCGCGCGACCGGCGGATGCGACAGCCCGCGGAACAGGCCCACGGGGATGGCGCAGCGGTCGGGATGGTCGAACAGCCAGCGCAGCAGCTGCAGCAGCACGATCTCGAACAGTCGGTCGGCCAGCAATCGGTGTCCGCAGCGCACGGACTCGGTTTCGGCGAACAGCAGCTCCAGCGCCTGCCGCAGGCCGGGAATGTCGTCCAGCGGCACCACGATCAGGTCGGGCAGGGAACGGGCCAGGGGATGCTGCTCGCCGCCGTCGAAGTCCAGCGTGGCGCAGGTGAAGTCCGAGCCGTCCTGCGGCGGGTTGTGGAAAGCGTGCTCCAGCGGGCGGGGGTAGAAGATCAGGCTGGGCCGCTCGATCCGCAGGGTCCGGGGCAAGGGATCGCGCGCATCATGGCGCACGGTGAGCTCGCCGCACCGCAGGATGTGCAGGAAGGCCCGGCCCGGCTGGGCGGCAAAGCGCGTCACGCCGCACAGGGGGCCGTTATGGAACAGGTGGGCGCGCACGCGGAATTGTTCCAGCAGCAGCGAGAGTCGGTCCAGATTCATGATGCCCCAGTCCTTGGATGGAAAGATAACTTCTATGGATGAATGTTATCCAATGGTCTCGAATTTGGCGAGACACTGTTTCCAGTCCATCCGGACGTCTTTCCGGGCCGCCGGCCCGCTTTACCAGGAGAACATCATGTCCCGTCTGTCTTTGCCCGAGCCCGCCCAGGCCCCTGCCGCCAGCCAGCCCGCCTTGCAGGATATCCAGAAAGCATTCGGCGCCGTGCCTGCCATGTTCCGCACGGTTTCCCTGTCGCCCGCCGCTCTGCGCAGCATGTGGGGCTCGTTCGGCGCGCTGGGCAGCGGCACCCTGGGCGCCAGGCTGGGCGAGCAACTGGCCGTGGCCATCGCCGACCGCAACCGGTGCGAATATTGCCTGGCTGCGCACACCGCCCTGGGCGGCAAGGCCGGGCTCAGCGAGGAAACGCTGGCCAAGGCCCAGAAAGGCCAGTCCGACGACCCGCGCACCGCGGCCGCGCTGGCCTTCGTGCTCAAGCTGGTCGACAAGCGCGGCCAGGTATCCGAGGCCGACGTGCAGGCCGTGCGCCAGGCCGGTTTCGATGAAGGCCAGGTGGTGGAGCTGATCGCCGTGACGGCGCTGAACCTGTTCACCAACTACGTGAACGTGGCGCTGGACGTGCCGGTGGACTTCAAGGCCGTGGAACTGACGGCCTGAACGCCATGTGGCTGCCCGCCCTGGCGCGGGCGGGCAGCCTTTTCGGGCGCAAATTGTCCTGCCGGGCCCGCGACGCCCAGGCTCAGAACTGATACGCAATGCTCAGCGAACCCACCGCGGCATTGCGTTTTTCCACCAGCGGGCTGTCCTTGGTCTTGCCGGCCAGCGATTGCATGCCCACGCTCAGGGAGGCGTTCCAGCGCGGGGCGAACTGATGGCTCAGGGTCGCCGACACTCCGTAAGAGCGCATGCCGCCTTTCAGTTCATAGGGAGTCAGCTTTCCGCCGCTGGCCATGGCCTCGGCCTGGGTCACGCCGAACCAGGTATTCATGGCTTTCTTGCTGCTCCAGTGGGCGTTGGCCTCGAAGCTCAGCGAGGTGTCGCCCGAGGCCGATTCCCAGACCTGGTAGGACAGGTCCAGCAGGGCGCCGCTGCCGGATTGGCGCTTGAAGGCCTGGTAATAGGTCAGGCCCACGCCGAAGCGGCCTATTTGATATTCCGTGAACACGCCGCCCACGCCGTGGTTCTTGATTTCCTCGGTGCCGAACAGGCGGTCGCCGTTTTTTTCCTTTCGCCCGCCCTGCAGGCCGACGAAGACGCCGGTCGTCCATTCCGGAGTGATGCTGTATTGCAGCCCGGCGGCCGGACCGTTGCCTTTGCCGCCGATGAACCAGTTCTCGCCGCTGATGCTCAGGACGGGGAAGGGGCTGAATTCGTACTTGCTGGCGCCTTCATATTTCGGGGCATAGCCCACGCCGGCGCCGAGGCTGAAATCGACCGCATGGGCCGCGCCGGCGCAGGAGGAGGCCAGCAGGGCGGCAAGGACTCGCAGGCGGGGCAGGGGGGGGGGGGGTGGTCACGAGACGTCATCCTATGGTTGATTCTGGAAAGCAGGAGGGCGTTGCAGATGAACGCAGGCTGAATGTAGCCAGCCGTCCGTGAAACAGCCGTCAAGGCTGCCGGCGCGCAGGCTGCGCCCGGCGCGCGCTTTGATTAGAATCAGTCCATAGGGGCCGTCAGGCCCGGATCGCCGTAAGCCCGTTTCGTCTTGTCCGGAGAGTGAGCATCATGCCTTTGCGCCAGCCCTGTCCTCCCGGCGCCTGTGAATGCCAGCGCGAACTGCTGCTGGAGCAGGCCGGCCAGGATATGCGCATCCTGCAATTGACGCGCGAAGAAGAAAAAAAGCTGCTGGCGCGGCTGGAAGCCCTGCGCAGCCTGGACGACCTGCGCCACATGCAGCAAAGGCTGAAGGATCTGTTGGGGGTGGAGCTGCGCGTGGAAATAGGCGCGGCGGAGGTGCGCACCGTGCGCGGCTTGACGATAGAGCTGCAGCCCATGCCGGGGCTGTGCCGCAAGACGCGGCAGACCGTGCCCGCCGCCGTGCGGCGCGGGCTGGAGGCCAATGTGCAGATCGTCTTCGATCTCCTGAACGAAAACGATCTGCTGGGCGGGCTTTAGGGCGTGAAGGACGTCAGCGGGACTGGAGCCGGCGGGTCCAGTGCTCCAGGGCCAGCAATTGCTTGCGGATGTAGCCTTCGGTGGCTTCGTCGTGCAGTTCGCCCTGGTCGTTGATCAGGTTCTGCGCGGTCGGAATCATGATTTCGGGCTGGTTCAGGGGATGCACGTTCAGGAAGACCAGGGTCTGGCGCAGGTGATACTGCGCCCGGGCCGTGCCCAGGCGCCCGGCGCTGGCGCCCATGATGGCCGCCGGCTTGTGGGCGAAGGGCTGGTCCGCGCCGCGCGAGGCCCAGTCGATGGCGTTCTTCAGCACGCCGGGCATGGAGTAGTTGTATTCGGGCGTGACGAACAGCAGCGCGTCGGCCTGGGCGATCTGCTGGCGCAGGCGCTGGACCGGTTCCGGAAAACCTTGCTGGAAGACGTCATCGTCGTACAGGGGGATGTCGCCGATCTGAGCATGGGTGAATTGCATGTGCTCGGGCGCCAGGCGTTCGGCGCAGCGCAGCAGGGCGGCATTGAAGGACTGCTTGCGCAGGCTGCCGCAAATTCCCAGGACCTTGATGGTTTCCAGTTGACTCATGATATGGACTCCGTGTCTATGGCGTGCAATGTGTGTGGGCGCATTGGTTTGTCTGCCGCGGGCGAAACGCCAGTGTATAGGGCGCGCGGCCGGACGTCACCGGGTGATCAGACCGGCCCGTGGTCGATGTCGCTCAGGGGCTGGTTGACGTCGAACAGGCGGCCGTCCACGCCGTCTATGCCGAAACTGTTCAGCCGCCGCGTGTGCATGTCCAGGTAGGCCAGGGCATTGGCCCGGTCGGTGAACAGGTAGACCCCGCCGGCCTTGCGTTCGGCCTGGTTCTCGGTCCAGATCTTCCAGATCAGGCCCGGCTCCCGGGCGATGGATTCGGCCAGCTCGCGCATGGCGGCGCTCATGTCCGCGCCCCAGGGGCCGGCGTAGGGAAAATCGACATACAGCAGCGTGCTCATACGTGCCTCCATTGAAAACAGATCCCATTCATCTTACTCTTGTCGGCTTGCGGCGGCAGCGTGCCGTCTTTACGCGGATTCGACGCGCCGTACAACAGACTGGATCCGGTTTTCAAGGAGCGTTGATCCATGCGTTGCCTGATCGTGCTGGCCCACCCCGTGCGGCATAGTCTCTGTCATCACCTTGCCGGCGTGGCGGCGGATGAACTGCGTCGCGGCGGCCACCGCGTGGACCTGCTGGATCTGTATGCGCATGGTTTCGATCCGGCGCTCAGCGCGATGGAGCGCGGCGCCTACTACAGCAAGGACGCGTCCGTGCAGCGAAACCATCTGCACCAGGGACTGTTCCAGGCCGAAGGCCTGGTGCTGTGCTTCCCGACCTGGTGGTTCGGCTTTCCCGCCATGCTCAAGGGCTGGTTCGACCGGGTCTGGAGCCCCGGCGTGGCCTTCGACCATGCCGACGACCTGGGCCCCATACGGCCGCGCCTGGAGAACCTGCGTCACGTTGCGGCCATCACCACGCTGGGCTCGGCCGGCTGGGTGGACCAATTGCTGATGCGCCAGCCCGTGCGCCGGGTCTTGCGCCGGGCGCTGCTGGGAGCGTGCGCGCCGCAGGCCCGGCTGGACTTTCTGTCCCTGTACCGCAGCGAAACGCTGACGCCCCGGCGGATCGGCGCATTCGAATCCCGGATCCGCCAGCGCCTGGAGCGGTGGCCTGCGGCCTGAAGGAGGCGTATAGTTTTCGTTTTGCCGTCGGCTTGCGAAAACTTCATGTCCTGGTCCGCTTTATTGCTGGTGATCGTCGCCGCGTTCATCCATGCGAGCTGGAATCTCCTGTCCAAGCGGGCCGCCTCGGCGGGGGCGCACTTCGTCTTCGCCTACTCGCTGTTCGCCATCCTGTTCTATTTCCCCGTCATGGTCTGGGTGCTCGTCACCCAGGGAAACATGCCCTGGAACACGGCCACGGTCGCCTGCCTGGTGCTCAGCTCCCTGCTTCACATGGGCTACAGCCTCAGCCTGCAGAAAGGCTATCAGGTGGCGGACCTGTCCGTGGTCTATCCCATCGCGCGCGGCACCGGGCCCATGCTGTCCTCGGTCGGCGCCTTCATCCTGCTGGGCGAGCCGGTGCGCCCGCTGGGCGTGCTGGGCATCCTGATGGTGGTGGCGGGCATCCTGCTGATCGCCACCCAGGGCCATTTGCGCCGCTTCCTGAATCCCGCCGCCTTGAAGGGCGTGCGCTGGGGCGTGCAGACCGGCCTGCTGATCGCCGGCTACACCGTGGTCGACGCCTATGGCGTCAAGGTGCTGCTGATCTCCCCCTTCCTGCTGGACTGGTTCAGCAATGTGCTGCGCGTGAGCATGCTCTCGCCCTATATCGCCCGGCAGGGACGGGCGGGCTTCGTCCGCCTCAAGCCTTATTGGAAGCTGGCCGCCGGCGTGGGGCTGCTCTCGCCCCTGTCCTACATCCTGGTGCTGCAGGCCCTGGGCATGGGCGCGCCGCTGTCCATGGTGGCCCCGGCCCGCGAGATGTCCATGATGGCCGGCGCCATCCTGGGCATGGTGGTGCTGCGCGAAAAGGTCAACGCCTGGCGCCTGCTGGGCTGCCTGGTCATGGTGGGCGGAGTGGTCGCCCTGACTTCCGGCCCTTCCGCCTGAGTCCCCCTCTTGAAATACCGCGCCCCGCCCCTATCTGCCTGAGATAGGGCGCGCTGAAGGCGCGTGGCATTCAACCATTCTTTGCTTCATCACCATGAGCCAGACCGACACTGCGAATATGTCCGAAACCCTGGGTTTCCAGGCTGAAGTCAAACAGCTGTTGCACCTGATGATCCACTCGCTGTACAGCAACAAGGAAATCTTCCTGCGCGAGCTGGTATCCAATGCGTCCGACGCCTGCGACAAGCTGCGCTTCGAAGCCCTCGACAATCCCGCCCTGCTGCAGGGCGACGCCGAGCTGCGCATCCGCGTGGATTTCGACAAGGAACAGCGCACCATCACCATCGCCGACAACGGCATCGGCATGTCGCGCGAGGAAGCCATCGCCAACCTGGGCACCATTGCGCGTTCGGGTACCAAGGAATTCTTTTCCCAGCTGACCGGCGACAAGCAGAAGGACACCCAGCTCATCGGCCAGTTCGGCGTGGGCTTCTATTCGTCCTTCATCGTGGCCGACAAGGTCTCCGTGCTGACGCGCCGCGCCGGCCAGGACCAGGAAGCCGTGCTGTGGGAGTCGACCGGGGAAGGCGAATTCACCATTGCCGCCGCGGAAAAAGCCGAGCGCGGCACCACCATCACCCTGCACCTGCGCGAGGGCGAGGATGATTTCCTGGACGGCTGGCGCCTGCGCAGCGTGCTGCGCCGCTATTCCGACCACATTTCCCTGCCCGTGCAGATGCGCAAGGAAGAATGGGACGAGGACAAGAAGGAGCAGGTCAAGGGGGACGAGTGGGAAAGCGTCAACCAGGCAAGCGCCCTGTGGACGCGATCCAAGTCCGAGATCACCGACGAGCAGTACCAGGAGTTCTACAAGCACATCGCCCACGACTACGACAATCCCCTGGCCTGGACGCATAACCGCGTCGAAGGCCGCAGCGAATACACCCAGTTGCTGTTCGTGCCCAAGCATGCGCCTTTCGACTTGTGGGACCGGGACGCGCGCCGCGGCGTGAAGCTGTACGTCAAGCGCGTCTTCATCATGGACGACGCCGAACAACTGCTGCCCGCCTACCTGCGCTTCGTGCGCGGGGTCATCGATTCGGCCGACCTGCCGCTGAACGTGTCGCGCGAAATCCTCCAGGAAAGCCGTGACGTGCGCGCCATCCGCGAAGGCAGCGCCAAGCGCGTTCTGTCCCTGCTGGAAGACCTGGCGGAGAACCAGCCCGAACAGTACGCCGAATTCTGGAGCCAGTTCGGCCAGGTCCTCAAGGAAGGCACGGGCGAGGACCTGGGCAACCAGGCGCGCATCGCCGCCTTGCTGCGCTTTGCCTCCACGCACCAGGAGGGCTCGGCCCAGACCGTGTCCTTTGCCGATTACATAGGCCGCATGAAGGAAGGCCAGGACAAGATCTACTACGTCACGGCCGATTCCTTCGCCGCCGCCGCGAACAGCCCGCACCTGGAAGTGTTCCGCAAGAAAGGCATCGAAGTGCTGCTGATGTCCGACCGCGTGGACGAATGGATGCTGTCCTACCTGCGCGAATTCGAGGGCAAGCCCCTGGTGTCCGTGGCCAAGGGCGGCCTGGACCTGGACGCGTTGGCCGACGAAGAGGAAAAGAAGCATCAGGCCGAAGTGGCCGAGACCTTCAAGCCTCTGGTGGAGCGCCTGCAGGCCTCCCTGGGCGAGAAGGTCAAGGAAGTACGCATCACGGCGCGTCTGGTGGATTCGCCCGCCTGCGTGGTGGTGGATGCCAACGAGCTCAGCCCGCACCTGCTGCGCATGCTGCAGGCGGCCGGCCAGCAGGCGCCGGAGGTCAAGCCCATACTGGAGATCAACCCCGACCATGAACTGATCGCCAAAGTGCAGGCTGCCGACGACGCCCAGTTCGACGAATGGGCCTTGTTGCTGCTGGAGCAGGCCATGCTGGCTGAAGGCGCATCCCTGCAGGATCCCGCCAGCTTCGTCAAGCGCGTCAATCGACTGCTGCTGAACCTGTAAAGCCCCTTCCGTCTTGACGGGCCAGGCCCCGCTTCCTGAAAAGGGAGCGGGGCTTTTCCATGCTTGCGTGACAGGAGGACGCCGTGTTCAAGTGCTCAGCCCCTTCATCGCAGGGTTTGGAATTGACAAGGAACAAGAGTCGTTTTCATACGTATTTTGATGCGTATCCGCAACATTTTCAGATAAGAAGCAGCTTTCAAATGCCTGAATTCAGGAAAACGTCAATTTCTGCTTGGGTTCGATAATAAGAATGATTAACATTAGCGTCGCTAATACCAACCACACGCTTTAGACGCAAACATCTTCCATCACCCGGCTTTCGGCGTGTAAGGGGAGAGCTTTTGCCTTTAAAAAGCGGTATACCTATCCCGGAGCTGGTGATGTCTTTTATCTCTGCCCAGCCGCCTCGCCGATTTGCCGAGACGGTCTTGTCCGCTGCTCTTTTCACGGCCCTGGCCAGCCCCGCCCTGGCCCAATCCGCCGACCCCGGCGTGACCGAACTGAAATCCATCCGTGTGCAGGGTTCCTCCGGCGCCAACGATATTGACGGCTTCCAGGCCCACAAGGCGCAATCGGTCAAGTTTTCCGAGTCCTTGCTGAACACGCCGCGCTCCATCACCGTGATTCCCGAAGAGGTCATCAAGGACCGCGGCGCCACGTCCCTGCAGGATGTGCTGCGCACGACGCCCGGCATCACGCTGGGTTCCGGCGAGGGCGGCACGCCCGTGGGCGACCGCCCCTTCATTCGCGGCTACGAAGCCAGTACCGACATCTTCATCGACGGCGTGCGCGACTACGCGCGCGCCTCGCACGACACCTTCAACCTGGAGTCCGTGGAAGCCCTCAAGGGGCCCAGCTCGGCCTTTACCGGGCGCGGCGGCACCGGCGGCAGCCTGAACCTGGTTACGAAAACTCCCAAGCTGAAGGACTTCTTCGAAGTGCAGGCAGGCTACGGCACCTCCGACCAGCACCGGTTCACGGCCGACGGCAACTACGCCTTTTCCGAAACGGGCGCCATCCGCCTGAACCTGATGCGCATGGGCGGGGACGTTCCCGGCCGCGACGGCGTCAAGATCGATCGCTGGGGCATCGCGCCTTCCATCGCTTTCGGCCTGGGCACGCCGACCCGCGTCACCCTGTCCTATTCCCGACTGGAGAACAAGGACATGCCGGACCTGGGCTTCCCGTTCAAGAATGCCGCCAATCCCGGCCGCGTCACGCCCCTGGAGGCGGACCGTGACAATTTCTACGGCCGCCGCAATGTGGACTTCCGCAAGTACACCGCGGATACCGCCTCGGCGGATATCGAGCACGACCTGAACGACCGCTTCACCGTGCGCAACGTGACGCGTTACAGCAAGACGCTGAACCACTACCTGATGACGCGCCCGTCCTTCGACAATTGCACGGCCGCTTCGGGCGGCGCCTGCGCGACCGAAGGCGAAGGCCTGCAGTTCCGCCGCGACGACCGCCTGAACTATCGCGTGTCCGAATCCCTGGTCAACCAGACCGACATCTACGGCAGCTTCAATACGGGTTCGCTCAAGCATGACATCGTGGCCGGCGTGGAATTCAGCAAGGAGGAAATCTTCAACAAGGCCATGACGGGCGGCCCGGGCCGCGACACGGATTCCTTCTACAACCCGAACCCCAACCGCGATTACAGCTACTCCCTGCAATACGGCCCCAAGACCAAGACCGGCGACATAAAAACGCGTTCGGCCTATGTCTTTGACACCATCACCATCAATGACCAGTGGATGGTGAACGGCGGCCTGCGTTTTGATCGTTTCGAAGCGGACAATACGAAGGACTCGCGCAAGGACGACATGTGGAACTACCAGTTGGGCGTGGTGTACAAGCCGGCGCCCAATGGATCCATCTACCTGAGCTACGGCACTTCGTCCAATCCGACCGGCGAGAACCTGGGGCAGGCGGGCGGCGCTGACGGCCCTGCGGGGGGAGCAGCCATACGCGAGCTGAAGCCTGAGCGCAGCCAGAGTTGGGAGCTGGGCACCAAGTGGGACGTGGCGGACGAGAAACTGTCCCTGACGGCGGCCATCTTCCAGACCGACAAGAAGGATGCGCGCTCCACCGACCCGCTGACGGGCGATGTGTCCCTGAGCGGCAGCAACCGGGTGCGCGGCCTGGAACTGGGCGCGGCCGGCGCCATCACGCCCAAGTGGAACCTCTGGGCCGGCTATACCTACCTGGATCCCAAGATCAAGAAGTACCGCAATGGCGCCAACGTCTATGACGGCAATCAGATGAAGTTCATCGCCAAGCAGAGCTTCAACGTCTGGACGACCTACAAGGTCCTGCCCGAGCTGACGCTGGGCGCGGGCGCCACGTATGTGGGCAAGCGCTTCGTGGACGACGCCAATGAGTTGAAGCTGCCGTCCTACTGGCGTTACGATGCCATGGCGCGCTACGACGTGAACAAGAACATCGCCTTGCAGTTCAATGTGAACAACATCAGCAACGTGCGCATGTATGATGCTTCCCACGTCGGCATTTTCGCCAACGTGGGCCCCGGCCGCTCCTATATGCTGAATGCGACCTACCGCTTCGAGTAAGCACGTCGTTTCGATGTAGAGCGGGACGGGCCGCCCTTCGGGGCGGCCCGTCCTTTTTCGGGCCGGCCAAGGCCTTTTTCATATTTGTCCTGCCGGTGCCCCATGCTGATCACCCGCCCCGATGTCCTGAACGCCGAACAACTGCGCGAATGCCGCCAGGCGCTGGAGCAGGCGCAGTGGGAGGATGGGCGCAAGACGGCGGGCTACCTGGCCCAGCAGAGCAAGAGCAACCTGCAGTTGCCGCTGGATCATCCCATGGCCCGCCAGATGGGCGAATTCCTGATGCATGTGCTCGGCCAGCACAGCGGCTTCATCGCCGCCGCCCTGCCGCTGCGCATGCTGCCGCCGCGCTTCAACCGCTACGAGGGCGGGGGACAGTACGGCAATCACATCGACAACGCCATCTTCACCGTGCCGGGCACCAGCCAGCGCTTGCGCACGGACGTGTCCGCGACGCTGTTCTTCAGCGACCCGGACGAATACGAAGGCGGCGAGCTGATCATCGAAGACGTCTACGCAAGCCAGTCGGTCAAGCTGCCCGCCGGGCACATGGTGGTCTACCCGGGCACCAGCCTGCACCGTGTCGAGCCGGTCACCAAAGGTACGCGCTACGCGTCCTTCTTCTGGACGCAGAGCATGGTGCGCCACGCGCATCAGCGCAAGCTGCTCTGGGAGCTGGACCAAAGCATCCAGCAACTGGCCGGGCAGGGGGCCGACCCGCAGGAGCTGTCCCGCCTGACCGGCATCTACCATAATCTGCTGCGCGAATGGAGCGACGTCTGATCCACTGGAGCCTGAAGACCATGCCGCAAGACCGTCTCCCGCCTCTGGCCAGCATACCCGCCGACATCGCCAGCCTGGCCGACTACGAACCTTAGTGCCCGCGAGCGCAGGGCGCGAGGCGCGTGGGCTTACATCAGCGGCGGTGCGGCCGACGAGCTGACTGTGCGGGACAATCTGGACAGTTACCGTCGCTGGAAGCTGTGGCCGGCGGCGTTGGGCCAGTTCGACCAGCCCTCGACGCGGCTGGAGCTGCTGGGCCAGAGCCTGGCCTACCCCATTCTGCTCGCCCCCGTGGCCTATCAGCGCCTGGCGCACCCGCAAGGCGAGCTGGCCAGCGTGCTGGGGGCGGGCGCCATGGGCGCGGTCAGCATCATCAGCATGGAAGCCAGCCATTCCTTCGAGGATATCGCCGCCCATGCCCACGCGCCCTTGTGGGCGCAGTGGTACTGGCACGCGGATCGCGATTTCATGCTGGAGCTGCTGCGCAGGGTGGAGGCGGCAGGCTACCGGGCGCTGGTGTTCACGGTGGATGCCGCCGTCAACGGCGTGCGCAATCGCGAGCAGCGCGCCGGCTTCGCCTTGCCGCCGGATGTCGAGGCCGTGAATCTGCGCGGCGCCGGCACGCTGGGCGCGGTGCTGGGCGCGGCCGGCAGCAGCCCGCTGTTCGGCAGCGGCCTGCTGGATCTGGCTCCGACCTGGGATGATCTGGCCTGGCTGGCGCGGGAAAGCCGCCTGCCGGTGCTGGTCAAGGGTGTGATGCGGCCCAGGGACGCCGTACGGGCGCTGGAGAGCGGCGCGGCGGGCGTGGTGGTGTCCAATCACGGCGGCCGCAACCTGGATGGCGTGCCCACGGCCCTGGATGTGCTGGCGCAGGTGTGTCAAGCCGTCCAGGGGCGCGCGCCGGTCCTGATGGACGGCGGCATACGGCGCGGGACGGATGTGCTCAAGGCCCTGGCGTTGGGCGCCAAGGCGGTGCTGGTGGGCCGGCCTTATGTCTACGGCCTGGCGGCCGCGGGCGCGGCCGGGGTGGCTCATGTCCTGCACATTCTGCGGGCGGAGCTGGAGGTGGCCATGGCCTTGACGGGGTGCAACGACCTGGCGGCCATCGGGCCGGATGTGCTTTACCGGTCCTGAGCGTCCTCGGGCAGGGCGGCCGCCGGCCAGCCGTGCTCGCGCGCCAGGCGGCGCCAGTCGAAATGCGGGCCGGGGTCGGTCTTGCGGCCGGGCGCGATGTGTTCGTGGCCGCGCACGTGGCGCAGGCTGTGGCGCATGCGCAGGGCGCGGCTCAGGCGCGCCAGTTCCCGGTATTGCGCTTCCGTGAAGGGCACGAAATCGCTGCCTTCCAGCTCTATGCCGATGGAAAAATCATTGCAGCGTTCGCGATCCTGGAAACGGGAGACGCCGGCGTGCCAGGCGCGCCGCGTGGTGGGCACGAACTGGATGATGTGGCCGTTGCGCTGGATCAGGAAGTGCGCCGACACTTTCAGCTCGCGTATGTTCTCGAACCAGGGATGAGCGCTGAAGTCCAGGCGGTTCTGGAAGAAGTCGCGGATGTAGGGGCCGCCGAATTCGTTGGGCGGCAGGCTGATGTTGTGCAGCACGAGCAGCGTCGGGGCGTCGCCTTCGGGCCGCTCGTCGTGGTTGGGCGAGAGTGCGCGCGTCACGTTGGCGTGGGGCATCAGCCAGCCCTGCCGGTCCAGGTCGTAGGCGTGGTGCATGCGGGCCATGGCGTTCTATTGACGCGGACCGCGCTTGGCATGCTCCAGGCTGCACCAGGTGTGATGGTTGCTCATCAGTGCTTCGGAGCGGGGCAGGTGTATGCCGCAGTGGGCGCAGCGCACCATGGGTTCGGTGCCGCCGCGCGCGCGCGGCGGGCGCATGGCGGGGCTGGGCGGGTTCTTCTTGCGGGCCCTGCTTTGCGACACGATGCGGGCAATGATCATGCCCGCCAGAATGACGATCACCCAGAATAACGCTTTACCCAATTGTCCCTCGCTGCAGAATCACTTCCAGCACGAAACGGCTGCCCGTGTAGGCCAGGAGCAGG
The DNA here is from genome assembly GCF_965112015.1 of Alcaligenes sp. Marseille-Q7550. NCBI lineage: Bacteria > Pseudomonadati > Pseudomonadota > Betaproteobacteria > Burkholderiales > Alcaligenaceae > Alcaligenes > Alcaligenes sp. Marseille-Q7550. The sequence goes on from NZ_CBCOPU010000001.1 coordinate 604,906, forward strand.
AAGGCAAAGCCTGCCAGCGTCCAGCGCAAGGCGATGCGGCCGCGCCATCCGTACTGTTTTCGTCCCCATAATAAGCCACCAAATGTAACCCAGGACAGCAGGGTGAAGATGGTTTTGTGGTCTGCAGGCAGCAATTTGCCGTCCACGGCCAGGGAAACGGCGGCGCCGCTGAGGATGGTCAGGGTCAGGATGAAGAAGGAGACGCGGATCAGGCGAAACAGCAGTTCTTCCTGGACCAGCAGGGGCGGCATGGTGTCCAGGGCGCGGCTGAGCAGGCCGCGATGCTCTTCCTGCTGGATGGGGCGGTGCAGCTGGCGGTCCAGCGCGGTCATCAGGATGGCGTGCAGGGCGGCCACCGTGCTCAGGCCGTAGGCCACCAGGGCGATCATCAGGTGGATGCGCAGCCACTCGTTGCCGGCATGGTTGACGATGTGGCCTTGCGGAAAAGCAATGGCCAGCAGGCTGACCACCGTGGCCGCAGGCAGTAGAATCAGTAGCAGGCTGTCCAGCCGCAGATACAGGCTCTGGAACCAGAAGACCACCATGCCCAGCCAGATGGCGGCCGACAGCGCCAGCGCCCAGCTCAGGTGCAGGCCGTGCGGCAGCACGATGGTCAGCAGCAGGCCCGCGCCGTGCACGATGATGGCGCACAGCAGCGCGACCCGGCTGGGCGCATTCAGCGCCGTGCGGGCGCTGCCTTGTGTCAGCGGACGCCACAGCGAGATCGAAAGCACGATGTATGCCAGCGCGGCGAGCAAGTGAAATACAATACTTGCAGACATAAGTCCCGGATTTCCTGAAAGACAGTACGGGGCGTACCCCAAGCGGCCATTTTATTCTTATTCGTAGACCACACGATAACCTAGTTTAAGCGAACCCACCCCTATGTTTGAAAATCTGACCCAGCGTATGTCCCGCGTGGTGAAAACCATGCGCGGACAGGCTCGCCTGACCGAGTCCAACACCCAGGACATGCTGCGGGAAGTCCGCCTGGCCCTGCTGGAGGCCGATGTGGCGCTGCCCGTGGTGCGCGACTTCGTGGCGCGGGTCAAGGAGAAGGCGCTGGGCCTGGAGGTGGCCGACAGCCTGAACCCCGGCCAGGCGCTGGTGGGCGTGGTCCACCAGGAGCTGACCGCCCTGATGGGCGGGGACCTGGGCGAGGCCGCCAGCGAACTGTCGCTGGCCGCGCAGCCCCCGGCCGTCATCCTGATGGCGGGCCTGCAGGGCGCCGGCAAGACCACCACCACCGGCAAGCTGGCCAAGTGGCTGTCCGAAGGCGGGCACATCCAGCATGGCCGCAAGACGGGCAAGAAAAAGGTGCTGGTGGTCAGCGCCGACGTGTATCGTCCGGCCGCCATCGAACAGCTCAAGACCGTGGCGGGCCAGGTCGGCGTGGAGTTCCTGCCGTCCGACCCCAGCCAGAAGCCCGAGGATATCGCCCGCAACGCGCTGGACCATGCCAAGCGCCACCACTTCGACGTGCTGATCGTCGACACGGCCGGCCGCCTGGGCGTGGACGAGGCCATGATGCGCGAAATCCGCGCCCTGTACGATCTGCTGACTCCCATCGAGACCTTGTTCGTGGTCGACGCCATGCAGGGCCAGGACGCGGTCAATGTGGCCAAGGCCTTTGCGGACGCACTGCCGCTGACCGGCGTGGTGCTGACCAAGCTGGACGGCGACGCGCGCGGCGGTGCAGCCCTGTCGGTGCGCCACGTCGCGGGCAAGCCCCTGAAGTTCGTGGGCGTGTCCGAGAAACTGGACGGCCTGGAGCCCTTCCACCCCGAGCGCATGGCCCAGCGCGTGCTGGGCATGGGTGACATCGTGTCCCTGGTGGAGCAGGCCCAGCGCAATATCGACATTGCCGAAGCCCAGAAGATCACCGACAAGATCAAGTCCGGCGACAAGTTCGACCTGAACGATTTCCGCGACCAGCTGCAGCAGGTCAAGAAGCTGGGCGACATGGGCTCCCTGCTGGAGAAGCTGCCCGCCCAGTTCTCCCAGGCGGCCGCCCAGTTGCAGGGCGGGCAGGCCGAACAGCAGCTGCGCCGCACCGAAGGCATCCTGAATTCCATGACGCCAGCCGAACGCGCCAAGCCCGAGCTGCTCAAGGCATCGCGCAAGCGCCGCATCGCCGCCGGCTCGGGCGTCACGGTGCAGGAGGTCAATCGCCTGCTCAACCAGTTCGAGCAGATGCAGGGCATGATGAAGCAGATGAAGAAAGGCGGCATGGCCAAGATGATGCGCGGCCTGGGCGGCATGGGTGCGCTCAAGGGCCTGGCCAAGAACGGCTTCAAGGGTTTTCGCTGACCCATAGACGCCCTGATGAAAAAACGCCCGCGACCGCGGGCGTTTTTGCTGCTGGCGAACAAGTGGTCTTACAGCGCGGGGATGCGCAGCACCTGGCCGGGGTAGATCTTGTCGGGATGGCTCAGCATGGGCTTGTTGGCCTCGAAGATCACGTTGTACTTGGCGCCGTTGGCCTTGCCGTAGTGCGCTTCGGCGATCTTCCACAGGGTGTCGCCCTTTTGCACGGTGTACATGGTGGCTTCGGGGGCGGGCTGCGCGACGCTCAACTGGTTGTCCACCTGGGAGACGCCCAGCGTGTTGCCCAGGGCCAGTACGATTTTCTCGGCCTGTTCCGTCGAGGCCGCCTGGCCGCTGACGGTGACCTTGTCGCCGTCCACGGCGATGTTCAGACCTTCAGCGGACAGTTGGTGCTTGTCCAGTTCTTTCCGGAGTTCGTCGGCGGTGGCGGCCTTGGCTTCGTTGGCGCCGAAAATCTTTTCACCGACTTCTTTTAGAAAACTGAATACGCCCATTGTTCTGCTCCTAAGTAAGGGTGGTGTCTGACCGGCCGCCTGTCGGCGCCGACCCGTCCATTATGCCCGTTCCTAGGGAGCGTCGCTCTGCGCGAATGTCAGCAATTGTGCATTTTCGCCCTGGAAAATCAGCCTCCGCCCACGGCCACCACGATTTCGATGGTGTCCGAGTCCTTGATGGCGGTGGTGGCGTGCTGGCTTTTGGGCACGATGTCGCCGTTCAGTTCCACGGCGATGCGCTTGTTCTCGTAGCCCAGCTGGGCGATCAGCGCGGAGATGGTGTCGGCGTTCGCCAGTGTCTTGTTCTGGCCGTTCAGGATGATGTTCATGATTGTCTCTGGACGTGGCCCGGCATCGGTCCGGGCAGGTGTTTCAGATGGCAAATTTCTGGGTGGCGTTCAGCAGTTGCGCCAGGATGCCCGGTTCGTCGTAGGCATGGCCGGCATCGGGCACCATGTGGAATTCGGCTTGTGGCCAGGCGCGGTGCAGCTGCCATGCGGTATGGGCGGGCGTGCAGACATCATAGCGTCCCTGCACGATCACGCCGGGAATCCCATGCAGCCGGTGGGCGTTTTTCAGCAGCTGGTCCGGCTCCAGGAAGCCGTGGTGCATGAAGTAGTGGTTCTCGATGCGCGCGAAGGCCAGCGCCGCCTTGTCGGTGGAAAGTGCATCCATGTGCGCCTGGCTGGGTAGCAGGGTGATGGTGCTGCTTTCCCACTGGGACCAGGCATGGGCGGCGCGCAGCTGCTCGGCTGGATTGTCGCCGGTCAGGCGCTTGTGGTAGGCCGTGATCAGGTCCTGGCGTTCATTCTCGGGGATGGGCGCAAGGTAGCGCTCCCACAGGTCGGGAAAGAGCTGCGAGGCGCCTTCCTGGTAGAACCAGTGCAGCTCCTGCGGACGGGCCATGAAGATGCCGCGCACGACCAGTTCGCTGACGTGTTCGGGATGGGTCTGGGCATAGGCCAGCGCCAGCGTGGAGCCCCAGGAGCCGCCAAAGAGCAGCGCCTTGTCGGCCTTGAGCTTTTCCTGGCGCAGGCGCTCGATGTCGGCCACTAGGTGCCAGGTGGTATTGTTTTCCAGGCTGGCGTGCGGGTAGGAGCGCCCGCAGCCGCGCTGGTCGAACAGCAGCACATTGTATTTCTGCGGGTCGAACAGGCGGCGGTGATCGACCGAGCAGCCCGAGCCCGGGCCGCCGTGCAGGAAGATGGCCGGCTTGCCCTGCGGGTGGCCGCAGAGCTCCCAGTAGATGTGGTGACCGTCGTCCGTGTGCAATATGCCCTGGGCGTAGGGTTCGATGGGGGGGGACAGGCGCGCGGTCATGGTTCTTTCCTCGGCCAGGTGAGTTCAGGAACGGGTTCGTCGTTGCGGGTGAAGATCAGGTCCCAGACGCCGTGGCCCAGGCGCAGCCCGCGGTTCTCGAATTTGGTCAGTGGACGGAAGTCGGGGCGCGGCGCATAGGCCTCGTGGGTATTGCTCAGCATGGGTTCGGCCGACAGCACCTCGAGCATCTGCTCGGCGTAGTTCTCCCAGTCCGTGGCGCAATGGATGTAGCCGCCTTTCTGCAGGCGGCTGACCAGCAGCTGGATGAAGGGCGGCTGCACCAGGCGGCGCTTGTGGTGGCGCTTCTTGGGCCAGGGGTCGGGGAAGTAGATGTGGATGCCGGCCAGGGTGCCGGGGCGGATCATGTCGCGCACCACTTCCACGGCGTCGTGCTGGATGATGCGGATATTGCTGATCTGGTTTTCGTCGATGCGCTTGAGCAGGGCGCCTACGCCGGCATTGAACACCTCCACGCCCAGGAAATTGTCGCCGGGGCGGGCCTGGGCGATCGTCTGGGTGGTCTCGCCCATGCCGAAGCCGATTTCGAGGATCACGGGGTTGGCGTTGCCGAAGGTCGCCTCCAGGTTCAGCGTGCCGTCGCGGTAGGGCACGGACCACTGCGGCAGCAGGCGCGCCAGCGCTTCTTCCTGGCTGGGCGTGATGTGGGCGCGCCGATGCACGAAGCTGCGGATGTGCGTTTCGCCCGAATTGCTGGTTGATACGCTGGGCGACAGGAGTGATTGTTTTTCGGTGCTCGAGGTCATGGGATAAGGCGCGGGACATCGGCGATGACACGCGTATCAGCTAAAAATCGGGAAACCTTCATTGTAGTGAGTCTTGCCGCCGATTTCATGCTCCCGCGCATGAAAAAACCGCTTTTTCCGCGTGCGCACGGAGCGAAGATCGCGCTATAATTTTTTTCCCTTCGCGTCCGGCCGCTCGGCCTCTTGCGGCGCAATTCAGGCCGGGTGTAGTTCAATGGTAGAACGGCGGCTTCCCAAGCCTCAAGCGTGGGTTCGATTCCCATCACCCGCTCCACCGCATCATTCTGCGGACTTCCGCAGAAGTCCAAGAGAGTCTGCAAGTCATTGCCATACAAGGGATTTTCCTCTCTTTGACGTTCTGCCGTGGTCCACTGCGAACCGCCTACAGCCGGGACTTTTAAGTCCACAAACAAGCCCATTTTTGCGGACGCGGCTGATTCCGGATTGTTGATGGAGGGGCGAGGTCGACGTGACCAGCATCTGGTTCCTGACTCATGTTCAGGAGCAAGACCATGGCACGCTCAGGCCTGGCCGTTCGACAGGCCAGGGCAACTGGCAAGGCACACACCCTCCCTGACTTGAATGGCCTCTCCCTGGCCGTCACGGCTGCAGGGGGCAGGACTTGGCACTTCCGCGGGCAAGCAGAAGCGGAGGTCGCCCGGCACCTACCCGGAGGCGACGCTTCGCGAGGCCCGCGGCCTGCGCGACGAAGCGCGCGCCCCGCTGGCCAAAGGCACCAATCCTCGCGTTCACCGCAAGCAGAAGCGCACCGCTGTCCGGCTCGCCGACGAGAACACCTTCGAGGCGGTGTATCGCAAGTGGCTCAAGCATCGCGGGCTCAGCCTCAAGGAAGGCCGGCAGACGACCCTTTCGATACTTCCGCGCATCTTCGACAAGGATGTGCTGCCTGCCTTGGGCAAGCGGTCGGTCTATGAGATCAAGCGTCCCGACCTCTTGGAGGTGATCGCCAAGATCGAGAAGCGCAAGGCGCGTTCCGTCGCCGAGAAAGTCAGGACGTGGTTCAACCAACTGTTCCGCTACGCGCTGGTGATCGTGCCGGGCCCGGTTGTGGATCATCCCGCCCGACGTCGTGAAGCAACTCCAGTTGGATATGCGCAAGAAGCGGCAGCAGCCGAAGGACATCCCGCCCTACATCGTGCCGCTGTCGAGCACGATGTCCACTGCGTTCAACGAGATCGGCTACCCGAAGGTCTGGGTGGATGCACAGCTCTCGCATGTCGATCCCAACAAGGTAAGCGCGACCTACAACCATGCCGAGTACGTGGAGCAGCGTCGCCGCATGATGCAGGACTGGGCCGATCGGCTCGATCTCTTCGAGCAGAACCAGGTCGAGGCGGCCAGCATGCCGCTCACCGTGCATTTGGAAGGCGTGCCCGCATTCCCGAGTGAGCAAGCCGCAAGCGCACCCTCCACGCCGGTTGCCGCTTCGCCAATCCTGCTCGTGAAGAGGCCGGGTGACGCCATGCCGTTGGTATGGGCTGCGGTACATCGGCTGCCGGCGGTTCCGGCCCCTAGAGCGGCCGCGCCGCTGGTGCCTTCGGACATTCAGCGCGAGAGAATGGAGCTGTTCGATGTCTTCGAGGCGCCGCACAACCTTCCCGTCGCTGCGTTTGCCAAGATGGCGGGCAAATCCCGCAGGTGGATCAGCTACGAGATCAAGGCAGGCAACTTGCTGGCGTTGAACGTGGGCAACCGCGGCCAGCGCGTGCCGGATTGGCACCTCGACCCATTCAAGCAGGAGCTGACCCAGTCCGTCCCGAAGCTGACCAGGGGCGCGGACCCTTGGCAGATCTACTATGCACGGCTGCAACTGCGCTCGATGCTGAGGGGGCGTTCGGCACTGGAGGGCGTGACGGCCGGCAGTCTCGACAAGCTCGTCATGGCAGTGAGCACAGCCGTGAAGGAAAGCGAATGGATCCCGCTGCGAGTCGGAGTCGCCTAGCGGCAGGAATGCGGGATCGTGGCGAAACCGCGATCCCCGCGCGTCTGTCAGGACACCAAGCGCGCGCGGCGAGCGAATCTTGCCTGTGTGTCCGACAAGGAAGCGTTGTGGCGGAGCAGGTAAGCCATCACGATCGTTGGTGCGCGGACCAGCGGCCGCACGGCGATGCCTCGGCGTAGGTAGCTCGCCAGTCTCGCGGCAGGCGCAATGGCGACCCCATACCCGGCGGCAACCAGCGTCATCGCCACATCGAATGTTTCCGCCGTTTGCTTTCGCTCCTGCAGCGCGTTCTCGAACACGCGCTGTACGGTCATGCGCCATGGTTCATCGGCCGTGGACTGCGCGGCGGTGGGTGGCACCCTTTTGCGCTGGAACAGCGAGAGCATGGCGAACCCGGGATGACGGGCTGCTCGGGGGCGCCTTTGGCCTTTTCAGGATAGGGCCTTTCCCCTTGGCGCCCTTCCTTTGCCCCTTCTCAGCCCTTTGGCCTTTGTCGGAAGCCTTTGGGTATAGGGCCGCAGCTGCGCGGGTGCCACGATGAATGCGGCATGGGGCAATCCCGGCATTGGGGCGCTGCGGGATGTTCGTCAGCTCTGGCCCAAGCCGGTGTCGAGAGCGGCGGATTGCGCTGCGAAGTCGTCGGGACGGCGCTTGCGGAAGGTTTCGAGATTGGCGAGCTTCCAGCGCAGTGCCGGCAGTTGAGCGGCGTGTTGGCATTGCACCAGCGACCAGTCCGGTTCTGCGCGCACCAGCCCGCTCAGAAACTGCTTGTGCGCGCTGCTCAGTCGCTGTGGCAGCTCGCGCCGCACCCTGGCGCGAGCGTCGAGCAGTGTCTCCAGGGAGCAGCCCACTTCGGTCATGCCGGCAAAGGCCCGCTCGTACTCGCCGGCGATGTCCTTGTCGTTGCCGAACAGCACTTCGTGGGGCGGCCGGTTGTGGCCCGCCAGATAGATCACGAAGCACTCGACCATGCCGTCGCTGATGTCGCCCGATTCGTAGAGCTGCCACACGTCGAACAGGTCGCGGGGGTGCTGCCGATCCAGCGCGGCCACCAGCTTGCTGGCGTACAGCTCGTCCGGTGCCAGAACCGGCAGCTCGAGCTCGACGCCGAACAGATCGCTGGTCTTGGCGCTCAGCGGCCGCCGCTCGACGGGCAGCACGCTGCCTCGGAACACGACGTTGACCTCGATCTTCACCTGGCTGGCATCGTTCTCGACGATCAGTTTGGTGTCCCCCAGGTCCTTGGCGCGAACCAGGCGTGTCTGCACGCCCAGCGGTGCAAGGCGCGTGGTGATGGCGGCCAGCTCCTGGTTGATGGCTTGCAGCGCTTCGTCGCGCGGCGTCTGTCACGGGAGGTACACCACGTCGATGTCCACCGACAGGCGCGGCATGTCCCGCACGAAGAGGTTGATGGCCGTGCCGCCCTTCATGGCGAAGATGTCGTTGGCGAACACGTCGGGCGCGACGGCCAGCAGCAGGCGAACGGTGTCCGCGTAGGTCTTATCCATGAGGTCTCAGGCTCAGCAGGGTGCCGTCATCGAGCCGGCTCATCCAGCGCGTGTTGCTGCCGGTGCGAACCGGGTACTGCTCCAGCAGGGCATTGACATTCACGAGGCTGGTCTCGCGCGCCCAGGTCAGGAACAGGCGCACGGCCTTCACGCTGGCGCAACAGGACAGCAGTTGCCCGAGCAAGTCCTTGCGGGGGGAACGCAGTCCATCGAAGAGGTTGCGGGCCTCTTCGAGGCTTTGCTTGACGCCGGCTTCGTACAGCAGCTCCAGCACGGCACGCTCGGGGGCTGCCACCCGCAGATCCTCGGGCAGGCCAGGCGGCGTGGTCAGGGTCTTGCCGGCCAGCGCCGTGTCCGGCCAGTCGAACAGGCGGGCGTGGACGTAGCGGGCCGGAAAGCGCGAAGTGAACCAGGCCGGCAACGCGAAGCGACCGTCGCCCCACAGCACCAGCGCCTCCCGACTGCCCAGGTTGTGCCGCACCCCCTGCAGGGCCAGGGCGCTCTTGCCGCCGACGTGCAGGCCGGGCACGCGTTGTTGCAGAAACTTCAGCGCACCGTAGACCCCGAACTCATCGTTCGGGAAGGCATAGACGCCATGGGCCAGGCGCACGAGCCACCCGCCGTCGGCATAGTGGGCGGCGAGCTGGGGCGACACCCCGAACTGGCTCAGGGTGGCAAGGTCGAACGGCGCCCCGCGGGGGAGTCCTGCCTGCAGTCGCTTGATTACCTGGTGCCGAGAATTTCCATTCATGTTATAAAAATAACACAAAATCCAATCGACCCCTAGAGCCATTGCAAGAACGCGCAGGGAAAGTAGCATAAGGTTTGATTTATCGTGCGGAATCTAATCGATCTGCGGATCGAGCCACCCGCCTCTGCCGGCCGCAACCCGCCCTCCTGATCGCGGTCTATGCTGGAGGGCAGGCCACGGCCGGCCGCTCCGCGAGGTGAGGCACCACTGAAGCCGAGGCATATGAGCATGACCACCAACTGAACATCGTTGCTATGACGAAGTTCGGCAGCATGTCCCCGAAGGCGTTGTTCAGGCCGATCAGGGGATCGAAGTTGGTGTGCGGCCGATTTGCCCCGAATCTCCAGCCATAGAGGGCATCAAGGATCGTGCTGTCGATCCAGCGCGCGAGCTGGAACCAGAAGTCCACGAAGAACAGCGCGAACTGGACGCAGCTCACCGTCATCACCGTCTTCAGGCGTAGGTGCCGATCAGCAGCACCAGCGGGATGCAGATGACGAGCGTCATCTTGAGCATCGTCAGCGCCATCGGCAGCGCCTGGCGCACCACGTCCATCGCGGGGAAGAAGGCCAGCGAGCCTACGGTCGGCCCCAGGTCGCCCGCGCCGCGCGTGACGACGTTCGGCAGCGTCTTGTCGATCTGACCTCCGTAATCGGTGTAGACGGCGCCCCGGTTCATCTTCTGCTGTCGCGGCGAGACGACGGCGCGGATCGCCGAGTCATTGACCTCGCTCTGCGACAGGAAGCCCGCTCAGCGCCCGACGCGGGTCAGCAGGTCCGGGTCGACCTGTGCCAGCCCCGCATCGCGGGTCGCGTCGTAGGGCCAGGCCGTGCGCGGCGTGCGGGAGTGGTCCGTCGAGGCGTCGGTCTCCATCAGCACGCCGGCCGGCCAGGGGGCGCAGCGAGGCGGCAGGAAGGTCACCAACGTGTCGCGCGGAGGCTCCGAAGGGACGGCCATCGCTTGCCACCCTTACAGCACGCCGGTGGCTTTGGTGAGCAGCCAAATGCCGACCACCAGCAGGATCGCGCCCACGGCGACCGTCAGGCCGAACTGGCCCCAGGTGGCGCGGCCGGTGTGGATCTCCGAGTAGCGCGTGTAGGCGTGATAGCAGACACCGACGAACATCGAGGCGACCACGAGCAGCGCGATCAGCAGCACGATGTCGTAGCCGTAGTTCTTCATGGCGTTTGGCCTTTCGTGACGGTCAGGAGAGGAGGAAGAAGGTCAGTACCAGGTAAATCGTCACGAAGCGCACGACGACGGCGAGAAACTGACGCTCGGTGATGCGGTGCTCGGCCCAGCCGACGTAGGCGGTGCGCATGGCCCACACGCCCCACGGCAGCAACACGGCGAACACGAAAGCGAGTACCACGGCAGAGACGGCCGAAGGCGCGAAGCCGCCGTTGGCCTGGAAGGCGGCGACCTGATCGGCAGAGGGCGTCATGGCGATGGCTCCTCGTCGTCGGCGGCGCCGTCACGGCGGACGTAATCGCCGGCCAGCGGGACGGGATCGCGCGGCTGGGCGCGCTGGGGCACGAGGTAGTCCTGCAGGCCGGCGCGAACGCGCTTCAGGTCTGAGCGCAGTCGGGCGTAGTCGAAGTGATAGCGGGCGCGTTCCTGCGGAGCGGTACTGGCGGCGTGCTCGGCGAGGCGGTCGATCAGATTGAGCTGGCGGGCGAGCGCGGCGATCTGCTCACGCTCCGGAGTGTCCTCGGCAATGGCGGGTTGCAGGGCCGAGAGCGACACGGCCAGCGAAGGCCAGGCGGATGCGCGGCGGTTGGTCTGTCCCATCGTGCCATTCCCAAGTGAAGCGAATGGCCTTGATGCTGTGTCCCTTGCTCGACTCGCGCCGCAATCAAACGGAACCGGTGGTCAACCGTATTTCAGAAGTGTTGCTTGATCTGCTAGCCAACGCTCCATCTACTGTCACGTAGCAGGGCAAGCAATCCCTCCTTACCCGCTTCGACCATCAAACTATTTCCTTGCTCGGTCGCTAGCCCACAACCGCTCGTCATCCCGGGTCGCCGCCCGGAAGTCATCGAACAGCGCCAGCTTCGCCTCGTCCTTGGAGGCATAGGTCTTTGCACTGAAACGGCTGTCGATCTGATCTCCCCATCGCTTTGTCTTCGTCGGCTGCACGCCGAGGTTATGGCCGTCGACATTCAGAAAGCTGTTGCCCTTGGCGAAGACCCGCCACTTGCGCTGTAGCCATCGAGTGCGTCGGACGGCGCGGTTGCGCAGCTTGGCCTCACGCCGCTTCGGCCCCTCGTAGTCGCCGCTCATCTTCTCGGCGCAGACGCACCCGACTTCGAAATTCTCGTCCAGATCCGGGTGCTCCATGATGTGGACGTAGCGGATCTTCTCGTTGCCGCAGATCTGACAGGTCGCGTAATCGGTTTCGTCTGCCGGCTCGCCGTCGGCCCGCAGATCGACGACATCCACGCAGTGCCATCCCTTGTGGGGCACGCCCGGCTGGTCCCATCGATTTCCATTCACGACTGACCTCTCGATCCCGGGTCATCGAATACTTGCCTGTATGGCATTCCACGCCACATCCCAGCGTATCCGCTCCTGTTCGAGGCGGACTTGTTGACCCCAGGCATTTCCCTTGATCGACTGATAGAGCTTTTGTTCGGTACTTTTGAGTAGTGGGAGTTCTGTGGAAGAGTGCTGGTCTTTCTCTTCGACCCATAAATCACGATGACTCATCAGCGTTGACTCATCCATAAGCACAGTCTTCAGGCTAGGGATGTATGTTCTGGCTCGATTAAGAATGGAAAAGCCATGCGTATCAATGTCACCCCAGTAGATACATTGCGCCTGTTGTAGCCATGGAAGCTGTCCCAAAACGTCAACCGCGTAACCCAATCGCATGATCACAACCGCCCCTGGCAGGTCATCAAAAGCAAGTCCGGTTTGAAGGTTCTCAACAACGAAGACATTCTTTGGTCGTATGCCAATGCTTGCCACCTCCTCACAAGGAGCAGAGATATCGCCAAGACCGCCCAAACGGGCTCTCAGCTCTGGGTCTAGAACGCGCATGCGCATTAACTGCGGCTGTGCCCTCAAACCGCAGCGTCTAAAAAAGTCGCGCTCTCCTGTCGGGTCACCTTGGAGCGTCGCAACCAAGTCAGAGATGAGGCCCTTTCTAGAATCCAGCCACTTGCTGTCGGCCCCGGCAACCGGCATTTGTCGTGGGTAGAGATTTGATTTCGGATTGAGACTGATCCAATCCAGCATTTCTGCCAGCCGACTAAAATCGGCATCGCCGTAGTCAGCGAGGACATCAAAATATCTCGGCAACTGCTGCGCCAGTACCGGCCAGCGAGCAGTGAGCGTCTGATAGCGAGACTGGGCACGCGCCCACCGTGCGGATTCCCCAATCCACAGGGCAACATCTTCAGGGCCTCGTAACGCCAGTTTCTCAGGCAGTCGCTGGACGCCAAGCGCTTTCCACCGGCGCTCACACCAGGACAGGGTGCCGACTCCTTGCCAGCCTTGCCATGCACTCACCCAAGCGCGAACGCCGTCGACTTGCCTTAGCGCAGCCTGTTCCGTCGGTATGCCGAGCGGAACTTCCAGCGGCCATTGGCTCTCGCTAGCATCACCGATCAACCACTCGCGGTGTTTGCTCTGAAAGCGACGGGCAAGAAACTGCCAAACATCTTCAGGAAGCTTCAACGCTAGCCTCCTCTCGAGCGTGCTTCGGCAGCTTCAACCGCTGGCGGTCGCCGTCGTACTCGATCAACAGGACGCCTGACACCCGCCGGTCGCTGATATCTACGAAGCAGGCGCCACCGATGAATGGTTCGAGGGTCATGACGGACTTCAGCGGCGTAGCGACCACCATTTGAAATCCGAAATTGGTAAAGATGTTCATCGCCAAAGCGGTGAACTCGTTGTCGGCCTTGTCGAAGGCTTCATCAAGCACGACGGGCGCATACATCGGCACGCCGTGGTCGTTCCCTCCCAGCTGATACCGCAGGGCCGCGGCCAAGCACGTGGTGGCCAGCTTCTGCCGTTGACCGCCTGATTTGCCAGCACCGCTGCGGTAAATTTCGACCTCCACGCCGCTTTCATCAATCTCCCGTCCGATAAACTCAACATGCTGTCGAACGTCGAGCACAGTCTCGCGCCAGCGTTTCTGCTCGGGGTCCTGACTGGCGAGTCGATCAACAAGTCGCCGCAGGGCCAGGAACCGCGCCTCGGCAAACTCGCGATCCTCCGTCCACGCATGGCTAAGTGCCTGCTGGATCTCCTGCTTGAACTCCTTGACGTCGACAAGCTGCCGGTCACTGGCGTCGATGTGGAGATAGGTACGTTGATTGGCGCTTTGGTTGAACGGCACCTGGCCAAGACTGTCGTTGACCAGATCCATCCGCTCTAGGATGGCTTTGCGCGCATCGTTCAGGTAGGTGGACAGTGCCGCCAGATTCTGGTGGCTTTGGTTCTGCAGCAGTTCGAAGAATCGCTGCTCATAGGCGGGCAGGCCATCCGTTTCCAGTCGAATCAACTTGGCGAAAAAGTCCGCTGCGCTGGCTAGGCTCGTGTCCATGTCCACAGCATCCATTGGCCACTGCCGTTTGAAATCGGCAAAACGTGCTTCAATTTCCTTCTCGCAATTGCCGATCTCATCTTTGATCTCACCGATTTCTGTGTTGAGCCCTCTCTCAACAGCGGTTGCTACCTTGTCGAGGCTTTCGAGCCTGATCGCGTCTGACTGCTTGGTGAATCGTTCGTCGAGCCCCTGGATCTGGTGGGGAGTCAATGGAACTCTGGAAGCATCTTGAAGGAGCGATTCAAGCTTCTGCGTGCCGTCGTTGATCTGCTTGAGAACTGAGTCATGCGCGACCTTGGCTTCTCGGAGATCCTTGTCTGCTTGATCAACCAAGTTCTTTTGCTTGTCGATCCGCTCACTGATTTGCAGTAGGGCTGTATTGCCCTCCCGCGCTTCGCGAATCTGTTGTTCGATGGTGGAAATGCGGTCAAGCAACGGTACTACATCAATTTCCTGCCACTGGAGATTCACCAAGGTTTGGCACTGAATCGCTCGGGTCGCACGATTCTTGTCTTGGTCGGCGAGGGTTTCGATTTCTCCCCCGAGGCGCGTAATCGTCGCAGCCAGCTCCTGGGCCTGTGCTTGAAAGAGCCCAAGCTTCTCGCGGTTATCGAACCCGAGTACCCAGTTTCGTCGGTCGCCGACACTTCTCCGGTCGTCTTTCTCGTGCCGGGTTTTGCTGTGCTTGACCTGGCCCTCACGGGTGATGGCTCGATCAGCGCTCCTGAACGACTGAATGGAGTCGACGCACGCGTAATCGAATCGTTGCCGTAGCTCGGCCTGCAGCCAATCGGCATACGTACCTTCCTTGACGCTCAGCTTCAGGACGAGCGAGTTAGCGCCGATGGGCTTCGCCTGCCAGGTCTCCGAGCGGCCAGTTCGGTAGTACACCAGACGCTGCCCAAGATGGGTGTTGTTGATGTAATTGGCCAGCGCCGAATACTGGCGTTCGTCCACCAAGAGTGAGAGCGCAAATCCGTGCAGTACGCGCTCGATGGCACCTTGCCACTCGGCCTCGTCAGACTTCACCTCAATGAGTTCGCCGACGAAGGGCAGAGCCGATTCCGATATCCCAATAGCTGCGGTGATGTCTCGGCGCATTTCGAGCATATCGGCAGGAATGCTCGATGGCTGGCGCTGGAGTGCCTGCACCTCCTTCACCGCTTGCGAAAATGCCGTCTCAGCGTCTTTCTTTTGACCTGCCAAGCGGAACTGTTTTTCGCGGTTCTCGTTGCTGCGCTGCTCCCAGTTTTCGACTTCCTGCCGCGCGTTGCCCAACAGTTCAGCGAAGGCCTGAGGCGAATCCGGGAGGCTCCAGCCAAGCTTCGTGCACGCATCTTCAGCCTGGCCGCGTTTGCGCAGGCGATCCGTGCGCTGGCCCTCCAGACCAGATTTCTCTGCTTCCCATTGCTCGATCTGATCACCGCCTGCTTCACGGTGCTGTCGCTCCAGATTGCGCAAGGTTGTGGTGTGGTTATCCAGGATGCTCTGACGTCGACTTACTTCACCTTCCGAGCCGCTGGCTTGCACCTCCAGGGACTCGACATGCTGCTTGAGGAGTTCAATGCGACGGGTTTCGCGGTAGCCATCAACGCCCAGCCGAAGCTCATCCAGCCCATTGCGTTGCAGCATCAACGAATCTCTGCGCTGATACTGCTCCCGCGCTGGCGCGAGCGTTTGAACCTGCTCGCGAGCTGTCACTACCGCCTGGTGGGCAGCATTGAGTTCACCAAATTCGCTGACCAAGCGATCCGCCACCTCGAAGGTCTCGGGCTTGTCGAGCATGAAGTCGCGCAGGAAGGTATTGAGGTCGCCGAGATTTTTGGCCGACTGGGTCTTGTGCAGCAAACGCAACGCCATTTCACTCTCGATACCGAGCAGGCGGCAGAATCGTTCGCAATAGGGACGAAACTCGTCGCGAGCGAACGCCTCGGGGAAAGACTGCTTGAGCTTTCGGATGTCGAAGTTGGATTGACCGAAGTCCTCCAGCTCGCGCAGGTCAAAGGCCCGCTCCAGGACAAGGTAGTGGCGTTTGACGTCGGTGCTTCCATTCGCATTGCCGCGAAGCCAGAACACCTGAACCAGCACCACAGACTGGCCCAATGCGTTCTGGTAGGTCAGTGCCAGGGCAGACCACGTTGTCCCCGAGCGCAAGTAGCGGGTGGCGATCTCACCCGACTCCCCATCCTTCTGTTCGGCCCATGCCCCACGTACGTAGGTGACGAGGTTTCGGTCACGGCCACTACGGTCAGCCTCCCGCGCGGCAGCGTTGAAGTCAATCCAGCGAGGTGGCACCAGCAACGCCGAAAAAGCGTCGAGAAGCGTCGATTTCCCAGCCCCTGATCGACCGACAAACAGAAAGCCTCGTTCGCTGATCGGTATGTCATGCAGGTCAGAAAAAGTGCCCCAGTTGTAAACCTGCAGGCGAGTCATCCGGAATTGCTCCCGGGCGAACAAGGACGCGGTTTGGGGGGCCGAGATCATTGGTCGGCCTCCTCATCGGACTCAGTCTGAGCCAGTTGCGCTGGCGTCTCACCGGCGGCCATGCGCTGATACAAGTGGGTCAGGGCTTGTATTTCTTCTGCAGAGAAGAGGAGCTTCAGCGTTGGCGAAATCTCGAAACGATCTTCACTCGAGCGAATTCTCTGGAGGATGCTGTGCTTCTTGATCTTCTCGATGGATGCATGAACACGTTTCACGAACCCTGCGCGGTCGGTGTTGGAGGCACGCTCATAGAGGGTAAGAAACTCCATGATCTCGTCAGTCGACACCACGGCACGATCGCCCTGCGAGTCCGCTTGGGTCAATCGCTGGCGAAGGTGAAGCAGAAGAATGGAGTCAATGAAGGTCAGCTGCGCGCGACGCAGCAGGAGTGGCACTTCAAGGTCGCCGGTATCAGCCTGACGGGTGAAGGCAACTTGTACGTCCCGGTCGATGACCAGTTCGAGAAACAGTTCGGCAAGGCGCCGACGTATCACCGCTTCGTCTCGCACCAATATCGGCCAGAGCTTTGGATGCCGACGTCCGTCGAGCGAAGGTCCCGCCAGTAGCTGCACCAGGGCGCGCCGGGTATCCAGCGCCAACTCGCCGCTGTCACCCATGAAAAGGGTGTTAGCAGATGCCTGCGAAGCATCTGGCGCTTGTGCTTCGGCTGGCATTGCCGCTTCGTCGTTCTCAGACCAGTTCATTGGCCCGCTCCCTCAAAAAGAAGATCTTTGGAATTCGGGCGCTACGACGCTCGTCGTCGCCTCCAACCCAGCCTACGGTTTCGCTATGGTCGGCTTTGAAACCATGCCGACTGCCCAATGCAAGCAGGCCGACGACGCTGCCCAAACCCTGTGCAGCGGGGAACTGCTCCAGCACGTCAGCGATGGATGCCTGGGACCGTTGCTCCAGGACCGCCAGCACGTTGGCCTTCAATATTCGGAAGTCGATCTCGGATTGGGCGACCAGTTCGCTGACGGACTCCAGGTCGATTGGTGGGGCATCCCCTTCCGCCATTTGGCCGGGCAAAGCTTGTAGGGAGGGGTCGTACAGCACCCATTGAGACAAGGAGCGCAAACGGCTGCTCGTGAGCTCAAGCGTGTACTGGAGGGTTTCTGTGGCCCTGACTTCGTCCTTCAGGGCGAGTGCTGCTCGCTGAGCGTCTTTCAGAAGGTGATTGAGTCGGCGTTGCTCGAGGTATTCAC
This sequence comes from Alcaligenes sp. Marseille-Q7550, assembly GCF_965112015.1. Classification (NCBI taxonomy): domain Bacteria; kingdom Pseudomonadati; phylum Pseudomonadota; class Betaproteobacteria; order Burkholderiales; family Alcaligenaceae; genus Alcaligenes; species Alcaligenes sp. Marseille-Q7550. The sequence goes on from NZ_CBCOPU010000001.1 coordinate 622,281, forward strand.
GACTCTGGACGAAGTGCTTCAGGCTGCGCGCGAAGGTCTGGAGCACCTCGTGAACCATGCCGCCCTGCTCGAGAAGGGTCCGCGTCAGCCGAAGAAGGAATCGTCGCTCCTTGGCTTCGAGCTGCCCCACGAACTCCCGCGACATGACGCTATCAAGGGCCTGATCAAGCGTAGCGGCCTGTTCTGGGTCCGTAAGCAATCGCCAGAAAGCGGAGAAAGTCCTTCCGGCGTCGCTCTCTGAAATCAGGTCGATTCCGGCGAACAGTGAATCCAGCACATCCCCCGATTGCCATCGTTGTCCATGATGCGTTCACGGAGATCTCGATTGAGCTGGTCGAACTGATCGCGGACGCGTCGGAAATCACCTGCAAGATCATCAGCCAACGTGATGATCTCCCGCGTGCGCTCCAGCGCCGTTGCGTGGGGCAGCACGCGCATCTGCCCCTTCTGGATGACGTCTATCTCCTTATCGATGCGGGCTTGCTCGGCCATGAGCCGGTCTATGCGACGGAATTTGTTGGTGTCGGTGTCCTCGGCAAGCCGGGCTAGTGCCTCGATAACAAGCGTCAGGCGGCTTTCGGTTGCGGCTGAGTGCGGCTGCTCCAGGCCGGAGACAAATCGAATGGCTTCGACGGCGGCCGTGGAGAGTTCATATTCCTCTTCTGAAGCCCCAGCCGGGAAGCGTCGCTCCAGGTACCCATCGGCAAGCCAGCTGGCGACGTACGCTTGTGCCGTTTGGGGGAAGTCTTCGCCTTGGGCGCGTAGCTCTTCCAGATCTCTTGCGATTCGTTCGTGAAAAATGGAGGCAGGAAGACTTCGCTCTCTCTCGTAAAGATGGGCCTGAAGCAGGCCGATGACGGTAGGTCCAGTGTTCGAGGCAAGCAGGCGCCACAGCGGCTGCGCCCGCATGCGCCGGTACGTCGCGATGGCTTTGTCTGCTTTCACTCCTGTGCTCCAAGTGCGCGTCTCGCCCGCCTTGTGATTGTCACAACACGACGCATACACGCATCAAAAACAACTGATAGACAGATTCTAGTGAACTGCCCCCCGAAGGTTGGATTCATGTCCAACTTTCGGGGGCAGTTCATGCCGCCGGGCTTGCTGCGAATCCGTTTGGGTAGGCGCTCGTCCATCAACGTAAGGCCGATTTCATCGTTTGGCGTATCCAGCAGGTGCTCAAGCGTCTGGATTTCACCGAAGACATGCAGTGCGCGGGCGAAAAAGTGGATGGGAATGCGCATGTCGCCTTTCTCCATGCGGCGCACGGTGGACAAGGAGGCACCCATGCGCTCGGCCAGAGAAGCCTGGGAGATGTGGCGGCGCCGGCGAGCCAAGGAAATGTCGCTGCCGAGTTTCCGGATGGCGCGTTCAACGGGTATGGGGGCTGTTAATTGAGGCACAAGTACTCTCAGTAGAGTCATAAAAATAGTTTTGCGCCCTCAAGAGAGTCATTATATCTAAAATTTTAGTGGATTAGAGTCAGGCACTCCTAAGGGGACGTTTATGATATTTAAACTTCCTATAGGGAATGCTAAATGATTAGCTACGTTCAATGTAAGCGCTTCGAGCGATGGTGGCACGCGACACTGATGAACACCAGTCTTCGTCTTGCCAGCATGCACGAAGCTGGTAAAAAATGCGGTACAAACTCGTTTTTCTAACGAGGGTGTCCCTTTATTATTAAAGGATTGGATGCTGGTTTTGTTCCCATCACCCGGTCCAGTACCTCTTCGCATTCATATTTCTTTATTCGTCGCAAGGCACATGATCGCGTCCCGGTCCGCCAGATCGTGTCATGCCTTGATAGGCCGCAGCTCCTGAACAGGGGTTGGAAAACCGCCGAGCCGATGTCAATCAACAAGCTGGTCCGGCTTTGCACCGATCATCCACCAGAGGGGGTTCAGGCCTTGATGCTGGAGTGCACGACAGTGCACTCTGCCAGTCCGTGGACCATGTTGGGCGGGACGGCAAAGCATCGTGGCAGGCGTCAAAGCGGCGATAGTTTGGTGACTGAATGTAACTCATGGGCATGAAGCGATCTATTTGGCCATATTTGTTGCTGAATTGTTTCTGTCGCCATGAAAATAATCGCCATTTCCCAAGTTGAAAATTCAGCGCATTAATGAAGGCTTCCAAATGGCGAAAGGTTTGAAAAAAACATAGCCATACCGCCAGTCGCAATGCAAGGGCAGCATGCAGCCGGCATCCCGGCATTTGCGGTGCAATAGGCCGGCGGTGGTGGCAAAAGTGTCGCGTAGTTCGCCGATGCATTTTTTCGCGTGCGCAAGCTGGGCCCATCCAAGGCACCCATGCTCGGTACGAAACAATAGGCCGAGAAATTTCTTCTCGTCCTGGGTCAGAAAGACATCCCGCCCATTTGGCATGGTCAGCCGGCTGTGGTCCTCATCCAGCAGCCACGGGACTGCTGCCTGCTTGTATCCAGCGTCCGCATGTTCAAGGGGGCGGGACTGCGGCAGGCCTTCCCTGCAGGCCGTCGTGCCCGCGCCCTGCCGCTTGGGCGGCGCCTTGGCGGCGCGGCGAGCGTCATGCGAAAGCGGGCGGCTTGTCCTGCGGGCTTCCGGCGGACGCGGATCTGCCGTCAGGGGCGCGGTGTCGTAGCGGCTCAGCAGGTCCTGCATGCATTTCAAGAATTTCTGCTTGTGCATGGGCAGGAGGATGCATTCGTCCGCACCTGCGGCAAGCGCCTGACGGCGTTGCGCAGGGTCTTTGACCACCACGACGACGCCGGTCCTGTGCTGGGATTTCAGCTGCTTTATCAGGGCTGGCATGTCATGGTCCGGGGCGTCCATGGAGTCGATGACCAGCACATGCGCATGATTGGGTTTGCCTAGCGTAGCCAGCACCTCTTTGACATCGGTGGCGACACGGCCCGCGGCCCCGATGGACCAACTGATTTCCAGAAAATCCAGCAGCGTCATCGATGCATCCGATACGAACGGCTCGAGCAGCAGAACTGTCAGGACGCGGGTGAGGCGCATCAGCACGTCTCCTTTCCGAAATGGCCGGCTGCAGGGAGGCGGTGAAGCTCCAGCGCTGCTTTTATGATGGGCCGGGGCTTAAGTGGCATTTGCGCGCCTTGTCGAGGGCCTGCGCGCCGGGCGAGCGCGATGGAAATTGGCAGGAGCCCGCGCTGCAGGTTCGGAAGCGAAAAATACCAAAAATCAATACGCGTCCCATGACGGGCTGCTGAGCGAAATACAATCGCTCCTTTTTCCTAATTTATTTGTTGAAACAAAAAGGGATCCGTTTTGGGAAACTGTTATTTGATGTAAACAGATGTAGTGCCAAGCCTGAAAACGGCGATTGAACAAAAAAAGTAATCCCTTGTTCGAAGGGATCCCTTATTGTCAAGTTTTGGAATCAATGTCGTCGGCATCTGGAAAATTTTCGAGTTCGCCAGACTTACCGCAGAAGATCCCGGCACATCAGCGGCGATATGTGATTCCTCGGTGAGGACCCCATGCAGGCAGTCAGAACGAGCAAGCGGATTGGCTATGCTCGAGTTTCAACGGACGAACAGAACCTGGAGCTCCAGATTCAGGCGCTCAAGAGCGTTGGTTGCGATGTCATCTATACGGATAGTGGTATTTCAGGCGGTGCGCGTGCGCGGCCTGGACTCAATCGGGCAATGCGCAAATTGCAGCCAGGGGACAAGCTTGTCGTCTGGCGCCTGGATCGCCTGGGTCGATCCCTGGTGCATCTGGTGCAGATGCTGGACAACCTGGGGGAGCGGGAGATTGGTTTTCGCTCATTGTGCGAGCACATCGATACCAGCTCTTCGGGGGGCGGCTGGTCTTTCACATGATGGCGGCCCTGGCCGAGTTCGAGCGCGCGCTGATCAGCGAGCGCACCCGGGCCGGAATGGCCGCCGCGCGGGCGCAAGGCAAACACGTCGGAAGGTTTCCTTCCCTGACCCGAGAACAATGCCTGGAAGCGCAGGCCTTGCTGGAGCAGGGGTTCCGGAACAGGCGGTGGCCGAGCACTTCGCGGTGACGACGCGAACCTTGAACAGGCTGATCCAGCGACATTGCACGCAAGAGCAGGCGGCTGCGCTGCCAGGAACCGTTTCTGACGAGTCAAAGGAGCGGGCGCCGGCGCACGCCGCCGAGGATCGGTCCGAAGTCTGTCTGGCGGGCTCCCCTCCTTGAGCCGGCGCAGCATCGGGACGCGGCTGTGCGGCAGTACCTGCGGCGGAGTGTGGAAAACCGTTGATGGCCAAGGGCTGAGTCCCGGCGTCAGCCGAACTGCGGCCTGGGCTGAGCGGCGGATCCGTTCTTGCTAGTTGTACCTGGGCGGCGGATGTCCCTTTTCTTCCGGCCACCAGTGGTAGTAGTCGTGATACGGATTGTCCCTTGCTTTTCTGGCCTCCTGAAACCAAGGGTGTTCATCGCTGGTGTGATTGACCACCAGGTCCAGGACGAGCTTGATCCCGCACTTGTGCATTTCCTTCAGCATATGGTCGAAATCGGTCATGGTTCCCATTTCGCGCATGATGCGGCGGTAATCGTTGATGTCGTATCCGTTATCGATGTTCGGAGAATCGAAGATCGGGTTGAGCCAGCCGACAAAACCACGATCGTCAGCCGCCGTTGCGCTCCGGGCTGGGCGGGGTTCGGGCCAGGCCGGCTTCGTCCTCGGGCACGATGTCATCGGGAAGAAGGTCGTCGGCTATCGGGCCGTCGCCATCGTTCTCCACGTCCGCCCGCTCGCCGGTATTGAAGCGGTCGCTGTCCGTGTCCGGCGCAGCGAGAGGCTGGTCGCTTCCCGAATCGCTGGAATCGCTGGGACCCAGGGGGGGACGGGTCAGGCCTTCCTTCACCAGGCTGGCCTCTTCGTTGTAATCGCGTTTTTGTTCCGCGATCCGCATTTCCTTCTGCTTGTCTTGGTCTCTGGTCATGGTGTGCGCTCCTGGAAGGGACTGCGTATCCTGATGATGGATGGGCGACAGGTCCTGGAGGCGATGTCTCGCCTATCCTGTGAATTCATACTAGCAACGCGGCGTATGCGGCTCAACGCATTGGCAGTAAGTCAATATGTCCTTCTGTGAGCAATGTCTGCTTCAGGGGAGGAGGGCAGGCTAGAACTGCGCAGGACGCTGCGGCAGCGCACCTGCTTGAGGGACAGGAGCTGAAGAAGGACTACTTGGGTTTGCTCTTGGCGTCGGAAAGTTCCAGGATCTTGCGGTCATTGATGCGGTTTACGATCTCCTGGGCGCTGAAATCTTCGACAAAGCTTTTGGTCTTATGCTCAGCGGTGGTGGCGTCGATGCCAGCGGCGGTCGCCCCGGTACTCCTTGTAGCCGCGATAGTTGGCGCGCTGGTAGCCGTGGTCGCGGCCTCTGTCCTGTTTCCAGTGACGATGGCGCCGACCGCGGTCGTCCTCGGTCAGCACGTTGCCCAGCACCCCGCCGGCGGCGGCGCCGCCCAGGGTGATCAAGGGGTCGCTGTCGGACAGCAGCGCGCCGGCCACTCCGCCCAGCCCCGCGCCGATCAGGGTGTTTTCCGTCCGCTTGTCGGCCAGGGCCGTGGCGCTGAGGCCCAATGCCAGCACGGCGGCCAGAATGGCTTGAATCAGTTGTTTGCTCTTGTTCATGTCGCTCTCCTTGAACTGGACCGTTCAGCCTGCATCGAACAGCTCATGCGGCGGCTGTAGCCCGGCCAGTTTCGTCTGGACCTCACCATAGCACCTGGCGGGCGTGTCAATCATGCAGATTAGGCTACAAGGTGTGTACGCTGTATCCACCGGCCTGTTTGAGGGAGACCTGGATGCCTGGGTGAGGCGACTGTTCCGCTTCACGCTTGTGAGATGCGGACGCCTTGCGTATGCTGGTCGCGCCCGCTTGCGCGGTATCTTCTGGTTCATCGGCTTTTTCTGTTTTCCCATGCATGCCTTTCATCTTTCTTCCCATTCTGTGCCGTCCGCCGCGGATTCTTCGTCCACGGCAGGAGAAGCCGGACGGTTCCAGGTCCGTCTTCTGGGCGCCGACGAGCTAGGCTTGCTGTGGGGGATAGACCGCAGCGAACACATAAAGGGCCTGTATGAGCTGCGCGATGGCCGCCTGAACCTGCAGCCGGCGGACATCGATCTGCAAGGCTGGCCCGAGGGCGACCAGGAGAAATACCAGCCCGAGCACGAGGATGCCCTTGGACGCGGGGCCTGGGTTCTGGGCGTGTTCGAGGAGCACAGGCTGGTCGCCGCCGTGGGCCTGGACAGCCTGCCGCTGGGGCCGCAGGGCGATTGGCGGCAATTATTCTTCCTGCATGTCAGCCAGTCTATGCGCGGCGAGTGCCTCGGACGCTGGCTCCTGGATCAGGCAAAGCAGCAGGCACGGATCCGGGGGGCCAAGGCGCTGTACGTGTCGGCCACGCCATCGGTCCGTACGGTGGATTTCTACCTGGCGCAAGGCTTTGTCCTGGCGCCCGAACCCGATCCGCGCCTGTATGAGCTGGACCCGGAGGATATCCACCTCCTGCATCATCTGCCGTAGTCCGCTGCTTGGGTCTCGTGGCCCGCGACCAGGACGCTCCGACATCCCCGAGACAGGCCTGCGCTTGTGCGAAGACGGCTTTCAAGGGGCCGAAACGTTGTTCTCAGCCATTGCGATGACGTGCTCGCTCGCGGCGGCGTGAACGCGACCAGGGATGCTGCACCTTGTATGGCTGGGGCTGGGCGCCAGGCGGCAGGCGTTCGCGTCGGGCGTCCGCAGGAGCGGGCTCGGCCCTGGCTGGATCTGGACATGTGCCGATGGGGCAGGAACAGGTTTGACGCATGGGACTCTTTCCTCTGTTCTGACAATGTGAGGGCTGCCGTCCCGCCATAGGCGGCCGGCGCTACTTTTCCACTGCAAACATGCTGTCGTAGGTGTTCAACAAGGTCTGCAGCATGACTTGGGGATAGTCCTCGCCCTGGAACGGAAGGCGCTCCTGCAGCTCGGCCAGCCAGTGATTGTCTTCCCGGCCGCTCCAGTTCTTCTGGTAGGCGCCATGCTGGTAGCCGCGCATCTGGCGCAGCCGGTTCAAGGCGTTCTTGCCGACGTAGGAGCGGAACAGGGGGTCCAGCGTCATGCCGCAAAGGACGGCTAGGCGGCTGAAGGCGGCGAAGTTGAAGCGGCGCGTCTCCAGGCTGCGCAAGGCGAAGTGCTCCAGGGCTTCCATGATGACGGCGGAGTCGGCGGCCTGGCCGTTGGCTCGGTCCAGTTCATCGAGCGCGGCGGCGGCGTCCTGGCGGGGCGCAGCCTGAGCGGCCGGGCTGTGCAGCAGCAGATCGCACAGGCCGAAGTGCAGGATGTCCACCAGTTCCAGCTGGAGCTGCGGCAGGTTGCGTTCGCGGCGCTGCCACCATTTCCAATCCAGATGGCCCGCCAGCTCGGCGCATTCTATCCACACGGCCCGGTAGTATTGCTGGCGCGCATCGCGCCACTGGGGGTTGATAAGTTCGTTCAGTTCCTGCTGCAGCGACAGCATTCGTTCCAGGCGGCGGGCTGCGGCGCCTTGCGCCGCCGCGCCCGCTTGCCCGCCGTCGCCCAGGCGACGCCGTTGCCGACCTTGTTCGTCGAAGTTGTCGGGAGACAGCCACGCCAGGAAGGCGGCCTTGCGCGCCGGCCATTCCTGATCGGTGATGGAGAACCAGGCAGTGTCGCGCGAGCGCCCCTTGTAGACCATGGCCTGGCGAAACACGCCTTCAAAGGTGAAGCCCAGCCGGACCGCGGCCGCCCGCGAGGGCGCGTTGTTGGAATCGCATTTCCACTCGTAGCGCCGGTAGCCCAGTTCTTCCATGGCGTAGCGCATGAGCAGGTAGTGGGCTTCCGTGGCTTGTCGCGTCTGTTTCAGGGCGGGAGACCAGGCGACGAAGCCGACTTCGATGCAACCGTGCTGCGGGTCGATGCGCATCAGCGCCAGCGTGCCCAGCGCGCGGCCGCCGTCCAGGTCCACGACGGCGTAATGGACGGCGTCGGTTGCCTGCGCGATGCGTTCCAGGTGCAGGTCGAAGTCCTGTCGGGTGACGAAGGGGCCCACGGACAGATAGGTCCAGTCCCGGCCGTCGGGAGCGGCGCGGTAGGCGTCGTACAGACTGTCGCCGTGCAGGGCGGGTGAGACCGGCTCCAGGCGGCAGTAGCGTCCCGTCAGCACGCGCCGGCCCGGGCGGGGCCGTGCTTGCCACAGGGAAAGAAGCGGACCTACGGGTTGCTGGAATTCATTGAGCTGGGACATGGGGGCCTGTATGTGCAGTAGCCGAAACCGCCCGGGAGCGCGGAGCGGAAAGCGGTTGAATGAGCGGCCGGCGGGCGCGGCGATCAGGAGTGGAATCGCTGCGCCCAGAGCCAAGCCTGCATTCTATTGAGCAAGTGGATGGATTGATCATTCCGCTTTTGCGGTTTGCTGCAGACCACCATGCGCCCGCGAGCCGCTGCACGGCAGAGCCGGGATCAGGCCTTGCAGCTCATGGTGGAAGGCCGGGCCGGAGCGCGTCGGGCCAGCAGCACCAGGCCCAGTCCGGCCGCCGCCAGCGCGGCGCCGGCCAGGGGCACGGCCTGATAGCCCTGGCCCGCGGAGAGGACGCCGGCGCCGGCGGCCGCACCGATGGCGTTGCCCAGGTTGAAGGCGCCCACATTGACCGAGGAAGCCAGGCCAGGGGCCTGGGAGGCCGCCTGCATGACGCGCATCTGCAGGGGCGGCACCACGGCGAAGGTGGCGAAGCCGAACAGCAGCAGGCCGGCGGCTGCGCCCGCATGGGTCTGGGCCAGCAGCGGGAAGCTGAGCATGCTGACGATGATCAGGCCCAGGAACAGCATCAGCGAGCCGTCCAGGGAGCGGTCCGCCAGCCGTCCGCCGGCGATATTGCCCAGGGAGAAGCCCACCCCGATCAGCGCCAGCATGGCCGTGATGAAGCCCGGCGAGGCCTGCGTCAAGGCGACCAGTGTGGGCGCCACGTAGGTGTACAGGGTGAACATGGCGCCGGCGCCCAGCACCGTGGCGGCCAGGGCCAGCACGACGTTCTTCTGGGTCAGCACGGCAAGCTCGGCGCGGATGTCGGGGCGGCGGCCGGCTTGATCACGAGGCAGGGCATAGGCCAGCGCGGCCATGGCAAGCACGCCCAGCGCGGCCGTGGCCGCGAAGGACAGGCGCCAGCCTATGGTGTTGCCCAGCCAGGTGGCGGCAGGCACGCCGCCGATGTTGGCGATGGTCAGACCCAGGAACATGGTGGCGACGGCGCTGGCTTGCTTGTGGCGGGGCACCAGGCTGGCGGCGGTCAGCGAGCCAAGGCCGAAGAAGGCGCCGTGGTTCAGGCTGGTGACCAGGCGCGCCAGCAGCAGCGTCCAGTAGCCCGGAGCCATGGCGGCCAGCAGATTGCCCAGCGTGAAGATGGCCATCAGCACGATCAGGGCGCGGCGGCGCGACCAATGCGCCAGGGCCAGCGTCATCAGCGGGGCGCCGACCATCACGCCGATGGCGTAGGCGGTGATCAGCATGCCGGCGGAAGGAATGGACACATCCAGTCCCTGGGCGATGGCGGGCAGCAGGCCTATGGGCGAGAATTCGGTGGTGCCTATGCCGAAGGCGCCGACCGCCAGGGCCAGCAGGGCCAGTCCGGAGGAAGGAGTTTTCATGGTGCGCGATCCTGTGTCGGGGCGGAATGCCTGTTTGAGTCAGGTACGCATTGTGCCCGGACTATTTTTGCTTAAAAATGGGGTCTGGTACAAAATTCCTTTGCCGAAAAATCAACAATGAAGATCACCCTGGAAGAAATGCAGGTGTTCCTGGCCGTGGTGGACAGCGGCACCCTGACGTCGGCGGCCGAGCAATTGGGCCAGACGGCCTCCGGCGCCAGCCGCAGCCTGTCCCGCCTGGAGAGCAAGCTGGCCACCACGCTGCTGCGGCGCACCACGCGGCGTCTGGAGCTGACCGAGGAAGGCATGGCGTTCCGCGCCCAGGCCAGGGACATCCTGGACTCGGTGGAGCGCCTGGAGGAGCAGATGGCTGCCCGCCAGGGGCAGCCGGCCGGCGTGCTGCGGGTGGATGCGGCTTCGCCCTTCATGCTGCACGTGGTGGTGCCCCTGATCGCGGGCTATCGGGAGCGCTATCCGGCCGTGCAGCTGGAACTGAGCAATAACGAGGGATTCATCGACCTGCTGGAGCGTCGCACGGACGTGGCGCTGCGCATCGGAGAACTGAAGGACTCCACGCTGCATGCGCGGACCATCGGGCGCAGCAGGCTGCGTGTGCTGGCCAGCCCGGAATACTTGGCGCGGCATCGCGCCCCGCAACGCGCGCGCGACCTGTACTGTCATGCCCTGCTGGGATTCAGCCAGCCTGAGTCCCTGAACGAATGGCCCTTGATGGACGGCGACAAGCGCCTGCACGTGCGGCCCACCTTGCGCGCGTCCAGCGGCGAGACCCTGCGCCAGCTGGCGCTGGATGGCAACGGCCTGGTGTGCCTGTCCGATTTCATGACCGGCCAGGACCGTCGCGAGGGCCGCCTGGTGCAGGTGCTGGAGGACCAGACCGTGCCGGTCTTCCAGCCCGTCAATGCGGTGTACTATCGCCAGACGGCCATCGCCGCCCGGATCGCATCCTTCGTGGACTATCTGGCGCAGCAGGTGCGCGAACGGGGCCTGGAGCTGTGACCCAGGCCCGGCCGGAATCTCAGAGCTGCTTGAGGTCGATGCGCAGCACGCTGTCCAGCGCGGTCAGCGAGCCGTCCAGGGTGTTGCCGACGTACAGGGTGTGGGTGCGCGTGTTCAGGCCCACCGCAAAGGCGCGGCGCCCAGTACGGATGTGAGGATCAGTTTCAGCGAAGCTGCACGTGGCGAAGTCATGGTTTTCCTTTTCTTGTGTTGCACAGTGGCGAGGCGGGCGCGTCTTGCGCCCCTTCGATGAAGACGTTCGAGCCGGCCTGATCCCGTCATCACCAGCGATAGCGCAGGGTGGCCTTGACGGAGCGCTGGTAGCCGTACCAGCACCATTCTTCCGAGGTGCACGAGCTGATGTTGCGCTTGTCGAACAGGTTGGAGACGTTCAGCGTCACATCCATGCCTTTCAGGGCGGGGCTGGCCCGGCCCAGGTCATAGTCCAGGGCCATATCCACCAGCGTGCTGGCCGGCACCTTGAAATCATTGTAGGAGCCGCCGTAGCTGGTGCCGCGATAGCGCAGGCCGGCGGCCATGCCCAGGCCGCTCAGGGGTCCGGACTGCAACTGGTAGCGGGCCCAGACGGAAGCCTGGTGCTTGGGGATTCCGTAGGGCGTCATTCCTTCCAGGCTGGCTCGGCTGGGCGTGGCATTGTCCTTGGTGTATTCATTGGCGATGTAGGAATAGTTGGCGATCAGGCTCAGGCCCTTGGCGAACTCGCTGCGGGCTTCCAGTTCCAAGCCCTGCGTGCGCACTTCGCCGGTCTGCTCCTGGCACTTGGAACCGACGCAACCCGGAATGGTGGTCAACAGGTTCTTGCGGCGTATGTCGAACAGGGCGGCCGAATACAGGGCGCGGGCGCCGGGCGGCTGGTACTTCACGCCCACTTCGAATTGCTCGCCGCGCAGGGGATCGAAAGGCCTGTCCTGGGCGTCGGTGCCCGACTGGGGCTCGAAGGATTCTGCATAGCTGAAGTAAGGGGCGATGCCATTGTCGAAGTTGTAGATGACGCCGACCCGGCCCGTGAAGGCCTTGGCGCGCGTCGCCGAAGGGGTGATGGCGCCGGTGGCCAGGCTGCGCGCTTCCGAGACGGTCCGGGACCAGTCGTAGCGGCCGCCCAGCAGCAAGGACCATTTGTCGATCTGGATCTGGTCCTGCAGGTAGATGCCGGTATGGTACTGGCGCTGGCGCGTGTCGCTGATCCAGTTCACCGGGCCTATGGGCTGGCGGTAATCAGGATTGAAGATGTCCAGAGGGGGCGCCGGGTCGAAGCTGCTGGCCAGCGTGTCGGACTGCAGGTGGGCGAAGTCCACCCCGGCGACCAGCGTGTGGTCCAGCGCGCCGGTGGAGAAACGCCCCTGTATATGGTTGTCCAGCGTATAGCTGTCCATGTTGACGTCGGTGCCGCCCTTGCTGCGTTTCAGGTAGCGATAGTCGCTGGCGCCGGGCAGGTAGCCGTTGGAATACACGCTGCGGTAGACGCCCTCGGCATGCAGATAGCGCGCCTGCGAACGCACGGTGACGGCCGGATTGAAGCGGTGCTCGAATTCGTAGCCAATGGAGTGGTGGCGGCGGTCGCTGGTCTCGAAGCCGGCGTCGCCGTCGTAGAAGCCGGGGTCCAGGCGTATGCCGTCGGGCGCGTCGAACACGCTGCGCACGCCGGGCACCGAGCCGTAGGACCCCATGTGCGGATCGCGCTGGAAATTGGCGAGCAGGGTCAGGCGGGTGTCGGCCGATGGCTGCCAGGTCCGGGCCGGGGCGATGAAATAGCGTTCCTCGCGGGTTTCGTCGATCTGGCCGTCGGACTTGTAGACCGAGCCCGTCAGGCGATAGAGCCACTGTTCGTCCTGGTCAACGGCCCCGGAGAAGTCCATGTTGGTGCGGCGATAGCGGTGATCGCCCAGCTGCAGTTCGACTTCGTTCAGGCGTTCGCGGGTCGGGCGCTTGCTGACCTGGTTGACCACGCCGCCCGGGCCACCCTGGCCGAACATGACCGAGGAAGGCCCTTTCAGCACATCCACGCGCTGCAGCCGGTACGCGTCGACCTGGGGCAGGGCGTCGCGCGAGCCGAAGATGCGCATGCCGTCCAGCAGGGTGGTGGCGGAGAAACCCCGCACATTGAACTGGTCCAGGCGGGACGCGACCGCGCCGCGCGTCTCGGGCGCCACGCCGGAGGTGTAGCGCAGCACCTGGTTCAGGGTCTGCGCGCCTTGTTCGCGCATCTGGTCCTGGGTGATGACGGAAATGGACTGGGGAATCTAGATGAGGGGCGTATCGGTCCTGGTGGCCGTGACGCTGTCCTGGGCGACGTAGCCGACCGGTTCTTCCTGGGCGGAGCTCTTGACGGTGATGGGCGCCAGGGTGGCGCTCTCGCCCGCATTCTGCGCCTGGGCGGTTGTGAAGACGGAAGCAACGGCGATGGCGGCGCAAGCCTGTTTGGATGATAGCGACGGCGAAGGCACAGAATATCCCCATAAATATTAATGATAATGATTCGCATTAGTTTTTTATTATCAGAAAATTTGGGAAGGGAGGCAAGACTGAAAACGTAAATAAACCGTCGGCAGTGGAACAGTCGGAAAGACGCTGGAACGGCTGCTCAAAAAAAAGCCCGCCGGGCGGCGGGCTGGAGTGCGGGGTCAGTCCAGTCTGAGCCCGTCGTTCGGACCCATGCCGAAGCGCTCCTTCCAGGCGTCGAACACGGCGCGTTTCTCGGGCAGCGGCAGGTGTTCCACGGTGATGCCCTGTTCGCCGAACTGGCGCTGCATGCGCTCATACAGATGCGCCGTGGACCAGCCGTAGGGCGCGCCTTCATCGTCGCCGGCGCAGTAGACCACGCGTTCCACCCCGGCGGCTATCATGGCCGACATGCACATGGCGCAGGGGATGCCGCTGGCGTACATGGTGGTGCCGGGGTGGCTGCTCTCGCGCCATTTGCGGCTGGCGTTGCGCAGCGCCTGGATCTCGGCGTGGGCGGTGGGATCGTGGTCGACATAGGTTTCATTCACGCCTTCGGCCAGCACCTGGCCGTCGCGCACCAGCACCGCCCCGAAAGGCTGGCCGCCGCGCGCCACGTTTTCTTCCGCGATGCGGATCGACTGCATCAGATAGTCTTTATCGTTCATGGTTGACTCCTTGGGTTACCACAATTGCCCTTTGCGGATCTCGCTGAGCAAGATCCCGACCAGAAAGAGCAGGGTGCATCCGACGCCTGCGATGGCGCCGATGATGATGAGGCTGAAAATGGACTGGTTGAAGTTCAGGATGAGTTCGGTCATGTCGGTCTCCGGGCGGGCTCAGCGGCTCGCGGGCTCGTGGTCCAGCTGGCGCCATTGGAAGGCGCGGTTCGGATTCATCAGGGTGCTCAGGTAGACCACCAGGCCCGACAGCACGGCCGAGACGATGGCCGCGGCGTAGGGCGAGATCCAGAAATAGGCTGCCAGTCCTGCCAGGGTGCCCAGCAGCATGGCCCAGAAGGCCGAGCCCTGGTTGGTCTCGCGGGTGTAGATGCCGAAGACGATGGGCCAGATCATGGCGGCGACCGCCGGGCCGGTCAAGAGCAGCACCAGGTACATGGATTCGTAGGGGTTCCAGGCGATGGCGGAGGTCAGCGCGGCCAGGGCGATGATGGCGTAGCGCACGTAGCGTTGCACGGTGACATCGGTGGCCTGGGGATTGATCACGCCGCGGTAGATGTCGTTGACGATCAGGCCCGCCGCGCCGGTCAGCAGCGAACTGCCGGTGGAGGCCAGGGCCGCATAGATGATGACCAGCACCAGCACCGCGCCGCCCGCGCCCATGATCTGCGACACCACGACGGGGAAGATCATGTTCACCTGGGGCAGGCTGTATTTCTGGCTGATGGCGATGAAGGCCAGGGAGCCCGCCACGATGGGCACGGCGAACCAGATCAGGCCGGCCAGCACGAAGGAGCGCGAAGCGGTGCGTTCGCTGGAAGCATATACGCGCTGCCACCAGATGTTGCTGTGGAAGATCTCGCCGCAGCCGAACAGGAAATTGCCGCCCACGAACATCAGGCCGGCCGCGGTCAAGATGTTCAGCGTGGAGGGACGCAGCTCGGAGGTCCGAGTGTAGATCTGGCCCAGGTCGAAGTTCCAGTAGGACCAGGCCGCCACGGCGAACAATGTGCCCAGGATGATCAGGCTGAGCAGGAAGTCGGTGGCCAGGATGGCCTTCAGCCCGCCCTTGAGCGTGTAGTAGGTGCACACGGCCATGATGGTCAGCATGCCGATCTTGTAGTCCACCCCCGAGAGCGCCTGCAGCAGGATGCCGCCGGCCATGGCCTGGGTCACCAGAAAGCCCAGGAAGTAGTACACGGCCAGGATCAGGTACAGCTTCCAGGCCAGCGAGCCATAACGGCGGCGGATGAATTCACCGCTGGAATAGCCTTGGGGCATGAGTCGCTTGATGCGGCTGGCAAGCGGGGCGAACATGGCCAGGGACAGCCCCATGGTGCTGATGGCCAGAGAGCCGATCAGCCCCACGTTGTAGGCCAGTTCGGGCGCCGCCATGGTGGTGTTGCCGGTGATCCAGGCCGCCACCAGAGTGGCGGTGCCCAGGGCCAGGCCCACGTTGCGGCCCGCGTACAGGAAGTCATTGGCATTCTTGACATGGCGCTTGCTCACGTAGACGCCAAAGCCCAGGATCAGCGCGGACATCAGGCCGATGATGGCCAAGGCCATGCCGGGAGAAATGAAGGTCGTTGCCATGGTCATTGCTCCTTGGCGAGGTCGTCTTCCTGCTTGTAGCGGAAGTAGTTGCGCATGATGTACCCCACCAGCAGCAGCGAGGTTCCCGCCCCTAGGGCAAAAATGAAAATTGCCAGGCCGTATTCGGACATAGCCGTCTCCTCCACGCCTGTGTCGGCGTGTTGTCTTGGTTCACACGGAAAGTGCGCGCCCCGCCGGGGCGGGGATGCGCGTCAGCGTGGCCCGCCGGCGCATGCCGGCCGGGCGTCACGTTCTTGTCTCTCCGGCGTGCCCATTCTGCGTTATTGTTGTCGGCGTTCCGAAGCGGCTGGGGTCTGATGATGCGACATCAGATTGTCGAATTTTTTCTTCAGTAATGTATACAACTTGGGAACAAATTATAGGCGTAAAACAATACCGCGGTACTAGCGTTTTCCCTTAAGCCTTGTCTTCTATGCCTTGGCCAGGCCGGGGAGTATTGGTCTGGATGTGAGCTTTTCTTGCTGAGGTTTGGCTGACATTCTCGTTTGGCTGATATATAGTGTCCGTAAATTCTCTAATATTGGGTACGAATTTATCTATTTATTGGATACAAGATGAGCAAGAAAATATCTCATGAACCTGTGCTGAATGCGGCGGACGAATCCCGCCAGACCAAGGATGACGGCATTTTCGCTCATCTCTACGCGGCCATCGTGGGGCTGCAGCTTGAACCGGGCACCAAGCTGCCCGAGGATACCTTGGCCGAAACCTACGGAGTCAGCCGCACCAGCATCCGCAAGGTGCTGCAGAAGCTGGCGCACAAGGGATTGGTGGACGTACGCATGAACCACGGCGCCAGCGTGGCCCAGCCCACCTTGAAGGACGCCCGCGACCTGTTCGCGTCGCGCCAGATCGTCGAGTGTGGCGCCATCGCCTACATCGTCCCCAAAGCCACGCCGGAGCGGCTGGCGGAGCTGGAAGCCTTTCTGGAGCAGGAAAGCCAGGCCGAAAGCGAAGGCGACCGGCGCCGCGCCATCTATCTGTCGGGTCAGTTTCACCTGGCCCTGGCGCGCCTGGCGGACAACGAAATCATCAGCCATTTCCTGGGCGATCTGGTGGCGCGCACCTCCCTGGTCATCGCCACCTTCGGCGCGCCGCATAGCTGCGGATGCCCGCCCAGCAAGCATGCCGAGATCCTGCCCTTGCTGCGCGAACAGCGCGGCGACGAGGCGCGCGTCTGGATGGAAACCCATCTGAAGGACGTCGAACGCAGTGTGGTGCAGGAGCCCAGCGCCGCCGAGCCGTTCGACCTGAAGTCCGTGCTGAGCCAGTTCGATTCCCGGGCGTATCAATCCCTGTTCCCGGCAGGCAAGACCATGACACAGAAAAAACGGAGACCTTGAATGCAGATTCGGCTGATCAATCCCAACACGACCGCGTCCATGACGCACAAGATCGAGCAGGCGGCCCGCAGAGTGGCCGCCGCCGGCACGCGCATCAGCGCCAGCAATCCGCGCAGCGGGCCGGTGTCGATCGAGTCCCATTTCGACGAGGCCATCAGTGCGGTCGGCGTGCTGGAAGAGATCCGCCAGGCCCAGCAGCAGGGCGGGGCCGACGCCTACATCATTGCCTGTTTCGGTGACCCGGGCCTGCTTGCGGCGCGCGAACTGACGCGCGCGCCCGTCATCGGCATCGCCGAAGCGGCATTCCATGCGGCCAGTTTCATCAGTACGCGCTTTTCCATCGTCACCACGCTGACCCGCACCTGCGTCATCGCCGAGCATCTGCTGCAGATGTATGGCTTCCAGGGGCATTGCAAGCGCGTGCGCGCAGCGGAAATCCCGGTCCTGGAACTGGAGGAGCAGCCGGGCCTGGCGCTGGAGGCCATCATCGCCGAATGCAAGCGCGCTCGCGACCAGGACGGCGTGGGCGCCATCGTGCTCGGTTGCGGCGGCATGGCGGACCTGACCGAACAGATCTCCCATGAAGTGGGCCTGCCCATCGTCGAAGGGGTGGCCGCCGCGGTCAAGCTGGCCGAGGCGCTGGTGGGCCTGGGCGCGCAGACCAGCAAGCACGGCGACCTGGCCTTTCCCGTCAGCAAGGCGTTCACGGGGGAGTTCGCCTATCTGTCGCATGCGCAGCACGAGGCTGGCGCACGGGCCAGGGTGTAAAGGACCGGACAATAAAAAAAACCCGCTGCAAGGCAGCGGGTTTCTTGCGTGGCGCCGATGATCAGCGGGCGCCGCCGATCGTCAGGTTGGCGTGGCGGTTCACGTCTTTGTACAGCAGGTAGCGGAAACGGCTTGGGCCGCCGGCGTAGCAGGCTTGCGGGCAGAAAGCGCGCAGCCACATGAAGTCGCCGGCTTCCACTTCCACCCAGTCCTGGTTCAGGCGGTAGACGGCCTTGCCTTCCAGCACGTACAGGCCGTGTTCCATCACGTGGGTTTCGGCGAACGGGATCACGCCGCCGGGTTCGAAGTTCACGATGTTCACGTGCATGTCGTGGCGCATGTCGGACATGTCCACGAAGCGGGTGGTGCTCCAGCGGCCTTCGGTGTCAGGCATCACGAGGGGCGTAATGTCCTTTTCGTTGGTCACGAAGGCTTCGGGGGCGTCCAGGCCGTCCACGCGCTGGTAGCGTTTGCGGATCCAGTGGAAGTTGGCCAGGTCGTTGGAGCGGTTGTGCAGCGTCCAGTTGGTCGAGGGAGGCAGGAATGCGTAGCCGCCTTCTTCCAGGATGTGCTTGGTGCCGTTCAGGACCAGTTCCAGCTGGCCCTTGACCACGAAGATCACGCCTTCGGCTTCAGGGTCGGCTTCAGGGTTGTTGCTGCCGCCGTTGGGGCTGACTTCGACGATGTACTGGGAGAAGGTCTCGGCAAAGCCGGACAGGGGGCGGGCCAGAACCCACAGGCGGGTTTTTTCCCAGCCGGGCAGGAAGCTGGTCACGATGTCCTGCAGCACGCCCTTGGGCAGCACGGCGTAGGCTTCGGTGAACATGGCGCGGTCGGTCAGCAGTTGCGTCTGGGGTGGGTGACCGCCGGGAGGGGCGTAGTAATTGACTTTGGACATAACGATTCCGATGGAGATTCAGTTAGAAACGCCTGTCGCGCTGCACGGCGCGGACGGTGCCGGCCTCCTGGCGGAAGAGGCACGCCGTCGTTTCAATGCGCGGGGACAGGTACACGATAGCGATGTGCGGCCATATGTACAAATTAAATGTATTAATTCCAAGTATTTGCTTTTCAAATGCTAGTTTTTATGCCGCTGCTCGAAAGGGCAAGTCTGGAATTCTGGAGCCTTGGGCAAGGGTAAAACCTTGTCAGGAATGAGAATGTGCCTGAACGTGTCGCCGCCGGCAAGCGGCGGCGACGCGCTTGTGCAAGCGGCGGACGGATGCTAAAAGTCCAGAAGATCATTAGGAAAGCAAATGTTGTCATGATTTCCATCGAAAAAGCAAATAGGCCTCTGTATGACCTGGACCTGCTGCGCGCCCTGCTCACCGTGGTCGATTGCGGCAGTTTCACCACGGCGGCCGCGCGGCTGCATTCCACCCAGTCGACCATCAGCCAGAAGGTGCGGCGGCTGGAGGACATGGTGGGACACCGGCTGCTGGAGCGCGGCAGCCGCGGGGTCAGCACGACGGAAGCGGGCCAGACCCTGATGGGGTACGCACGCCAGATGCTGGCCTTGAACGACCAGTTGTCCGAGGCCCTGTCCGGCGCCTTCGTCACGGTGACAGTGCGCCTGGGCGTGCCGGAGGATTTCACCAGCGGCCGCACGACGCAGGCCCTGGCGGGCTTCAACCGGCGCTTTCCCCAGGTCAAGCTGGAGGTCACCAGCGGCTTGAGCAGCGACTTGATGGCGGCCTACGACGAGGGCGAACTGGACCTGGTGCTGGTCAAGCAGCGCCACAATACGCGCGAAGCCGTGGCCTGCATGCCGGAGATGACCGCCTGGGTGGACAGCGCGGCCCATCCGGTGTTCCACCTGGATCCCATTCCCCTGGTGACCTTCCCGCGCCGCGGCGTGTACCGGGAGGAGATCATCAGCGCGGTGGAGTCGTTGGGACGCCGCTGGCGCATCAGCTTCACCAGCTCCAGCCTGAGCGGCATCCAGGGCGCCGTGGCCGATGGCATGGGCATCAGCCTGCTGCCGCGCCGGGCCGTCACCAGCGACCATGTCGAACTGGGGCGGGCCCAGGGTCTGCCGGTGATCGACGCCTTTGAGCTGGCGATCCTGCACAGGCCCAACGCCGACGATATGGTCAAGGCGCTGGCGCGTGTGCTGGTGGACATGCTGGCGCCCGAGCGCCGGCCCCGGCTTCAGCTAGACATCTAGGGAGCGGAGCGCCAGCGCGTCTTTCAGCAACTGAAGCACGGCCGGCGGCAGCCATGTGCCTTCCTGCAGTCCGGGCTCGGTGTCCTGCGCCAGACGCAGGCTCTTGGCGGCGGCTGCATCCAGGGTATAGCGTTGCTGCAGGGCCAGCCAGCGATCCAGCAAGGCCTGGGTCCGGGGGTGGGCGGGCGCATCGCCGCGCTGCACGGCGTTCAGCAGGTCCGCCATGAGATCCGGCCACAGCGGCAGCGCATCGGGGTAGTGGGCGCTGAGGTAGGCGAAGGCCTCCGGGCTCAGGTAGGACTGGAACAGGGTCAGGCGGTGATGGGCATAGGCCCGCAGCAGATACTGATCCAGCTCCGGGCTCAAGCCGGTACGCCGGCCCAGGGCGGGTTCGTCCTTGAACATGCGCCGCAGTTGCTGGAACAGGGCGGGGTCGCGCCGGGTTTCCTCTTCCAGCGCAATCATCCATTGACGCGCGGCGCGGCGCGCGCGGGGATGGTCGGCGGGTACGCCGCTCAGACGCAGGCGCTCCAGGCCCTGCAGCCGCCGCCTCCATGGCGCGCGCAAGCGTCCGTCCGCTTCCAGCAAGGGCGGGGCCTGCTTGTCCTGCGGAGCCAGGTAGCGATTGCACAGGGCGATCAGTTCCAGACGCCCGTGCCAATCGGAGGACGTACCCGTCGTATCAAGCAGGCTGGACAGGCCGTCGCGCATCTGCCGCTGGCGCTCGATCTCCTGGTCCAGTTGCTGGATGTGGCGCCGCAGCAGGGGAGCGATGTCCTGAGGCTGCTCATCGAGCAGGCGGCCTATCTGCGCCAGCCCCAGGCCCAGCGAGCGCAGCGCCTGGATGTGCTGCAGGCGGGCGATGTCTTCCCGGGCGCACAGGCGATAGCCCGCGGCGCTGCGATGGCGCGGCCGCAACAGGCCGATGTCGTCGTAATGGTGCAGGGCGCGCAAGGTCATATGGACGCGGCGGGCCAGTTCGCCGACGCGCAGCAGCGCCGGGGGAGAGGCTGGGGTCATGATGTGGTCGAGGTCAGACGTCGGCCCGCATCAGGCGCAGTCCGCCGCCTGCGCTTTGCAGCCCGTCGCGGCGGCGGTGGAAGTAGCGGGCGTTGAGTTCTTCCGTACCCCACAGTGTACGGCAGCGAAAGCCGAGGCGGGCCAGCAAACCATCCATGTCCTGCGGATGATAGGCGCTGAGCCAGGGTTCGCCGGCGGCTGCGCATTGCTGAGCCATCGCGCCGTCCAGCATCCGTTCGATGGGGTCCAGCGCGGCGGGATCGACCCGGAAGTCGAACAGGATGCTGCTGCCGGCGGGATAGCGCGCCCCGCAGGCCAGCAGGTCGCGTATGCGATCCGCGTGCAGATATGGGGTCAGGCCCAGGGCGACGAAGCAGACGGGCTCGTCCGGGAGCACGCCTGCGCTGGCCAGGCAGCCGCCCAGGTCCTGGCGGGACAGATCGCAGGGCTGCAGCACGGCGCCGGCCGGCAGCGACAATCCGGCCAGTTCCAGCTGGCGGCGCTTCCAGTCCTGGGTGGCGGGGTGGTCGATCTCCAGCAGTTGCAGCCCGGGGGGGGCGCGCAGGCAATAGGTCTCCAGTCCGGCGCCCAGCAGGACGGCGCGCTGCAGGCCATGGGCGACGGCCTGTTCCAGCGCGTCCTCGGCCCAGCGGCTGCGGCCGACGATGGCGGCGCGCAGGGGGCGGCTCATGGGATCGTTGTAGCGGTAGGGGTCGGCCGCCATGTCCAGCGCTTCCGGCCCCAGGATGCGCAGCGCGTAGGGGTCGTCCAGCACGCGCGGCTCGTCCAGCAATTGGTGGGCGGCGCGCTGCAGGGCCATGCGCAGGGCGGTCCGGGTGGGAGTGCGAGGTTCGGTACGAGAGGTCATGCCGTTCTCCAGGTCAAAGAACGGCATGATGAAGACTGACGCGGCGTGAGGGTCAAGCGCCGGCCGAGGGAGGCTTGGGCTCGACCGGATCGAAGTGCGTCATGACATCCAGCACGGGCTCGGCCTGCATGACTCGTTCGCGGGCCAGCACCGCGATGGCGTGGCCCTGCGCAATGGTCAGGGAGCCGTCCATCTCCAGGTCCACTTCCACCCAGATCATGTCGCCCAGCTTGCGCGTGCGCAGCTCGTGGATGCCCTGCACGCCGGGCGTCTCGCGCAGCAGGGCGGCGATGCGCTGTTCGGTGTCGTGGTCCACGGCGCGGTCGGTCAGGTCGTGGAAGGCGCCGATGGAAAACTTCCAGCCCATGCGCAGAATCATCAACCCCACGATGCTGGCGGCCAGCGGGTCGGCCAGCGGCAGGCCGGCCAGATTGGCCAGCACGCCCAGGCTGACCACCAGCGAGGAGGCCGCGTCCGAGCGCGCGTGCCAGGCGTTGGCCACCAGCATGGTGGAGCGCACCCGCTTGGCCACGCGCAGCATGTAGCGGAACAGCAGTTCCTTGCCGCACAGGGCGATGAAGGCGACCAGCAGGGCGGCGGGGTGGACAGGCGCGATGCTGCCCGGGTCCTGCAGCGCGGTGACGGCGTTCCACACCATGCCCAGGCCCACGAGGATCAGCAGCACGCCGATGGCCAGGGTGGCGGCGGTCTCATAGCGCAGGTGGCCGTAGGGGTGGTCCGCATCCGGCCCTTTGCGGCTGTGGCGGTTGGCGAACAGCACCACGAAATCCGACAGAAGGTCCGACAGCGAATGGACTGCGTCCGCGATCAGGGCGCGCGAATTGGCGTACAGGCCGATGGCGATCTGCAGCAGGCTCAAGCCTATGTTCACGGCCACGCTGACCCAGGTGGAGAGTTGGGCGCTGCGGTGCCGGTCCAGGTCGGCGGGGGTCACTTTTTCCATGCCGGGATTCCTTCAGAATGCGTGGGGCGGGTCGTCTGCGAAGGGCCTGCCTGATCGAGAGTGTATCGGGCTTTGGGGCCCGACGGCGACTTGAAGCGGCGGGCGCGCGGCTGTTACCGTAAAAGACGCAGGTGGCGGACCGCGGAGCGGTCCGCTGATCACTCACGACAACTGGAGCGACTGACCGTGGAAGAACATTCCTTGTATCAGAGAGTCGCCGCCGTGCTGGAGCAGTGGGGCGACGTCTTGGCCGTATTCATGATCATCCTGTTCGCCTTGCTGGCCGGCATGGTGGCGAGCCGGGTGATGGCGCGCCTGGCGCAGCGCACCGATCCGACGCGCCACGTCTGGGTGCATGGTTTCCTGGCCGGCGCGTCCGGTCCGCTCAAGACGCTGATCTGGGTGCTGGGCCTGGCGGGGGCCGCGCGCCTGCTGGTGGAGCATGATGTTTCGTCCATGCTGGCGGCCGTCCTGCCCACCGCTCCCATGGTGGCGGTGATCGCCGTCGTGACCTGGTATTTCCTGAAAGTCTGCACCCAGGTCCAGGAGAATCTGGTGGCGCGCGCCCGCGCGCGCCGCCATGAGCTGGATCCCACGGCCACGGACGCCATCGGCAAGCTGGTGCGGGCTTCCATCGTGCTGACCGCCGCGCTGACAGTGATGCAGGCCCTGGGTTACGCGATCGCGGGCGTGCTGGCCTTCGGCGGAGTGGGCGGCGTCGCCATCGGTTTCGCCGCCCAGAGCCTGGTGGCCAACCTGCTGGGCGGGCTGACCATCTTCGCCAGCCGGCCTTTCAAGGTAGGCGAATACATCATCATTCCCGGCACTGAACTGGCCGGCGGGGTGGAGCACATAGGCTGGCGCGCCACGCGCCTGATCGGCTTCGACTGCAAGCCCTTCTATGTGCCCAACTCCATGTTCAACACGCAGCCCATCATCAACCATTCCCGCATGACGGCGCGGCGCATCATGGAAACCCTGCACCCGCGCTACATGGACATGGGCGTGATGTCGCGCATCGTGGAGGAGTGTCGGCAGATGCTGCGCGAACACAAGGGCATACAGCAGGATTTCTTCGCTTTCAATTTCGACAGCTGCGGTGAACGCTCATTGCAGCTGTCCCTGTATGCGTTCACGGTCAGCACGGACTACAACGAGTTCATGAACGTGAAGGAAGACATCCTGCTGCGCATCGCGGATATCGTGCGGCGCCATGGCGCGCAACTGGCCGAGCCGGTCGCGACGGTGTATGCGCCGGACGGCCTGTTCGAGGCCATGCCTGCTCCGCGCCAGCCCGCGCCCGTCTGAGCGGGTTTCGCTTTTACAATGTCAGCCTGGCAAACGGGACGGCCAAGGAGCGCCGGCAGGACATGATGGAACTGGATATCGAAGCCCTGGATATGGAAGGGCGCGGCGTTGCGCAACAGGACGGCTGCACGCATTTCGTGGACGGCGCCCTGCCCGGCGAACGAGTGCGCGTGGCGAACCCGGCAGGGGGCCGCCGCCACCAGGTCTGGGAACTGCAGGACATCCTGCAGGCCAGCAGCCAGCGCGTCCAGCCGCCCTGTCCGCACTTCGGCGTCTGCGGCGGCTGCGTCATGCAGCATCTGGAGCCCTCCGCCCAGGTGGCCGTCAAGCAGCGTCACCTGGAAGACAGCCTGCAACGGGTCGGCGGCCTGCGCCCCGAGCGCCTTCTGGCGCCGGTCCATGGCCCGTATTGGGCCTATCGGCAGCGCGCTCGCCTGTCCGTCTATCGGGTGGACGGGGAGGGGCTGCGCATCGGCTTTCGGGAGCGCGGCAGCACGCACGTGGCCGACCTGCGCCAGTGCCTTGTCCTGCCCGCGCCGGTATCGGCGCTGCTGCCGGCCTTGCGGGAACTGATCGCGGGCCTGTCGATTCCCCACCGCATTCCGCAGATCGAGCTGGCCATGGGGGATTCGGCCTGCGTCCTGGTCTTGCGGCATCTGCTGCCCTTGACGCCGCAAGACCAGGACAGCCTGCGGTCCTTCGGACGCGAACACGGCGTGCAGTGGTGGACGCAGGCGGGCGGGCCCGATTCGGCGCTGCCTCTGGATCCCGTGCCGCCAGCACAAGAACTGGCTTACGCCTTGCCTGAGTTCGACGTGCGCTTTGCCTATCGGCCGACGGATTTCACCCAGGTCAATCCTGCCAGCAACCGCAGCCTGGTGTCTCAGGCCCTGGCGCTGTTGGCGCCGGGAAAGCAGGATCGCGTGCTGGACCTGTTCTGCGGCCTGGGCAACTTCACCTTGCCGCTGGCGCGCCGGACCGCCTTCGTGACCGGCGTCGAGGGCAGCGCCGCCCTGCTGGAGCGCGCCCGCGACGCCGCCCGCGCCCACGGCCTGCTGGACCGGACCGATTTCGCGCAGCGCAATCTGTTCGAGGCGGACCGCAACTGGTGGGACGGCCTGGGACGTGTCGACAAGGTCTTGATGGATCCTCCGCGCGAAGGGGCTCGCGCCGTTGCCGAAGTCCTGGCCCGCCTGCCCGACGAGCGCCGTCCGCAACGCATCGTGTACGTTTCCTGCGAACCGCTGACCCTGGCCCGCGACGCCGCCATCCTGGCGCACCAGGGACGCTACCGTCTGCGCGCCGCCGGCGTGCTGAACCTGTTTCCCCATACCGGCCACGTGGAGTCCATGGCGGTGTTCGAGCCAGCCTGAGCCGGCGCGGCGCCCCGGTCGTTTCGGAGCCAGTCTGGCGCGCAATAAAAAACCTCGCCCGCGGGCGAGGTTTTTTATCGGGCAGGCGGCGGCGTCAGTGGATGCGCATGCCGGGCTGGGCGCCTGGGAAGGGTTCCAGCACGTAGATGCCGCTGTCCACGGATTCGTCGGCGTGGCTGGCGGCCAGGACCATGCCTTCGGACACGCCGAAGCGCATCTTGCGCGGGGCCAGGTTGGCGACCAGCACGGTCAGCTTGCCGACCAGGTCTTCAGGCTGGTAGGCCGACTTGATGCCGGAGAACACCTGGCGCAGGCGGCCTTCGCCCACGTCCAGGCTCAGGCGCAGCAGCTTGTCCGAACCGTCCACGGGCTCGCAGGCCACGATCTTGGCGATGCGCAGGTCCACCTTGGCGAAGTCCTGGATGGCTATGGTGTCGGCGATGGGCTCGCCGCCGGGCACCACGACGGGCGCGGGCGGCGGGGCCAGCAGCTCGTCCACCAGCTTGGCGTCCACGCGCTGCATCAAGTGCTTGAACGGGGCGATGTGACTGGGCAGTTCGGCCGCGTCGCTCCAGACGAAGCTGCGGTTCATGCCGAACAGCTCGCGGGCGACGCGATCGGTCAGGGCGGGCAGAATGGCGGCCAGCATCACGGACAGGCCCTTGAAGCCGGCCAGCGTGCGCGAGCAGATGTCCTGCAGCGCGTCCTTCTGGGCCTGCTCGGCCGTGCCTATGCCCTTGGCCATGACCCAGGGCTGCGCCGTATCGAAGGCCTGGTTGATGACGTCGGCGTGGGCCATGATCTGGCGCACGGCGCGGCCGTACTCGCGGTTCTCCAGGTCCGCGCGCACCTTCTCGGCCACGGCCTGCAGCTCGGCCTGCATCTCGGCCGTATCGCCCTGATAGGCGAGCTGGCCGTCGAAATGCTTGCTGATGAAGTTGGCGGCCCGGCTGGCGATGTTGACGTACTTGCCGATCAGGTCGCTGTTGACGCGGGCGACGAAGTCCTCCGGGTTGAAGTCCATGTCCTCGACGTGCGAGTTGAGCTTGGCGGCCATGTAATAGCGCATCCATTCGGCGTCCATGCCCAGCTCCAGGTAGCGCAGCGGCGAGATGCCGGTGCCGCGGCTCTTGGACATCTTTTCGCCGCTGACGGTGATGAAGCCGTGCACGTTCAGCGCGTCGGGCACCTTGCGGCCGGAGAACTTCAGCATGGCGGGCCAGAACAGGGCGTGGAAGTACACGATGTCCTTGCCGATGAAGTGGATCTGCTCGGTATTGCCTTCGGGATCGAGCAGCGCGTCGAAATCCAGGCCTTGCTTGGCGCAATAGGCCTTCAGGGAGGCCAGGTAGCCCACGGGCGCATCCAGCCACACGTAGAAGTACTTGCCGGGGGCGTCGGGGATGGGGATGCCGTAGTAGGGCTCGTCGCGGGAGATGTCCCAATCGTTCAGGGAGGCTTCGGCGCCTTCGCCCGTGCCCAGCCATTCGCGGGTCTTGCCCAACACTTCGGATTGCAGGCGCGGCTTGCCCTGGGCGTTCGTGCCCGTGGTCCATTCCTGCAAAAAGGTCACGCAGCGCGGGTCCGACAGGCGGAAGAAGAAGTGCTCGGACGTCTTGAGCACGGGGCGCGCGCGGGTCAGCGTGGAGTAGGGCTCGATCAGCTCGGTGGGCGCATAGACGGCGCCGCACACTTCGCAACTGTCGCCGTACTGGTCCTTGGCGTGGCACTTGGGGCATTCGCCCTTGATGTAGCGGTCGGGCAGGAACATGCCCTTGACGGGATCATAGAACTGCTCGATGGTGCGCGTGTCGATGAAACCGGCCGACTTCAGCGAGCGGTAGATGTCCTGCGCCAGCGCGATGTTCTCCTGGGAGTCGGTGCGGTGCCAGTGGTCGAACTGGATGTGAAAGCCGTTCAGGTAGGTCGGACGCTCGGCGGCGATGCGGTCCACCAGCTGGGCGGGCGTGATGCCGGCGCTCTCGGCCTTGAGCATGATGGGCGCGCCGTGCGCGTCGTCCGCGCCGACGAAGTGCAGCGTATGTCCCGACATTCGCATCGACCGGACCCAGATATCGGCCTGGATGTACTCCTTGAGGTGGCCGATGTGGAACGAGCCGTGGGCGTACGGCAGGGCGGTCGTGACAAATATCGTTCGTGACATGACGTAAAGGAAAAAAAGTGTAAAAGGGAAGGTGCGATTTTATGTCGAATTGCGCTCTTCTGCTGGCAATGAGGATCAGCCGGCGGGGACGCGGTCGCGCAGGTGCGACAGGACGGGCCGGTGGGCGAAGGAAGCGGGAACGCAATCAGGCGCCCCGCGGCTGCACGGGCCGCGGGGCGCATGCCGGACCGGGACGGGCGCACGCCCGCCCCGGGCGGGGCTGTCAGGGGATTTCGCGCATTTCTATGTCGGTGACGTCCTGTGCGCGGGGCGCGCGCGGCGCATCGGGACGCATCGCGGGGGCGGCCGGACGGCGGCGCTGGTCCCAATAGGCCTTGACCCCGAAGGGCCGGCCGCTGATGCGGGCCACGATGTACAGGATGCCGATGGCAATCGCGGTGGAAACCATGAAAATAAACGCCATGATTGCACCGAAAATTGTCAGCAAGACAAAGAGGGCTGTGCGGATAATCTGGTTAAATGTATTCATAGGGTTAGTATGACACTATCTGTACAAAAAAATTCCCTTTGATCCGCTATTCTTCTGGTTTAAAGGTATGGTGATGTTTCTTTATAGCAAGGTTTTGGACAAATGACTGTAAGTTCCGAACGTGTACTGCAGGCCCTGGCTGGGGTGACCGACCCCAACACGTTTAAGAAGCTGTCGGTGGATGCGGGCAAGTGTGAAATCAGCATTGAAAACGACCAGGTATCGCTCACTTTGCATCTGCCCTACACGGCCTACGACATCCAGGGGCAATTGCGCGAGCGCATCGTCCAGGCGCTGGCCGGCGTGGGCGCGCAGCTGGCCCAGCTGCACCTGAGCCCGCGCATCGGCACCCATGCCGTGCAGCAGGGCCTGCGCCCCATGCCCAACATCCGCAACATCATTGCGGTTGCCTCCGGCAAGGGCGGAGTGGGCAAGAGCACCACGTCCGTGAACCTGGCCCTGGCGCTGCACATGCAGGGCGCGCGCGTCGGCCTGCTCGATGCCGACATCTACGGTCCCAGCGTGCCCATCATGCTGGGTCTGCACGAGCGCCCGCGCAGCGCCGACGGCAAGATGATGGAGCCGCTCATCGGCCACGGCCTGCAGGCCAATTCCATCGGCTTTCTGCTGGACGAGGACGCGCCGGCCATCTGGCGCGGCCCCATGGCCACCCAGGCCCTGACGCAGCTGCTGACCCAGACCCGCTGGGACGACCTGGATTACCTGATCATCGACATGCCGCCCGGCACGGGCGACATCGCCCTGACCCTGTCGCAGAAGGTGCCGCTCACCGGCGCCGTGATCGTCACCACGCCGCAGGACCTGGCCCTGGCCGACGCCAAGCGCGGCCTGTCCATGTTCCAGAAGGTCAACGTGCCGGTGCTGGGCATCGTGGAGAACATGTCCGTGCACATCTGTTCCAATTGCGGCCATGCCGACCCGGTCTTCGGCCAGCATGGCGGGCGGGACATGGCGGCCCAGTTCAACGTGCCCTGGCTGGGAGCCCTGCCGCTGGCCATGAGCATCCGCGCCCAGACCGATTCGGGCACCCCCACCGTCATCGCCGCGGCCGACAGCGCCGAGGCCCGCCTCTATCAGGAGATCGCCAACCGGGTTTCAGCCAATCTTTCCCAGCTGCCGCCCGACACGTCGGCGCAGCGACCCAAGGTTGTCCCTCGTCCGCTCTGAGTGCCTATGCTGAAACCCGGCCTCTGCCTGTTGTTGCTGCTGGCCCTGAGCCGGCCGGCCTGGGCCGCCTCGGTCCCCGAAGTCGTCATCGATCCGGGCGGCGTGCCGCCCGAGGCCCTGAAGGAAATCCAGCGCGCCGTCAGCGCCATCACGCGCCTGGCTGAAGACCAGGACGTGGGGGAAGTCTCGCGCCTGCGCCGCCGGGCGCACGATGCGACCGTCTCGGCCCTGGAAACCCAGGGCTATTTCGATTCGGTGGTGACGCTGGAGGTGGGCGAGGACATAGGCGGAGAAACCTGGGACATCATCATCGAGCCGGGCGAACTTACCCGGGTGCGCAAGGTCGACCTGGACTTCAAGGGGCAGATCACCCAGCCGGAGTTCGAGGTGCGGCTGGAAGGCATCAAGGCCGACTTCCCCCTCAAGCCGGACGATCCGTTCCTGAACAAGGTCTGGTCGTCGGCCAAGGCGGATCTGCTGGAGAGCGTGCAGCGCCAGGACTTCTATTACGCGCGCTATGACAGCACGCGCGCCGTGGTCCTGGCCGACGAAGGCGTGGCCGACCTGTCGCTGAAGGTCAAGAGCGGGCCGCGCGTGCGCATGGGCCAGCTTGTCACCTCGGGCCTGAAGCGGGTGCCGCAATCGCTGGTCGAACACTATGTGCGCTATGAACCCGGCGACCCCTACGACCAGGACAAACTGGACGAGTGGCAGCAATCGCTGGCCTCCACCTCGTTCTTTCGCGGCGCCTTCGTCACCCTGGACGACGAATCCAGCCTGCAGAAAGTGCGCGCGGACGGCGAAGTGGAGCTGCCCGTGCTGGTGCGCGTGACCGAAGCGCCCGCCAAGCGCTTCACCGGCTCCCTGGGCGTGGACAGCGACCACGGCGTGCGTGTGGAGGGCCTTTACCGCCAGAACATCGTGTTCGGCCTGCCCATCTGGACCGAGGCCGGCATAGGCGTGGACAAGAAGCGCCAGCGCGCCTTCTATGATGTGCACCTGCCGCCCACCCGCAGCGGCTACAAGAACAGCCTGGGGCTGCTCTATGATCGTTCCGATGTCGAAGGGCTGGATACGGCCCGCGCGGCGTTCGGCTGGAAGCTGCGCCAGGAACGCAAGGCCGCCGGCAAGAGCCGGGTCGAATACGAAACCGAATGGGGCCTGCTGGGCGCCTGGGACAAGACCAAGATCGCCGGCCTGCCCACGCGGGAGGTGCCGTCGGCCATCGCGACCTGGCAGTGGCTGCGGCGCGACGTGGACAAGAAATACGATCCGCGCGAAGGCAATCTGGTGGACCTGGGACTGGGCGCGGGCATCACGCTGGACCGGGGCGAGCCGTTCTATCGCGCCAATCTGCGCCTGCAGCAATGGTGGCCCATCGGCGAATGGGACGTGCTGTCGGTGCGCGGCGAGATCGGCAAGGTCTGGCGCATGACCGACCGCACTCCGCCGGACTTCGGGTATCGGACCGGCGGTGCGCGCAGCATTCGCGGCTACAAGTTCCAGAGCATAGGCCTGCAGTTGAATGACGCCGTGGTGGGCGCGCCGACCCTGGCCGTGGCCAGCGTGGAATACACGCATTTCTTCACCAGCATGTACGGCATGCGCGCTTTCGTGGATGTGGGCGACGCAGCCCCTAGCTTTAGCGACATGAAGCTGGCCTGGGGCTATGGCCTGGGCGCCGTGGTGCGCACGCCGGCCGGTCCGTTCAATATCGACGTGGCGTACGGGCAGCGGGACAAGCGCCTGCGCCTGAGTTTTTCTTTGGGAATCGCATTCTGATGGCTTTTCTGCGGCGCTGGTTCCGTCGTTTTGCCTTGTGGGGCATACCCTTCGTGGTCATGGCCCTGCTGTTGGTCTGCGGCTTCGCGTACTGGGTCCTGGCCAGCGAGGCCGGCACGCGCTGGGCGCTGCGCACCGCCCTGCCCCATGCCAACGGCAGCGCCCAGGGCGTACGCGGTTCGGTGTGGGACGGCCTGAGCATCGATCACCTGGTGCTGGACCTGCCGGACACGCGCGTGGACATCGAGCGTCTGCGCCTGCAGGCCAACTGGAAAGAGCTGCTGGAACGCCGCCTGCATGTGGTGGAGCTGAGCGCGCAGAAAGTGGACGTCGCACTGACCACGCCGGCCGAGCCCAAGCCGGACGAACCGTTCCAGATGCCCGAGCTGCCCGTCCATATCGCGGTGGACAAGCTGGCACTGGGCCAATTCATGCTGACGCAGGACGGCGCGCCTCTGCCGCTGGCCGTCGCCGATCTGTCGGCGGCGCTGTCGGTGGGAACGGAGGGCGGACAGCTGCGCCTGTACGATCTGATGCTGGCCAACGAGTTCATGCGCGCTGGGCTGCAGGGCGAGGTCGACCTGGCCCGTTTCGAAGCGCCGTTCCCGGCCCGGGCCGATGTGCAGATCATCGCGCGGGGCCTGACGCCTGAATCGCCCGTATGCGCCCGACAATACCTGCCCGGCTACGCCCCGAAGGAGGCGGCGCCGGCGGCGCGCCAGGGCGGGACTCCCGCCGCGTCCAAACCGGACGGCAAGACAGGCGTTCCCGACGCTGTGCAATCCGAAGCAGCCGCGTCTGAGGCCGGCGCGCCCGCCGCCAGCGGCGAGGAGCGCATCACTGAGCCCGTGGCCGTGCCGGAGCCCGAACCGCTTCCCGACTGCGTCATCAATGCGCAGTTGACGCTGGACGGTTCGCTGGAGCAGGCGGCGCTGACGCTGCAGGGCAGCGGCCAGGGCTATCATCTGGATGCCCGGGCGGACTTGACGCCCTTGGCCGCCGTGCCCGTGCGCCAGGCGACCGTGGCCTTGCAACTGCCCGACCAATCGAAGCTCGATGCCGATTTTGCCTGGGACGCCCAGCAGGACGAGGGACACATCAAGGATCATTTCAAGGGGCAGTTCCGCAGCGACAGGCTGGATCTGCACGCCCTGCTGGGCGATGTGCTGCCTGACGCCCTCATCAACGGGCAA
The DNA here is from genome assembly GCF_965112015.1 of Alcaligenes sp. Marseille-Q7550. Taxonomy (NCBI): domain Bacteria; kingdom Pseudomonadati; phylum Pseudomonadota; class Betaproteobacteria; order Burkholderiales; family Alcaligenaceae; genus Alcaligenes; species Alcaligenes sp. Marseille-Q7550. Next base: position 654,308 of record NZ_CBCOPU010000001.1, read on the forward strand.
GGCCGCTTCGATGTGCTGCTGGTGGACAAGGCTCAGCTGGTGACGGCCGATGTGGACGTGCAGCTGCTGCAGGGCAGTCGCTGGAATCGGCAGCCGGCCGCCGGACAGATCAAGGCGCACGTGGCCTCGCCCGCCCAGCCCGGCAGCGCGGACTGGTGGCGCGGCCTGACGGTGTCCGAAGCCCTGACGGACCTGAAGGTGGGCGACAACCGCATCGCCCTGAAAGGCGGGTTTGGCGAGCCTGACAGCATGCTGGACCTGCAGGTCCAGGTGCCGCGGGCCGGGCAACTGTGGCCGGGCCTGGAACTGGGCACGGTGTCGGCCGAAGGCAAGCTCAGGGGGCGATCGCGCGGCACGGGCTGGAGCTCAAGGCGCGGTATGACCTGGGCGGCACGAAGCGCGACCAGTTGGGGCAGGGTCTGGCGCAGGCCGACCTGGCTCTGGAAGGCAGCTGGAATTTCGCCGGGCAAGGCAAGGCGGCATTCTGGGACGGCCGCGTCACACGCCTGGCGGCTGATCACGCCGGCCTGGGCGCCAAGCTGCAGTCCGCCATGCCCGTGCTGTTCACCGCGGCACTGACGCCGCCCGAGCCCGAGCCCGAGCGCCTGCAGGAGCTCGGCCGGGAATTGCCCGTCCAGGAGTCTGCCTCGTCCGCTCAAGCGTCGACGCCGGAAAGCCCGGCCGAAACACCGGCGGCCGGCGCTCCGGCGGCGGGCGTCCCGGCGGCCGGCGAAGCGCCGCCGGCCTCCACCGCCGCGCAACAGGCCCTTGCGACGCCCTGGTCGCTGCGGATCGGCGCAACGACGATCGCCACCACCATGGACGGCCAGTCCTGGGTGGCCTTGCGGCACCAGGAGTCCCGTTACCAGGCTGGCCAGTGGGCCAGCCAGGGCGCCTTGACGGACCTCGTCCTGTCCCAGCCGCGCATCGAGCGGCTGATGCGCAAGCTGGGCGTTGAGGAACAGGCCCAGGAAAAGAAAGGCGGCGTGAAAGTCGCCTCGCGCAAGAACACCCGTCCGGACGAGATCGAAGTCAAGGCCGATTGGAACCTGAGTTTTGCCGGGGCCCTGACGGGGCAGGCGCGCATCCAGCGCGTCAGCGGCGACGTGCAGGTGCCGGCCGAACCGCCGTTTCCGCTGGGCCTGCAGGACATGAGCCTGACGCTCAAGGCCACGCCCGGTTCGGGCGGGCGCAGCCGCCTGGACGCCTTGCTGGACGTGCGCACGCAGCGCATGGGCTACCTGACCGCCACGGCGGAAACAGTGGTGCATGCCACGCCGGGCGGCGGGATCGCCCTGCGTGACGGCGATGCCAAGAAGATCAACGTCAAGGCCAACATCGACGACCTGGGCTGGACCAGCCTGTTCCTGGGCGATGCCATGGAACTGGGGGGGCGCCTGAACGCCGATGTGAACATCGATGTGGGCGCCAAGTGGGCCTGGACCAGCCGCGGCACGGTGACCGGCCGAGACCTGCGCTTCACGCGGCTGGACGACGGCATACGCTTGCTGGACGGCAGCCTGGACGCACGTTTCGACGGCGACGTCTTCCGCCTGGAAAGCCTGACCTTCCCGGCCACGCCGCGCGTGGAACCCCAGGAGTGGCGCACGGCGACCTGGCTGAAGGAAAGCCCCGACGCCAAGGGCGGCAAGCTGACGGTCTCGGGCCAATGGAACCTGGTGAACCAGCAGGGGACCTTTGCGGTGGACATCCTGCGCTTTCCCATCGTGCAGCGCGCCGACCGCTACGCCATGATGACCGGCCGGCTGGACCTGGACATGGACCTGCCGCGCATCGCCATCCAGGGCAAAGTGGTGGCGGACGCGGGCTGGTTCAACCTGGACATGCTGGGCGGCATCCCGACCGTGGACAGCGACGTGGTGGTGCTGCGCGCCGGCCAGACGCTGCAGGACCAGGAAGTCGAGGGCACCACGGACATGACGATGGAGATCGACGTGGATCTGGGGCCGCGCTTCTACCTGACCGGCTACGGCGTGAACTCCGGCCTGGTGGGGGACCTGAAGATCACCATGATAGGCGGCAAGCTGACGGGCATAGGCGCGCTGCGCACCCGCGGCGGGCGCATCGAACTGTACGGGCAGAAGCTGCTGCTCAGGCGCGGTACCGTGACCTTCCAGGGCGACATCACCTCGCCCATCCTGGACATCGAGGCCCTGCGCACCGACCAGGCCGTGCAGGCCGGCGTCAAGGTGGCCGGCACGGCGCGCCGGCCGCGCATCGACCTGGTGTCCTATCCGGAAGTGAGCGAAGTGGAGAAGCTGTCCTGGCTGCTGCTGGGGCACGGACCCGACGACTCGGGCGGGGACATTGCCTTGCTGCTGAGCGTGGGCACCTCCTTCCTGGGCGACGGCGAACCGTTCTACCGCAAGTGCGGCATCGACGAGGTCGCCATGCGTTCGGGCGACCTGGGCAGCCCGGGCAGCATCCTGCCGGTGGAAAGTGTGGTCAAATCCCTGAACAGCGGCACCAGCGACGTGGAGCGCAAGTTCCTGGCGATCTCCAAGGGGCTTACGTCCGACATCACGATCAGCCTGCAGCAGGCCATGGCCGACACCGGGACGGTGGGGCGCGCCAGCTACCGCCTGGCGCGCGGCCTGACGGCGGAACTGAGCGCCGGCACGGTCAACGGCCTGGCCCTGATCTACCGCTGGTTCTCCCAGGACTAGGACCATGCACAGGTTCCAAGAAAGCGCGCCCGCCGGGAAACGGGCGCGCAAGCCGCATGAATGTCGTTTTTGCGCGTCGTGTGGGTCAAGCTTGCATGTAAACGATAAAATACCCGGTTACTGATTTAAGGCGGCTAATTTCCTATGAGTATCAAAAGCGACCGTTGGATTCGGCGGGCTGCTGCCGAAGGCATGATCGAACCCTTCGAGGCCGGCCAGGTGCGCAGCGTGGACGGGCAGCGCATCGTCAGCTACGGCACCAGCAGCTACGGCTACGACGTGCGTTGCGCCAACGAATTCAAGATCTTCACCAACATCAATTCGACCATCGTGGACCCCAAGGCCTTCGACGAGAAGTCCTTCGTGGATTTCGTGGGCGACGTGTGCATCATCCCGCCCAATTCCTTCGCGCTGGCCCGCACGGTCGAATATTTCCGCATCCCGCGCAGCGTGCTCACCATGTGTCTGGGCAAGAGCACCTACGCCCGCTGCGGCATCATCGTCAACGTCACGCCGCTGGAGCCCGAATGGGAAGGCCACGTGACGCTGGAGTTTTCCAACACCACCCCGCTGCCGGCCAAGATCTACGCCGGCGAGGGCTGCGCGCAGATGCTGTTCTTCGAAAGCGACGAAATCTGCGAAGTGTCGTACCGCGACCGCGGCGGCACATATCAGGGTCAGCTGGGCGTCACCTTGCCCCGTACCTAGGAGTTCTGGAATGAAGTTTCGTTTTCCCATCGTCATCATCGACGAAGACTACCGTTCCGAAAACGCGTCAGGCCTGGGCATCCGAGCCCTGGCCGCCGCGATAGAGGCCGAAGGCGTTGAAGTTCTCGGGGTCACCAGCTATGGTGACCTTAGTTCTTTTGCGCAGCAGCAAAGCCGCGCGAGCGCCTTCATCCTGTCGATCGACGATGAGGAATTCGACGTGGACTCCCCCGAGGATGTCGCCAACGCGATCATGAATTTGCGCTCCTTCATCGGCGAGCTGCGCTTTCGCAACGAGGACATCCCCATCTACCTGTACGGGGAGACGCGCACGTCGCAGCACATCCCCAACGACATCCTGCGTGAACTGCACGGCTTCATCCACATGTTCGAGGACACGCCCGAGTTCGTGGCCCGGCACATCATACGCGAAGCGCGCTCCTACCTGGACAGCCTGGCGCCGCCGTTCTTTCGCGAGCTGGTGAACTATGCCTCGGACGGTTCCTACTCCTGGCATTGCCCGGGGCATTCGGGCGGGGTCGCCTTCCTAAAAAGCCCGGTGGGCCAGATGTTCCACCAGTTCTTCGGCGAGAACATGCTGCGCGCCGACGTCTGTAATGCCGTGGACGAGCTGGGCCAGCTGCTGGACCACACCGGTCCGGTGGCCGAGGCCGAGCGCAATGCCGCGCGCATCTTCCACGCGGATCACTGCTTCTTCGTGACCAACGGCACGTCCACCTCCAACAAGATCGTCTGGCATGCCAACGTGGCCAACGACGACGTGGTGGTGGTGGACCGCAACTGCCACAAGTCCATCCTGCACGCCATCACCATGACGGGCGCCATCCCGGTGTTCCTGCGCCCGACGCGCAACCACCTGGGCATCATCGGCCCCATCCCGCAGGAAGAATTCCAGCCTGAGAACATCCGCCGCAAGATCGAGGCCAACCCCTTCGCGCGCAACGCCAAGAACAAGAAGCCCCGCATCCTGACGCTGACCCAGTCCACCTACGACGGGGTCATCTACAACGTCGAGATGATCAAGGAAACGCTGGATTCGGAAATCGACACGCTGCATTTCGACGAAGCCTGGCTGCCGCACGCCGCCTTCCACGACTTCTATCACGACATGCATGCCATTGGCGCCGATCGTCCGCGCAGCAAGGACACCATGATCTACGCCACGCACTCCACGCACAAGATGCTGGCGGGCCTGTCGCAGGCCTCGCAGATCACGGTGCAGGACGCGGAAAACCGCCAACTGGACCGCAACGTCTTCAATGAAGCCTACCTGATGCACACCAGCACCAGCCCGCAGTACGCCATCATTGCGTCCTGCGACGTGGCCGCGGCCATGATGGAGCCGCCCGGCGGCACGGCCCTGGTGGAAGAAAGCATCCGCGAGGCCATGGATTTTCGTCGCGCCATGCGCAAGGTGTCCGGCGAGTACGGCGAGGATGACTGGTGGTTCAGGGTCTGGGGTCCGGACCGCCTGCCCGAGGAAGGCATAGGCAACCGCGAGGACTGGATCCTGCGTTCGGGCGCCGAATGGCACGGCTTTGGCAAGCTGCCGACCGACTTCAACATGCTGGACCCGGTCAAGGCCACGGTCATCACCCCCGGCCTGGACATCTCCGGCACCTTTGCCGACCACGGCATTCCGGCCGCCCTGGTGTCCAAGTACCTGGCCGAGCACGGCGTGGTGGTGGAGAAGACCGGCCTGTATTCCTTTTTCATCCTGTTCACCATCGGCATCACCAAGGGCCGCTGGAACACGCTGCTGACGGCCCTGCAGCAGTTCAAGGACGACTACGATCGCAACCAGCCCATGTGGCGCATCCTGCCGGACTTCTGCAAGGCCCAGCCCACTTACGAGCGCATGGGCCTGCGCGACCTGTGCCAGCAGATCCACGAAGCCTACCGCAAGTACGACCTGGCGCGCCTGACCACCGAGGTCTACCTGAGCGACATGGTGCCGGCCATGAAGCCGTCCGACGCCTACGCCAAGATGGCGCACCGCGAGATCGAGCGCGTGGGCATCGACGAACTGGAAGGCCGCGTCACCGGCGTGCTGCTCACGCCGTACCCGCCCGGCATCCCGCTGCTGATCCCCGGCGAGCGCTTCAATTCGCGCATCGTGGAATACCTGCAGTTCGCACGCGAGTTCAACGCCCGCTTCCCCGGCTTTGAAACCTACGTGCACGGCCTGGCCCAGGACATCGGTCCGGATGGCCTGCCGCGCTACTACGTGGATTGCATCCGCGAATCCGAGGCGGGCGAGTAAAACAGCGTGACACCATTCTTCGACGTCGCCGTCATTGGCGCAGGAGCGGCCGGCATGCTGGCCGCCGGCATGGCCGGCCAGCGCGGCCTTCGGGTCGTGCTGATCGATCACGCGGAAAAGCTCGCCGAGAAGATACGCATCTCCGGCGGCGGCCGCTGCAATTTCACCAACACCGGGACCTCTCCGGAAAACTTCATTTCGCAGAATCCGCACTTCTGTCGTTCCGCCCTGGCGGCCTATACGCCGCAGGATTTTCTGCGGCTGGTGCGCGACTACCGCATCGGCTACCACGAAAAGCACAAGGGCCAGCTGTTCTGCGACGATTCCAGCGAGTCCATCATCCAGATGCTGCGCCAGGAATGCCTGAAAGGGCAGGTGTCCTGGCGCATGCCCTGTTCGGTGCAATCCATAGGCCGCATCGAGGCCGGCTTCGTGCTGCGCACCAGCCAGGGCGACCTGCAGGCGCGCCAGGTGGTCATCGCCACCGGCGGCATGGCCATCCCGCAACTGGGCTCCACGGATTATGCGCTGCGCGTGGCCCGGCACTTCGGCCTCAAGGTCATCGAGCCGCACCCGGCCCTGGTTCCGCTGACTTTCGACGGCCGGGACTGGCGTCCGTTTTCCTCGCTGAGCGGCATGGCGCTGGAAGTGGAAGTCAGCACGGGCGCCGGCAAGCAGCGCCAGGCCTTCCTGGAGGATCTGCTGTTCACGCACCGCGGCCTGTCCGGTCCGGCCATCCTGCAGATTTCCAGCTACTGGAAGTCGGGCGAGGGGATCACCGTGGACCTGGCTCCCGGCCAGGACATAGGCCAGCAATTGCTGGACGCCAAGCCCGGCAATCGCCAGCTCCTGGTCACGGTCCTCTCGAGCCTGTGGCCGCGCCGCCTGGTGGAGCAGTGGCTGGATACCTCGGACCTGCTGCCCAGGGGCGTGGGCCAGCAGCGCCTGGCGGACCTGCCGGACCGCGTGCTGCGCACGGTCGGGCAGGTCATCAATGCCTGGCAGCTCAAGCCCAGCGGCACGGCCGGCTACAAGAAGGCCGAGGTCATGAGCGGCGGAGTGGACACGCGCGAGCTGAATCAGAAGAACATGGAGGCCCGCAAGGTGCCCGGCCTGTACTTCATCGGCGAGGCGGTCGACGTGACCGGCTGGCTGGGCGGCTACAATTTCCAGTGGGCATGGGCGTCGGCGGCGGCTTGCGCGCGCTCGCTCAGCGCTGATCCCGGGCGTGGTTTATAGTTTAGGCAACAAGCACTTTTTGTTTTTAAGGGGGGCGCATGCAGCTACCTGACGATAGAAAATATGTGGCCACCCACGAGTGGGCCAAGGCAGACGGCGATGTGGTGCTGGTGGGCATCACCGACTTTGCCCAGGACCAACTGGGCGATCTGGTGTTCGTGGGCGAGTTCACGCCCGGCACGCGCCTGGAAGCCGGCCAGACGGCCGGCGTGGTCGAGTCGGTCAAGGCCGCGTCGGACATCTATGCGCCCGTCGCGGGCGAACTGGTGGAGTTCAACGAAGCGCTGTCCGATTCGCCCAACCTGATCAACGAGGCGGCGTTCGATACCTGGATCTTCAAGCTCAAGGCCGACAATCCCGCCGACCTGGACGGCCTGCTGGACGGCCCCGGCTACGAGGCCGTGGCCGAGTAAACAACCGGTCTCGGGCGCGTCATGCCGTACGCAATGCCTCCTTCGGGAGGCATTGTTTTGTCTGTTGTGAAAGCGGGCCAGGGGTTCGGTGTAAACCACGCGGCAAGCTCAAGGGGCGCCCGGCGCCTGCTGCCGGCCAGGGGCGCCGGCAAGCCGTGAGCCCGGACCGGCCCCGTCTTTTCCCGGGCGGAGTCGCCACCAAGACCAGTCTGTTATCGGCCTGCCCGTCCACCTCTGGGGAACTTCTGAAGAATCACGAAAAACCTAGCGCACGTTCTTCAAGGCTGTCCGAATGGTGCCGAATATCTGATCGATCTGTTCCTGCTCCACGATCAGCGGCGGAGAAATGGCGATGGTGTCGCCGGTGTAGCGCACCAGCACCCCTTGCTCGAAACAGGCGTTGAAGACTTCGGCGGCGCGCGCGCCGGGCGCGCCCGCGCGGCTGGCCAGTTCGATGCCGGCCACCAGCCCCAGATTGCGGATGTCGATGATGTGCGGGCTGCCGCGCAAGGAGTGGGCCGCCTGTTCGAAGTAGGGGCTCAGGCGCCGGGCGCGCTGGAACAGCGCCTCGTCCTGGTAGATCTCCAGGGTGGCCAGGATGGCGGCCGTGGCAAGCGGGTGGGCGGAATAGGTGTAGCCGTGAAAGAATTCGATTTCGCCTTGGCTGGCGTCCAGGATGGCATCGTGAATCTCGCGCCGCACGGCCACCGCCCCGGCGGGCACAGCGGCATTGCTGATGCCCTTGGCGAGCGTGATCAGGTCGGGCGTGACGTGGAAGTACTGGCTGGCGGTGTTGTCCCCCAGGCGGCCGAACGCGGTGATGACTTCGTCGAAAATGAGCAGGATGCCGTGCTTGCTCGTGATCTGGCGCAGGCGCTCCAGATAGCCCTGGGGGGGGACCAGCACGCCGGTCGATCCGGCCAGCGGCTCCACGATCACGGCGGCGATGTTGCTGGCGTCATGCAGGGCGATGAGCCCTTCCAGGTGGTCGGCCAGATGCGCGCCCCAGGCCGGCTGCCCCTGGGTAAACGCATTGTGTTCCAGGCTGTGCGTGTGGGGCAGGTGGTCCACGCCGGGAATCAGGATGGGCGAGAAGGCCCGGCGGTTGGCGGTGATGCCGCCCACCGAGATGCCGCCCATGCCCACGCCGTGGTAGCTGCGTTCGCGGCCGATGAAGCGCGTGCGCTGCCCTTGTCCGCGGGCCCGATGGTAGGCCAGGGCGATCTTCAGCGCGGTGTCCACGGACTCCGAGCCGGAATTGGTGAAGAAGATGCGGTCCAGCCCTTCGGGCATGAGGCCGGCCACCGCCTGGGCGGCGCGAAAGGCGTCCTCGTGGCCGAGCTGGAAGCTGGGCGCGTAGTCCAGGTTCATGGTCTGGCGCGTCAGCGCCTCGATGATGTGGGCGCGGCCGTGTCCGGCGTTCACGCACCACAGGCCCGCCGTGCCGTCCAGGATGGGGCGTCCGTCCGCCGTGTAATAGTGCATGCCTTTGGCGCGGGCCAGCAGCTTGGGGTTCTGCTTGAACTGGCGATTGGCCGTGAACGGCATCCAGAGAGAAGACAGGTCGGGGCTGGCGGGGGGACGGATCATGGCGCATTCCAGGAAGGAGGACACACGAAACCTGACGGTCTGCTGACCGTGCATCTGTATTGTCTCGCGTCCTTGCTGCGCTGCAAAGCGCCGCCGTCTTGGCAAAAACCCCTAGGAGGGAGGCCCTGCCAGCTTCAGGTGGCGCGCCGGTAGGTGACGAAGTCGAACTTCAGGCCGTTCTCGGCGGGCTGGGGCAGGCGCTCGACTTCCTTCCACTGGCTGGCGGACAGCTCGGGGAAGAAGGTGTCGCCGGCCACAAAGGCGTGGATTTCCGTGGCGACCAATTCCTGAGCGAGGGGCAGGGCCAGCCGGAAGAGCTGCTCTCCGCCGATCACGCAAACTGTCCCGGCATCGGGGCAGGCGCGCAGGGCCTGTTCCAGGTCGGCGAATACCTGGGCGCCGGGCGCCGGGTAGTTCGCGTTGCGGCTGATGACCAGGTTGGGGCGCCCCGGCAGGGGACGGCCCAGGGATTCCCAGGTCTTGCGGCCCATGATGATGGGCAGGCCCATGGTGGCGCGCTTGAAGTGCTGCAGGTCGGAGGGCAGGCGCCAGGGCAGGGCGTTGTCCTTGCCGATGCAGCGGTTGGCCGAGTAGGCCACGACCAGGCGGATGGCGGGAAGCGTAGTCATACGGCGACGGGAGCCTTGATGTGGGGGTGGGGTTCGTAGCCGGTGATCTCGAAGTCTTCGAATTCGTAGTCGAACAGGCTGGCGGGCTTGCGCTTGATGGTCAGCGTGGGGTAGGGGCGGGGCTCGCGCGCGAGCTGCAGCTCGGCCTGCTCGAAGTGATTCGAATACAGGTGGCAGTCGCCGCCGGTCCAGATGAAGTCGCCCACGTCCAGGTCGCATTGCTGGGCCACCATGTGCGTCAGCAGGGCGTAGCTGGCGATGTTGAAGGGCACGCCCAGGAAAATGTCCGCGCTGCGCTGGTAGAGCTGGCAGGACAGCTTGCCGTCGGCCACGTAGAACTGGAACAGGGCGTGGCAGGGCGGCAGGGCCATCTGGCCGACGTCGGCCACGTTCCAGGCGGATACGATCAGGCGGCGGGAGTCGGGGTTGCGGCGGATCTGTTCCACGACCTGGCTGATCTGGTCGATGTGGCGCCCGTCCGGCGCGGGCCAGGAGCGCCACTGCACGCCGTAGACCGGCCCCAGATTGCCGTCCGCATCCGCCCATTCGTCCCAGATGGTGACGCCGCGTTCCTGCAGCCAGCGCACGTTGGAATCCCCGCGCAGGAACCACAGCAGCTCGATGAAGATGCTGCGGGTATGCAGCTTCTTGGTGGTGATCAGGGGAAAGCCCTGCGAAAGATCGAAGCGCATCTGGTGGCCGAACACCGAACGGGTGCCCGTGCCGGTGCGGTCGGTCTTGGGAGTGCCTTGGGTGTAGACCAGGCGCAGCAGGTCTTCGTAGGGATGTGCGGACATGGCGGTCTCAGGCTTGCTGGATGTCGATGGAATAGGTGATCTCGGCGGTCTTGCCCAGCATGGCGGAGGCCGAGCAGTACTTGTCGTGCGAGAGCTGCACGGCGCGTTCCACGGCCGTGCGGGGCAGGTCCTTGCCGGTCACCACGAAAGTGAAGTGGATGCGGGTGAAGACCTTGGGGTCGGTGTCGGCCCGTTCGGCCGTGAGCTTGACCTGGCAGCCGGTGATGGCGTGCCGGCCGCGCTTCAGGATGAGCACGACGTCGTAGGCGGCGCAGCCGCCTGCCCCGGTCAGCAGCATCTCCATGGGGCGGGGGGCGAGGTTGTTGCCGCCGCCTTCGGGCGCGCCGTCCATGGCGGTCACGTGGCCGCTGCCAGTGCGGGCGACAAAGAGCATGCCTTCGGAGCCGCCCCAGTCGATTGTGCATTCCATAGTGGTGTCCTTGATTCGGTCCGGGGCGAGCCCGGTCGGTGTGAGTCTTCGCTCGATTGTACTTTCTCGACCGCTGAGCGTGCACGCGCATCTCCCCGGCCGGCGAAGGGACTGGTCCTGATTTTTATAGGCGCTATCAGCTTATATGAATGTGGCGAAATTGTGACGAGGATATATCCGATCTGCTATGACAGCTACGGACAGGAACGCAGACAAAATGTGAGGACATGGGTGGTTTTGTTGTTTGTCCTAGGATAAACTGCAGGCCAGGTAAGGGAGAAATTGAAACAGCCATGTCACGAGGGTTTACCCTCGCCTATAATGGCCGCTGCCCATATACCAAAAAAAGTCGTGTCCGTATTTGTTCTGTCTCAATAAACCCCGCGTTGCCTGGGGGCTTTATCAAGGCGTAACAGACGGTTGTTTTAACATGGCGGCTCTCGCGACCTAGGCAGTCGCAGATTTCTTGCGTCCACTCTCTTTTGATCTGCGACGCGTCAAGTGCCGCTGAGCTGCTTGGCAGCTTCACATTAACCAGGCCTGGATCATTGTGAATACCGTTTCAATACTGCTTTTAGCTCTCATATCGTCCGCAACCGGACTTTTCGTCTTCATCTGGTCGTTACGCCGCAACTTCTTCGACGACAGCCCGGCCGCCGCCAAGGAGATCTTCTCCCAAGGCGAAATCGGTCAGGTCGACGATCCCTCCGCCACGCCTGAGCAGCGCCTGGCCCTGCAGAAGGAAATGGGCGAGACCGCCATTTCCGCCGACGCGCACCGCGCCCTGAGCGTGGAGCTGGCCGAGCGCGTGGAAGCCGACCGCTCCTCGGCCTACGTCACGTTCATGTTTCTGTCCTGTGCCATTGTCTGGCTGATCGTGGCCTCCACGGCCGGTCTGATCAGCTCGATCAAGCTGCACGAACCCGACTTCCTGACCCAGTATGCCTGGATGACCTTCGGCCGCATGCGCACGCTGCACCTGAACGCCGTCGCCTACGGCTGGGCGCCCATGGCGGCCTTCGGCGTGGCCATGTGGATGCTGCCTCGCCTGTTCAAGACGCCCCTGATGGGCGCGCGTTTCGCCATCCTGGGCGGCGCGCTGTGGAACGCCGGCCTGATCGCGGGCCTGGGCAGCATCGCCGTGGGCATCACCGACGGCATGGAATGGCTGGAAATGCCCTGGCAGATCGACATCCTCCTGGTGATCGGCGGCGCCCTGGCGGCCCTGCCACTGGTGTTCACCCTGCAGAACCGCCGCACCCATCACCTGTACGTGTCCGTGTGGTACATGGGCGCGGCCCTGTTCTGGTTCCCCATCCTGTTCCTGGTCGGCAACCTGCCCGCCGTGCACGTGGGCGTCGAGCAGGCCACGATGAACTGGTGGTTCGGCCACAACGTGCTGGGCCTGTTCTACACCCCCATGGCCCTGGCTTCGGTGTACTATTTCCTGCCCAAGATCATCGGCCAGCCTATCGCGTCCTACAACCTGTCCCTGGTGGGTTTCTGGGGCCTGGCGTTCTTCTACGGCCAGGTCGGCGGCCACCACCTGGTGGGCGGTCCCGTGCCCCAGTGGATGATCACCCTGTCCATCGTGCAGAGCATGATGATGATCATTCCCGTGCTGGCCTTCTCCATCAACCAGCACTACACCATGAAGGGTCACTTCCGCACCCTGATCCACTCGCCCACCCTGCGCTTCATCGTGCTGGGCGGCATGATGTACACCGTCAGCTCCATCCAGGGCTCCTTTGAAGCTCTGCGCAGCATCAACACGATCACCCACTTCACCCACTTCACGGTCGCCCACGCCCACATCGGCCTGTACGGCTTCTTCACCGTGGTGATGTTCGGCGCGATCTATTACGTGATGCCCCGCGTCATGTCCTGGGAATGGCCATACCCCAAGCTGATCTCCCTGCACTTCTGGCTGGTGGTGATCGGCTTCGGCATCTACGCCGTGGGCCTGAGCATTGGCGGCTGGCTGCAAGGTCTGGCCATGCTGGATCCGGCCAAAGCCTTCATGGAATCCGTTTTTGTCACGATGCCTTACCTGAAATCGCGTTCTCTGGGTGGCGCCCTGATGACCCTGGGCCACCTCGTGTTTGCCTTCCACTTTGTGGCAATGGCTCTGCGCTATGGCAGCCGTCGTATTGGTCCAGCCCTGTTTCACCAGCGCTCGGCAACTCGCAATGTAGTGGAGGCCTGATTTAGTCATGGAAAGCGAATACAAACTCTTGGGCGGCGCCATGGTGACGCTCGCCCTGGCCATCTCGGCCCTGGTCGTCATCCCTTATCTGCAAGTCGAGAAGGTGGAGCCGCCCGAAGGCCTGAAGCCTTACACCAGCGTCGAGCTGCGCGGCCGCCAGCAGTACATCAACATGGGTTGCGTCTACTGCCACTCGCAGCAGCCGCGCAGCCAGAACCAAGCGCCCGACTTCCAGCGCGGCTGGGGCCGCGCTTCCGTGGCCGGCGACTACTACTACGACACGCCCCACCTGCTGGGCACCATGCGCACCGGTCCGGACCTGATGAACATCGGCGCCCGCCAGCCCAGCGTGGACTGGCACCTGGGCCACCTGTACCAGCCTCGCGCCTACACGCCCGGCAGCAACATGCCTGCCTACCCCTTCATGTTCGAGCTGAAGGACAAGGCCGAGGCCGGCGACAAGGTCGTCAATCTGCCCGGCGCCTTCGCTCCGGAAGGAAAGGTGGTCGTGGCCAAGCCTGAAGCCCTGGACCTGGTTCAGTATCTGTTGGCCCTGGACCGTACGTATCCCGTATCGCCCGCCAGCGTTCTCAAATAAACAGATACCGTCGAGCTAGTGCGCCCCGCGTGTCGGGGCGCATCGGAGAATTTGAATGACTGACAATCACAAGTACGACGCGCAGCTGCGCGAGAACGCCGATCCGCACGAGAAGGCGGAGCCGGTGCCATGGGTGGTGCTGCTCGTCATCGCAGGCCTGTTCCTGTGGGGCATCTACTATATATTCAGCAGCAACATGAGCTACGACTCCACGGTGGGGGACAACCGCATCGCCGCCGACTTCAAGGCTCCCGAAGGCGCCGAAGGCGGCAAGATCGACGGCCACCAGCTGTTCGTGGCGCAGTGCGCGGCCTGTCACCAGGCCACGGGCGCCGGCATCCCGGGCGTGTTCCCTCCGCTGGTCGGCTCCGAATGGGTGCTGCGCAAGCCCGAGGTGCTGGTCCAGATCCTGCTGCACGGCATCACCGGCGAAATCACGGTCAAGGGCAACAAGTACAATGGCGCCATGCCCGAATTCCGCGAGAAGTTCAATGACGCGGAAATGGCGGCGGTAGTAAACTACCTGCGTACTGAATTGGGTGACAACAGCGCCGACCCCGTGGATGAGGCCTTTGTCAAAGCTGAACGTGAAAAAACCGCTGACAAGACCGACCACTGGAATGGCGACGCCGACCTGGCGCCCATGGAACAGTGATGCCGTACTGAAGGGCCGGGAATGAAACTCCTGGCAAGTCTCCTGCTGGTCTGCGCCCTGGGCATAGGGGCGCTGGCCCACCTGACCCAGGGGTTCTCGGCCCTGACCTCCGAGACGGCCCGTCGCAACGACGTGGCCGCCTCTCCCCGGCCCATCTCCGATGTGTCGGTCCTGACTCCCTCCAACGCCATACGCAGCCTGCACGATGTCCTGCACCAAGACGGGCGCGTGGCCATCGTCAACTTCATCTATACCCGCTGCGTCACGCTGTGCCTGGCCATGGGTTCCGAATACCAGCAGTTGCAGCAGGCCATCCTGGACGAGGGCCTGCAGGACAAGGTGCGCCTGCTGAGCATCAGCTTCGATCCCACGGATTCGGCCGATCGCCTGCAGCGCTACAGCCACATGATGAAGGCGGATCCCGCGGTCTGGCAATTCGTCACCATGATGCCGGGCGACGAGCGCCAGCGCGTCCTGGATGACTTCGGCATCATCGTCATTCCCGCGCCGTTCGACGAATACGAGCACAATGCCGCCTCCCACGTGGTGACGGCCGAGCCGCGGCTGCGGCGCATCGTGGACTACGGCGAACCCATCCTGGCCCTGTCGCACGCGCGCCAGGCCCTGGAGCGCGTCCGGAAGGCGGCCCCATGATCCAGTTGCGAACCTCTCCGGCGCCGCGCCGCATCCGTCCTTACCTGGGCAGCATCCTGGCCCTGCTGGCCGCCGTGCTGTTCGCCGCCGCGGCGTACTGGGACCGGCCGCTGACCGCCCAGATGAGCCTGCACATGCTGGTGCACATCCCCTTGCTGGTGCTTTCCGGCGTTGTCCTGCAATTGGCTCTGAGCTTCCAGGGTGCGGGGCGCAGCCGCGCCATGCAGGCGGTTCTGCGGCCCTATTACGCCTTGAACGAGTACGGCCTGCCGGGACTGATCCTGGTCAGCTTCGCGGCTGCCTACTGGATGGTGCCCAAGGCGCTGGACGACGTGCTGGTGTCTTCCTCCATGGCGCTGGGCAAGTATGTCGGCCTGGTGCTGATGGGCATGCTGTTCATGGAGTCCTGGCGGCGCGCCCACCTGGTGTTCCGCCTGTTCTTTCTGGGCAACTTCTGCTGGATGATGGCCATCGTGGGCATTCTTTACCAGGATAACCCCATGCGCCTGTGCAACTTCTATCTGCAGTCGGATCAGGAAATCGCCGGCATCGGGCTGGTGGTCATGGCCTGTGTGCTTCCCTTGCTCTGGCTCTTGGCCGAGATCAAGGCCATCCTGGCCTTTTTGCGGCAATAATAGCGATTGATTCTGTTTTTCAGGTGGCTCCCATGAACCGTTCCCTTCCGGCCGGCGCTTACCGGCTGCACAGACGCACCGGCCTGTTCGATCCATTCCTGACCGAGGCCAACCGGGCACTGGACGTGCTGGGCCGGTCGGCGCGCGCTTCGCGCCCGAATCCAGCCGGCAAGGAAGTGTCGGACATCACGCCCGAGGAAGCGCGCCATGCCGCCGGCCTGATGCGCGTCAATCACGTGGGCGAGATCTGCGCGCAGGCGCTCTATCGCAGCCAGGCCATGCTGTGCAAGGATCCACAGGTCACCAACGTATTGCTGCACGCCGCCCAGGAAGAGGTGGACCACCTGGCCTGGTGCGACGACCGGTTGCGCGAACTGGACAGCCGGCCCAGCATCTTCAATCCATTCTGGTATGCAGGTTCGTTTGCGCTGGGCTTGATCGCCAGCCGAGCCGGCGTCTCCTACAACCTGGGTTTCATGGCCGAAACCGAACGCCAGGTCGAACAGCATCTGGACAGCCACCTCGAGTCGCTGCCCCAGGCCGACGCGCGCTCGCGGCGCGTGGTCGAGCAGATGCGCGACGACGAGATCGAGCATCGCCGCACGGCCGAACATAACGGCGCCGCGATCCTGCCGCCGCCCATCAAGGCGGCCATGCGCATGATGTCCAAGATCATGACCACTACGGCCTATCGCTTGTAGAGTCTTGCTTGCGCTTTGTGTCGGAAGGCCGCTCTCGGAGCGGCTTTTTTTTGGGTTCTTCGAGGAATTCCAAGAGCCAATTTGCCAAGTCGATGCCGAACTGTTTTTTTGAAGACGCCATTCAAGACGCGGGAAGATCGTACGGCGCTGATGGCTTGCCGGCGCGGCGCGCCGGTGCCCTAGTTGGGGCGCATGGCCGGGCGCGTCGTTAACTCCGGCGGGTTGCTCGCCTCCCAGGCGAGCAACAAGCGCCGCCGTCGAACAGAACGACGCTTGCACCCCGTCCCCGCACCCCACCTGCGGCAAGCCATCCGACCCGCCCCGTCCGATCTTCCCGCGCCTTGAACGGCTCAATATGCCGATGGCATCGACCCGGCCATCGACATCATTCATCAAACAGAAGGCTCAGCGGATGTGAGGTTGACGCCTCATACGACTTGCGCGGACGTCCCGCCGTTTGGGCCAATACAGCGGCGCCGTTCTCGCGAGGCCGGCCGGGGCGGGCCGGCGGGCGAGTCAGGGCCTTCGCCGCAGGCGGGATGCGGGGGCGGGAGGCAAGGGGCGTGCTGTTCGAGCAGGGCGCTTGTGATTCGTCCAGTGGACGAATCACCCTGCGAGTTTACGCTCCGCCCGCCCTCGTATCCTGACCAGGGAACCCGCGCGCAGCGCGGGCGAAGGACCCAGCCAAGCCGGCCCGCCCCGGCCGGCCTTGCGAGAATCCGAGCTTCTTTCTGCTTGGCCCAAACGGCTCGCCAAACACGGAGGAATCCCCGGAATTCCTTAAAGAACCTTTTTTCCTGCATCGAAGCGTCGCAAAGAGGGCGTTTTGCCGGCTGTGACCGTTCAGCGGGTGATGGTTTTGGGGCTTAGGGATAACGACTAGATACCTGCGGCCTGTTTTGCGCTAGGAAATGAGGCATTAACGCCACAAGTTCTTGGTTTATGCGGTCTCGAGCGTATTTATCTTGCATCGCACAAATTTTATGGATAAACTTCAGTTATCGGATGTCGAAAAGAAAGCGGGAAAAACAACGGTAATTACCCTAGCTTTCTGGCTCGATGAATCATCTAGCAGCCCGACATGCCACGGTTGTCTCCTCCACCCTCCTCCTTTGGTGGATTTGCCCGAGATCTCTTGATCTCGGGTTTTTTTTTGCCCGCGGCTAGCGATGAGCCCCGCCATTGGGTGCCTGCTCGAGCCTTGCTGGCTCCGCCCCTCGCCTGAGGGCGTCGGCATTGTCCGGAAAGCTCACGAGAGAGTCGGAGCGGGGAGGGCGTAAAAAGCACACTGCCCGCTCGAGGCGGGCAGTGTGTTGCTCAGGACGGGGCCGGGAGTGTCAGGCCTTGGCGCCGGGCACGGTGGCCACATGCAGCAGATTGGTCTTGCCGCTGTTGCCGAAAGGCACGCCTGCGATCATGACGATGGTGTCGCCTGCACTCGCAAAGTCATTGCTGACGGCCACGTCGGTGGCGTGATCAATCATTTCGCTCAGGTCGCTCACGTCTTCGCAAGGAATGGCGTGCACGCCCCAGGCCAGGGCCAGGCGGCGGGCGGTTTCCAGCTTGGGGGTCAGGGCCAGGATGGGCGCGGTGGGACGCTCGCGGCTGGCGCGCAGGGCGCTGAAGCCGGTCGTGGTGTAGGCCACGGTGGTGGCCGGCTCCAGGATGGCGGCCACGCGGCGCAAGGCGCAGCAGATGGCGTCCGCGGTGGTGGCTTCGGCCGTGCTGTGGTTGGCCTCCAGAATGGTGCGCCAGCTAGGGTCGTTCTCGATCTCCTTGATGATGCTGTCCATGATGGAAACAGCTTCGAGCGGGAATTGGCCCGAGGCCGATTCGGCCGACAGCATGACGGCGTCCGCGCCCGAGTAGATGGCGGTGGCCACGTCCGACGCTTCGGCGCGCGTGGGCACGGGGGAGGTGATCATGGATTCCAGCATCTGGGTGGCCACGACCACGGGGCGGCCGGCGGCGCGCGCCGTGCGCACGATCTGGCGCTGCAGCACGGGCACGCGCTGCGGGGGAACTTCCACGCCCAGGTCGCCGCGAGCGACCATCACGCCGTCGCACAGATGGACGATCTCCTCCAGGTGCTCGAGCGCCTGCGGTTTCTCCAGCTTGGCCATGATCCAGGCCTTGTCGCCGATGATCTCGCGAGCTTCGCGAATGTCGCCGGGACGCTGCACGAAGGACAGGGCCACCCAGTCCACGGCCAGCTCCAGGCCGAATTTCAGGTCGGCCAGGTCTTTTTCGGTCAGGGGCGAAATGGGCAGGACCACGCCGGGCACGTTCACGCCCTTGCGGTCGGACAAGGGGCCGCCGACCATGACGGTGGTCTCGGCGAAATCAGGGCCGAAGCTGTCCACGCGCAGGCGCAGCTTGCCGTCGTCCAGCAGCAGGTCGGTGCCGTTCTCCAGGGCGGCGAAGATCTCGGGATGCGGCAGGTGGGCGCGGGCGCCGTCGCCTTCGGCCGGATCCAGGTCCAGTCGGAACTTCTGGCCGGTCTGCAGCTGCACGCGGCCGTCCTTCATCTTGCCCACGCGCAGCTTGGGCCCCTGCAGGTCCATCAGGATGCCGATGCTGCGGCCCGTTTCCTTTTCGATCTGGCGGATCGCGTGGTAGCGGGCGGCGTGGTCTTCATGGGTGCCGTGGCTGAAGTTCAGGCGGAATACATCGGCGCCGGCCTCGAACAGCTCGCGGATGCGTTCCGGCGTGGAGCTGGCAGGGCCCAGCGTGGCCAGAATGCGGGATTGACGTTGACGTTTCATGGTGTTGTCCTTGCTGAGTCAGGCGGTCAGGGCGGCGACGCCGGCGCGGGCGACCTGGGCGTCTTCGCCGGCTTTCACGCCGGACACGCCCACGGCGCCGATCACCTGGCCGTCCACCACCACGGGCTCGCCGCCTTCCAGAGGCACCACGGGCATGGCCAGGGCGGCGATGCGGCCATTGTTCACCATGTCTTCGTAGACTTTGCTGGGCTTGCCGCTCAGCACGCAGGTACGGGCCTTCTCGGGGGCGACGCTGGCGCTCATCAGGGGAGCGCCGTCCATGCGCTGCAGCCAGAGGGAGTGACCGCCGGCGTCGCAGATCGCAATGCTGACGGCCCAGTTGTTGTTGCGGGCTTCGGCTTCCGCGGCGGCGGCGATGCGTTTGGCGTCGTCCAGTGTCAGGGCCTTCGTGTCTCTCATGTCCAGTCCTTTATGAAATGCGTTATTCGCTGTGGGGTAAAACCAAGATGGCGCGGAAATCGTTGACATTGGTCAGGGTGGGGCCGGTGACCAGCGAGTCGTCCAGGGCTTCGAAGAAGCCATGGCCGTCGTTGTTGTCCAGGCTGTCGCGCGGCCGTATGCCCAGTTTCCAGGCGCGCTCCAGCGTGTCGGGGCTGCAGGAGGCGCCCGCGATTTCTTCCTGGCCGTCCACGCCGTCGGTGTCGCCGGCCAGGCCGTAGATGCCGGGCGCCCCGTCCAGGGCCACGGCGGTGGACAGCAGGAATTCCACATTGCGTCCGCCGCGGCCTTTGCCGCGTATGGTCACCGTGGTCTCGCCGCCGGACAGGAGCACGCAGGGCGCCGCGGCCGGCTGGCCGTGCTGGGCCACGCTCAGCGCGATGCCGGCCATGACCTTGCCGACGTCGCGGGCTTCGCCCTCGATGCTGTCGCCCAGCAGCACGGGCTGCACGCCCACGGCTTCGGCCACGCGGGCGGCGGCCTGCAGGGCCAGCTGGGGCGTGGCCACCAAGTGGGTCGTGACGCGCGCCAGGCGCGGATCGTCGGGCTTGATGGTTTCGCCGGCGCCGGTCTCCAGCAGGCTGCGGGCGGCGTCGGGAATGTCGATGCCGTAGCGGCGGATGATTTCCAGGGCCTGCTCGCAGGTGGTCGGATCGGCCACGGTGGGGCCGGAGGCGATGTCCATGGGATTGTCGCCGGGTACGTCGGAGATCAGCAGGTTCAGCACGCGGGCGGGAGCGCAGGCGGCGGCCAGCCGGCCGCCTTTGATGGCGGACAGGTGGCGGCGCACGCAGTTCATTTCGCCGATCGACGCGCCGGATTTCAGCAGGGCTTTGTTGATGGCCTGCTTGTCGGCCAGGGTGATGCCTTCGCCGGCCAGCGGCAGCAGGGAGGATCCGCCGCCCGAGATCAGGCAGATCACCAGGTCGTCTTCGCTCAGCTTGCTGACCGTGCGCAGGATCTCGTGCGCGGCGTCTTCGCCGGCCTGATCGGGGACGGGGTGGGCAGCCTCAAGAATCTTGATGTGGTCGCAGGGCACGCTGTAGCCATAGCGCGTCACCACGACGCCGCTGATGGGGCCCTTGTTCCAGTGCCGTTCCAGCGCCTGAGCCATAGCGGCGGAGGCCTTGCCGGCGCCGATGACGATGGTGCGGCCCTTGGGCGCTTCAGGCAGGTAGGGAGGAATACAGTGTTCGGGCTGAGCCGCATTGACGGCAGCCTGGAACATTTTGCTGAGTAAGTCTTGTGGCTCGATTTTCATGGGCATTCCTGGCGCAGGGCTATGGCGGCGTCGGTCACTGGCCGCTGCGCGATATGGGCGCATCTGCAGAAATGGCAAGGCGCCCATCTAGACGAAAAGAACAAGCGCAGCAAAGAGGGAGGCCCCGGTGCAGCGCTGAAAAACATCCCCGCGGCGCCTCTGGCTTGCTGCACCTCCAAAGGAGGCATTGTGCCTCGGGGCGGCCCGGCGGTAAAAAAGCGGGCCGCAGCCCGCTTTCAGGACGAATCGACTTTTGATGCCCTGCTGTTGCGAATGGCGTCGGCAAGTCGACTCGCCCTGGAGCCCGGTCTTATTGACCGATCTCGTGGTTGGCCATGATTTCCAGGGCGCGGACCAGCGCGGAGTGGTCCTGGCCGGAGCCGCCGTGGGCGGCGCAGGTGTTGAACAGCTCCTGGGCGATGGCGGTGCTGGGCAGGGCTACGCCCAATTGGCGGGCGGTGGTCAGGGCCAGGTTCAGGTCCTTCTGGTGCAGCTCGATGCGGAAGCCGGGATCGAAGGTGCGCTTGACCATGCGCTCCCCGCGCACTTCCAGGATGCGGGAGTTGGCGAAACCGCCCATCAGGGCTTCACGCACCTTGGCGGCGTCGGCGCCGGCCTTGGAGGCCAGCAGCAGGGCCTCGCCCACGGCTTCGATGGTCAGGGCCACGATGATCTGGTTGGCCACCTTGGTGCTCTGGCCGTCGCCCACGCCGCCCACCAGGGTGACGTTCTTGCCCATCAGTTCGAACAGGGGCTTGACCTTGTCGAAGACTTCCTGCTTGCCGCCGACCATGATGGTCAGGGAGGCGGCCTTGGCGCCGACTTCGCCGCCGGACACGGGAGCGTCCAGGTACTCGCCGCCCAGTTCGGCGATGCGCTTGGCGAATTCCTTGGTGGCCACGGGGGAGATGGAGCTCATGTCCACCACGATCTTGCCTTTGGACAGGCCGGCGGCCACGCCGTTCTCGCCGAACAGGGCGTCTTCGACGTGAGGGGTGTCAGGAACCATGGTGATGATGATGTCGGCCTGGCGGGCGACGTCAGCACTGTTCTCGCATACGGTGGCGCCGGCTTCGCTGACGCTCTTGGGGAATGGGCCGCGGGTGAAGGTGAACAGCTCGTGGCCGCCCTTGATCAGGTTGACTGCCATGGGGGCGCCCATGATGCCCAGACCGATAAAACCGATTTTTGCCATTTTGTAATCTCCTAGTTGTTGGTGCGCAGTGAGCCGACCGATCAGGCGGTCAGGGCCTGGATCCAGCCCAGGCCGTCCTTGGTGACGCCGGCGGGCTTGTATTCGCAGCCGATCCAGCCGTCGTAGCCGGTGCCGTCGATGTACTTGAACAGCCAGGCGTAGTTGATCTCGCCCGTGCCCGGCTCGTTGCGGCCGGGGTTGTCGGCCAGCTGGATGTGCGCGATTCTATCCAGGTGCTTCTTGATGGTGTTGGCCAGTTCGCCTTCCTGACGCTGGGCGTGGTAGATGTCGTACTGGATGAACAGATTGTCGGAACCGACGTCCTGCAGCAGGGCTGCGGCCTGTTCGGTGCGGTTCAGGTAGAAGCCTGGAATGTCGTAGGTGTTGATGGGTTCGACGAGCAGGCGGATGCCGGCGTCCTTCAGCTTGCCGGCGGCGAACTGAAGGTTGTCGACGAAGGTCTTGTGAGCGGTGTCGGCGTCCAGGCCGGCCGGCACTTTGCCGGCCAGGCAGTTGACCTGCTTGCAGCCCAGGGCCGTGGCGTATTCGATGGCGCGGCCGACGCCGTCCTGGAATTCGCTCACGCGCTCGGGGAGCACCGCGATGCCGCGTTCGCCGCCGTCCCAGTTGCCGGCCGGCAGGTTGTGCAGGACCTGGGTCAGGCCGTGTTTCTGCAATTGTTCAGCCAGCTGCTGTTTGTCGTAGGCGTAGGGGAACAGGTATTCCACTCCCTTGAAGCCGGCGTCGGCCGCTGCCTGGAAACGGTCCAGGAAGTCGTGCTCGTTGAACAGCATGGTCAGGTTGGCAGCAAATTTTGGCATTTCGGTACTCCGTTTCAAATCAACAATCAGTCCATCAGCGAGATGGCGGTGGGCGCATCGATACCGGATTCGGCCAGGGCTTCGAATTCGGTCACGTTGTGCAGCTCCGTGCCCATGGCGATGTTGGTGACGCGCTCCAGGATCAGTTCGATCACGACGGGCACGCTGAATTCCTTCATCAGGGCGCGGGCCTTCTCGATGGCGGGCTGGATCTCTTCGGGCTTGTGCACGCGGATGGCCTTGCAACCCAGGCCTTCTACGACGGCAATGTGATCCACGCCGTAGCCGTTGGTCTCGGGCGCATTGATGTTATCAAAGGCCAGCTGCACGCAGTAATCCATGTCGAAGCCGCGCTGCGCCTGGCGAATCAGGCCCAGGTAGGCATTATTGACGAGGATATGCAGGTAAGGCAGCTTGAACTGCGCGCCCACGGCCAGTTCCTCGATCATGAACTGGAAGTCGTAGTCGCCCGAGATGGCGACCACTTCGCGCGATGGGTCGGCGGCGACCACGCCCAGGGCGGCGGGGATGGTCCAGCCCAGAGGACCGGCCTGGCCGCAGTTGATCCAGTTGCGGGGCTGGTAGACGTGCAGGAACTGCGCGGCGGCGATCTGCGACAGGCCGATGGTGGTCACGTAGCGGGTCGAGGGACCGAAAGCGCGGTTCATTTCTTCGTAGACGCGCTGGGGCTTCAGAGGCACGTTGTCGAAGTTGGTCTTGCGCTGCAGCGTGGCCTTGCGCTTCTGGCAGTCGGCAACCCATTGGGCGCGATCGCGCAGCTTGCCGGCGGCCTTGTATTCCTTGGCCACTTCGATGAACAGTTCCAGGGCGGCGCCGGCGTCCGAGGCGATGCCCAGGTCAGGACCGAACACGCGGCCGATCTGCGTGGGTTCGATGTCCACGTGCACGAACTTGCGGCCTTCGGTGTAGACGTCCACCGAGCCGGTGTGGCGGTTGGCCCAGCGGTTGCCGATGCCGAACACGAAGTCCGATGCCAGCAGGGTCTGGTTGCCGTAGCGGTGCGCGGTCTGCAGACCGACCATGCCGGCCATCAGGGGGAGGTCGTCGGGGATGGAGCCCCAGCCCATCAGGGTCGGGATCACGGGCACGTTGACCAGCTCGGCGAATTCCTGCAGCAGGGCCGATGCGTCGGCGTTGATGACGCCGCCGCCGGACACGATCAGCGGACGCTCGGAGGCGTTCAGCAGTTCGATGGCTTTTTCAGCCTGGGCGCGGGTGGCCGCGGGCTTGTAGGCGCTCAGCGGGGAGTAGGTATCCAGGTCGAATTCGATTTCGGCCAGTTGCACGTCGATGGGCATGTCGATCAGCACGGGGCCGGGACGGCCGGAGCGCATGATGTGGAAAGCCTGCTGGAACACGCGCGGGATCAGGTCGGGTTCGCGGACGGTGACGGCCCACTTGGTGACGGGCTTGGCGATGGACTCGATGTCCACGGCCTGGAAGTCTTCCTTGTACAGGCGGGCGCGGGGAGCCTGGCCGGTGATGCACAGGATCGGGATCGAGTCGGCCGAAGCGGAGTACAGGCCGGTGATAATGTCGGTGCCGGCGGGGCCGGAGGTGCCGATGCATACGCCGATGTTGCCCGGAGCAGCGCGGGTGTAACCTTCGGCCATGTGGGAAGCACCTTCCACGTGGCGGGCGAGAATGTGATCAAAGCCGCCTTCCTTGCGCAGAGCGGAGTAGAAGGGGTTGATGGCGGCGCCGGGCACGCCGAATACGGTGCTCACGCCTTCTTTGCGCAGAATCGCGGCGGCGGCGTCCACTGCTCTCATTCGAGCCATTGATGTCTCCTAGATCATCGGTTGACGAAATACACAACACGATAATAAGGAGTGGGGGCAGGGCTTTGAATTGATGGTACGATTGTTTCTATCGATACCTGGAGTATTGAATGAGTCGTTATACCGAGATCAGAAGCTTCGCCCTGGTGGCCGAAAAAGGCAGTTTTGCGGCGGCTTCCGTCGTGGAAGGAGTCACCCCCGTCGTCATGGGAAGGCGCCTGGATGCGCTTGAACAGCGGCTTGGCGTACGCTTGATGCACCGCTCGACGCGCGGCCTGACCCTGACCGACCTGGGCGAACAGTTCCTGGAGCAGTGCAAACAGATACTGAAGGACTTCGACGAGGCCGAGGCCAGCATCAGCGCTCAGCGCAAGGTGGTCCGCGGACACCTGGTGGTGTCGGCGCCGGCCGCCTTCGGGCGTCGACACGTCGCTCCGCACGCCATCGCCTTCAAGAAGCGCTACCCGGAGCTGAAGCTGTCCTTCAATTTCACCGACAGCGTGGTGGATCTGGTGCGCGAAGGCTATGACATGGCCCTGCGCATCGGCGAGGTCACCGATCCCAATTACGTGGCGGTGCGCCTGTATCCGAACCGCCGCGTGGTGTGCGGCACGCCCGAGTATTTCGAGCGCTACGGCGTGCCGCGCGTGCCCGAGGATCTGGTGCGCCACAACTGCCTGGCCTTCAACCTGCAGGGCGGCCAGCAGCGCGGTTGGACCTTCATGCGCGACGGCAAGCCCTTCGCCGTGCGGGTGGACGGCGACCTGGACTGCAACGACGGCGAGCTGCTGTTCAACTGGGTCAAGCAGGGTTGGGGCATAGGCTGGCGCTCCACTTGGGAAATCCAGCCCGAACTCAAGCGCGGCGAGCTGGTCACGGTGCTGGACGACTTCGAGATGCCCAGCTACGACATCCAGGCCGTCTACCAGCAACAGCGCTACCTGCCTGCCAAGGTGCGGCGCTTCATCGACTATCTGCGCGCCATCTACAACACGCCGGGCTATTGGGACGGGGAAGTGCAGTTCTGACTGTCCCGGGCCGCTCCAAAAAAAAACCGCTCCAAGGAGCGGTTTTTTTCTGGTTATGCGGCGCGATCAGAAGTGCCATTCGACCTGGATGGTCGGGGCGCTGGTCTTGATGCCGGGCTTCAGGTCGCCGTTGGCCATGTAGCGGTTGCCGAACTTGTTGTACCAGTACTCGTAGCCCACGCCCACCCACAGGGTGTTTTTCTTGTCGAAGGCCAGCTTGCCCACGTCGGCCATCAGCGAGGTGCGCACCAGCACTTCGGATTTGGTGCTGATGCCGGCGTAGTCCTCGCCCTTGGGTCCGTTGTAGTTGGCAAAGCCCTGGAACTTCAGCGGCAGCGCGCCTGCATCGAAAGGGATGTTCCAGGTCAGGCTGGCCATGAACTGGGGATCGAAGGAGATCTTGCTCTGCGGGCAGGCGGGCGCGCCCAGGCCGCAGTGGTTCCACTCCTTGCCGTACAGCAGGCTCAGGTCCACGAAGCCCTTGGGCACGTCGAACTTGAAGGTGGGGCCCACGACCAGCAGGCGCTTGCGCGGCGCGAAGGCGGTGTTCTTGGTGTTCAGGTCGAAGCCGGCCGTCAGGGCCACGTCCTTGACGGGACCGAAGGCCAGGTTCTTGTCGAAGACCTTGCCCAGCGACAGTTGGTGGCGATAGGTGGCGTAGAACTCGGTGGCGCCGTTGTTCTTGCTGCCGTTGGAAGGATCGTGGCGATCCGACTGCAGGATGTCCAGATTGAAGAAGTTCTGGCCCAGGCTGTAGCCGCTGACATGCGTCAGGCTCAGGATGTGCTTTTCGATGTCGCGGTCGTTCATCGGCTCGGTGTAGGCCGAGCTGTAGCGGTAGCCCAGGAATGTATCGCTCCAGGTGGCGGCGTGCGCCTGGGAAGCCAGCGTGGCGGCGGCCAGCGCGGCGCAGGTCAGCAGGGTGGGGCGCAGGTGTTTCATGAAGTCTCCTCTTCGATTTGCTTGGTATGGCGTCCGGGGTCTTTGCCCTTTGCATCGGAACGCATGGTTGATAATTCCTGTAGTGTCTTGTCTTTTTTGTTTACATGTAAATTAGTCGATACTTTTCGGATGGGACTGCTCAAGGGGATAAAGAAGAAGGCCGCCTCGGGCAAGGCGGCCTTGAGGCCCGTTGCGTCAGTGCTGGGAAGCCAGCTGCTGATTGTCCTGGGCGGATTGGACGTTCTCCTGTTTCCTGGCTTCAGCCGAGGTGGATTCCACTTCGTGGCTGTGGCTGGCGAATTTTTCGATACCGTTGAAGAACAGGTTCAGTACGATGGCGGATACGGCGGCCAGCAGGATGCCGCTGTGCAGCAGGGGGGCCAGGGCGGCGGGCATCTTGTCCAGCAGGTGCTCGGCAACCAGGGGGATCATGCCGAAGCCCAGGCTGATGGCAATGATGTAGGGGTTGTAGCGGTTGCGGTTCAGGTTGGCCGACATCAGGATCTTGATGCCGGTGGCGGCCACCATGCCGAACATCACGATGCCGGCGCCGCCCAGGACGTAGTTGGGGATGGAGGCGACCACGAAGGCCATCTTGGGGAACAGGCCCAGGATCATCAGCACCACGCCGCCCATGACGCAGACCCAGCGGCTGCGCACGCCGGTCACGCTGACCAGGCCCACGTTCTGCGAGAAGGAGCTGTGCGGGAAGGTGTTCATGATGCCGCCGACCAGGGTGCCCAGGCCGTCCGTGCGCAGGCCGCGCACCAGGTCCTCGCGGCTTGGCGGGCGGCCGCAGATCGAACCCAGGGCCAGGAACATGCCCAGCGATTCGACCATGATCACCACCATGATCAGCGACAGCACGGCGGCGGCGCCCAGCAGGCCCCAGCTGAAGGTGGGCACGCCGAACTCGAAGGGCGTGACCACGGCGAACCAGCTGGTCTGCTCCAGGCCGGCGAAGCTGATGCGGCCCATCGCCAGGGAGATGAAGAAGCCGACCAGCAGGCCGATCAGCACGGCCACGTTGGCCAGGAAGCCCCGAGCGAACTTGGTGATCGCCAGGATGACGGCCAGCACGATCATGGCGATGGCCAGGTTCTCCAGCGAGCCATATTCGGGGTTGGCGATGCGCATTCCGGTGGCGGGGTCCAGGATGGTGGGCTGGCCGCCGCCGACCCAGTTCAGGCCCACGCGCATCAGGGTTACGCCGATGACGGTGATGATGATGCCGGTGACCACGGGCGGGAACAGGCCCATCAGGCGGCTGAAGACCGGGGCGATCAGGATGCTGAAGAGGCCGGCCAGGATGGTGGCGCCGAAGATGCCGGTCAGTCCCAGGTTGGGATCCAGGCCGATGGCGATCATGGGGCTGACCGCGGCGAAGGACACGCCCATCATCACGGGCAGGCGGATGCCGAAGATGCCGGCGCCGCGAGCCTGGATGATGGTGATCAGGCCACAGCACAGCAGGTCGGCGTTGATCAGCAGGGCGATCTGGTCTTTGGTCAGGCCCAGGGCTTCGCCGATGATCAGGGGCACGGCCACCGCGCCGGCGTACATCACCATTACGTGTTGAAGACCAAGGGTCGCCAGTCTGCCCATGGGCAGGCGTTCGTCCACGCCGCCGCAATCGTCGGGCTGGCTAACTTGAGGGTTCGCAGACATCAGGGGTCTCCTTAGTGATACGTTGTTGACGTCCAGGGTGACGCAGCAAGACTCGGGTGAGGGTGCGGCACGACGGCGTCGGTCAGGCGGGTGTGGGTAGGTGATCGAGGGGCACCGGCCAGTCTGGCGATGCGGCACGACCATTGCCTGCTTGCGCGGCGATGTCTGGCAGCGCACGCATAAAGGTATCGGATGGGGGATATCACTGGAAGAAGGTGCTGCTTGATAAGTGGAATATGCAAATGCTTATAGCGTTGAACTGTCAGGTGCCGTTTTCAGATAAGCCCCTTGAAACGGGGCCTGAGGTAACGGTTTTGACATCAATTTGTCATATTTCACGCTGGTTTCAGGAGTATAGGGGTATTGCCCACCTAGCAAGCTCAAAGAAACTATGCTAGTTGAAATTTCAAGGTATGGCCAGGGCCGATCCGCATTGCGCGCCTGAAGATGCGGGCATGAAAAAAGCGGCCCGCAGGGCCGCTTGGCGAAGGCGCGCGGAACGGCTTATTTATCCGACCACAGCACGCCGGCGGTCGCCCAGTTTTCGCGCTTGACGTCGGTGAAGACCACGTCCACGGCCTCGGGGCCGCAGCCCAGCACGCGGCAGGCTTCGTTGGTCAGCGCTTCGGCCAGGGCGCGCTTGGTTTCCACGGGACGGCCCTCGAACAGTTGTACGTTGATGGTAGGCATGGTTGCTCCGTATTGGGATTGGAATGGGCTGCTACAGGCAGAAGTCCGGTTCGGACTGGTGCAGCTTGCGCAGCAGGGCAGGCCATTCTAGCAAGCCTTCGGGCTGGGAGCCGGGCAATAGCTGGCGATGCGTCAGATCCAGGATGTCGCGCGGAGGCATGTGCAGATCCGTGCTTGCGGCCATGGCCGACAGTTGGATGCGGCAGGCGCGCTCCAGCGTATCCATGAGGATGTAGGCTTCGGCCACGGTGCGCCCGCAGGTCAGGCCGCCATGGTTGCGCAGCAGCATGGCGGGATGCCGGCCCAGTTCCTGAACCAGGAGCTCCTGCTCCTGCGCCGGGAAGGCCAGGCCGGCGTAGTCGTGGTAGGCGATGTCGTTCCAGAAGCGCATGGCGTGCTGGGACAGGGGCAGCAGCCCGCATTGCAGCGCCGAGACCGCGATGGTGGCGTCGGTGTGCAGGTGGATGACGCAGTGCGCGTCTTCGCGGGCGCGGTGCACCGCGCCATGGATGGCGAAGCCGCTGGGGTTGGCCTTGCGGTCGGTGCCGTCCGCCACTCGTCCTTGCGTGTCGATCAGCAGCAGGTTGGAGGCGCGGATCTCGTCAAAGCGCAGGCCGAAGGGGTTGATGAGAAAGACGTCGTCGCGGCCCGGCAGGCGCAGCGAGATGTGCGTGTAGATGATGTCGTCCCAGCCTTGCCGGGCCGCCAGGCGGTAGCATGCGGCCAGATTGACCCGGGCGCGCCATTCGGCCTGATCCACGCCGTCCGGACGTCCGGCGTAGATCGCCTGGATGTCCGGAGTGATCGGACAGGACTCGCTCATGCCTGGGCCGTTTCCAGTTCGGCGATGACGGCGTGCTCTTCGAGCTGGATGACGTCGCAGTTGTCGCCGGGACCCTTGCGGTCGATCACGATGAAGTCGGCCACCTGGTTCAGGGCCATCAGGGGGTGGTGCCAGACGCCGGTGGCATAGTTGACGCCCTGGTCGCCGCGCGCCAGGAACAGACGCAGGTCGGCGGCCTTGGGCGCGTCGCCGGCGGGCGCCACGATCACCAGGTAAGGCTGGCCCGACTGGGGAATGAAGGCCTGGCTGCCCTTGGGGTGGCGTTCCATCATTTCGACCTTGAACGGCAGGCTGCGAGGCTGGCCGCGGAAGATGGACACGATGGCGCGGCCGTCGGCGCCTGGGTCGATGTTGGCCAGGTCGTGGTAGCGCTCGGTATTGCCTTCATTGATGGTGAAGTGGTTCACGGCGTCGGAGGCCTCGATGACGTCGCCAAAGGGAGCGAAGGCGTCGGCGGTGAGGGTTTCCAGTTTCAGGGTGATGGTCATGGCGTGTCCTGGTAATGGCCGGAGCAGGGTTCGGGAGCCGCGCTGCGCCGGGCCGGGTTGAGGAAATGAAAAACGGGACCGCAGCGTGGCAGTTGCCTGCTTGCGGTCCCGCTTGTGCGTGGGCTCTGCCGTTCAGGCGCTGATCGCGCCGCCGTCAAGCAAACAGGGCGTCCAGGCGGAAACGGGCGATCTTGCCGATTTCGCGCAGGCAGGCCTGGAATTCGGTGTCGACGTCGTTGTTCAGGCGAGCATCCACTGTGTCCATGATTTGGTAACGCGTCAAGCCCTTGACGGCGATCACGAACGGAAAGCCGAAGCGGTCGCGGTAGCTGGCGTTCAGGCCGCGCAGGCGGGCCAGTTCCTCGGCCGAGCACTGATCCAGGCCGGCGCCGCGCTGCTCGCCCGTGGAGGCGGTGGTCAGGGTGCCTTCTTCGGCTTCCTTGCCGGCCAGCTCGGGGTGGGCGCAGATCAGGTTCTTCTTTTCTTCGTACGAGGCGCTGTTCATGACGTCCACCATGGTGGCGTGCAGCTCGTCCACGCTGTGGAAGGGGCGCTTGCTCCAGGTGCGCTCTGCCACCCAGGGAGAGTGTTCGAAGATGCCTTCCAGCTTGTTCACAAACTGGGCCTGATCCAGGCTGGACAGTTCGGCCAGGGCGGTGTCGGGAGTAAGGGTTTGGGTCATGGTTCAGTCCGATTTTCTAGGAGTATTTATAGCTAGCGAAAACGTCCGCGGGCAAGTGCATGGAAAGGGCCGTCTGCAACGTATCGGTGGTGATGGAGCGGAAGGGGCCGAGCTTGCGGTTCCGGGGCGCTTATATAGGAGGGTCTCCAGCCTATGGTCTTTTTATGTGCGACCAGTTTAAGATTTCTGATCATAAATAAAATAGAATTAGACTTATAAATGATATATGCCATGACGTATTCCGCGCATGTGCCAATATCGTGGCAGGAAAACTCGTGAGAAGGAGAGACCTTGATGGCCGCCCGGCGTGGGGATAACCCGCTCGATACCTACCTGTTGAGGGTATTTTGCTTGCTAGTGACCGAACGCAGCGTTTCACGGACCGCGTTCAAGATGAACCAGTCGCAGCCCGCCATCAGCGCGGCGCTGCGGCGTTTGCGCGACATCATCGGCGACCCGCTGCTGGTGCGGGAAAAGGGCGGCATGGTGCCCACCGAGCGGGCGATCGCCCTGCTGGCGCATGCCAAGGGCGCCCTGGCCGAGATCGACTGCATGGTCAATGCGCCGGGCAATTTCGCTCCGCAGGTCAGCCGCAGCGAACTCCACATCGGCGCGCCGGACTACCTGGCGCCCATGTTCATCGGCAGCGTGGTCGAGCGCATGCGCCGCGAAGCGCCCGAGGCGCGGCTGAACCTGCACGCGCTGGACGCCAATTTCGACTTCGAACGCTCCCTGGCCGAGGGCGACCTGGACGTGGTCATCGGCAACTGGCCCGAGCCGCCGGATCGCATGCACCTGTCGGTGCTGCTGGAGGACCAGATCGTCTGCCTGGTGGCGGCCACGCATCCGCTGGCCCGCAAGGGCCTGACCATGGACGACTATCTGCGCGCCCGCCACGTCGTGCCCATGCCGTATTCGATCAACCAGCGCGGCGTCATCGACACCACGCTGTCCGCGCTGCGCATCCAGCGCGACGAGAGCGTGATCGTGCAGTCCTTTTCGGCGGCGCCCTACCTGCTGCAGAACACCGACCTGGTGTTCACCACCGCGCGCCACTTCGCGGAGTGCTACTGCAAGCTGCTGCCGCTGGCGATCCTGGAGGCGCCGGTGGAGTTCCCGCCCATGCGCTTCTACCAGCTCTGGCACGAGCGCAACCGGCACTCGCCCAGTCACCGTTGGCTGCGCCGCCTGCTGACCGAGTGCGGCAACGAGCTGACCCCCACCGAAGAACTGGTGCAGGCCAATCCCTAAGCCTCGTACAACGCCTGACTTCGGCAGCGCGCTCGGGCAAATTAGCGGGCTGCCGATTTCATGGGGGCCGCAGTTCCGATCGTGCTGATTTGCACAGATTTTGTTGCATTTAAAGCGACTGGTCACGGACAGAAGCTTAGCGGCAGGTTGATAATAATGCAGTCCTAACGTTCAGGGTGTCCCGCAGTGTCCTTACCTCAGATGGGGGAATCGTTTACCTGGTTGTATATCTGCGTCGTGGCCTTCATGGTCGGCGGGCTCATCGTGGCCTCCGAGCGCTGGCACGGCAGGCTGACCGGCGACAGCGACCTCAGCAAGCCCCAGGCCTCCCATTCCCGCCCCACTCCCCGCGTCGGCGGCCTGGCCGTGGTGGCGGGCAGTCTGGCCGGCCTGCTGGTGCTGGGCCCCAGCAACATGACGCTGACCTGGCTGTGGCCCGTCCTGTTCCTGGCGGCCATGCCCGTGTTCGTGGCCGGCCTGGTGGAGGACATCACCAAGGACGTGGGTTCGCTCAAGCGCCTGCTGGCGGCGTTCCTGTCCGCGGCCATCGCCTGGTGGCTGCTGGGCGGGGTGTCTCGCGTGGGCGTGAGCTGGGCTGACTGGGTGCTGGGCTTCTGGCCCATCTCCCTGCTGTTCACCATGATCGCGGTGGGCGGCTGCACGCACGCGCTGAACATCATCGACGGCATGAACGGCCTGGCCGGCATGATCGCCACCCTCATGGCCCTGTCCCTGGCCCTGGTGGCGCTGCAGGTGCAGGACTACCCCATCTTTCTGATCGCCGCCTCGCTGGCCTCGGCCACGCTGGGCTTCCTGGTGTGGAACTTCCCGTTCGGACGCGTGTTCCTGGGCGACGGCGGCGCCTATTTCCTGGGATTCATGCTGGCCGAGCTGGCCGTCCAGCTGGTGGTGCGCAATCCCAGCGTATCGCCGTTCTATGCCCTGGCCGTGCTGTTCTACCCGGTGTTCGAGACCATGTTCTCGATCTGGCGCCGCCGCTTCAAGCGCGGCGTGCCCGTGGACCAGCCCGATGCGCTGCACCTGCACCAGCTGGTGTTCCGCCGCCTGGTGCGCGCCACCTTCAGCCGCGACAGCACCGGTTCGTTGCCGGCCTTCTGCAATGCCATGACTTCGCCTTACCTGTGGGTGCTCGCCTTGATCGGTTTGGTTCCAGCCACGATCTGGTGGGACAATACCTGGGCGTTGTGCGCCAGCATGCTGGCCTTCTCATTGGTTTATATCTGGCTGTATTCCCGCCTGGTCTCCTGGCGGCGGCCGTCCTGGTTGCTGCTGCCTTCGGTCCGCAGGCGGGCGGACCGGGACTGAATTTCCGGCCCTCGTGATAAATCCTTGCGCATCCCGCCTATTGGAGAATGAAGTTGCAACTTGAGAATGTGAAATTGGCCGTGGTCGGCCTGGGTTATGTCGGTTTGCCTCTGGCGGTTGAATTCGGCAAGAAGCGCTCCGTCATCGGTTTTGACATCAATGCCCGCCGCGTGGCCGAATTGAAGGAAGGCGTGGACCGCACGCTGGAAGTCGAGTCCGAAGAGCTGGCGCAGGCCAAGGGGCTGAGCTATTCCTGCGAGGCCGACGAGCTGGCCCGGGCCAATGTGTTCATCGTGACCGTGCCCACGCCCATCGACCAGTTCAAGCAGCCCGACCTGACCCCGCTGGTGCGCGCCTCCGAGACCATCGGCAAGGTGCTCAAGCGCGGCGACATCGTCATCTATGAATCCACGGTGTACCCCGGCGCCACCGAAGAGGTCTGCGTGCCCGTGCTGGAGCAGGTCTCGGGCCTGCGCTACAACGAGGATTTCTACGCCGGCTACAGCCCCGAGCGCATCAATCCGGGCGACAAGGAGCACCGCGTCTCCACCATCAAGAAGGTGACCTCCGGCTCCACGCCCGAAGTGGCCGAGCTGGTCGATGCGCTGTACCGCGAGATCATCGTGGTGGGGACCTTCAAGGCCAGCTCCATCCGCGTGGCCGAAGCCGCCAAGGTCATCGAGAACACCCAGCGCGACGTCAACATCGCCCTGATCAACGAGCTGGCCCTGATCTTCAACCGCATGGGCATCGATACGCTGGACGTGCTGCAGGCCGCCGGCACCAAGTGGAACTTCCTGCCTTTCCGGCCCGGCCTGGTGGGCGGGCACTGCATCGGCGTGGACCCCTACTACCTGACGCACAAGGCCCAGGCCATCGGCTATCATCCTGAAATCATCCTGGCCGGCCGCCGCCTGAACGACTCCATGGGCGCCTACGTGGCGTCCCAGCTGGTCAAGGCCATGACCAAGCGCCGCATCCAGGTGCAAGGTTCGCGCGTGCTGCTGCTGGGCCTGACCTTCAAGGAAAACTGCCCGGACCTGCGCAATACCCGCGTCGTGGACATCGTGCACGAGCTCAAGCAGTACGACGTGCACGTGGATGTCTACGATCCCTGGGTCGACCCCAAGGAAGCCGAGCACGAATACGGCATCACCCCGGTCGCGGATCCGCAGGCCGGCGCCTACGACGGCATCGTGGTGGCCGTGGCCCATCGCCAGTTCCAGGAGCTGGGCGTGCAGGGCGTGCGCCAGTGGGGCAAGCCCGAGCATGTGCTGTACGACCTGAAGGACGTGTTCGACCGCGAAGAATCGGACCTGCGCCTCTAAATGGATACTGCCATGAGTTCTGCATTCGAAAAGGCCAAGCAGCAGTTGCGCGACCAGCCACGGACCTGGCTGGTCACCGGCTGCGCCGGCTTCATCGGCTCCAACCTGCTGGAAACCTTGCTGATGCTCGACCAGCAGGTGGTGGGCCTGGACAATTTCGCCACCGGCCACCAGTACAACCTGGACGAGGTGCGCGATCAGGTCGGCCCCGAGCGCTGGGCGCGCTTTCGCTTCATCGAGGGCGACATCCGCAACCTGGACGTCTGCCGCCAGGCGGTCGATAGCGTGGACTATGTGCTGCACCAGGCCGCGCTGGGCTCGGTGCCGCGCTCGCTGGACGATCCGCTGACCTCCAACGAGGTCAACGTGAGCGGCGCGCTGAACATGATGGTGGCGGCCCGTGACGCCAAGGTGCAGGCATTCGTCTACGCGGCCTCCAGCTCCACCTACGGCGACCATCCCGGCTTGCCCAAGGTCGAGGATTGCATCGGCCGGCCGCTCTCGCCTTATGCGGTGACCAAGTTCGTGAACGAGCTGTATGCGGACGTGTTCGCCCGCGCCTACGGCTTTTCCAGCGTGGGCCTGCGCTATTTCAATGTATTCGGCAAGCGCCAGGATCCCAACGGCGCCTATGCCGCCGTGATTCCCAAATGGGTGTCGGCCATGATCCAGGACCAGACCCTGCAGATCAATGGCGACGGCGAGACCAGCCGCGACTTCTGCTTCATCGAGAACGTGGTGCAGATGAACATCCTGGCCGCGCTGAACCAGAAGCCGGGCTCGGCCGAAGTCTACAATGTGGCCGTGAACGCCCGCACCAGCCTGAACCAGTTGTTCCAGTACCTGCGGACGGCGCTGGCGGCCAACGGCGTGACCTATACGCGCGAGCCCGTGCATGCGGATTTTCGCGCCGGAGACGTGCGCCATTCGCAGGCGGACATCTCCAAGGCCCGTGAACAGTTGGGCTACGAGCCCAGTCACACCATCCAGCAGGGTCTGGACGCGGCCATGCCCTGGTATGTGGCGTTCCTGAGTTGACCCGGACCAGCCTGAAAAAACGCCTCTCCGGCCTGCATGCCGACCACCGCCGCATCGCTATGGGCGCGATGCGGGTGGCGTTTTTTCTGCTGCTGGGCAAGGCCGCGGGCGCATTCAAGGAAATGGCCGTGGCCTACCGCTACGGCGTGAGCGATGCGGTCGACGCCTATCAGTTCACCATGGTCATGGCCAACTGGCTGCCGCTCACCCTGGTGGGCTCCATGTCCGTGGTGCTGATCCCCGTGCTGGTGCGCCTGCGCCGGCTCGAACCGGCGCAGCGGCGCCAGTTCCTGGGAGAGATCAAGGCCTGGTGCGTGGTGCTGGGCTGCGTGCTGGGCGCGCTGATCTGGATCGCCTGGCCCTGGGTGCTGGAGTGGGCGGGCAAGGGCCTGAACGATCAGGCCCGCCGCATGAGCCAGGAACTGCTGTTCGCCTTCGCGCCCGCCGCCGTGCTGACCTTGATGATAGGCCTGAGCGCGGCGCGGCTGCGCGCCCATGAACGGCACATCAACACCTTGCTCGAGAGCGTACCGGCCTTCGTCATCCTGGTGATGGTGCTGGCGGCCGGCGCGGACCCGGGCATAGGCCCCCTGTTGTGGGGCACGCTGCTGGGCCTGATCATCCAGGCCGTCTGGCTGCTGGTGCTGGCCTCGCGCGCCGACCAGGTCTGGGCCCGGCCCAGCCCGACGCTTCGTTCGGGCCAATGGCCCAACTTGCTCAAGGCGGCGACCATCATGCTGGTCGGACAGGTGGCCATGAGCTTTGTCGGGCCCATAGACCAATACACGGCAGCCAACCTGGGCGCCAATGCCAACGCCACGCTGGGTTACGCCAGCCGTCTCATTTCCCTGCTGCTGGGCGTGGGCGCCGCCTCGGTGGGCCGGGCCGCCCTGCCGGTACTGGCCGACATCCAGAGCCGGGGCGACCAGCATCGCGCCCGCTCGATGGCCCTGAAATGGTCGGCGCTGATGCTGCTGGCCGGGGCGGCGGCCGCGGGGGCGGGCATCGCGCTCGCGCCGTGGGGCGTGGCGCTGCTCTACGAGCGCGGCGCCTTCACGCCGGACAATACGGCCGCCGTCGCGCATGTCATGCGCTGGGGGCTGGTGCAACTGCCGTTTTATTTCGGGGTTCTGATCCTGGTCCAGTTGCTGGCCAGCCAGAACCGCTACAAGTCCATGGCGGCGATCGCCGTGGTCAATTTTCTGGTGAAGGCGGCCTTGAATCCGGTGCTGGCGGCCCGCATGGGCCCGGCGGGCATCATGCTCGCCACCAGCCTGATGTATGCCGCTTCCTTCACGTGTTATTTCATCTTGGCTTTGAAGCCGGCCGGCGCCGTGGCGACCGGCTCGCAGGAATAGGAAAACGTGCATAGTCAATCAGGATCCCGGCCGTATGTCATGCTGGTCATCCACTCGCTGGGCGGGGGAGGGGCCGAACGCGTCGCGGCGGACTTGAGCGCCGCCTGGACGGCGCGCGGGTATCGGGTGTCGCTGGTCACCCAGGCGGGAACGGACAAGGACGCCTACGCGCTGGCTCCCGGCGTGGAGCGCCATGTACTGGGCACTGCGGGCAACAGCCGCGGCCGCCTGCATGCCTTGTGGAACAACTGGCGGCGGGTGAGCCGCCTGCGCGCGCTGATGCGTCGCCACAAGCCGGCCGTGGTGCTGGGCATGATGACCACCTCGTCCGTGCTGGCGATCTCCGCCGCCAGGGGCTTGCCCTGCAAAGTGATCGCCACCGAGCACACGCATCCGCCCTCCCAGTCGCTGTCGACGTTCTGGCAGAAGGCGCGGCTGCGCACCTACCCCCAGGCGCAGGCCGTGGTGGCCCTGACCGCGGGCACCGCCGCCTGGCTGCGGGAGAATGTGCCGGGCAGCCAGGTCCAAGTCATTCCCAACGCCGTGCGCTGGCCCATGGACAACGGCGAACCCGTCGTGGCGGCGCCGGAGCGGGAAGGACGCAAGCGCCTGCTGGCGGTGGGGCGCCTGCATCCGGTCAAGGGCTTCGACACCCTGATCGAAGCCTTTGCCATGCTGTCCAATTATTTCCCGACCTGGGATCTGGTCATTCTGGGCGAAGGGGAGCAGCGCGAACCGCTGGAGGCGCGCATCGCCGAGCTGGAGCTGCAGGAACGCATACAGATGCCCGGCCGAGTCGGCAATATGGCGGACTGGTACAGCCAGTCCGATCTGTATGTGCTCAGCTCCCGCATGGAAGGCCTGTCCAACAGCCTGCTGGAAGCCATGGCCAGCGGCCTGACGGCCGTGGCCTATGATTGCGACACCGGGCCGCGCGAGATCATACGCGCCAATATCGACGGGGTGCTGGTGCGGCCCGTCTCCGACGTGGAGGCCCTGGCCGCGCATCTGTCCGATCTGATGGCCAATGCCGACAAGCGCCAGCGCCTGGCGCGGCGCGCCATCGACGTGCGCGACCGCTTCTCCTCGGCCCGCGTGCTCGCCATGTGGCAGCAATTGCTGGAACAGTGCCTGCGCCGGTCTTAGAATGGCGTTTTGCGTGATTGCCCCATTCCAAGAGCCCATGGAGGCCCAGTGAAAATTCTGTTTTTCGTCAGTTCCCTGAATTCCGGCGGAGCCGAGCGCGTCGCCTCGACGCTGGCCAATGCCTGGGGCAGGCGCGGCGATCAGGTGACACTGGCGCCCTCCTTCAGCGGGGGCGGCACCGCCTTCTATGAAATCGACTCCAAGGTCGAGGTGGTCTGGCTCGCGCATCGCATGCGCGGCAGTTGGCTGCCCCGGCCTTTGGCCAAGCTGGCCGCCATGCGCAAGCTGGTGCGCGAGAAACAGCCCGATGTCATTGTTTCGTTCCTGACCAACGTCAATGTCAATGTGCTGCTCGGCCTGTCCGGCATGGGCGTGCCCATCGTGGTGGGCGAGCGCACCAATCCGGCATTCAGCAGCAGCGCCGGCAAGATCTTGCAGGCTTTGCGCCGCCGCCTGTATCCCAATGCGCAGGTGGCGACGGTGCAGACCCAGGCCAGCATCGCCGCTTTCCAGGCCATGGTGCCCGGCATGAAACAGGTGGCCGTGGTGCCCAATCCCCTGCCGCAGGCGCTGGACGCCGTGGAGCGTGAAGTGCGCGTGGAGGAGAACCGCCACTGCACCTTGCTGGCCATGGGCCGCATGGTGCCGTCCAAGCGCTTTGACGTGCTGATCCGCGTCTTCGCCGGTTTGGCGGCGGCCCATCCGGAATGGAAACTGGTGATCTGGGGCGACGGGCCGCAGCGCGCGGCGCTGGCCCAGCAGATCGCCGTGCTGGGCATGGGCGAGCGCATCCAGCTGCCCGGCAAGACGGCCGAGCCCTGGCGCGAGATGGCGCGCGCCCACGCCTTCGTCATGACTTCGGAAGTCGAAGGCTTTCCCAATGTCCTGCTGGAGGCCATGGCCATGGGCCTGCCCGCCGTCACGGTGGACTGTCCCAGCGGCCCGCGCGAAATCACCTCCGACGGCCGCGACGCCATGCTCGTGCCGGTGGGCGACGAGGGCGCGCTGACGGCCGCCCTGTCCGAACTCATGGGCGACGGCGTATTTCGCGGCGTGCTGGGGCGGCGCGCCGCGGCGGCCGTGCGCCAGCGTTATCAACTGTCGCAGGTCCTGCTGGCCTGGGACGAGATTTTCAAAGCCGCACGCAGCGGCGGGCAAGAGGGAGCAGAAGCATGAGCGCATCGCGGCCTGCGGGTTCTACGCCATTGCGAGTGGTGCATATCATTTCCGGCCTGGGGCAGGGCGGCGCCGAGACCGTGCTGTTCCGGCTGGTGACCGCGCCGGGGCAGGATACCGAGCATATCGTGGTGTCGCTGGGCGATGAAGACGTGTTCGGCCCGCAACTGCGCGAAGCGGGCATCGAGCTGCACTGCCTGCACATGAAGTCGCCCCTGCGCTTTCTGAAAGGCCTGCGCGCCCTGGTGCATCTGCTGGACGACATTCAGCCCGACGTGGTCCAGACCTGGATGTACCACTCGGACCTGATCGGCGGCGCGGCGGCGCGCATCGCCGGGCTGCCGGCCGTGTCCTGGGGCATACGCAATTCGGGCGCCAATCTGTATCAGGGCAGCCCCAAGGCGCGCCTGGTGGCCTGGCTGTGCGCCCGGGTCTCGCGCGCCATCCCCAACCTCATCGTGTCCTGCGCGGAAAATGCCGCGCGGCGGCACAAGCAATGGGGCTATCGCGCCGACATCATGAAAGTCATCCCCAACGGCTATGACCTGAGCCGCTGGCACCCGGATCCGCAGGCGCGCGAGGACGTGCGCCGGGAGTTGGGCCTGGCGCAGGACACGCCCGTGATCGGCAGCGTGGCGCGCTGGAATCCGCTCAAGGACCATCCCAATCTGCTGGCGGCCCTGGCGCGCAGCCTGCGCCGCCATCCCGAGCTGCGCTGCCTGCTGATCGGCGACGGCATGGACAGCGGCAATGAAGCCCTGATGCGTCTGCTGGACCAGCATCAGCTGCATGAATCCGTCATCCTGATGGGCCGGCGCAGCGATGTGCCGCGCCTGATGAACGCCCTGGACGTGCACGTGCTGTCCAGCTCGGCCGAGGGCTTTCCCAATGTGGTGTGCGAGGCCATGGCCGCAGGCGTGTCCAACGTGGTGACCGATGTCGGCGATGCGGCCCTGATCGTGGGCAACGAAGGCTGGATCGTGCCGCCCAGCCATGCGGAGGCCCTGTCCGGCGCCATCAACAGCGCCGTGGACGAACTGGGATCGCCTTCCTGGCAGGCGCGCCACGAACATGCCCGCGAGCGGGTGGCCCGGCTGTTCTCGCTGCAAGGTATGGTCAACAACTACACCCAGGCCTGGCGCGCCCTGGCGGCCGAGCATCCGCCCAAGCGCAAGCGCGCCCGCCGCGCGCGGGCGTCGGCAGATCCGGCGGCATCGGGCGGCAAGGACGCGCGCAAGCTGATGATCGTGGTCAACAACCCCGCCTTTTTCCTGTCGCATCGCCTGCCGCTGGCCCTGGCGGCGCAACGGGACGGCTACGAGGTGCATGTCGCCACCATGGACGGCGAGGCCGTCAGCATCATCGAGCAGCACGGCCTGGCCCATCATGTGCTGCCCATGACGCGCAGCGGCACCAATCCCCTGCAGGAAGCGCGCACGATACGGGCGCTGTGGAGCCTGTTCCGGCGCGAGCGCCCCGACGTGGTGCACGCCGTGACCATCAAGCCCGTCCTGTATGGCGGGATCGCGGCCCGGCTGGCGGGCGTGCACGGCTTTCTGGCCGCCATCTCGGGGCTGGGGTATGTCTTCACCAGCCGCGACAAGGGCTTCGACCCCGTACGCTGGGTGGCGGTGCAACTGTACCGCCTGGCTCTGGGGCATCGCCGCAGCCGCGTCATCTTCCAGAACGGCAACGACAGGGACATGCTGCTGCAGGCCGGCGTGGTCCGCCGCGAGCAGTGCGTCATGATCAGGGGTTCGGGCGTGGATCTGGATCTGTTCCGCGACCAGCCCGAGCCTGACGGCCCGCCCGTGGCCTTCATGCTGGCCCGCCTGCTGGTGGACAAGGGGGTGCGCGAGTTCGTGGAGGCCGCTCGCATGGCGAGCCGCCAGGGCAGCCAGGTGCAGTGGGTGCTGGCCGGCAGCCCCGACCCCGGCAATCCGGCCAGCATTACCCAGCAGGAGTGGGAGAGCTGGCGGCAGGAGGGCGTGGTGCAGTGTCTGGGCGAGCGCCGCGACGTGGCGCAGCTGTATGCCCGGTCGCACATTGCGGTGCTGCCATCGTATCGGGAAGGGCTGCCCAAATCATTGGTGGAGGCGGCCGCGTGCGGACGCGCCGTGGTGACGACGGACGTGCCCGGCTGCCGCGACGCCATCGAGCCGGGCGTCACCGGCCTGCTGGTGCCGGTGCGCGACGCCCAGGCCCTGGCCAGGGCGGTGCAGGAACTGGCGGACGATCCCGCCCGTCGGCGCGCCATGGGGGCCCAGGGTCGGCGTCTGGCCGAGCAGGCTTTCGACATACAGCGCATCACCGAGGCGCACCTGGACCTGTACCAGGAATTGAGTCGTTAGAAATCACTGGAATTTGATAGGCAGGAAATGCTGATCAATGGGGGGAGAGATTTCATTTAAAAAGGTGCGCTTGGCTCGGTAGGTTTTTATTCTCTTGTTTTTATTATATAAAACAAAGGCTTGTGTTTAGAGTGTTCCCCGCGCAAGCGGGGATGAACCGCTGGTGCTCTACACGACAATTGACGTTGTACTGTGTTCCCCGCGCAAGCGGGGATGAACCGATCAACTAGGCACGTCTGGTCAAGCGTGGACTGGCGGTTGGATTAGATTGTCAGCAGGAATCCCAAGGCTCTTATGCAGCTTCCAGATCATTGGGAGCGTGAGTGACCGTTTGCGGTTGAGTATTTCATATACCCTGTTGCGTTGACCGATCATGGGTTCCAAGTCTTTCGCAGTCAGACCTGCTTGATCCATCCTGAACTTGATGGCTTCGACAGGATCAGGAAGGTCGATTGGGAAGTTCTTGGCTTCATAGGCTTGTACGAGTGTAACCAGAACGTCCAGGTGGTCTCCGTCAGGCGTGCCGACGTCGGGGTCGTTCTCCATGAGGTGGGAGATTATCTTGAGCGCAGCCTTGTAGTCTGCTTCAGTGCGGATTGGACGGATCTCCATGGTTCACTCCATTTCTACAGTTTCGGCGTCTATCTTGTCGTATTCAGCATGGGTTCCAATGAACTTGATATAGACGATGCTCAGTTTGTAGGCAACGGCAACGATCAGGCGGTAGTCATTGCCCTTGATGTTGAATACGACGCGCCGATTTTTCAGCACATTGGCGCTGCGGTACTGCGCTTAAGAGCCCTGTCCTGATTATTGATGGATTTTTTGATGGGGGAGCAGGGCTGCACCTTCATCGCAGCCATTCAGAACGGCAGCGCGGCGTCGGGCTTGAGCGCCAGCAGGGCGGCGCGGAATTCGCCCTGGATGCGCTGCAGGGCTTCCGCGGATTGGGCTTCGAAGCGCAGCACGATGACAGGCGTGGTGTTGGAGGCGCGGGCCAGGCCGAAGCCGTCGGCGTATTCCGCCCGCACGCCGTCGATGGTGTTGATGCTCTGCGACGTGGGGAAGCGGCCGTCCTGTTGCAGGCGGGCGATCAGGGCGTGGGGTTCGCCTTCGGCCAGCGGCAGCTTCAGTTCGGGCGTGGACTGGTCCTGTGGCAGGGCTTCCAGCTCGGCCGGAGGGGTGTCGCTGCGCGAGAGGATCTCCAGCAGGCGCGCGCCGGTGTGCAGGCCGTCATCGAAACCGTACCAGCGTTCCTTGAAGAAGACGTGGCCGCTCATCTCGCCGGCCAGCGGGGCGCCCGTTTCGGCCAGCTTGGCCTTGATCAGCGAATGGCCGGTCTGCCACATCAGCGGCTGGCCGCCGGCCTTGGCGATCTCCAGCGCCACGTGGCGGCTGCACTTCACGTCGAAGATGATGGTGGCGCCGGG
This sequence comes from Alcaligenes sp. Marseille-Q7550, assembly GCF_965112015.1. Lineage (NCBI taxonomy): Bacteria > Pseudomonadati > Pseudomonadota > Betaproteobacteria > Burkholderiales > Alcaligenaceae > Alcaligenes > Alcaligenes sp. Marseille-Q7550. The sequence continues at coordinate 697,583 of NZ_CBCOPU010000001.1, forward strand.
CTCGCGCTGCAGGATGTCGCGCGCGTAGAGGATCAGCTGGCGGTCGGGCCAGATGATCTGGCCCGAGCGGGTGACCACGCCCAGGCGGTCCGCGTCGCCGTCGAAGGCCAGGCCCAGCTCGCAGTCCGTGTTCTGCACGTGGCGGATCAAGTCTTCCAGGTTGTGGGGCTCGGCCGGATCAGGGTGGTGGTTGGGGAAGCTGCCGTCGACTTCACCGAACAGTACGTCCACGTCGCAGCCCAAGGCCTTGAACAGGCGCTCGGCCACCACGCCGCCCACGCCGTTGCCGCAGTCCAGGGCGATCCTCATGGGGCGGGCCAGCTTGACGCGTTCGGCGATGGCGGCCACGTACTGGTCCAGCAGGTCGCGGGCTTCGCGCGCGCCGGGCTGGGCGGCGGGCTGCACGCCGGCCTGGATGCGTTTCTTGAGGGCCTGGATATCCGCGCCATGCAGGGTCCTGCCGGCCATCATCATCTTGAAGCCGTTGTAATTGGGCGGATTGTGGCTGCCGGTGATGGCCACGCCCGAGCCGGTCCGCAGCACATTGGCCGCGAAGTAGACCACCGGGGTGGGCACCATGCCCAGGTCCACCGTGGCTATGCCGCCTGCGTTGATGCCATCCTGCAGCGCGGCCGACAGGGCCGGACTGCTGTGGCGGCCGTCATAGCCCACCACCAGGGCACCCACGCCCTGCTCGCGCGCGCTGGCCGCCAGGGCCAGGCCCAGCAGCCGGGCGAAATCGGGGTTGAGCTGCTCGGGGACGGTGCCGCGGATATCGTAGGCTTTGAAGACGGCGTCGGGCAGAGCGGAATGCAGGGTCACGTCAGATCCTCGGTGAATGAGAAAGAAACAGTTTAGCCTGAATGCCTGCGGCTCCGTGAGTTACCATTAGTGCCTCAAGCGCTGCCTGCAGCGTGCATCCCCGTTTTTTTCAGAGTGGTCAGGGTCATGACTTTTCTACAGGAACTCCAGAGCAACATCGGCGAGCGGCACGTGCTGACCGGCGAGGCCATGCAACAGTATCTGGAAGACTGGCGCGGGCGCTACAAGGGCGCCGCGCTGGCCGTGGCGCGGCCGGGCGACACCGAGGAAGTGGCCCGGGTGGTGCGCCTGTGCGCGCGGCATCGCGTGCCCATCGTCCCGCAAGGCGGCAACACCGGCCTGTGCGGCGGCGCCACTCCGGACGCCAGCGGCGCCGCCCTGGTGCTGTCGCTGGAACGCCTGAACGCGATTCGCAGCGTGGACACGGACAATGACACTATGGTCGTCGAGGCCGGCTGCATCCTGCAGAACGTGCAGCAGACGGCGCGCGACCATGACCGTCTCTTCCCCTTGAGCCTGGCCGCCGAAGGCAGCTGCACGATAGGCGGCAATCTGGCGACCAATGCCGGCGGCACGCAGGTGCTGCGCTACGGCAATGCGCGCGACCTGGCCCTGGGGCTGGAGGTCGTGACGGCGCAGGGCGACATCCTGCACGGCCTGCACGGCCTGCGCAAGGACAATACCGGCTACGACCTGCGCAATCTGTTCATCGGCAGTGAAGGCACGCTGGGCATCATCACGGCCGCCACGCTGAAGCTGTATCCCCTGCCCGTGGCCGGCTGCACGGCGCTGCTGGCGCTGGAGTCCATCGAGGACGCGGTCAAGGTGCTGTCGCTGGCGCGAGGCGGCCTGGCCGCCTCGCTGACGGGCTTCGAGCTGATCGCCGGCAATTGCCTGCAAGCGGTGGTCGCCTGCTACCCGGACCAGCGCATGCCATTCCAAGGCGAATCGGCCCAGGCTCCCTGGTACGCCCTGCTGGAGCTGTCGGATAGCGAAAGCCTGGAGCACGCCCGCGAGCGGTTCGAAAGCGTGATCGGCGAAGCACTGGAACTTGGGCTGGTGCAGGATGCCGTCATCGCCGAGAGCCTGGCGCAGAGCAAGGCCTTGTGGCATCTGCGCGAGAGCATTCCGCTGGCGGAGAAAGCCTATGGCAAGAGCATCAAGCATGATGTCTCCATACCCGTGTCCCTGATGGCGCAATTCGTCAACGATACCAACGCGGCGCTGCAGGCCGCTTTCCCGGGCATCGAGAATGTGACGTTCGGTCACCTGGGCGACGGCAATCTGCATTACAACGTGGCGCGCGGCACGGCGTTCACGGAGGAGCAATTGCTGCAGCGCCAGGACGACATCTATACGCTGGTGCACGACAGCGTGCATCGCTTTCACGGTTCCATCAGCGCCGAGCACGGCGTGGGACAGCTCAAGCGCAATCTCCTGCCGCGCTACAAGGATCCGGTGGAGCTGGCGCTGATGCAACGCATCAAGACCGCCCTGGATCCGCTGGGCATCATGAACCCCGGCAAGGTCTTGCCGGACTGAACAAGCAGGTCGAAGTCATGAAGTTTCATCGTTACGTGGGCTGGAGCGCCGGCCTGTTCGCCATCGTGGCCGTCGTGGCCTGGATGTTGCTGTACTCCACGCCGGACCTGGCGCTGAGCGCGCATTTCTATGATGCGCATGCGCGCGCGTTCCCCTTGCAGCATCAGCCCTTCATTGATTTCTTCGGGCGCCGCCTCGTGTGGTTCGTGCCCTTTGGCGGAGCGGCGCTCCTGGCCCTGGTGGCATGGAAGCAGCCGGCGCGCTCGCAGCGCCGCGTGGCCTGGGCGGGAGCGGCGTTGTTCATGGGCAGCGGGCCTTTGCTGGCCGGCGTATTCAAGCATTTGACGGCTATGCCCAGGCCTTTGAACCTGGACATGTTCAACGGGACCGAGGTCATGCCGCCGTATTTCTGGACGCATTCGCTGGCCCAGGCGGGCAATGCCTTGCCCAGCGCGCATGCAGCGTCGGGCTTTGCTTTGCTGGCCTTGTTTTTCGTGGGCAGCATGCTGGGGCGCAAAGGGCTGGCCTGGACGGGCCTGGTCCTGGGCCTGTGCGCCGGCCTGCTGTTCGGTTTCCTGCGCATCGTGCAGGGCTACCATTTCCTGAGCCAGGTCATCGCTTCCTGCGCGGTGCTGGGCCTGTATGGCTGCGCCTTGTTCTATGGCCTGCACCGGTGGGCCCTTCATAGGCGCCTGGCGCACTGAAAGCCGCTGCGCCGCCAGCCAGGCATGAAAAAACCGCTCGATGGGAATCGAGCGGTTTTTTTCATTGTGCGGTCCGCGCAGTCAGAGCAGGGCGGGCAGCACCCGGCCGGCGCATTCGCCGAAGGACAGGGTGGGGTAGCCTTGCTTGCGGCATTGCGCTTTCAGGATGATCTCGTCCTGGTCCTGGAGGAAGGTGCGCTGCTCGCCCCAGGGCAGGGAGATGGGATGCTTGCCTCCCTGGTTCATTTCCAGCAGCGAGCCTTCCTGGCCTTTGTCCGGCCCCGACAGGGTGCCGGTGCCCAGCAGGTCGCCGGTCTGCAGGTTGCAGCCGTTGACGGTGTGGTGCGCGACCAGTTGCGACACCGTCCAGTAGGCTTCCTTGAAGTTGCTGCGCGACAGCAGGGCGGGCTCGCGGCCTTGCTGGCGGGACTGCTCGGTGCTCAGGTAGGCCTCCAGCTCCACGTCCAGCACGCCGCTGCGCTGGTTGGCCTCGTCCTGCAGGTAGGACAAGGGTTGCGGATCGGTGTCGGGGCGGCTGAAACCGCGCCGGAACGGCGCCAGGGCCTCCAGGGTGACCACCCACGGGGAAATCGTGGAGGCGAAGTTCTTGGCCAGGAAGGGGCCCAGCGGCTGGTATTCCCAGGCTTGCAGGTCGCGCGCCGACCAGTCGTTCAGCAGGCACAGGCCAAACACATGCTTGTCCGCCTGCGAGATGGGGATGCGGTGGCCGGAGGGATTGCCCTGGCCGATGAAAATGCCCATTTCCAGCTCGAAGTCCAGTCGCTGGCACGGACCGAAGCCGGGCTCGGCCTGGCCTTCGGGCGGGCGCGTCTGGCCCAGCGGACGAGGGAACTGCTGGCCCGATACGGCCAGGCTGGAGGCGCGGCCGTGGTAGCCGATGGGCACCCACTTGTAGTTGGGCAGCAGCGGAGCGTCGGGGCGGAACTGCTTGCCCACGGCCGTGGCGTGGTGGATGGAAATGTAGAAGTCGGTGTAGTCGCCGATCTGCGCCGGCAGCTTGTATTCCAGGTGGTCGCGTTCGATCAGCAGGGCGCGCAGACGCGATTCGGCCGCCGCGCCGCTGCGCAGGTCGTGCGAAAGGGCGGCGCGCAGCGCGCTCCAGTGTTCGTGGCCCAGCGCCATCAGGGGATTGAGGGCGGGATTGGCGCAGGCCGCCAGGGCCTGCGCGGCCAGCCCGTGCCAGGGCGTGTCGCAGGCCAGCAGGCCCAGGTCCAGCGCATAGGGGCCGATGGCCGTCATGACGCGGAAGTCCTCCTGGCTGCCGCGGCGGCGCGCCACGGCGAAGGGCAGGTTCTGGATGGGGAGGCCGTTGTCGGGGTCGTGGGCGCCCGGCGCCCAGCTTTGCAGCGCCGGATCGTGGGTGTCGTTCAGCAAAGTGCTCGTCATGCCTTGTGTTCCGTAGAGAAGTGTTTTTCCAGTCCGTCCCAGACGGCGTCATAGTTGGCCTGCAGGCTGCCGCTTTCCAGGGCCTGGCGAGTGGGGCGGATCACCTTGCGCGTCTCGAACATGAAGGCCATGGTGTTGCGCAGGTAGTCCGCCCGGCTCAGGTCCGCCTGGCTGTCCTTCTCGAAGGTGCCGGCGTCCGGGCCGTGGGGGCTCATGCAATTGTGCAGGCTGGCGCCGCCGGGCGCAAAGCCGTCCGCCTTGGCATCGTACACCCCTTGTATCAGGCCCATGAACTCGCTGGCGAAGTTGCGGTGGAACCAGGGCGGACGGAAAGTGTTCTCCATGGCCAGGATGCGCGGCGGGAAGATGGCGAAGTCCAGATTGGCGGTGCCGGGGGTGTCCGACGGCGAGGTCAGCACCGTGAAGATGCAGGGATCGGGGTGGTCGTAGCTGATGGAGCCGATCACATTGAAGTCGCGCAGATCGTACTTGTAGGGGGCGTGCGTGCCGTGCCAGGCCACCACATCCAGCGGGGAGTGCGACAGCTGGGCGACCCAGAAGCCGCCGGTGAACTTGGCCACCAGCTCGTGCGGTTCGGACACGTCCTCGTACCAGGCCACGGGCGTCTTGAAGTCGCGTGCATTGGCCAGCCCGTTGGAGCCGATGGGGCCCAGTTCGGGCAGGCGCAGCGGCGCGCCGAAGTTCTCCAGCAGGTAGCCGCGCGCCGCCTCGTCCAGGATCTCCACTTTGAAACGCACGCCGCGCGGCATGACGGCGATCTCGCAGGGCTCGATCTCCATGATGCCCAGCTCGCTGACCAGGCGCAGGCGGCCCTGCTCGGGCACGAAGAGCATTTCGGCATCAGCGTTGTAGAACACGCGCCGTCCCATGGACTGGTTGATGGCGTACAGGTGTATGCCTATGCCGCTTTGTTCGCCGCTGCCGCCGTTGCCGGCCCAGGTGTGTACGCCGGCCAGGAAGTCCGTGGGGCCGGCGGGCAGCGGCAAGGGATTCCAGCGCAGCCGGTTGGGATTGGTCGGACCTTGGCCGAAGTCTTCCGTCCAGCGCGGCGCGCCTTCGAAGGCGGTGAAAGCGCCCTGGCGCGCGCTGGGGCGGATGCGGTACAGCCAGGAGCGGCGGTTCTCGGCGCGCGGGCTGGTGAAGGCCGTGCCCGACAATTGTTCGGCATACAGGCCGTAGGGGCAGCGTTGCGGAGAATTGCGCCCCACGGGCAGGGCGCCGGGCAGGGCTTCGGTGGCGAAGGCGTTGCCAAAACCGATCTGGTAATTCAATGAGCTCATTTCGGGGTCTCCGGGGTTCAGGCGGTCTGTTCCAGGCAGGCCTGGCGGGCCGCGTCCAGGGCCTGGGCGATCACGTCCATCGAACCAATATGATTGCACAGCAAAAGGACCAGGGCGGCATTCATGGCATGGCTCTGCGCCGTGCTCAGCCCCTGGTGGGCGTCGATGAGCCGTTCATAGAAATCGTCGGCCCGGTCCATGGGCTGGGTGGTGTTCAGTGCAGGCATTCGGGTGTCTCCAGGAGATGGCCGCAGGCTTTGCGCAGGGCGGCCAGTACCGCGGCGCCGTCCAGGGCGCGCCAGCGGGCGCACAAATGCTGGTCGGGCCGGACCAGGTAGCAGGTGCCGGGGACGGCGTCGTAGCGTCGGCGCAGCAGGTCCTGTGCGTCGATCAGGTCGGAGCCGGCCTGTTCGGGCGGCGTGCCGGCCGGCCAGACACGCAGGCGGGTCAGCAGTCCCTGCGCGATCAACTCGTCCAGCAGCGTTTCGTTGCGCGCCTCGGCCGGCGCGAACTCCACCAGCGTGAAGCCCGGTCCCAGGTGCGGCAGCCACCAGGCCTCGCGTCCCAGGTGCTGTACGGGGGCGTCGGGCACGCAGGCTCCGGGCGGGGGCGCCGTGGCGGCAAAGGTATCCTGGTCGGGCGTATTGAGTCGGCTGTCCAGGTAGGCGCTGGGCAGGGACAGGCGGCCGCTGTTCACCAGGGCGCGCGCGAAGGCGTGGCGGCGCGCCAGGATCAGGACGGCATCGCGGAACAGGCGGCTGATCTCGCTCTTGGGCGTGATGAAGTCGGTGGAGCGGCTGGAGTGGCGGATGTTCTCGTCAGCGGCGGACTCGCGCTCCTCTGCGTAACTGTCCAGCAATCCTTCCGGAGCTTGGCCGTTCAGCACCAGGTCCAGTTTCCAGGCCAGGTTGTCCGCGTCCTGGATCCCGCTGTTGGCGCCCCGCGCCCCGAAAGGCGAGACCCGGTGGGCCGAGTCGCCGGCGAACAGGACGCGCCCATGGCGGAAGCGCTCCATGCGCTCGCAGGCGAAGGTGTAGATGCTGACCCACTCCAGTTCGAACGCCGTGTCGGCGCCCAGCAGGGCCTGGATGCGGGGAATCACGTTCTCCGGCTTGACGGCCTCCACCGGGTCGGCGTCCCAGCCCAGCTGGAAGTCGATGCGCCAGACATTGTCCGGCTGGCTGTGCAGCAGCACGGACTGGTTGGGGTGGAAGGGCGGATCGAACCAGAACCAGCGTTCGGCCGGGAAGTCCGCCTGCATGCGCACGTCGGCGATCAGGAACCGGTCCTTGAAGATGCGCCCGCTGCTGGTCAGGCCCAGGCTGCGGCGCATGCTCGAGCGCGAGCCGTCGCAGGCGAGCAGCCAGTCGGCTTCCAGGGTGTAGTCGCCGTCGGCCGTCTGCACGGTCAGCTGCACGCCGTCGGGGCGGTTCTGCAGGTCCGTGACCTTGTGGCCGGAACGCAGCTCGATCAGGGGCTGCTCGCGCACGGCCTCGTACAGATAGCCTTCGCAATAGTATTGCTGCAGATTGATGAAAGCCGGCCGCTGGTGCCCTTCTTCGGGGCGCAGGTTGAAGCTCCACTTCCTGGTCGCGGAAGAAGACCTTGCCTACGTTCCAGGACACGCCTTTGGCCATCATGCGCGCGCCCACGCCCAGCCGGTCCCAGATGTCCAGCGTGCGTTTAGCAAAGCAGATGGCGCGCGAACCCTTGGACAGGCTGGTGTCATCGTCCAGGATGAGCACGCGATGCCCCTTGTCCGCCAGGTCCAGGGCCAGCGTGAGGCCCACCGGGCCGGCGCCGACCACCACGATCTCGTGTCGCATGTGGGCGTCGGGCCGGGCGGCCTGCGCGAGCTCCAGGGTCTGGTAATCGATGTCTCCCATATCCATTCTCCCTGGCGGCGCGCCTTACTGGCCTTCGAGCTGCTTCCACATCTCCAGGTCGCGTTCGGCGGTCCAGATCTGCGGGTGCTCGTGGCCATTGACTTCGTCGTAGGCGCGGGCCACGTCAAAAGGCATGCAGTGGTCGAAGATGACCCAGTCTGCGTAGCGCGGCTTCATGAAGTCGTAGGTTTCACGGTAGATGGTCTTGAGGTCCTTGCCGGCCGTCACGCCCTGGTAGACGCAGGAATACAGGTCGGTCAGAAAGGCGCGGGTGCCGGCCAGGGCCTGGCGCACTTCGCCGGCATTCTTGAGGGCCGGGCCGCGTCCGGGCACCATCTTCTCGGCCTTGAATTCGGCCAGGCGATCCAGCGTTCGGGGCCATTCGCGGAAGTAGCAGTCCCCGGCGTAGGGCGTGGACTGGTATTCGACCAGGTCGCCGGCGAACAGGATGCGCTGTTCGGGCAGCCAGGCGATGGTGTCGCCCTTGGTGTGGCCGCGGCCCACCTGCATCAGGTGCACCTCCAGATTGCCCAGGTCCACCGTCATGTGGCCCTGGAATGTCATGGTGGGCCAGGTCAGGCCGGGCGGGATGGATTCGACGTTGCGGAACAGGCGCGGAAAGCGGCCGATCTCGCTGGCCTTGTCCTGTTCGCCGCGCTCCACGATCAGGTCGTAGGTGTCGCGGCTGGCCAGGATCTCCTGGGCATCGTAGGCGGAGGCGCCCAGCACGCGCACGGCATGGTAGTGGGACAGCAGGATGTAGCGGATGGGCTTGTCGCTGACTTCGCGGATGCGTCGGATCACGTCCTGGGCCATCACCGGGGTGGCCTGCGTGTCTATCACCATGATGGCTTCGTCGCCGATGATGATGCCGGTGTTGGGGTCGCCCTCGGCCGTGTAGGCGTAGGCGTTGTCGGACAGTTTCTCGAAGGAGACGACCTTGTCTTCCAGGTCGTTGTGCGAGGCGAAGGACTTGCTCATGAAGAGGACTCCACAGTAAGAGAGGATGTCCTTAGATTAGTTTATGGTTAATTGATTCGATATAGGTGAATACCTGAATGTCCACGGACGGGACGCCGGCAGGCTGGGCGCGCGCCGACCTGCCGGGCGGACGGCATGAGGGTGGATGTGAGGGGAGGCTTGCCTAGCGCCGCTGGCAGCGCGAGCAATAGTAGGTGGCGCGCTGGCCCTGGACGATGCGTTTGATGGGCTGGCGGCAGCGCGGGCAGGCCTGGCCGGCGCGCTCGTACACATTGGCGTGTATGTCGAAGTACGCGCCGGGCGCGCCGTTGGCGTTCACGTAGTCGCGCAGCGTGCTGCCGCCCGAGTCCAGCGCCGCTTGCAAGGTGACCAGGATGGCGGCGTGCAGTTTCTCGCAGCGGTGCAGGGACAGGTCGCCGGCGGGCGTCTCCGGGTGGATGCCGGCCAGGAACAGGGATTCGGATGCATAAATGTTGCCCACTCCGACGACGATCTTGCCCCCGAGCAGTGCCTGCTTGATGGCCATGCGCCGGCCCTGCAGGTGACGATGCAGGTAGGCGGGAGTGAAGAGCGGATCGAACGGCTCCATGCCCAGGGTACGGATCAGCGGGTGCTCTTCCAGGGGGCCGCTGGCATGCTCATGCCATAATATGGCTCCAAAACGCCGCGGATCGTGCAGCAGGAAGCGTGCATCGTCGAACAGCCATTCCGCATGGTCGTGCTTGCGCCGAGGCTCGTCCAGGGCCACGCGACGCAGCGAGCCGGACATGCCCAGGTGGACGATCTGCACGCCCTGCTCGAAGCGCAGCAACAGGTATTTGCCGCGGCGCTCGCAACCCAGCACGGCCCGGCCCTGTATCCATTGCGGCAACTGGCCGGGAACCGGCCAGCGCAGGCGAGGTTCGTGAATCAGGAATTGTCGGACGATTTTTCCGTTGACGACCGTCGCAATTCCGCGACGGGTTGTTTCAACTTCTGGCAGTTCAGGCATGGGGGGGTGATACCATCAACAAATCTGATTCCTTTATTGTGCCATCGGGCGTCTTGTCACGCGCGCAAGGGCGCGGGTTTTTCTGGATGAATGCTCTGACCTTAACACTTTTGTTGGGCCTGACGTCGTTGCTTGCAGCGGTTCCGGCGCAAGCACAGAAATCGCTTCCTATCATCAAGGCGGAGCCGCCTGCCGACACCATCCGCCTGCGCAGCGGGCAACTGCCCCTGGTCGGGCTGACACCCGACATTTTGTATCGCATCCTGGTGGCCGAAGTGGCCGCTTCGCGCGGCGAATTCGACGTGGCCAGCCAGACCTTCCTGGGGCTGGCGCGCGACACCAGCGACCCCCGCTTCGCCCAGAGCGCCTTCCAGTATTCCATGGCCGACCGCAACCTGCCGCGCGCCTTGCGCGCCGCCAAGGAATGGGCCCTGCTGGCGCCCCAGGATCCCGAGGCCAAGGCCACGGCCCTGGCGCTGGAAGCATCCAACGGCCAGACCGAAGGCCTGGCGGACGCCTTGTGGATCCGCATCTCCCGCGCCCAGGACAAGGAGCAGGCCATCGTGCAGGCCATGGGCATCGTCAGCAAGATGGTGGACCGCCGCCTCGCGCTGGAGGTCCTGGACAAGGCTTTGCGCGAGCCGGTGCGCAAGCTGCCCATCGCTCACCTGGCCCTGGCCGATACGGCCTGGAACGCGGAAGACCCGGTGCGCGCCGAGCGCGAGGCCCGCGAGGCCCTGCGCCTGGACCCGCACCTGGAAGCGGCCGCCCAGCGCGTGCTCGAATACGGCATCAAGGTCAATCCATCAGCGGCCCTGGACAGCGCCCGCCGCTTCGTGCGCGACAACCCAGACAGCCGCAAGCTGCAGTTGCTGCTGGCCAACCGCCTGGTGGAGCGCCAGCAGTTCGACGAGGCCCTGGCCATCGTCGCCGATCTGCAGCGCGCGGCGCCCGAGGATTTCGACTTGCTGTACACGCAGGCGGAGATTCATACCCGCGCCAAGCAGTACGACGACGCGCGGCGTCTGCTTGAAGAATATATCAATGTCCAGCAGCAACGCCGCCAGTCCCTGCACGATGACGCCAGCACCGCGCTGGCCAGCATTTCCGAGGCGCGCCTGTCGCTCGTGCAGATCGCCGAGGCCCAGGGCGACCTGAACGAAGCCATCCGGCAACTGGACCTGATCGAAGAACCCGGCTTGCGCTTCCAGGCCCAGGTCCACAAGGCCGTGCTGCAGGCGCGGCAGGGCAACTTGCCGCAGGCGCGGCGCACGCTGGAAACCTCCCGTCCGCGCGACCGCAACGACCAGGTCGTGGTCGCCTTGACCTATTCTTCCATCTACCAGGACAGCGGGCGTACCGACCAGGCGCTGGAAACCCTGGAGCGCGCCGACCGCGAACTGCCCGACAGCGCCGAGATCAAGTACAACCTGGCCATGCTGTACGAGCAGCGTGCCAAGACCGATCAGTTCGAAACCCTGATGCGGCGCGTGATCGAACTGCGGCCCGACAACGCCAATGCCTACAATGCCTTGGGCTATACCTTCGCCGACCAGAACCGCAACCTCGAAGAGGCTCAGGATCTGCTCGAGCGCGCCATGGAACTGGAGCCCGACAATCCATACATACTGGACAGCGTGGGCTGGTACCTGTTTCGCATCGGCGATCTGCAGGCGGCGCTGGAGTATCTGCAACGCTCTTACGAGAAACTGCCCGAGGCCGATGTGGCCGCCCACCTGGGTGAAGTGCTCTGGGCGAAGGGCCGCCGCAACGACGCCATGCTGGTGTTCCGCGCCGGACTGGCCAAGGACGCGCAGAACCGCACCCTGCTGGAAACCATCAAACGTCTCGGAGTCGTTTTGCCGTGATTGCTTCATTCCCGTTGCGCCGTTGGCCCGGCCTGGGCGCCCTGGCCCTGACGGCCTTGCTGGCCGCTTGCGCCACTCCCCAGAAAATCGACGTCCCGACGCAGACGGGCCAGGTACAGGCCGACACGGCCCTGTCGCGCGCGGGCCGTTTCGCCCTGAGCGTCACGCATGGCAACGGCCAGGTGGAAGCCGTGCAGGGCGGATTCGCCTGGCGTGACGACGGCCGGCAGTTGATACTGGACCTGACCAACCCCCTGGGCAATACGCTGGCCCGGGTCTGGGTGCTGCCTGATCGCGCCATCCTGGAGCGCAGCGACGGCACCCGGGAAAGCGCGTCCCATCCGGATGCGCTGGTGGAACAGGGGCTGGGCAGCCCCGTGCCGGTGGCGGGCCTGCGCGACTGGCTGCACGGCCGCAGCGGCGCCGCCCCGGCCCGGCAGCAGCGCCTGGACGAACAACAGCACCTGAGCAGTTTTGAACAGACGGGCTGGCGCGTGGGCCTGTCCCGCTACGACGAGCTAGGCCCGCGCCTGCTGCAGCTCAACCGCCACGAGGCCAGCCGCTCCATCAGCGTGCGCCTGGTCGTGGACCAGTAAGTCGACCGACGGACCTGCTCCATGGCGCTTTACGATGTACCGGCTCCGGCCAAGATCAACCTGTTCCTGCATGTCACCGGCCGCCGCCCAGATGGCTATCACTTCCTGCAGACGGCATTCCGCTTCGTGGATCTGAACGACTACCTGAGCTTCGTCCCCAGGGACGACGGGCAGGTGCGCCGCGTGCACAGCACACTGGCCGGCCTGGATCCGGAACAGGACCTGGTGGTGCGGGCGGCGCGGGCCTTGCAGCAGGCGACCGGAACCCGCAAGGGCGTGGATATTTCCTGCATCAAGCATATCCCGTCAGGCGCGGGCATGGGCGGCGGCTCCAGCGATGCCGCCACCACGCTGATCGCCCTCAATCGCCTCTGGTCCCTGGGACTGAGCCGCCAAGCCCTGATGGACATCGCCTTGCCCCTGGGCGCCGACGTGCCCGTCTTCGTTATCGGGCAGGCCGCAGTGGCGCAGGGCGTGGGGGAGCAGCTGCAGGCCATCCAGCTGCCCGAGCGCGACTATGTCATCATCCGTCCGCCCCAGTTCATTTCGACCGCAGAAATATTTACCTCAAAGGGCTTGACGCGGGACGAAAAACCCATCACAATAACGTTCTTTGCTGATTGGCAAGAACGCTTTTGGCAGGCAGGGGAAAACATTCCTTTGTTTGGCAAGAACAACTTGGAATCAGTAGCCTTGGACTTGTATCCAAACCTGCGGAAGTTAAAAAATAGCTTGCACAGTTCAGGATTCAATGCTAGAATGACAGGCTCTGGTTCATGCTTCTTTGTTGAATGCAGAGGCAGCAAAGACAAGCGTAAAGCCCTGGTTCACCAAGCTGAAATTGGCCGGATCGGCAGTAAAATACATCATGCTGGTAGCGCGGCGAATAGTGATGCATCGCTGATGGAACAAACCTGGGTTTGTTCGGGATTGCAGGATCATCCACTACGCTACTGGATAGATTGAGTTTTTGGGGAATCGCCAAGCTGGTTAAGGCACCGGATTTTGATTCCGGCATGCGAAGGTTCGAATCCTTCTTCCCCAGCCACCTTTCAGGCCTAGCCTGCGATAATGTAAAGCTGTTGAGTCGTTTCCTTGACGGGGTTTCGATCAACAGCTTTGCTTTTCCTGCGTCAAAATCTATCTCCATATCATGGCACAAGACCGATTCATGATCTTCACCGGCACGGCTAATCCTCGCCTTGCTGTCGACGTCGTCAACCACCTTGACATGTCGCTCGGGAAGATGACAGTAGGTCGCTTCTCCGACGGAGAAGTAATGGTCGAAATCAACGAAAACGTCCGCGGTCGCGATGTCTTCGTTCTCCAGCCCACCTGCGCGCCCACCAACGACAACCTGATGGAAATCATGGTCATGGTGGATGCCCTGCGCCGCGCCTCCGCCGGCCGCATCACCGCCGCCATTCCGTATTTCGGCTATGCCCGCCAGGACCGCCGTCCGCGTTCGGCCCGCGTGTCCATTTCCGCGAAGGTCGTGGCCAACATGCTGCAAGTGGTGGGCGTGGACCGCGTCATGATGATGGACCTGCACGCCGACCAGATCCAGGGCTTCTTCGACATCCCCGTGGACAACATCTACGCCTCGCCCATTCTGCTGGGCGACATCTGGCGCTGCAACTACCAGGACCTGGTGGTCGTGTCCCCCGACATCGGCGGGGTGGTGCGGGCCCGCGCCCTGGCCAAGCAGCTGGAAGTGGACCTGGCCATCATCGACAAGCGCCGTCCGCGCGCCAACGTGTCCGAAGTCATGAACATCATCGGCGATGTCAGCGGCCGCACCTGCATCATCATGGATGACATGGTCGATACCGCCGGCACGCTGTGCAAGGCCGCCGAGGCCCTTAAGGACCGCGGCGCCAAGGCCGTCTATGCCTACTGCACGCACCCCGTGCTGTCCGGCGAAGCCGTCGAGCGCATCACCAATTCCCAGTTGAACGAGCTGGTCGTGACCGACTCCATTCCGCTGTCGGCCAAGGCCCGCGAATGCAGCAAGATCCGCCAGCTGTCCTGTGCGGCGCTGCTGGGCGAGACTATTCTGCGCATCTCGAACGCCGAATCGGTCAGCTCGCTGTTCACCGATTGAGTTTTTTCGCGCGCGCTGGTCGCGGCGCGCGTCAACCAGGTAGTCCGCTACCGCTTTACGCAGGACCCGGTCCTGCACTATGGAGTTCCTCATGAAATTCACCGCTACTTCGCGTGATGTACAGGGTTCGGGTGCGAGCCGCCGCCTGCGTCGCGCCGGTCAAGTGCCCGCCATCGTCTACGGTGGCGAAGCCGAACCCGTCGTGATCGCTCTGGATCACAACGAGATCTACCACAACCTGCGCAAGGAAGCCTTCCACGCCTCCATCCTGTCCATGGAACTGGACGGCAAGACCGAAAGCGTTCTGCTGCGCGCCGTGCAATGGCACCCCTACAAGCAGCAAGTGCTGCACGTGGACTTCCAGCGCGTCCTGGCTTCCCAGGCCATCACCACCAAGGTTCCCCTGAACTTCATCAATGGCGATACCGCTCCTGCCGTCAAGCTGAGCGGCCAGGTCATCAGCCACATCCTGACCGAGCTGGAAATCACCTGCCTGCCAGGCAGCCTGCCAGCCTCCATCACCGTGGACCTGGGCGGCCTGACCGCCAACGCCAACCTGCACCTGGAAAACATCAAGCTGCCTCTGGGCTTGCAGTACGCCGGCCACGAAGCCAACCCCCTGCTGGCAGCAGCCCTGCCCGTGGGCAGTGGCGCCGCTGCTGAAGAAGCCGCCGAGTAAGCCTGGGTTCGGGCCGGCTGCGCCGGCCCTGAACTTGGCGAACCAACCCCTGTCAGCGTATGCTGGCGGGGGTTTGTTTTTTGTGCCCGCTCATTTCTGTCTCCTTCATGTCTGCTCCCATACGTCTGATCATCGGCCTGGGCAACCCCGGCCCGGAATATGAAACCACCCGCCACAACGCCGGCTTCTGGCTGGCCGACCATCTGGCGGACGACCTGCGCGCCACGTTCAACCTGGAAAAGGCTTTCTTTGCCTGGGTGGCCAAGGCGCGCTTCGAGGGCGAGAACGTCATCCTGGCCAAGCCGATCACCTACATGAACAAGTCGGGCCAGGCGGCCGGAGCCCTGATGCGCTTCTACAAGCTGCAGCCCGAGCAGGTCCTGGTGCTGCACGACGAGCTGGACCTGCTGCCGGGCCAGGTCAAGATCAAGAAGGGCGGCGGCCATGCCGGCCATAATGGCCTGCGCGACATCCAGGCGGCCTTCGGCAGCCCGGACTTCTGGCGCATGCGCATAGGGATAGGCCATCCGCGCAGCCTGGGCCTGGCCCAGCAGGTTGCGGCCTTCGTGCTGAACAATCCGCGCCAGGACGAGCTGCGGGACATCGAGGACGTGATCACGCGCTGCCGGGCCGTGATGCCCGCCCTGCTGCGCGGCGATGTCGAACAGGCCACCCGTCAGTTGCACGCCACCCAGAAGGCCTGAGCAATGAAGCCTCCAGCCATCGCAGGCCTGCGCTTCCGGGACGAACTGAGGGATTTCCTCCGCTTCCTGCGCCATCCGCGCGCGGGGCGGCGCTTTCCTGGACGACCCATGGGGCAGGGCTGGTGGCTGGACTGGTTCGCGCCCTTGCCCTGGAAGCGGCTGCTGCAGTGGGCGGTCCTGCTGTGGCTGGTCAACGTGCTGGTGTTCGGCCCGATCGCGGTGTCCGTCGCCGGCATGGGCGGCGCCCAGCACAGGCTGGACCCGACCCGCATCCCCTGGGCGCAGGCCATATTCTGGGCGCCGGTCGTCGAGGAACTGGTGTTCCGCTTCATCCTGCGCCGTCCGTCCCAATGGCTGACAGTGGTGCCGCTGGCCCTGGTCTGCATGTTCAAGGGACCCACCTGGGCCATGCAGGCCTTGCTGGTGCTGTGCCTGGCGATCTGGATCAGCCGCCGAACCGGTTTTCCGCGCACGCCGCTGCCGGCGGGCGCGGGCTGGTCCTCGCGCCTGTGGGGCGCCTTGCAGGGTCGACCCTGGCGCTTGGGCGCCATGCGGCGCTACCGGCGGGCCTTTCCCTGGGTGTTCTACGCCCTGACCCTGGCTTTCGGCGCATTGCATCTGTACAACTTCCAGCTCAACCACATGAGCTGGTTCCTGCTGCCCCTGCTGGTGTTGCCGCAATGCGTCACCGGCCTGGTGCTGGCCTGGCTGCGGGTGCGGCGCGGAATCGGCGCATCTATCGTCCTGCATGCGATCTTCAATGGCGGGCCGGTGCTGCTCATCATGGGCCTGCTCAAGCTGTTCGGCGGGCTGGAACTCTAGCAATCCACGCCGGACGGCCGGTCCGGTTGCGGTTCGCGCCCTGGATCCACTGCGTCGGCGAGACCGCCGGAATCCTGGCAGGACCATGAACCGGCTTCAAGCCGGTTTCACCCCGGCGGCGCAGGGGCGCTACAATAGCGCATCGTTTTATAACTCTTTGTTTTTTAGGATACTCATGGCACTGCAATGCGGCATCGTTGGCTTGCCCAACGTTGGTAAATCCACTCTGTTCAACGCACTGACCAAAGCCGGCATTGCGGCCGAAAACTACCCCGTCTGCACCATCGGGCCCAACGTGGGCGTGGTGGAAGTGCCCGACAATCGCCTGCAGGCGCTGGCCGACATCGTCAAGCCCGAGCGCATCCTGCCCGCCGTGGTGGAGTTCGTGGACATCGCCGGCCTGGTGGCGGGCGCATCCAAGGGCGAGGGCCTGGGCAACCAGTTCCTGGCCAATATCCGCGAAACCGATGCGACCGTGCACGTTGTGCGTTGCTTTGCCGATGACAACGTGATCCACGTAGCTGGCAAAGTGGATCCCTTGGCTGATATCGAGATCATCAACACCGAGCTGGCTCTGGCCGACCTGTCCGTGGTCGAGAAAGCCGTACAGCGCAACCAGAAGCTGGCTCGCTCCGGCGACAAGGACGCCGCCAAGCTGGTCGCTTTGCTGGAACGCATCCAGCAAGCGCTGGGTGAAGGCAAGTCTGTACGCTCCTTGAGGCTGGACGCTGAGGAACTGCACCAGATCAAGTCCTATGGCTTCATTACGGCCAAGCCCACCATGTACGTGGCCAACGTCAAGGAAGACGGCTTCACCAACAACCCGCACCTGGAAGCCGTACAGAAGTACGCCGCCGCTGACGGCGCGCCCGTGGTCGCTGTCTGCGCCGCTGTGGAGGCGGAGATCGCGGAACTGGACGACGCCGACAAAGTTGAGTTCCTGGCCGACCTGGGCATGGACGAACCCGGCCTGAATCGCGTCATCCGGGCCGCCTATAGCCTGCTGGGCCTGCAGACCTACTTCACCGCCGGCGCGAAGGAAGTGCGCGCCTGGACCATCCGCGTAGGCGACACCGCACCCCAGGCCGCCGGCGTCATCCACACCGACTTCGAGCGCGGCTTCATCCGCGCCCAGACCATCTCCTTCGACGACTACATCGCCTGCAAAGGCGAACAGGGCGCCAAGGAAGCCGGCAAGATGCGCGCCGAAGGCAAGGAATACGTGGTCAAGGACGGCGACGTGCTGAACTTCCTGTTCAACGTCTGAGCGCATCGGCTCAATTTCCTTTCCTGCCGCGTCGGCACAACCCCCGCCCAGGCGGGGGTTTTTGCGTGTCAGCGCCGAAAACTGGAAAGCATCATGCGAGATACCGGCACCACGGCGTTCCGGCTGAACAAGCCCCTGACGGTGCGCCTGTTTCCTGTGCCTGGCTTGCAGGCGGGCGAGGTGACTGAGTTTGAAAGCGCGGACCTGTGCAATTGCGCTGTCATGGCCTTGCCTTGAAAGCGCTGGCTGGGCAGCGCCTTGCAGTCCGGCGCGATGCTGGGCCGGCTGCAGCGAATGGCTTGTCAGGCGCTGCGCTTTGCTATAGAAATCTGCTCTAAAAATGGCTTGAAGGGCTGTTGTCTTCGGGTCTTTTCCTTTGGGCCCGGCGCGTCGGCAGCAGGACGCCGGGCCGTTTCACCCAGGCTGCCCAGGAGTTTGCATGAAAAAATCGCCCATCTTCGTCCCGGATGCTTCTTGTTCCGCGATACGGCTTTCTCTGGATCGCCGGACCTTTCTGTTGGGTCTGGGAGCGATGGGCGTCCTGCAGGCCATGCCGTTCCAGGCCTTGGCCGCCAAGGCCACCGGCCTGGACCTGTCCGCCCTGGAGGCCCGGTACGGCGGGCGGCTGGGCCTTTGCGCCACGGACGGCCGGCGCCGGGTGGACTGGCGCTCCGATGAGCGCTTCGCCTATTGCTCCACCTTCAAGCTGTTCCTGGCGGCTTGCGTCTTGCAGCGCGTCCAGGAGGGCCTGGAGCGGCTGGACAGGCCTGTCGCCATCACGAAAGACGATATGGTCGCCCACGCGCCCGTCACCGGGGAGGCGGTAGGGTCCGCCTTGACGGTGGCGCAGTTGTGCAAGGCGACCGTGCAGCTCAGCGACAATCCGGCTGCCAACATCCTGCTGCGGGAGATAGGCGGGCTGGAGACGCTGCGGAACTGGTACCGCTCCATCGGCGACACGGTGACGCGGGCGGATCGCTACGAGACCGAGTTGAACACGGCGTTGCCCGGCGACCCGCGCGACACCACCACGCCGGCCCAGTACGTGGCCGACATGCAGGTTGTGCTGGGCGGCAAGGTGCTGGCGCCGCCGCAGCGCGGCCAGTTGGAAGAATGGCTGATCGGCACGCCTACCGGTGCGGGACGGCTCAAGGCGGCCTTGCCGCCGGGCTGCCGCCTGGGGCACAAGACGGGGACCGGAGACCGGAACACGCACAATGACATCGGCGTCATCTGGACGCCGGAGGGCACGGCCATCTACATCGTTGCGTATTTCACGGACGCTCGCGGAGGAACGGACGAGCAGCGCGATGCCGTGCTGGCCCAGGCTGCCCGCATGAGCCTGCAGACGCTGGGATACGCCTGAGCATCAGGCTTTGAGCGCGCCATGACGTTGGCGTATTTTCAGCGCAAGACTGGATTTGCTCGCTTCCTGGCTCCAGGGGCGGCGACGACATCGGCTGTGTGATGCGCTTGCCGGTAGTTAGCCGATATGCGGCCCGGGCTGCGATTCAGCTGGCCGCCCGAAGCGCAGCGTTTCATGCGGGGCCTGTCCGAAGCGTTGGCGGTAGGCCGCCGCGAAACGACCCAGGTGGCTGTAGCCCCAGCGCAGGGCGATTTCCGATACGGAACGGTCTGCGGATGCCTGGAGCAGGTCCTGGCGTATGCGGTCCAGTCGCAGATCGCGCAGCATCTGCATGGGGCTGACCCCGTATTGCTGCTGGCACAGGCGCGACAGATTGCGGGCGCTGGCGCCGCTGTGGCGGGCGATGTCGTCCAGGCTGATGTCCTCGTGCAGGTGAGCCTGCATGTAGTCCCGGGCGCGCTGCAGGCTTTGCGGCACATGCAGGCCGTGTTCGCCCAGGATGTGCTCGCGCAGCGTCACGGATTGGGCTACCAGCAGATGGCGGATCAGGGCTTCTTCGGCCATCCTGGCCTTGATCGCGCTCAATGCGGACGGATGGGCCAGTTGCTCGCAGAAGTAACGCAGCAGGGCGCTCCATTGCTCGCCGTCGCTGGCTTCCAGCCTGATCTGCCGGTCGAAGGCCAGCGGCCCGCGTGCATGCCGGCCCGTCAGGCGCTGGTATTCGAACTGCAGCCGGCTCAGCGGCACCTTCAGGATGATCTGCGCCGCGCCGGCCTCCCAGAGCAGGCGGTGAGGCTTGTTGGACGGCATGATCAGGCCCGAACCCGTGCTGACCGACCAATGGCCTTCGTCGCACTGGATTTCCACCGAGCCTGACAAGGGCATCTGCACCAGCAGGAATTCGCCGCCGGGCCGGGTCTCCTCGACCGTGACGGCGTCGCCGTACTCCAGCCGCCACAGGCTCAGCGCGTCCGCCTGCACGCCATGCAGGCGCGCCGTCAGGGTGGAGCCGTGCGGCGTCAGTTCGTGATCGTTGAGCAGAGCGGCAATGCGGGACCGCACTTCTTCGACGTCGTGCGACACGAGAAGCGTGTGACGACCCAGAAGAGCCTGGGTCCATCCCGTCATGGTAGGGAACATGTCTGCCTCCGCTCGGGCCAGGGCGCGCCGCCGCCTTGCTCGCGCCGGGATCGCCCTTGTGCATTTGGCCTGCCTGGTGAAGGCGGCCTTCATCATGAGTTTTTCTCCGCTCAGTATAGCGCTGCCCGCCGCGAGAAAAGCGCCCCATGCGGGGCGCCATGCTCACGCTGATGATGGAGCCGGCGGGCCGCGGACGGGCTCCTCCTGCCGCAGGCTCAGGCAAGCACGGGCTGGTGGCCGCCGTTGTCCGCCAGCGCCTCTTCGCGGTAGAAGCCCATGTTCTGGATGACGGGCAGGTCGTTGAAGCAGAACAGGCAGGCGTCCTCGGTCTGGGAGGCATTGGCGTGTTCATGCCAGGCCCAGGAGGGCACGCAGAATACGTCGTGTTCCTGCCAGTCCAGACGCTGGCCGTTGATGATGGAATAGCCGCTGCCCTTGGCGACCTGGTACAGGAAGCTGCCGGTGTGGCGGTGCGCCTTGCCCGCGAAACCGGGCCGCAGCAGCTGCATGCTGGCGCCCATCGTGGCCATGACGTGGCCGCCGGTGGCCGGGTTGGTGTAGTTCATCAGCAGGCAGTCGTAGGGATTGCCTTCGGCCGCCTTGGCGTAGCGCAGCAAGGCCTCGTAGGTGGGCTCCCACTGGTACTTGAACAGCGGCGAATAGGACTGGTTCCACTTGACGTCTTCCGGGCGCAGTCCCGGAGCGCCCCAGATGCCCACCGCGTCGTCCACCGGAAAGCCCACCGCCTGGTGCAGGTCGGGGTGCACGCCGAAGAAGCCGGCCTCCATGGCGTTGGCCAGGGGGATGTCCAGTCCGTCCTGCCAGATGCAGGGCAGGCCGTCCTCGTCCACGCCGTGCTCGTGCCAGCAGCCGTTGGGGGTGATGACGAAGTCGTTGGCGCCCAGCGTCATCTTGTGCCCGTTCACGATGGTGTAGGCGCCGCGTCCTTCCATGATGAAGCGCAAGGCCGACGAGGAGTGCCAGTGGGCCGAGGCGCATTCGCCGGGATGCATGACCTGCAGGCCGGAGTAGAGCCAGCCCACCGCGGCGGCCACGTCCTTGCGGCCGGGATTCTCGAAATAGATCACGCGCCGCCCGGCCTTTTCGGGAGAAACCAGCGCGACCGACTGCAGCACATGTGCGCGCAGGTCGCGATAGCGCCACAGCATGGGTACGGACTGGGACTTGGGCTGCCAGGGCTCGATCTTGTTGGCGACCGTCCAAGGGCGGCGGCGCCCAAGCGCTCCAGATTCTTGTAGTAGGACAGCAGTTCAGGGGTGTCGGCCACGTTCGCGCGGCCGAGCACGTCTTCGCGGAAGGCATCGTAGGCAACCGTATTCATCGTCTTCTCCTTGGTATCGTGCCGCAGTGCGGGAGCAGCCGGGGGGCGAAGCTCCGCGGTGGCGGCGCATGTTCATAAGGTAGCGAACGAGGCGGTCGCCGCGCTATCCGCGACTGGACAAACACTGTCCAGAAACGGCCGAGAAATAACGTTAGAACGTCAGCAGCCAGCCTGGTTTTACGGCTGATTTTTGTATCCAGTATTTATTCCGGATGGTCTATAGAATGGCCTGGAACTACTTTTTTGGAGCTGACCATGAGTTTCGATGATATGCCGAAGAGCGATATTCGCCATCACATGCCGGAGTACCGCCGGCCCGAGGATATGGAATGGGAGATGGGCCGATTCAAGAATAGGACCAAATTTCTTTTTCATACTCGTGACGAACGTCCTACCGAACCCAATGCGGGTCTCTTGAATTACGAACCTGGTGCCGGATTCAAGTTGCACAAGCATGACTTCGCTCAGGTTTGGTACGTGATCGAAGGCGAATTCAAAATGGGGGGCAAAGCGTTCGGGCCGGGAACAGTGGTATTTCATCCGGATCCGCATATCGAAGAAGAACTGGTGACTGAGACCGGTGGAACGATTTTCTTTGTCCAGTATCAGGGGCCCACTACCCGAGCCTTTCCGGTTTACGAAGGCCGCATGAATATCAAAGGCGAAGTGCCGGAACTGACGGATGCGGATCTGGAACGCTGATCTCAGTAAATCCTGATTCCCGAACGGATTTGCCTTGCCAGGAAAATAAAAGCCGGAACTCGTATGCACGGCGGCAAGTTCGTCGGGAATAAAAAAATAATTGGGGACATAATATGCTGAAAATGCAGCTTGGCGTTCGCTTCGCCCTGGCCGGCGAAGCCAATCGAGACTCTACCGGTACGGTGCTGAAAGCGCCTCAGCATCATCACGAAGACTCAGCCGCAATACGGGATTTCTTCGCATTCTCTTTCCGATACTTGCTGGCAGGCGTCGTGTTGTTGTTTTGTTTTTCAGGCTTGGCGCGGGCGAGCTCGGATTGGCCTGACAAGCCCATTACGTTAATCGTTCCTTTCGGGGCGGGGGGCGTCACCGATCTGACGGCCCGCACCGTCGCCAAAATCCTGCAGCAGGAGCTGGGGCAGAGCGTCATCGTGGAGAACCGGCCCGGGGCGGGCGGCAGCATTGCCGCCAGCGCGCTGGCCAGAGCCAAGCCGGATGGATATACGCTGATGATCATCACGAATGGCATGATTGCGGTCAATCCCCTGATCCATCAAAGCTTGAACTACGATGCCTTCCAGGACTTCGACTATGTCTCTATGATTGCCAATACGCCCTTGGTGCTGGTCGTCCCCGATAAGTCGCCCATTGGCCATCTGCGGGACTTGCTCGGCCATGCCTTACGCGAACCCGACAGCATGGCCTTCGCGTCATCGGGCATAGGTACTTCCATTCACCAAGTGCTCGCGCTGCTGCAGCACCAAACCGATACGGCGTTCATGCACGTTCCCTACAAGAGCGGCGCCGAGGCCGTCACGGCCGTATTGTCCGGAACTGTGCAGGTCAGTGCGGTGGAAACCGTGGTGGTCAACAGCTTTGTCGAGTCGGGCAAGATGCGTGCGCTCGGGGTGACGTCCAGCCGGCGAGTGGGCGGGCTGGCGGACATTCCGACCGTCGCGGAACTGCTCGACGTGGATTTTGACGTAGGCTCTATATCGGGCTTGGTGGCGCCGCGCGGCACGCCGGCCGAGCGCCTGGAGAAACTGGAAAAGGCGATGGAGCGCGTGCTGCAGAGTGCGGACATGCAGAATCTGTATGCGCAAGGCAGCCAGGCCATGGAGCATGGGGCCATTCCGTTCAGGCAGAAAATGATGGAAGAAGCCTCGAAATGGAAAGCGGTGTTCGCACCGTCCTGAGGTCCGGGCCGGTTCGGGGGATGACAAGAAGGAGGGATGGAGATGGCGGAGAAGAATGAACACGCGCCTTCGCGTCAGGCAGGCCGTTCCTGGCCAGGCATGGCGGGGCTTGATGAAAGCGACCCTGAAGGCGACCCTGCATCGTGGCGAAGCAGTTCGGGCGGTACGGCCGGAGCTCTTCACGAAACAGACTTGCTGAAGAGTCTTGTCGAGACCATGACCAGGAAGATTTTCGATGGCACCTACCCCCATGGGAAAAAGCTGCGACAGGAAGTGCTGGCCGAGGAGTATGACGTCAGCCGGACTCCGATCCGCGAGGCCTTGCGGCAGCTGGAAATAAAAGGGCTGGTCATCCAGCAGTGGCGCTACGGCGCGACCGTCGTGGCGCCGACCCCGGAGGATATCGCGGCGAATTATTGGCTGCGCGCGGAACTGGAAGGCATGGCCGCGGAAAGGGCGGCCTGCGCGATGATGCCGGCCGATCTAGTCAAGCTGCACGGCGTGCACGCGCAAGGCGTCCAGGCCGTGCTCGCCTTGCTGGCCGCAGTTACTTCCGAGCAGGCGGGGGCGCCCTCGGGGATTGAGGCGTGCCTGCGGCAATGGGTGGGCTGGAATGACGAATTCCATTCCTTGATCTACAGGGCGGCAGGCAATACGGCGCTGCAGCGCATCATCAAGGACCTGCACGTCGACTATACCAGGAACGTGCTCGGCATGACGGCCTCGGGCATGATCGAGTCGCGTGCGCGCAGAAGCATCGAGCATCACCAGGCGATCGTGCAGGCTCTGTCAAGGAGGGATCCTCAGGCGGCGCGCTCGGCCATGCGCCGGCATGTCATGGAGTCCGGCGAGTTCGTCGTGCAGTGGCTGCAGAGGTCGCGCGGCACGTGCGCTATATATTAGATGCCTATAAATTTTAAATTAGACGATTCTGGCGGCCCTCCATAGACTGAGCAGTCACCAAGGAGGAGTTTCCAGTTATGCGCATTACAGGCATCGTCGGCTATCTGCTGACCCCCTGCGACGGGCAGGGACGCGTCGATCACGGTCTTCTGGCCCGTCATGTGGAGCATTTGATTTCTGAAGGCGTTCACGGGGTGGCGCCGCTGGGCAGCGTCGGCTGCCTGCCTTATCTGACGGATGACGAGCGCGACGCAGTCGTCCGCAGCACCGTGGCAGCCGTTGCCGGCCGCGTGCCGGTTCTGGCAGGGGTGTCCAGTCTGAGCACAGCGCAGACGATCCGCCACGCGCGGTATGCTGAGCAGGCAGGCGCCAGCGCCATCCAGGTCTTGCCCAGTACGTACTGGTCCCTGACCGAGGAAGAGATTTTTACCTACTACCGCCGGGTGGCGGAGGCGGTTTCCATCCCGGTGATGATCTATAACAATCCGTTCACCACGGGCCTGGACATGCCTGTGCCTTTCCTGAGCCGCCTGACACAGATTCCGAACGTCACGCTGATCAAGGAAGCCAGCCCGAATCCGCAGAAGTTTGCACAGCTGCGGCGAGTCTGCCCTGAGCACGTGCAGATCTATGTCGGGCTGAACCGCATGGCTCTGCAGGGCTTGTGCGAGGGCGCGGCGGGCTGGTGCACCGCCGCGCCCAATCTCTGCGCCTCCCATGTGCTCAACCTGTACCGCTGCGCTTTGGCAGGCGACGCGGTACAGGCGACCCAATGGTTCGAGCGGCAGAGCGAACTGCTGAATTTCTTGATGGATCATGGCTTGCCGCGCACGGTGGCGGCAGGCCTGGACATGCGCGGCATTCCCTGCGGCCATCTCCGGGCGCCGTTGGCGCCGCTGGAGCCCGGCCTGCGGGAAGTCTTGAATCGTATCTTGAAGAAGATGGAGATAGTGCAATGATCAAACGTATCTGCATTCACTTGGGCGCCGCCTTGTTGTTCGCTCTGGCGATGCCTTTGGCGCAGGCGCAGGGCGTCTACCCGGCCAAACCCATCCGCCTGATCGTGCCCTTTGGCGCCGGAGGCGTGACCGATGCCACAGCGCGCGTGTTCGCCGAGGGCTTGACCCGCGAGTTGGGGCAGCCTGTGGTGGTGGAAAACCGGGCAGGGGCGGGAGGCGGCATTGCGGCGGGTTTTGTCTCGAAGGCGCCTGCCGATGGCTACACCTTGTTGGTGATCACCAATGGCATGTATGCAGTCAACCCCTGGATCTATCCACAGCTTGCCTATGACCCTGACAAAGACTTCGTCTACATCGCGATGCTGGCCAATACGCCCACTGTCCTGGCCGTCGGCTCGGGCAGTCCGTACTCATCACTGAAAGAGCTGCTGGCGGTCGCAGCCACGGAAGACGACAAGCTCAGCTTTTCCACGGCCGGGGCGGGGTCGGATAACTATCAGGTCTTGCAACTGCTCCAGCAGGCGACGGGCGTGCGCATGATGCACGTGCCTTTCAAGAGCGGCGCGGATTCCCTGACCGCCGTACTCAGCAGCACCGTGGACGCCACAGCCATCTCGGCGGTAACGGGCGCTAGCTTCATCGAGTCGGGCCAAGTCCGCGCCTTCGCCGTCACGTCGGGGGGGCGCCTGGAGAATCTGCCGCAGATTCCTACCGTCAAGGAGGTGCTGGGCCAGGATCTGGAAGCTGGTTCCTTGTCCGGCATTGCGGCGCCGGCAGGAACGCCGGTCGAGATCGTCGAACGTTTGAACAGGGCGATCGCCGCTGTGGCAGGCAGCGATCTGGCCCGGGAGAAAATCTACGCCCGCGGTAGCCAGGCCGTGGACTCGTCGCAGGACGCCTTTCAGCAACGCATCCGGCAGGAAAGAAAGAAATGGGCGCAGTTGCTGGGCGGTTGAGGCGCCGCACGGGCCGCGTTGGAAGACGTCAGCAAGGCGCGTCCTGGGGCGCGCAATGCGACAGCGCCTCAATTGCGGTCTGGAGAAAGCCAGGCACGGCCGGATTGATGCTCTGGCTCTGGGTGGCCAGGGCCAGCTGGTAGGTCAGGGGCTGCCCATTCGCGTCGGCCAGGTCCAGATAGGCGACGTGTTCTATGACGATGCGTGACAAAGCCTCGGGGATGATCGCAACTCCCAGGCCCGCCGCGATCAATGGCAGAGTGATCAGCGCGTGCGAGGACTCCTGCAATGCGTGGGGTTGAAAGCCGTTGTGCTGACACAATGACATGATTGCGCCCGCAAAACCCGGGCTGTCCGAGTGGGCCAGTGCGATGAGTGTCTCGTCGCGCAGCTCGTTCAGTTGCAGACAGCGCTGCCGGCTTGCCTTATGGTTGGCGGGAACGGCGAGCTTGAGCCGCTGCACGCACAAGGGATGCCAGACAAGGCCGGGGATGCCATGGCTGGGCGGTACCAGTAGCGCGATGTCCAGTTCGCCTCTTTGCAGCTCCCCCAGCGTGTCCATGGAACTGCCGCTGCTCAGGTGCAGCCGGACGGATGGGAATCTGGCCGTGAACGGCTGCAGGATCCGGGGCAGGATTTGCAGGGCGGCGCTGGGTACCGAGCTGATGCGCAAGGTGCCGATGCGGCCCCGCTCGGCATCCTGGGTGATTTTGACGGCGGCTTCCGCGCTCTCCAACAGGTGGCGCACCTCGCGCAGGAAGGTGCCTCCCGCCATGGTCAGGCGTACGCCTTGTCGGTCCCGTTCGAAGAGCTGGACCCCGACGTCCTCTTCCAGTCGCTTGATGGCGATGCTCAGAGGCGGCTGGGTCATATGCAGGCGCTCGGCCGCCTTCCGATAGTTCAGTTCGGTGGCGAGCACGACAAATTGACGCAGCTGTCTGAAGTCCATGCGATCCAGGCTTGATATTGTGTGCCATGCATCGTAGCAGAATGGGGCGGGCGCGTGTCGCGGCTGTAAACCTGAGCGAGCCTGCTCCGTACATGGAGCGTATCGAGCGCCGCTGCGCGCACCGGCCGGTCAGCCGGCGCGGCCGGGTGGCTCAGAAGCGATACGCGGTATTCAGGTAAACCACCGTCTGGGCATTGGGCGCCTTGCCGACCTGGGCGCTGACGCCGGCGCCCAGGTTCCAGTTCCGGTTCAACTGGGCGGCGGCGTTCAGCTCCAGCAGGCCGCTGTTGCGGGCCCGTTCCTGGTCGGTGGGCAAGTAGAAGGTACGGTTGTCGTGCACGCCGTCCTGCAGGCGGGCGCCCATTTCCTGGGCGGGCTTCTTGAATTCGTGCAGCCATTGCGCGGATGCATGTACGGTCCATTGCGGGTTCAGGGGCACGGTCACCTGATAGCCCAGGCTGCTTTGCACGGAGGTCTGATCCTGGGCATTGAAGCTCATGGAGGTGGACAGGCCCTTGCCGTCCTCGTCCAGGCGCTTGATCCTGGCTTTCTGCACGCTCAGGCCCGCGACCGGACCATGGGTGAACGCGCTGGCCCGCCATTGAAAGCCGGCCGATATCTTGCCGCCGAGCTGCTGTCCGCCGGCGCTGGCTCGATGTTCGCGGCTGGCGGCGCCCAGGGGGATCCGGCGCCGGGTGTCATTGTCCAGGCTGGCATAGTAGAGCTGCGCGTTCACCCACAGGTCCGCGGACTGCCAGCGGCCGTATACCCCGCCCCCTGGCGCTTTTGCGCATAGGTGTGGCGATCTTCCGCTTGCCGTCCAGATTGTCGTAAGACAGGTAGGCGCCGATGGTCCAGGCGTCCAGGTACTGGTCCACCCCGACGAGCCAGCTGCCGCCGGTGCCGTCCAGGCGGGTGTTGACGCCATGACCGCTGCCGGTGACTGCCGCGCCCTGGGCCCAGACGGACAGCGCGCTGTTCTGCTGCCGTCCGGCTTCCTGCAGGCGGCGGTCTATATGTTGCATCTGCATCAGGCCGGCCGTGTTGGCGGCGGGCGCCAGTACGGCCATCCGAGCCGGTGCGTTCAACACGGACTGCGCATAGTCGGCGACCATGCGGTGGCCGGCCGTCGTGGGATGCACGCCGTCGGCGAACAGATAGGTCTGGTCGGCGTTGGGCTCGACCAGGTCGGCCGGCGTGCAAAGGCGTGAAGAGACCGAGCCGCAGGCTGTGTCCTTCACATTGGAGAACCCATAGGCGGCGGGTTCGGCCATCACTTCGTGCAGCAGGTTGGAGACGTTCAAGGGAATGATGTTGGCGGGGCTGCGGCTCAGCAGCAGGTCCAGGTTCTGGTTGTAGCTGTTGCTCATCCGGCTGGCGAGGGCGGCCAGCCAGGGAGAGCCGGCGAATGCCGGCGCCATGCCCAGATCGGGGATGTTGGGGACCAGTATGTAGCGCGCGCCGGCCTGCGACAGTTGATTGATCAGCGTGGCCTGGCCGATCAGGGATTCCGCAATGATCTCGTTCGCGTGAAACGGGTCCAGGGCGGCGGCGAACAAATCGTTGGGGCCGCCCCAGACGCTGTAAAGGGCCTGGCCGTCAAGGCGTCCGCCCTGCATGGCCAGCATATGCCGGGCCTGGGTGGTCATGGAAGGCAGGACGGGGTTGGTAGGGCCGACGGGTTTGGTGGGATCGGCTTTGTCATCCACCACGACTCGGGCGCCGCCTGCCGCATAGTCGCTGCCGCCCTGGGTGCTGGGCAGCGCTTCGTTTCCCAAGCGGCTTGCCAGATCCTGAGCCCATACCTGGCCCGGATTGGTGGTGAAGCGCGAGCCGAACTGACCGCTGTCGCTCAGGCTGTCGCCGATGAAGTAGATGCGGGAGAAGGATTGAGCCTGGGCGTTTGCACCCAGAATGGCCAGTGCCAGGGCGAGACATGATTTTTTCATGATTGAGCCAGTCGACAAGAAGGGTTTTTTGATCGATGTTCCAGGAAAACAGCGGAATTCTTGGTTCCCGTCTTCAGGCTTTTCCAATTTCAATCGGGTTCACGATTCAATCGGGTTCTAGAGTCCGATCAGGAACTCGGGCAGACCTGGATTCATCACGGTCGGAGCTTGAGGGGATCAAGCTCTGCGGAGAAAAGGAGCCGTCCAACGCAAGCCTTGACGGCCGCGCCTCTCCTGCGCGTCAGGATGCTCTTTTTTCTTGCCTATTGGTTTGCGTTGTTTTCAATATGGTTCCATATCTGAACGAAAGCAGGCTGTTGCCGGACCTCTGCCGGGACGGGTCTTGCAACGGAGAAAACGGCTGAAGCGGGAGATCGTGTTGTGAGCTGAACGTGGCCGTTCAAGAAGGCGCAAAGCAGGGCGATGCAGGTCGGCGGCGTCCATCAACGCGGCGCCGGCCGGCCTGTTCATCATGGCCGGGCTCAACGATGGATTGCGTTCTTGAATGCAAAAACGCCATGCTTGCGGGCATGGCGTTTGCTGGCATGGGACGGCAGTCTGCGAGACTTCAGCGGCTGTTGGGGGCCGCCCGCACGGTGGGGTTTTCAACCAGGGGGACGAACTTCATGGCGCCGCCGTCGTAGGCTTCGATGGTGCCCGATTCGATGTCGTAGACCCAGCCGTGCAGGGTCAGCCGGCCTTCGGACATGGCCAGGCGCACCGAGGGGTGGGTCTGGATGTTCGCCAGTTGGGCGATCACATTTTCGCGCACCATGGAGGCGATGCGTTCGTGCTCGTTGGCGTGTTCGCGGGCTTCATTGACGAGGCGGGCCGAATCGGCGTAGCGCAGCCAATGATCCACGGCCGGCATGTGATCCAGGCATTGGCAGGTGGCGATGGCGGTCATGGCGCCGCAATCGGAGTGGCCGCAGATGACGATGTCCGAGACGCGCAGGGCGGAGACGGCGTATTCGACCGACGCCGTGACGCCGCCGGGTTCCGGTCCATAGGACGGAACGATGTTGCCGGCGTTGCGGATCACGAAAAGGTCCCCCGGTTCACGCTGGGTGACCAGCTCGGGGACCAGGCGGCTGTCGGAACAGGAGATGAACAATGCGCGTGGGTTCTGGTGCGTGGCCAGGTTTTTGAACAGCTTGGCGCGCTTGGGGTAGGCTTCCCGATGAAACTTCAGAAAACCTTCAATGATATCTTTCATCCTTGTCCTTGTAGTCTAGGTCAGGTTGAAGATTACTCTTCCTTAGTCATAAGGTAAAATACTGTTTTCTGATACAGTTCATTGGCATTGCTTATAGGAGTGGCCGGCGTGCTCTTGCGTCATCTCAATTACTTCCTGGCGGTTGCCCAGTATCAGAGCTTCACTCGCGCGGCGCACGCCCTGCATGTGTCCCAGCCCGCCTTGTCGCAGCAGATCCGTCAGTTGGAAGATCACTTGGGCGCGCAATTGTTCGACCGCAACGGGCGCGTCGTGCGCCTGACCGACGCCGGCGAGGTCTATCGGCGCTATGCCCGCCAGGCCCTGCAGGACCTGGAGGAGGGGCGGCGCGCCATCCACGACGTGGGCGATCTCAGTCGCGGCTCGCTGCGCGTGGCCGTGGCGCCCACCTTCACATCCTATCTGATCGGGCCCCTGGTCGAGGCCTTCCACCGTCGCTATCCCAATGTGCGCCTGGTCATGCAGGAAATGCTGCAGGAACGGGTCGAGACCCAGTTGGTGGAGGACGAGCTGGACATAGGCATCGCGTTCGAAAAACCCACTTCCGCCGCTGTCGAGTTCCAGCCCCTGCTGGTGGAGACGCTGGCGCTGGTGGTGGGCCGCACGCATTCGCTGGCGGAGCGCCGCAGCATAGACCGCGACACCTTGATGCGCGAATCCCTGGTGCTGCTGACGCCGGAGTTCGCCACCCGCGGACAGATCGAGCGCCATTGCCGCCAGCATGACCTGGATCTGCATGTACTGATGGAGTCCAATTCCCTGAACGCCGTCATCGAGATCGTACGGCGCACCGGCCTGGCCACCCTGCTGCCGGCCGCCATTGCCGGCAACAGCGAATATCTGGTGGCGGTGGGGCTGGAGCCGGCGCCTCCGCAGCGGCGCGCCATCCTGATGCAGCGCAAGGGCGCCTATCAGTCGGCCGCCATGCGCGCCTTCATCGAACTGGCCCTGAAATATGGGGCCGCTTCCACCTTCTGATGCCGGCGCTACAGGGCGAGCGTGACGGGGGCTATGGAGCGGATCTCGCTTTCCTTGGTGGGCGCGCCTGTGGTCAGGTGGGCGACCAGGTCCAGGGTGGTCGACACGCGCGTCAGCATCAGGCAGGCGACTTCTCCGTCGCGCACGCGGCTGCTGTGCCAGCAGCCCGGACGCATGCATACGCCCTGACCCGGCGCGAGCACGACGGCCTTCAAGGTGGCCAGGTCGGGCCCGCCCTGCGCGTCGCTGGCGGCCACGACATGCACCACTTCGCCGGTCAGCGGCACCAGTGCCTGCTGGGTCAGCAGGTGCTGTTCCAGGGCGGCGACCTGCGGATCACGTATACGGTAATTGACCCACAGTACTTCCGTGCCGCCGCCTTCCCCGGAGTCGAAAGCGTGCTCGCGCCAGAAGTCGGTGGCGGCGTTGCTGAAGGCGGCCCCGGCGGGCGCGTGGCTCAGGCCCTTGCCCAGCATCCAGCCATAAGGGGCGAAGGCGTCGGGCGTCAGGGGCTGGGGGACGAGAAACGAGGACATGGATGCGCTCCGTGATCAGTCATGAGTGGGGGGCATTGTAGGCTGGCTGCGCGAGAAGGGAAGAGCGGCCCCGGCTGCGCGGGCCAGGGCCGCCCGGGCCTCAGAGCCTGGCGGGCGTGTAGCCGGCTTCTTCGATGGCCTTCAGGGCCTGGTCGGCGTCCAGGCCTTCGACCGTGACGTGGTGCTTGTCCAGGTCCGTGTTGACGGTCGCCTGGGGGGCGATGGCGTGGATGGCTTCGGTGATGCTGCGCACGCAATGGCCGCAGCTCATGTCGGGTACGGAGAATGTCGACATCGTCTGACTCCTGTTGATGGAAACAATGCAGACAGCTTAAGCCTTGCCACGGGGGCAAGGTCAAGGCCCGCTCACAGCGAGGTGATCAGGCGCAGCAGTTCGGGCTGGCGGAGGCAGCCGGTCTTTTTCATGATGGAGGCCAGGTGCTTGCGCGCCGTGTCGGGCGCCATGCCCAGCACCTGGGCGGCGTCCTTGACCGCCAGGCCGCTGGCCAGGCAATGGCATAGCTGCGCCTCGGTGGGCGTCAGGGAAAAGAACTCGGCGATCAGTTCGGCGCTGGGCAGGTGAAAGATATGGCGGCATTCGAGCCGTAGCTGCAGGATGCTTTGCAGGCCCTGGCTGTAGCGTGGTTCGGCCGGTCCTATGTACAGCCGGTAGGAGCGGCCCCAATTGTCGGGCAGGTGCAGTTGCCTGGGACGGCGGTCCTGCGCGCATTCCTGCAGCGCGGCCGCCAGGCGGCGGTCCCAGCGAGGATCCTGGTGGCGCAGTTGGTTGTCCGTCAATTGCAGGCCGCGGTCGTGGTCCAGCTCCTGGAACAGGTGGTGCACGTCGCTCATCAGTTCGCCGCGGCTGTTGACGATCATCCAGAGGTTGTGCCGGGGTCCCAGCAACTGCCCCAGATGGGAGAGTTCGGCAACATTGCGTTGCTGCTGTTCCCGCAGGGCCTGGGCGGCCAGCGCCATGAAAGCCTGTTCGGTGCGCAGCAGCTCGGTGCTGGGCTTGTACAGGCGGCTGCGCTGGAAGCTGATGGCGGTGATCCACTGTGTGTCGTTGGTCAGCACGCAGCCGTGGATCTCGCGGATGCGGCAGGGCAGCATGAAGTCGTTCCAGAAACTGCGGCTGATGTTGTCCTGCTTGTCCAGCTCCTGGCCGCCGGAAAAGCGCGTTCCGGCGGGCGAGCCCCAGTGGCGCAGGGCCATGGGGTCGCGGGTGTGGAAATGGCTGCCGTACAGTTGCAGGGTATGGTCGGGAATGTCGGCGGTTTCCGTGTGCGCCAGGCCATGCGCGCTTTTGCTGTGCCACAGCATGGTGGCTGAATCGGCCCCCACCAGATGTTTGGCGGCCGCCATGACGTCGTTCCATCCGGCCTGGCCCAGGCTCACGGCATGCAAGGCGTCGAATGCCGCGCCTTGGGGAGGCGATTGCAGTGTCAGCATGATCTATTTTCTGGACGTGATCAGTGAGGGCAAAGGCGGGCACGCGCCATTTTGCCTAAGCTAACACATTGTGTCTGAATGTTGTGCAAATGCCTGCTGCGGACGGAGCGGAGCCGTTGCGCCGGCCCCGCATGGTGCGCGGCTAGAACAGCCAGGGGGCCATCTGGCGCGCCAGACTGTCCTCGGGCTTGCCCAGCCACTGGATGCGGCTGCTGGTCAGGCCGGAGCTGGAGGTCTTGTTTTCCACGAAGGCGCCATATTTGATGGTCTGGTCCTGGGCGTCCAGCAATACTACGTAGCTTTCGCTGGGGCAATTGTGCGGCTTGCAGGCGCGAAAGAGCTGGTAGCTGCGTCCGTCCGCCGTGACGGCCTCGGCCGGCGAGGCGGTGCCGTACTGGTTCACCCAGCTGGCGCGCTTGGAGACGTCCCGCATCAGCGCGCGGTACTGGTCGGCGACCGGTTTGCTGGCGGCGGCCAGGTCGGACAGGTAGACGGGGTCGGCGGCCTGCGAGTTCGCCAGCAGGCCCGCGAACAGGGCGGCGCCGGCCAGCAGGCGGCATAGCTTGTTCGATGTATGCATGACAGCTCCTGAGGATGGGCGTAGGCCCAGTTTAGCAGCGCGGCGCCGCCCGTTCGCCGGGCGGCATCAAGGAAAACGTGCATAAACCCGTATTGCCGCAGTCGTTATAGTGCTTATCCGCCTGCCGCATTGGCGCGGGGTTGCGCCAGTCGGTAAGGTAGCATCCGGCAGCTCGTTCTCTAGGTAAAAACCACAGCTTGTCATCAGAATTCGTTCATAACTAAACTATTTATAAATAAATAGTTGGTGTGGTTGGAACCTGGATCCGGTCTGTCACACACCCTGAATAACGACAGCCTTTAAGCGCTGTGGCGCGAGGAGATAGCATGAAACGTATCGTATTGTCGGTGGCTCTGGCCACGGCTTTTGGCGGTTCGCTGGCCCATGCCGACACCATCAAGGTGGGCATGGCCATGGATACGTCCGGCCCGTTTGCGGCCGTGGGAGGCGAGGTGCGCGATGGCTTCAATCTGGCCATCAAGATGCTGGACGGCAAGCTGGGCGGCCAGCCCGCCGAATTCATCCAGCAGGACATGGCCGGCAACCCCGACCAGGCCCGCCAACTGGTGAATCGTTTCGTCCAGCGCGACAAGATCGACTTCTTCACCGGCCCGGTCGGCTCCAACGTGGCGCTGGCCGTGGCCCCGGCCCTGTTTTCGGCCAAGGTGCCCTACCTGACCAGCAACCCCGGCCCCAGCCAGTTGGCCGGCGCAGGCTGCAACGCCTACTTCTTCGGCGTGCCCTACCAGAACGACGCCTTTGACGAAGCCGCCGGCAAGGTGGCCGCCGACCGCAACTACGACAAGATGTTCATCATTGCGCCGGACTATCCGGCCGGCAAGGACCACCTGACCGGCTTCAAGCGCGGCTACGGCAAGGAAGTCAGCGACGAGATCTACACCAAGCTCGGCCAGATCGACTATGCCGCCGAACTGGCGCAGATCCGTGCCGCCAAGCCACAGGCCGTGTACTTCTTCCTGCCCGGCGCCATGGGCATCAACTTCATCAAGCAATTCGTGGCGGCCGGCCTGAACAAGGACATCGTGCTGCTGGGCCCCGCTTTTTCGGGCGACGAGGACATCATTCCCGCCGTGGGCGAACCCATCCTGGGCATGTACAACACCGCCCAGTGGTCGCAGGACCTGGACGTGCCGGCCAACAAGACCTTCGTGGACGCTTTCCGCAAGGAATACAACGGCCGCTATCCTTCCGTGTACGCCGCCCAGGCCTATGACGTCATTCTGGCCATCGACGCCGCCGTCAAGCAGGTGGACGGCAACGTGAAGGACCGCGAAGCCGTGCTCAAGGCCCTGAAGGCCGCCGACTACGATTCCGTGCGCGGCAAGTTCACCTACGGCGCGAACAATTTCCCCATCCAGGCGTATTACCTGCGCAAGGTGGAGAAGGACGCCGACGGACGCCTTGTGAACCGCCTGGTCAGCAAGGTGTTCGACAATCACCAGGACGTCTACGTCAAAGACTGCAAACTCAAATAAGATTCAGGTGGTAGAAGCATGTCGCTCATTCTGATAACCGAGCAACTGCTGAATGGTTTGCAGTTCGGTTTGATGCTGTTCCTGATCGCCGCGGGCCTGACCCTGGTCTTCGGCATCATGGACATCATGAACCTGGCCCACGGCTCCCTCTATATGGCGGGAGCCTATGTGGCCGCGGAAACCATGCAGCGCACCGGCTCGTTCACCGCCGCCATCATCGTGGCGGTGGGCGTGACGGCCCTCGTGGGCATCGCCCTGGAAATCCTCATCATGCGCAAGCTGGTTACCCGCGACCACCTGGCGCAGGTGCTGGGCAGTTACGCGGTCATCCTGATCGCCAATGACCTGGTCAAGATGATCTGGGGTCCTACGCCCGTGATGCTCAACATGCCGGCCCTGCTGGCCGGCCCCGTCGAGATCCTGCCCGATTTCCTCTATCCGGCCTTCCGCCTGATGATCATCGCGGTGGGACTGGTCATGGCCCTGGCGCTGTACGCCTTCGTGACCAAGACCCGCGCCGGCGTGCTGGTGCGGGCGGGGGCCTCGAACCGTCAGATGGCGACATTGATGGGGGTCAAGGTGCCGGTGCTGTTCCTGGGCGTGTTCACGCTCGGGGCGGCCCTGGCCGCCCTGGCCGGCGCCCTGCTGGGCCCCATCACCGCCGTGCAGATCGGCATGGGCGAGGAGATCCTCATCCTGGTGCTGGTGTGCATCGTGATCGGCGGCATCGGCTCGATCCGCGGCGCTTTCGTGGGCGCCTTGCTGGTGGGCATGGTGGACACGGCGGGCCGCGCCTTCCTGCCCATGCTGCTGCGCAATGTGTTTCCGGCCGACGTGGCCTCCAGCGTGGGGCCCACCCTGGCCGCCATCCTGATCTACGTGCTGATGGCCGGCGTCCTGGTCTTCCGTCCATCGGGCCTGTTTCCGGCGCGAGGTTGATGACATGAGTACTTCGCGTATTTTCACCGTCCTGGTGCTGGCGGCGCTGATCGCTTTCCCGCTGCTGGCGCCCCTGTACGGGCTCGAGTTCTACATTTCCTTCGTGCGGCGCATTTTCATCTACGCGATGGCGGCCAGCGCCCTGAACCTGGTGCTGGGCTACGGCGGCCTGGTGGCCCTGGGCCATGCGGCATTCTTCGGCGCCGGCGCCTACACGGTGGGCATCCTGGCCACCGAAGGGGTGGACAGCGGCCTGATCGCCTGGCCCGCCGCCATGCTGGTTTCCGGCCTGCTGGCCTTCCTGACCGGCGCGGTGTCGCTGCGCACCCGCGGGGTGTACTTCATCATGATCACCCTGGCGTTCGCCCAGATGATCTATTACCTGTTCATCTCCCTGCGCCAGTATGGCGGCGAGGACGGGCTGAACATGTACAGCACCTCGCAACTGCCCGGCGTGGACCTGAGCAACGACCTGGTCTTCTATTACCTGGTCCTGGCCGTGCTGGTCCTGGTGCTGTTCCTGTTCCAGCGGCTGGTCAACGCCCGCTTCGGGCAGGCCCTGATGGGCACCCGCGAGAACGAGAGCCGCATGCAGTCGCTGGGCTATCCCGTCTACCGCATCCGCCTGACCGCCTATACGATCAGCGGCGCGGTCATGGGCCTGGCCGGCGCGCTGCTGGCCAATCACAACCTGTTCGTCTCGCCCAGCCTGATGAACTGGACCCAGTCGGCGGACCTGATCATCATGGTGCTGGTCGGCGGCATAGGCCTGCTGTACGGCGGCGCGCTGGGCGCCTTCGTGATGCTGGTGCTGGAGGAGATCCTGCGCAACTGGACCGAGTACTGGCACATGCCGCTGGGCATCCTGTTGCTGGTGGTGGTGTTCTTCGCTCCCAAGGGCCTGGCCGGACTGGTGCGCATCCGTTCCGCCGCCGATCCCGCAAGCACCGCCAAACTGGCCAAGGAGCAGGCATGAGCACGATGACGATGGCGGCGCCGGCAGCAACCCATGCCGCCTCCCTGGAGGCGCGCGGCCTGGTCAAGCGCTTCGGCGCCCTCAAGGCCACGGACGATGTGTCCCTGAGCCTGGTGCCCGGCGAGATCCATGGCCTGATCGGTCCCAACGGGGCCGGCAAGTCCACCCTGATCCACCTGCTGTCGGGCACGCTGACTCCCGACGAAGGGCAGTTTCTGCTGGGCGGCCGCGACGTGACTTCGCTGTCGGGCAACCAGCGCGTGGCGGCGGGCCTGGCGCGGTCCTTCCAGATCACCAATATCTTCAAGAACTACACGGTGCTGGACAACCTGGTGCTGGCCCTGCAGGCCTGCAGCGGCAGCAGCTTCCGCTTCTGGCGCGCCCGCCACGACGAGACGCAGCTCTACGAGCAGGCCCGGGCGCTGGCGGCCGAATGCGCCATAGCCGCCGAGCTGCTGCATACCCAGGCGGGGGTGCTGCCGCACGGCGAGCAGCGCAAGGTGGAGTTCGCCCTGGCGCTGGCCAGCCGTCCGCAGGTCCTGCTGCTGGACGAGCCCATGGCCGGCATGGGACCCGACGAGACCCTGCGCCTGACCGAGCTGATCGAATCCATGCGCGGCAAGGCCACCATGCTGCTGGTCGAACATGACATGGAGGCGGTATTCCGCCTGGCGGACCGGATTTCCGTGCTGGTGGCCGGCCACATCATCGCCACGGGCACGGCCGCCGAGATCCGCGACAACGAGGCCGTGCGTCAAGCCTATCTGGGCGACGATGACACGCCGGTAACACCAAGGTAGGACGTCATGCTGGAAACGACTCAATTACAAAGCGGCTACGGCTCCAGCCAGGTGCTGTTCGGCGTGGACCTGTCCATCAAGGCCGGACAGGTCGTCACCGTGCTGGGCCGCAACGGCATGGGCAAGACCACGCTGTTGCGCACCATCCTGGGCCTGCTGCCGGTGCGCGGCGGGGACGTGAAGTTCGACGGCCAGTCCATTTCGGGATGGAACCCCGACCGCATCGCCCGCGCCGGGATCGCCATCGTGCCGGAAGGGCGGCAGTGCTTTCCCAGCCTCACCGTGGCCGAGCACCTGACGGCGTTCGCCTGCAATCGCAATCCCAAGGCCAGCAAGGCCTGGACGCCGGAGCGGGTGTACGACTTCTTCCCGCGCCTGCGGGAGCGGGCTTCCAATATGGGCAATCAGCTCTCGGGCGGCGCGCAGCAGATGCTGGCCATCGGCCGGGCCCTGGTCACCAATCCCAAGCTGCTGATCCTGGACGAGGCCTCCGAGGGCCTGGCGCCCAAGATCCGCGAGGAGATCTGGAACTGCCTGGCCGTGCTGCGCGAGGAAGGGCAGACCATCCTGCTGATCGACAAGTACGTGGAGCGGCTGATGGCGCTGGCCGACCACCACATCATCCTGGAACGCGGCAAGCTGGTCTGGCAGGGCGATTCGGACGCCCTGGGGGCTGACCGGTCGCTCTGGACGCGCTATCTGGGCGTGTAGGGCAGCCGATACCCTTCCGCGCCGGCGCCTGGAACGCGCCGCAGGTCGATTACGATCTGCGGCGCGTTTTTCATGGTCGGCCAGCGCCGCCGTTCCCGGGTTGTGAAAGTTCCCTACGGCGGGAACGGAATCATGTTTGTTTGCGGTGTATCAATATGTAATGTCCGACCTTTCCTTACGATGACCTTAAGGCCAGAAGGGTTATGGGTCCTGCCCGGATCCAACTGGCAGGAAGTTTTATCATCCCACAAGGAAGTCGTCATGAAAGTACGCCTGTTCGCTCTTTCTGTCCTGTCGGCCACACTGTTCGCCGGCGCCGCCGCGCACGCCAGCGCCTACGAGCCTGTTCAGGTCATCCCCGAGGCCAAGGTCACCGATCCCGCGCGCGTGGAACTGGGCAAGAAACTGTTCTTCGAACCTCGCCTGTCCCGCTCGGGCTTCATCTCCTGTAACTCCTGCCATAACCTGAGCATGGGCGGCACGGACAATATCCGCACCTCCATCGGCGACCGCTGGCAGGAAGGCCCCATCAATTCGCCTACGGTGCTGAACTCCAGCCTGAACCTGGCGCAGTTCTGGGACGGCCGCGCCAGCGATCTCAAAGAGCAGGCCGGCGGCCCCATCGCCAATCCCAAGGAGATGGCCTTCACACATGAACTGGCGCTGGAATTCCTGAGCTCCATCCCCGAATACAAGGACGAGTTCAAGCAGGTGTTCGGCAAGGATCAGTTCGGCATCGAGGAAGTCACCCTGGCCATTGCCGCTTTCGAAGAAACCCTGGTCACGCCGGATTCGCGTTTCGACCTTTGGCTCAAGGGCGACAAGAAAGCCATCACCGACCAGGAACTGGCCGGTTATCAGCTCTTCAAGGCCAGCGGTTGCGTGGCCTGCCACAATGGTCCCAACCTGGGCGGCACGTCCTTCCAGAAGATGGGCGTGGTCGAACCCTACAAGACGGACAACCCTGCCGAAGGCCGCGCGGCTGTCACCGGCAAGGATGCCGACCGCTTCAACTTCAAGGTGCCTACGCTGCGCAACGTGGAACTGACCTATCCCTATTTCCACGACGGCGCGGTCAACACCCTGACCGAAGCCGTGGATATCATGGGACGCCTGCAACTGGGCCGCAGCTTCAGCGAACAGGAGAACGCCCAGATCGTGGCTTTCCTGAAGACCTTGACCGGCAAGCAGCCTGAAATCGTCCTGCCCATCCTGCCGCCTTCGCGCGACAACACGCCGCGTCCGGTACCTTTCGGTTCCTGATCTCCGGCAGCCCGCGACTGGAGCGACGGCCCGCCATGCGGGCCGTCGCTCATGGCGGAGGAGATGCCCATGCCGGCATTGTAGATGCGCTGCGGAAACGGCTTAAAAATAGTACCATTTAGATACTATATAAACGACGGGAACCATCATGAGTCGCATCGTCCTTTTCGAGAACATCCATCCCAGCGCCCGTGAAGTCTTCGAGGCCGCCGGATTCACCGACATCCAGACCCACAAGGGGGCCCTGTCGGGCCAGGAATTGCTGGATGCCGTGAAGGGCGCCCAGGTGGTGGGCATACGCTCCCGCACGCAGTTCGACAGCAGCGTGCTGGAACAGGCGGACCAGCTCAAGGTGCTGGGCTGCTTTTGCATAGGCACCAACCAGGTCGATCTGGGCGAAGCCGAGCGCCGCGGCGTGCCGGTGTTCAACGCGCCGTTCTCCAACACGCGCTCGGTGGCCGAACTGGTGCTGGGCGAAGCCATTCTGCTGCTGCGCCGCATCCCTGAAAAAAACCTGCGCGTGCACCAGGGCTTCTGGGACAAGAGCGCGGAGGGCGCCTACGAGATCCGCGGCAAGACCCTGGGCGTGATCGGCTACGGCAATATCGGTTCGCAGGTCGGCACCCTGGCCGAGGCCCTGGGCATGCGCGTGCTCTATCACGACGTGGAATCCAAGCTGCCGCTGAGCAATGCGCGAGTCTATGGCAACCTGAAGCAGATGCTGGCCGAATCCGATGTGGTCACCCTGCACGTGCCGGGCGGCCAGTCCACGCAGAACATCATCAATGCGGACACATTGGCCGCCATGAAGCCCGGCGCCATCCTGATCAACGCCTCGCGGGGCACGGTGGTGGATATAGCCGCCCTGCACCAGGCGCTGGTGTCGGGCCATCTGGCCGGCGCCGCCCTGGACGTGTTTCCGGTGGAGCCCAAGAGCGTCGATGAGCCCCTCAAAAGCCCGCTCATCGGCATGCCCAACGTGATCCTCACGCCGCATATCGGCGGCAGCACGCAGGAATCGCAGGAGAACATAGGCCGCGAGGTTGCCGAGAAACTGGTCAGCTTCCTGCGCAGCGGCGCGACCAAGGGCGCGGTGAATTTCCCGGAGGTCTCCTACCACGACATCCACGGCGCATGCCGCCTGCTTCATGTGCATCGCAACATCCCCGGCGCGATGGGAGGCCTGAACAACATTCTGGCCGGACACGGACTGAACATCAGCCGGCAGCAGTTGCAGACCCAAGGCGAGCTCGGCTATGCCCTGACCGATCTGGACCGCGTGCCGGACGAAGAGGTCCTGGAGGCCGTCCGGGCCCATACAGCCACATTGCGTTGCGAATTGATCCTGGCGCAGTGACAACTCCAAAGAAAACCGGGCCTGCGCCCGGTTTTCTTCATGGCGTCCCGGTGAACGCCGGGCGGCTGGCGGTGGACCAGCGCACGGCCTGCTCATGCCCGGGGACGGGGGGCAGAATGTCTTTCAGCGTGTAGCCGTCCAGGTGGGACAGGAATCGGGCCAGGGCCTGGTTCAGGATGCCGCTCAGGCCGCAGCGCCCGCTGATCACGCAATGGCTGCCGCTGCCCAGGCATTCCACGACGGCCAGGTCGTTTTCGGTGTAGCGCACGAGCTGGCCCAGGTTCATGTCCTCGGGCGGACGCGACAGGCGCATGCCGCCGTTCTTGCCGCGCTGGGTCTGGATCCAGC
This sequence comes from Alcaligenes sp. Marseille-Q7550, assembly GCF_965112015.1. NCBI lineage: Bacteria > Pseudomonadati > Pseudomonadota > Betaproteobacteria > Burkholderiales > Alcaligenaceae > Alcaligenes > Alcaligenes sp. Marseille-Q7550. Next base: position 739,389 of record NZ_CBCOPU010000001.1, read on the forward strand.
CGCCTTTGGCCAGCAGATGCGTGACTTTCATCAGGTGCGCTTCGGAAATCTGGTGGTATTGGGCGATTTCCGCGATGGTGCAGAGCCGGTCTTCGTGCTGGCCCAGGTACATGAGCAGGCGCAAGGCGTAATCGGTCAGGTTGGTCAGGCGCATGGTCAGGGCAGTTGCAGGTCCGTGGAGACCTGGGTGGGGTGATGCTGGAATTGACAACCGAACCAGAAGCTGCGGGCGATGCGCTGGGCGTATTCCAGGGCGAGCTGCGCCATGGCCTGGTTGTTCCGTTCCTCGCAGGTTTCCTTGAACAGGCGCAGCCATTGTTCGAAGTGGCTGGCCTGGATGTGCGAAAGAGTCAGGTGCTTGCCCATTGGGTTGCCCTGGTAGCCGTCGGTCTTGAGCAGCAGGGACGACCAGAATTCCTCCATGACGCCCAGGTGCGTGTCCCAATCCTTGATGCGTTCGGAAAAGATGGGGCCCAGAACCTCGTCCATGCGGATGCGGTCGTAGAAATCCCAGACCAGGTCATGGATTTCCTGGCGGGTGCAAAGAGTCGTTGTGGTCATGAAAGTCGCGGCTTGAAGATATATTTGCAATTCATCTTATGGGCTTTGGCGGCCGCGGTCAAGCAGCGCAAATAGAGGCCAGGGCGCGCAAGAAAATATCTCGATTCAACGCGAATTCAACGCTCGCTTCCGTACACTGGCCCCGTTTTCAGAGTAAAGCTGTGGTGTCGGGCGATCCGCCTGGCGCCGTGTGTCGATGAACGGCGGAACCTGCGCTATGCGGCGTTCTTCCGACAGAAAGCGCAACGCCGGCAAGCCGAAATTGCGCTGGCAGTTCTGGCGGGATACGATTACTTTTTGTTGGCTGAACGCTAATTTTGTTACAGCACTGCCGCTTGAGGACGAATGACTACAACAAGACAGGCCCGGACGCTTTCCTGCGTCATTCCTGGGTTGAATGAAGCAGAGAACCTGCCGGCGCTGATGCCGGTGCTGGTCGCGCAACTGCGCGAGCTGGTACAGGATTTCGAGATCATTTTCGTTGATGACGGCAGCACCGATGCAACGCCTTTTGTGGTGGAGCACTTGCGCCAGACCTATCCTCAACTGGTCTACATCCAGCTGTCGCGCAACTTCGGCAAGGAAGCGGCGCTGACCGCCGGCCTGCAGGCCAGCCGCGGCCAGGTCGTGGTCTGCATGGACGCAGACCTGCAGCATCCGCCCGCCTTGATCGGGGACATGCTGGAGCGCTGGGCCTGCGGGGTGGAAATGGTCTATGCCGTGCGGGAAACCCGCGACGACGAAACCTGGATGAAGCGGGCCGGCACCAGCCTGTTCTACAAGCTCATGCGTACCTCCAGCGGGCTGCGCGTGCCGCGTGACGCGGGCGACTTTCGCCTGCTGGATCGCTGCGTGGTCGATGCCTTGCTGGCCCTGCCCGAGCGCAGCCGCTTCATGAAGGGGCTGTTCGCATGGGTCGGCTTTCCGTCTGAGCCCATTTATTACTCGCCCGCAGAACGCCTGCACGGCGTCAGCCGCTTTCGTCCCGGCAAGCTGCTGCGCTTCGCGGTGGACGGCCTGACCGCCTTCACCACCTGGCCCCTGCGTCTGCTGTCCCTGATGGGCGCGGTGCTGGCCATGCTGTCCTTTGGCTACGGCCTGTTCATCATCTTCAAGCACCTGCTGTATGGCGACGCGGTTCGAGGCTGGGCGACCCTGATCACCGTGGTGCTGTTTTTCGCCGGGGTGAACATGCTGTCGCTGGGCATCGTGGGCGAGTATGTGGCCCGTATTTTCGCCGAGGTCAAGAACAGGCCCTTGTATCTGGTGCGCCGCCGCCAGGGCGAGGGGCTGGGGCAGTCCCGGGCCGACGATGCGCCCTGAGCGGGGGCCGTCCGGCACCACATCGATATTCTGAATTCCTCCTTCGGCGGCCGCATCCGTGGCTGCCCAACATTATTAGCCAGACCCTGAACGATGAGTATCGATAATCCGCTTTCTGTTTCCACAGCAACGGCTCCAGCGGGGCGTGCGCGCGGCGTCGTCCGCTGGCTGGCGCCGGCCGTGCAGCGCCTGGGCGCCATGTCCAGCGTCTCCGTCACGCTGCTGTCCCTGCTGTGGTTCACATTGACGCTGGGGGCGTACCCCCTGCTGATTCCGGACGAGGGCCGCTATGTAGGAGTGGCCTTGTCCATGCTGCAGTCGGGCGATTACCTGGTGCCGCGCCTGGACGGATTGCCATTTTTCCATAAGCCGCCCCTGCATTACTGGCTGACCGCCCTGAGCCTGAAGGTGGCCGGCGTCAACTTCGTGGCGGCCCGCCTGGTGCCGGCGCTCATGGCTGCGCTGCTGATCGGAGCCATGCATGCGTTCTGCCGACGGCACGCCAGCCGCCAGCATGCAGCCTGGACCGCCCTGATCCTGGTCAGCAGTCCGCTGCTGTTCGGCGCGTCGCATTATGCCAATCTGGACATGACCGTGGCGGCCTGGATCACCTGTTGCGTCCTGCTGGGCGCGCATACGGCCTTGCAGATGGAGCAGGGCCGTCCCTACCGCCTGGCGCTGATGGGGCTGTACGCCACGGCCGGCCTGGCCTTTCTGGCCAAAGGCCTGATCGGCATCCTGATTCCGGGCGGCATCCTGGTGTTCTGGCTGCTGGGCCGCCGCAAGCCCGGGATCCTGCTGCGCCTGTTTTCCCTGACCGGACTGGGCGTGCTCGCGCTGGTGGCCACGCCCTGGATGTGGGCCATGCAGGCGCGCTACCCCGGATTCTTCGATTACTACATCGTCTATCAGCATTTCCAGCGCTTCCTGGAGACGGGCTTCAACAATCCCCAGCCTTTCTGGTTTTATTTCGCCTTGATGCCCGTCGCCACGTTGACCTGGACGCCGTTTCTGTTCCAGCGCCGGAGCGGCGCCCGCAAGCCGGACGACGGCCTGGGCCCGGTGCGCGGCCTGATGCTGTCGGCCTTCCTGACAGTAGTGGTGTTCTTCTCCATCCCGACCTCCAAGCTGGTGGGCTATGTCCTGCCCGCCATAGGGCCGTGGAGTTTCTTCCTGGCCGATGCGCTGGTGCGCCGCCGCAGCCGGGACGGGGAGGCCGGCACAGACCGGCGTGCGGTCTGGAGCCTGGCGCTGGGCGTGGCTTTGTGCCTGGGTGCGGTCGCGGCGATGGTAATGCGGCCGCAAGTCAACAGCCGCGCCCTGGGCCATGTGCTGGCGGCGGAATACAAGCCGGGCGACCAGGTCGTCTTCGTGAACGACTACCGCTACGATCTGGGTTTCTATGTGCCGGGGTTGAAAGCCGTCAGCGTCATGGGCGACTGGTCCGATCCGGACATCGCCCGCACGGACAGCTGGCGCAAGGAACTGGTGGAAGCGGCTCGCTTCGAGCCGCAGCGCGGCGCGTCGACGTTGATCGACCGGAATGCGTTGCGTGAACGCTTGTGCCGGGACGGCAAGCAGGTCTTCTGGCTGATCGGCGCGCCTGACGCGGTACGTCACAGCCTCGTGCTGACCCATGCCCAGCGTTTATATGAAGATCACCGCATCGCCTTGTGGCGCTTCGACGAGGACGATCATGCCTTCATGTGCGGCGAAACGCCCAAAGACGGCCTGCCAGGAAGGTCAGCACAGCCAGCGCAATGAGGATCAGGCCCAGCAGGATGTCGTAGCGCAGGCCGCTGTATTTCAGCAGCGCGGCATAGCTGGCTTCGTTGACGGCGAAGCCGGCGGCCGACACCATAAAGAAGCGGCCCAGGGCGGGAAGCAGGCGGGCCTGCTGCTGGCGGAACGTCAGCCAGTAGTGGCCGCTGAACGACACGAGGAAAGCCACCAGCCAGCCGAACAGGTTGGCCAGCAGAGCCGGCGCGCCCAGGGTTTGCACCACTGCGACTACAATGCCCCAGTGCGTGATGGCGGCCAGCGTGCCGACCAGGATGAACAGAATGATTTGACGGGACATGGCGAAGGTGGAGCGAACAGTGGCGAAGGACAGGCAGATCAGTATTTGCGCGGATGATTTCGGCATGGCGCCGGCCGTGGATGCAGCCGTGCTGGAACTGGCGCAGGCGCGGCGGCTGTCCGGCACATCCTGCCTGGTGGAGGGCGCCAGCTTCAGGCAGAGCGCGCCGGCCCTGCGCCAGACCCATCTGCAAAAAGGCCTGCACCTGAATTTTACCGAGTTCGGCTCCAGGCCGGGCGTGTATGCCATGCCGCTCAAGCAGGTGATCCTGTCCAGCCTGCTGCGCAGGCTGGACAGCGCCAGGGTCAAGGCGAGCATCGCGCGCCAGTGCGATCAGTTCGAGCAGGCGCTGGGCCAGGGGCCCGACTATATCGATGGGCATCAGCACGTGCATCAGTTGCCCATGATCCGCGAGGCCTTGCTGGAGGAGATGGAACGCCGCTATGGCGGTCGCATGCCCTGGCTGCGCTACACCGGCGCGCAGCGCCTGGGGAGCGCCTTCAGCGTTGGCGAACGATTCAAGGCGCGCGTGATCGCCTCGCTGGGGGCCGATGCCCTGGCGAGCCTGGCCGCGGCCAAGGGCGTGACCCTCAATGCCGGTTTTACCGGCGTCTATGACTTCAAGGGCGGGCAGGCGCGCTACGCCCGCTTGATGCAGGCCTGGCTGGCGGCCATGCGGCATGGCGACAGCCTGATGTGCCATCCCGCCCTGGAGGCGCTTGCCGGCGATCCGCTGGGTGCGCAGCGCCTGGCCGAATACCAGGTCCTGTCAGGGCCGGACATGGCCCGGTGGCTGGACCAGTACAGCCTGCGTATCGCCTGAACGAGCGGTCAATTGTCGGCGCGCGGGTGGGTCTGGCTGCCTTCGCCCAGGGCGCGCTGCATGAAGACCACATCTATCCACTGCCGGAACTTGTAGCCCGTGGCGACCTGCGTGCCCGCATGGGTGAAGCCCAGGGAGCGGTGCAGGCCGATGGAGCCGCGGTTGTCGTGGCCCGCGATCACGGCGATCATCTGGCGCCACGGACCTTTCTCGCATTCTTCGAGCAGGCGGGCCAGCAGGGCTTTGCCCAGGCCCTTGCCCACCTGTCCCTGGGCCAGGTAGATGGAGTCTTCCAGGGTGAAGCGATAGGCGACGCGCGGCCGGTACAGGCCCGCGTAGGCATAGCCCACGATCTGGCCGTCCAGCACGGCCACCAGCCAGGGCAGGCCCTGGCCGGTGATGTGCGTGAACCGGGCCTGCATTTCGGCCACGTCCGGAGGCGTTTCCTCGAAGGTGGCCGTGCTGTGCAGCACGTGGTAGGCGTAGATGGCCTGGACGGCGTCCATGTCCGCCAGCGTGGCGGAGCGTATCAGCAGGTCGGCGGGCGCGGCATCCTGATGAGGCGTAGAAGAAAAGGGGACTTGCGCAGTACCGGGGGTGGACATACTATTTTTCCTTTGAATGCACCTAGTTTATCCCGATTTCAGGAGTTCCTATGTCGCTTCCCTATCAATCGCTGACCGAGCAGTTTGCCGTGGCTCCTCAATTATCGGGCGACGATATGCAGGCCGTGGCCGACGCCGGTTTCAAGAGCGTGATCATCAACCGTCCCGACCTGGAGGGCGGCCCCGGCCAGCCCTTGTCCGCGGATGTCATGCAGGCCGCCCAGGCCGCCGGCCTGCAGGTGGAGTACCAGCCCGTGGTGGGCAGCGCCATCACCGCGGCCGACGTGGACCGTTTTGCCGAACTGCTGCAGGAATTGCCCAAGCCCATCCTGGCCTATTGCCGCACCGGCAACCGCTGCGCCACCCTGTTTCGCGCCGCAACCGAAACCTGATCTGGCTCAAGTCCAGGTCTGTTCCAGGCTTGTCTTGCGCGTGAGCGCGACGGTAAGCTGTCTGTATCCATTCAAAGGGGGTTATCGCCATGTTCAAGAAGATTCTCATTCCAACCGACGGTTCCGTCCTGTCGTCCCAGGCCGCCAACAAGGGCGTGACCTTCGCCCGGCAGATCGGCGCCGAAATCGTGGCCCTGCACGTGACCCAGCCTTTTGCCGCCACGGTCGGCTTTGACGGCATGGCCGCCGCCTATGCCATCACCGACGAAGACTACGACAAGACCGCCAAGGAGCAGTCCAAGAAGTACCTGCAGCAGATCCTGGACCGCGCCGAGACCGCCGGCGTGAAGGCCACCGGCAAGTCGGTGTCCAACTTCAATGTGGCCGACGGCATCGTGCAGGCCGCCGAGCAGGAAGGCTGCGATCTGATCTTCATCGGCAGCCACGGCCGCAGCGGCCTGTCGAGCCGGCTGCTGGGCAGCGTCACCATCAAGGTGCTGAACATCGCCAAGAACACCGTGCTGGTGTATCGCGTCAAGGAAAGCGACTGACCGCTTGCGGAACAGCCATGAAAAAACCCGCCAAGGCGGGCTTTTTCATGGCCGCTGATCGCGGGCTTAGTCGCCTGGAGTCTCGTAACGACGCCTGCGGGACCGGGAGCCCGGTTCCACGCCGATGCGGGCATCGCGTGCGCGCACCAGCTCCACCATGTGGGCGGCGACGGCTTCGAAGGCTTCGTCGCTCTCCGGAATGTACAGCCATTTGCCCAGGATGGGATGGGGGAGCAGGCCCGGCGCCTCCTGGATCAGCGCGGCATGGTGTTCGCGCGCGGTGCACACCAGCAGGCCGTCCCAGGGTTCGTCCCGGTCGGCGACGGCCAGGCACAGGCGGCCGTTCACGTAGGCGGCATCGCAGCCGAACATCTTGCGCCGCAGGTAGTCGCCATCCTGCTCCAGGGGATCGAATACCCATAGCAGGGAGTTCGGGCGGGTGGTGCGTTGGCGGACGGGAGTGGAAAAGGGGAAGTCGCGGCTGGGCATGACGGGCGACCTTGCAGGTGCGGGGGCCGGGGCCGGAGTGGATCAAGCGGTGGCCGGCGGAGACCTCAGGCCCGCGGCTCCAGCCGTTGGCGGTGCTGCACCACGGCCTCCAGAACGATGGGGGCCAGCTCTCCGGCCTGGCCCTTGCCGTCCGGGTGCTGTTCGATGAATTCCAGCAGGGCGCGGCGCATGCGCGGATCCCAGAACTTGCGGATGTGCTCGGCGATTTCGTTCAGGCCCTGCTGGCGATCGCTCAGCGCTTCGAAGAACAGGCCGATGCGATTGGCCATGGGAATCAGGGGGGCAATATTCATGATGTCGTGGTCGAGGCGGGCTCGGAAGAATTCAGGTATTGGGGGTGGCTGTACAGCGTGAAGGCGCGGTCGCGGGCAAAGGCGGCCAGCATCACGCCCAGCTCGTCGGCGATCTGCACGGCGTAGCGGGTGGGGGCCGATACGGCCACCACGAAGGCGATGCCCATGGCGGCGGCTTTCTGCACCATCTCGAAGCTGGCGCGGCTGGAGATCAGCACCATGCCCTGGCGGGGATCCAGCCCCTGGCGCAGCAAGTGGCCCAGCAGCTTGTCCAGGGCGTTGTGGCGCCCCACGTCCTCGCGCACGGCCAGGATGTCGCCCTGCAGCGTGCACCACGCCGCCGCGTGGGTGGCGCCGGTCAGGCGGTGCAGGGGCTGGCTGTCGCGCAGCGCGTCCAGCGCGCGGAAGATGGCGTCGGCCTGCGGCCTGCGTTCCGGTTCGGGCAGGGCGGGCAGGCTGCGGCGCACTTCGTCCAGGCTTTCCAGTCCGCACAGCCCGCAGCCTGTGCGTCCGGCCAGTTGGCGGCGGCGCGCCTTGAGCTGGTGCAGGCAGGCGCTGGCGATGTCGATCTGCAGCAGGCTGCCGCGCTCGTCCTCCAGCACGTCCACGCTGCGTATGTCCTCGGCGCCGCGGATGATGCCTTCGGTCATGGAAAAACCGTAGGCCAGGTCTTCCAGGTCCGTGGGGCTGCACAGCAAGGCGGCGTGGCTGATGCCGTTGTACTCCAGGGCCACGGCCTGCTCGCAGGCCAGGCTGTCGCTGTCGGCCAGCGGCGGTCCGCCGGCCTGGCCTGGTGTGGCGCGCGCCTGCCGCCAGACAGTGGCGGGCGCGCTGGCATCATGAAAATCCGCCTTGCTCACGCGGGCTCCTAGTCGTGATGGGCGTGCTCGTGGCCGCCCAGGGGAAGGGCGTCGGGCGGCACCGCTTCGCCTTGCAGCAGGCGCTGCTGGATGTCATTGAAGCGGTTCCAGCGGTTCTGCCAATCGGATTCGGCGGTCACGCGCTGGATCTGCACGGCGGTGACCTTGTATTCCGGGCAGTTGGTGGCCCAGTCCGAATTGTCCGTCGTGACCACGTTGGCGCCCGACTCGGGAAAGTGGAAGGTAGTATAGACCACCCCCGGCTGCACCCGCTCCGTCACGGTGGCGCGCAGCACGGTCTCGCCCGCCCGGCTCTTGACGGACACCTTGTCGCCGCTGCGTATGCCGCGGTCCTCGGCATCGGCCGGGTGGATCTCCAGCAGGTCCTCGGAATGCCAGGCCACGTTCTCGGTTCGGCGCGTCTGGGCGCCCACGTTGTATTGGGACAGGATGCGGCCCGTGGTCAGCAGCAGCGGGAACTTGCGGCTGCTGCGCTCCTCGGTGGGCACATACTGCGTCAGCATGAAGCGACCCTTGCCGCGCACGAACTGATCTATGTGCATGGTGGGGGTGCCCTCGGGCGCCTGCTCGTTGCATGGCCATTGCACGCTGCCGCCCAGCTCGTCGATGCGGGCGTAGGACACGCCCGTGAAGGTCGGGGTCAGGCGCGCGATTTCGTCCATGATCTGGCCGGGGTGCTCGTAGTTCATGGGGTAGCCCAGCGCGCGGGACAGTGCGCAGGTGACTTCCCAATCCGCCATGCCGGCCTTGGGCTTCATGACCTGGCGCACGCGCGAGATGCGGCGCTCGGCATTGGTGAAAGTGCCGTCCTTTTCCAGGAAGGAGGAGCCGGGCAGGAAGACGTGGGCGTACTTGGCGGTCTCGTTCAGGAACAGGTCCTGGACCACCACGCATTCCATGGAAGCCATGGCGGCGGCCACGTGCTGGGTGTTGGGGTCGGACTGGACGATGTCTTCGCCCTGGCAATACAGGCCCTTGAAGCTGCCGCTCAGGGCCGCGTCGAACATATTGGGGATGCGCAGGCCGGGCTCGGACTGCAGGGGCACGCCCCAGGCCTGCTCGAACTGGTGGCGCACGGCATCGTCGGAGACGTGCCGGTAGCCGGGGAACTCGTGCGGGAAGGAGCCCATGTCGCAGGAGCCCTGCACGTTGTTCTGGCCGCGCAGCGGATTGACGCCCACGCCTTCGCGGCCCACGTTGCCGGTGGCCATGGCCAGGTTGGCGATGGCCATGACCGTGGTGGAGCCCTGGCTGTGCTCGGTCACGCCCAGGCCGTAGTAGATGGAGCCGTTGCCGCCGGTGGCGTACAGGCGGGCCGCTCCGCGGATGTCCTGCGCGGGCACGCCGCAGATCTCGGCCATGGCTTCGGGGGAGTTCTCGGGCTTGCCGACAAAGCCGCGCCATTCGGCGAAGGCGGCGGTGTCGCAGCGTTCGGCGACATAGGCTTCGTCGATCAGGTTTTCCGTGGCGATGACGTGCGCCATGGCGGTCAGCATGGCCGTGTTGGTGCCGGGGCGCAGGGGCAGGTGGTAGTCCGCCTGGATGTGGGGCGAGCTGACCAGCTCGGTCTGGCGCGGATCGATCACGATCAGGCGCGCGCCCTGACGCAGGCGGCGCTTCAGGCGCGAGGCGAAGACCGGGTGGGCCGCGCTGGGGTTGGCGCCGATCACGATGGCCACGTCGGTATGCATGACCGAATCGAAGGTCTGCGTGCCGGCCGATTCGCCCAGCGTCATCTTCAGGCCATAGCCGGTGGGGGAGTGGCAGACGCGCGCGCAGGTGTCCACATTGTTGGTGCCGAAGGCGGCGCGCACCAGCTTCTGCACCAGGTAGGTTTCTTCATTGGTGCAGCGCGAGGAGGTGATGCCGCCCACGGCGTCGCGGCCGTACTGGTCCTGGATGCGGCGGAACTCGGAGGCCGCGTAGTTGATGGCTTCTTCCCAGGAGACTTCCTGCCAGGGATCCGTGATGCTCTTGCGGATCATGGGGCTGAGGATGCGGTCCTGGTGGGTGGCGTAGCCCCAGGCGAAGCGGCCCTTGACGCAGGCGTGGCCGCGATTGGCCTTGCCATCTTTCCAGGGCGTCATGCGGATGACCTTGTCGCCTTTCATCTCGGCCTTGAAGCCGCAGCCCACGCCGCAGTAGGCGCAGGTGGTGATGACGGCGTGCTCGGGCTGGCCCAGCTCGATGACGGATTTCTCCATCAGTGAGGAGGTGGGACAGGATTGCACGCAGGCGCCGCAGGAGACGCAGTCGCTGGCCAGGAAGTCCTCGTTCTGGCCGGCGGCCACGCGGGCCTGGAAGCCGCGCTTGTCTATGGTCAGCGCGAAGGTGCCCTGGACTTCCTCGCAGGCGCGCACGCAGCGGTTGCAGACGATGCACTTGCTGGCGTCGTAGGCGAAATAGGGGTTTGAGGCGTCGGTGGCGTCGTCCAGGTGGTTGGCGCCGTCAAAGCCGTAGCGCACGCTGCGCAGGCCCACCACGCCGGCCATGTCCTGCAGTTCGCAGTTGCCGTTGGCCGGGCAGGTCAGGCAGTCCAGCGGGTGATCGGAGATGTACAGCTCCATCACGTTGCGGCGCAGCTTGTGCAGGGTGTCGTTTTCGGTGTGCACGACCATGCCTTCTTCGACGGGCGTGGTGCAGGAGGCGGGATGGCCGCGGCGGCCTTCGATGTCCACCAGGCACAGGCGGCAGGAGCCGAAGGCTTCCAGCGTGTCGGTGGCGCACAGCTTGGGGATGTTGATGCCGGCCATGGCGGCGGCCCGCATGACCGAGGTTCCGGCGGGCACTTCGATCAGCTTGCCGTCGATGGTCAGGCTGACCATCTCGGTCTGCAGGGAGGCGGGGGTGCCGAGGTCGCGCTCGCGCACGGCGATGGTTTCTTTCATGGTGTTCTCCGTCTCACGCCTTGGCCAGGCGGCTCTCGTCGGTTTGCGGGGCCAGCCCGAAATCCTGGGGAAAATGCTCCAGGGCGGACAGGACGGGGTAAGGGGTCATGCCGCCCAGGGCGCACAGCGACCCCGAGAACATGGTGTCGCACAGGTCGCGCAGCAGCTCGACGTGGTTGTCCAGGTCTTCGCGGCGGCGGATCTTCTGGATGGTCTCCACGCCGCGTGTGGAGCCGATGCGACAGGGCGTGCACTTGCCGCAGGACTCGATGGCGCAGAATTCCATGGCGTACTGGGCCATGTGGGCCATGTCCACCGTGTCGTCGAAGGCCACCAGCCCGCCGTGGCCGACCATGGCGTTGATCTTCATGTAGGCCTCGTAGTCCAGGGGCACGTCCCACTGGTGCTCGGGCAGGTAGGCGCCCAGCGGGCCGCCCACCTGCACGGCGCGCAGCGGCCGGCCGCTGGCGCTGCCGCCGCCGTAGTCGTACAGCAGCTCGCGCAGGGTCACGCCGAAGGCTTTTTCCACCAGGCCGCCCTGTTTCAGGTTGCCCGTCAACTGGAAGGCCAGGGTGCCGCGCGAGCGCCCCATGCCGTAGTTCTGGTAGTAGGCCGCGCCCTTGGCGAGGATGACGGGCACGGAGGCCAGCGACACCACATTGTTGATGACGGTGGGCTGGCCGAACAGGCCCTTGATGGCCGGCAGCGGCGGCTTGACGCGCACCACGCCGCGCTTGCCTTCCAGGCTGTCGAGCAGGGCGGTTTCTTCGCCGCAGATGTAGGCGCCGGCCGCCTTGCGCACTTCCAGGTCGAAGGCGCGGCCGCTGCCCTGGATGTCCTGTCCCAGCCAGCCCGCGGCGCGCGCCGCGACGATGGCCTCGTTCAGGACCTGCACGGCCAGCGGATATTCGGAACGCACGTAGATGTAGCCGCAGGTGGCGCCCACCGCCACGCCGGCGATGGCCATGCCTTCGATCAGGCACAGCGGATCGCCTTCCATCAGCATGCGGTCGGAGAAAGTGCCCGAGTCGCCCTCGTCGGCGTTGCAGACGATGTATTTCTGCTCGGCGGGCGTGCCCAGCACGGTCTTCCACTTGATGCCGGTGGGGAAGGCGGCGCCGCCCCGGCCGCGCAGGCCCGAATCGGTCACTTCCTGGACGATGGCGGCCGGCTCCATGGCCAGCGCCTTGCGCAGGCCCTCGAAGCCGCCGAAGGACTCATAGTCCGCCACGCTGACCGGGTCGATGACGCCTACGCGCGCGAAGGTCAGGCGCTCCTGATTCTTCAGGTAGGGGATTTCGTCGGTCAGGCCCAGGCGCAGGGCGTGCTCGCCGCCCTGCAGCAATCCGGCATCCAGCAGGCCGGGCAGGTCTTCGCACTGGACGGGGCCGTAGGCCACGCGTCCCTGCGGCGTTTGCACTTCCACCATGGGCTCCAGCCAGAGCAGGCCGCGCGAGCCGTTGCGCACGATGCGCACGTCCTGTCCGCGGCGCTTGGCTTCTTCGTCCAGCAGTGCGGCCAGCTGGTTGGCGCCCATGGCCACGGCGGCCGTGTCGCGGGGAATGTAGACAGTGATGGCGGTCATGGCGCTACCCCTTCGGCAGTGAGCAGGGCGTCGAGTTTCTCGGGGGTGACGCGAGCATGCGGGACGCCGTCGAGCATGATGGCGGGCGACTGGGCGCACAGGCCCAGGCAGTACACCGGCTCCAGGGTGACCTGGCCGGCGGCGCTGTTTTCGTGGAAATCGCAGTTCAGGCGGCGGCGGGCATGCGCGGCCAGCTCCAGGCCGCCGCGCGACTGACAGGCCTCGGCTCGGCAGATCTCCAGGGTGCGGCAGGCGTGCGGCTGTTCGCGAAAGTGGGCGTAGAAAGAGATGACGCCATGGATTTCAGCGCGCGACAGCGCCAGATGCTCGGCCAGCACGGGCACGATGGATTCGGGCAGGTAGCCGAGCGCGTCCTGGATGGTGTGCAGAATGGGGAGCAGATTGCCGCGTTGGCCGGCGTGCTGCTGCAAGGCCTGCATGACGACGTCCAGGGGAGCCTGGCCGGATGGCTCGAACTCCCGCGTGTGTGGGGGTAATTGCATGTCCGTATGCGCGGCGCCAGAGTCAGGCGCCTGCGCCTCCATGTTTTTTTATGCACGATCGTGCATATTATTGAATGTGTTCTCCCCCGTAATCTACAAAGGAAATCAATCAACTTCAATAAGCAATATTTCGCATATATAATGATTTGAACATGTTCCTGGGAACATAATACGCAAACACACAACGCTCGAGACCATGGCCAACCTCAAGTTCAAAGCCAGGCTGCGATCAGAATGGGTGCTGGAAAATTCAGGCGGCGCGGAGCTTCCCATGGGAGACGTGCTGCGCCTGCTGGGCGCCATTGAAAGCCTGGGACACCTGTCCGGAGCCAGCAAGGCCTGCCAGTTTTCCTATCGCCACGCCTGGGGCCTGCTGCGCAATGCCGAGAAAGAATTCGACGCCGCCTTGCTGGAGACGTCGCGGCGCAAAGGCACCAAGCTGACCGAATTCGCCCAGCGCCTGCTGTGGGCCAACCGGCGCCTGGACGCGCGCCTGACGCCCACGCTGGAGAGCATGGCCTCCGAGCTGCAGGAAGAATTGGGCCGCCTGTACAGCCAGCAGCCCGCCCGCCTGCGGTTTCAGGCCAGCCATGGCTTTGCGATCGAAGGCCTGATGCGCCTGGCCAACGACATGGATGTGCTGCCGCTGGAGCTGCGCTACCGCACCGCCATCGAGGCGCTGGCCTCGCTGGAGCGCGGCGATTGCGACCTGGCGGGCTTTCAGGTGCCGGCCGGCCAGTTCGAGGGAGCCGCCCTGCGGCGCTACAGCGAATGGCTTTCGCCGCTGCGCCATCGCCTGATTTTCCTGGCCACGCGCAACACGGGCCTCTTCGTGGAGAAGGGCAATCCCAAGAACATCACCGGCATCGCGGATCTGGTCAGGCCGGACGTGCGCTTCGTGAACCGGCAGATCGGTTCGAGTACCCGCTTCCTGGCAACCCTGCTGCTGGGCCAGCTAGGGGTAAACACGAATGCGGTCCCGGGTTTCGAAACCACAGAATTGACGCACATGGCGGTCGCGGCGCACGTGGCCAGCGGCATGGCCGATACCGGCCTGGGCGTGGAGACGGCGGCCAGCCGCTGCGGACTGGATTTCATTCCGTTGGCGCAGGAGCGGTATTTCATCGCCGTGCAGCAGGACAAGCTGGACACCGCGCCCATGCAGCACCTGATGGATTTGATCACGGGCCCGGCCTATGGCAAGTTCATGCAGGAGCTGGCGGGCTACGATCCGGCGGGCATGGGGCGCATCCTGACTCTGGAGCAGGCCTTCGGCCAACCGGCCGACCTGCTCTGGCGCTGATGCGGCGCCGTGTTGCCTTACGAAAACACAGACCATGAGACGGGGCCGAACCCCGTCCTTGAATGACGAGAACACAATGAGCGATGACATAAGGGCTTCCCTCGGGGCAGCACCCGAACGCAGGCCGACGGTGCGCGCCGCCGGCGCGTCCGGACAGCCCCTGGATACGCGGCACAGGCCCTTGCGCGACCTGCGCATCTCCCTGACCGACAAATGCAATTTCCGCTGCACCTACTGCATGCCGCGCGAGATCTTCGGTTCGGATTACGAATTCCTGCCGCATGCTTCGCTGCTCAGCTTCGAGGAAATCGAGCGTGTGGCCCGCCAGGCCGTGGCCCTGGGCGTGCGCAAGCTGCGCCTGACGGGCGGCGAGCCCTTGCTGCGGCGCGACATCGAAGTGCTGATCGCCATGCTGGCCAGGCTGCGCACGCCCGAAGGGCATCCCGTCGAGCTGACCTTGACCACCAACGGGACCTTGCTGGGCCGCAAGGCCCGGGCCTTGAAGGAAGCCGGCCTGCACCGGGTCACGGTCAGCCTGGACGCCCTGGACGACCAGCGCTTCACCCAGTTGAGCGACAGCAGCGTGTCGGTGGCCACCGTGCTGGACGGCATCGCCCAGGCGCACGCCGCGGGCCTGGCGCCGGTCAAGGTCAATATGGTGGTGCGCAAAGGCTTGAACGACGACCAGATCCTGCCCATGGTGGAACATTTCAAGGGTTCGGGGCAGATCCTGCGCTTCATCGAATACATGGACGTGGGCACCAGCAACGGCTGGAACCTGGACGAGGTGGTGAGCGGCGCGGACATCGTGGCGCGCATCCACGAACGCTATCCGCTGGAGCCGACCCAGGCGTAGTACAGGGGCGAGGTGGCCAGCCGCTGGCGCTTTGCGGACGGGTCGGGCGAGATCGGCGTGATCACCAGTGTTTCCCAGCCTTTCTGCGGCGACTGTTCGCGCATGCGCCTCTCGCCGGAAGGGCGGCTGTTCCTGTGCCTGTTCGCTTCCCAGGGCTATGATGTGCGCGCGCAGCTGCGGGCCGGTGCGACCGACGAGCAGTTGGCGGCCTACCTGCACGGCGTCTGGTCCGGGCGGCGGGACCGATATTCCGAGATCCGCGGCGAGCAGACCGTCGGCCGGCCGCGCATCGAGATGAGTTATATCGGCGGATGATAGCCGCGCATGACATCAGCGGAATCGTGCTGGCGGGCGGGCAGGCCCGACGGTTCGATCTGTCCGGTCGGGTCGACAAGGGGCTGCTGCCCTTGGCGGGGCAGCCGCTGGTGCAGCACGTGGTGCGGCGCCTGCGCCCGCAGGTCGGCTCCATCCTGATCAGCGCCAACCGCAATCCCGAACAGTACGCGCATTGGGGGCGCGTCGTGCCGGATGAGGCCGGGCTGGGTGGCTTCCTGGGCCCCTTGGCCGGACTGGCCAGCGCGCTGGAGCAGGTCGACACGCCATGGGCCCTGTCCTGTCCGGTGGACCTGCCTTTTCTGCCGGCGGACCTGGGCAGGCGGCTGGCACAGGCCGTGCAGGAGCACGGTGCACCCATGGCCTATGCGCAGGCCGAGCGCACGCATCCTTTGTGCCTGTTGCTGCGGGCCGACCAGGCGGCTTCCCTGAAGAAGTACCTGCTCAGCGGCGAGCGCCGCGTCATGGGCTGGCTGCACGCCGCCGGCGCCCTGGAGGTGTACTTCCGCGATGCGTCGGCGCCGTCGTTCTTCAACATCAATACGCCCCAGGACCTGGAGGCGGCGCATTCGGTTGATTTTGTCTTTTGATGCCGGCCGGGGCTCATGAAAGGTCTTGTCGTCCAAGCGGGTGGGCTACGGCGTGTCGCAAGTTTTTGCGGGGATCCTTGATTGAGAGGCAATGTGATGTGGTCGAAGGCGTGAGAACCGTGGTTTTCTTGAGGGAAGCCTGTGCTGGCCGGCTTGGCTGGGGCCCTCGCCCGCGCTATGCGCGGGTCCCCTTGCCCAAGGACAGCGACAGGCGTGCCGTTAACTTGGACGGTGGCTTGTCCCCCGGACAAGCCACAAACGTCGTCCTCGAACAGCGCCCTCACAAAGACTCACTCTGCTATCGAGCAACTGATGGGTGTGGCGGAATTCTAGGGTGGATCAAAAAAAATGCCAGCCAGCGCTGGGCTGACCGGCATCGTTACGGCGAAACGGCCCTCAAGAATTCAGGGCATCAGGCCTGCCACAGGCTGTATTCGTAGATGCGGACCACGTCGCCCGGCGCGACGTGGGCGTCGGCGGGGATGCGCGCCAGGGCCTGGGCCCAGGGCAGGGAGCTGATCACGCCCGAGCCCTGGTTGCCGAAGGGGCGGACCAGCAGCCGGCCCTGCTCGTCGCTGTCCAGCTGCACGCGGATGAATTCCTCGCGGTCGCCCTGGAAGTGGCGCTCGCCCTGCAGCACGCCGTAACGTATCGCGGGCAGCGTTTCGCGGCGGCCCTGCAAGCGACGCACCAGGGGGGAGACCATCAGGGCGAAGACGGCGTAGGACGAGACGGGATTGCCGGGCAGGCAGACCAGCGGCTTGTCCTGCACATAGGCCAGGGCCAGGGGCTTGCCCGGCTTCATACGCACTTTCCAAAGGTCCAGCTGGCCGCCGATGGACTCGATGGCGGGCTTGACCAGGTCTTTCTCGCCCACGGACACGCCGCCCACGGTCAGGACCAGGTCGCACTCGGCCAGCAGGGACTGCAGGGCGTCGCGGATGGCCTCCAGCGTGTCGGCGGCGTGGACGGCGCGCACCGCGGCCACGCCCAGGGCCAGCAGCTGGGCCTGCAGCATGGGGGCGTTGGAGTTGTAGATCTGGCCGGGGCGCCGCGGCGGGCCGGCGGGCGTCAGCTCGGCGCCCGTGGTCAGGATGCCCACGGTCAGTCCCGGATAGACGGACAGGGCGGCGTGGCCCTGGGCCGCCAGCTGCGCGATGTGGGCCGCGGTCAGGCGCGTGCCGGACTGGATCAAGACTTCGCCGCGGCGCATGTCCTCGCCGCGGCGGCGGATGTTGGCGCCGACCTCGGGGGCTTCCAGGATGCGCACGCCGTGTTCGTCTTCCTGGCAGTTCTCCTGGATGATCACGGTGTCCGCGCCGGGCGGCAGCAGGCTGCCGGTGAAGATGCGGATGGCCATGCCTTCCTTCAGCGTCTCGGGAACCTCGCCGGCATAGCAGCGCTGCTGGATGGGCAGCACGCGGCCGTCCGCGACGTCGGCCAGGCGCACGGCATAGCCGTCCATGGCGCTGTTGTCGGCCGGCGGCATGTCCAGTTGGGCCTGGATGTCCTGGGCCAGGATGCGGCCCAGGGCGGCGCTCAGTTCGCAGGTTTCGGTCCGTTCGGGAAGCCGGCCCGCCTGGGCCAGGCGCTGCTGGGCTACGTCAAATTCGATCATCGTTGTACAGGAGTCCGTGGAATCAGGGCCTCAGCGCAGGTATTGCGAGGCGAAGTTGCAGGGGCGGTGCCGGCTGTCCAGTTGCTGGCGCAGAATGCCTTCCCAGGCCAGCTTGCAGGCGCCGGGCGAGCCGGGCAGGCAAAAGAGCAGGGTTTCGTTGGCGGTGCCGGCCAGGGCGTCCGACTGCAGCGCCGAGGAGCCGATCTCCTGGTAGGACAGGAAGCGGAATTGTTCGCCGAAGCCGGGGACCACCTGGTCCAGCAGCGGGGGGACGGCGGCGATGGCGGACTTTTGGTGGCTGAAGCCGGTGCCGCCGTTGCACAGGATGAGCTGGATGGCCGGATCGGCGATCCACTGGCTGAGCACGGCGCGGATGGCGTACATATTGTCGCGGCTGATGGCCCGCTGCACGCAGCGTTGTCCGCTTTCCTGCAGGCTGGCGGCCAGGTAGTCGCCCGAGGTGTCGTCCCCGGGCCCGCGCTTGTCCGAGATGGTCAGCACGGCGGCGGCCAGGCTGACCGGGGGCAGGTCGGGTTTGGCTTTAGACATGTTTGGCGGTGTCGGAAGAAGAATTCCAGGAGTCGGTCTTCTGCGCGTCGCTGTCGCGCTGCTGGACCCAGAAGCGCTGGCCGTCGGCCAGGGTTTCGCGTTTCCAGAAGGGGGCCCGGGTCTTGAGCACGTCCATGATGAACTCGCAGGCCCGGAAGGCGTCGCCGCGATGGGGACTGGTCACGCCCACGTAGACGATCTGGTCCGTCAGGGAAAGCTCGCCCACGCGGTGCACGACCAGGGTGTCCAGGACGGGCCAGCGCGCGCGCGCCTGGGCGCATACGTCCTCGATCTCGCGCTCGCACATGCCCGGATAGTGTTCCAGGAACAGGGAGCGGGTCGGGGTGCCGTCGGCCTGGTCGCGCACGTAGCCCACGAAGGTGACCATGGCGCCGGCCTTGCCGCCGGCCGTGCGGCGCAGTTGTTCGTTCAGCGCGGCGGCGTCGAAGTCCTGGGTCTGCACGATGACCATGTCAGCCTCCGGTGACGGGTTCGAAGACCGCCACTTCGTCGCCGGCGCGCACGGGGTCGTCCGGGCGGGCGTGGAACTGGTTGACGGCCACCTTCAGCCGGCCGGCCATGTCCTGCAGGTCCGGGTGGCGTTGCAGCAGCGCGTCCAGCCATTGCTGGACGGTGCCCTCCTGCGGCCAGTCCCAGCTTTCCTGGCGCACGCCGGTGCGCTCGGCCACCTGGGCGAAGTACAGGACGCGCAAAGTCGATGGGTTAGTCATGAAAGTCTCCGTGGGCGCCTGTCAGGCCGGGGCCGTCCAGGTGCCGCTCTTGCCGCCGGTCTTCTCCAGCAGGCGTGTCTGTTCGATGATGATGCCCTTGTCGGCAGCCTTGCACATGTCGTAGATGGTCAGCGCGGCCACGCTGCAGGCCGTCATGGCTTCCATTTCCACGCCCGTGGTGTAGCGCGTGCGGCAGGTCGCCAGCACGGCGATGGTGCCCGCGGCCGCGTCGCTTTCGAAATCTATGCCCACGAAATCCAGCGGAAGACTGTGGCACATGGGGATCAGGTCGGCGCAGCGCTTGGCGGCCAGCACCCCGGCCACGCGGGCGGTGTTCAGCACCTCGCCCTTGGCGTTGCGGCTGGCCGACAGCAGTTCGAAGGCGGCCGGGCTCAGGCGCACCACGCTGCGCGCGGTGGCCGAACGGGAGGTGGCGGTCTTGTCGCTGACATCGACCATGCGGACCTGGCCGTCGTCGTCCAGGTGGGAGAGGTGCAGTGCGGCAGCGGCCGGCTTGGGTGTGTTGCTCATCATTCCTCCGGGAGCCGTCCGGGCGGGCGCCCGCGCGGTTCCATTGCTTTATGTTTTCATTATATACATCGGGGCGGGCGCCGCCGCCTCATGCCCCTGCCGGGCCGCGGTCTTCGCGCAGCCGGGCCGGATCCAGGACGCGTGCCAGCTCCAGCAGGGTGCGGGCCTGCATTTTTTCCAGGGCGCGGGCCCGGTGCACTTCCACCGTGCGCATGGTGATGTTCAGTTCCTCGGCGATCTGCTTGTTCAGGCGGCCTTCCAGGGCCAGGCCCAGCACCTCCCGTTCGCGCTGGGACAGCGTCTCCAGCCGCCGCTCCAGGGCGTCCTCGCTGGCGCGC
Organism: Alcaligenes sp. Marseille-Q7550; assembly: GCF_965112015.1. Classification (NCBI taxonomy): domain Bacteria; kingdom Pseudomonadati; phylum Pseudomonadota; class Betaproteobacteria; order Burkholderiales; family Alcaligenaceae; genus Alcaligenes; species Alcaligenes sp. Marseille-Q7550. The sequence goes on from NZ_CBCOPU010000001.1 coordinate 759,233, forward strand.
TCGGCCTGGCTGGCCTGATAGCTGCGCAATACCTCCAGCACGCGGTCCACCAGGTCGTTGTCGTTGAAGGGTTTCTCGATGAAGTCGGCCGCGCCCTGCTTGAGCGCATTGACGGCCAGCGGCAGGTCGCCGTGGCCCGTCAGGAAGATGACGGGCAGGTCCGAATGCATCTGGCGCAGCCGCTCGAACACTTCCAGGCCCGAGATCCCGCCCATGCGTATGTCCAGCAGGATGCAGCCTTGGGTTTCGGAGGTGATGGCCTGCAGGAAGGCTTCGCCGCTGCTCCAGGTCCGGGTGTCCACCCGGCGGGTGGCGAACAGCCAGGAGAGGGCGTCGCGGATGGCGTCGTCGTCATCCACGATATGGACCAGCGGGGAGGATAGGGGCTCAGTCATGTTCGATCAGGGGCAGGGAGAACAGGAAGGTGGCGCCGTAGGGGGCCTCGTTCTCGAACCAGAGTTTGCCATGGTGCAGCTCGATGATGGAGCGGCAAATGTTCAATCCTATCCCCAGTCCGTCGTTTTTAGTAGTGGTGAAGGCCTGGAACACCTCGGCCATGATGGCCGCAGCGACCCCGGACCCTGGTCGGCCACCATGGCCAGGACCATGCCGTCGCGCTCCTGCAGCGAGACTTCCAGCAGGCGGCGCTCGGGCGGCAGGCCGGACATGGCCTCGGCGGCGTTGCGCACCAGGTTGAAGATGACCTGCTCCAGCAGCACCTTGTCGCCCAGCACCGGCAGGCATGCCGGATGCGCGGGCAGGCGCAGCTGGATGTCGTGGCGGCGCAGGTCCGCGCGCGCCAGCGCGAGCGCGCCCTGCAGGGCCTCGACCAGGTTCAGGCGGGTCAGTTGCGGGTCGCGCTTGCGCACGAAGTCATGGATGCGGTGGATGATCAGGCCGGCCCGGCGAGTCTGCTCGGCCAGGCTCTCCATGCTGCGGGTCAGCAGGGCCGGATCGGCCTGGCCGGCGCGCAGCAGGTTCAGCGCGCCGGCCGCATAGCTGGCGATGGCCGACAGGGGTTGGTTCAGTTCATGCGCCAGGGTGGACGCCATCTCCCCCATGGTGATGAGCTTGGCCGTGTGGTGCAGCTGCTCGGACTGCGAGCTGGCCAGCGCCTCGGCCTGCTTGCGCGAGCTGATGTCGATGATGGAGCCGATCCAGCCGACCTGTTCGCCCTGGGCGTCGATCAGCGGCGATTCGAACACCTGCACGTCCAGGCGCGAGCCGTCCGCGTGCTGGAAGCGGGTCTCGAAGACCTGCACCGAGGGTGCGCGCCTGAGGCGGTCGCGCCTCTCCAGGGTCTCGTCCATCATTTCCGGCACCCACCAGGGCATGGGAGGGGACAGGCCGATGATGTCGCGGCTCTCCAGGCCCACCAGCCGGCAGAAGGCCGGATTGACGTACAGGATGCGGCCGTCCAGATCGCGCGCGCGCATGCCGGTGACCATGGAGTTCTCGATGGCGCTGCGAAAGGCCTGCTCCTGCATCAGCGCGTTCTCGGCGTCGCGGCGCTTGCGGGCGTAGTGGTGCTGGATGATGAGGTTGACCACGGCCAGCAAGGCCAGGCCGGCGATCACGGTCAGCAGCAGCGTGAAGGTGGGAATGCTTTTCTGCTGGTAGGGAGTGATGATCATGCGCAGCCCGTGCAGCGGCGGGTCCACGGACATGGCGTGACGCAGCGCGTCCCGGGCCGGCTCGCCCTTGGAGCGCATGGCCAGCACCGTATCGTTGCTGTCCACCAGCATGACGTGGTAGTGCTCGGCAATCCACCAGGGCACGTTTTCCGTCAGGATCTTGTGCAGCGAAAAAGTGGCGCGCAGGGTGCCGGCGATTTCGTCTTTCTCGTAGATGGGCACGACCAGGTCCAGCGCGGCCTCCTTGTGCTCGCTGGATTCGTATGCCGGCAGCCAGGTGGCGCTGCGCGGCGTGGATACGTGTGCGGCGATGCGCGTGTCCGCGCCCGGCGGGCGCACCAGCAAGGTGGTGCCGAAGCGGTCCTGGACCACCACCTTGAGCAGGTCGGGATGGATGGTCTTGAAATGCTGCAGTTGGGTCAGGGCGTCGCGCGTATCGCCGGGATGGTCCGGCAGGCTCAGATCGTCCGCGATGCGGGTCAGGTTGTTTTCGTGCGAGCGCAGCTGGAAGGACAGCGACTGTTCGACCCACAGGGCGTTGCGGATCAGCTCGTCCGATTGTTCGTCGCGCCGCTCCGAGCTGACCGCCCAGGCGAACACGCCCATCAGCAGGACGATGACCACGATGGCCAGGATGGGCACGTAGGGGCTGAGCGGGTGAGGCGCCAGGGCCAGGGAGGCGGCGGGGCCGTCGGGGCGGGGCGGTCGGGCAAGGCGCTTCATGACAAAAGGTTTCGGATTTCCACAATAGATAAAATCACACTGCTTTTTTAAGCTACACGCTTTTACGCATATCAATCAATAAAGTGTGTCGGTTCCGCTCCGACCGGAGGCAATCATGAAAAAGACGCTCATGGCCACCCTGGTGGCTTCCGTATTCCTGTCCGCTCCCGCCATGGCCAACCCCCTGATCATCAAGTTCAGCCACGTGGTCTCGCCGGACACGCCCAAGGGCAAGGGCGCCACGCGCTTCAAGGAGCTGGCGGAAAAGTACACGGAAGGCAAGGTCGTGGTGGAGGTCTACCCGAACTCGCAACTGTACAAGGACAAGGAGGAGCTGGAAGCCCTGCAACTGGGCGCGGTGCACATGCTGGCGCCGTCGCTGGCCAAGTTCGGCCCCCTGGGCGTGCGGGAATTCGAGGTGTTCGACCTGCCCTTCATCTTCAAGGACCGCACGGACCTGCGCAAGGTCACCGAAGGCCCGGTCGGCCGCCAACTGCTGGACAAGCTGGAGTCCAAGGGCATCAAGGGCCTGGCCTACTGGGACAACGGCTTCAAGGTCATGAGCGCCAATACTCCCTTGCACACCCCGGATGACTTCCTGGGCCTGAAGATGCGCATCCAGTCCTCCAAGGTGCTGGAGGCCCAGTTCAAGGCGCTGGACGCCGTGCCCCAGGTGATGGCGTTTTCCGAGGTCTACCAGGCCCTGCAGACCGGCGTGGTGGACGGCACCGAGAACCCGCCTTCCAATATGTACACCCAGAAGATGCACGAAGTGCAGAAGCACGCCACCATGTCCAATCATGGTTATCTGGGCTATGCGGTCATCGTGAACAAGAAATTCTGGGAAGGCCTGCCTGAGGACGTGCGCCAGCCGCTGGAGAAGGCCATGACCGAAGCCACCCAGTACGCCAATGACATCGCCGAGCAGGAAAACCTGGAGTCGCTGCAGGCCATGAAGGATTCGGGCAAGACCCAGTTCTATGAGCTGAGCGATGCCGAGCGCCAGGAGTGGATCAAGCAGCTGCGTCCCGTGCACAAGGAAATGGCTTCCCGCATCGGCCAGGACGTGATCGACTCGTTCTACAAAGCCATGGAGTAAGGCGCGCGCCGCTGCGGCGGCCGCCTCCCGCGGGCCTGTTCCAGGCCCGCTTTTTCCCTTTCGTTCCCGCTATGGGCGAATGCCTGCCGCGCGCCGGGCAGTCCGCCTGCAGCCTGGAGATATCATGTTCTTACGATTACTGGATCGTTTCGAGGAAGCCTTCATCTCGCTTCTGATGGTGGCGGCGGTCCTGCTCATTTTTGTGGCGGTCTGCCAGCGCTATTCGGTCAGCCTGCTGGCCGATCTGGTGTCCTGGTCGCGCGCCAACGGCCATGAGACCTTGATGGGCATGGCGCGCTCCGCCTACCGCAGCGTGGTGGGCGTCAATCTGCTCTGGGCCCAGGAGCTGTGCATCTACCTGTTCGTCTGGATGGCCAAGTTCGGCGCCGCCTACGGCGTGCGCGTGGGCATCCACGTGGGCGTGGACGTGCTGGTCAATGCCGTGGGGCCGCGCTGGCGCCATCTGCTGGTGGTGATCTCCCTGTTCGCCGGCGCGCTGTTCACGGCCATCGTGGCCTGGATCGGCGGCAAGTTCGTCTATGGCATCGCCCAGACCGCGCAGGTGTCCGCCGACATGGAAGTGCCTGTCTGGATCGTCTACCTGGCGGTGCCCGCCGGTTCCCTGCTGATGTGCTTCCGCTTCCTGCAGGCGCTGGTGCGCTTCGTGCAGACAGGCGAGCTCGTCCACCACCAGCCCGCCGTCGACCTGGTCGCCGAGACCGAGCAAGGCCTGGCTGAAAACCAAGGAGCGCGCGCATGACCGCCCTGATCATTTTCGCCCTGCTGGCGGTCCTGCTGCTGACCGGCATGCCCGTGTCCATCGCGCTGGGCCTGACGGTGATGGGCTTTCTGTTCACCATGACCGAAGTGCCCATGGACAGCATCGCGCTCAAGCTGTTCACCGGGATCGAGAAATTCGAGATCATGGCGATCCCGTTCTTCATCCTGGCCGGGGGCTTTCTGACGCATGGCGGCGTGGCCCAGCGCATGATCCGCTTTGCCTCCTCCATGGTCGGCCACCTGCCCGGCGGCATGGGATTGGCGGCCGTGCTGGCCTGCGCGCTGTTCGCCTCCATCAGCGGTTCCTCGCCCGCCACCGTGGCGGCCATCGGCTCCATCATGATTCCGGCCATGGTCAAGCAGGGCTATCCGGCCCAGTTCGGCACCGGCATCGTGTCCACGTCCGGCGGCCTGGGCATTCTGCTGCCGCCCTCCATCGTGATGGTGATGTACGCCGTGGCCACCAGCGGCATGATGGTCGAAGGCCCGGACGGCGCCAAGGTGGGCACCGCGTCCATCGGCCAGTTGTTCATTGCCGGCGTGGTGCCGGGCATCATCCTGGCCCTGTGCCTGGGCGCCACCACCATGTTCCGCGCCTGGAAGCTGGGCTACCCGCGCATGCCGCGCGCTTCCTACAAGGAACGCTGGCGTGCCTTCATGGACTCCATCTGGGGCCTGATGCTGATCGTCATCGTCATGGGCGGCATCTACTCCGGGGTGTTCACGCCCACCGAGGCGGCGGCCATCAGCGCGGTCTACGCCTTTGTCATCGCCGTCTGGGTCTACAAGGACGTGAAGATGCGCGACGTCAAGCGCATCGTGCTGGAATCGGCGGCCATGAGCGCCATGCTGCTGTACATCATCACCAACGCCGTGATGTTCGCCTTCATCCTGACTTCCGAGCAGATCCCGCAGGCCATCGCCGAATGGATCGTCACGCAGGGCATGGGCCTGATCGCCTTCCTGCTGTTCGTGAACGTGCTGCTGCTGGTGATCGGCATGGTCATGGAGCCTTCCGGCCTGATCCTGATCATGGCGCCCATCCTGTTCCCGGTCGCCATGAAGCTGGGCATGGACCCCGTGCACTTCGGCATCATGCTGGTGGTGAACATGGAGATCGGCCTGGCCACGCCGCCGGTGGGCCTGAACCTGTACGTCGCCTCCAGCATATCCAGGCTGGGGCTGACCGAAGTGACCAAGTCAACCATACCCTGGCTGCTCACCGGATTGGGTTTCCTGCTGATGATCACCTTCGTGCCGGAAATCACGCTTTGGCTGCCCCGCATGATGGGATGGCTGTAGTCGTCCTGCCGCACACGATGCGTCAAGACTGAAGGCCGGGCCATGCGCCCGGCCTTTTCGCATCCTTCCTTGCATCGTGATACTTCCTGATAAGCACTATAGGCTTCAAGCAGGGCCGGACTATCAGTATCATAGGCGGTTCAAGGCCGCCGTTTCGGCGGTGCAACCCAACACGGAGACCCTCATGTCTATCAAAGTCGGCGAACGCGTTCCAGACGCAACATTGAGCGAATACATCGAAACCGCCACGGACACCTGCGCCGTCGGCCCCAACAATTTCCAGGTGGCCGACCTGGTCAAGGGCAAGAAAATCGCCGTGTTCGCCGTGCCCGGCGCCTTCACGCCCACCTGCTCCGAGCAGCACCTGCCCGGCTTCGCCGCCAAGTCCGACGCCTTCAAGGCCGCCGGCGTGGACGAGATCTGGTGCGTGGCCGTGAACGATCCCTTCGTCATGGGCGCCTGGGGCAAGTCCCTGAACATCGATGGCAAGGTGCGCCTGCTGGCGGACGGCAGCGGCATCTGGACCAAGAAGCTGGGCCTGGAGTTCGACCTGACCGCCAAGGGCCTGGGCGTGCGCTCCAAGCGCTATTCGGCCCTGCTGGAGGACGGCGTGGTCAAGCAATTGAACATCGACGAGGGCGGCGGGCTGCACACCAGCGACGCCGACACCCTGCTCAAGCAGGTCCAGTCCTAAGTCAGCGGTCCCGCGCCCCGTCCGGCGCGGCGCGGGATGAGCCCGGGCGCAGCACAGTTCCCGCGGACTGTCCTGTGCCCGGCGGATCCGAGCGGCCTGCCAGCCGCGAGGTGGACAGCAAGAAGGCGCCGGCCTCGTGCCGGCGTCTTTTTTTCCGCCGGGCCGCCCCAAGGTAAGACCGCCCTCTTGGGGGGCGGCAAGCAGGCGCCGGCCTGCGCGGCATGAGGGCGTTATTTTAGGATACCCGCGAATGCTGTCATCGGTAGGCGCCTTCTCGTCACTGTATTTCGCCACCTTGATGCTCTTGATGAGCTCGGGGCTGTTCAACACCTTCATGGGGGTGCGCCTGACGGCCATCTCGGTGTCGGAAGTCTGGGTGGGCGGACTGATCGCGGTGTATTACCTGGGTCTGGTATTCGGCGCCCGGGTGGGCCACCGCCTGATCATGAGAGTGGGGCACATCCGCGCCTATGCCGCCAGCGCCGCCATCGTCACCATCTGCGTGCTGGCTCAGATCCTGATCGACACCATGTACATCTGGCTGGTGCTGCGCTTTCTGGCCGGCGCCGCCATGGTGGTCCAGTTCATGGGCATCGAGAGCTGGCTGAACGAACAGACCGACAATTCCCAGCGCGGCACCATCTTCGCCTTCTACATGGTGTTCTCCAGCCTGGGCACGGTGCTGGGCCAGTTGTCCCTGACCTTGTTTCCCCACCTGAATTTCGAACCCCTGGTCTTCGTGGCCATTTGCTCGGCCTTCAGCCTGGTGCCGGTGGCCATCACGCGGCGCAGCCACCCGCCGCTGCAGGTGCCCGCCCCGATCAACGCCCGCTACTATGTGGATCGCGTGCCCATGTCCATGATGGTGCTGCTGATCGCCGGCATGCTGACGGGGGCCTTCTACGGCCTGGCGCCGGTGTACGCGGTGCGCGTGCACCTGAGCAACGAGCAGGCCGCCCTGTTCGTGGCCGTATCGGTGGCCGCCGGGGTGCTGGCGCAATGGCCCGTGGGCTGGCTGGCCGACCGCGTCAGCCGCGTTCTGCTGATCCGTATCAATGCCGCCTGTCTGCTGGCCCTGGCCATTCCGCTATGGGGCTGGTTCGAGGCGCCTTTCTGGTTCCTGCTGACGTTTTCCGCCCTGTTCGGCATCCTGCAGTTCACCCTGTATCCGCTGGGCGCGGCCTTCGCCAACGACAACGTGGACCCGGAGCGCCGCGTGGGCCTGAGCGCCATCCTCTACATGGTGTACGGGCTGGGGGCCTGCCTGGGGCCGCTGCTGGCGGGCCTGCTGATGTCCTATATAGGCAGCAATCTCTACTATATCTTCGTGGCCCTGTGCGGCCTGTCCCTGGTGCTGCTGGTGCGTCCGCAGAAGGTCCTGGGCGATCACCTGAGCCAGGACGCCCCGACCACTTTCGTGCCCATGCCCGACAGCCTGCAAAGCTCGGCTGCCGCGGTGGCGCTGGATCCGCGTGTGGATATCACCTCGGACGTATCGCATGATCCCGTCTTTGAAGACTTGCCTCCGGTCGAGGAACGCGTGCCGGCCGCGGCCGAGGGCGCGCCGGTGGAGCCGACGGCAAGCGATTCGCTTGACGGGGCGGGGCCCGAGGGAGACAAGCCGCAAGAGCCTGCGCTGCGCTCCGGCACTTGAGTCCGCGCAGCAACGGCGAGGCCTCAGCCCTGCCTGTGCCTTCAAACTTGGGTAGGGCGTTGTCGAAAAAGCCGTTTTTCCCGTCGGTCCGCGGATTGGCTTCATGAAGAGCAAGAGAAAAAAGCGGCCTGCGGGCCGCTTTTCTGCGATGGCTCCAAAGCCGCGATCAGATCTGGAATTCAGGTCCGTTGAATTCGGACTCGACATGGATCTTGCCCGCCAGGATGTCCTGCTGCAGGGCGGCGATGCGCTGGCGCACGGCATCGGGCGTGTCCGGGGCCATGATCAGGCGCACGGCGTCGGGCTGCTGCAGCCCCACCTTGAAGATCTTGCCGGCCTGGAACTTGCCGTCGGCCAGGTCCTTGCAGGCTTCGAACACGCCTATGCCCACGTCGGCCCAGGCCGAACCGATGAACACGTCCGGTTCGCGGGCAACCCAGTCGATCACGTTGCCGATCTCCTTGATGCCCAGCTCGCGACAGGCCTGGGTGGTACCGCTGCGGCCTTTGTTCAGCATGGTGTAGATGATGTCGGCGCCGGCTTTGGCCTGGGCGCGCGTCACGCGTTCGGCCAGGGCCGTGTCGTCCTGGTTGCCGGAGAAGTTGGTCAGCAGCTTGACGTCCGGATTGGCGTACTTCACGCCGGCGGCATACGAAGCCCGGGCGCGCAGGCCGGGCGGCACGCGGATGCCCGATTGGTGGGCGACCACGCCGGTCTTGGTCATCAGCGCGGCATAGGCGCCGGCCAGCCAGGCCGATTCTTCCTGGCGCACATCGTAGCTGCTCAGGTTGTCGGCCGTCACGGCGCCCTGGGTGACCACGAAGCGCACCTCCGGGAATTCCTTGGCAACGGCCAGGGCGGCGTCCGTGTTCTGGCCGCCGTGGGCGATGAGCAAGGCGGGTTTGTACTGCTTGGCCAGCTCGCGCAGGGCGGCGATCTGGGCCTGGGTCTCGTTGGCGACCTTGTCCTTGTAGTGGGCGGTGATGCCCAGGCTGTCCTGGGCCTTCTTGAAGCCCTGGTATCCGGCCTGCATGAAGCCGTTGTCGTCGATGTGGCCGCAGAACAGCGCGGCCACCACGGGTTTGCCGGCCGCGAAGGCGACGCGGCTCAGCCAGGGGGCCGTCAGGGCCCCGGCGCCGGCCGAAGCGGCGGCCAGCAGTAGTTGACGACGGGAAAGTCCTGCCATGATGGTGTCTCCTGTGTTGTACCCGGCGTGTGCGCCGGTGAAAAGTTTTTTTCTAATCTACAGGAGTTGAAAATGGTCCGCGCGCTCAAAGTTTAAATATCAAATATACGTTTTTACTTATATGTATATGCGTTCAATTTTGATGGCGCATTCCCCAGCGGCGTATCGTCAGGCGTTCCAGGTTCTCGAACACCAGGGTTTCGACCAGCAGGCCGATGGCGATCACGCAGATCAGCCCGGCGAAAACCTGGTCGGTGTTGAGCTCGTTGCGGTTCTGGAAGATGTACCAGCCCAGGCCCCCTGGCCGCTGGAGGCCGCCCCGAAGACCAGTTCGGCCGCGATCAGGGTGCGCCAGGCGAAGGCCCAGGCCAGGCGCAGCCCCGAGAACAGGGAAGGCAGCGCGGCGGGGATCAGGATGCGCATGGTCATCTGCAGGCCCGACAGGCCCAGGTTGCGGCCCACCAGCCGCAGGGTGGGCGAGACGCCGCCGAAGCCCGCGCAGGCGTTCAGGGCCAGCGGCCAGACCACCGAATGGATGATGACGAAGATCAGGCTGAATGTGCCCAGGCCGAACCACATCATGGCCAGGGGCAGCAGCGCGAGGGCCGGCAGGGGATTGAACATGGCCGTCAGCATGCCCAGCGTGGCCTGGCCGACGCGGCTGAGCATGGCGGCGCAGGTGATGGCGGCGGCCAGCAGCACGCCGACGGCATAGGCTTGCGCCAGCAGGCCCAGGGAAGTCAGGCTGCGCCTGATCAGCTCGCCGTCGAGCAGACCGTTGGACAAGGCCCGGGCTGTGTCCAGAAAAGTGGGCAACAGCAGAGGATTGTCGTTCCAGCGAGCCGCAAGCTCCCAGCAGAGCGCCAGGGCGGCCATCAGGGCGAACTGCAGGACCACGGGCTGCAGCAGCCAGTGCCGCCAGGGCCGGCGGTCGGCCGGCAGGCGGGCAGGAGCCAGCGGGTCCGGAACGTGGATCACATCCGGGCGAGGCGAGCGCGCGCTTGGGTTCATGCGGCCCTCCTTTGCGGCTGCTCCTGCGCCTGACCGAACAGCAAGTCGTGGATCCGGCGCACCTGTCGTTCGAAAGCGGGGCTGCCGGGCTGGTGCGCGCCTGCCTGCAGCTCCGCCCGGACCTGGCCGGGATGGGGGCTGAGCAGCAGGATGCGGGTGCCCACCAGCAAGGCCTCTTCGATGGAGTGCGTGACGAACAGCAGGGTCAGGCGCGTCTTGACGCTCAGGGCCAGCAGCTCCTGCTGCAAGCTGGCGCGGGTCAGGGCGTCCAGTGCGGCAAAGGGTTCGTCCATCAGCAGGATTTCCGGTTGCAGCGCGAAGGCCCGGGCGATGGCCACGCGCTGCTTCATGCCGCCGGACAGCGTGTGCGGGTAGGCGTGCAGGAACCCGTCCAGTCCCACTGACTGCAGGGCCTGCCGCGCCCGGTCCCGCGCCGGTTGCGCCGCCAGGCGTCCGCTGACGGTCAGGGCGAAGACCACGTTGTCCAGCACGGTCTTCCAGGGCAGCAACTGGTCGAACTCCTGGAAGACCACGGCGCGTTCCGGCGACGGCCCCTGGATGGGGCGGCCCTGCAGCTCCAGGACGCCGGACTGCAGCGGCAGGAAGCCGGCCACGGCCTTGAGCAGGGTGGATTTGCCGCAGCCCGAGGGGCCCAGCAGCACCAGCCTGTCATGCCGGTGCACATCGAAGCTGATGTCGTGGCAGGCCACGAGCTGCTCGCGGCCCTGGGGGTAGCGCAGGTGCAGTCCGCGGGCGCGCAGCAGAATGTCAGGCGTGGCCATGTCAACTGCCTCCCTGGACGGCGTCATCGGCAAAGAAGTAGTCCTGCCAGGAGCGTGGTTCGTTCTGGATGGCTCCCACCCGGTACATGAAATGGGCCAGCACATGGGTATTGCGCGGAGCCAGGTCGTAGCGCACCTCGGGCTGGGTCAGGACTGACAGCAGCAGGGCCTTGTCGGTGCTGGCGCCGGTGGCGCGCAGGTAGGCCTGGGCGGCGGCCTCGGGATCCTGGCGGGCGATCTGCGCCGCTTCCTGGAGTGCGGCCAGGAATGCGGCGTAGGTCTTGGGATTGCGGGAGCGGAAGCGCTCCGTGGCGTAGAGCACGGTGGCGGAACTGGGACCGCCCAGCACGTCATTGGAGTTCAGCACGATATGCGCATTGGGGTTGGCGGCCAGCTCCTGCTCCTGGAAGGGGGAGTTGGCGAAATGCGCGGTGATGTCCGGGCTGTTGGAGATGATGGCCGCCGCCGCGTCCGGATGCGGCAGCGTGAGCGTCAGCGCGTCGAGCTTGCGGTAGTTGGCCTCGCCCCATTTCCGGGCGGCGGCCAGTTGCAGGATGCGCGCCTGGACGGAGGTGCCCGCGGCGGGCAGGGCGATCCTGTCCCGGTCGGTGAAGTCCTCGATGCCGCGCACCTTGGGGTTGTGGCTGATCAGGTAGTTGGGAAAGCTGCCCAGCGAGGCCACGCCGCGCACGTCCAGCTTGCCGCGCGTCTTGTCCCAGATATTGAGCAGCGGGCCTATGCCGGCCGCGGCGATGTCGATCGAACCGGACAGCAGGGCGTCATTGATGGCCGGCCCGCCCGACAGGCGCACCCATTCCACCTCGATGGGCTGACCCAGCGCCTGACCGTGCTTCTGGATCAGGTTCTGGTCGCGAGCGATGTGCAGCAGCACGTACACGATGCCGTGCTGTTCCGAGATGCGTATCCTGCCTTCGGCCTGCGCGGCGGACATCGCGGCGCAGCACAGCGCCAGCAGCAGGGACAAGGAGCGCAGCCGGGTTCTTATGCCGTGGATCACGTAGGGACCTCCTGAAAGACGGTTGAGTCGCGCCGGATGGGCGATTGCCTTTCATTGTGGTCGGGGGCGCGCCGCGCCTGAACGACAGAAAGGCCATGTTCTTATGGCCTTGTGTCTTGTTTGCTTACGCCGGCGGGAGGTTCAACGCGGAAACAGCGCCACGATGGCGGCGACCGCCAGGGCCACGCCCGCCATGTTCACGAGACTGAGCTTTTCCTTGAAGAAACCGGCGCCGACCAGCGCGCCCAGGGAAATCACGCCGATGTTCATGGCCGAGAACACCAGGGTCGGATTGTCCGGGAAGGTTTGGTGCGCGCGGATGTAGAAATAGATGTTGCCGAAGTTCAGCAGGCCCAGCAGCAGGCCGGCCAGCAGGCTCGCGCGGTTCCAGCGGGTACGGCGCGCCAGCAGCCAGGCCAGGATCAGCACGCCCGCCAGCGAGAAGGACACCACCAGGCTGCTGGAAAAGGCGGCGCCTGCCTTGGAGAGCTGCTTGAACAGGATGTCGATGGTGCCGTAGCCCACCCAGACGGCCAGCAGCATGGCCGAGGAGCGCCCGTTCTGGGCCGGGCCGTCGGCCTGGCGGGGGCGCGCCAGCAGGCACAGCAGGGCCGTCAGGGCCAGGCCCACGCCCAGCAGCTTCTGTACGCCCAGTTGTTCGCCGAACAGCAGGAAGGCGGCCAGCAGCGGAATGAACAGGGAAAGGCGCTGGGCGGCGTCGCTGAGCACGATGCCCGCATGGCGCACGGCGGCGGCCATGGCCAGGAAGATGGTGGGCAGCAGCACGCCCAGGGCGATCAGGATCCACCAGGGGGTGGCCGGATTCAGCAGGCTAGAAGGATGCGGCTGCAGAAGAGCCACGGCCAGCAGCACCGCCACCAGGTAGTTCACGGCAATGGCCTGGCCCACGTCCACCTGTTTCTGACGGGCGACCTTGAGCAGGATGGAGACGGCGACGCTGCAGGCGACGCTGGCGATCAGGGTGTACATCTCAGAGAGCCTCGGTAAGGGCGACGAAACGAGTCTTGCCGGCGACCGGATGATCGTCGGCCAGGGCGGACTGCGCCGGTTGCAGGTCCAGGCGCGCGAACAGGTCCTGGTCGGCCGCGAACTGCGGGTTGGCGGTGGTCAGCAGTTGCTCGCCATAGAAAATGGAGTTGGCCCCGGCCATGAAGCACAGGGCCTGGGTGCTGTCGTCCATGGCTTCGCGTCCCGCCGACAGGCGCACGGCGCTGGTCGGCATCAGGATGCGGGCCACGGCGATGGTGCGCACGAACTCGAAGGGATCCAGGTCCTGGACCTCGCCCAGCGGCGTGCCGGGCACTTTGACCAACTGATTGATGGGTACGGACTCGGGATAGGGGCGCATATTGGCCAGTTGGGCCAGCAGGCCGGCGCGCTCGCGCCGGCTCTCGCCCATGCCGATGATGCCTCCGCAACAGGTGTTCAGGCCGGCGGCGCGCACGCGCTCCAGCGTGTCCAGGCGGTCCTGGTAGGTCCGGGTGCTGATGATCTCGCCGTAGAACTCGGGCGAGGTGTCCAGGTTGTGGTTGTAGTAGTCCAGGCCGGCGTCCTTCAGGCGCTCGGCCTGGCCGTTCTTGAGCATGCCCAGCGTCACGCAGGTCTCCAGCCCCATGGCCTTGACGGCGCTGACCATCTCGATGACCTGGTCCAATTGCTTTTCCGTGGGAGAACGCCAGGCCGCTCCCATGCAGAAGCGTTGGGCCCCCTGTTCCTTGGCCTTGCGCGCCGCCTCCAGGACCTGCGGCAGGGGCATCAGCGGTTCCTGCTCCAGTTCGGTCTCGTATTTGGACGATTGCGGGCAGTAGGCGCAGTCTTCGGGGCAGGCCCCGGTCTTGATGGACAGCAGGCTGGAGAGCTGTACCTCGTTGGGGCGGTGGTGGCGGCGATGGATCTCCTGCGCCTTGAACATCAGTTCCATGAAGGGCAGCTCGTACAGGTCCAGGATGGCGCGAATGGTCCAGGGGGAAGAAACAGTTTGGGTCATGGCATGCGGTCGCGTTCAGTTGTGCGGCCATGCTAGTGGTCGGCGGCGGCAAAGACGAATCGGCGGCAGGGACGGCGCCCCGCGCTGCCGGCGAGGCGGCGCATGGCTGAGTGCTTGTTTGCCGAACTTGAGCCTATAAGTTGCTAACTTCTGCTATTTATAAAGTAGCAAATTGTTTCATGGAAAATGTATTCAAAATGTTTCCCGTGTTTGGAAAGGCGCGGGGAAGGGACAAATGCTTTAGCGCTAAAATGCCTGGGTTTTTTCAGCCAAGGATTGCCATGCATGCGTTCGAGCGCCGCATCACCGTGGAGTGGGGGGATTGCGATGAGGCCGGTATCGTGTTCTATCCCAATTACTTCTACTGGTTCGATTGCACCTATCAGGCCTGGTTGCGCCGGGTCGGCTTGAGCCAGCGCGTATTGCGCCAGGAGCACGGGGCGGTGACGCCGCTGGTGGATGTGGGCGCGAACTTTCGCGCACCGGTCGCCTATGACCGCGACATACGGGTGTGCGTGCGGGTGGCGCAATGGTTGGAGCGGCGCTTCAAGCTGGATTACGAGGTCTACAACATGGACGGCCTGCTGGTGGCTACAGGTCATGAATGGCGGGCCTGGGCGCGGGTCCTGCCCGAAGGGCGCCTGAAGGGCGAGCCGGTTGCCGCCGATTTCCGCCGGCGTCTGGAAAGCGTCGGCGCGGACTGAGTCACGCCGGTTCGGACAGGCGCAGCCGTTGCTGCACCTGCTGCAGGCTGGGGGTGCCGTCCGGCCGGACGTAGACGAAGGCTAGCTGATTGAACAGGCGGGCCAGCCAGCGCGCTTGGTGCAGGCCGATGTCCAGCACCAGAAAGCCCGGTTCGGGCGGCCATTTGCCGGTCGGATCCAGGTTCACGGCGGGCCACCAGCGCAACCCCAGTTGCTGCAGCGAACGCAGCAGGGTTTCCTGCACGGCTTCGTTGAAGCTGTCGTCGCACAATTGGGCTTGCGGATTGTAGGCCGTCAGTATGGCGGCGCCGCGGCAGTTTTCCGTGTCGAGCCACCGGGCCAGGCGAGGGTGGTGCGCGCCGATGCGCAGCTTCAGTTCCCCTTCGGGAGTCTGCACCTGGTAGATGGCCTGCTGAAAGGCCTTGGACAGGGATGCGGGTAGATCAACCTTTTCAAGCATGATGCCGTCCTGCGTGTGCGTGGACCGCCGGGCCCGGTGCCGGAGCCAGTCAGCGGCCGGGCTGACTGGCGGCGAGTCGTGCAACCATTATTTGCACAATATCCGGACTCAGGCAAGTTCGGCCGCGCGCGGGTCCTCGATTCTGTTCCAGATTGCATACAGGCTGGGCAGGAAGAGCAGGGTCAGCACGGTGCCGACGGCGGTGCCTCCGATCAGGGTCAGGGCCATGGATCCCCAGAAGATGGAAAAAGACAGCGGGATGAACGCCAGCACGGCGGCCAGGGCGGTCAGGATCACGGGGCGGGCGCGCTGTACGGTGGCCTCGATCACCGCATCGTAGGGCGAGGCCCCTTCGGCGCGATTGGTCTTGATCTGCTCGATCAGGATCAAGGTATTGCGCATCAGGATGCCGGCCAGACCGATCAGGCCCAGGATGGCCGTGAAGCCGAAGGGCTGCTGGAAGATCAGCAGGGCCGGTACGCTGCCGATCAGCCCCAGCGGCGCGGTCAGGAACACCATGAACATGGCCGACAGCGAACGGACCTGGATGACGATGACCAGCAGCATCAGCGCGACCATGACCGGGAATACCGGCAGCAGCGCGTCGTTGGCCTTGTCGGCTTCGGCCGTGATGCCGCTCATCTCGATGCGGTAGCCCGGCGGCAGGGCGTCGATCAGCGGCTGGAAGTCGCGCATCAGGCGGTGCGCCACCTCGGCAGGCTGCAGGGCGTCATCGATGTCGCCGCGTATTGTCATGGTGGGCAGGCGGTTGCGGCGCGCCAGTGTCGGATCCTCCTGGAGGATCTCCAGCTTGCCGATTTGCTCCAGGGACAGGCTGCGGCCCTGGTCGTTGACGACCGTCAGGCCTGCCAGCCGGGCGGGATCATGCCGGTTGGCGCTTGAACTGCGCGCCACCACCAGGACATTGCGCACATCTTCGCGATACTCGGCGATCGTGGCGCCGTCCAACTGCAGCCGGATCTGTTCGGCCAGGCTCTGGCGGTCCAGGCCCAGGGCCTGCAGGCGTTCGGAATCGGCGTCCAGTTTCAGGACGGGCACGCGTCCGCCCCAGTCCACATTGACCTGGCGCATGGCCGGGTCGGCGCGCATGATGGCCATGGCCTGCTCGGCGATGCCGCGCAGGGCGGCCACATCCGGTCCGCGAACCAGGAATTCGACAGGATATTTGGTGGCCGGGCCGAACACCAGCTGGGTGGCGCGCACGCGCGCGCCGGGAGCAAGGCCGTCCGCCACGCTCTGCCGGAATCGGGCCTGCAGCGCGTCGCGCGCCTTGTCGTCGGGCGTCAGTACGATCAGCCGCGCGAACGAGGGATCGGGCAGTTCAGGGTTGTAGGACAGAAAGAAACGCGGCGCGCCCTGGCCGGTATAGCTGGTGACCAGGCGCGTTTCGGGCTGCCCCATCAGCCAGCGCTCCACCTGGCGGGTGACGGATTGCGTCGCCTGGATGCTGCTGCCTTCGGGCAACTGGACTTCCACCAGCAGCTCGGGCCGGTCCGAAGTCGGGAAGAACTGCTGCTTGACCAGCCCCATGCCCAGCACGGACAGCGCCAGCGCGAGCGCGACGACGGCGGCCACCAGGAACTTGTGGTGCACGGACCAGGCGATCATGCGTCGCAGGCGGGCATAGTTGGGCGTGTCGTAGATGGCCTGGTGGCCGCCCGGCCGCGCCGCGATGGGCGGCAGCAGCTTCACGCCCATGTAGGGCGTAAAGGCCACCGCCACCAGCCAGGAGGCGAGCAGGGCGGCGGCCAGGATCCAGAAGATATTGCCGGCGTACTCGCCGGCCGAGGAGCGGGCGAAGCCCACCGGCAGGAATCCGATGATGGTCACCAGCGTGCCTGACAGCATGGGCGCGGCCGTATGGTTCCAGGCATAGGCGGCGGCCTTCAGGCGGTCCATGCCTTCCTCCATCTTCACGATCATGATCTCGATGGCAATGATGGCGTCGTCCACCAGCAGGCCCAGCGAGATGATGAGCGCGCCCAGCGTGACGCGGTCGAACACCCGGTCCGTCATCATCATGATGACGAAGACCATGGCCAGGGTCAGCGGCACGGCGGCCGAGACCACGATGCCCACGCGCCAGCCCATGCTTGTCAGGCTGACCAGCAGCACCACGCCCAGCGCGGCGAAGAACTTCAGCATGAATTCGTCCACCGCCGAGGCGATGTTCACGGCCTGGTTGGTGACGGTGTCGAACTGGAAGCCCAGGGGCAGGTCCGCGGCGATGTCGCGGCGCGCCTGCTCCAGGTCCTCGCCCAGGCGCAAGCCGTTGTAGCCTTCCTGCATGACCACGCCCAGCAGCATGGCGAACTGACCGTTGTGATGGATCTCGAAGGTGGGCGGGTCCTCGTAGCCGCGCGTGACGCTGGAGATGGCCCGCAGGCGCAGGTTCGGGCCCTGCACGTAGACGTAGGTGTGGCGCACGGCCTCGGGGTCGTCCAGGCCGGCGGCCAGGCGCAGGTGGATGCGCGGCCCTTCGGTGCTGATAGCGCCCGCGGCCGTCATGGCGCCGCGCTGCGACAGGGCCGCCAGGATCTGCTGCGGGTGTACGCCCAGATTGTGCAGCTTGCCTTCGTCCAGGTCCACGAAGATGCGCTCGCCCTGTTCGCCCAGGATGTTGACCTTCTTGACGCCCGGCACCTGCAGCAGGCGGCTGCGCACGTTCTCGGCTTCACGCGCCAGCAGTCGCGGCGGCAGCCCCGGGGCCTGCAGGGCGAACAGGCCGAATGACACGTCGGAATACTCGTCGTTCACGAAAGGCCCCTGCACGCCTTGAGGCAGGCGCGGAGCCTGGTCCTGCAGTTTCTTGCGCAATTGGTAGAACTCGCTCTGCACGTCCTTGGGCGGCATGGAGTCCTTGAGCAGGACCACCATCAGGGCCGTGCCCGGCCGGGTGACGGTCTCGACGCGATCGAACCAGCGCAGCTCCTGCATGCGTTTTTCCAGGGGCTCGGCCACCAGGTCCTGCATCTCCTGGGCGGTGGCGCCGGGCCACAGGGTCGTCACCGTCAGCACCTTGACCGTGAAGTCCGGATCTTCGGCGCGCCCGAGCTTGATGAAGGAATACACGCCGGAGGCCACGACGGCGATGATCAGGAACAGGGTGACGGCGCGTTCACGCACCGCCAGGGCGGAGAGATTGAAGCGCTCCATCATTCACCCGCCTTGCGCGGCTGGGGGCGCACTTTCTGCCCTTCATGCAGGAGGTTAGCGCCCAGCGCCACGATGGCGGCGCCGGCTTGCGGCCCGTGGGAGAGATACGCGTTTTCTTCGGCCAGCCGGGCGATCTGCACGGCCTGCCAATGCACGGTGTCGTCTTCGGCGATGACCCAGACGCCCGGCCCCTGGCCGGCATCGTAGAGCGCCGTAATGGGCACCTGGTTCAGCCCCGCGGCGCCAGGCATGTCCAGGTAGACGATCGCGCTCGAGCCCAGGCGGGGCTGCGCCTGCTCGTCATCCAGCGAGAAGCGCGCCTGGTAGCTGCGCGTGGCGGGGTCGGAAGACTGGGCCAGCTCCCGCAAACGGGCCGGCGCGAAGGTCTGCCGGCCGGCGAGCTCGACGCGCGCGTGCGTGCCCGGGGGCACATCCATCTGTTCGGGCAGACTGACCAGCACGTCGCGCGGACCGTCGTGGGCGAGCTGGAGCACGGCCTGGCCGGCTCCGACCACCTGGCCGGCATCGGCCAGTTGCGCCGTGATCACGCCATCGGCCTCCGCCTTCAGGGTGCTGTACTGGTCTGCATTGCGGGATATTTCCGCCTGCGCCCGCGCCGACTGCAGATTGGCCTGTGCGCTGGTGGCGGCCTGGCGGCTTTGTTCGTAGGCCTGGCGCGAGACGGCGCCCTGGTCCACCAGCAGTTTCATGCGCCGCAGGTCGGCCTGGGCCTGCTCGGCCTGTGCGCGGGCCGCCTGCACGGCGGCCTGCCGGGCCTGGTGGTCGAGGCGAAGGTCCTTGGGATCGAGCGTCATCAGAACCTGCCCGCGCTCCACGCGTTCCCCGTTCTGGACCTGCCGCGTTTCTATCTTGCCGCCCACCCGGAAGCTGAGCGGACTCTCCACGCGAGCGCTGACCAGTCCGAGGAAACGGCGCTGTTCGGTCTGCGGCGGGCGGACCTGATCCTGGATGACCAGGGGGGGCTGGGTGCGCGGATCGACGTCATGGGCCTGGCCTTTGCAGCCCGCCAGCAGCAGTGCGGCGGTCAGCGCCAGAACAGGGGAGATGTGTCGCGTAAAGACCATGCCAGACTCCGGATGGGTAAAGATTATTTTGAATCGTAACTTTCAGGGGTTTCAAGGCATCAGGCTGCGCAGGATGAGCTGCGTGGCCACGTGCAGCCCCTGGCGGGTTTCGGCCGGGGGGCGCATCTCCAGCAGCACGGGATGCAGACAGGGGGTCAAAGCTTCGAGAATGCCCTGGGCCACTTCGTCCAGAGGCGTGCGCCGTTCGAAGTCGCCGCTGTCGCGCCCGCGGCGCACCAGGGTGGTGATCTGCTCCAGCAACTGTTGCTCGTACAAGGCCACGGGCGGCCAGGCGTTCTGCAGCGCTTCGATGACCACTTCGTGCATGCGGCCTTCCTGCAGGAACAGCTCCAGGCTGAGCGTGCAGGCGGTGTCGGTGTAGCGGCGCAGGCGTTCGATGGCGGGCAGATCGCTGTCCACGATGGCTTGCAGTTGCGTGGTCAGGCCGGCCAGCACGGAATGACAGATGGCCTGGCCTATGGCCTGCTTGGAGTCGAAGAAGCGGTACAGGTAGGCGCTGGACACCCCGATGGCTTTTGCCAGGCTGGCGACCGAGGTCTTGCGATAGCCGTACAGCCGGAAATGCGCATCGGCCTGTTCGATGATCTGTTCGCGTCTGTGGTGATCGCTGGGGCCGCGTTGTCCGCTGGTGCTGGCTGGCATGGGAAGGCGTGGTCAGGTAACGATAATGAAATACGTTAACCTTATCGAGCTCTGGCGGCAAGAGGCCCGGCTGCCGCGGGCCTGACGAATCCGATAAAATCAGCAGTTTGCGACAGCGGCTCAAAAGTAAATAGAGGATGTCATGAAGCGAGCGGTGCGGTTGGGGATCTGGGGCTTGTTGTGCGTGGCGCCGGCAGTCTGGGCGCAGGATGAAAGCGCGGAGTCGGTGATGCGCAACGTGGCGCAGAAAGCGTGGGAGTATGGGCAGGCGGTGTCCTGCATGGACATGGAGGGCAGCGAACAGATCTCTCCCGACCTGATCGCGGCCCTGCGGCCGTACCGAGGCGCCGATGATTATGACGATGCGGAGTATCTGGCATTCTGGGCGGGCGACGTGGGCTGCGCCGGCGGCTCGGGCACCACCGGCTACAACGCGGCTTATGTGATCCGGGGGCCGCGAGGCCAATATTACGTTGATCCGTCCCGTTCATCCCCTTTGGCCAGTTTCGAGTTCAACACGCGTTTCCTGGAGCGCATCGTCTCCGCCACGCACGATACGCTGGTGGTGGAGTATCTGGATTTCGACGAGGATGACTCCAATTGTTGCCCCACCTTGCAGTATCGCGCCACGCTCAAGCTCGACAAGCAGGGCAACTGGGTCCAGTCCAAGCGGCAGGCGCTGGGCAAACTGTCGACTGATTGAGCGACTTCGGAAGTCGGCGCCCATCGGACGCAGGTCGGCGGCGTCGACGATGCCCGTGTGGAGGCTGTTGTCTCTACGATAGCGGCGCAGGCCGCATGCAAGCCATGTCTTGCCGCATGGTGCAGGTCTGCATGGCCTGCGCGGGGGATCAAAAAACAAAAAGCCCGACGATGTGACATCGTCGGGCTTTGGAATTCTTTGGCGGAGCGGACGGGGCTCGAACCCGCGACCCCCGGCGTGACAGGCCGGTATTCTAACCAACTGAACTACCGCTCCGCAGCGGTGCCAAGCAGAAGCGTTGGCGTCCCCTAGGGGATTCGAACCCCTGTACCCACCGTGAAAGGGTGGTGTCCTAGGCCTCTAGACGAAGGGGACAGGACATGCATTTCTTCGTCTTGGTGGAGGTAAGCGGGATCGAACCGCTGACCTCTTGCATGCCATGCAAGCGCTCTCCCAGCTGAGCTATACCCCCATTTCGGTGTTCAACTTGTTGTCCACCAACGAAGAAATGAGATTATGAACATGTTTTTTGCTTTGCGCAAGCCCTTTTTGGAAAAAATGACCGAACAGCTCAAAAAAGTGCGTCTGGAAGGCGTATCAGCCTGCCTGTCTGTATGAAGATACAGTGAAAATGTGATTGTGAGCGCAGCGACGTTACATATGCGCGCAGGTGAATGCGGTCGGCGCGGGGCGTCAGGCGGCGAGACGCGGCATGACGATGCGCCGTTCCACGATGCGGCGCTCCGGTCTGAAAAGCTAACTTGTTTCGTCGCGTTGCAATTTCCGCCTGCTTGCACGGATCAACTTGTATCTTTTTTCACTCGCCGTCCGAATGCACCGATGCTTTATTTCAACGCCGCAAGCGCTGTATCAAGCGCTTCTTGATAAATGTCCCCAGTGCTGCAATCTATTAATGGTATGCTTCAGCGAGTAACATTTCACCTGCAATAATTACGTTTTGTAGGCCATTCCCGGAGCCTGCATTTTTTATTTAATGGCGCTATGTCAGCTAAGCAGTGCACATCTTCGTCCATGCCTGTCCCTGCGGACGCCCAAAGACGAATCAGCTTGGGCGCTTTGCTGATATGGGTGCTCTTGATCTGGCTGTTGCTGGTTTCGGCCACGGTCACCGTCATCTACAAGCAGAACCAGGCCAAGGCCCAGCTTCAGGCCGGCAGCGCACAGACGCATAAATTGTCCGAGATAAGCTATTGCGTGGGGCTGTCTGCGCCCGACAGCGCCACGCCGTCGCGGCTGCGCCGGCTGGACCAGCAGTTCCAGAACGTGGTGCAGTTGCTCAAGGAAGGCGGCACGGTGGACGGCGTGCGGCTGGAGCCGCTGGACAAGCCGCTCCTGGGGCTGGTCGGACAGGTCACCAACGAATGGCAGCGCCGCCTGATGCGGCTGGATTTCCCGGCTTCCCCCGATCAGGTGCTGCTGCCGGCCGCCACCCTCAGCGCCGAAGACTCCCTGTTCCGCCACAACACGCAGCAACTGCTGGATTCCTTCGAGCTGCAGCGCCAGAAGACGCAGGCCCGGCATCGCTGGACGGTGCTCGCGCTGCTGGGCCTGAACATACTGGCGCTGATCGGTTCATACCTGATGTTTCGCGCTTGGGCGGCCCAGCCCCTGAATCAATTGTCGGCTCAGGCCGGCGCTTTTTTCCGCGGCAATTATCGCGCCAAGAGCACGGCTTCGGGCACGCGTGAAATCAATTATCTGTCGCGGGTCCTGAACTTTTGCGGTTTGCGCATCCAGCAATTGGATGCGCAGCTTTCCATTCAGCAGCGCAATCTTGCACAGGTCAATGCCGCTTGCCGCAGCCTCAGCCATAACCCTTTGCTGGGCGTTTACATATCCAGCGAGGGCCGGTTCGATTTCGTCAACAAGAAGCTGGCCGATACGCTGGGTTATACGCGCGCCCAGTTGCGCCAGAACCTGACCCTGGCCGATGTCTTCCTGGAACCGCGCTTTCCTTCCTTGTCCGAGGTCGTTCCCAAGCGCCACCTGGGCGCCAACAGCGTGCGCTACGAGACCCGCGCCGTGCGCCATGACGGCAAGAGCATCGACGTGGAAGTGTGCGAGGTGCCCATACGCCTGGAGGGCCGCGTCACCACGGTGGCGGTGGTCCAGGACATCACCACCCGCGTGCGCAACGAAGTGACGGGGCGGCTGGCGGCCGTGGTCTACGACAACACGTGCGAGGCCATCGTCGTGACGGACCGCTTCGGGCACGTGGTCGATGCCAACCCGGCTTTCAGCCGCATCACGGGCTATGCGCTGGACGAGGTGCGCGGGCGCACCCTGGCCATCCTCAGTTCGGGCCGGCAGGACAAGGAGTTCTACCGCAAGATGTGGCAGGAGATCATCGAGACCGGCCGCTGGCAGGGCGATATCTGGAACCGTCGCAAGAGCGGCGAGGAATACGCGGAACGCCTGACCATCAGTACGGCATGGAATCCCGACGGCACGGTCTATCGCCACATCGGCCTGTTCACGGACATCACCAGCCACAAGAAGCGCGAGGCGCAGATGTGGAGGCAGGCGCACTACGATCATCTGACGGGCCTGCCCAACCGGCAGATGTTCCAGGACAGGCTGCAGCAGGCCATGGAGCAGTCCCAGCGCACCGGCCTGCCATTCGCCCTGATCTTCATGGACCTGGATTTCTTCAAGGACGTGAATGATTCGCTGGGCCACGAGAAGGGCGATGTCCTGCTGCAGGAGGTCGCGCGACGCCTGCAGCAATGCGTGCGGGGGCCCGATACCGTGGCGCGCATCGGCGGCGACGAGTTCACGGTGATCATCTCGGACATCAGCGACCCATCCATCGTGGAGCGCACCTGCCGCTGCATGCTGGACACCATCGAGGAACCGTTCCAGCTGGACAACAACTCCGTGGCGGTGTCGGCCAGCATCGGCATCACCCTGTATCCGGAGGACGGCGACGACGCCGGCGAACTGCTCAAGAACGCCGACATGGCCATGTACGCGGCCAAGGCCTGCGGCCGCAACCAGTATTGCCGCTTCCTGCCCGCCATGGGCGAGGCCGTCCAGGCGCGTCTGCGCTTTTCGCAGGATCTGCAGAACGCCTTGCATGAGCAACAGTTCCGCCTTTACTACCAGCCCATCGTCGACCTGGAGACCGGCATGATCTCGCGCGCCGAGGCCCTGATCCGCTGGGAGCATCCGCAGCTGGGGCTGGTGCCGCCGTCGGAATTCATCCCTTTCTCCGAAGATTCCGGACTGATCGTCGCGATCGGCGAATGGGTCTTCGAGACGGCCGCCCGGGCCGCCATGGAATTGCGGCGCGAGCTGGATCCAGGCTTCCGGGTCGGCTTGAACGTGTCGCCGGCGCAATTCAAGCTCAACGGCTCCTGCGCCCGCGACTGGGTCGAGCACCTGCAGAGCGAAAACATTCCGGGCGATGCGCTGGTGGTGGAGATCACGGAACGGCTGCTTCTGGACGGCCAGGATCAGGCCTTGCAGCAATTGCGCTTCCTGCGCGAATACGGCATGGGCGTGGCGCTGGACGACTTCGGCACGGGCTATTCGTCGCTCTCGCACCTGAAGCGCTTCTCCATCAATGTGCTCAAGATAGACCAGTGCTACATCCGCAACCTGGCACAGGGCAGCGAGGATCTGGTGCTGACCCAGGCCATGATCGTCATGGCGCAGAAGTTGGGCTTGCGCGTCGTGGCCGAGGGCGTCACCACCTACGAGCAAGTGGAGCTGCTGCATCACGCCGGCTGCGACTACATGCAGGGCTATCTCTGCTCGCCGCCCATCCCGGCCGCGGATTTCGTCCAGTGGTGCAAGGACTGGAATCGCGATCGCGCACAGGACTTCGTGCGCCGCACGCGCACGCGGTTCGAAGAGGAGTCCGCCTGAAAAAAAGAACAGGCCGGAGCCTGTTCTTTTTTCAGTCCGCGGTGCAGGCCCCGACGGCCCGCTTTCTCCTTCAGGCCGCCTCGTCCTTTCCGGCCGCCTTGCGCCGGCCCTGCCACAGCAGCAGGATCAGAATCAGTGCGGACCAGGCCAGCACGGGCAGATTGCCCATGCGCACATAGGGCGTCAGCCCCCGTGTGCCTTGGACTTCCACGTCCAGCACGCCTGGCTTGAGCGGCGGCAGGACGGCGCGGATGCGGCCGCGCGGATCGATGGCGGCCGTCATGCCGGTATTGGTGGCGCGCAGCATGGGCCGGCCGGTTTCCAGGGAGCGCATGCGGGAAATCTGCAGGTGCTGGCTGAGCGCCCAGGAGTCGCCGAACCAGCCCAGATTGCTCAGGTTCAGCAGCAGGTTGGCGCCGGGGTTGCGGCCGTCGCCGCGCACGGCCTGCAGGATTTCCTCGCCGAAGACGTCCTCGTAGCAGATGTTGGGCGCGATGCGGCCCTGGTCCAGGCGGAAGGGCGGCTGGGGCAACGCGCCGCGATAGAAGTCGCCCAGCGGGATCTGCATCATGTCCACGAACCAGCGAAAGCCCGGCGGGATGAACTCGCCGAACGGCACCAGGTGGTGCTTGTCGTAATAGGGGGCCGCGCTTTGCAGGATGTCCTCGGGACGGGTGTCCGGCCGGATCAGCAGGGCGCTGTTGGTGTACTGGAAGTCGCCCTGGGGCTGGCTGCGGTCCATGGGAACGCCCAGGATCACATCGGCCTGGCGGCGCCGCGCCAGCTCCGTCCAGTCCTGCCAGAAAGCGGGATCCAGGCGGTTCTGCAGGACGGGGATGACGGTCTCGGGCAGCGCGATCAGGCGCGGCGCGTCTTCCGGCGACTTGGCGGGCACGTCGGCCAGTTCGTAGTAACGCCGTATGCCCTGCTCCATGGACTGGCCGAACTTGTCCGCCTGGTCCACATTGCCTTGTACCAGGCGCACGATGAAGGGTTGGCCGTCGGCCTGCACCCAGGCGACATGGGGCAGGCCTATGCCCACCAGCCCGAGCAGCAGCGCCGCGCCGATGCCGATGGCGGTGGACGGGCTCTGGTTCTTGTCCTTGGAGGCGGCGAACTGGGCGATGGCGGCTGCGCTGAAGGCGGACATCCAGGCCAGCCCATACACGCCCACGACGGGCGCCCAGCCGGCGAACATGCCTTCGGCATGGGCGTAGCCGATGTTCAGCCACGGAAAGCCAGTGAACAGCGTGCCGCGCAGCCATTCGGCCAGGGTCCAGCAACTGGCCCAGGCGGCGGCCAGCAGCAGGCGGGCGGGCCAGGCATCGGCTCGCAGGCCGCTTCGCAGGCCCTGCCACAGGGCGGCCGCCAGTCCCAGGAACAGGGCCAGGGCGGCGGCCAGCAACAGCACGGCCAGCGCAGCCAGCCAGCCGGGCATGCCGCCGTACTGGTGCATGCTGATGTACAGCCAGTAGACGCCCACCCCGAAGTGGCCCAGGCCGAACAGCCAGGCGCGTCCGAAGGCCTGGCGCATGCCGGCGGACGCCATGATCTGCGAACTGGCCATGGCCAGCAGGGCGATCTGATAGAAGGGCAGCGTCCAGGCCGGCAGCGGGCCGATGGAGAAGGACAGGGCGTGGAAGCCGCCCAGTGCGATCAGCAGGGCGATGCGCAGGGCCTCTGGCAAGGGCTTGGGATCAGTTGTGTTCAAGATCGGGCTCGGCGGGAACGGCCCGCTGCACGTGCAGCCACAGGGCGCGTTTGGCATCGGCGCGCACCACCGTGATGCTGATGCCGTCCAGCTGGACGACGTCGCCCCGGCGGGGGATGTGGCCCAGCTCGGAAGCGAGCCAGCCGCCCACGGTGTCGAAGTCGTCGT
The DNA here is from genome assembly GCF_965112015.1 of Alcaligenes sp. Marseille-Q7550. Classification (NCBI taxonomy): domain Bacteria; kingdom Pseudomonadati; phylum Pseudomonadota; class Betaproteobacteria; order Burkholderiales; family Alcaligenaceae; genus Alcaligenes; species Alcaligenes sp. Marseille-Q7550. The sequence goes on from NZ_CBCOPU010000001.1 coordinate 785,686, forward strand.
TGGGCAGGGACGTGTGGAAGGCCTCGTTGAAATCCGGGATTTCCGTCAGCGCCATGACCCGCCAGCTGTCGGGGCTGGCCTGGAAGATGGTCTGCTCGGCATCCTCGTCGTATTCGTCCTCGATGTCGCCGACGATCTGCTCCAGCACGTCTTCCATGGTGACCAGGCCGGCGGTGCCGCCATGCTCGTCGATGACCACGGCGATGTGGTTGCGGCTGCTGCGGAACTCGTGCAGCAGCACGTTCAGGCGCTTGGTCTCCGGGATGAAGACGGCCGGCCGGATCAGCGGACGCAGGTCTATGGTCGGGTTGGCGATGGACAGCAGCAGGTCCTTGGCCAGCAGGATGCCGATGATGTTGTCGCGTTCGTTCTCGTAGATGGGGAAGCGGCTGTGCCCCGTTTCGATGATGACGGGCAGCAGCTCGGCCAGGGGCTTGGCGATGTCCAGCATGTCGATCTTGGAGCGCGGCACCATGATGTCCGCGACCGTCTTGCTGGCCATGTCCAGCGTGCCGGCGATCATGGAAAGGGATTCGTCGTCGATGACCTGGCGCTCGTGCGCCGAGACAAGCAGGGCCTTGAGGTCTTCTCGGTCTTCGGGCTCGGCGCGCCGGTTGAAGAAGGCACTCAGGCGGGAGATGGGGTTGGTCGAACCGGGTTTGGAAGCGCGCGGTTCAGGGTCGGGGGCAGAATCTGACATTGTCCGAAGGACGAGTTGATGGAAAAGTTAGCATAACCGAAAAATGGACGCAGGACATGGGCTGGAAGGGGCCTGGCCGCGGCGGCCGGCGCCCCTTGCGGGCTAGCGTTCCTGGTAGGGATCGGGAATGCGCAGGCTGGCCAGCACGGCCGTCTCCAGCGCTTCCATGTCCTGCGCCTCGTTTTCCTCGATGTGGTCGTAGCCCAGGGCGTGCAGGGTGCCATGGACCACCAGATGGGCGGCGTGATGCAGCAGGGGCTTGCCCTGCTCGCCGGCTTCGCGTTCGAGCACGGGCAGACACAGCACGATGTCTCCGTGGACCACGCCTTCCGGATCCTGGCCGTATTCGAAGGTCAGCACGTTGGTGGCGTAGTCTTTCTCGCGGTAGCCCTGGTTCAGGCTGCGGCCTTCCTCGGCATCCACGATGCGCAGGGTGGCCGACAGGCCGCTGAAACGGTCTTCGGGATGGATGCGTTCGCAGGCGATGTCCAGGGCGCGCTGCATCCAGCGGCGCAGGCGCCAGCGGGGCAGTTCGGGACAGGCGGCGGCGTACTGGACGCTCAGGGTCAGGTCAGGCATCGCCGGCATTCTCGTAGGCGTCCACGATGCGGGCGACCAGGGGATGGCGCACCACGTCGCGGCTGGTGAACTGGGTGGAGGCGATGCCCTGCACGTCCTTCAGGATGTTGACCGCGTGGGTCAGGCCGCTGCGCTGACCCTTGGGCAGGTCCACCTGGGTGGGGTCGCCGGTGATCACGGCCTTGCTGCCGAAGCCGATGCGTGTCAGGAACATCTTCATCTGTTCGGGCGTGGTGTTCTGGGCCTCGTCCAGGATCACGAAGGCATGATTGAGCGTGCGCCCGCGCATGTAGGCCAGCGGGGCGATCTCGATGGTCTGCTTTTCGAACAGGCGCTGGACTTTCTCCAGGCCCATCAGGTCATAGAGGGCGTCGTAGAGCGGACGCAGGTAGGGGTCCACTTTCTGGGCCAGGTCGCCGGGCAGAAAGCCCAGGCGTTCGCCTGCTTCCACGGCCGGACGGGTCAGGATCAGGCGCTGCACCGATTCGCGCTCCAGGGCGTCGATGGCGCAGGCGACCGCCAGCCAGGTCTTGCCCGTGCCGGCCGGTCCGACGCCGAAGGTGACGTCGTGGTGCAGTATGTTGCGCAGGTAGTCGCGCTGGCGCGGCGTGCGCGGGCGCAGGTCGCGCTTGCTGGTGCGCAGCTGGAAGTCGTCCTGGCCCACCGGAGGCGGTTCCGGCAGGGCGTCCTGCTGGCGTTCTTCGTCTCGGCTGCGGCTGGCGCCCAGCTCCACCAGGCCCAATTGGATGTCGTCGATGTTCAGCGCCTGGTGCACGGCGCGGGCGTGGAACCAGGCGATGGCCTTGGCGGCTTCGGCAGCGCGCTCGCCTTCGACGGACACGTGGCTGCCGCGCCGGCGCACCGTGACGCCGTAGGCGATGGCGATCTGCTTGAGGTTCTCGTCCAGCGGGCCGCACAGATTGGCCAGGTGGGTGTTGTCCCCGTCCAGGCGCAGCGTGGTGGGCATGCGTCGTCGGTTGGCGCTCATGTCAGGCTCCCGTTACGAGTTCCTGCGTGAGGACTTCGCCGCGCAGGGTATTGGTCAGCGCCTGGGTGACGCGCACGTCCACGATCTGACCGATCAGGCGCTTGCCGCCGGGGAAATTGATGATGCGGTTGTTCTCGGTGCGGCCCATCAGCTCGGATTCGTCCTTGCGCGAGGTGCCTTCGACCAGGATGCGCTGCACGCCGCCCACCATGGCCTGGCTGATGGCCTGCGCCTGTTCGTTGATCAGGGCCTGCAGGCGGTGCAGCCGGTCCAGCTTTTCTTCCTTGGAGGTGGTGTCCTCCAGGTCCGCGGCGGGCGTGCCGGGACGGCGTGAATACACGAAGGAGAAGGACTGGTCGAAGTTGACGTCGCGTATCAGCTTGAGCGTCTTCTGGAAGTCGTCCTCGGTCTCGCCCGGGAAACCCACGATGAAGTCGGAGGACAGCACCATGCCGGGGCGCGCTTCGCGCAGGCGGCGCACGATGGACTTGAATTCCAGCGAGGTGTAGCCGCGCTTCATGGCGGCCAGCACGCGATCGCTGCCGGCCTGCACGGGCAGGTGCAGGAAGGGCACCAGCTTGGGGAGCTTGCCGTGGGCCTCGATCAGGCGCGAGGTCATCTCCTTGGGGTGCGAGGTGGTGTAGCGGATGCGTTCGATGCCGGGGATCTCGTGCACGTACTCCAGCAGCATGGCGAAGTCCGCGATTTCGCCGGCCACGCCGGTGGGGCCGCGGTAGGCGTTCACGTTCTGGCCCAGCAGGGTGACTTCGCGCACGCCCTGGTCGGCCAGGTCCGCGATCTCCATGAGCACGTCGTCGAAGGGACGCGAGACTTCAGGACCGCGGGTGTAGGGCACCACGCAGAAGCTGCAATACTTGCTGCAGCCTTCCATGATGGACACGAAGGCCGAGTAGCCTTCCACGCGGGCCGGCGGCAGGGCGTCGAATTTCTCGATTTCGGGAAAGCTGATGTCCACCTGCGAGCGGCCGCTGTTGCGCCGCTTGACGATGAGTTCGGGCAGGCGGTGCAGGGTCTGGGGGCCGAAGACCACGTCCACGTAGGGGGCGCGGCGGATGATGGTGTCGCCTTCCTGGCTGGCCACGCAGCCGCCCACGCCGATCACCAGGTCCGGGTTGAGGGCCTTCAGGTGTTGTACACGGCCCAGGTCGGAGAATACTTTTTCCTGCGCCTTCTCGCGCACCGAACAGGTGTTGAACAGGATGATGTCGGCTTCTTCGGGATTGGTGGTCAGTTCCACCGGCCGGTCCTGGTTCAGGATGTCGGCCATTTTCTCGGAGTCGTACTCGTTCATCTGGCAGCCGAAGGTGCGGATGAAGAGCTTGCGGACAGGCTTGGCGGCGTTGTCCGCGCTGGCGGGCGTGGGCAGGGTGGTGTCGGTCATGGATGGGGCCGTGACGGGTGTATATCCCGGGGGCGGTTGGAAATGATGAATCGCTCATTATAGCGCCGCCGCCTGCAGGGCGGAAAAAAAGCCCGTGATGCTGCCGCGCAGGCTGGGGGCTGCTTGCTGAGCATGGGGCGTCTTTTTATTGGGCGGTCCAGTGTTCCGGCAGTAAAAAAGCTTTTGCATTGAATATAGAACCTGAGTCGACCAGTCGATAGCAGAGCTGGCCTTTGTAAAGACGCCGTTCGGGAAGTGGGCGGACCCGTCTGGGCTGACGGCTTGCCGGTGCTGCGCACCGGTGCCCTTGTCGGCGGATCGCTCCGGGCGCGCCTTGAACTCGCCGCGTGGTTCGTGCCGAACCACAAGCGTGCGGCTCAAACAGCAAGGCGCTTGCCTCCCGGATCGCTCCCCCGCCTGCGGCAAGCCATCTGACCCGCCCTGCCGGGTCCGCCCACTTCCCGAACGGCTCACAATGGCCACCTTATCGACCAGTCAACGAACGCGTTTTGCCGATAAAGAGGGTCTTTCTCGTCGCATTGTGGCCTTTGAGTGTTGCTCTTGATGTTTTGGACGTCTGTGCACTGCCGCCCAGGCCCCCTCAAGAAAACCGAGACTTTCCACCGCTTGGCCCAAGAAGCCTCTGTCCTTCTGTGATGGCCCTGGAAAACGACGAAGCAAAAAAAACCCGGCATGAGCATGCCGGGCTTGAGTGAAAGGAAAGGAAGGAAGATCAGCCTTCCAGGACTTCGCCGCCTTCGTCCTTCTTGATGGGCTTGACCAGGTCCTCGCGCTTGACGCCCAGCCACATGGAGATGGCGGCGGCCACGAATACGGAGGAGTAGATGCCGAACCAGATGCCGATGGTCAGGGCCAGGGAGAAGTTGTGCAGGGTGGGGCCGCCGAAGAAGAAGATCGACAGCACCATCATCTGGGTGGAGCCGTGGGTGATGATGGTGCGCGAGATGTTCTGCGTGATGGACAGGTCGATGATGTCGGACACGGACATCTTGCGCTGCTTGCGGAAGTTCTCGCGGATACGGTCCATGACCACCACGGATTCGTTCACGGAGTAGCCCAGCACGGCCAGCACGCCAGCCAGCACCGACAGCGAGAATTCCCACTGGAAGAAGGCGAAGAAGCCCAGGATGATGACCACGTCGTGCAGGTTGGCGATGGCGCAGGCCAGCGCCAGCTTCCATTCGAAGCGAAAGCCCAGGTACAGCAGGATGCCCGCGACCACGAAGGCTAGCGCCATCAGGCCGTTGTGCAGCAGTTCCTGGCCCGCCTGCGGGCCGACGAATTCGACGCGACGCAGCTCCACGTCGGCGTGCTGCTGCTTGAGGGCCTGCAGGACCTGGTCGCTTTGCTGGGCCGAGTCCTTTCCGTCCTGCACGGGCAGCCGGATCATGATGTCCTGGGAAGTGCCGAAGTTCTGGACCTGGAAGTCGGAGTAGCCCAGCGACTGGACCGAGCGGCGCACTTCCTCGACCTGCACGGTCTGCTGGTAGTGCACTTCCATGACCGTGCCGCCGGTGAATTCGATCGACAGGTGAAAGCCGCGCAGGACGATAAACACGACCGCCGCGATGAAGGTCAGCAGACTGATCAGGTTCAGCACCAGTGCATGGCGCATGAACGGGATGCTGCGGTGAATACGAAAAAATTCCATGATGCGTTATGCCTGTTGTGGGGCCTGGCCGGCGCCTGCCGGCGCGGGCGCATTACTTGTCCTGTGGTTTCCAGACCTGGCCGATGGAGATCTTCTGCAGGCGGCGCTTGTTGCCGTACCAGAGATTGACCAGGGCGCGTACGCCGACCACGGAGGAGAACATGGAGGTCAGGATGCCGATGCAGTGCACCACCGCGAAGCCGCGGATCGGGCCGGAGCCGAAGGCCAGCAGCGCCACCCCGACGATCAGGCTGGTCAGATTGGAGTCGAAGATGGTGGCCCAGGCGCGGTCAAAGCCCAGGTGGATGGCCTGCTGGGGCGAGGCGCCGTTGCGCAGTTCTTCGCGGATGCGCTCGTTGATCAGCACGTTGGCGTCGATGGCCATGCCCAGCGTCAGCGCGATGGCCGCGATGCCCGGCAGGGTCAGCGTGGCCTGCAGCATGGACAGCACCGCCAGCAGCAAGAGCACGTTGAAGGCCAGGCCTATGGTGGAGAACACCCCCATCAGGTGGTAGTACAGGATGATGAAGATGGCGATGGCGATGAAGCCGTACAGCGTGGCGTCGAAGCCCTGGCGGATGTTGTCCGCGCCCAGGCTCGGGCCGATGGTGCGCTCTTCGATGATGCTCATGGGCGCGGCCAGCGTGCCGGCGCGCGGCAGCGGGGGGATGTCGGCCGCTTCCTGGGCGCTCCTGCTGCCGCTGATCTGGACCTGGCCGTTGGGGATCTCGCTGCGGATGACAGGCGCGGTGACCACTTCCCCCACGCCGTTCTCGAACAGCACGATGGCCATGCGCTTGTTGATGTTGTTGCGGGTGACGTCGCGGAAGATGCGCGAGCCCTTGTTGTCCAGGGTCAGGTTGACCGTGGGCTGCTGGGTCTGGTGATCGCGGCCGGGCTGGGCGTCCTGCAGGTTCTCGCCGGTCAGGATGACCTGGCGGCGCAGCAGCAGGGGCGCGCCGCCGCGCTCGGTATAGCGCTCCAGGCCGAAAGGCACCGTGCCCGCGTTCAGGGCGGCGATGGCGGCCGGGGAGTCCTCCACCATGCGCAGCTCCAGGGTGGCGGTGCGGCCCAGGATTTCCTTGGCCTTGGCCACGTCCTGCACGCCGGGCAGCTGGACCACGATGCGGTCCGCGCCCTGCTGCTGGATGACGGGCTCGGCCACGCCCAGCTCGTTGATCCGGTTGTGCAGGGTGGTGATGTTCTGTTTCAGGGCGTTGCTCTGGACCTGGATGACGGCGGCCTCGGACAGGCGGCCGGTCAGGCCGGTGGGGCCGGCATTGGTGAAGACCAGGTCGGGCATGCCGCGGCGCAGTTCCAGCTGGGCGGCGTCGCGATCCTGCTCGGAGGCGAAGGTGAGGCGCAGGGACTGGCCTTCGCGCTCGATGCCGCCGACCGCCGTCTTGGCTTCGCGCAGCACGCTGCGGGCGTCGGCCACCATGGAATCGTAGCGGGCGGTCAGCGCGCCCTGCATGTCCACCTGCAGCAGGAAGTGCACGCCGCCGCGCAGGTCCAGGCCCAGGTACATGGGATGTGCGCCCAGGGCCGTCAGCCAGGAGGGCGAGGCGGGCAGCAGGTTCAGGGCGACGGTGTAGTCGGGGGCGGAGGCGTCCTTGTTGAGCTCGCGCTCGATCAGGTCCTTGGCCTTGAGCTGGGTGTCGGTGGACTCGAAACGGACGCGCGCGGTGGCGCTGGGACCGTTCTGTTCAAAATACGAACCCGTCGTGGGAATATTGTTGCGCTTGAGCAGCTCGTCGATCTGGCTCAGCAGGCTGGAGTCGACCCGTACGGTGGATTTGGCGCTGGAGACCTGGACGGCAGGCGATTCGCCAAAGAAGTTGGGCAGCGTATAGAGCAGGCCGATCGCGAGGGCCACCAATACGATGAGATATTTCCAGATGGGGTAACGATTCATGGGGTATCTACGGCGGGTGCAGAAATGGCAACCCCGGACCAGGGTCCGGGGTCGGGGGCATTACAGCGACTTGATGGTGCCCTTGGGCAGCACGGTCGTCACGGCCACGCGCTGGACCAGGATCTCGACGGGCTTGTCGGCCAGGTTGGCCACTTCGATGGTCAGGTAGTTGTCGTGCACCTTGCTGACCTTGCCCAGCAGGCCGCCGGAGGTGATGACCTCGTCGCCCTTGGACAGGCCGGCGACCAGGTTGCGATGCTCTTTCTGACGCTTCATCTGGGGGCGGATCATCAGGAAATACAGCACGACGAACATCAGAATGATGGGCAGCATGCCCATCAGGGCGTTTTCGCCGCCGGCGGCCGCCTGTGCTGGAATGAGAGTCAAGATGTCAACTGCGGACATGGAGGGCTCCTGAGTATTTTTAATGTGGGTTGTAAAAACTAACTCTGTATTGTAGCGGTAGTTTGTTGCAGGAACTCAAGACGGCCTCCATCGATGCCATGCGCCCGGTTCTGGTGGAACTGTTCGCGCCAGGCTTCGAACCGCTTCTGCTCGATGGCCTCGCGCATCTCTTTCATGATCTGCAGGTAGAAATGTAGATTGTGGATGGTGTTCAGGCGCGCGCCGGTGATCTCGTTGGCGCGTTGCAGGTGGTGCAGGTAGGCGCGCGAGAAGTTCATGCAGGTGTGGCAGCGACAGCCCTCGTCCAGGGGGCGGGTGTCGTCGCGATAGCGGGCGTTGCGGATCTTGATGTCGCCGTAGCGGGTGAACAGCCAGCCGTTGCGGGCGTTGCGGGTGGGCATGACGCAGTCGAACATGTCCACGCCCCGGCTGACGCCTTCCACCAGGTCCTCGGGCGTGCCCACGCCCATCAGGTAGCGCGGCGCCTGCGCGGGCAGGCGCGGAGTCGTGTGCGCCAGGATGCGCATCATCTCTTCTTTGGGCTCGCCCACGGACAGGCCGCCGATGGCATAGCCTTCGAAGCCGATGTCGGTCAGGCCGGCCAGGGATTCGTCGCGCAGGTCTTCGAACATGCCGCCCTGCACGATGCCGAACAAGGCGTTGGGGTTGCCCAGGCGCTTGAATTCCTCGCGCGAGCGGCGCGCCCAGCGCAGCGACATGCGCATGGACGTGGCGGCCTCGGCGTGCGTGGCGGGCCGGTCCTCGATCAGGTAGGGCGTGCACTCGTCGAACACCATGGCGATGTCCGAATTGAGCGAATACTGGATGCGCATGGATTCCTCGGGCGTGAGGAACAGGCGCTCGCCGGTGATGGGGGAGGCGAACTTGACGCCTTCCTCGGTGATCTTGCGCATGCCTTTCAGGCTGAACACCTGGAAGCCGCCCGAGTCGGTCAGGATGGGCTTGTCCCAGCCCATGAAGCCGTGCAGGCCGCCGAAGCGGTCCAGCACCTGAGTGCCGGGCCGCAGCCACAGGTGGAAGGTGTTGCCCAGAATGATCTGGGCGCCGTTGTCCTTGAGCTCGTGCGGCATCATGGCCTTGACGCTGCCATAGGTGCCGACCGGCATGAAGATGGGCGTCTGCACGACGCCGTGGTTCAGGGTGAGCTGGCCACGGCGCGCGGCGCCGTCGGTGCTCAGCAGGTCAAACTTCAGTCCGCTCATGGGGTGGGGGCTCGATGAACATGGCATCGCCGTAGCTGAAGAAGCGATACCGGGATTGGACGGCGTGCCGGTAGGCACGTTGTATGGGTTCCATGCCGGCCAGCGCCGACACCAGCATCAGCAGGGTGGACTGGGGCAGGTGGAAATTGGTGATCAGGGCGTCGACCCACTGATACTGGTAGCCGGGGGTGATGAACAGGCGCGTGTCGCCTTCGATGCTGCCGTCCGGGCACAGGTGGCTGTTGCTTTCTTCCCGGCGGGCCGCCGATTCCAGCGAGCGCACGCTGGTGGTGCCCACGGCGATCACGCGGCCCCCCGCGGCGCGGGCGGCCTGGATCTTTTCCAGGGTCTGCGCCGGCACGCGATAGCGTTCGGCATGCATGACGTGTTCGCTGATCTTGTCCACGCGCACGGGCTGGAAGGTGCCGGCGCCCACGTGCAGGGTGACGAAGGCCTGCTCCGCGCCCTGTTCGCGCAGCAGCGCGAGCATGTCGTCGGTGAAGTGCAGCCCGGCCGTGGGCGCGGCCACGGCGCCGGGATGGCGGGCATAGACGGTCTGGTAGCGGGATTCGTCCTGCGCGTCGGCCTGGTGGGTGATGTAGGGCGGCAGGGGCGTGGCGCCGTACTGCTCCAGCATGTCCAGCACGGGTTCGTGAAAGCGCAGGGCGAACAGGGCGCCCTCGCGTCCGGTGCAGTCGGCCAGCACGCGCCCTTCGGCCAGCTCCAGCAGGGCGCCGGCCTTGGGCGACTTGCTGGCGCGGATGTGGGCCAGGGCGGTGTCCGGGCCGGTGACGCGCTCGATCAGCACCTCGACCTTGCCGCCGCTGTTTTTGCGGCCGTGCAGGCGCGCCTTGATGACGCGGGTGTCGTTGAAGACCAGCAGGTCGCCGCGGCGCAGCAGGCCGGGCAGGTCGGTGAAGCGCAGATCGTGCACCCGGCCGGCGCCGTCCAGGCGCAGCAGGCGGCTGTCCTGGCGCTGGGCGGCGGGGCTCTGGGCGATCAGCTCGGGAGGCAGTTCATAGTCGAACTGCGAGATATCAAGAGAGGGATCGATGCTCATGGTGTGCAATGAAGGTCCGGGCGCGGGATGGCCGGACCCGATATAAGCCGACCATTTTAACGCTTTGTCCCCGGATTACCGAAGTCGCCGTTTCCTCGCTGTTTTTCTTTCGGTATGCTTGGGGCTTTCCAGAACGAACTGACGGAGACGCGTGCATGACGGCCCTGATGGCAAAGCCTGTTTTGAACCGCTGCAAACAGTTGGCGCTCGCCGCGCTGCTGGTGGCGCAAGGGGCCACGCTCGCCCTGGCGCAGGCCTTGCCGCCCGAACTGGCCACGGTCTGGGGCGCCAGCCGCCTGCCGCAATCGGCCTTGTCCATCGTGGTGGACGAGGCCGACGGCGCGCGCCTGATCGGCGTCAATGCCCAGGAGCCGCGCAACCCGGCCTCGGTCATGAAGCTGGTCAGCACCTGGGCGGGCCTGTCGGCCCTGGGGCCGGAATATACCTGGCGCACCACTTTGATGGCGCAGGGCGGCTTGCAGGTCGATGAGCAGGGCACGTTGAAGGGACCTCTGTATATCAAGGCCGGCGGCGATCCGTTCCTGACCGTGCCGGAGTTGTGGGACATGCTGCGCGAGCTGCGGCTGCGCGGCGTGAAGAATCTGACCGAGGTCGTCGTCGATCGTTCCATCTTCGGCAACGTCACCATCAATCCGGGCGATTTCGACAACGCGGGAGACCGGCCCTACAACGCCAGTCCCGACGCCATGATGGTCGGCCTGGGGGCGTCCCGCCTGGTCTTCCAACCCGACGCCCAGGCGCGCAAGTGGGTCGCCATCGTCGATCCCCCGCTGCCCGGCGTGCGCGTACAGGGCGAGGTGGAGTGGTCCACGGCGGTCTGCCCCGGTTCGCCGGTGGTGGGCACGCAGGTCGCCCCCGAGGGGCGCGATATCGTCATCCGCGTCAGCGGCAAGGCGGCGGCCTCCTGCGGCGAGTTCAGCGTCTATCGCCTGGTGCATTCGCAGACCGAATTCTTCGACAAGCTGTTTCGTTCCTTGTGGCGCGACCTGGGCGGCACGCTGGCGCGCGACATCCGGACCGGCCGCGTGCCGGGCAATGCCCAGGCCATCACCTGGCACGATTCGCGCTCGCTTTCGGACCTGATCCGCATCATCAACAAGCAGAGCAACAATGTCATGGCGCGCACCATCCTGCTGACGGTGGGCGCCGAGACCAGCGGCCAGGGCGCCACGGTGGCCAGCGGCGAGCGCGCCGTCATGTCCATTCTCGCCCGCCAGGGCGTGGACACCCGCGGCTGGGTCGTGGACAACGGCTCGGGACTGTCGCGCAACGGGCGCGTCACCGCCGGCGGCATGGCCGACATGCTCAAGGTCGCCTGGCGCTCCAACTGGATGCCCGAATACATTTCCTCCTTCGCCATTTCGGGCGTGGATGGCACGGTGCGCGGACGCCTGCGCGATGACGAAGTCCAGGGCCGCGCCCCCCTCAAGACAGGCACGATGCGCGACAGCCGCGCCCTGGCCGGCTACGTGCTGGGCGCCAGTGGAAAGCGGTATATTGTCGTCATGATGGTCAACGACGAGCGCTCCGCCGCGGCCCGGCCCTTTTTCGACGCCGTGGTGAAGTGGCTGGCCGTGCGCTGATCCCCGCTTTATCCGGGTCCGGTTCCTCCGGACCCCGTTTTTCTATTTGTACCTCTATTTAGCAGGCAACCATGCCCATACACGAAATACGCCACCCTCTGATCCGCCACAAGCTGGGCTTGATGCGCAAGGCGGACCTGAGCACCAAGAACTTTCGCGAGATGTCCCAGGAGATCGCCTCGCTGCTGACCTACGAGGCCTGCAAGGACCTGCCCTTGGAGCCCACCACCATCGAAGGCTGGTGCGGCGAGGTGGAAGTGGAGAAGCTGGCGGGCAAGAAAGTCACGGTGGTGCCCATCCTGCGCGCCGGCATAGGCATGCTGGACGGCGTGTTGAACCTGATCCCCGGCGCCAAGGTCAGCGTGATCGGCATCGCGCGCAACGAGGAGACCCTGCAGGCCCAGACCTACCTGGAGCGCCTGGTGGGCGCCCTGGACCAGCGCCTGGCCCTGATCGTCGATCCCATGCTGGCCACCGGCGGCTCCATGGTGGCCACCATCGACCTGCTCAAGAAGGCCGGCTGCAAGAACATCCGCGCCCTGGTGCTGGTGGCGGCGCCCGAAGGCATCGCCACCCTTGAAAAACATCACCCCGACGTGCATATCTATACGGCATCCATAGACAGCCACCTGGATGAGAGCGGTTACATCGTTCCGGGCCTGGGCGATGCGGGCGACCGCATCTTCGGGACGCGCCAGAAGGTCTGACCCGTATCCTTGAACCAGAAGCTGTCGCGGTTTTTTACATTCCCTTGCCAGGGCGCGGCCCGGCCTCCGCGATAAATAGGGTAGGATGAACTGTGATTCCTTGGAGTAAACGGAAGATCATGAAACTGCCAGTCTGGTCTGCTTTGCCGTTCCTGTTGCTGCTGGGCCTGGGCACCGCCCGGGCCGGCCTGTGCGACGTCCCATTCATGCGCGACGGCGGGCAGGTGCAGCTGACCGGCTCGGGTTTTCTGGCCATGGGCGCCGACCTGGCGTTCTCGGACGTCACCAAATCCGGCGGCGATCATTGCAGCGCGCGGGTGCGCGGCCAGGCCAGCGTGGCGCTGGCGGGCCTGCCGGCCAGCAAGCCGAACATCGACTACGTCATGACGGTGCGCGATGGACGCGCCAGCTTTCAGCGCGACGACGGACGCGGCGGGCTGGAGCCGGTCAAGGGTTCGTTCGACCTGCGCCTGGTGGGTCTGTTCTCCTATGACCGCAATGCGCTGCGCGAGGGCCAGACCTTCCCGCGCCAGGATTTCCAGATCCAGCTGGACAAGCGCGCCCAGACCAATCCCCTGCGCATCCACACCGGCACCAAGACGGTAGGCGCGGCGCAGACCATAGAAACCGCGCTGGGCCGCCATGAATGCTGGCCCATACGCTACCAGCGCGAGATCGAACCCACGCAGGCCAGTTTCAGCGGCATCAGCCTGCCCTTGCCCGGCGTCAATGCCCAGGTGACGGACTGGTATTGCCCCGAGGTGCAGATGGTCATGAAGCAGGAAAGCGTGCAGAACGGCGTCGCTTCCCTTGTGGACGTGACGCAATTGAAGTAAACCTGTACAACAGGTGAGGTCGCTGCCCATTGAATGGCGCCGTCCCCCGGCTGCAGGGCCATGGGCGGCGAACAGTACCGATCCGGCGCCCAGCCGCGCCACCAACTTGGCGATGCGCTCGCAACGTGCATCCCTTTCAACCAGAAGGAGCTGTATATGGCAACCAAGAAAAGTATGGAAACCAGCGAAAATTTCATCGCCGAGGTCAAGGCAAGCCTGGACGAGGCCGAGAAGCTCCTGCGCGAAGCGGCCGACGCAACCGGCGACAAGGCCGGCGAACTGCGCGAGAAGGCCTTGCGCTCGCTGCGCTTGACGCGCGACTCTCTGCATGACGCCCAGGAAGCCGTGGTGGAGCGCAGCGTGCGCGCCGCCAAGGCCACCGACCATTACGTGCACGACAATCCCTGGCAGGCCATCGGCATTGCCGGCGTGGTCGGCCTGATGTTCGGCATGCTCATGTGCCGCCGCTGATCCGTCCACGCCTTGCGCCGCGCGGCCGCGGGCGCGCGTGGCGCATACCGGTCCTGTCGACCGGCGCCCCGCGGCGCCGGTCGGCAGCCTTGAACAGGTTCTTATACCAATCTGGCGGCCGTCATTGCTTGCAATGACAGGACGCCGTGGAGCAGGGACATATTATGGCGCTTCGGCAATCCGTCAGTGAACTGGGCTCGACCTTGGTGTCGTCGGCCCGCACCCGTCTCGAACTGTTCGCGCTGGAAGCAGGGCAGCAAAAGGCCAGCCTGATTTCCTTGCTGAGCATGCTGTTTGGCGCATTGCTGTTCTCCACCCTGGCCGTGCTGGTCTTCAGCCTGCTGCTGGCCTTGTATTTCTGGCCGACCGACTATCGGTATGTGGCACTGGGCATCCTGGTGGTGGTCTATGCCGTCCTGGGCGTGGGACTGTTTCTGGCCGTGCGTCGGCGACTGACCACCGGCCCCATTCCATTTGCCGCCACCTTGGACGAACTGCGCCGTGACGCCGCGTTTCTGGAGCGCCTGGGCGATAAAGCGGGAGAACGGGAATGAGTGCGAAAGAGAGCATGAGCTCGCAGGAGCGGGCCATCCGTATTGAATTGCTGCGCGCCCGGGCCGCACTGGAGCGCCAGGCCCTGTCGCAACAGATCCACGCGCTGGGCGACGATCTGCGCCCCGGCAATCTGCTGCGCAGCATGGCGCCGTCCGGACACAGCATGGGCGGCCTGCTGAGCAGCGCTCTGACCCTGACTCGCCGCTATCCCTCGTTGCTGAGCAGCGCCTCGGCCCTGCTCAGCAGCCTGGGCGGACGCTGGGTGCGGCTGGGCGCCCTGGCCCTGACGGGCTGGAAGCTGTACAGCTCCGCTGTGGACCACCAGCGCAAGAAGCGCGAAAGCGTGCTGGTGCCGGTGCGGCGCGATCGGGGCGGCGATTCCAGATAAGCCTGAGGTCTCGTTCTCTGGAAGTCCTTTCTCCGCCTTGCTGACGCCTGCTAAGCTTATATTCCAATTTCATTCTGGAAATAAGATGATCAGGAGACGTAGGCCGCCATGCAAGTGCCATTACTGAATGCCTTGAAGACCTTTACGGTATCAGCACAGAGGTTGAACTTCACCAAGGCGGCAGAAGACCTGCTGGTCTCTCCTTCGGCGGTCAGTCACCAGATCAAGGTTCTGGAAGAGTATTTGGGATGCAAGCTGTTCCTGCGTAAAAACCGGTCACTGGAGCTGACGGAGCAGGGGCAGTTCTTGTTTGATCGTCTGCAACGGCCGTTCTATGAAATCAACCAGGCCTTGAGCGAGTTGCGCATGCCGCATGGCAAGAGCCGCATCAACCTGTCCTTGCGGCCTTTTGTTTCGAGCATGTGGTTTACCCGGCGGTTGCACGACTTCTGGCTCAAGCATCCTGATATTGAAATCAACCTGCTGCATCGTCTGCAAGCGCCTGATTTTTTCAGAGACAACATCAACTTTGCCATCGTCTGGGGCAAGCAGGGCGACTGGCCGCATTTGAACACCTTGCGCATCATCCCCGGCAATCTCACGCCGGTCTGCGCGCCGTCCTACCTGAAGGCGCATGGCGACATCAAGTCCGCAGCCGATTTGAACCAGCATGTTCTGATTCATGAAGAAAACCATGTGTGCTGGCAGCAATGGCTGCACAAGGCCGCGGGTCAGGAGCTGACAGCCAAAAAAAGCTTCCATATCGATGACACCAATGTACGCATGAACGCCGTGCTGAACGGTCAGGGAGTGATGCTGGGCTGCCCGGCTTTGCTGCAGCCCCTGATCGAGAAGCAGGAGATCATCCAGCTGTTTGATGTGTACCTGGATGAGTATGCGTACTTTCTGGCTTATCCCATGCAAGCCAATTTAAGCAGCCAGGAACAAGAATTCATCGACTGGGTGGCGTCCATCGCCATTCAGTAACACCGTCTGCTTAGCCGCCTTGTCTTGTCTGAAATGCCTGCGAATTCGCAGGCATTTTTTTTGCGTCCCGGCTTTTGCCGGACGGAACAAGCCGATGGTTTGGCTCGGTACCTCAAAAAAAACTCATCCATCCGTCAAATTTGCTCAATTTTCAAGAATGGCTCCCTGCCGCATGATTGGCCTGACCTGACAACCAGCCATTGATGGCGCTCATGCCAATCAGAGGAGACATCGAGATGAACACAGCCCTACGCTCACCGATTGATATTGAAGAATTCGACCGAAGCTACTTCCAGCAGGAAACCGATGAGGTTCTTGCCTTGCCCCCGGAGTGCTTCACATCGGAAGCGTTCTTTGAGTTTGAACTGAATGCGGTCTGGAAGAAGCAGTGGTTCTGCGTCGGTCGCGCCACTGATATTCCCGACGCCGGGGACTTTTTCACATTCGATGTCGGTAATGACGCACTGTTCGCCATCCGTACCCGTGACGGCGGGATCAATGTGCTCTCGAATGTCTGCCGTCATCGCAATATGCTGTTGCTGGAAGGGACAGGCAATGTGCGCCGCATCAGTTGTCCCTTGCACGCCTGGGTGTACAACATGGACGGTGAGCTGGTGTCCGCCCCGGGCCTGACCGATGCCGGCGCCGACTTCGATCCCAAGAGCGTCTGTCTGCCCAAAATCCGTGCGGAAGTCTGGGAAGGCTTCATTTTCATCAATTACGACCCCTTGGCCCCGGCATTGCATACCCGTCTGGGCAAACTGGGCGAACAGCTGGCGAACTACCGGATGTCCGAACTGAAGTCTTCAGAGCCGCTGAAGATGGAAAGCTTTGACTGGAATTGGAAGATCTTCAACGACGAGTGCTACCACTGCAGTTTTCTGCATGCGTCGTCGTGGGGCGGCATGTACGAAACCAATCCGGACCGCGTGGATGAAAGCGCCGTCTTCAACGACGTATCCAACGGCATCGTGTCCTACAACCTGATCTCCACCCACAAGGATGCGGCTCCTACCCATACCGGCTCCATCCTGCAGCCTCCCATGGCATTTCTGACTGATCAGGAGCGTACCCGGCTTTCATACGTGACGGTTGCGCCGAACCTGCTGCTGGTCGCCATGCCGGACAAGGTCAAGTATTTCATGTGGTTGCCCAAAAGCGCCAAGCAGTCCACCTACGGCGTGTCCTGGATGTATCCGCAATCCACTCTAGAACGTGATGATCACAAGGAAAAATTCGACCAGGAACATGACGATCTGTACCCAGTGATGATTGAGGACCTCTTCGCATGGCGTCGTTCTCACATGGGCATGCAATCGAATTTTGCATCCCGTGGCCGTCTGACCAACGAAGAGCTGGTCATCAAGCGCCTGCAGAACTGGCTGATTGAACTGTACCGTGCTGAAGACCGTCGCGCCGACGAGGAAAGCCGAGTCCTGCCTATCAGAGCGATTGCATAAAAGAGCAGGAGCAGCATCATGCAGCAAACATTGCAAACACGCGTGCTGAAAAAAACCAGGCTGTCGGATCGGGTCGTGGGCCTGACGCTCGGTCTGCCGGATGGAGCCGAATTTCCCGTCTGGGAACCGGGGGCGCATATTGAACTGGAGCTGGCTGTTTCCAAGACAGAGTCGCTTTATCGTCAATATTCGCTTTGTGGCCAACAGGCCAATACCCGTGAATGGCAAATAGCCGTTCTGAAGGAAGAGGCCGGTCGTGGCGGCTCTGCGTATATCCATGAGGTGCTGCAGGAAGGTGATGCATTGGCCGTCAGCATTCCGAAAAATCACTTTCCCTTTGCTGCCAACAAAAAGTGTTTCTTTATTGCCGGCGGCATCGGCATCACCCCCATCGTGCCCATGGTCCAGGCCGCTGCGGCAGCGGGCCTGGACTGGAGCTTGCTGTATCTGGCAAGGAACGCGGCTGATTTCATCTTTCTGCAAGAGCTGCAACAGGCGGACGGCTCACGCATTACAACGCATGCCTCCAACCAAGATGGCCTGTTTGATCTGCAGCGTGCCTTGCAGGCGCTGGACGAGCAGACCGTCGTGTATTCCTGCGGCCCGCAAGCCTTGCTCAACGCCTTGGAAAGCTACCAACAGGAACAGGCGGACATTGGCTGGCGGCTGGTGCTGGAACGGTTTTCTGTCGAAACCAGCGCCGGCCTGCTCGAGGGCAACAGCTTTACCGTGACACTGCGGAAATCGGGCAAAAGCATCACCGTGGCGGGCGACGAAACCATCCTGGCGGCCTTGAGGCGTGAAGGAGTACGGGTCAAGTGCTCATGCCGGAACGGCACGTGCGGAACCTGCGAAACCGTTGTGATTTCAGGTCTGCCCGAGCACCGGGACTTTGTGCTGTCCAAAGAAGAACGACAGTCGAATGAAACCATGATGATATGCGTCTCGCGCGCCTTGTCAGACGAACTGGTTTTGGATCTATAACGATAAACAGGAGAAAACACCATGAAGAAAGTGGTGGTAACAGGCGGCTCGGGCCGCGTAGGGTCGTACGTGGTGCAGCAACTGATGCAGACCATGGACGTGGTGGTGGCGGACTTGAAGCCCAGCCAGCACCCGGTATCGTTCATTCAAACCGACGTGATGGACCTGGAGGCGGTACGCGCAGCGACCAAAGGTGCGGATGCTGTCATTCATCTGGCTGCAATTGACTTCGACTGGAAGGCGGCCGAAGAGCAATACATCAATGTCAATGTGCGCGGTACATGGCATGTGCTGCAGGCTTGTCGTGCGAATGGCGTGAAAAAAGTGGTGCTGTGCTCCAGCATTTCCGCCTGCGGCCTGTCGGAAATGCGCGCCGACTGGAAACCCCAGTACCTGCCGGTTGACGAGGCCCATGAAAACAAGCCTTACCAGGCTTACAGCGTCAGCAAAATCCTGATGGAGCAGATGGCAAAAAGCTTTAGCGACGCCACCGATATGGAAGTCATCTGCCTGCGTCCGCTGGCCGTTGTCTTGCCGGAGACCATTGCCGAATACATCCAGTTTGTGGACGGCCCGGGCCGCAACTGGCTGTTCTATTACATCTGGGCGGCCGATCTGGCGCGTGCTTTCGAGGCCGCGGTCAATGTCCAGGGCTTGCGCTATGGCGTGTTCTTCATCGGCGCCGACGACACCTCGCATCCTTTGGCGACCATCGAATGGTATCAGCACATCATCGGCCCCGTGCCTGAAATCAAGCATCCTCGCTGGTACCAAAACAATCCGCGCGCTTCCATCTTCAGCAGCAGCGCCGCCAAGGAAATCCTGGGCTGGCAGCCCAGCACGGATTTCAAGCAATTACGTGAAGAATACGCGGCGGCGAAAGACCTTGCTTGACAGCGCCAACGTGAAGCCTAGCAATGATCGAAAACTTGAACACGGAGACTGGCCATGACCGGTATTAAAACAGGCACTTTGGACTGGACGGGCGACAACCCATTTATCTACTTGAAAACCGATCCTGATCAGGAATGGTCTTCCTTGTCTTTGTATTTCCGTATCGCCAGTTCGGAATACGGCAGCGGCCAGGCCATTCTGGTGCTGGACAAGCCTTACGAAGAGGGGGACGACAGCGACACCCGTTTGCTTGTCACCAACAACCAGCCCCTGGCCGAGTATCTGGTCCGCGACTTCGTGCGCCATTTCGGTCTGTTTCGCAAAGCGGTTGCGCTGGACAAATTGAAGATTCTCAGCGACGGAGTGTTTCATACGGTCAATCGCTTTCCCGAGCTCGTGACGGAGGCGGCGGAATCTGCCAGCGCCAATCTGAAAATAGAACTGCAATGGCATCAGATGACCCAGCAGGCCATCTGCGTGGACCTGCCGCAAAGCCAGACCCAGACCCAGAAGCATGAAATGATGTGCGTGTTCCACCCCGCGCAGCAGGCCCGGGTTCTGGTCAATGGCGCTCCTTTGGCGGGCACCACGATCGAACGGGACTTCAATGGCGCGCGGGCGCAATCCGCCAGCCTGGCGAACAGTGAAACCTGGGTACGCGTGGCGTAAGGAGGCGATATGGCTCAGCATGTGGACAAGAGCGCGCCAGCAGTCATGCCGTTCTGGACGGGAGTCAGACCGCTGCAACACCTTCTGCCGTCGCAAGGCCGTCTGGTTCTGCATGCCGGGCCTCCTTTTCGTGATGCCCGGGAAATGCCTGCCGCCATACGCAACTCGGTGCTGGTCGGCATTCTGTATGAAGGCTGGGCATCCAGCAAGGCAGAGGCCCGGGCATTGTTGGATGAGGGAGGCGTGCAACTGGCGCCTGCACAGGACTACGGTGTCGTGGTGCCGCTGGCTGGAGTGGCCACTCCTTCCATGTACCTGCTGGAGGTCAGCGATGGCAATCGGCCTGAGAACAAAAAATACTCGGTGCTGAATGAGGGGATGAAGTGGTGCACGCGCCTTGGCATTTTTGCCGATGAAATGGTCCCGCATCTGCGCTGGCTGCATCAGGATCTGGGAGCAAAGCTGGCTGCTCGCTTTGGGGGCGGCGTGGACCTGTCCCCCATTCTGCAGGCCTCGCTGCTCAATGGCGACGATGGCCATGCCCGCACCATGCATGCTTCGCGCTTGCTGGCTGACATTATTGTCTCGTGGGGCATTAATGACGAACACAGCAAGACCTTTCTTTATGGGGCGCTGGCATGGGCGCTGAACTACTGGATGGCGGCCAGTGCATTGATTCTGGCCACACAGGAACAGGCGGACGGCATTGATCGGATTGTCAAGGTGGGGGGCAACGGGCTGCGTTTCGGTCTGCAATTGGCAAGCTCGACTACCTGGCTGGTCGCGGATGCTCCGGCCATAGCCGGCAATAAGGATCCGGGCAATGAGCAGGCGGAAGCACTGGGCACATTAGGCGACAGCGCCGTGGTGGATTTTGTCGGGCTGGGGGGCCAGTGCCTGGACCTGGCCAGCTTGAGCGCCCAGAACCTGCAGGCTTTCCTGCCTGCTGATTACCTGAGCCGTCAACGCCGTTTTTTGTGCACCAGACTCCCATTTCTGGCTGGTCGCGCGGGCATCACCGATTTCAGCCATGTGATGGCCAGTGATACGGGGCCCCTGGTGTTGCTGGGCATGATTGACGGGGCGGGGGAGCGGGGGCGCATCGGCGGCGGCGTGGCTACCGTGGATGCCCAATTGTTGCGAACGCTTAGGGAGTGGCAGAGTGAAACGACAGTGGTTTAAGGTACCTTTGCATCAATTGCTGCATGCGCTTCATACGGGGGAGGCAGGGCTGCCGGAGATTGCCGCTTCTTTTTATGAGCGCATTGCGACACGCGATGAAAAAATTGGCGCCTGGCAATACCTGATTGATCAGGAAGATTATCTGGCAGAGTACGAGAGCCGCCGGGAGTTTTACAGGGCATCGCCCTTGATGGGCCTGCCATTTGCGGTCAAGGACGTCATTGATACAGCCGGTATCCCCACCACCATGGGCTCTGTCATTCATCAGGATCGCATTCCTGACATGGACGCCTCCTGTGTCGCTGCGATGAAGGCGGCGGGCGGCATTTTGATGGGCAACACCGCCACGACCGAATTTGCCTACTTCCCGGCAGGCAAGACGAACCACCCTCAGGACCCGGTGCGCACGCCGGGCGGTTCATCCAGCGGCTCGGCTGCTGCTGTCGCTGATTACATGGTGCCTGTCGCTTTTGGCACCCAAACCGCGGCATCCGTGATCAGGCCTGCCTCCTATTGCGGTTGTATCGGCTATGTGGGCAGCAAGAACGAGTTCTCCCTGCGCAATATTCAGCCCTTGGCTCAATCGCTGGACTCGCTGGGCATCATCAGCAACGATGTGCTCGATACCATACTGGTACGGGATATATTGCTGCACAAATCTTTGAGCCTCGCCTTGCCAGGCAAGCACGGGCCCTGCGTTTTCGGTGTTTTCTCCGGTGAGATCCTGGGCGCCGTGCAAGACAAGATGCTGGAGACTCTGTATGGCTGCCAGAAGGAGCTGTTGGAGCAGGGGCATCAGTGCATCGATTTTCCCTTGCCGGAGGCCATTGCCGAACTAACCACACTGCATGGCCAGATCATGGCCTATGAGGCGGCCCGCAACTTGATCCATGAGCAACAGCGGCATGAAGCCTTGAGTGCCCATATGCAGGGTTTGATACGCAGCGGCCTGGCTTTGCCCCACCAGGATTACATTGCCGCGTTGCAAAGAGCCGATGCGATCAAGCACACGCTGCTGCAATGGTTTGACGGCAATGATGTCGACTTCATTCTTGCTCCTGCTGCATCAGGTGTTGCACCTTATAAAAGCGAAGGCACGGGAGCGCCTTTCATGAGTCGAGCCTGGCAGCTTGTCGGCCTGCCTGTGGTCTCCTTGCCTTTGGGGTATTGCCAGAAAATGCCCATGGGTCTGCAACTTATAGGCAGGCCGCATCAGGACGATGCCCTGCTGTTGCAGGCCAGGCGGTTGCAGCAAAGGTTCCTGCATGCGGGCGCTGTACTGGCCGTGTGACTTGTCGCTTTTTTCCACCTTGCGTCCTGTTTTTACAGGACGTTTTTTTATTCAAGCTGTTTTTTTAAAGCTTGTGCAGAAAGTATTTCTCAAACAGCCATTTCAAGCCGTACAGCGCAGCAAAAACAAGGGCGACGATTGCCAGAAAATCAGCACTGAACACGCTTTGCTGTTTATGGGGCAACTCCAGGTACACATGTTCATCCGCGGGCCGCGCGTAGGTCATGGGGATGGCCGCCTTGGGCAGGTCAGCCTGCAAAATGATGTATTTGCCATCATGGGCCGCCTGCAGCAACAGCGTGTCCACCTTGATGGGATGCGGGCGGTGCTCCCGATCGGTATTGCACAGATGCTTGGCGCCTGCTGCCCAGTTGTCATTGTCTTCAGGGCAGTAGGCGCTGATGGTGTGACCATTGCTGAAATGGACATTCAGCCATCCTTCGGAACGCGAGGCGACATCGCTGCTTACCGTTACGTCAGTCAGGCTTATGGTGGTCATGGTGCTTATCCCTTTGGCAGGTTCAACGTCGTCCTTCAGTCTGCTGTAGGCGGGGAGCGAGTCTGCTTATGATGAGTTCTACAGAAGGCTATTCTATAGGAGCCGGTATGGGAATATGTTTTTTGTATAGACAGACTTTCGTTTTTGTTTATTGGTTTTAATGTAAATCAATGATTTCACGCCGTAAAAAAACAGCCCTGCAAAACAGGGCTGTTCAAGAATGAAAACGAGCAGGGGTTTTTATTGGCTAGCTGGCACTTGCCTTGCCCAGGCTGACAGCCGGCTTGGCATCATGTGACGGTTCAGTGTGATAGCGACGCAAGGGCTTGTTGGCTGTCTCGGGCATCAAGATCGTGACCCAGAAGAAGCACAGTACCGCCACCACGGTGACGTAAAAGGCCGGCGCCAGATAACTGCCGGTCTGGGCAGTCAGCCAGATGGCCAAGTAGGGAGCGGTGCCGCCGAAAACGGCGAAGGTGATGTTGTAGCACATGCTTGATGCGGTATAGCGCATGTCTGTGGGAAACATCTCGGACAGCAGCGTTACCGCCACGACACTGGCCGCAACCTGACCAATGCCGATGATCAGCATGCCGATGATGGCCGCTTCCAGAGAAGCTCCCTTGCTGACGATGATGTAGGCGGGAATCGTGAACAGGGCATGCCAGACAGCGGCGAACTGCATCATCCTGCGACGGCCCACTTTGTCGGAAATGATGCCGGCAATCGGTGTCAGCGCCGTCACGAAAAGCAGGGCAACCATATTGGCGGTCAGGGACTGTACCGGCGACAAGCCAATCACGGTACGCAAGAAGGTGTTCATGTAGGTGGAGAAAATATAGAAGGACAAGGCGTACAGCACGATGAATCCGCCCAGCTTCACGATGTTGCAGCCTTCCGCCTTGAAAACCTGCGACGCCGTGTAGCTGACCTGGCCCTTTTTCTCCGCACGCATTTGCTGGAATTCAGGCGATTCGGACAAGTGGTCACGGATGAAGAAGGCCACGATACCCATTGGGATGGCCAGCAGGAAAATCGTGCGCCAGCCCCAATCCCCCATGGCTTCGGTCCCTACAATTGCCGCCAGAGCCGCACTGATCCCCGCAGCCAGCGCAAAGGCAAAGTAAGTCGCGCCCGACATGGCCCAGGCATAGGAATTGCGTTTGTTCATGGGGCTGTGCTCGACGGTGTATATGGTGGCGCCGGTATATTCCCCACCTGCGGACAGTCCCTGGATGCAGCGGATGATGATCAGCAGAATCGGAGCCCAGATACCGATGCTGTGATAGGTAGGGATCAGGCCAATCGCTGCGGTCGATCCGGACATCAGCAGGACGGTCAAGGCCAGGATCTTTTTTCGGCCAATCCTGTCTCCCAGCTTGCCGAAGTAGATCCCCCCAGCGGCCTTACGATGAACGACACCAGAAACACGGCAAAGGTTGCCAGTAACCCAGCCATCTTGTCTTCCGAGGGGAAGAAGTTCTGTGCGATATAGACGGCCATGTAGCCGAATAAAGCAAAATCAAACCATTCAACGATAGTGCCTGCCGCTGAACCCATCATTACTTTTTTGATATGGCCGGTATCGGTATGCCCCGATTCCGCCACCTTGGTTTCCCTTTGCATACTCATGTCTCCTCAAGTGCTGGGACTATCTGTTTTTTCTGAAATCAAACCCTGTGGGAATATTCGTTCTTATTATTTATAAGTTGGTGTTGGTCTTATGGATGTTCTTTCAAAGGTCGAATAGAGAATCGACTGGAACAGGACGGAATCCTCCTTGCTATCTGGGGCTGAATGAGGTCATGACATCCTCGTGGATATGCTGGCCAGCACGTGATCGATAAGCTAAACCTCCGCAAATTGCTTGTCCATTCACTATTCGCGCACTATTATTGATCGCGGTGTTAATAATAGAAAAACGAGCTGAGCCATGATCCCAGGACGCCTCGACTTGCATCACTTGCGGGCTTTTAAAACGGTGGCCGAGCAGTTGCACTTCAAGAAAGCGGCCGAGCTGCTGCACATCACGCAACCGGGGCTGACGCGCATCATCAAGAAACTCGAAGATGACCTGCAGGTGGACCTGTTCGAGCGCAGTACCCGCCAGGTCAAACTGACCGCGGCCGGTTTCCTGCTTCTGCAAGAGATCGAGCAAGTATTCGTCCACCTGGAGCGGGGCATCGAGCTGGCTCAGAAAGCCAAGTTTGGTGATATTGGTCATTTGATCATCGCCTATAACGACTACGCCGTTCAGGATGTGCTGCCCAGGACGCTGGAGCACTTCAAGCGGCAGTACTCCAACATCACCACCGATTTGCTGTATATGCCGACTCAGCAGCAGATTCAGGGCCTGCAGCAGGGCAGCCTCGACCTGGGCTTCGGCTTTGCGTTTTCCGATGACCCTGAAGAGCTGGGGGTGCGGTGGAAGCCGGTGTGTCGTGATGATCCGATTGTGTTGTTGCAGAGCCATCATCCTTTGGCAAAGGAAAAGACCATTCCTTTGGTGGATCTCGCCAATGAACGCTTTGTGGTGGGCAGCAAGACTCACTGGCAGGTATGGCGGCGTTATTTTTATTCCTTGTGCCGTCATGCCGGGTTTCACCCCAATTCCGTGCAGGAAGCCAGCACCATTACGGGGATCATGAGCATGGTCGCGGCCAATATCGGCATTGCCATTCTGTCCCAGTCCCTGCGCAAGTACGTACACCGGGACCTGGTTGCGATTGATCTGGACTTGTCAGGGCAGCACCCACAGTCCTTCATCAACATCATGTGGCAGGAAAGCAATGCCAACCCTTGCGTACCTTTGTTCATCCAGACCATCTCTTCAGGCTTGATGGCATCCACCTGATCGGCCTTGAGTATTTCTCACGGCTCTGTGAGGAGCGGTCATGATTGAAGACGGGCGGTTTTGCTACATTGCAGTTTTCAAATACATGCCCGTCTCCATGAGCACCTCTGAAATACAATTTGGCTTTGATCATGTCATGTTGCGCGTACTGGATCTGGAGCGATCCCTGGCGTTCTACAGAGACATTCTGGGCATGAAGATACTGCGGCGCACCGAGTACGAATCAGGCAGGTTCACCAATGTGTTTCTCAGCTTTGATGAAGCCACCCAGTCCAGCCTGGAGTTGACGTATAACTGGGACCATCCGGAACCCTACGAAAAGGGCCGGGCGTTTGGTCATCTGGCATTGATGGTGAATGATGTTCATCAGGCGGTGCGCAAGCTGGAAGAGAGCGGGGTAAAGATAAAGACACCCCCCAAACAGATGAATCATGGCAAACGTACGATTGCGTTTGTGTTGGACCCCGACGAGTACCTGATTGAACTGGTGGAGCCGCTTGCGTCGCCCTGACGAAGGCCTGCGTCCCGTTTGATGTGCCGCATGAAACAAAGACCAGGCGCCGCAATGACGGAGCATGGTCTTTGTTTATCTCTAGCCTGTCGTTCAGGGGGGGCTGTTGCGCCTACAGCCCCAGGGACGACCACATATCGTCCACTTTCTTCCGGGTGGCGTCGTCCATCTTGATGGGCGTACCCCATTCGCGCTGGGTTTCGCCAGGCCACTTGTTGGTCGCATCCATCCCCATCTTGCCGCCCAGACCGGACACCGGCGAAGCGAAGTCCAGGTAGTCGATGGGAGTGTTCTCCACCAGCACGGTATCGCGCACCGGGTCCATGCGCGTGGTCATGGCCCAGATCACTTCCTTCCAGTCGCGCGTATTGACGTCCTCGTCCACCACCACGATGAACTTGGTGTACATGAACTGGCGCAGAATGCTCCAGACTCCGAACATCACGCGCTTGGCGTGGCCGGCATACTGCTTGCGGATGGAGACCACGGCCAGCCGGTAGCTGCAGCCTTCGGGCGGCAAGTAGAAGTCCACGATTTCCGGCAGTTGCTTGCGCAGCAGCGGGACGAAGACTTCGTTCAGGGCCACGCCCAGCACGGCCGGCTCGTCCGGCGGCTTGCCGGTGTAGGTGCTGTGGTAGATGGCTTTGCGGCGCATGGTGATGCGCTCCACCGTGAACACCGGGAACCAGTCCTGCTCGTTGTAGTAACCGGTGTGGTCGCCATAGGGGCCTTCCAGCGCCATTTCATAGCCGCTGTCGGGCGGCGGATTCACGCCCTCGGGCACGACGGGAGCCAGCGCATCCGGATGGCTGCTGGGCAGGATGTGGCCTTCCAGCACGATTTCCGCCCAGGCGGGCACGGACAATTCGCTGCCCAGGGCCTTGGCCACTTCCGTGCGCGAGCCGCGCAGCAGGCCCGCGAACTGGTATTCGGACAGGCTGTCGGGTACCGGGGTGACCGCGCCCAGGATGGTGGCCGGATCCGTGCCCAGCGCCACGGCGATGGGAAAGGGCTGGCCGGGATGGGCCAGGGCGTGGTCGCGAAAGTCCAGCGCGCCGCCTCGGTGCGAGAGCCAGCGCATGATGAGCTTGTTGCGGCCGATGAGCTGCTGGCGATAGATGCCCAGGTTCTGCCGCTTGGCGTGCGGTCCTTTGGTGATCACCAGCCCCCAGGTCAGCAGGGGGGCGACATCACCCGGCCAGCACAGCTGCAGCGGAATCTGGTTCAGGTCCACGTCCTTGCCTTCCAGGACGATTTCCTGGCAGGCGGGCGAACGCACGTTCTTGGGACTCATGTCCCAGAGCGCGGATTTCAGCATGGATACCTTCGCCAGAGCATCGCGCCTGCCGCACGGCGCCTCGGGTTCTTTCAGAGAGGCCAGCAGCTCGCCGGTCTCGCGCAGGGCCGACACGTCCTGCGCGCCCATGCCCAGAGCCACGCGCTGCGGCGTGCCGAACAGATTGGCCAGTACGGGCATGGCGGCGGGAGCGCCGTTGTGCTGCGCATTTTCGAACAGCAGGGCCGGGCCGCCGGCGCGCAGCACGCGGTCGCTGATCTCCGTCATTTCCAGGCGGGTCGACACCGGCTGCGTAATCCGCTTCAGATCGCCACGCGCTTCCAACTGGGCAATAAAGTCTCTCAAGTCACGGTATTTCACAGATGAAAGTGGCTCCGGTTACATTTGTTTGGATCGTTAAGGTTAACATCGGGCAGTCTGCAACACTAAGGATGCCACGGATGGTCCTCCAGGAAATGGATCATGTGCTCAGTCGTTCGGCTCGCACCCTGACGTATCGCGTCGGCGAGCTGGTGCACGTCTGCGCCATGTACCTGGGCATTGCCGTGCTGGTCACGATCGCCGCCTGCGTGGTCGTGCCCTCGATGCGCGCCCAGTTTAACCAGCTTTACACCGGACTCGTGCAAACCCTGCGTCCGGAAGCGGTGAAATACGACGCCTACAGCCAGGCCGTCTGGCCTGCCGAGCAGCAACTGCAGGATGAACCGGCGGACGACGCCAGCTTGACGCCGGCCGAGCAGCGCCAGGCCGTGTCGGCCTACCAGGGCTTCATGCGCAACCTGCGCGCCTCGGTGGCGGGCCAGCCGGTGGAAGGCGTGACGCCCGCCCAGATGCAGGCCCTGCGCAGCTACCTGGCCCGCAAGTACAAGATCGCCCATTCCGTGGCCGGGGCCCTGATCCACACCGCCTTCATCGTGGGCAAGGAAAAGAATCTGGATCCGCAACTGATCCTGGCGGTCATTGCCATCGAGTCGCGCTATAACCCGTATGCGGAAAGCCATGTGGGCGCGCAAGGCCTGATGCAGGTCATGACCAAGGTGCACAAGGAAAAATTCGACATCTACATGGAGGGCACGCTGGCGGTGCTCAGCCCCGAAGCCAATGTGCGCGTGGGCGCCCAGATCCTGTCCGACTGCATACGGCGGCGGGGCTCCGTCGAGGGCGGCCTGGCCTGCTATGTGGGCGCCACGGGGCCGAGCGACGGCGGCTACGGGGCCAAGGTCCTGGCCGAACGGCGCCGCATCGCACTGGCTTCGGGCATTCCCATCCGGACGGGCTGAGCCCGCCCGTGGTGTCAGCGTCCCAGGAAGCGGCCCAGGCGGGCGATGGCTTCCTGCAGGCGATCCATGCCGGTGGAGTAGGCCAGGCGCAGGGTGTAGGAGGCATGCGCATGGCCGAAGTCGCGGCCTGGCACGGCGGCCACGCCGGCTTCGTGCAGCAGCTGGTGCGAGAACGCGTCGCTGTCCTGGCTGTGCTCCCGGATGTCGGCGTAGATGTAGAAGGCGCCGTCGGGGCGCACCGGCACGCGCAGGCCCAGGCGCTCGAGCTCGGGCAGCAGGTAGTCGCGGCGCTGCTTGAAGGCCAGGCGGCGCTCTTCGTAGATGGCCATGGTTTCGGGTTCGAAGCAGGCCAGGGCGGCGTGCTGGGCCAGCGAGGGCGCGCAGATCGCCAGGCTGGAGGCCATGCGCTCGCAGACCGCCGTCATCCAGGCAGGGGCGATGACCCATCCCAGGCGCCAGCCCGTCATGTGAAAGTATTTTGAGAAGCTGTTGATGACGATGATGTCCTGATCCAGCGTCAGGGCGCTGAGCGGCGCCTCTTCATAGAACAGGCCCAGGTAGATCTCGTCCATGATGATGAAGCCGTCGCGGGCGCGCACTTCGGCGATCAGCTCTTTCAGGGCGGGGCGCGAGATGGTGGCGCCGGTGGGGTTGCTCGGCGAGGCGATCAGTACGCCGCGCGTGGCCGGGCCCCAATGTTCACGGATGTGCCGGGCGCTGAGCTGGAAGCGTTCTTCGGCGCTGGCCGGGATCAGGCGCGCCACGCCGCCGGCGGCCGTGATGAAGTTCTGGTTGGCCGGGTAGGAGGGGTCGGGCATCAGCACCTCGTCGCCCGGGTTGATCAGCGCCAGCGTGGCCAGCGACAGGGCGCCCGAGGCTCCGGCCGTGACCAGGATGCGGGACGGGTCCACGCGCGCGCGGAACTGCTGTTCGTAGTACAGCGCGATGCGTTCGCGCAGCGCTGCCAGGCCCGCCGGCGCCGTGTACTGGCCCAGGCCCTGTTCGGTCGCCCGGCGCAGGGCTTCCACGACTGGCTGGGGCGCGGTGAAGTCCGGCTCGCCTATGCCCAGGCTGATGATGTCGCGGCCGGCGGCCTGCAGGGCATTGGCTTGCTTGAAGAGTTCCACGGCGTGGAAGGGAGCGACCAGTTCGGTGCGGCTGGCGAGGCGGGACATACGGCAAATCTCGGGCAAAAAGTGTATTGTAGTGCCTTGCTCGAAAGGGCAGCGAGGCGGCCTGGACCGCGCGTGCGCGGCGCGCAAGGGTCGGCCTGTCTCAAGTTTAGGTCTGTTGCAGGAAAAGTCTATGGTTTCTCCGTCCCGGCGTGCATTTCTCATGGGGCGCCGCCCGCCCCAGACGGCCTGGCAGGCGTTTGGCTCGCGCCTGGCGGCCCGGGTCCAGGGCTCATTTCTCCAGTTGGATGACGCCGAGGGTCATGAGCAGGCCCGCCTGGCGCCCGATTCCAGCGCCGACGTGCATATCGCCCTGACCCTGGCCGCCGAGTACGGCATCACCCTGGGGCTGGACGGCGTGCCGCTGGCTGCCGAACCGCAAGGGCCGACGCTCTGGCTGGCGCCGGGACGCCAGATGGCGCGCTGCGAGCGCCTGGAGCCGGGCTCGCCCTTGTGGTTCGTGCAGCCCGGCTGCCTGCTGGGCGAGCTGGAGGCGCACGGCTTCGCGGGACTGGCCCACCTGCCGGCGGGCATGAGCGTGGGGGCCTGGCTGGCCGACCGCCGCCTGCATGCCTGGCCCGCGGGCCGCACGGCCCTGTCCGGGCTGCGGCACTGCTCTGTGCTGCTGGCCGACAATACCCAGGCGGCACTGGGGCCTTTCGGCGAAGCCAACCGCAATCCGCTCGACAGCCTGCGCCTGCAGCAACTGATTCCCGCCTTGTTCCAACTGATGTCCCGGCCGGATACGCAGGCCCTGCTGCAGGGCGAATGGCCGGGCCACGCATGGCCGGGCCGCTACCGGCTGGACGCCCTGCAGCCGGCGGCCGGCGACGGCATCAATCTGGCGCACCTGATGCTGGGCCATGGGGGCGATCTGGCCTGGGTGGAATGGCTGGTGCTGGACGAGAACCTGCAAGCCGGCGCTGACCCGGACGACTGGCGCTGGCCGGGCGAAGGCCAGTGCTGGCAGGCCCAGGATGTGGATAGCCAGGTGAAGGCCCTGTTCGATCCCACCGATCGTTTTTCCTATCCCGGCCAGGCGCTGTAGCCGATCTGTCCCGCCCGATTTCCCCAGCCTCATGCTCAAGGGCTAGAATGAACCCTGTCCCGTCCTGGCGAGGGGATGACGCCACTGGGGCCGGGGAATGACGATTCGCCGCCGGGCCGCCAGTTCGTTCAATGGTTTTTTGTGTAGGTGTACAGCATGGATGCCAATTTTCGGAAAGCGGCCCTGGAATATCACGAGCAGGGACGGCCCGGAAAGCTGTCGGTCATACCGACCAAACAATTGTCCAATCAGCGGGATCTGGCGCTGGCCTATTCGCCCGGGGTGGCGGCCGCCTGCGAGGAAATCGTCTCCGATCCGCAGAACGTGTTCCGTTTCACCGGCCGCGGCAACCTGGTGGGCGTGATCTCCAACGGCACCGCTGTGCTGGGCCTGGGCAATATCGGCGCGCTGGCCTCCAAGCCCGTCATGGAAGGCAAGGCCGTGCTGTTCAAGAAATTCGCCGGCCTGGACGTGTTCGACATCGAGATCAACGAAACCGATCCGGACAAGCTGGTGGACATCATCGCCGGGCTGGAGCCCACCTTCGGGGGCATCAACCTGGAAGACATCAAGGCGCCCGAGTGCTTCGAGGTCGAGCGCAAGCTGCGCGAGCGCATGAGCATCCCAGTTTTCCATGATGACCAGCACGGTACGGCCATCTGCGTGACGGCCGCCTTCCTGAATGGCCTTAGCGTGGTCGGCAAGGACATCAAGAAGATCAAGGTCGTGACTTCCGGCGCCGGCGCGGCCGCCCTAGCCTGCCTGGACCTGATGGTGGACATGGGCCTGCCCGAGGAAAATGTCTGGGTCACGGACATCGACGGCGTGGTCTACGCCGGCCGCCCCGGCCACCAGGTGCCCGAGCTGGCGCGCTTTGCCAAGCAGACCGAGGCTCGCACCCTCAATGACGTGATCGACGGCGCGGACGTGTTCCTGGGCCTGTCGGCCGGCGGCGTGCTCAAGCCCGAGATGCTCAAGAAAATGGCGGACAATCCGCTGATCCTGGCCCTGGCCAATCCCAATCCGGAGATCCTGCCCGAGGATGCGCACGCCGCGCGCGACGACGTGGTCATGGCCACCGGCCGTTCGGACTATCCGAACCAGGTCAACAATGTGCTGTGCTTTCCCTACATCTTCCGCGGGGCGCTGGATGTGGGCGCCACCACCATCACCCGCGGCATGGAGAAGGCCGCCGTGCACGCCATCTGCCAGTTGGCGCGCGAAGAGCAGGACGAAGGCGTGGCGGCCGCCTACGGCTTGCAGGAAGTCACCTTCGGTCCGGGCTTCTTCATTCCCCGCCCTTTCGATTCGCGCCTGATCGTGCGCATCGCACCCGCCGTGGCCAAGGCGGCCATGGACGAAGGCGTGGCCACCCGGCCCATCCAGGACTTCGACAACTACGTCTATCAACTGCGCCAGTTCGTCTACAAGTCGGGCTCGTTTATGAAGCCCATCTATTCCCTGGCCCGGGGCCTGGTGCAGGATGGCGGCAAGGCCCGCGTGGTCTTCACCGAGGGCGAGGACGAACGGGTCTTGCGCGCCGTGCAGATCATTGTGGACGAAGGCCTGGCCCGTCCCATCCTGGTCGGCCGACCCGCCGTGCTGCAGCAGCGCATCGAGCGCTACGGCCTGCGCCTGCGCCTGGGCGTCGATGTGGAAGTCACCAATCCCGAGCAGGACGACCGTTTCCACCAATACTGGACCAGTTACTGGGAGATCATGTCGCGGCGCGGCATCAGCAAGGAAATGGCCCGCGTGGAAATGCGCCGCCGCCCCACGCTGATCGGCGCCATGATGGTGCACCTGGGCGATGCCGACGGCATGATCTGCGGCACGGTGGGCCGCTATGAAAACCACCTGGAGCTGGTGGACCAGGTCATCGGCAAGGCGCCGGGCGTGCAGACCTACGCCGCCATGAACATCCTGCTGCTCAGCGAGCGCTCGGTGGCGCTGACCGATACGCACATCAATCACGACCCGGACGCCGCCCAGGTGGCGGAGATCACGCTGGCCGCGGCCCGCAAGATGCGCCAATTCAACATCGAGCCCAAGGTGGCGCTGCTGTCCAGCTCGAACTTCGGCACCAACGACGCGCCGGCCGGGGTGAAGATGCGCCAGGCCCTGGAAAAGGTGCGGATGCTGGATCCCACGCTGGAGGTGGATGGCGAGATGCATGGCGACTGCGCGCTGGACGAGAAGGCCCGGCTGCAGGTCCTGCCTACGTCCACGCTCAGCGGCGAGGCCAATCTGCTGGTCTGCCCGAACGTGGAGGCGGGCAACATCGCCTACAATCTGCTCAAGACGGCGGCCGGCGGCAATGTGGCCATCGGTCCTTTCCTGCTGGGCGCGCGCGCCCCGGTGCACATCATGACTTCCACGTCGTCCGTGCGGCGCATCGTCAACATGACGGCGGTCACGGTGGTGGACGCCAACGTGCCCGCCGACGCCTGATCCCGCGCCATGATCTTCCGCACCTCGTCTCCCGTCGCACTGGTCCTGAACGGGGGCGGGGCGCGCGGCGCCTACCAGGCCGGCGTGCTGGCCGGCCTGCTGGAGATCCTGGATCCGCAGCGTAATCCGGACTTCACCAATCCATTCGACATCATCTGCGGTTCCTCGGCCGGCGCCATCAATGCGGCGGGGCTGGCCTGCAAGGCCGACAAACCCCATGAAGGTGTGGACCACATACAACAGCTGTGGGGCTCGCTGAACAGCCACCACATCTTCCATGCCGATCCGGTGCTGCTGCTCAAGACCAGCCTGCACTGGCTGGCCACGGTGTCGCTGGGCTGGCTCGCGCCGCGCCTGCGCGAGCACACGCCCCATTCCCTGCTGGACAATGCGCCTTTGCGCCGCCTGCTGAGGAAAATCTGGACTTCGAGCGGCTGCAGCGCAATCTGGCCTGCGAGCACCTGGGCGCGCTGGCCATCACGGCGGCGGCCTACACCACGGGCGAACACCTGACTTTCTACCAATCCGACCGGCGCATCCGCTCCTGGTCGCGCAACCTGCGCCGGGCCATATCGGGAGCCATCGGCGTAGAACACCTGATGGCCTCGAGCGCCATTCCCTTTGTTTTCCCGGCCCAGCCTCTGATGGTGGAAGGGCAGGTGCAATGGTGCGGCGACGGCACCATGCGTCAGCTCGCGCCCATCAGTCCCGCCATCCACCTGGGGGCGCACAAGGTTCTGATCGTGGGCACGGGCTATGCCGACAATACCTACCGCAGCGAGAAGCCGTCCGACCCTCCCTATCCGTCCCTGGCGCAGATCAGCGGCTATGCTTTATCCAACATATTCCTGGACAGCGTGTCAATGGATATCGAGCGCATGGAGCGCATAAATACGCTACTTGCGTACATGCCAGCAAATGTATTACAAAGCCAATCGCTGCGTCCTGTCAGCACGTTTGCCATCACTCCCAGCCGCTCGCTGGACGAAATTGCCATCCGGCATATCCATCAGATGCCAACTGCTGCGCGTACCCTATTTCGAGTACTTGGTGTATCTTCAAAGTCCGGTCCGACTACAGGCGGCGCATTAATCTCATATTTGTTATTCGAGTCCGGCTACACCCAAGAGCTGATCGAGTTAGGAAAGACCGATACCATGAGTCGTCGTGAAGAAGTGTTAGCGTTTTTTAAGGAGACGTCGAAATGAGCCAGGACCTTACTTTGCAAGCTGTCTTGCAGAAGGGCGGTTTGCTCGACGCAGGCGGCCTGAAGGCCGCCGATTTCCTGGAGCAGGCCCAGGCCCACGGCCTGACGGCCATGGTGGAGGAGTGCGACCGGGCGCGCAACCGCTCGGCGGTGTTGCGCGCCGTGGTCAAGGCGGTGGATTTTCCCGAGTTCTTCGGCGGCAATCTGGACGCCTTGTACGACTGCCTGTGCGATACCGTACTGGACCAGAAGAGCGGCCTGGCCCTGTGGTTCGACAATCTGCATTCGGGCGATCCCGCCCTGGAAAAAGACGCCCAGGCCATCTTGCGCGTCTGCGACGACGTGCATGAGTGGGCCTCCAACAACGATCGCCGTTTTGTCTATGCCGTGCTGCATGCCGGCAAGCACCCCGACCCCGAGCCAGGCGTGGACCCCGTGCCGTATTCGGGCCAGGACGAAGACTGATCCCGCGCTCACGCGCGTGAGTGCGCTACAGGACAAATGAAAACTCCGGCCTTGAGCCGGAGTTTTTTTATCAGCCTGCGCGGCGTGGGGGCCCTTTTCATTCCCAGCCCTGCAGCGCGCTGATGGCCGCGCCCAGGGCCAGGGCGGCAGTCTCGGTGCGCAGCACCCGCCGGCCGAAGCGGATGGCCTGGGCCTGCGCGCGCAGCGCGGCCTCTTGTTCCTCGTCCGCCCAGCCGCCTTCGGGGCCGATCAGGATCACGATGTCCTGCTGGTCCGGTGAAATGGCCTGCGCCAGCGTCTGCGGCGCGTCGGGATCGCAGAACAGGTGCAGGCCGGTCCGGGGCTGGCGGAAATAGTCCGCCAGGGTCAGGGGTTCGGACAGCGTCATCAGGCGGTTGCGTCCGCACTGTTCGCTGGCCGATTCGATCACGCGCTGCCAGTGCGCCAGGCGCTTGGCCTGGCGCTCGGCATTGAGCTGCAGGACGCTGCGCCTGGCGCGGACGGGTACGAAATGGCAGACGCCGATCTCCACCGCCTTCTCGATGATCCAGTCCATCTTGTCGCCCGAGGCGATGCCCTGCAGCACGGTGATGCGGCCAGCCAGCTCGGTGGCCGGGGCCTGGGCCTGGCCCAGGAAGGCATAGCCCTTCTTGCCTTCTATGCGCAGCGAGGCCGGGTACTGGGCGCCCCGGCCGTCGAGCAGCACGATGTCGGCGCCGTTGGCGAGGCGCAGCACGCGGATGGCGTGATGAGCCAGCGCCTCGGGCAGGGCGACATGAGCGCCGGACTCCAGGGGAAGGGGATGATAGAAACGGGGAGCGGCCATATCCGGACACCAAGGAACACAAAAAACGGCACAAGCATACCGTACCCCGGCGGCAGCGTGTCGCGGCGGTTTAGCGCCAGCAATGCTAAAATAGCGCGCTTTATAAACTAATCCCGGCCGTGGGCCGTCCGCAACGCCGGACCCGCTGCTGCCCGCGCCCCAACGAGCTTCTAATGGATCTTGCGTCAGCCTCTGATAAAACCCTAGCCAACGCCATCCGCGCCTTGTCTATGGATGCCGTGCAACAAGCGAATTCCGGTCACCCCGGTGCGCCCATGGGCATGGCCGATATCGCCCAGGTTCTGTGGTCCAGGCACCTGAAACACAACCCCTCGGACCCTGCCTGGTTTGATCGCGACCGCTTTGTGTTGTCAAACGGCCACGGTTCCATGCTGATCTATGCCTTGCTGCACCTGACGGGCTACGACCTGTCCATCGAGGAACTGCGCAATTTCCGCCAGATGCATTCGCGCACGCCAGGCCACCCCGAAGTGGGCATCACGGCCGGCGTCGAGACCACCACCGGGCCTTTGGGCCAGGGCCTGGGCAACGCCGTGGGCTTCGCCCTGGCCGAAGCCCTGCTGGCGCGCGAGTTCAACCGCGAAGGCCACGACATCGTGGACCACCTGACCTGGGTGTTTGCCGGCGACGGCTGCCTGATGGAAGGCGTGTCCCACGAAGCCTGCTCCCTGGCCGGGACCCTGAAGCTCTCCAAGCTGATCGTGTTCTACGATGACAACGGCATCTCCATCGACGGCCAGGTGAAGAACTGGTTCGGCGACGACACGCCCGCGCGCTTCGAAAGCTACGGCTGGAACGTGATCCGCGCCGTGGACGGCCACGACGCGGCCTCCATCGAGGCCGCCATCGAGCAGGCCCGGCGCAACGCCTCCGAAGGCGCCGGCCCCACCCTGATCTGCTGCCGCACCGTCATCGGCAAGGGCGCGCCCAATGCCGCAGGCTCCGAGAAAGTGCACGGCGCTCCGCTGGGCGCCGATGAAATCGCCGCCACGCGCGCCGCGCTGGGCTGGAACCATGGTCCCTTCGAAATTCCTCAGGATATCTACCAGGCCTGGGACGGCCGCGAGAAGGGCGCCGCCCTGCAGGCCGGCTGGCAGTCGCGTTTCGACGCCTACCGCCAGGCCCACCCCGAGCTGGCCGCCGAACTGGAGCGCCGCCTGAAGGGCGAGCTGCCCGAGGGCTTCGCCGCCAAGGTGCAGGAGTTCATCGCCGCCACCGCCGAAAAGGCCGAAACCGTGGCTTCCCGCAAGGCTTCGCAATTCGCCATCGCCGCGCTGGTGGAGCTGCTGCCCGAGATGCTGGGCGGCTCGGCCGACCTGACCGGCTCCAACTTCACCGACTGGAAGGGCGTCCAGGCCGTGCGCGCCCACGAAGACGGCGTGCACTTCGGCCGCCACATCAACTACGGCGTGCGCGAGTTCGGCATGGCCGCCATCATGAACGGCCTGGCCTTGCACGGCGGCTACCTGCCGTTCGGCGGCACCTTCCTGACCTTCTCCGATTATTCGCGCAACGCCATCCGCATGGCCGCCCTGATGAAGCAGCGCGTGGTGCACGTGTTCACCCACGATTCCATCGGCCTGGGCGAAGACGGTCCCACCCACCAGTCCATCGAGCATGCCAACAGCCTGCGCCTGATCCCCAACCTGCACGTCTGGCGTCCCTGCGACACCACGGAAACCGCCGTGGCCTGGGCCTGCGCCGTGGAGCGTCCGGCCAGCATCGGCATGGACGTGCGTGACGGCGGCCCCAGCGCGCTGCTGCTGTCGCGCCAGAACCTGCCTTTCGTGGCCCGCGACGCCCAGACCATTCAGGACATCCGTCGCGGCGGCTACGTGCTGCGCGATGCCGAAGGCGCCCGCGCCATCATCATGGCGACCGGCTCCGAAGTGGCCCTGGCGCTGCAGGCCCAGGAGCAGCTGGCCGCGCAAGGCATCGCGACCCGCGTGGTGTCGATGCCCGGCACCAACCTGTTCGATGCCCAGGACGCCCAATGGCGCGACCGCGTGCTCACGCCCGGCCTGCCGCGCGTGGCCGTCGAGGCCGGCACGACCGGGCTCTGGTTCAAGTACGTAGGCCTGGAAGGCGCCGTCGTGGGTATCGACACCTACGGCGAGTCCGCCCCCGCCGGCGTCCTGTTCAAGCATTTCGGCCTGACGGCGGACAATGTCGCCGCGGCGGTACAACGAATTCTGTAATTGGAGTCCCTGAAATGACGATTCGCGTCGCAATCAATGGTTATGGTCGCATCGGCCGCATGGTCCTGCGTGCCCATTACGAGTACGGCAAGAAGCACGACATCGAGATCGTGGCCATCAACGCCTCGGGCGGTGCCGAGATCAACGAACACCTGACTCGCTACGACTCGGTGCACGGCCGCTTCAACGCCGACGTCAAGCTGGACGGCGATCACCTGGTGGTCAACGGCGACCGCATCCGCCTGCTGAGCCAGCGCGATGCGCTGACCCTGCCCTGGGCCGAACTGGACGTGGACGTGGTGCTGGAATGCACCGGCGCCTTCACCTCCAAGGAAAAAGCCAGTGACCACATCAAGGCCGGCGCCAAGAAGGTCATCATTTCCGCGCCCGGCGGCAAGGACGTGGACGCCACCATCGTCTATGGCGTGAACCACGACATCCTCAAGAGCACGGACACCGTCATCTCCAACGCCTCCTGCACGACCAACTGCCTGGCTCCCCTGGTCGCTCCCCTGCACAAGGAACTGGGCGTGGTCAGCGGCCTGATGACCACCATCCACGCCTACACCAACGACCAGGTGCTGACCGACGTGCGCCACAAGGACATGCGCCGCGCCCGCTCCGCCACCAGCAGCATGATCCCCACCAAGACCGGCGCCGCCGCGGCCGTGGGCCTGGTGCTGCCCGAGCTGAACGGCAAGCTGGACGGCTATGCCGTGCGCGTGCCCACCATCAACGTCTCCATGGTGGACCTGACTTTCGTGGCCAGCCGCAACACCACGGTCGAAGAAGTCAACGGCATCCTCAAGAGCGCTTCCGAAGGCTACATGAAGGGCATCCTGGACTACTGCACCGAGCCCCTGGTGTCTATCGACTTCAACCACACCACGGCCTCCAGTACCGTGGACTCCCTGCTGACCAAGGTCACCGGCGGCAATATGGTCAAGGTCGCCGCCTGGTACGACAACGAATGGGCCTTCTCCATTCGCATGCTGGACAGCACGGTTGCACTGATGTCGGCCAAGTAAGCCGGCAGACCGGCAAGGGCGGGTCATCCCGCCCTTGTCACGTTAATTCCCACAACAAAAAATCATGTCTACTACCATCAAGACTTTGTCTGCGCTGGCCGACAGCGATGCGCTGCGCGGAAAACGGGTATTCATTCGCTCCGACCTGAACGTGCCGCTGCAGGACGGGCGCATCACCGAGGACACGCGCGTGCGCGCGTCCGTGCCGGCCATCCGCATGGCGCTGGACGCCGGTGCGGCCGTCATGGTCACCTCCCATCTGGGCCGCCCCAAGGAAGGCGAATTCACGGAAGCCGACTCCCTGGCTCCCGTGGCCCAGCGCCTGTCCGAGCTGCTGGGCATGCCGGTGGAACTGCGCCGCGACTGGCTCGACGGCGTGCAGGTCTCGCCCGGCCAGGTCGTGCTGCTGGAGAACTGCCGCTGCAACGTCGGCGAAAAGAAAAACAATCCTGAACTGGCCCGCAAGATGGCCGCCCTGTGCGATGTCTACGTGAATGACGCCTTCGGCACCGCGCATCGCGCCGAAGCGACCACGGAAGGCATCGCCCGCTTCGCGCCCGTAGCCTGTGCCGGTCCGCTGCTGGAAGCCGAACTGAAAGCCCTGAGCCGCGCCCTGCACGAACCTGCCCGCCCCCTGGTGGCCATCGTGGGCGGCGCCAAGGTCTCCACCAAGCTGTCCATCCTGCGCGCCCTGGCCGCCAAGGTGGACCAGCTGGTGGTGGGCGGCGGCATCGCCAATACCTTCATGCTGGCCAGCGGCCTGCCCGTGGGCAAGTCCCTGGTCGAGGAAAGCCAGTTGGACGAGGCGCGCGAAGTGATCCGCATCATGAAAGAGCGCGGCGCCGAAGTGCCCATCCCGGTGGACGTGGTATGCGCCAAGTCCTTTGCCGCGGATGCGCCCGCGCAGACCAAGTCGGCCGATCAGGTCCTGGACGATGACATGATTCTGGATGTGGGTCCGCAGACGGCCGGCCAGATCGCGGACATCATCGCCAAGGCCGGCACCGTGGTGTGGAACGGACCGCTGGGCGTGTTCGAGTTTCCCGCCTTCGCGCAGGGCACCGAAACCCTGTCGCGCGCCATCGCCTCCTCGTCGGCCTTCTCGATCGCCGGCGGCGGCGACACCCTGGCCGCCATCGCCCAGTTCGGCATCGGCGATCAGGTAGGCTACATCTCCACCGGCGGCGGCGCTTTCCTGGAGTTCCTGGAAGGCAAGCGCCTGCCCGCCGTGGCGGCCCTGGAAGACCGCGCCTGATTTTCAAGACGACCGCGTCATCCGGATTTACGGGGCGGCGCGGCGTTTTCAAATGCAGGCATGAAAGCCAGTCAGTCTTGTGCTGACTGGCTTTTTTAACGCCAGGCGGGTCGGAGGTTTCCGTGTCCTCGAGCGCTATCGGTCTGAATGGACTCAGCTATTCACCGGCGATACCGCCGGGCTCATCGCTCATGAAGTTGTCTGGCGGCCGTGGCTTCGCCCATCACTCCCCGTCGCGGATCAACTGGGCATAGCCGTTCAGGGCGTCGGGCCAGTTCAGCTCGAAGCCGCTGTCCAGCAGGCGCTGATTGCTCAGGCGCTTGCCGCCCTCGCCGGCGGGCACGCGCGCGGGGCGGGCAACCTGCAGCAGGTCCGCCAGGCCGTCGTACAGTTCGGTGATCCGGTAGGGGCGGCTGTCCGTGCCGATGTAGCAGGGGAAGGGCGCCGGGATGCGCAACAGGTGCAGGCAGGCGCGGGCCGCGTCTTCGATGTGGAAGCGGTTGGCCCATTGGTTCGGGTCGTCGGGCACCGTGGCGCGGCCCTGGCGCAGGCGGTCCAGCAGCTGGGTGCGGCCAGGGCCGTACAGGCCCGAAGGGCGCAGCACCACGGCCTGGGCGGGTATCAGGTGCTGCAGCATCTGTTCGGCCCGCAGTAGGACCTGGCCGTTGAAATGGGTGGGCAGGGTGGGGGAGTTTTCATCCAGCCAGTCCGAGGCCGTCCCATAGACCGCCGTGGAGGACACGAACACCAGGCGTTTGAGCGCGCGCAAATCCAGTTCATTCAGCAGATTTTCCAGGCCTTGCAGAAAGACGCGTTCGTAGGCGGCCTGGCTGCGCTGATCGGGCGAGACCGCATACAGCACGTGCGTGATCGCGCGGTGCTTCAGGCGCAGGGTGGCGGGTTCGCCCAGGTCGGCGGCCACCCATTCGATGCCGGTCGAGTCGTCGGCGGGCGGGTGGCGACGCAGTCCCATGACCTGCCATTCCTCTCGCAGGGCCAGCAGGCCGGTGCGCCGGCCCAGGTCTCCGGCTCCGGCCAGCAGCAAAGTACAGTCTCGTGGGTCCACAGCGGCATGTCCTTGAGTAGAATGGTTGTCGAGCAGAGCTCATGTCGGCTGGTATAACGATAGCATCGGAGGCAGTCATGGAGTGTCGCAATTGGATTGACGGGCAATATCTGGGCGCGGAAAGCGGCGCGCTGCTGCCGGTGACGGATCCTTCCACCGGCGAGGTTTTCGCCCGCCTGGCCCAGTCCTCGGAAGTGGACGTGGACTGGGCGGTCAAGGCGGCCCAGCGCGCCAGCCAGGCCCATTGGCGAGGCCTGGGCGCCGCCCAGCGCAGCCAGTTGCTGCTGCGCTGCGCGCGCATGCTGACCGACGCCCGCGAGGAGCTGGCCAGGCTGGAGTCGCGCGACACCGGCAAGCCCCTGCGCCAGGCCCAGGCCGATGCCGCCGCCATCGCGCGCTATTTCGAGTTCTACGCCGGCGCGGTGGACAAGCTGCACGGCCAGACCATCCCCCTGGGGCCGGACATGACGGCCTTCACCCTGCGCGAGCCTTTGGGCGTGACGGCGCACATCATTCCCTGGAACTATCCCTTGCAGATCTTCGGGCGCAGCGTGGCCGCCTCGCTGGCGGCGGGCAATACCTGCGTGGTCAAGCCGGCCGAGGACGCCAGCCTGTCCCTGCTGCGCGTGGCCGAGCTGCTCAAC
Organism: Alcaligenes sp. Marseille-Q7550; assembly: GCF_965112015.1. NCBI lineage: Bacteria > Pseudomonadati > Pseudomonadota > Betaproteobacteria > Burkholderiales > Alcaligenaceae > Alcaligenes > Alcaligenes sp. Marseille-Q7550. Next base: position 827,480 of record NZ_CBCOPU010000001.1, read on the forward strand.
GAGGCCGGGCTGCCGGCCGGCGTGCTCAACATCTGCACTGGCCTGGGCGCGGAGGCGGGGCAGGCGCTGGCGTCCCATCCGGGCATCAATCACATTTCCTTCACGGGCTCCCCCTCCACCGGGCGGCTGGTGGCCTTGCTGGCCGCGCAGAATTTCGTGCCCGTCACCCTGGAGCTGGGCGGCAAGTCCCCCCAGCTGGTGCTCTCCGCCGCCGATCTGGACGCCGCGCTGCCCGTGGTGGTCAACGCCATCGTGCAGAACGCCGGCCAGACCTGTTCGGCCGGCAGCCGCGTGCTGATCCAGCGGGCTGTCTATGGCGATTTCCTGGACCGGCTGGCTCAGGCCTTCAAGGGGCTGTTGACCGGCGCGGCGTCCGACAACCTGGACTGCGGGCCGCTGATCAGCGCCCGGCAGCTGGAGCGGGTGCGCTCCTATCTGGACGGGCTGGAGGAGGACGGCATCGCCGTGGTCGCCCAGGGCAAGCTCGACTCCCAGGCCCCCAAGGGCGGTTTCTACCAGGTGCCCGTGCTGCTGGACCACGTCCCGGCCCAGCACCGGCTGGCGCAGGAGGAAATCTTCGGCCCGGTGCTGGTGGCGCAGCCTTTCGGCACCGAGGACGAAGCCGTCGCCCTGGCCAACGGCACGCCCTACAGCCTGGTGGCCGGCGTGTGGACGCGCGACGGCGCGCGGCAGATACGGCTGGCGCGGCGCCTGCGCGCCGGCCAGGTTTTCATCAACAATTATGGCGCCGGCGGCGGCGTGGAGCTGCCTTACGGCGGTTCCGGCCAGTCCGGCCTCGGGCGCGGGAAAGGCTTGGAAGCCTTGTCCGCCCTGACCAGCCTCAAGCCCGTGGCGGTGCGGCACGACGGCGCCTGAGAGCGCTGCGGCCCACAGCCTTTGCGGGCGCTCCGGCGCCTTCGGGGGCGAACCAGGGGCGGCCCGCGGGCCGCCCATTCATCTGACAGCAAGGAGACAACCATGCGTTTGCAAGACAAGGTGGCCATCGTGACCGGTGGCGCATCGGGGTTCGGCTTTGGGATTGCGCAATGCTTCGCCCGCGAAGGCGCGCGCGTGCTGATCGCCGATCTGAACGCCGAGAAAGGGCAGGCCGCCGCCGCCCACATCCAGGCGCAGGGCGGACAGGCCATGTTCGCACCCTGCAACGTCTCGCACGGCGACGAGGTCGAGGCCTTGCTGGACATCGCGCTGCGCGAGTGCGGCGGACTGCACGTGGTGGTCAACAACGCGGGCACCACGCATCGCAACAAGCCGCTGCTGGAGGTTAGTGAAAGCGAGTTTGATCATGTCTATGCCGTGAACGTCAAGAGCATCTACTGGACGGCGCGCCACTTCGTGCCGTATTTCCGGGCGCAGGGCGGCGGCGCCTTCGTCAACATCGCCTCGACGGCCGCGCTGCGCCCGCGCCCCGGCCTGGTCTGGTACAACGGCACCAAGGGCGCGGTGGTGACCATCAGCAAGGGCATGGCGGCCGAGCTTGGTCCCGACCGGATACGGGTCAATTGCGTCAACCCGGTGATCGGCGATACGGGCTTGCTGGAGGAATTCATGGGCATGCCCGACACGCCCGAGAACCGCGCCCGCTTTCTTGCCGGCATTCCGCTGGGGCGTTTCTCGACGCCGCGCGACGCAGGCCTCCGCGGCGCTCTATCTGGCTTCGGACGAAGCGGACTTCATCACCGGCGCCTGCATCGAGGTCGACGGCGGCCGCTGCATCTGAGGCGTCGTCCTCCCGCTACAATGCGCTTGTCGGCAGGCCTCGCCAGGGGCCTGCGCTCATTCTGTTGCAAGGAAAAACATGTCTTTACACCTGCAGTCCCAGCGCCCCCCATGCCGCCCAGCTCATCATCGGCCTGGTGTCGGTGTCCGACCGGGCGTCCAGCGGCCAGTACCAGGACGAGGGCATCCCTGCGCTGCGCCGCTGGCTGGATTCGGCCCTGACGGTGACCCCGCTCTATGAAGAGCGCCTGATTCCCGACGAGCGCCCCTTGATCACCGGCACGCTGATAGACCTGGTCGAAGCCGGCTGCGACCTGATTCTGACCACCGGGGGAACGGGGCCCGCGCGGCGCGACGTGACTCCGGAGGCCACACTGGACGCCGGCACGCGCGAAATGCCCGGTTTCGGTGAACAGATGCGGCAAATCAGTTTAAAATTCGTACCAACAGCGATTTTGTCGCGACAAGTCGCGGTCATCCGTGAAATCCAGGACCACGCCGCCCTGATCATCAACCTGCCGGGGCAGCCCAAGGCCATCCAGGAGACCCTGGAAGGACTGCGTGATCCGGAGTCCGGACGGGTGCTGGTTCCCGGCATCTTCGCGGCCGTGCCTTATTGCATCGATCTCATCGGCGGACCTTACGCGCAAACCCGCGACGAGGTGGTCCAGGCGTTCCGACCCAAGTCGGCGCGCCGGCCAGGCCCTTGAACCGTCAAGCACACAATCGGGTTCGCAATTAAAATGCGTAGCCACGTTTTCAATCAATTTCGTCTTCAGGAGGTCTTCTCATGGCCCTAGTTTCCATGCGCCAGCTGCTCGATCACGCAGCCGAGCACGGTTATGGTATTCCAGCGTTCAACGTCAACAACCTGGAGCAGGTCCAGGCCATCATGGAAGCAGCGTCGGAGACGGACAGCCCCGTCATCATGCAGGCCTCGGCCGGCGCCCGCAAATACGCCGGCGAAGCCTTCCTGCGCCACCTGATCGAAGCCGCCGTCGAAGCCTACCCGCACATCCCCGTGGTCATGCACCAGGACCACGGCCAGTCGCCCGACGTCTGCCAGGGCGCCATCGCCCTGGGCTTTTCCAGCGTCATGATGGACGGCTCGCTGCTGCCCGACGGCAAGACCATCGCCGACTACGAATACAACGTGGACGTCACCCGCAAAGTGGTGGACATGGCCCACAAGCTGGGCGTGACCGTGGAAGGCGAACTGGGCTGCCTGGGCTCGCTGGAAACCATGCAGGGCGACAAGGAAGACGGACACGGCGCCGACGGCACCCTGACCCTGGACCAACTGCTGACCGATCCCGAGCAGGCCGCCGACTTCGTCAAGCGCACCCAGCTGGACGCCCTGGCGATCGCCATCGGCACCAGCCACGGCGCCTACAAGTTCACCCGCAAGCCCACCGGCGACATCCTGTCCATCGAGCGCGTCAAGGAAATCCACCGCCGCCTGCCCAACACCCACCTGGTGATGCACGGCAGCTCCAGCGTTCCCCAGGAACTGCTGGCCGAGATCCGCCAGTTCGGCGGCAACATGAAGGAAACCTATGGCGTGCCCGTGGAGGAAATCCAGGAAGCCATCAAGTATGGCGTGCGCAAGGTCAACATCGACACGGACATCCGCCTGGCCATGACGGCCGCCATCCGCCGCTTCATGTTCGAGAATCCCGAGAAGTTCGACCCGCGCGAATACCTCAAGCCCGCCCGCGAAGCCGCCAAGAAGGTGTGCATCGCCCGCTACCAGCAGTTCGGCACGGCCGGCAACGCCTCCAAGATCAAGGCCATTCCGCTGGACGAGATCGCTCGCCAGTACGCCTCCGGCCAGCTGGCCCAGATCGTTCAGTAACCGTCTGACGGACCCGGGCATGCGCGTCCTCGCCGTCTGCCCCCGTCCCGTCTTTACCCCCGGCGCCCGCGGCGCCGGGACTGTCGTCCCGCCAGCTTCTCCGGCCAGCGGGATGTTTTCGTTTCAAGGATGAAATCGTGCAAGAGCCCTTACATCAATCCAGCCTGAAGTCCCTGCCGCTGATCGCGCGCGGCAAGGTCCGGGACATGTACGCCGTGGGTGATGATAAGTTGTTGATCGTGGCGAGCGACCGCATCTCGGCGTTCGATGTGATTCTGGATGACCCCATTCCCGGCAAGGGCGCCGTTCTGACCCGGATGACCGAATTCTGGCTGAACAAGCTTGCGCACATCATCCCCAACCATTCCACCGGCATCGACCCGGCCGACGTGGTGGCCCCCAGCGAACGCGAGCAGGTCGCCGGCCGCTCCGTAGTGGTCAAGCGCCTGAAGCCCGTGCTGGTCGAAGCCGTGGCCCGCGGCTACCTGATCGGCTCCGGCTGGAAGGACTACCAGGCCACCGGCACGCTGTGCGGAATCACCTTGCCCGCCGGTCTCAAACAGGCCGCCAAGCTGCCCGAAGTCCTGTTCACGCCCGCCGCCAAGGCCGAGTTCGGCGCGCACGACGAGAACGTCGACTTCGACTACGTAGTCAAGGAAGTGGGCCGCGAACTGGCCGAGCAGATCCGCGACGTGACCCTGCGCCTGTACACCGAGGCCGCCGACTACGCCGCCAACCGCGGCATCATCATCGCCGACACCAAGTTCGAGTTCGGCCTGGATGAGCAGGGCCGGCTGCACCTGATGGACGAGGCGCTGACGCCCGACTCCTCCCGTTTCTGGCCTGCCGACAGCTATGCCGAAGGCATCAGCCCGCCGTCCTACGACAAGCAGTTCGTGCGCGACTGGCTGGAAACCCAGGTCTGGGACAAGACGCCGCCCGCGCCGCGCCTGCCCGAGGAAGTGGCGCGACGCACGGCCGCCAAGTACCGCGAAGCCCTGGATCGCCTGACGGCCTGATCCTGCTTTCCCGTCCTTCAGCAAGGCGCCGCTGCAGGGCTGGCGCCTTCGTCCTTTTCTGAATTGGTGCATTTCTTATGAGCGCAAGCGCATCTTCTTCGACCGGTCCCTCTCCCGTGGTGGGCATCGTCATGGGCTCCTCCAGCGACTGGGAAGTCATGAAACAGGCGGTGGCCGTGCTGGATGAGTTCGGCGTGCCCTACGAATGCCGCGTGGTGTCCGCGCACCGCATGCCCATCGACATGGTGGAGTACGGCGCCCAGGCGCCCGCGCGCGGCCTGAAGGCCGTCATCGCCGGGGCCGGCGGAGCGGCCCACCTGCCCGGCATGCTGGCCGCGCTGACGCATCTGCCCGTGTTCGGCGTGCCCGTGCCCTCGCGCTATCTGCGCGGCGAAGACTCCCTGCTGTCCATCGTGCAGATGCCCAAGGGCGTGCCCGTGGCCACCTTCGCCATCGGCGAAGCCGGCGCCGCCAATGCCGCCTTGCACGTCATCGCCAACCTGGCGGTCAACGATGTCGAACTGACTGAAAAACTGATCGCCTTCCGCGCCCGCCAGACCGAGGCGGCCCGCGCCATGGTCGTCCCACCCGTTTCTGCCTGATTACCGTCCTGTTATGACTATCCCGACTACCGACGCTGCCCTACTGGTTCCCGGCTCCTGGCTGGGCATGATAGGGGGCGGCCAACTGGGCCGCATGTTCTGCCACTCCGCCCAGTGCCTGGGCTACAAGGTGGCGGTGCTGGACCCGGACACGGCCAGCCCGGCCGGCGCCGTGGCGGACCTGCGTGTGTGCGCGCCCTACGACGATGCCGAGGCGCTGGCCCGCCTGGGCGAGCTGTGCCAGGCCGTCAGCACCGAATTCGAGAACGTGCCCGCCGAATCGCTGCTGACCCTGGCCCGCCATACCCGCGTCACCCCGTCGGGGCATGCCGTTGGGATCGTGCAGGACCGCATCCGCGAGAAGGCCTTCATCGTCCAGGCCGGCGTGCCGGTGGCGCCCTATGCCGCCATCGAAAGCGCAGCCGACCTGCAGGCGGCCGACGCCGGCCTGTTCCCCGGCATTCTCAAGACGGCGCGCTTCGGCTATGACGGCAAGGGCCAGGCTCGCGTCGCCAACCTCGACGAGGCCCTGGCGGCCTTTGCCGAATTCGGCTCCAAGCCTTGCGTGCTGGAAGCCCTGCAGCCGCTGGAGTCGGAGATCTCCGTGGTCCTGGCGCGCGGCCTGGACGGGCAGGTCCAGACCTTTCCCTGCGCCCGCAATGAACATCGCGACGGCATCCTGGCCGTGTCCACCGTCAGCGACCAGTTCCAGGACGACGCCTTGTCCGAGCAGGCCCGCTCGGCCGCGGCGGCCATCGCCCGCACGCTGGACTACTACGGCGTGCTGTGCGTGGAGTTCTTCATCCTGAAGGACGGCCGCCTGCTGGCCAACGAAGTGGCGCCGCGCCCGCACAACAGCGGCCACTACACCATGAACGCCTGCGTCAGCAGCCAGTTCGAACAGCAGGCGCGCGTCATGGCGGCCCTGCCGCTGGGCAGCACCCAGGCTCTGTGTCCGTCCATCATGCTGAACATCCTGGGCGACATCTGGTTCGACGAGCAGGGTGCGCATCGCGAGCCGGATTGGGCCGGCCTGCTGGCCATTCCCGGCGTGTCCCTGCACCTGTACGGCAAGGCGCAGGCGCGCCAGGGCCGCAAGATGGGTCACGTCAATGTGGTGGGCGAGTCCGACGCGCAGGTCCGCCAGCGCGCCGCCCAGGCCGCCGCCGCCTTGCGCATCGCCTTCGATCATGACTGACGCCGTCCTTCATCCTTCCGACCAGGACATCCAACGGGCCGCCGAGCGCCTGGCGCAAGGCGGGCTGGTGGCCTTTCCCACCGAAACCGTCTATGGCCTGGGCGCCGACGCCGAGAATCCCGATGCGGTGCGGCGCATCTACCGCGCCAAGGGGCGTCCGTCCGACCATCCCCTGATCGTGCACGTGGCGCCGCAGGCCGACCTGCTTTACTGGGCGTCCGAGCTGCCGCCCCTGGCGCAGCAACTGATCGCCGCCTTCTGGCCGGGGCCGCTGACGCTGATCCTGCCGCGCAACCCGCGCATTCCGGACACGGTCAGCGGCGGCCAGGCCACCATAGGCCTGCGCTGCCCCTCGCATCCCGTGGCCCAGGCCCTGCTGCAGCGCATGGCGGCGCTCAGGCCCAGCGGGCAGGCGGGCGTGGCCGCGCCGTCGGCCAACAAGTTCGGCCAGGTTTCGCCCACGGCCGCCAGCCACGTGCGCGACGAGTTCTCCGACCTGTCCGCCGACGAGCTGCTGATCCTGGAAGCCGGTCCTTCGGAGGTGGGTATCGAGTCGACCATCGTGGATGTGTCGCGAACCCGGCAGGGCCTGGGAGCCGTGCTGCTGCGTCCCGGCCACATCACGGCCGCCATGATCGCGCAGGTCATCGGCTACGAACCTGCCGGCCCCGACGCGCAGGCGCCGCAGGTCTCGGGCAGCCTCAAGGCGCACTATGCGCCGCGCACGCCGCTGTCGTTGTTCGACGAGCAGTCCGTGCCCGCGCTCAAGGCCGTGCTGTCCCAGGGCGGGCGGCACGCCGTGGTGGCTTTCGCCGCCTTGCCGCCTTTTGCGGCGGACCGGCACGACTGGCATGTATGCTCGCCCGAGCCGCAGGCCTACGCACAGGACCTGTACGCCATGCTGCGTCGCCTGGACCAGGGCCAGTACGAGCACATCTGGGTGCAGCGCTGTCCGGATACGCCCGAATGGCGGGCGGTGAACGACCGCCTGGGCCGAGCCGCCGCCGCCTTCGAGTAGGCGCAATCAGGTTCGCCGGGTTTTTTCCAGAAAATCCTGGATGGCCTGGTTGACGATGGCCGTCTGGTCCCGGTAGGGCAGATGGCCGCATTGCTCCAGTTCCAGCAGTTCGGTGTGCGGCACCAGTTCGCGGATGCGGCGTATCTGCTCCAGCGTGCCGTATTCGTCGTCCACGCCCTGTATGGCCAGGATGGGGCAGGGGATCCGGCTGACTTCTTCTTCGATGTTCCAGGCGCGGAAGGACGGTTCGGTCCAGGTGCGGTTCCAGCCCCAGAAAGCCGACTCCACATCGTCGTGATAGCGGGCCAGGCGCTCGCGCAGGAATCCCTGTTCGTAGGCCTCGCGGGCCACCAGGATGCCGCGCAGCGAAATGTCTTCCACGAAAAGGTGCGGCGCCATCACCACGATGCCCTGCAGCCGGTCGCCAAAGCCGCTGGCGGCCAGCAGCGCAATGGAGCCGCCGTCGCTGTGGCCCACCAGCATGATGGGCCTGCGGCCGTCTTCGCCCAACTGCTCCAGCAATTGGGGCAGGACTTCCAGCGCTTGTTCATGCAGGTAGTCCAGGGGCTTGGGGCCGTGCTCGTTGCGCGGGGCGCTGCGGCCATAGCCGTAGCGCGAGTACATCAGGCCGCTGCATCCGGTCTGCTCGCACAGCTGCGCGGGCCAGTCCTTCCACATGGCGATGGAGCCCAGGCCTTCGTGCAGGAACACCAGCAGCGGCGCTTCGCGCCGCTCGGGGCGTATCCACTGGTATTCCAGGCGTATGGCTTGACCGCCCTGGGTCAGGGAAGCAAATTGTAGGGATGTGTCCAGGCTGCTCATAAACGGATTGTGCGTAGGCGGCCGCAACGGGCCGGCATGATCTGGAAAAATAGTCTTTATGCCACAGATTGCGCCCGGGCGCTCGCCGCGGTCCGCAGATGTGCCCGGAGCGGACATTTCAGGCATGGTCCTTGCTGCGCTGCAAAACCATGCAGTCTTGGTACACTGGCGGCCTGAACATCTTTTTGTTGCGTCACAACATGAAATTCGACGAATTCGAAGTGGGAATGGTGATCCATCACCCGCTCGTTCCCGTCACGCGGGAAGAAATGCTGGAGTTCGCGCGGCAGTACGATCCGCAGTGGTTCCACGTGGACGAGGCACGGGCCGAGCACGGACACTGGAACGGCCTGATCGGCAGCGGCTGGCTGACCTGCAGCAAGACCATGCGCATGGCGGTGGACGCCGCGCTGCATGACTCCGAATCCTTCGGCTCCCCCGGCCTGGAGCGCCTGCGCTGGCTGCTGCCCGTGCGCCCCGGCGATTCCATCCGCCTGGAAGCCACGGTCGCCTCCAAGCGCGTCTCCTCCAGCCGCGACGACCTGGGCATCGTGCGCTGGTCCTGGAGCGTCTTCAACCAGAACGACCAGCAAGTGCTGGAGGTCGAAGCCACCAGCATGTTCGATCTGAAGCAGTCTGCGGGCTGACAGTTGCAACCGGTTATAAAAAAGCGCTCCGCAGGGAGCGCTTTTTGCTTTTGTCCCTGCACGGAAAAAACTCAGAAGAAAGCCTGAATCCCCGTCTGCGCCCGTCCCAGGATCAGGGCGTGCACGTCGTGGGTGCCTTCGTAGGTGTTGACCACTTCCAGGTTCACCAGGTGGCGGGCCACGCCGAATTCGTCGGAGATGCCGTTGCCGCCCAGCATGTCGCGCGCCAGGCGGGCGATCTCCAGCGCCTTGCCGCAGGAGTTGCGCTTCATGATGGAGGTGATTTCCGTGGCCGCCGTGCCTTCGTCCTTCATGCGGCCCAGGCGCAGGCAGCCCTGCAGGGCCAGGGTGATCTCGGTCTGCATGTCGGCCAGTTTTTTCTGGATGAGCTGGTTGGCGGCCAGGGGGCGGCCGAACTGCTTGCGGTCCAGCGTGTACTGGCGCGCCGTGTGCCAGCAGAACTCGGCGGCGCCCAGCGCGCCCCAGGCGATGCCGTAGCGGGCCGAGTTCAGGCAGGTGAAGGGGCCGCGCAGGCCGCTGACGCCGGGCAGCATGCGCTTGTCCTCGACCTCGACGCCGTCCATGACGATTCCCCCGGTCAGGGAGGCGCGCGGGCCCACCTTGCCGGAATGGGGGGGGGTGGAAAGGCCCGCCATGCCTTTGTCCAGGATGAAGCCGCGTATCTTGCCGTCGTCCTCGCCGCCCACGACCTTGGCCCAGACCACCAGCACGTCGGCGATGGGCGAGTTGGTGATCCACATCTTGCTGCCGCTCAGGCGGTAGCCGCCGTCCACCTTCACGGCGCGCGTCTCCATGGCGCCGGGGTCCGAGCCATGGTTGGGCTCGGTCAGGCCGAAGCAGCCTATCCATTGGCCGCTGGCCAGCTTGGGCAGGTACTTGCGCTTCTGTTCTTCGCTGCCGAATTCAAAGATGGGCACCATGACCAGGGAGGACTGCACGCTCATCATGGAGCGGTAGCCGGAGTCCACGCGCTCCACCTCGCGGGCGATCAGGCCGTAGCTGACGTAGTTCAGCCCGGCGCCGCCATAGGCCTCGGGGATGGTCGCGCCCAGCAGGCCCAGCTCGCCCATTTCGGCGAAGATGGCGGGGTCGGTGCGTTCGTGTCGGAAGGCCTCCAGCACCCGCGGCTGCAGCTTGTCCTGCGCGTAGGCCTGGGCGGCGTCGCGCACCATGCGCTCTTCGTCGCTGAGCTGCTGGTTCAGCAGCAGGGGATCGTCCCAGTGGAAAGAAGGAGAGGAAGACATCGAGGTACTCCGGAAAATCAAAGACTGTCCGAGCGGCGCGCTTGCTCCGCGCGGGTGCGGATGGCGTCCAGCGTCGTGGAGGGAGAAATGGCCTGCGGGTCGAGCAGGCAGTGGATCAGGGCGGGCAGGCCGCTGGCCTGGGCGCGCTCCAGGGCGGCCGGGAACTCTTCGCTGTCCAGCACGGTCTCGCCCCAGCCGCCATAAGCCTGCGCCAGGGCCGCGAAATCGGGATTGCGCAGCGCCGTGGCGCTTTCGCGTCCGGGATACTGGCGCTCCTGGTGCATGCGTATGGTGCCGTACATGCCATTGTCGATCACGATGACCACGATGGGCAGCCCGTACTGCACGGCCGTGGCGAACTCCTGGCCGTGCATCATGAAGCAGCCGTCGCCGGCGAAGCACAGCACGGGCGTGTCGGGCTGCAGGCGCTTGGCGGCCACGGCGGCGGGCAGGCCATAGCCCATGCTGCCGGACGTGGGCGCAAGCTGCGTGCCGTAGCGCTGGAAGGGATGGAAACGGTGCACCCAGGTGGCGGAGTTGCCGGCGCCGTTGCACAGGATGGCGTGCGCGGGCAGCGTGTCGGCCAGGTGCGCCATGATCCGGCCCATCTGCAGGGCGCCGGGCACGCGGATCCCGCTCGGGTCGCTCCAGCGCAGGTAGCTTTGGCGCATGGCCTGCAGGGCGGGACCGGCTTGGCGCGGCGCGGGCGGGTCCTGGGCCAGCGCCCGGACGAAGTCGCGCGGCGTGCTGTTGATGGCCAGGTCGGCCTGATAGACGCGGTTCAGCTCGGCGCTGTCCGGATGGACATGGATCAGGGGCGTGCCGGCCTGGGGAATGCCCAGCAGGGTGTAGGACTGGCTGGGCACTTCGGGCAGGCGTCCGCCCAGCAGCACGATCAGGTCGGCCTGGCGCAGATAGTCAAGCAGGTCCGGGTTGGCGCCCAGGCCCAGGTCGCCGATGAAGCAGTCGTGGCGCGTGGAGAACAGCATCTGCCGGCGGAACTCCACGCATACGGCGGCGGCGTGCCGGCCGGCAATCCGCTCCAGGCTCAGCACGGCCTCTTCGTCCCAGGCGCCGCCGCCCAGGATGAATACCGGCTGCCTGGCTTTGTCCAGCATCTGGCGCATGGCCTGGAGCTGCTCCGGAGAAGGATGGATGCCCAGCGGGGTCATGGGACGCGCATCGGGCGCATCCGTCGAATCGGTCAGCATATCCTCCGGCAGGGCCAGCACGACCGGGCCGGGGCGGCCGCTGGCGGCGACATGGAAGGCGCGCGCCATCATCTCGGGGATGCGTTCGACCTGGTCGATCTGCGCCACCCATTTGGCCTGGGTGCCGAAGACGGCCTTGTAGTCCATTTCCTGGAACGCCTCGCGCTCCAGCATGCCGCGCTCCACCTGGCCCACCAGCAGGATCATGGGCGTGGAGTCCTGGGAGGCGATGTGCACGCCGGCCATGGCGTTGGAAGCGCCTGGGCCGCGGGTGACCATGCAGATGCCGGGCCGGCCCGTGAGTTTGCCGTAGGCGTCGGCCATCATGGCCGCCCCGCCTTCCTGGCGGCAGACGGTGACCTGCATGCCCGAGTCAACCAGTCCGTCCAGCACGGCAAGGTAGCTCTCGCCGGGCACGCAGAAGACATGATCCGCGCCGTGCAGGCGCAATTGATCGACCAGGAGATGGCCACCCAGACGTGGCGAGCGAACGGAAGAGTCGGATGTCGTCATAATGTCCCAGGATAGTGTGCGTAAAGCGCACAGGGCAATTGATAAAATTGCACATTGTCGTGTGCTGGCGTAACGAGCCGCCGCGGCTGCTCCATCATGCTACGGGCGGGCGCGGGCCCGGCCCAGGGGGATTTCCATGAGACACGGCATACCCAGCCTGGGGGCCTTGCAGGCCTTCGAGGCCACAGCCCGGCTGGGGTCTTTTTCAAGGGCGGCCGAGGAGCTGTCCCTGACGCACAGCGCGGTGTATCGCCAGGTCAGCGGCCTGGAGCAGCGCCTGGGCGTGCAGTTGCTCACGCGCGTGCGCCGGCGGCTGGTCCTGACGCCGGCCGGACGCGACTACGCGGCGCGCATACGCCACCACCTGGAACAGATAGGCAAGGACACCTTCAGCCTGATAGCCCGCGCGGGCGTGGGGCGCAGCGTGCACCTGGCGGTGCTGCCGACCTTGTCCACGGTATGGCTCATGCCGCGCCTGGCGGCCTTCAACCGGCGGCATCCGGACATCACCGTCAGCCTGTCGGTACGTACGGCGCCGTTCCAGTTCGGCGACCATCCTTTTGACGCGGCCATCTACCACGGCCGGGAGCTGTGGCCCCAGACCCAGGGCATACGCCTGTTCGACGAGGGCGAGCTGGTTCCGGTCTGCACGCCGCGCCTGGCGGCCCGCGCGCCTTTGCAGGAGCTGGTGCATCTGCACATGTCCACCCGGCCGGACAGCTGGCTGGACTGGTATCGCTCGGCGGGCCTGGAGCCGGGCTTGCGCGTCAGCGCCGGTCCGCGGTATGAATTGTTCACGCTGATCCTGGCTGCCTTGCAGGCCGACATGGGCGCGGCCCTGATGCCGCGTTTTCTGGTCGAGGACGCCCTGGCGGCCGGCGAGCTGGTCATGCCGGTGCGGCACGCCATGCCGGTCAGCGAAGCTTATTTTTTCAGCTACCCGACGGCCGACGGCCCGGGAGAGGCCGTCCTGCTGCTGGAGCAATGGCTGGCCCACTACGACAAGGAGACGTCATGAAGCATGCCTGGATGCGAGGCTTGGCCGCCGGCGCCCTGACACTGGCCCTCACGGGCCTGGCGCAGGGACGAGAGCCCGCCGCGCCCGATCTGAACCCCGAGGCGGCGACGGCCAGCGTGCAGCGCGAGAAGGTGAGCAGCGCCGCGAGCATGGTGGTCACCGCGCATCCGCTGGCCACGCGCGCGGGTCTGAGCATGCTGGATCAGGGCGGCAGCGCCGTGGATGCCGCCATTGCCAGCCAGCTGGTGCTGGGGCTGGTCGAACCGCAGTCGTCCGGCCTGGGCGGAGGCGGCTTCCTGCTGCTGTTCCGGCCGGACAAGGGCCTGCTCAGCTACGACGGGCGGGAGACGGCTCCCGCCGCCAGTCCGCTGGACCGTTTCGAACTGGACGGCAAGACCATGTCCTTCAAGCAAGCCGTCAACAGCGGACGCTCCGTGGGCGTGCCGGGCCTCATGCGCGCCCTGGAGCTGATGCACCAGGACGGCGGCAGGCTGCCCTGGGCCAGCCTGTTCAGGCCGGCCATCGATCTGGCGGAACAGGGCTTCGAAGTCAGTCCCCGTCTGCATGCCTTGATCGCCGACAATCCCGGGCTGGCGGACAAGCCGGCCGCGCGCGCCTATTTCCTGGATGAGCAGGGCCGGCCCTGGCCGGTGGGGCATCGCCTGCGCAATCCGGCCTACGCCCAGGTCCTGAAGGTGCTGGCGCAGCAGGGCGCGGACGCCTTCTATACGGGCGAACTGGCGCGCGACATGGCGGCGGCGGTGGCCGCCGATCCCATTCCCGGCGATTTGTCGGAGGCGGACCTGCGCGATTACCGCGCTCTGCGCCGCGAGCCGCCGTGCATGGATTGGCAGCGCTGGGCCCTGTGCGGCATGGCGCCGCCCAGTTCCGGCCCGCTGACGGTCATGCAGATGCTGGGCATTCTGCAGCACACGCCCATCGCCTCGCTGGAGCCGCAATCGGCCCAGGCCATCCATTACTTTGCCGAGGCGGGACGCCTGGCCTTTGCCGATCGCGACGCCTGGGTGGCGGATCCGGCCTTCGTGGCCGGGCCGCAGCAGGCCATGCTGGCGCCCGACTACCTGAAGGCGCGCGCCGCCTTGATCCGCCCCGACCGCTCCCTGGGCCATGCGCCGCCCGGCCAGCCGCTGGCCGGGCGGCAGCCGGCGGGAGACAGCACGCTTGAACTGCCGTCCACCACGCATCTGTCCGTGGCCGATGCTCAGGGGCAGGTGGTGTCCATGACCACGTCGGTGGAGTCGGCTTTCGGGAGCAAGATCATGGTGCGCGGTTTCCTGCTGAACAACCAGCTGACCGATTTTGCGCTCAGCCCCAGGGATGAAGCCGGCCGCCTGTCCGTGAACCGCGTCGAGCCGGGCAAGCGCCCGCGCAGTTCGATGGCACCGATGATGGTGCTGGAGAACGACCGCCCCGTCATTGCCCTGGGTTCGCCAGGCGGCAGCGCCATCATTTCGTACGTGGCGCAGACCCTGACCGGCATGTTGATGTGGAACTTGGACGCCCAGCAGGCCGTCGGCCTGCCGCACTATGGCAGCCGCAACCGGGCCACGGAACTGGAGGCCGGCACGGCCGTGACCGCCCAGGCCCAGGCCTTGCGGGCCATGGGGCACGAGGTGCGCGAACAGCCTTTTCCCAGCGGCACCCACGTGATCCGCTGGACGCCGAATGGATTGGAGGCGGGGGTGGACCCGCGCAGGGAAGGGCTGGCGCTGGGGCGGTGATGGCGCTTCGCCAGGGCAGGTGTCGGACTTTGTGTTCGGAACATGCGTCGAGTCCGGGGGCTGGCGCTGGAAGGGTCGGTGTCAGACTGTGCGATTGGTCAGTGTGTGTCAGGGCCTGCAGGCTGGGCAGTCGCCGGCGCCATGCGCCGGTTCCCTTGACGAGCCTGGTGGCGGGCGGGGCGTGAACTCGCGGAGCAGCTCGTCCCCCAGACGAGCTGCAAGCGTTCCGCTCGAACAGCACGCCCCTTGCCTCCCGCCCCTGCACCTCGTCTGCGGCGACCGCCCTGACCCGCCTGCTGGCCCTGACACACACTGACCAAGCTCAAAACCGTAAACCCTTCCAACGCCAGCCCCCGGACGGCCTGCGTCGGCGAGGCGCTCAGGGCATGGGAAAATCCAGCGATAAAAAAGCCCGGCCAGCGGCCGGGCTTCGGTACAGGGCGGCGGGCCCGGATGATTAACGGAACACCACGGTGCGCTGGCCGTTGAGCAGGATGCGGTGCTCGACGTGGGCGCGCACGGCGCGGGCCAGGACCAGGGACTCGACGTCGCTGCCCACCTGGGTCAGTTCGGCGGGGCTGACGGCATGATTCACGCGTTCCACGTCCTGCTCGATGATGGGGCCTTCGTCCAGGTCCTCGGTGACGTAGTGGGCGGTGGCGCCGATGATCTTCACCCCGCGGGCATGCGCCTGATGGTAGGGGCGCGCGCCCTTGAAGCTGGGCAGGAAGCTGTGGTGGATGTTGATGGCGCGGCCCGACAGGGCGCGGCACAGGTCCGTGGACAGGATCTGCATGTAGCGCGCCAGCACGACCAGGTCCACCTTCAGGTCGCCGGCGAGCTGCAGGATCTGCTGTTCCTGCTGCGGACGCGTTTCAGGCGTGACGGGCAGGTGGTGGAAGGGAATGCCGTAGGAGGAGGCCAGGCCGGCGTGGTCCGTGTGGTTGGAGGCCACCGCGGCGATCTCCACGGGCAGCTGGCCGCTGTGGGCGCGGAACAGCAGGTCGTTCAGGCAGTGGCCCTGGCGGCTGACCAGGATCAGCAGGCGGGCCTTGCGCTGCGCGTCGTAGATGTTGGCGTCCATGCCGAATCGGTCGGCGATGGGCGCAAAGCGCGCCTGCAGGTCGGCCACGGCCACTTTCTCGGGCAGGGAAAACTGGATGCGCAGGAAAAATCGCTCGGTCTCGGCGTCGCCGAACTGCTGGGCTTCAATGATGTTGCCGTTCTGTTCAAGCAGCCAGCCGGACACATTGTGCACGATGCCGGTGCGGTCCGGGCAGGAAAGGGTCAAGATGTAATCGTTCATCGACGGTATTGTAAAGACTTCAGAGGGTTTTTTGATCTGATGAAGCCAGGATTTCCCGGCTGTGTTGCGCAATCGCCAGACAGGCCGTCAGGCCGGGCGATTCGATGCCGAACAGGTTCAGCAGCCCGGGCACGCCGTGCTGCCCGGGGCCCGAGAACAGGAAGTCGGCCGCCGGCGCGCCGGCGGGCACGAACTTGGGGCGTATGCCGCTGTAGGCCGGGCTCAGGCTGCCGTCCTGCAGGTCAGGCCAGTACTGACGCACGGCGGCGTAGAAAGACTGCCCGCGCTGCGGGTCCATGTCGTAGTTCTCGTGCTCGACCCATTCCGTGTCGGGACCGAAGCGCGCCTGCCCGGCCAGGTCCAGCGTCAGGTGCACGCCCAGGCCGGCCTCATTGTGCATGGGGTAGATCAGGCGCTTGAAGGGCGAGCGCCCGGACAGCGAGAAATAGCTGCCCTTGCACAGATAGGCCTGGGGGACGTGGGCCGGGTCCAGGCCCTGGATCTGGCGGGCCGCCGCCACGGCTCCCAGGCCGGCCGCATTGACCAGACGGGTGGCGGTCAGCGAGAAGGCTTCCGCGCCGCCCACCTGGATTTCGAATCCCTGCCCCGGCAGTACGCGGGCGCCGGTGAAGGGCGTGTTGAAGACCATCTGCGGGCGCAGGTTCGCGGCGTCGCCCTGCGGCGCCAGCTGCAGGTCGTGGGCGGCGTCGGTGGCGGATGCAGGGCGGCGCTGCAGCGCAGGGCCGGCTCCAGCGCCTGGGCCTGTTCGGCGGAGAGCCACTGCAGATCGTGCACGCCGCAGGCCTGCGCATTGGCCTGCAGTTCCCGCAAGGCTGCTTCCTGCGCCGCGGAGACGGCCACGATCAGCTTGCCGCAGCGCTTGTGCTCCACGTGTCGCTCGCGACAGTAGTCGTACAACTGCTCCTTGCCCTGGACGCAGAGTCTGGCCTTCAGGCTGCCTGGGGCGTAGTAGATGCCGCCATGGATGACTTCCGAGTTACGCGAACTGACGCCGTTGCCTATGCCCGGCGTCTGTTCGACCACCAGCACGTCCATGCCCTGTCCGGCCAGTTCCCTCGCCAGGCTCAAGCCGACGACGCCCGCGCCCAGCACCACGCAATCCACATCATTGCTCATGATCAAGCCCCTGCCTGCAGAATCAGGAAAAAGGAACTAGTGTACTCCCGGCTTTATCCCGAGGTCAGCCTTGGGACGGCGTCAGGTCGAAGTCGCCGGCGTGATAGATCAGGGGCTGGTGGGCGCTGCGTTCGCAATGCGTGACCTCGCCGATGAAGATCAGATGGTCTCCGGCTTCGTGGCAGGCATAGGGCTTGCATTCGAACCAGGCGCTGCAGCGTTCGTCATCCAGCATGGGCAGGCCGTGGGGCGAGGCGGTCAGGGGGTGGTCGCGAAAGCGATCGGCCTGCTCGCCCCAGGCGAAGCGCTTGGCCACCGCCAGTTGGCTGGCGCCCAGCACGTGGATGACGTAGCCGGCGCCGTGCAGGAAATGGGGCAGGGAGCGCGAATGACGGGCCAGGGACCAGAGCACCAGCGGCGGATCCAGCGAAACGGAGTTGAAGGAGCTGACGGTCAGGCCGACGGCCCGGCCCGGATGGTCCTTGTCGGGGCCGACCACCACCGTGACGCCGGTGGCGAAGCGGCCCAGCGCGGAACGGAAGAAGTCGGTATCGAAGGCGGAGGGAAATGCGGTCATCGAGCGGCGAGTCACCCTAGGGAGCCAGCCGGCTCAGCTCCCATTGCCCCTGGTCGTTGCGATCGAACACCAGGCGGTCGTGCAGGCGCGAGGCGCGCCCCTGCCAGAACTCGACGTGATCCGGAGTCAGCCGCAGGCCGCCCCAATGTTCAGGGCGGGCGGGGTGCTCGCCCAGGCTGCGCGCATAGTGTTCGGTGCGCGCGTCCAGCTCGGCCCGGGTGATGGGCTGGCTCTGCGGCGAAGCCCAGGCGCCGATGCGCGAACCCAGCGGACGGCTGTGGAAGTATTCATCGGACTCGGCGTGGCTGATGCGGCTGACGCGGCCTTCGAAGCGCACCTGGCGCTGCATGGACGGCCAGAAGAAGGACAGGCTGGCCCAGGGGTTCTCGTCCAGGTCGGCGCCCTTGCGGGAGCGGTAGTTGGTGAAGAACACCAGTCCCTGCTCGTCGTAGCCCTTGAGCAGCACGATGCGCGCCGAAGGGCGGCCCTGAGCGTCCACGGTGGCCAGCGTCATGGCCGTGGGTTCGGTTTCCTTCAGCTCCAGCGCCTGGTCCAGCCAGCGCTGGAACTGCACGCGCGGATCGGCGGCGACCTCCTGCTCGCTCAGGGAAAAACGTTCGTACTCGTTCCGAATATCGGCTAGGGACATGATGCGCTCTTATGCTTGATGAGGGATTGCCTGCCCAGTATAGCTTTGCAGCAATTGAACCACCGATTGCAGGCGTTTATCCAAGATTTTAGAGCGTCGGAGCGCGGACGCGGTTTCCATCACGTATTCGATGCAGGGGCCGTTGATGCCCTGGGCCGAATGGACGACCTGCATGAGCTGCTCGTCGGGCATGCGCGGCACGTAGGCATCGGTCTTGCGGTTCATGGTGAACACCAGGGCGCGGATGTCGCCCTGGGTGGTGCGGCAGCGCAGCCAGCGGGGAATGTAGGCTCCGCTGGGCATCTCGCGCTGCCACAGCGCGTCGAAGACCTTGGGCACGTCGCGCCCGGCGATGCGGAAGGCCATGCCGCGGCACGAGCCGCCCACGTCCAGGCCGAAGACCAGGCCGGGCTGTTCAGGGGTGCCGCGGTTGATGCGCGACCACAGGCACAGGGCGCGGTGGTAGCCGCGCAGCAGCGCCTGGCGCTGTTCGACGAATTCGAAATCGGGACGCCAGATCAGGGAGCCGTAGCCGTAGACCCAGAGGTCTTGTTCTCCGCACCACTGGACCTGGTCCAGGGACTGGCGCAAGGAAGCGTTGCGTTCATCATCGGTCAACACGCGGAAGCTGCAGGGCTTGGGCGCTTCGGAGGGCTGGGCGAAGGAGGAATCCATGTTCACGGCAAGGGGGCTTGTGGCCTGAGTCACTGATAGTTGATACCTGTAGCGATTGTAGATCAAGCAGAACCTACTGTAGCGGGCTTTCTGCCTGATAACTAAGGAAAAATAATAATTTGCTTATACGAGTGTTGCTATTTGGCAGGCCGCCGTCAAGCCGTTGGAGCATAAGGCTTCGGAGGCGGGAAATTTTCGTAAAATTGATGGGTTTGGCCGGGCTGGCCGGTCGTGGAAGGACGTATGACAGAGCTGCAGGACATGGATGCCGAGCGCCGCTTCGGGGGCATAGACCGTTTGTACGGCGCGGGCGCCCGCGCGCGCCTGGCCGGGGCGCACGTGATGGTGGCGGGCATAGGCGGCGTGGGCACCTGGGCGGTGGAGGCGCTGGCTCGTTCGGCCGTGGGCGCCATCACCCTGATCGACCTGGACCATATCGCCGAGTCCAACATCAATCGCCAGTTGCCGGCGCTGGACAGCACGCTGGGGCAGGGCAAGGCGCAGGCCATGGCCCGCCGCATCTACGACATCAATCCGGCCTGCCGGGTGCAGGTGGTGGACGATTTCGTCTCGGAAGACAATGTGGCCGGCCTGCTCGGGCAGCAGCCCGACGTGTTCCTCGACTGCACCGATCAGGCCAGCGCCAAGATCGCCCTGATCCTGGAGGCCCGCCGGCGCGGCGTCGCCTTGCTGACCTGCGGCGGCGCCGGCGGCAAGACCGATCCTCTTTCCCTGCGCGCCGGCGACCTGTCGCAGGCCCGGCACGATGCGCTGCTGGGGCGGTTGCGGCAGATCCTGCGGAAGCAGGATGGCTTTGCGCGCGGCAGCGATGCGCAGGGCCGCGCCTTGAAGCGCGTGCCGCGCATGGGCGTGGATTGCCTGTGGTTCGAGCAGGAAACCCGCCTGCCCGAGGCCTGGACGGCCCGGGAGGACGGAGCCCTGCAGGGCCTGGCCTGCGCCGGCTATGGATCGGGCGTGACGGTCACGGCCAGCATGGGCCTGCTGGCGGCCGATGTTGCCTTACGCCGCATCCTGAATCAGTAAGGCGTCCTGCCAGCCGCGCAGGGCGTTCGAGATGCGCAGCGCCCGGGCCTGCAGCAGCATGTCCAGCGTGATGTCGGCTTCGCGTACCAGCCCGCTGTTCAGCAGGGCCTGGCGCTGCACGCCGGGCAGCAGCCAGCCGCTGGCGGCCGGCGTCCACCAGGCTCCGTGCTCGTCCTGGATGTAGATGTTGCTGCGGCTGCCTTCGCAGACGCGGTTCTGGCCGTCCACGAAGATGATGTCGAACAGATCGGGGTCTTCCGCCAGCAGGCGGCCCGCCTGCTGGTACCAGGGGCGATGCGTGGTCTTGTGGGCCAGCAGCGGATCCAGGACCGGCAGCGGCGTAGGCGACAGGCGCAGCCGCAGCGGTCCGGGCAGGGCGGGCAGCGGTTCCGCCTGGGCGGTGGCCGCGCCATGCGCCTGCCACAGCACGCGCAGTCGCAGCGCGGTCCGGCTGGGCGCCCGGGCCAGGGCCAGATGCACGGCCTGCAGCCAGATCTGCGTGTCCCAGGCGTAATCCAGGGCGGCGCAACTGCGCGCCACGCGCTCCAGGTGCAGCTCCAGCAGCGGAATCTGGCCGTCCGCATCCACCCGCAGCGTTTCGATCAGTTCAGGTTTGCCGTGCGTCATGGCGGGGCCTTTGCGTCAGGGTTACGGGGGTCTGCAGCACGCGCGCCTTCCACAGGCACTCCTGCCATTCCTGTTCGGGATCCGAGTCCAGCACGATGCCGCCGCCGGCGCCGAACACGCCCTGGCCGTGGTCGTCCAGCTCCAGGGTGCGGATGCTGACATTCAGGGACAGGTCGCCCTGCGGGCTCAGGAACCCGACCGAGCCGCAATAGATGCCGCGGCGCCAGGGTTCGAGCCGGCGTATGCACTGCATGGCGGCCAGCTTGGGCGCGCCGGTGATGGACCCGCAGGGGAAGAGGGCGCGCAGCAGCGCTTCCAGCCCGCAGTCCGCATCCAGTTCGGCCTCGACGGTGGAGGTCATGGTCCAGACCGAGGCATACTGCTCCACGTCGAACAGGCTGGTGACGCGCACCGTGCCGGTGTGGGCCACCCGGCCCAGGTCGTTGCGCAGCAAGTCCACGATCATGACATTTTCCGCCCTGTCTTTAAGGCTGTCACGCAGTTCCTGCGCATTGGCCCGGTCGCGCAAGGGGGCGGGGTCGCGCGGCCGCGTGCCCTTCATGGGGCGCGTGCGGATGCGCGCGCCGCGCTTTTCCAGGAACAGCTCGGGCGACAGGGACAGGACGTGGCGGCCGCCCAGGTCCAGGTAGGCGCCGTAGGCCACCGGGTGGCGTGCGGCCAGGGCGGCGTACAGGTCGCGCGGCGGCATGTCCGCATGGATGCGCACGGGCACGGTGTAATTGATCTGGTAGAACTCGCCGGCCCGCAGTCCGGCCTGGATCTGTTCCAGCGCGGCGCGGTAGTCCTGCGGCGCGACGTCCAGGCTGGCCTGCAGCGCGGGCGCGGCCTGGCTGTTCCACAGGGGGACGTGCCGGGCCTGTTCGAAGACCAGGGCGGTCAGCGGCGCCTGGGCGCGCGCCGGACGCGGCGCCAGGCGCGGCTCGAACAGTTCGGCCAGCTCGTAGTCCAGGGCCAGCGCCACCCAGCGGCCCGCCAGCCGGGCCTGCTCGATGGCGTCGAAAGCCTGCTCCAGCTCCTGGGGCGTGCGGGCTTCGATCTTGCCCAGGCACTCCCGCATTTCCAGCGCCGTGTTCGTCAGTCGGTCTTCGAATCGGCCATACATGCGCCGTGTTCCTCTAAAAATGCCGCCAGCGCCGCCCCGGTATGCGAGGCCGGCGTGGCCTGGACCTGTTCGGGCGTGCCTTGCACGACCAGCCGGCCGCCGCCCGAGCCGCCTTCGGGGCCCAGGTCCACGATCCAGTCGGCTTCGGCGATCAGGTCCAGATTGTGTTCGATCACGACCACGGTGTGCCCGGCGTCGACCAGCCTGTGCAGCACCAGGATCAGTTTTTCCACGTCCGCCATGGACAGGCCCACGGTGGGCTCGTCCAGCACGTACAGCGTATGGGGCGCCTTGTAGGCCCGGCCCGTGCGGGTCAGGCCTTCATCCAGCCGCGCCTTGACCAGTTCGCTGACCAGCTTGATGCGCTGGGCTTCGCCGCCCGACAGGGTGGGCGAAGGCTGGCCCAGGGTCAGATAGCCCAGGCCCACGCTTTGCATCAGCTGCAAGGGCCGCAGGATCTTGGGGTGGGCGGCGAAGTATTCCACGGCCTCGTCCACGTCCATCTGCAGCAGCTGGCCGGCGGACACGCCGCGCCAGGTCACGGACAGGGTCTCGGGATTGAAGCGCTGGCCGTGGCAGGCGTCGCAGGGCACTTTGACGTCGGGCAGGAAGCTCATCTCCAGCGTGCGCATGCCCTGGCCTTCGCACAGCGGGCAGCGGCCCTCGCCGGTGTTGAACGAGAAGCGCGACGCGGTCCAGCCGCGCAGACGCGCGTCGTTCGTGCCGGCGAACAGCTTGCGCACCTCGTCCCAGAAGCCGATGTAGGTGGCCGGGCAGGAACGCGGCGTCTTGCCGATGGGGGTCTGGTCGACTTCCAGGACGCGGTCCAGGGACTCCCAGCCGCTGATGCGCGAACAACCCTGCCAGGACGGCGGCAGCTTGCTGCCCACCGCGCGCGCCAGGTTGTCCAGCAGCACGTCGCGGGCGAAAGTGGATTTGCCGGATCCCGACACGCCCGTGACCACGCTGAGCTTGCCCAGCGGAATGCCGGCCTGCACGTTCTGCAGATTGTGCATGCGGGCGCCGTGCACGATCAGCAGCGGCGTGTCCGACTCCACCGGGCGGCGCGCCTGCATGGGGTGCTGCAAGGGTTCCCGCAGGTAGCGGCCGGTCAGCGAAGCCGGATTGGCCTCGATTTCCTCCAGCGTGCCCTGGGCGATGACTTCGCCGCCGCGCTTGCCGGCGCCCGGGCCCATGTCGATGATGTGCTGGGCGCGGCGTATGGTGTCTTCGTCGTGTTCCACCACCACCAGGGTGTTGCCATTGCCTTCCAGGCGGGCCATGGCCTTGAGCAGGATCTGGTTGTCGCGCGGATGCAGGCCTATGGTGGGTTCGTCCAGCACGTAGCACACGCCCTGCAGGTTGGAGCCGAGCTGTGCGGCCAGGCGGATGCGCTGCGCCTCGCCGCCCGAGAGCGTGGGGGCGGCGCGGTCCAGGGCCAGGTAGCCCAGGCCCACTTCGTGCATGAAGTCCAGGCGGCTGCGGATCTCGTTCAGGATGTCGCGGGCGATGTCGGCCTCGCGTCCGTCCATGTCCAGCCCCGTGAAGAAGGTCTGCGCTTCCTCCACCGGCAGGGAGGCCAGTTGCGCAATGGAGCGATCACGCCATTCGAAGGCCAGCGATACGGGGTTCAGGCGCTGTCCGCGGCAGCTCGGGCATTCTACGGCTTCGCCTTCGTAGCCCGCGTTCCAGGCGCTTTCTTCTCCGGTCTGCTCCTGGTCGAAGCCGGTCAGCTTGACGCCGGTGCCGAAGCAGTCCGTGCACCAGCCATGCTTGGAGTTGTAGGAGAACATGCGCGGATCAGGCTCGGGAAAGCTGGTGCCGCAGCAGGGGCAGGCGCGCTTCACCGAGAAATGCTGCTGCCCGGCGTCGGCCGAAGGCGGGGCGCGGCCGCGTTCCTACAGCGGCAGGGCGCCGGACGGCGTCAGCGGCGGGAGCACGGTCAGCGTGCCGTGGCCCAGTTCCAGCGCCTCGCGTATGGCCTGGCGCAGTTGCAGCTCGTGGCGCGGGTCCACGATCAGGTCGGCTACCGGCAGCTCCAGCGTGTGTTCGCTGTAGCGGTCCAGGCGCGGCCAGGGAGAGACGGGGATGAACTCGCCGTCCACGCGCAGGTGGGTGTAGCCCTTGCCCCGGGCCCACTTGGCCAGGTCGGTGTAATAGCCCTTGCGTGCCGTCACCAGCGGGGCCAGCAGGCCTATGTGTTCGCCCTTGTGGTCGCGCAGCAGTTGCGCGGCGATCTGCTCGGGTGTCTGCGGCGCCACCGGCACATGGCAGGTGGGGCAGTACTGCGTGGCCAGCTTCACGTACAGCAGGCGCAGGAAGTGGTGGATCTCCGTCATGGTGGCCACGGTGGACTTGCGGCCGCCCCGGCTGGTGCGCTGCTCGATGGCCACGGTGGGCGGGATGCCGTAGATGGCGTCCACGTCGGGCTGGCCGGCCGGCTGCACGATGGCGCGCGCGTAGGCGTTCAGGGATTCCAGGTAGCGGCGCTGGCCTTCATTGAACAGGATGTCGAAGGCCAGCGTGGATTTGCCCGAGCCCGATACGCCCGTGACCACGGTGAAGGTGTTGCGCGGGATGTGGACGGAGATGCCCTTCAGGTTGTGTTCGCGCGCGTTCAGGATGGCGATGCGGCCGTCGTCCGCCTTGGCGGGCGCGGCGGCGTAGGCGACGGCGGGCTCGGCCAGCGCCGGTGCGGCCTGGCCGATGATGGCGTCTTCGTACTCCTTCAGGGCGCGGGCGGTATGCGATTGCGGCAGGGCCATGATGTCGGCGGGCGTGCCCGCGCCCAGCACCAGGCCGCCGTGCTCGCCGCCTTCGGGGCCCAGGTCTATGACCCAGTCGGCGGCGCGGATCAGGTCGAGGTTGTGCTCGATGATGAGCAGGCTGTGGCCGGCGGCCAGCAGCTTGCGGAAGGCGCGCATCAGGCGCGCGATGTCATCGAAGTGCAAGCCGGTGGTGGGCTCGTCGAACAGGAACAGATTGCCCTTCTTGGCCACTTGCACCCGGCTCAGACGGCTGCGCGAGGCTTCCGCCAGGTAGCCGGCCAGCTTCAGGCGCTGGGCCTCGCCGCCGGACAGCGTGGGCACGGGCTGGCCCAGCTTCAGGTAATCCAGGCCCACGTCGGCCAGCGGCGCCAGGCCGTCTGCACGTCGCGCAGGCCTTCGAAGAATTCCAGCGCTTCGTGCACGGTCATGTCCAGCACTTCGTCGATGGAGGCGCTGCGGCCGAAATGCTCGATGCGCACTTCCAGCACTTCCGGGCGGAAGCGCTTGCCGTCGCAGTCCGGGCAGCGCAGGTAGACGTCCGAGAGAAACTGCATCTCGATGTGCTCGAAGCCGGTGCCGCCGCAGGTCGGGCAGCGGCCGTCGCCGCTGTTGAAGCTGAAGGTGCCGGGCGTGTAGCCGCGCTCCTTGGACAGCGCCGCCTGGGCGAAGAGCTTGCGGATGGGGTCGAATGCGCCCACATAGCTGGCCGGGTTGGAGCGCGCGGTCTTGCCGATGGGCGTCTGGTCCACCATGACGACCTCGGCGACCTGCTCCACGCCCAGCAGCGCGCCGTAGGCGCCGGGCGCCTCGGTGGGCTTGCCCTGCTGCTTGAGCATGGCGGGGTAGAGCACGTCCTGGATCAGGGTGGACTTGCCCGAGCCCGACACCCCGGTCACGCAGACCAGGCGGCCCAAGGGGATGGAGACGGAGATGTGGCGCAGGTTGTGCGCGCTGACGTCTTCCAGCAGCAGGCGCGGCGTACTGTCGGCCACGGGCAGGGGGCGGGGCGCTTCGATGCTCAGTTCGCCGCTCAGGTAGCGGCCCGTCAGGGTGTCGGCGCGGCGCAGCGCCTGCGGGGAACCGTCGAACAGGATCTGTCCGCCGCGCTCTCCGGGCCCTGGCCCCATGTCCAGGATGCGGTCGGCCGCCACCATGACTTGCGGATCGTGCTCCACCACCACCAGGGTATTGCCGTTGCCGCGCAGCCGGTGCATGACCTGGATGATGCGATGCATGTCGCGCGGGTGCAGGCCGATGGAGGGTTCGTCCAGCACGAACAGGGTGTTGACCAGCGAGGTGCCCAGCGCCGTGGTCAGGTTGATGCGCTGCACCTCGCCGCCCGACAGCGTGCGGCTCTGGCGGTCCAGCGAAAGGTAGGCCAGGCCCACATCGCACAGGTAGTCCAGGCGCGCCAGGGTTTCTTTCAGGAGCAGGTCGATGGCGGCGTCGCGCGCATCGCCGAAATGCAGGCCGCGGAAGAAGTTGCGCACATGCTCGATGGGCAGGCGCATCAGGTCGGGCACGCTCAGGCCGGGCAGGGCGTCCAGTTGCTCGCGCGACCACAGCGCATGCACCGGCATGAAGCGCTTGTAGACAGACTCGGCGGGCGCTGCATCCCCGCCCACGCGCCACAGGCTGGCGTCGGGCTTCAGGCGCGAGCCGGCGCAGGCCGGGCAGGTGTTGTAGCTGCGGTACTTGGACAGCAGCACGCGCACGTGCATCTTGTAGGCGCGCGACTCCAGCCAGTCGAAGAAGCGCTGGGCGCCGTACCACTGGGTCTTCCAGGCGTGGTTGCCGCCTTTCCAGTCCGGCGTCCCGTGGATCACCCAATCCTTTTCCGCGTCGCTCAGGTCTTTCCAGGGCACGCCCAGGCGCACGCCCGCCGCCGGCGCGTAGCGCTCCATGTCCTGCTGGCATTCCTTGTAGCTGGCCGTCTGCCAGGGACGCACGGCGCCCTCCAGCAGGCTTTTGGTCTGGTCGGGCACCACCAGCCCGTAGTCTATGCCCATGACGCGGCCAAAGCCCCGGCAGCTGTCGCAGGCGCCCAAGGGCGAATTGAAGGAGAAGGTGCTGGCCACCGGCGCGCTGTAGTCGATGTCGCAATGCGCGCAGTGCAGGCCCTGGCTGAAGCGCCAGGCGGTTTCCGGGCCTTCGCTGCCGGCCGAGGCGTAGACCGTCAGTCTGCCCTGGCCGTGGCGCAGGGCGGCCTCGATGGCTTCCATGAAGCGCTCGGGCTCCACCGTGCCGGCGCGAAAGCGGTCCTGGATCACGTACAGCGTCTTCTGTTCCGCGGGCCGCCCCTTGGACGCCTTGCCCTTGGCCGGCGTGTCGGCCGGCGCGGTTTCCTCGTGGTGCAGGCGGGTGTAGCCCTGCTGGTGCAGCAGCTTCTCGATTTCCTCGCTGGTGAAATTGACCGGCACCTTGACCGGGAAGGTCAGCACCAGGCGCGGGTCGTCGTGGTCGCGGGCCAGCGCGCGGATCTGCCGCGCGATGCTGTCGGCATCGTCGCGCCGCACCGGGCGCGAGCATTGGCGGCAGAACAGCTCGCCCAGCCGGGCGTACAGCAGCTTGATGTAATCGTTCAGCTCCGTCATGGTGCCCACCGTGCTGCGCGAGTTGCGCACCGGGTTCACCTGGTCGATGGCGATGGCGGGCAGGATGCCCTCGATGCGGTCGACCTGGGGCTTGTCCATGCGGTCCAGGAACTGGCGCGCATAGGGCGAGAAGGTTTCCACATAGCGCCGCTGCCCTTCCGCATACAGGGTGTCGAAGGCCAGCGAGCTCTTGCCCGAGCCGGACACGCCGGTGATGACCAGCAGCTCGCCGGTCTTGATGCTGACATCCAGGTTTTTCAGGGTGTTCTGGCGGGCGCCAAAAATGCGTATTTCTGAACTCATGGCAAGGTAGGCTTCTTGGAGAGGGCGGAGAAGGACGCGCAGGGAAGAGCCGGGCCCCCGAGAGGGGCGGGTCGCGAGTACGGACCGCGCGCAGGCTGGGCGCAGCCTGTGGGCTCCGAGCGTCGATCCACCATGGAGGGCTCACGCTAACCTTTGTATCTTAACGCGGATTACGGTAGAATTTCCGGTTAGCTTTTGCGCTTTTGTCGGGATCATCCGGCAGGGCTTTTATTTGAGATCGGAGATCACCATGGCGGAAATCAAACGCACTCGCCGCAACACGCTGGAGCGTCGTTGCCTTGGCAAGGCCTTCAAGCGTCTGTTTGTTCGCGCCCCCAAAGGCGTGTTCAAGATGCTGGAAAAAGTCAAGCGCGTGTAAGTGCGCCTGGCCGCGTCCCGGCCCGGATCGCATCCGCGGCCCCAGGGGAAGCGAACTGTTCCTGAACAGGAAAAGAACCACAGGCATGCCTGTGGTTTTTTTTGCGCTCGCCAAAGGGCCGGTTAAGAATGGATACCAAATCCCTGGCGAGCCGCCGCTGGCCGGGCGATGGCGTCAGGGGGCGCGCATGCTATGGTATGCGTGCACGTTGGCCGAGGCCTGCATACGCTCGCTGCGTCGGCCGTTCAATCTTGGGAAAGAAGAAAAACAATCATGGAATGGCGCCATTTGTTCACGGTTCTGACGCCCACCTACAATCGGGCCCACACCCTGGAGCGGGCCTACCGCTCACTGTGTGAACAAACGTATCAGGATTTCGAGTGGGTGGTGATCGACGACGGCTCGACGGACGGCACCCGCGAGCTGGTGTTGGGCTGGCAGCAGGAGGCGCGCTTTCCCATCCACTATGCCTGGCAGGAGAACCGCCACAAGAAGGCGGCCTTCAACCATGGCGTGGCCCTGGCGCACGGCGAGCTCATCGTCGCCCTGGACAGCGACGACGCGCTGGACACCAACGCCCTGTACGACATGGCGCAGGTCTGGCGCGACATCCCCGAGCAGGAGCGCGGGCGCTATGCGGGCGTGACCGGCTTGTGCGTGCGGCCCGACGGCAAGGTCGTGGGCGATATGTATCCCAGCGACGTGTTCGATGCGACCTCTCTGGACCTGACCTTCCGCTACGACATCCGCGGCGAGAAATTCGGCTGCCTGAGCACGGCCGTGCTGCGGCAGTTCCCGTTTCCCGAGCAGATCGAGGGCTTCGTGCCCGACAGCATGGTCTGGCGTGCGATCGCACGGGCCGGCTACAAGAACCGTTTCGTGAACATGGTGTTCCGCGTCTACCACGACAGCCCGGATTCCCTGTCGGTTCAGGGCAGGACCAGCCAGCAGCACGCGCTGGGGCTGTGGCTGCTGGCGCAGGACACGGTGGTGGAGTGCCTGCCCTGGTTCCGATACAGCCCCAAGGCTTTCCTGATGGCGGCTGCGCGCTACACGCGCTTCGGCCTGCACCTGCGGGCCAGCGGGCGCACCCCGCCGCCGCAATACAAACTGAAGGGCCTGGCCTCGCGTCTGCTGGTGGGGTTGATGTGGCCGTTGGGCGTCGCCCTGTACCTGCGCGACCGCATGCGCGCCTGACAGCGCGCCCTGGAAAGGCGCCGCCTTAGTGCAGGGTGCGCCTCTGGGGATCCGGGAAGTCGTCGTCGTCCTCGTCGTCATCATCGTCCTCTTCAGGGACGAAGGCGTCGTCGCTCAGGGCGAAGGGCAGGAGTTCTTCCAGCGTTTCGGTCCAGGCCACCTCGTCCCCTTCCTCGTCCACCTTGATGAAACGTATGGGGTCGGCGTCCGTCAACTGGACGGCCCACAGGTAGCGGCAGGCATACACCGCCGTATCGTCCGGCTCCAGGCCGCCGCGGTTGCCCAGCACGCGCGCGCCTTCGCCGCCGATCTGGACCACGGTGAATTTGCTCTCGTCCTCGTCCTTGTCCAGGGGGACGGCGAAGATGGCCCATTCGAAGCCGGTTTCCTCGGCGTCCACGACTTCGGCCAGGACGGCGCGGCCCAGGTAGGCGCTCAGGGCGTCGGCCGTGCGGCCCAGGGTTTCCAGCTCGTCGGCGGTAAAAACAAGGTCAGGTGCGTCGGGGGTGGACATGGCGTCTTTGGTTTGTCAGCATAAAGTGAGTATATTACCCGACGGATGCTCACGGGCAGTTCGTTCTTCAGCCCGCATGCCGGGCAATAGCGCGCTTTTCGCGCGCTGAACGCCTACAATCCCTGTTTTCCGAACACGCCCAGTTTTTTCCTTTTAGGTTCTTATGGCTCAATACGTTTATTCGATGAACCGCGTCGGCAAGATTGTGCCGCCCAAGCGGCAGATCCTGCGCAACATCTCCCTGTCCTTCTTCCCCGGCGCCAAGATCGGCGTGCTAGGCCTGAACGGCTCGGGCAAATCCACCCTGCTCAAGATCATGGCGGGCGTGGACAAGGATATCGAGGGCGAAGCCATTCCCATGGCGGGCATCAAGATCGGCTACCTGCCCCAGGAGCCCCAGCTCGATCCCGCCCATACCGTGCGTGAAGCCGTGCAGGCCGGGCTGGGCCAGGTCTTCGAAGCCCGCCAGCGCCTGGAGCAGGTGTATGCCGAATATGCCGAGCCGGACGCCGATTTCGACGCCCTGGCCGCCGAGCAGGCCGAGCTGGAGTCCATCATCGCCGCCGCCGCCACCAGCGGCGCGGACGACATCGAGACCCAGATGGAGATCGCCGCCGACGCCCTGCGCCTGCCGCCCTGGGACGCGGTCATCGGCAATCTGTCCGGCGGCGAGAAGCGCCGCGTGGCCCTGTGCCAGTTGCTGCTGTCCAAGCCCGACATGCTGCTGCTGGACGAGCCCACCAACCACCTGGACGCCGAGAGCGTGGAACTGGAAGTGTTCCTGCGCCAGTTCCCCGGCACCGTGGTGGCCGTCACCCACGACCGCTACTTCCTGGACAACGCCGCCGAGTGGATCCTGGAACTGGACCGCGGCCATGGCATTCCCTGGAAGGGCAATTACAGCTCCTGGCTGGAGCAGAAGGAAGATCGCCTGAAGCAGGAAGAGGCGTCCGAGAGCGCCCGCCAGCGCACCATCAAGAAGGAGCTGGAGTGGGTGCGCCAGAATCCCAAGGGGCGCCAGGCCAAGGCCAAAGCCCGTCTGGCTCGCTTCGAGGAACTGTCTTCGCACGAATACCAGAAGCGCAACGAGACCCAGGAGATCTTCATTCCCGTGGCCGAGCGCCTGGGCAACGAGGTCATCGAATTCGAGAACGTCAGCAAGGGCTACGGCGATCGCCTGCTGATCGACAATCTCAGCTTCAAGGTGCCGGCCGGCGCCATCGTGGGCATCATCGGCCCCAACGGCGCGGGCAAGTCCACGCTGTTCCGCATGCTGGCGGGCAAGGAGCAGCCCGATTCCGGTACGGTCAAGCTGGGCCAGACGGTCAAGCTGGCCTATGTGGACCAGTCGCGCGACGCCCTGGCCAATGAAAAGACCGTGTTCGACGCCATCGCCGACGGCGCCGACCTGCTGACTGTGGGCAAGTTTGAGATGCCTTCGCGCGCCTACCTGGGTCGCTTCAATTTCAAGGGCGCCGACCAGAACAAGATCGTCGGCAATCTGTCCGGCGGTGAACGCGGCCGCCTGCACCTGGCCAAGACCCTGATCGCCGGCGGCAACGTGCTGCTGCTGGACGAACCATCCAACGACCTGGACGTGGAAACCCTGCGCGCCCTGGAAGACGCCCTGCTGGAGTTCGCCGGCACCGTCATGGTGATCAGCCACGACCGCTGGTTCCTGGACCGCATCGCCACGCACATCCTGGCCTTCGAAGGCGATTCCCAGGTCGTGTTCTTCGACGGCAACTACCAGGAATACGAAGCCGACAAGAAGCGCCGCCTGGGCGAGGAGGCCGCCAAGCCTCGCCGCATCCGCTACAAGTCCCTGAAGTAAGGAGCCGCCATGCCCGTACTGACCGCCCATCAATCGCAAGTGCTGATCGTCGATATGCAGACCGGCCTGCTGCCGGCCATCGCGGACGGCCAGGCGCTGCTCGATCGCGCCGGCAAGCTGGCGCAGGCTGCGCGCCTGCTGGGTGTGCCGGTGCTGGCGACCGAACATTGGGCCGACAAGATCGGCCCGACCGACCCCGCCCTGGCGCCCCATGTGGACCAGGTGCTGCACAAGAAGCATTTCGACGCCACGCGCGAAGCGGATTTTCTGCCCGCTCTGGCCGTAGGTCGGCCTCGAGTGTTGCTTCTGGGCACGGAGGCCCACATCTGCGTGTTACAAACCGGCCTTGGCCTGAAGGAGCGCGGCTACGAGCCCGTTCTGGTGGGCGACTGCGTGGGTTCGCGCCGCCTCGAGGACAGGCAGGCCGCCTGGGATCGCTGGGCCTGCCACGGGCTGGAGCGCATCACGGCGGAAATGGCCATGTTCGAGTGGCTGGAGATTCCGTCGAACCCGGCTTTCAAGCAGGTTCTGGCCTTGATCAAGTAGGGGAAGGCGGGATTTACAAATGTAGTGTTACCTAACAACCCTGTCCGGGCGTTTTCTTGCTACGCTTGTGTCATATCCGTTAATGTAGTTTCAACAACTGCTATTTCACGGAGAGTTGCATATGAAATTAGCTACTATCACCAAGGCAGGTCTGGCCGCCGTTCTGGCGATCACCATGGCGGGCTGTTCCTCCTGGGACAACATGAGCCACCGTCAGAAGAGCACGGTCACCGGCGCAGGTCTGGGTGGCGTTGCCGGCGCCGTGATCAGCGGTGGCGGCGTGCTGGGCACGGTCGGTGGCGCAGCCATCGGTGGCGTGATCGGCGATCAGGTCGGCAAGCGCCGCTGATCCCGTCCTTTCGCACGACCGACACGAAAAACCCCTTGGGAAACCAAGGGGTTTTTTCATGGGCGGGACCTCCCGGCAAGCCGCCCGGGTTGCCAGCCGCTAACGCAGGCGGCCGTCCAGCGTGGGCTTCTGGCAGGGCATGAATTCGCCCGCGTCTGCTTGTCCCACGAACTGGAAGTCCTTGCTGACCAGCTTGCCGCGCGAAAAGGTCATCATGGGCCAGCCGCGCACCTTGATGCCCTCGTACGGCGTGTAGTCCACGGCGTGGTGCAGCGCCTCATTGCGTATGGTGACCTCCTGGTCCGTCTTCCAGAGGACCAGGTCGGCGTCGCCGCCGATCACGATGGAGCCTTTGCGCGGGTACAGCCCGTACAGCTTGGCGGGATTGGTGGCGGTGAGCGCAACGAACTGGTGCACATTGAGGCGGCCTTCGTTCACGCCGCCGGAGAACAGCAAGGGAAGGCGGGTCTCCAGGCCGGGGATGCCGTTGGGGATGTACTGGAAATCGGGTTCCTGCCCGCCCAGCTTCTTGCCGCAGGGGTCCTCGAAATTGAACGGCGCGTGGTCCGAGGAAAAGATGCTGAAGATGTTCTTCTCCAGGCCGTTCCAGACGGCCTGCTGGTTGTCCTTGTCGCGGGGCGGAGGACTGCAGACGAACTTGGCGCCATGGAAATGGGGCTCTTCCAGATGGTCCTGCGTCAGGAACAGATACTGCGGGCAGGTTTCGGCGTGGATCTTCAGCCCCTTGCCTTGCGCCCAGTGGATCTGGGCGATGGCCTCGCGGCCCGATACGTGCACGATCAGGATGGGCACGTCCACCAGCTCGGAGAAGGTGATGGCGCGATGGGTAGCCTCGCGCTCCACGGCCGACGGGCGCGAGACGGCATGGTAGTGCGGCTCGGTGTGTCCGGCGGCGCTGAGCCGTTCGGTCAGCCAAGTGATACAGTCCGCGCTTTCCGCGTGAATCATGACCAGCGCTCCTTCGCCGCGCGCCACGTCCAGCACCTTCAGGATCTCCAGATCGCTGAGCTTGAGGTCGTCGTAGGTCATGTAGATCTTGAAGGAGGTGTAGCCTTCGCGGATCAGTTCGGGCAGTTCCCGATCCAGCACCTCGGGCGTGGCGTCCGAGACGATCAGGTGAAAGGCATAATCGATGGCCGCCTTGCCCTGGGCGCGCTGGTGGTAATCCTGCACGGCGGCCCGCAGGGACTGGCCCTTCTCCTGCGCGGCGAAGGGGATCACGGTCGTGGTGCCGCCGCAGGCGGCCGAGCGCGTCCCGCTCTGGAAGTCGTCGGCCATGCGCACGCCTTCCGGCATGGGCTGGTCCAGATGACAGTGTGCATCCACTCCGCCCGGCAGCACCAGGTAGCCGGAGGCGTCCACGATTTCCCGCGCGCCTTCCAGCCCTTGGGCCAGGGCGGCGATGCGCCCGTCCCGTATGCCGATGTCGCAGGTGTAGCGTTCGCTGGCGGTGGCGATGTCGGCGTTCTTGATGATCAGGTCAAACATGAAAAGGCTCCTCCGCGTGTCTTTGTGGACACTGTTGTACAAGGGTAAGTGCTCTCAGTCTTGCTCGTCGGGCGGCAGGCCGGCCAGCACGGCCTGGCCGGTGTTGCGCATGTGCTCGCTCATGGCGGCGATCAGGCCGGCGCGATCGCGGGCCTGCAGGGCCTGCATGATGCGCCCGTGTTCGGCCACCGACTCCAGCCAGCGGTTGGGGTTCAGGTTGGCCAGGTAGCGGGCGCGGGCGATTTTCACGCCCAGTTGTTTTTCGATGTCGGCCAGCACGCTGTTGCCGGCCAGGCGGCTGAACTCGTGGTGCACGTTCTGGTTCAGCTTGAAGTAGGTGTCCCGGTCACCCTGGTCGGCGGCGCGCACCATGGCCTCGTGCAGTTGCAGCAGACCGCGCACGTCGGGTTCGCCGGCATGCTCCAGCAATTGCTCGGCCACCAGGGCCTGCAGATTGGTCATGACCTGGAAGATCTCCTGCAGCTCCTTGACGTCGATGGCGGTGATGCGTGCGCCCTTGTTGGGCAGCAGCTCGATCAGTCCCTCCTGGGCGATGACTTTCAGGGCTTCGCGCAACGGCGTGCGCGAGACGTCGAACAGCTCGGACAGGTATTGCTCATGCACGCGGCTGCCCGGCTTGAGCTCGGCTTTCAGGATCAGGCCGCGCAACTGGTTGGCGATGGCCAAGTACATGGGTTCGCGCTTGACGCGCAGTGCGGCTCCGGTGGAGGTATTGCTGATGCCATTCATGGCGATGCTCCGATTGGGGTCCTTAGAACATTCCCTAATCCGCTCGATTTTTGATTGCGGCTTTGCAGTGAATTTTATAGCATGTTTTTGAACTTTGAATTTTGCATACAAAATTAAAAACGCAATTTTAGTCAGGAGACCCTGTGATGAAGCGGACCTTGCTGGGCATGATCACCCCTTCCTCCAACACCGTGCTGGAGCCCTACACCAGCGCCTTGCTGATGGATCTGTTCCCGTTGGTGACGGCGCATTTCCAGCGCTTCGTGGTGCGCGAGATATCTCTGGAGGATGGTGCGCTGGCCCAGTTTTCCCTGCCGGCCCTGCTGGAGGCGGCCGAACTGTTGAGCGATGCGCGCATGGACGCCATTGCCTGGAGCGGCACGGCGGCCAGCTGGCTGGGCTTCGAGGTGGACGAACGCCTGTGCGCGGCGATCACCGAGCGCACCGGCATTCCCGCCACCACCAGCGTGCTGGCCTTGAACGAGGTGCTGGCGCGCGGCAACGTGAGCCGCCTGGGGCTGGTGACGCCCTACCTGGACGACGTACAGCGCGCCATCGTGCGCAACTATGACGCGGCAGGGCACCAGGTCGTGGCCGAGGAGCATCTGGGCGACAAAGGCAATTTCTCGTTTTCCGAGTATGACGAGCCCACCTTGCGCGACATGATCTATCGCGTGGCCGACAGCCGGCCCGAGGCCATCGCCATCCTGTGCACCAACCTGCGCGGCGCGCGGCTGGTGGAGGACATTGAAAAGGAGATTGGCATTCCTGTCTATGATTCGGTCAGCGTGACGGTGTGGAAGTCGCTGCTGCTGGCCGGGCAGGACCCCGCCCGCATACGCGGCTGGGGGCAGTTGTTCCGACAAGCCAGCCTGGCTGAAAAAGCATAAAGCTGCGCCAGGCAAAATTCGTTCAGGCTAACAAGCAAGGAGGAGACACCATGCAACACCTGAAACTTGTGAAGTGGGTTGGGAGCGCCCTGCTGGGCGCGGGCATTCTGGGCAGCGGCATCAGCCAGGCGCAGACGCCGCTGAGAGTCGTGGGTAATTTTTCCGGCAACAAGATCCATGTGGAGGAGATCGAGCGGCCTTTCTTCGAGCAACTGCAGACCAGCATGGGCATGCCCGTGGTCTACAACACCATGGACGCCATCGGCGTGAACGCCGCGGACGCCTTGCGCATGCTGCGCTCGGGCTCCTTCGATGTGATGTCGGTGCAGATCGGCATGGCCTCCCGCGACGATCCCTTTTTCGAAGGCATAGACCTGGCGGGCGTGTCCGCCGACCTGGACAGCCAGCGCAAGGCCGTGGACGCGTTCCGGTCCAAGATGGACGAGCGCCTGCAGCAGCGCTTCAACGCCAAGCTGCTGACCTTGTGGCCTTTCGGCGCCCAGGTGCTGTTCTGCAACGGCGACATCAATTCGGTGGACGACCTGAAGGGCAAGAAGGTGCGCGTGTTCACCCCGTCCATGTCCCGGCTGGTGGAGGGCCTGGGGGCCACGCCCGTCACCTTGCAGTTCAGCGAGGTGTACCTGGCCTTGCAGCGGGGAGTGGCCGACTGCGGTGTGACCGCGCCCAGCGCCGGCAACAGCGGCAAATGGCCGGAAGTGACCAAGGTGCTGCTGCCTCTGCCGCTGTCCTATTCGGTACAGGGCCACTTCATGAACCTGGATCGCTGGAAGGCGCTCAGCCCTGAACAGCAGGCCAAGCTGGAGGCCGAGTTCAAGAAGATGGACGACCGCATGTGGAACCTGGCCAACGACTACAACAAGGATGCCATCCAGTGCAGCACCGGCCAGGGCGAGTGCAAGCACCATACCGCCTACTCCATGCGCGAGGTCCCCATCGACGGCCAGAACCGGCAGCGCGTGGTGGAGCTGACCAATCAGGCCGTCCTGCCGGCCTGGGGCGCCAGTTGTTCCCGGGGCTACAAGGAGTGCAAGTCCGTCTGGAACGAAACCGTGGGCCAGGCGACCGGCTTCTCCATTCAATAGGTGCGATTCAAGTCAGGATGCGCGGGCGCGACCCGCGCATCCGGGAGGTGTGCTATGTCTGAACAAGGAACCGGCGCGGCCCAGGTCATCGTGAGGATGGCCGCCATGGTGGCCGGCTATGCGACGTTCATCCTGTCCATTCTGATCACCGTCGAGGTGATCAGCCGCAAGTTCTTCGGTTTTTCTTTCCAGGGCGTCGACGAGTACGGCGGCTACGTTCTGGCCATCGGCGTGAGCCTGAGCCTGTCTTATGCGCTGGCCATGCGCGCGCACACGCGGGTGGACGTGCTGATCAATCCCCTGGGGCGCCGCCTGCGCGCCTTCTTCAATGTGCTGGCTGCCGCCATGATGGCCGCGCTGGCCTGTTTCCTGTGCTGGCAAAGCGTGGCGACGCTGCGCGAGACGCTGGAGTTCGACAGCCGGGCCTCCACGCCGCTGGAGACGCCTTTGTGGATACCGCAGCTCATCTGGGTGGTGGGTTTCGCGCTGTTCGCGGTGGTGGCGCTCAGCTACCTGGTACGCGGCCTGCGCCTGGCGTCTGGCGGGGAGATCGACTCCCTGAATCGCCTGCTGGGTCCCAAGACCACCGATGAAGAGCTGAACGAAGCCCTGGAGGACAGCCAGATGGCTCCGCTGCCCAACCGCGGGCTGGAAACTCATATGGAGGCCAAGCCATGATCACGCTATTGGGAATCGCCGGCGGCTTCGTCCTGCTGCTGGCTCTGCTGGCTGCAGGCATCAGCGTCGCCGTCGCCATCTTCACCGTGGCCACCACCGGAGTGCTGATGTACTTGAACACCTCTTTGCTGTTCAATTTCGGCAACAATCTGTGGGCCACGCTGAACGATTTTCTGCTGACCGCCATCCCCTTGTTCATACTGCTGGGCGAGATCCTGTTGCGCTGCGGGATCACCGAGCGCATGTACGGCGCCCTGTCGGTCTGGATGCAACGGCTGCCCGGCGGCCTGCTCCATACCAATATCGGCGCCTCCACGGTGTTCTCCGCCATGTCGGGCTCTTCGGTGGCCACGGCCGCCACCATAGGCACGGTGGCCCTGCCAGCCTTCAAGCAGCGCGGCTACAACGAGCGCCTGGCGCTGGGTTCGCTGGCGGCCGGCGCCACGCTGGGCATTCTGATCCCGCCCAGCATCAACATGATCATCTACGGTGCCATCACCAACACGTCCATCGGCAAGTTGTTCATTGCCGGCATATTGCCGGGGCTGGCTCTGGCGGCGGCGTTCTCCGCGACCATCTACCTGTACGCCGTCTTCAAGCCAGGCATCGCGGGGCAGGGGGAGCCGCCGGCCAGCTGGGGCGAGAAGCTCGCCGCCCTGAAGGACCTGTTGCCGCCGGCCTTCGTGTTCTTCATCGTGATGGGCAGCATCTACAGCGGCTGGGCCACTCCTACCGAGGCGGCCGCGCTGGGCGTGGTGGCGGCCCTGCTGGTGGCCGCACAGCGCCGCAAGCTGACCTTGGCCATGCTGCACGAGTGCTTCCTGTCCATGGCGCGCACCACAGCCATGCTGTTGCTCATCATCGTGGGCGCCTATTTCATGAACTATGTGGTGGGCATCCTGGGCATTCCGGCCGCCTTGTCGCGCTGGGTGTCCGACCTGGGCCTGAGTCCGCTGACGCTGATCCTGTTCCTGGTCGTGTTCTACCTGGTGCTGGGCTGCTTCCTGGAAACCCTGTCCATGATGATCGCCACCGTGCCCATCGTGGTGCCTTTGGTGCTGCAGTTCGGCTTCGACCCGGTCTGGTTCGGCATCTTCCTGGTGCTGATGATGGAAATCTCGCTGATCACCCCGCCCGTGGGCATGAACCTGTATGTGGTGCAGGGCGTGCGCGGCCGGGGAGCGATCACGGACGTCATGCTGGGCAGCCTGCCTTTCATGCTGGTCATGCTGCTGTTCGTGTTCGCCATCATTGTCTGGCCTCAGGCCGTGATGTGGCTGCCGGACTTGATGATGTCGGGAGGGTGATTCCCGGGCAGAGCCTGTCCTGAAAAAAAACGCGAACCCGAGGGTTCGCGTTTTTGTTTCCGTTTACAGCGTCGGGTCGCCCATCAGGCGCCGATACCATTCGTGGAAGTGGCGCATGCCGTCCTCCATGGGCGACTGGTAGGGGCCGGCTTCGGAGACGCCGCGCTGCATCAGGGCGCGGCGGCCCGCATCCATGCGCTCGGCGATCTCGTCGTCCTCGATGGCGGTTTCCATATAGGCGGCGCGCTGCGATTCCACGAAGTCGCGCTCGAAGGCCACGATGTCCTCGGGATAGTAGAATTCGACGACGTTGACGGTTTCCTGGGGGCTCTTGGGGTAGAGCGTGGACAGCACCAGCACATGTGGATAGAGCTCGATCATGTGGGTGGGGAAGTACGTCACCCACACGGCGCCGAAGTCGGGCGCTTCGCCGCCGCGATAGGCCAGCAGGCTGTCGTGCCACTTGCGGTAGATGTCTGAGCCCGGATTGGCCAGAGCCTGGTGCACGCCGACGCGCTGCAGGCTGTACCAATCGTTGAACTCCCATTGCAGATCATCGCAAGTGACGAACTGGCCCAGGCCGGGGTGGAAGGGCGCGACGTGGTAGTCCTCCAGGTAGACTTCGATGAACGTCTTCCAGTTGTAATTGCACTGGTGGATCTCGACGTGGTCCAGGACGTA
The DNA here is from genome assembly GCF_965112015.1 of Alcaligenes sp. Marseille-Q7550. Lineage (NCBI taxonomy): Bacteria > Pseudomonadati > Pseudomonadota > Betaproteobacteria > Burkholderiales > Alcaligenaceae > Alcaligenes > Alcaligenes sp. Marseille-Q7550. The sequence continues at coordinate 866,667 of NZ_CBCOPU010000001.1, forward strand.
GTCGCCGAAGTCGAATTCCGGACGCGCGAACAGGGGCGCCATGTCGGCGGCCGGGTCGCGCGGGCCTTCGAACAGCTGGCCGTGGCAATCGCGCAGGCGGTAGCGCTGCAGGTTCAGGCAGGGCTTGTCCTTGAAACGCGGGGCGGTCAGCAGCTCGCCGCTGTCGTTGTAGGTCCAGCTGTGCAGCGGGCAGACGATGTTGCCGCCGGTGCCCGCCAGGTTGCCCTTGCCGTTGGCCGGGCCCTGGACCTGGCCGGGCGCGCCGCCCAGCATCAGGGCCTGGCGATGCCGGCAGACATTGGACAGCAGTTCCACGCCGTTGGCGCTGCGCACGAGCACCCGCCCCGCGTCTTCCTGGACTAGGGTGCGCCAGTCGCCGGGCTCGGGAACGAGTTTTTCGTTGCCGACGTACAGCGAGGACTGCTTGAAAATGAGTTCTTGCTCGCGCTCGAAGAGGGCTTCGTCAAAGTAGGCGCTGACGGGAAGCTGGGGGCGAGCCGGCACCACATGTGCCATGCGACCTATGTCGGTCATGATTCCCTCCGCATGGATAAATAAGCCAGCCGGCGGGGTTGTTCTGGATTGAGCCGTTGCCGCTACTGGCGCGAAGAAAAATCGGAACTGGCCGATTGCAAACGGAAAATTGTACCCCATCCCTTTTGCTTGTGCGCCTGGCAAAGCCAGAAAAGCCGCGGGAGAGGCGTTTTTTTTGCAGACTGATGGTTCAGGGATGAACGAGCAAGGCCGGCAGGGCCTGGCCAGGCCGCCCGCGAGCGGGGCGGCCCTGCGGCCGGGGTCAGGCCTTGCCGTCGGCGGCCGGCTTGCCGGCCAGCGCGGCTGCGTCCACCTGGGGCATTTCGATTTTGACTTCCAGCACTTCCAGCGAGTCCTGGCGATCAAGGTTGACCTTGATGTCGTCGGGGTCGATTTTCACGTAGCGCGAAATGACCTCCACCAGCTCTTTCTGCAGGCGAGGCAGGTAGTCGGGGGCGACGCCGCCCTGACCGCGTTCGTTGATGAGGATCAGCTGCAGGCGGTCCTTGGCGACCGTCGCTGATGTTTTCTTGTGACCGAGCAGGAAGGACAGGAAAGACATATCACTTTCCTCCGAACAGGCGCTTGAACAGGCCGGGTTTTTCGTAGTCCACGAAGCGCAGGGGTTTTTCCTCGCCCAGGTAGCGGGCCACGATGTCCTGGTAGGCCTGGGACACGTCGCTTTCGCGGATATGGATGACGGGCACGCCCTGGTTGGAGGCCTGGAGCACGGTGTCCGATTCGGGCGTCACGCCGATCAGCTTGATGCGCAGGATGTCCTCCACGTCCTGCAGCGAGAGCATTTCGCCTTCGGACACGCGTTTGGGGCTGTAGCGGGTCAGCAGCAGGTATTCCTTGATGGGTTCCTCGTTGCGTTCGGCCCGCCGCGACTTGGCGGCCAGAATGCCCAGGATGCGGTCCGAGTCGCGTACGGAGGAGACTTCGGGATTGGTGACCACCAGCGCGTCGTCGGCGAAGTAGGAGGCCATCAGGGCGCCGGTCTCGATGCCGGCGGGCGAGTCGCACACGATGTACTCGAAGTCCATGCCCTTGAGCTCTTCGAGCACTTTTTCCACGCCTTCGCGGGTCAGGGCGTCCTTGTCGCGCGTCTGCGAGGCGGGCAGGATGAACAGGTTTTCCAGCTGCTTGTCGCGGATCAGGGCCTGGTTCAGCGTGGCCTCGCCCTGGATGACATTGACGAAGTCGTAGACGACGCGCCGTTCGCAGCCCATGATCAGGTCCAGATTGCGCAAGCCGACGTCAAAGTCGATGACCACGGTCTTGTGACCGCGCATCGCAAGACCAGATGCAAAACTGGCACTGGTGGTGGTCTTGCCTACACCGCCCTTGCCTGATGTCACCACAACTATACGCGCCATGACAATCGGATTCCTTTGTTTTTCAAGTTACATAATCGTAAAGCATAACCGGCGCTATTTTGGCATTCGTCCCTGGACTTCGCCTACTGCTTCGCAACAAAAAATATCAATTGCGTTGTTTCGTGCCGGTTTGCCGGGAATTACTACAAAAAAGGCCGGCGCAGAGCCGACCCTTGGGGATTCAGGCGCCCAGCGGGTCTATCCTGAGCTTGTCGCCGTCCAGCGCCACGACCGCCGGCTTGTTGCGCAGCTGGGAATCCAGGCGGGTCTCGATGACGCGGTAGACGCCGGCGATGGCCACCAGTTCCGGGTCCAGCTCCGTGGTGAAGACGCGGGCGTTGGCATCGCCCCGGGCGCCGGCCATGGCCTTGCCGCGCAGCGGACCGTAGACGTGTATGTTTCCGTCGGCGATGACCTCCGCGCCCTGGCTGACCGCGCCCACCACGATCAGGTCGGTATGGCGCGCGTAGATGCGCTGGCCCGAGCGCAACTGCCGGTTGATGAGAAGCGCCGCCGGGGCGACGGCGGGCGCGGCCGGCGCGGCGGGAGCCGCCTGCGGCTGCTCCTGCGGCGCGACGGACAGCGCCGGGACGTCCTTGTCGGGCGCGGCCTCGGCCTGCGGACGAGCCGGTGGGCTGGACAGCTCCACATGAGGCAGGCCGCTGTCCAGGGCGGCGTGCGCATGGTCGGGGTGCGCCACCACGCCCACCGGGTGCAGCTTGTACTGGCGCAGGGCCGCCGTCAGGGCCGGCCAGTCCACGGCGGCGGCGATGGCGCTTGCATCGATGACCACGGGTTCGTCCTCGAAGAACGAACCGGCGTCCTTCATGCGCTGCGCCAGCGCCGCCAGCTGCTCGGACGTATCGGCGGAGCGCAGCACCACGCGCACGGCATAGAGGGTGGCGCTCTTGAAATCCAGGGCCTGGGGCCCTTTGGCATGAGTCTGATCGTTCACTTGAATCGCTTGTGATCGTTGTGGGAAACCTTAGACCCAGGTGTCTTTCAGGGTCGTGGTGCGGTTGATGACGGGCTTGGCGGGCGTGGACTGCACGCGGTCGGCCACGAAATAGCCCAGGCGTTCGAACTGCCAGCGGGCGTCGGGCTCGGCGCGCGTGCCCGGCTCGATCCAGCCCTGCACGACGCGCAGCGAATCCGGATTGAGGTGTTCCAGGAAGTCCTGGTCGCCGGAATCGGGCTGCGGATGCGCGAACAGGCGATCGTACAGCCGGAACTCGGCGGCGATGGCGTGCTCGGCGCTGACCCAGGTGATGTTGCCCTTGACCTTGACGGAGTCCGCGCCCGGCGTGCCGCTCTTGGTGTCCGGCAGGTATTCGGCCTGCACTTCGGTGACATTGCCCTGTTCGTCCTTGACGCAGCCGGTGCAGCGCACCACGTAGCCATACTTCAGGCGCACCAGATTGCCCGGGAAAAGGCGGAAATATTTCTTGGGCGGTTCTTCCTTGAAGTCCTCGCGCTCGATGTAGAGCGTGCGGCTGAAGGGGAACTCGCGCTGTCCGGCCTGCGGGTCGTGCGGGTTGCGCGGGGCGTGGCACAGCTCGCTCCGGCCTTCGGGGTAGTTGGTGATGACCAGCTTGATGGGATCCAGGATGGCGACGCTGCGGTCGGCCACGGGGTCCAGGTCGTCGCGCAGCGCCTGTTCCAGGCTGCTGTAGTCGATGTGCTGGGCGGGCTTGGACACGCCCAGGCGGTCGGTGAACAGGCGTATGGCGCCCGGCGTGTAGCCGCGCCGGCGCAGGCCGGCCAGCGTGGGCATGCGCGGGTCGTCCCAGCCCTGCACGTGGTTCTCCTGGACCAGCTGGCGCAGCTTGCGCTTGCTGGTGACCACGTAGGACAGGTTCAGGCGCGAGAATTCATATTGCCTGGGCAGCGGGTCGGACAACTGGCCCAGTTCCACCAGGCGTTCCAGGATCCAGTTGTAGAAGGGGCGCTGGTCTTCGAACTCCAGGGTGCACAGGCTGTGGGTGATGCGCTCGAGCGCGTCTTCCACCGGATGGGCCCAGCTGTACATGGGGTAGATGCACCACTGCTTGCCGGTGCGATGGTGCTCGGCGTGGCGGATGCGGTACATGACCGGATCGCGCAGGTTGATGTTGGGCGAGGCCATGTCGATCTTGGCGCGCAGCGCCATGCTGCCGTCCGGGTGCTTGCCGTCGCGCATCTCGCGCAGCAGGGCCAGGGATTCCTGCGCCGGGCGGTCGCGCCAGGGCGAGTCCACGCCTTTCTCGGTCAGGGTGCCGCGGTTGATGCGCATTTCCTCGGCGCTTTGCTGGTCCACGTAGGCGTAGCCCGCCTCCACCAGGGCCTCGGCGAAGCGGTACATATGGCCGAAGTAGTCGCTGGCGAAATAAAGATTGGTTTCGTTCTTGAAAGTCCAGTCAAAGCCCAGCCATTTCACCATGTCGATGATGGCGTCCACGTACTCCTGCTCTTCCTTTTCAGGATTCGTGTCGTCAAAGCGCAGGTGGCAGGCGCCCTGGTACTCGCTGGCCAGCGCGAAGTTCAGGCAGATGCTCTTGGCGTGGCCGATGTGCAGGTAGCCGTTGGGCTCGGGGGGAAGCGGGTGCGGATGCGCGCAATGTCCGGCTCGGCGCCCTGCTGGACATCGGCCGGGCCGGGCTGTCCGGCCCAGGTCTTCTGGGCGTAGCGGCCGGCGCTCAGGTCCTGGTCGATGATCGTGCGCAGGAAATTAGAGGCGGGAGCGGGAGTGGAGGCAGAGGTCATACACGTATGAAAAAAAGAATGCGACGGACTAATCGGTCATTTTGCCACGTTCTTGTTTTGGTGGCTCATTCGCGAGCAGAAATGGTGGCGGGGCATTGCACGGGAACGGTGGCGTGGGCGGGGCGATTCGCCCTAAACTTAGGGCCTGTTCATACTATGGAAGGAGCCGCGAAGGGATGAAACCTGCTTTCAATCAAGGCGCAGCTCGCAGTGTGCATGTCCATACACACAGGAGATGCAACGCAGAGTGCAAGGAGGTTTCAACCCTTCCCGAAGGGTTGGAGCCAGAGTGTGGTGTTCGCGGTGTTGCTTATCCTCGCCAGGCATGGGGTCTGGCTGCGGCGGGCGCCTCGCGCACGATTCGCTCTGGTTCGAACGCGATCTCCTTCCATCGTGTGAACAGGCCCTGGACATTATGACGCACTCCGCCCTTTCCATCTCCCAGGTCCAGTTTTTTCTCAGCCTGGGCTTCATGTTGCTGTTCCTGGCCCTGGAGCTGGGCTTGTCCTGGGTGCTGTTTTACTTTAGGATTAAAACGTTTGGTTCTAAACAAAATGCATGGATGGGCGCCTACCGGTTCTGGGTGCGCATCTTCGCGCTGGCCTTCATCCTGAGCTTCGCCGCCTCCATGCCGGTACTGATCCAGTTCGGCGGCGTGTGGCCGGGCCTGATGGAGCGGGTGGGCGATGTGGTCGGTCCCATGCTGGCGGCCTCCATGCTGTGCCTGTTCATCTTCAAGTCCTGCTTTCTGGGCGTGATGCTGTTCGCCCAGCGCATGCTCTCCAACGTGGTGCACACGCTGGTGGTGTTCATGGTGGCGGTGGGCGTGACGGTGACCGCGTTCTGGCTGGTGGCCGTGCTGGCCTGGATGCAGGTGCCCACGGGCGTGGACGTGGTGGAAGGGCATTATGTGGTGCTGGACTGGCTGGCGGTGCTGAGCACCCCGGCGCTGCCCTGGTACGGCGGCCTGCTGCTGGCCGGCAGCCTGTTGACGGTGGCTTTTTTCATGTTGGGAGTGACCTGCGCGCAGACCATGCAAAGACCTGTGACGGATAATGAACGGCTGGCTTTTCGCACCGCCTTGTTTCTCGGGGCGGCGGCCTGGTGCGTGCAGGTATTCCTGGTCGCGGGCAATGGATTCATGACCGCCGAGCACCAGCCTGCCAAGGCCGCGGCCGCGGCCGCCTACTGGCACAGCGGCGAGCAGCCCGACCTGATCTTCGTGGCGGCGCCTTCGCGCCTGCAGGACGGCATCCTGGGCGCGCTGCGCTGGACGCACGCCGGCGGGCGCTGGCTGGGCAAAGATGAGAACGGGCTCTTGATCGGACTGGACCAGTTCGCCGATTCCCTGCCGCCCGTGGCCCTGACGTTCTGGTCCTTCCGCGCGGCCCTGCTCGCCGGCGTATTGATGCTGCTGGTGCTGGGCTGGGTGCTGCTGCGCACGCGCCGCTACGGTCTGGATCCGCATTCCCTGTCCTATCGTTCACGTCAGGCGCTCGTGGGCGCTTCCGTGCTGGGCTGGGTCATGCTGCTGGCCGGCGCCGCCTACCTGCTGTTCGGCTTTGCCCCCTACGTGGTGGGCGCCGACATCACCCTGGCCGAGGTCCAGGGCAGCAACAGCGTGTTCACCGCGTCCCTGGGCCTGCTGGTCTACGTCCTGGTCTATGTCCTGTGCATGCTCGGTTTTCTGCAGATGCTGCGGCACGTGGTACGCTTCGGCGTGGTGCCTGTGGCCCGTCACCGGGGGCGCGCATGATAGATTCCTTCGCCAACGCGGTGGGCATCGGGGCGCACGATCCCGCCTTCTGGATGCCGCTGGCCTTCCTGGCCCTGTTTTTCCTGATCATCGTGGCCGGCACGGTGCTGGATGGCTTCGATATCGGAGTGGGCTGCCTGTCGCTGCTGGCCCCGCCGACCCTGCGGCCGCGCATGCTGTCCCTGCTCAGCCCCTGGCGCGACGCCAACGAATTCTGGCTGTTCCTGGGGCTGGGGCTGTTCGTGTGCGCCTTTCCCAAGGGCTGGGGCGCGGTCATGGGCGAGCTCTACGGACCGTTGTGCGCGCTGGGCGCGGGGGTCTTCGTGCGTTCGGTGTCGTTCGAGTTCCGCATGCGCGCGCCGCTGGAGCTGCAGTCGCGCTGGCAGATCGGCTTCGCCTTGGGATCGCTGATCACCGCCTTTTCCCACGGCGTGCTGCTGGCGCAGGTGGCGGTGGGCTTCCAGAGCGATTCGGGCTACGCCTGGTTTTCCGTTTTCATGGGCTTTTGCGCCATTGCCGCCTACTGCCTGCTGGGTTCGAGCTGGCTGATCATGCGCGAGGCCGGGGAATTGCGGGCGCGCGCCGTCAGCTGGGGGCGGCGTTCGGTGCGCTGGTTCGCGGCGGGGGCGGTGGGCGTGTCCGTGGTGCTGGCCTTCGTCAACGCCGGCGTGCTGCTCAAGTGGACGGACGGCCCCTACTGGGGCGTGGTCCTGCTGCTGTGGGCCGCCATCCTGATCAGCTTCGTGTCCATCGAGATGAGCCTGCAGCGCATGATCAACAGCAGCTATCGCACCACGGCGCTGCCTTTTCTGCTGACCCTGTTCGTGATGGTGTCCGTCATGGGCGGCCTGGCCTTCAGCTTCTTCCCCTACCTGATCCTGGACGAGATGACCATCTGGGACGCGGCCGCTTCGGTGCCGTCGCTGAGCCTGATCCTGTCGGCCATCATCATCGCCTTGCCGATCACGCTGATCTTCAACGTCTGCGTCTATTGGCGCATGTTCGGCCTGTCGCGGCCGCCCCAGCCGCCCAGCTTCAAAGGCTGACGACCTCATGATCGCCCATTCCGTCCTTTCCATGCGCAAGCGCCTGCAGGGTTTCCGATGGCTGTCGGACCTGCCGGCCATGCTGGCCTGGGCGGTGCTGGCCGGCGTGCTGGGCGCCCTGGCCACCATTGCCTTCCATTACGGCATGAAGCTGGTCCAGCAATGGGTGACGGGCCAGCACGGCGGCATCGTGGCGGTCACCGAGAGCCTGTCCTGGCCCATGCGCATCCTGTTTCCCGCCCTGGGCGGACTGTGCGCGGGCGCGCTGCTGTGGCTGGCCGGCCGCCTGCCGTCCAAGGGCAATTCGGACTATATGGAAGCCGTGGCCATTGGCGACGGCCGCCTGTCGGTGCGCCAGGGCCTGCTGCGCTCGCTCTCGTCCCTGATGACGGTGGCCTCGGGCGGCTCCATCGGGCGCGAGGGCGCCATGGTGCACCTGGCTTCCTTGTCGGCTTCGGCCATCGGCCGCTTCACCTTGTTCAGCGAGGCGCGGCTGCGCCTGCTGGTGGCCTGCGGCGCGGCGGCCGGGGTGGCGGCCGCCTACGGCGCCCCCATCGCCGGCGCGGTCTTCGTGGCGGAGATCGTGCTGGGCACCATGACCATGGCCAGCTTCGGTCCCTTGCTGATGGCCGCCGTCAGCGCGCACATCACCATGCGCATGCTGGGCAATTACCATGCTCCCTATGAAATGGCGGATGTGCAGTCCGTCGCCGGCCTGGACATCCTGCCTTTCCTGGTGCTGGGAGCGCTGATCGGCGTGGCTGCGCCGGCCTTCCTGAAATTGATGTATCTGGCGCGCAGCCTGCTCAAGCGCACCTGGCCTGGGGCTGCCGCTGCGCCTGGCGCTGGGCGGCCTGTTGCTGGGCCTGCTGCTGGTGTTCGTGCCGCGTGTGGCCGGCAACGGCTTCAGCGTGGTGTCGTCCATGCTGCACAGCGACTGGGCCTGGCACGCCGTGCTGCTGATGCTGTTCTTCAAGGTTCTGGCCACCGGGCTGACCGTGGGCTCGGGCGCGGTGGGCGGGGTATTCACGCCGGCCATCTTCGTGGGCGCCGCCTTTGGCACCTTGTTCGGCAAGCTGGCGCTGATGCTGCTGCCGGGCCTGGACGTGCCCCTGTATCTGTTCACGCTGGTGGGCATGGGCGCTTTTCTGGGCGCGGCCACCAGCGCGCCCTTCATGGCCATCCTGATGCTGTTCGAGATGACGCTCAGCTATCAGCTGGTGCTGCCGCTGATCGTGGCCTGCGTCATGGCGTACTTCGTGTCGCGCGCGGTGGCCGAAGTGGCCATGTACGAAGTCACCCTGGTGCGCGAGCGCGACGCGCTGCTGCGCCACAAGCTGCGCCACACGACCCTGGCCGAGCTGATCCGGCCGGCCGACACGGTGGTCAGCACCACCACTCTGGTGCGCGAGGCCCTGCAGATGTTCCTGGAATATCCCGTGCGCTATCTGTATGTGGTGGACGAGAGCCAGGTCTATCAGGGCGTGATCGCGCAACAGGACCTGACCCGGATGTTGCTCGATGACAACGACGCCCAGCAGCGGCTCGTAGGGGACATCCTGCGCATGGATTTTGTCAAGACGCTTTATCCGGACATGAGCCTGGATGAAGCCCAGGAGCATTTTGTACACTTTCTGGGTGAGCGCCTGCCGGTGCTCAATGGCGATGGCTCGGGCCGGCTGATCGGCGTAGTCTACAAGTCCGCCGTGCTGGAGAAGTACTCCGCCATCAAACGCTCGCTGGACGCCAGCGGCGAAGTGATGCTCGATGCCCGTCGCTGATATACTGATTTTATAATCTGAATCATGTCCATCCTTGCCCTCGCCCGCTTGTCGGCAGGGGTGCTGATGTCCGGCCTGACTGCGATGCTGGTGTGCCCGGCGGCTGTCGCGCAAAACCGCATCGGTCTGGAAAACCTGTCTTCCACGCAGGTATACGGGGTCACGGAGACCAGAGCCGTTCCCGCCCAGGAATTGCCGCCTCCCGCTCCTTTCTTCGATCCTTCGCAGTGGCAGGTCGACACGCTCCCCGCGTCCGACGCCGATGAAGCCTTCTCCTTCTCCGACTACAGCCTGAGCGGAGCGGGGACGGCCAGTCTTGCCCGTTCCATCCAGTACAGCCGCCAGTCTTCGCCGATCTGGCGCGCCCGCTGGCTGCCCAGCTCGGCGGACCAGGTCTGGGTATTCGGCGAGCGCAACTGGCGCTATGTGGGGGAACAAGGCCTGCAACTGACGCTGGGCAACGATACCATCACGGGTCCGGACTGGGCGCAGCCCGTCTCGATGGGCGGGGTCAACCTGACCCAGGAATTCCAGCAGGGGCCGACCGGGCCGTGGCGCTATGCCCTGGCCATCGGCGCCCTGGACTCCACCGGCAACCGCGACAATGGCGACCTGGTCTACGGGCCCACGGCCGGCAGCCTGATGCTGAGCACCGACGTGAGCAAGAACACCAGCGTGGACACCCAGATGGAGAGTGCGCGCGACTTCGCCATGACGGGGCTGGGCGCCACCTACCGTTCGCCGCAGTGGGGGGTGTGGCAGGCCAGCGTGGCCCGGGCCTCTCATTCGCTGGGGCAGGGCTGGCGCTATCAGGCCGCTTACGGCATGGATGTGCTGGACGACCTGCACCTGGAGTGGCGGGGGGAGCGCTACCAGGATCATTTCGTGGACCTGAGCCGTTATCAGGGCATGAAGACGGTCGTGGCCAGCAGCCGGCAGGTGCTGGGCGCCACCGTGCCTTTGCGCCGCTGGGGGGAGCTGAACACGCAGTACGAGGTGCAGCATCCCCTGGCCGGCGGAGTAAATCGTTATGTTGGGGTGTCGCAGCAGTTCTGGTACAGTCCCAGCCTCAGGGTGGGCCTGCAGGCCCACCGTCATCTGGAAAGCCGCCAGTCGAACATCGCCGTGCGTTTTTCCGTTCCGATTTTTTAAGCAGGCGGCATGGCCCAGTCAGCACTTGACGTTCTCCAGGAAGTTTTCGGCTACGATAGTTTTCGGGGGTTTCAGCACGAGATCATCGACACCCTGATCCAGGGCGGCGATGCCCTGGTGCTGATGCCCACCGGCGGCGGTAAGTCCCTGTGCTACCAGATCCCGGCGCTGGTGCGCCCGGGCACGGGCGTGGTGGTCTCGCCGCTGATCGCCCTGATGCCGGACCAGGTCGACGCCCTGAACGAACTGGGCGTGAACGCGGCCTACCTGAACTCCTCCCAGGACTGGCAGACCGCCCGCGAGGTCGAGCGCGAGTTCTTGACCGGACAGTTGGACCTTCTGTACGTGGCGCCCGAGCGCCTGCTGACCGACCGCTGCCTGGATCTGCTGGCGCGCGGCAATATTTCCCTGTTTGCCATCGACGAGGCCCATTGCGTGTCGCAGTGGGGGCACGACTTCCGGCCCGAGTATCTGGGCCTGGACCTGCTGGCCGAGCGCTGGCCGGACGTGCCGCGCGTGGCCCTGACGGCCACGGCCAACCAGGCCACCCGGGTGGAGATCGCCCAGCGGCTGAAGCTGGAGGGCGCGCGCCATTTCGTCGCCAGTTTCGACCGTCCCAACATCTGCTACCGCATCGTCGAAAAGAACGAGGTGCGCAAGCAACTGCTCGGCTTCATCCAGGAGGAGCACGCCGGCCAGGCGGGCATTGTCTATTGCCTGTCGCGCTCCCGGGCGGACGATACGGCGGAGTTCCTGTGCCGCAACGGCATCAATGCCTTGCCCTATCACGCGGGCCTGGACGCCCAGGTGCGGGCCGCCAATCAGGCGCGCTTCCTGCGCGAGGAAGGCGTGGTCATGGTGGCCACCATCGCCTTTGGCATGGGGGTGAACAAGCCGGACGTGCGCTTTGTCGCGCACATCGACCTGCCCAAGTCTGTGGAGGGCTATTACCAGGAGACCGGGCGCGCCGGACGCGACGGCGAGCCGGCCACGGCCTGGCTGGCCTACGGCCTGCAGGACGTGGTGCAACTGCACCGCATGATCAACGAATCCCAGGGCGACGCCGCCTATCGCCGCCAGCAGGGCCAGGCGCTGGACGCGATGCTGGGCTTGTGCGAGACCATTTCCTGCCGCCGCCAGCGCCTGCTGGCGTATTTCGGCCAGCAGATCGAACCTTGCGGCAATTGCGACACCTGCCTGGAAACGCCGCAGGCCTGGGATGGCACGGTGGCCGCCCAGAAAATGCTTTCCACCATCTATCGCCTGTGGCGCGAGCGCGGCCAGCGCTTCGGCGCGGGGCACCTGATCGACATCCTGCGCGGCAAGCTGACGGACCGGGTCAAGGAAAACCAGCACGACAGCCTGACGGTGTTCGGCGTGGGCGCGGACCTGTCCGACCAGGCCTGGCGCGGCGTGCTGCGCCAACTGCTGGCGCACAATCTGGTTGCCGTGGATCCGGAAGGGTACGGCACCCTGATGCTGACCGAGGCCAGCCGCGAGGTGCTCAAGGGCGAGCGTACATTGATGCTGCGCCGCGAGACCGTCTCCCGCGGCCCGGCGGCGCACCGCACGCGCGGCCAGGCCAGTCAGGGGCCGGCGCTGGAGCCGGAGCAGCAGGCCCGCTTCGAGGCCCTGCGCGCCTGGCGCGCCGCCACGGCCAAGGAGCACGGCGTGCCCGCCTACGTCATCTTCCATGATGCGACCTTGCGGGAAGTGGCCATACGCTGCCCGCGCTCGGAAGCCGACCTGGAACACATCACCGGCATAGGGGTGCGCAAGCGCGAAGCCTACGGGGAGGCGCTGCTGCGCTGCGTGGAGGAGATCCATCCGCAGTGAGGATGGAGCGCAGCGTCGATTTGTGAAATGAGCCGGCTTGTCGATACAGGAGCTGGCCTTTGTCAAAACACCGGTCAAGAAGGGGCTGGGCCAGTCAGGGCTGACGGCTTGCCGGTGCCTTGCACCGGTGCCCTTGTCGGTGAATCGTTCCGGGCGCGCCGTGAACTTGTCCGGTGATGGGTCCCCCGGACCCATCACAAGCGTCGGACGCGAACAGCACGGCGCTTGCCTCCCGGATCGTTTCCCCGCCTGCGGCAAGCCGTCTGACCCGCCCTGTCTGGCCCAGCCCCTTCTTGACCGGTTTGCAATGGCATCTTATCGACCAGTCGATAGCATGCTGTGCTGATACAGAGTGTCTTGGCGCATCATGACCTTGAACCACCGTGTTCAATGTCGTGATTGTGCTGATGCCGCTGTTTGGGCCAGGCCTACCCAAGAAAACTGAGGTTTCTCCCTGCCTGGTCCAAAAAGGCTCCGCGGTATTGCAATATTTTTAATAGTCGCCGAAACGCTTTTTTCGAGTAACTGCTTACTGGCTCGCCTGCCGCTTCTCTTCCAGCTTCTCCCAACGCTCGAACAGCTTCTCCAGTTCCGCGTTCAGTTCGTCGAGCTGGCGGTTGATGTCGTCGGCGCGGGCCGCGCCGTCCTTGTACAGGTCCGGATCGCCGAGCTGCTCGGCCAGGGCGGCCTGGCGGCCTTCAATGCCGGCGATCTTCTCGGGCAGGGCGTCCAGCTCTTTTTCCTCCCAGGGCGCGAGCCGGCCGGGCTTGCTGGCCTTGGCGGGGCGCTCGGCGGCGGGTTTGGCCGGCTCGGGCGCGGCAGCCGCCGGTGCGGCCGGTTCCGGGCGCTGGGCCAGCCATTCGTCATAGCCGCCCACATACTCCGCCCAGAGCCCGTCACCCTCGGCGGCGATGACCTGCGTGACCACATTGTTCAAAAAGGCCCGGTCGTGGCTGACCAGCAGCACGGTGCCGGCGTAGTCCTGCAGCAGGTCCTCCAGCAGTTCCAGGGTCTCGATGTCCAGGTCGTTGGTGGGCTCGTCCAGCACCAGCACGTTGGTGGGCTGGGCGAACATGCGCGCCAGCGCCAGGCGGGCGCGCTCCCCGCCCGAGAGGCTGCGCACCGGCGAATGGGCGCGGGCGGCCGGAAAGAGGAAGTCCTCCAGGTAGCTCATGATGTGCTTGCGCTGGCTGCCTATCTCCACCCATTCGCTGCCGGGGCTGATGGTGTCGGCCAGGGTGGCGTTCTCGTCCAGCTGGCTGCGCATCTGGTCGAAATAGCCTATGTTCAGGCGGGTGCCGTGGCGCACCGTGCCTTCGTTCGGTTCCTGCAGGCCCAGCATGATGCGCAGCATGGTCGTCTTGCCGGCGCCGTTGGGGCCGATCAGGCCGATGCGGTCGCCGCGCATCAGCAAGGTGGAGAAGTCGCGTATGAGGATCCGGTCGTCGTAGCCGTGGGACACGTGCTGGAGCTCGGCCACGAGCTTGCCCGAGCGCTGGCCCTCGGCCAGGGCGAACTTGACGTCGCCCGAGCGCTCGCGCCGTTCGGCGCGCTCCACCCGCAGCCGCTCCAGGCGGCGCACCCGGCCTTCGTTGCGCGTACGGCGTGCTTCCACGCCCTTGCGTATCCAGACTTCTTCCTGCGCCAGAAACTTGTCGAACTTGGCGCTCTGTTGTTTCTCCGCCTCCAGCCATTCAGCCTTGCGGGTCTGCCATTCGCTGAAATTGCCCGGGAAACTGAACAGCTTGCCGCGGTCCAGTTCCACGATACGCGTGGCCACGGCGTCCAGGAAGCGCCGGTCGTGCGTGATGATCACGGCGCTGCCCTTGAAGCCCAGCAGCAGCTGTTCCAGCCAGAGGATGCCGTCGAAGTCCAGGTGGTTGGTGGGTTCGTCCAGCAGCAGCAGGTCGGGTTCCTCGACCACGGCGCGCGCCAGCGCGACGCGCTTGCGCTGGCCGCCCGACAGGCTGCCGGCCGGCGCCTGCGGGTCCAGGCCCAGCTTGTCGACCAGGGCGTTGACCCGTGCGGGCCGCTGCCAGTCCTCGGTCTCGGTCAGGTCGCCGCATAGAATGTCGTAGATGCTCTGGCCGGGGTCCAGTTCGGGCTCCTGCTCCACGGTGGCGACCTTCAGGCCGTTCAGGCTCTGCACCTGGCCGTCGTCGGGGGCGATGCGCTTGTCCAGGATCTTCAACAGAGAGGATTTGCCCGCCCCGTTGCGTCCGATCAGGCCGATGCGCTCGTTGCTTTGGATGGCCAGGTCGGCATGGTCCAGCAGGGCATGGTGGCCGAACGCCAACTGGACGTCGGTCAGGGAAATCAGGTTGATGGACATAAAACTCCAGATAAATCGGCGCGTCGTGCGAATTTCATTATTGTCGCAGGTTACAATGACCTTGTGAGGCAGGCTGGGCAGTCGCGGTGCGCACGCATCGAGGAAGGTCCGGACTCCACAGAGCAGGGTAGCGGCTAACAGCCGTCCGACGAACCCGGCCCCGCGCCGGGCAAGTCGAGGACCAGGGCCACAGAGACGAGACCGCAGCGAGGGTCCGCCACGGCGGACACAGATATGGCCATCTCCGTATTTCCTGTCCCTCAGGGGGCAGGGCGCTGCGGGGTGAAACGCGGTAACCTCTACCCGGAGCAATACCAAATAGGCATACGCAGGCATCAAGCCAGAGAGGCGGCTCGTCTCAGTATGCGGGTAGGTAGCTAGAGCCGTCCAGCAATGGCCGGCCCAGAGGAATGATTGCCGGCCGGCGGGTTCCCGCCGGCATACAGAATCCGGCCTACAGGCCTGTCTCACACTCCTGGAATCTGTTCGATGTCTTTTCATGGCGGGCCCGAAAGACTGCTCCTGCCGGGCCGCGTCTGCGGCGGCGCAAGCGCCCGCCAGTCTGCCACGGCGCTCGCCATATTTCATTCATATTTCAGTCAATTGAAATGAATTGTCAGGGACGGCAAAGCCCAGGCTTGGCCCGCCCGCGTCCGTTTTTATGACAAATCACTTTTAATGCACCCTGCAATTTCTTGATTTAACAGAGAAATTTTTTGCGGCGCTTTCTCCGATAGTGCGCTAAGTGCTTGTTGTGATTGAAAAAATTGCAACCTGCGTCTTGACCAGTCTCAGTTTCCGCCGTAGAGTGGGGAAAAGTAGGAAATAGTGTGAAAAAGTGGGGGGAAATGTTCCAAGGCAGCAGCGCACTCACGATCGATGCAAAGGGGCGGATGTCCATTCCGACCCGGCATCGTGACGCGCTCGCTCAGCAGGAACAAGGTCGCCTGACTCTGACCCGTCATCCCGACGGCTGCCTGTTGGTCTATCCGCGCAGCGTCTGGGAGGAAAAGCGTGAACAGATCGCCCGCTTCCCCATGAGCGCACGTTTTCTGCAACGCCTGCTGCTGGGCAGTGCTCAGGACGTCGATCTGGATTCCGCCGGCCGGATACTGATTGCTCCCGAACTGCGCGCCGCAGTGGGCCTGGAGCGCGACGCCATGCTGTTGGGCATGGCGACCCATTTTGAATTGTGGAACGCCCAGGAACTGGAACGCCGCCAGGCCCAGGATCTGGCGGCAGGCTCCACAGAAGTATTCGAAACATTTTCTTTCTGAGTAAGTCATGACGCTGGTACATCGATCCGTGCTGCTGGAGCCTACGGTGGCGGCCCTCGTGGACCCGTCATTCGAGGCCCGGCGCTGGACGCAGGCCCCGCCGGCACACGGTGTACTGGACGGCGTGTACGTGGATTGCACGTTCGGCCGGGGAGGGCACAGCCGCCTGCTGCTGTCCTACCTGGGGCCCCAGGCCCGCCTGATCGTGTTCGACAAGGATCCGCAGGCCATCGCCGTGGCCCGCGAGCTGGCCGCCCGGGACGCGCGCGTCACGGTGCTGCACAGCGGCTTTGGCGAATTGGCGCAGGCGCTGGACGAGATCGACGCCGGGCCCCTGAGCGGCGTGATGATGGATCTGGGTGTGTCCTCGCCCCAGATCGACGATGCGGAACGAGGTTTTTCGTTCATGCGCGAAGGTCCTCTGGACATGCGCATGGACACCAGCAGCGGTCCGACCGCTGAACAGTGGCTGGCTCAGGCCAGCGTGGAAGTTTTAAAGGAGGTCATTGCAGAATATGGCGAAGAACGGTTTGCTTTCCAGATTGCAAAGGCGATTGTTGATCGCCGCCAATCCCGCCCGCTGCATACAACGCGTGATCTCGCCGAGCTCGTCGCCGGTGTCGTCCGCACGCGCGAAAAGGGTCAACATCCGGCAACCAGGACCTTCCAGGCTATACGGATTTACCTCAATCGTGAGCTCGAAGAGCTCGCGCATGCGCTTCCGTCAATTCTGAGCCGGCTGGCGCCAGGGGGAATTCTCGCTGTGATTGCATTTCATTCGCTGGAGGACCGCATGGTCAAGCAGTTCATGAATGCGGCGGCGCGTCCCGCGCAGGAGCAGTCGCGCCTGCCCATTCTTGAAAAAGACATGCCCCAGCCCCTGGTCCGTTCCCTGGGACGGGTGCTGCCCACGGACGAGGAAGCCTCCGACAATCCCCGTGCGCGCTCGGCGGTGCTGCGGGTCGTGCAGCGTACCGACATTCCCATCCCCCAGGAATGGATGCGCGGCGCCAGCGAGCGCCTGCTGCATCAGGCCGCCTACAGCCGCCAGCCCGCCGGCAGGAGGGCGCGCCGATGATGCGCCTTGTCATCACCCTGGCCCTGGTGCTCATGCTGTCGGCCATCTCCCTGGTCACGGCGCGCTATCAGGCGCGCGAACTGTTTGTACAGACCGATCGTCTGGCCACCAAGGCCCGCGAGCTGGACACCGATTGGCGCCGCCTGCAGCTGGAGCGCGCCGAACTGGCCCGCAACGCCCGCGTGGACGATATCGGCCGCAATGAGCTGCATCTGGTGCTGGGATCGCCGGACCGCACGCTCTACCTGCAAGGCGGCGAGCTGACTTCCAATGCGGCGCAGCAGGGAGACCATCCATGAGGCGTTTCGGCTACCACGAGAATCCCGTACTGAATGTGCAGCTGCCGTTCTGGCGTTCGCGCCTGGTGCTGGTGCTGCTGTTCCTGGGATTTGGTGCGCTGATCGTCAAGGCCCTCTACCTGCAGGGCCTGTCCACGGAGTTCCTGCAGCAGCAGGGCGAGCGCCGCTACGAGCGCACCCTGGTCCTGCCGCCCATGCGCGGCAAGGTGTTCGATCGCAGCGGCGCGGTGGTGCTGGCCTCCAGCGTGCCCGTGCGCGCCATCTGGGCCATTCCGGACGACGCCCGCAATGCCAAGCCCGAACAGATCTCCGAATTGGCCAAGCTGCTGGGCATGGGCCTGCCCGACGTGCAGCGCCGCCTCTCGGTCGAGGACCGCAGTTTCGTCTACATCAAGCGCCAGGTGGACGTGGACACGGCCGCCCGCATCGCCGAACTGAAGATCCCCGGCATCCACCAGCAGGAGGAAATGCGCCGCTTCTATCCCGAAGGCGACGTCATGGCGCACATCCTGGGCTTCACCAATATCGAGGACCAGGGCATCGAAGGCATCGAGCTGGCCTTCAATTCGGCCCTGTCGGGCAAGCCCGGTTCGCGCCGCGTCATCCGCGACCGCCTGGGACGGGTGGTCGAGGACGTGCGCGCCGTCATCCCTCCCACGCACGGCCAGGACCTGCACCTGTCCATCGACGCCGGCCTGCAGTTCGACGCCTACACCGCTCTGAAGAAAGGCATGGAGGACGTCAAGGCCAACGCCGCCGCCGCCGTGGTGCTGGACGTCAAGACCGGCGAGATCCTGGCGCTGGTCAATCTGCCTACCTACAATCCCAATGATCGCGACGACCGCAAGGGCGCCGCGCTGCGCAACCGCGCCCTGACCGACACCTTCGAGCCCGGCTCCATCATGAAGCCGTTCACGGCGGCGCTGGCCCTGGACATCAATCGCATCAGCACCTCCACCCAGTTCAATACGGGCAACGGCCAGTACCGCTACCAGGGCAACACCATCACCGACGTGAGCCGCAACGGCGTGCTGGATGTGGCGGGCATCCTGCGCCGTTCCAGCAATATCGGCATGACCATGATTTCCGAGCGCCTGACCTCGCAGGAAATGTGGAACAAGTTCACCGAGCTGGGCTTCGGCCGTTCTCCCCAGGCGGATTTCCCGGGCATTGCCAGCGGCCGCCTGCGGCCCTGGGAGCGCTGGCGTCCCATCGAGCGCGCCACCATGGCCTACGGCTACGGCCTGTCCGTCTCGCTGCTGCAGATCGCGCACGCCTACACGGCGTTCGCGCGCAACGGCGACATGGTGTCCATGACGCTGCTCAAGCGCGAAGGCAAGCCGGCCAGCGTGCAGGTCTATGCGCCGCGCACCGCCGAGCTGATGCGCGGCATGCTGGAGGCCGCGGCCGGCCCGGACGGCGCCCGCCTGGCCCAGGTGCAGGGCTACCGCGTGGCCGGCAAGAGCGGCACGGCGCGCAAGATCGTGAACGGCCGCTACAGCAAGTCGCTGTACCGCGGCTCCTTTGTGGGCTTTGCACCCGTGTCCAATCCGCGCATCGTGGTGGCCGTCACGATCGACGAACCGCACAGTTCCAGTTATTACGGCGGGCGCATTGCCGCGCCGGTGTTTTCAGAAATTGTGGCCCGGAGCCTGCGACGCCTTGGCGTGCAGCCCGATGCGCCCATAGAGTCGCTGGTGGCCATAGGCCCCAGCGGGGAGGAAGTACGATGAATGCCGCAGCAGTATTGGAATTGCTGGCGCAGCACGTGGCGCCGACGGCAAACTTGTGCCTGGACTCCCGTCAGATCAAGGCAGGAGATGTCTTCTTCGCGTGCCGGGGGCATGGCGGCGACGGCCGGCAGTACGAAGCCCAGGCGGTGCAGCAGGGCGCGGCCGCGATTGTCCGCGAGCAGGGCGAACAGGCGGCCGAGCCCGGCGTGCCGGTCCTGCAGGTCGCCGGGCTGAACGCTCTCTTGGGCGAGGTGGCCCACCAGTGGTGGGGCCGTCCGTCCGAGTCCATGACCGTGGTGGCCGTGACCGGCACCAACGGCAAGACCTCCAGCGTGCAGTGGGTGGCTTCGGCCCTGAATCATTCCCAGGTGCCTTGCGGAACCATAGGCACGCTGGGCGTGACCCTGCCTGACGGCTCGAACCTGGGCGGCGTGCTGACCACGCCCGATGTGCTGACCATGCACCGCAGCCTGGCGGCCATCCGCGCCCAGGGCGGCAATGCCGTGGCTCTGGAGGCTTCCTCCATCGGCCTGGAGCAGGGCCGGCTGGACGGCGTGCGCATCGACATCGCCGGCTTCACCAACCTGACCCACGACCATCTGGACTACCACGCGACCATGGAGGCCTACAAGCAGGCCAAGCTGCGCCTGTTCAGCTGGCCGGCCTGCGCAGCGCGGTGATCAACGCCGACGACGCGATGGGCCGCGAGCTGATGCAGGCCGGCCTGTCCGCCCGCGTGGTCTCCTATTCCATGAGCCAGCCCGGCGTGGACCTGCTGGCCGAGGATGTGCACACCGGCGCCGACGGCCAGGTCTTCAGCCTGGTCACGCCGCACGGCACCGCCCAGATCCTGACCCACCTGCTGGGCGAGCATAATGTGGCCAATCTGCTGCTGGTGGCCGGCGTGCTGCAGGAAGTGGGCTGGCCGGTCTCCAAGATCGCCCGCATCATGGCCAAGCTGGTGTCCGTGCCGGGCCGCCTGCAGATCGTCGATCCCATCTCCGCCGTGGGGCGCCACCAGCCCGCGCCGCTGGTCGTGGTGGATTACGCCCACACCGGCGATGCGCTGGAGCGCGCGCTGCTCGCCCTGCGCGACGTGGCCAAGGTGCGCGGCGGCAAGCTGGTCTGCGTATTCGGCTGCGGCGGCAATCGCGACACCGCCAAGCGGCCCGTCATGGGCGGGATAGCCGCCCGGCTGGCCGACGAAGTGGTCGTGACCACCGACAACCCCCGCTTCGAGGAGCCGGACGAGATCATCCGCCAGATCGTGGCCGGCATGCCTGGCACGCCCCACGTGCAGGCCGACCGGGCGCGCGCCATCCTGACCTCCGTCTGGGCGGCGCACCCCAACGACATCGTGCTGCTGGCCGGCAAAGGCCACGAGACTTATCAGGAAGTTCGCGGCGAGCGTCACGTGTTCGACGACCGCGACTGGGCGCAGGCCGCCTTGTGCTGGCTGCGCGGCGCGCGCCTGAGCAGCGACACCCGCAAGCTGGCCAAGGGCGACATCTTCCTCGCCCTGCGCGGCGAGCAGTTCGACGGTCACGACTACCTGGCCCAGGCCAAGGAGCTGGGCGCGGCTGCCGCCATCGTGGCTGAGCGCGATCCCGCCGTGGACCTGCCCCAGATCGTGCTGGGCGACACCCGCCAGGCGCTGGTGACCCTGGCCGGCGAATGGCGTTCGCGCTTCGCCATCCCGCTGATCGGCGTGACCGGCAGCAACGGCAAGACGACCACCAAGGAAATGATTGCCGCCATCCTGCGCGCCTGGCTGGGCGAGGCCCACAGCCTGGCCACGCAGGGCAACCTGAACAATGACCTGGGCGTGCCGCTGTCGGTCCTGCGCCTGACGCCCGAACACAAGGCGGCCGTGCTGGAGATGGGCATGAACCATCCTGGCGAGATCGCCCTGCTGTCCGCCATCGTGCGGCCCACCATCGCGCTGGTGAACAACGCCCAGCGGGAGCACCAGGAGTTCATGCGCAGCGTGGAAGCCGTGGCCCGCGAAAACGGCTCGGTGATCGACTTCCTGCCGCAGGACGGCCAGGTAGTCATTCCGGGCGATGACGAATTCAGCGCCCTGTGGTCGGGGCAGGCCGGCGAGCGCCGCGTGCTGCGCTTTGGTCTGAGCGGCCAGGAGGACGTGTTCGCCGCCGACATGTTCGTGGAGCCGGCGCGCACGCGCTTCGTGCTGAGCGTGGCCGGCGAAAGCGCGCCCGTCACCCTGAACTCCCCCGGCTTCCACAATCTGCGCAACGCGCTGGCCGCCGCGGCCTGCGCCCATGCCGCCGGCGCGCCGCTGGAAGCCATTGTGCAGGGCCTGGAAAGCTTTCTTCCCGTGTCCGGCCGCATGCAGCCCAAGCTGCTGTCCACCGGCTACCAGTTGATCGACGACAGCTACAACGCCAATCCGGATTCCGTGCGCGCCGCCATCGACGTGCTGGCCCAGTTGAGCGGCCGCAAAGTCCTGGTGCTGGGCAATATGGCCGAAGTGGGCGAGAACAGTTCCGAGCTGCACGCCGAGGTAGGCGCCTACGCCAAGGAGCGCGGGGTGGATGAGCTCTTGACGCTGGGCGGCGACGCCAGCCACGCGGCGCAGGCCTTCGGCGCCCGGGCCCACCAGTTCGACGGTTTCGAGGACATGGTGGCTTATCTGCTGGCCCTGGAGCCTTCGCACATCCTGGTCAAGGGTTCGCGCAGCGCGCGCATGGAGCGCGTGGTCTCGGCCCTGGAAAACCATTTCTCCAAACTCGAAGGGGCGACGAATGCTTCTTGAACTGGCGCGCTGGTTGTCGGACGATCATATTCGCGCCTTCGGTGTGTTCGAATACATCACGCTGCGCGCCATCCTGGCGTGCGCGACCGCGCTGGCCATCGGCTTGTTGTGCGGCCCCTGGGTGATTCGCAAGCTCCCCGAGCTGCAGCTCGGGCAGGCCGTCCGCGCCTGTGGCCCGCAGCCGCTCCTGCAGAAGAACGGCACGCCCTCCCTGGGCGGCGTGCTGATCCTGATTTCCATCGGCGTCAGCACCCTGCTGTGGGCCGACTGGACCAACCGCTTCGTCTGGGTCGTGCTGCTGGTCACCTTCGGCTTCGGCTGGATAGGCTGGGCCGACGACTATAAAAAAGTGGTCAACCGCGATCCCGAAGGCATGTCTTCGCGCCAGAAGTTCTTCTGGCAGGCGCTGATCGGCGCGGTGGCCGCGGTGTACCTGAGCTTTGCCGTGTCCGTGCCCGCCAGCACGGAGCTGTGGCCCCTGTTCAAGGAATGGGTGATGAGCGGCTTCACCATGTCCTTGCCCACCCAGGCCGACCTGATCGTGCCGTTCTTCAAGTCCGTCAGCTATCCGCTGGGCGTGCTGGGCTTCGTGGTGCTGACCTGGGCCGTCATCGTGGGCTCGAGCAATGCCGTCAACCTGACCGATGGCCTGGACGGCCTCGCCATCATGCCCACGGTCATGGTGGGCAGCGCCCTGGGCATCTTCGCCTACGTGGTCGGCCGCGTGGACTATTCCAAGTACCTGCTGTTCCCCTACATTCCCGGCGCGGGCGAGCTGATGGTGATCTGCGCCGCCATCGCCGGCGCGGGCCTGGCCTTTCTGTGGTTCAACGCCTATCCCGCCCAGGTCTTCATGGGCGACGTGGGCGCGCTGGCGCTGGGCGGCGCGCTGGGCACCATTGCCGTGATCGTGCGTCAGGAGATCGTGCTGTTCATCATGGGCGGCGTCTTCGTGGTGGAGACCCTGTCCGTCATGCTCCAGGTCACCTGGTTCAAGTACACCAAGAAACGCTATGGAGAGGGCAGGCGCATCTTCCGCATGGCGCCGCTGCACCACCATTTCGAGGTGGGCGGCTGGAAAGAAACGCAGGTGGTGGTCCGCTTCTGGATCATCACCATGATGCTGGTGATGCTGGGTCTGTCTACATTGAAACTGCGATGAACGGTCTGAGCTTTCCTTCGATCCGCACCGACGGCGTCACGCTCATCCTGGGGATGGGCGAGACGGGCCTGGCCGCGGCCCGCTGGTGCATCGCCCAGGGCGCCGTCGTGCGTCTGGCCGACACGCGCGATCAGATCCAGGGACGGGATGAACTGACCGCCCTGGCGGGCGCCGAGCTGGACTGCCGCCTGGGCGGCCAGGCCCTGCATTCCGCCACGCTGCAGGACGTGCATACCGTGGTGATCAGCCCCGGCCTGTCGCCGCTGGAGGCGCCCATCGCGGCGTTCCTGGCGCAGGCCCGCGAGCAGGGCGCCGAAGTCATCGGCGAGATCGAACTGTTCGCCCGCGCGCTGAAGGATCTGGCGCAGCAGGGACGCGACAGCCGCGTCCTGGCCATCACCGGCACCAACGGCAAGACCACGGTCACCGCCATGACCCGTCACATCCTGGAGCAGGCCGGCGTGTCGGCCCGCGCCGTGGGCAATATCAGCCCGGCCGCGCTGGCGGCCTTGTACCAGGCCCTGCAGGACGACGACCTGCCGCAGGTCTGGGTCGTGGAGCTGTCCAGCTGCCAGCTGGAGAGCACGTTCAGCCTGCAGGCCGAGGCCGGCGTGGTGCTGAATATTTCCCAGGATCACCTGGACTGGCACGGCGGCATGGAGCCGTACATTCAGGCCAAGGCCCGCCTGTTCGGCCTGTGCCGCCTGGCCGTGGTCAACCGCGACGATCCGGCCGTCATGGCCATGGTGGACGATGCCTCCCTGGAGACCGTGCGCAGCTTCGGGCTGGGCAAGCCGGAGCTGACCGGCGACATGGGGCTGGGTCTGGACGGGGGCGTGGAGTGGCTGCTGGCCAGCGACCCCCAGGATTTCGATGCGCCCGCCGCGCCGCGCCGCCGCAAGGGCGAAGAAGGCCCGGCGCTGCGCGCGCCCGGCCGGCTGAACCGCCTGATGCCGGCGGAAGCCCTGCAGATCAAAGGGCGCCACAACGCCTTGAATGCCCAGGCCGCCCTGATCCTGGCGCGCAGCCTGGGCCTGGGCTGGGCCGAACTGCTCAACGGCCTGCGCAGCTACAGGGGCGAGCCGCACCGGGTGGAGCTGGTGCGCGTCATCGATGGCGTGCAGTACCTGGACGACAGCAAGGGCACCAACGTGGGCGCCACGGTGGCCGCCCTGCGCGGGCTGGACCAGCGCGTCTGGCTGATCGCCGGCGGCCTGGGCAAGGGTCAGGATTTCGGGCCGCTGGCCCAGGCGGCGCGCAAGAGCGTGGCCGAAGTATTCCTGATCGGGCGCGACGCCGGGCAACTGGCCCAGGCCCTGCAGGCCGAAGAGGTGGCGCACCGCTTCTGCGACGGGCTGGACGCCGCCGTGCGGCAGGCGGCCGAGCAGGCCCGCTCCGGCGACGTCGTGCTGCTGTCGCCGGCCTGCGCCAGCATGGACATGTTCAAGAGCTACCATCACCGCGGGCTGTGCTTCGTGGCCGCCGTGACGGAACTGGCCCTGGACAGAGGAGAGGCGGCATGAGTCTGTTCGCGGAACTGACCTCCGGCGTGAACGCCGTGCGGCCCGGCCGCACCGCCTTGCCCACTTTTGACCGCCCCTTGCTGGCTTCCACGCTGATGCTGACCCTGTTCGGGCTGCTGATGGTGTATTCGGCCTCCATCGCCCTGGCCGACGGGCCCCGCTATGAAAGCTACGGCCGCTACTACTTCGTGATCCGCCATGGCATGTTCATCGCCGTGGGCACCTTCATGGCCGTGTTCGCCGCCACCGTGCCCATGCGCGTCTGGCAGAAGCTGGCCATCCCTCTTTTCGTGTTCGCCATCCTGCTGCTGATCGTGGTGCTGATTCCCGGCATCGGCCGCGAAGTCAACGGCGCGCGGCGCTGGCTGCCGCTGGGCATCATCAACTTCCAGCCTTCCGAGCTGATGAAGATCGCCATGGTCCTGTACGCGGCGGACTATACCGTGCGCAAGCAGGAGCACCTGCAGACCTTCCTGCGGGGTTTCCTGCCCATGGCGGTCGCCCTGGGCTTCGTGGGCGTGCTGCTGCTGATGGAGCCCGACCTGGGCGCGTTCATGGTCATCGTGGCCATCGCGGTGGGCATTCTGTTCATCGGCGGCATCAACGGCAAGCTGTTCTCGGCCCTGCTGGGCATTCTGGTGGGCAGCTTCCTGCTGCTGATCTGGCTCTCGCCCTGGCGGCGCGAGCGTCTGTTCGTCTACCTGGATCCCTGGAATCCGGACAATGCCTACGGCAGCGCCTATCAGCTCTCCCCTTCCCTGATCGCGCTGGGACGCGGCGAATGGTTCGGCGTGGGCCTGGGCTCCAGCGTGGAGAAATTGCATTACCTGCCCGAAGCGCACACGGACTTCATCGTGGCCGTGATCGGCGAAGAGCTGGGTTTCGTGGGCGTGTCCGCCCTGGTGCTGGCCTTTGCCTTCGTGGTGTGGCGCAGCTTCAACATAGGCCGCCAGGCCATCGCCATGGAGCGCATCTTCAGCGGCATGGTGGCCCAGGGCGTAGCTGTCTGGTTCGGCGTGCAGACCTTCATCAATATCGGCGTGGTGCTGGGCCTGCTGCCCACCAAGGGGCTGACGCTGCCGCTGGTCAGCTACGGCGGCTCGGGCATCGTGATGAATCTGGTGGCCCTGGCGCTGCTTCTGCGCGTGGATTTCGAGAATCGGCAGATGATGAGGGGGAAACGCACATGAGCGCGCCCACCATCATGATCATGGCAGGCGGCACCGGCGGGCACATCATGCCGGGCCTGGCCGTGGCCGAGGCGATGCGCCGGCGCGGCTGGAACGTGGTATGGCTGGGACACCCCGAGCGCATGGAGGGTAGCCTGGTTCCCCAGCACGGTATTAAAATGCTGCCGCTGCGATTTTCGGGCCTGCGCGGCAAAGGTGTCGCGGCCTTGCTCAAGCTGCCCTTCACCCTGCTGGGCGCCTGCCTGCAGGCGCGCCGCTGCCTGAAGGAAGCGCAGCCGGACGTCGTGCTGGGCATGGGCGGCTATGTCGCCTTTCCGGGCGGCCTGATGTCCTTTCTGTCGCGCCGCCCGCTGGTCATTCATGAGCAGAACGCCGTGGCCGGCACGGCCAACCGCTACCTTGCCAAGATGGCGAACCGGGTGCTGACCGGCTTTCCCGGCGCGTTGCCGGGCGCCCTCATGGTGGGCAATCCGGTGCGCGACGCATTCGTCGGGCAGGGCGCCGCCGCCGGCCGCTACGCCGGCCGCCAGGGCCCCTTGCGCATCCTGGTGGTGGGCGGCAGCCTGGGCGCGGCGGCCTTGAATTCGGTGGTGCCCGAGGCGCTGGCCCTGATTCCGGTCGATCGCCGGCCCGTGGTCACGCACCAGGCCGGCGAGCAGCACCTGGCGTCCCTGCAGGAGCGCTACGCCCATGCCGGGGTGCAGGCCGACTGCAAGGCCTTCATCGGCGACATGGCGCAGGCCATGAAAGAGGCGGACCTGCTCATCTGCCGGGCGGGCGCCATGACGGTGGCCGAGGTGGCCGCGATCGGCGTGGCGGCCCTGTTCGTGCCCTTGCCGCACGCCATCGACGACCACCAGACGGCCAACGCCCGGTACCTGAGCGACTGCTCGGGCGCCTGGCTGAAGAAACAATCGGAGTTGACGGCCCAGTGGCTTGCGCAATGGCTGCAGGACCTGGACCGTGAAGAATTGACGCGCGTGGCCAGCCACGCGCAGGAGCATGCACAGTTGAATGCCACGCAGCAGATTGCCGAAGCATGTCAGCAAGCGGCAAGGAGAGCGGAATGAAGCACCGCATTCAACGAATTCATTTTGTAGGTATCGGCGGCTCGGGCATGAGCGGCATCGCCGAAGTCAAGCTGAACCTGGGCTACGCCATCAGCGGCTCGGACATCCAGGAGACGGCGGTCACGCGCCGCCTGGAAAAGCTGGGCGCGCGCATCGTCATCGGCCACAAGGCCGAGAACGTGGCGGGCATGGGCGCCATCGTCACCTCCACGGCGATCGCCGGCGACAACCCCGAGGTCCTTGCCGCCCGCGCCGCACGCATTCCGGTGGTGCCTCGCGCCCTGATGCTGGCCGAGCTGATGCGCCTGAAGCGGGGCATTGCCGTGGCCGGCACGCATGGCAAGACCACCACCACCAGCCTGGTGGCCAGCCTGCTGGCCGCCGGCGAACGGGATCCCGCCGTCGTCAGCGGCGGCCGGCTCAAGTCGGCCGGCGCCAATGCGCGTCTGGGGCAGGGCGAGTACATCGTGGTGGAGGCGGACGAATCCGATGCCTCCTTCCTGAACCTGCTGCCCGTGATGGCCATCGTCACCAATATTGACGTGGACCACATGGACACTTACGGCCACGACGTCGCGCGCCTCAAGAGCGCTTTCATCGACTTCACGCACCGCCTGCCGTTCTACGGCAGCGCGATCCTGTGCAGCGACGACGCCAATGTGCGCGAAATCATTCCTTTTGTATCCCGGCCTGTCACGACCTACGCAATAGACAGCGATGCGCAGGTGCGCGCCGTCAACATCGAGAGCCGCGGCACGACCATGTGCTTCGACGTGCAGCGCAAGGGCGCGGGCGGGGACCTGCCGCTGCTGTCCGTGTGCCTGAACCTGCCCGGCCGGCACAACGTGCTCAACGCCCTGGCGGCCATCGCGGTGGCCACGGAGCTGGGCGTGAGCGACGAAGTCATCGCCCGCGCCCTGAGCGAGTTCACCGGCGTGGGCCGGCGCTTCTCCATGGTGGGCGACTTTCCGGTGCCCGAGCGCCAGGGCGGCGGCACGTTTACAGTTGTTGACGATTACGGCCACCATCCGGTCGAAATGGCTGCTACTTTGGCTGCCGCGCGTGGCGCATGGCCCGAGCGCCGCATCGTGCTGGCTTTCCAGCCGCACCGCTACACGCGCACCCGCGACTGCTTCGAGGACTTCGTGCAGGTGCTCAGCCAGGCCGACGCGGTATTGCTCAGCGAAGTCTATGCGGCCGGCGAGCCGCCTCTGGTGGCGGCGGACGGCCGGGCCTTGAGCCGCGCCGTGCGCGTGCTGGGCAAGGTCGAGCCGATCTTCGTGGCGGAAATCAATGATATGGCGCAGGCCGTCCTGGACTTTGTCCGCGACGGCGATGTGGTGTTGGTAATGGGAGCAGGGTCCATCAGCCGGATCCCTGCCCAATTGGGAGAGGTGGCATGACAGCGGATTTTGGCCGGGTCGGCGTGTTGTATGGCGGCAAGTCCGCCGAGCGCGAGGTATCCCTGATGTCGGGCCAGGGGGTGCATGAGGCCTTGCGCAGCATGGGCGTGGACGCACACCTGTTCGACCTGGGCGAGAAAGGCCTGGCGGAGCTGGCCCAGGCGGGATTCGATCGCGTCTTCATCGCGCTGCACGGCCGCTTCGGCGAGGACGGCACGCTGCAGGGCGCGCTGGAATGGCTGGGCATTCCCTATACCGGCAGCGGCGTGATGGCTTCCGGCGTGGCCATGGACAAGATCATGACCAAGCGCATCTGGCAGCATGTGGGCCTGCCCACGCCGGATTTCGTCGAACTGTTCGACGCCAAGGACGTGCCGGCCGCCGTGCAGCGTCTGGGCGTGCCCATGATCATGAAGCCGCCGCACGAAGGCTCCACCGTCGGCGTGGTCCGCGTGGACCATGCCGATCAGGCGCAGGCCGCCTTTGAAACCGCCATGCACTACGACACCGTGGTGCTGGCCGAGCAGTTCATCCGCGGCCGCGAGCTGACCGTGCCCATCATCGGCACGGGCGAGCAGGCGCGCGCGCTGCCCGTCATCGACATCGTCGCCCCGCAGGGCAATTATGACTTCGAGCACAAGTACTACTCGAACGACACCCAGTATTTCTGCCCCGCCGATCTGCCTGCCGAGCTGACCGCCCAGGTGCAGGACCTGGCCGTGCGCGCCTTCCAGGCCCTGGGCTGCGAAGGTTGGGCCCGGGCTGACTTCATGCTCGATGAGCAGAACCGGCCCTGGCTGCTGGAGATGAACACCTCGCCGGGCATGACCAGCCATTCGCTGGTGCCCATGGCGGCCAAGGCGGAAGGCTGCAGCTATGCGCAGCTTTGCGTGAACATCCTGGCGACGGCGCGCTGCAAGGTGCAGGCCATCGCCCGCAGCCTGTAGACGCAAGGAGCCAGGATCATGTTTTCCGATGCCCGCCTGACCAATCTGATCGCTAACACGCTGGCGCTGCTGGCCGTGTCGGCGCTGGTCGTCGGGGTCGTGGTCTGGGCCGTGCGCCGTCCGTACTTCAACATCGAGCGCATCCAGATCGAGTCCTCCCAGGGGGAGCCGCTGGCCTATGTCACGCCCGAAGGCGTGAAGGCCACGGTGGCGGGCCGCCTGGAGGGCAACTTCTTCACGGTGGACCTGGACAAGTCCCGCGCCCTGATCGAGACCGCGCCCTGGGTGCGGCGCGCCCAGATCCGCCGGGTCTGGCCCAATACGCTGCAGGTGCGCATCGAAGAGCAGCAGCCGCTGGCGTACTGGAACGAGAACGACATGATCAACACCTGGGGCGAGGCCTTCGCCGCCAACCAGGCCGTGATCCCGGACGATGTCGAGCCGCCCCAGCTGAGCGGCCCGCCCAATTCGGAGCGGCTGGTGGTGCAGCGCTACGCCGAGCTGGCCCGCTGGTTCGGGCCGCTGGACGTGCAGGTGCGCGAAGTCACGCTGAGCCCGCGCTACGCCTGGGACGTGGTGCTGTCCAACGGCGTGCAGCTCAGCCTGGGCCGCGACCCGGCGGCGGACATCGCCGACCCGCACGGGCGCAAGGGAGCCTTGCCCTTCGCCGTGCGCATTGAACGATTCGTGCAGGCCTGGCCTGCCTTGATGCAGCGGCTGGGCGACCGCGCGCTGCAGAGTGCCGATCTACGTTATCCGAATGGCTTTGCGATTACGCTGGCTCCGGTTTCATCTACCCCTGTGAAGTAAAGAACATATGACTCGTGACATCAAAGACCTGATCGTTGCATTGGATATCGGCACCAGCAAAGTCGTTGCGGTGGTGGCCGAAGTCTTGCCCGAAGGCCGATTTGAAGTGCTTGGGCTGGGACAGCATGAGTCTCAGGGCATGCGCAAAGGGGTGGTCGTCAACATCGAGACGACGGTCAATTCCATCCAGCGCGCGCTGGAGGAAGCCGAGCTGATGGCCGACTGCAAGATCCGCGAGGTCTACACGGGCATCGCCGGCAGCCACATCACCAGCTTCAATTCCAGCGGCATGGTGGCCGTCAAGGACAAGGAAGTCACCGCGACCGACGTGGCGCGCGTGATCGAGACCGCCAAGGCGGTGAACATACCCACGGACCAGCAGGTGCTGCACGTGCTGACCCAGGAATTCATCGTGGACTCGCAGGAGGACATCCGCGAGCCCATCGGCATGAGCGGCCTGCGCCTGGAAGTGCGCGTGCACATCGTGACCGGCGCCGTCAGCGCGGCCCAGAACATCGTCAAATGCGTGCGCCGCTGCGGCCTGGAAGTGCAGGACCTGATCCTGCAGCCGCTGGCCTCCAGCCTGTCGTGCCTGACGGCCGACGAAAAAGAGCTGGGCGTGGTGCTGGTGGACATAGGCGGGGGCACGACGGACATCGCCATCTATACGGGCGGGGCCATCCGCCACACCGACGTGATCCCGATCGCGGGCGACCAGATCACCAGCGATATCGCCGCCATGTTGCGCACGCCCACGCCCGACGCCGAGGAGATCAAGCTGCGCTTCGGCCTGGCCAAGCAGTCGCTGGCTCATCCCGAAGAGATGATCGAAGTGCCCGGCCTGGGCGACCGGCCCAACCGCCAGGTCAAGCGCCAGGCGCTGGGCGCGGTGATCGAGCCGCGCGTCGAGGAATTGTTCACCTTCGTGCAGCAGAGCCTGCGCGAGTCCGGCTACGAGGACCTGCTGTCCTCGGGCGTGGTGCTGACCGGCGGCACGGCGATGCTGCCCGGCATCGTCGAGCTGGCCGAGGACGTGTTCCTCAAGCCGGCGCGGGTCGCCGTGCCCAGTTATGAAGGCAGCCTGGCCGATGTGATGCGCAATCCGCGCTTTTCCACGGTCATGGGCTTGCTGACCGAGGCGCGGCTGCAAAGTGCGCGGGGCCGCAAGGTCGCCCAGCAGAAAGGCAGCGTGAAAAGCCTGCTGGCGCGCATGAAGGAGTGGTTCATGAATTAAAGGCATGCAGATGCCTGAAAGGGGCGGTCCCTCGGGACTGTCCGGGAGGCGATTCAAACCGGTTGCGAGCCCCAAGGCTGGCAGGTGTTTTGAGGCGATTCCAAATCGAAGCTGTATCGGGGAAGCGAGTTGGAAATTTACTAATTTGTGTTTGAGTGGGAGTCAATCATGATGAATTTTGAAATGTTGGATACCAGCCGGAACGGCACGGTCATCAAGGTGGTCGGCGTGGGCGGGGCGGGCGGCAATGCCGTCATGCACATGATCCGTTCGGGCGTGCAGGGCGTGGATTTCATCTGCGCCAATACGGATTCGCAGGCCCTGGCCAGCAGCGAAGCCCCCGTCCAGATCCGCCTGGGGCGCACCGGCCTGGGCGCCGGCGCCAAGCCCGACCAGGGCCGCGCCGCCGCCGGGACGGCCCGTGAGGAACCCCGCGCGGCCCTGAACGGCGCGAACATGGTCTTCATCACCGCCGGCATGGGCGGCGGCACCGGCACGGGCGCCAGCCCCGTGGTGGCCGAAGTGGCCAAGGAGCTGGGCATCCTGACCGTGGGCGTGGTGACCAAGCCTTTCTCGTTTGAAGGCAGCCGCCGCCTGCGCATGGCCGAGGAAGGCATCGAGGAGCTGAGCAAGCACGTTCATTCGCTGATCGTGGTGCTGAACGAGAACCTGTACGATCTGATGGACGAGGACGCCACGCAGTCCGACTGCTTCAAGGCCGCCGACGACGTGCTGCACAACGCCTGCGCCGGCATTGCCGAGATCATCAATGTCGAAGGCAACGTGAACGTGGACTTCGAAGACGTCAAGACCATCATGGGCGAGCAGGGCCAGGCCATGATGGGCACGGCGATCGCTTCGGGCTCGAACCGCGCCCGCGAGGCCGCCGAGCGCGCCATCGCCTGCCCGCTGCTGGAAGGCGTGGACCTGCACGGCGCCCGCGGCATGCTGGTGAACATCACGTCCTCGTCCTCGCTGAAGATGCGCGAGACCCGCGAGATCATGGACACCATCCGCAGCTATGCCGCCGAGGACGCCACCGTCATCTTCGGCACGGCCTACGACGAGTCCATGGGCGACAGCCTGCGCGTCACCGTGGTGGCGACCGGCCTGGGCCGCAAGCAGTCCCGTCCTCAACTGGTGCAGAACAACGAAGAAGTGTTGCGCACCGGCACGGACAACATGCCCGTCATCGGCGTGGACTACGCCAATGCGGACGTGCCCGCCGTGATCCGCAACCCGCGCAGCCAGGCATCGGCCCAGGTGCGCGCCCTGGAAACCGCCGGCATGGACCATTTCGACATTCCGGCATTCCTGCGCAAGCAAGCTGATTGAATCAGGCCGGCGATACCCGATTCGCCTGTTTGATTTCTCCCACACTCCCCCTGGGCGTTCGCGCTCCGGGGGGCGTTCTTATTTGTCGCCGGGCCGTTCCCAAGGCAAAAAGCACCCCCTTGGGGGGCAGCAAGCCGAAGGCGCAGCGAGGGGTGTTTCTTGCCGGTTTTGTTGCAGTTACCCCTTGACAACAAGGTTCGGCAACACAAAAGGTATAGTGGATAACCCGTAACCCGGTTACAATCGTCTTTACGAACAACGATTTACAAATACAAGAACCGCCATGCTTCGCCAACGCACCATCAAGAACGTCATCAGTACGAAAGGAGTCGGCCTGCACTCCGGACGTCGCGTGGAGATCACGCTGCGTCCCGCTGCGCCCGATACCGGTATTGTGTTCCACCGCGTTGATCTGCCCGAAGTCGTGGACCTGCCGGCCCAGGCCGACAAGGTCGGCGGCACCCGCATGGCCTCTGTATTGATCAAGGACAACGTGCGCGTCTCCACCGTCGAGCACCTGATGTCGGCCATCGCCGGACTGGGCATCGACAACCTGCACGTGGACCTGACCGCCGAAGAAGTGCCCATCATGGACGGCAGCGCCGGCACCTTCGTGTATCTGCTGCGTTCGGCTGGCCTGCAGGAGCAGGCCGCGCCCAAGAAGTTCCTGCGCGTGCTCAAGCCCATCGAAGTCTCCGAGGGCGAGGGGCAGGACATCAAGTGGGCGCGCCTGGAACCTTTCGAGGGCTTCGCCCTGCAGTTCTCCATCGATTTTCACCACCCGGCCATTGACGCCACCGCCAATTTCGCCGAAGTGGATTTCGCCCGCGACTCCTACGTCAAGACCATCGCCCGTGCCCGTACGTTTGGTTTTGCCAGCGAAGTCGAAGCCTTGCGGGCGGCCGGGCTGGCCCGCGGGGGCAGCCTGGACAATGCCATCGTCATGGACGAGTACCGCGTGCTCAACAGCGACGGCCTGCGCTACGAAGACGAGTTCGTCAAGCACAAGATCCTGGACGCCATCGGCGACCTGTATCTGATCGGCCATCCGCTGATCGCGCGCTACGTGGCCTGCAAGTCCGGCCATGGCCTGAACAACCAGTTGGCCCGCGCCCTGCTGGCCGCCCAGGACAGCTGGGAACTGGTCACCTTCGAATCGGCCGCGGCCGCGCCGCGCGCCTACACCAGCGAGTGGAAGTTCGCCTGATCGCGGGCCGCTTCCCCTGGCGGGGAAAGTCAGCCGCGGTGATGCCGCAGCAGTCGTTCTATGGCCTCGGCCAGCGGCCCCTGAGGCAGTGAGTCGCGCAACTGCTCGAACGATTGCAAGGCCCGCTCGTCCAGGGGCTGGACCTGGCGCTCGGCTTTTATTGTCTCGCCGGCGAACAAATGGGCTTGTACATGGACCAGCGCATCGGTAATGTTCCAGCCAGCGGCGTTCAGGCGCCGCATCACGGTGGGCAGCAGCTGTCGCAGCTTGGCGGCATGCGCGGCGCTGGGAACTGCCAGCGTCAATTGCTGTCTGTCTATACGGGCTACCTTACATGCCTTGCCCAATGCCGGTGGCAAGGCCTTGCTGACATGGGTCTGCGCCGCCATGAGCTGCCGGGCCATTTCCAGAACCTGGGAACCTTGCTGGTCGCTGGCCAGCCAGCCCAAGGCGTGGCCTTGGCCACTGCCGCGCTTGCGCGCCGCCCACGCGGAATGCGGCTTCTCGGCCCTGCTCGAGGTTTGACGAAAGTGGATCGACAGAAAGACAACAAGTCCTTGGATTCTAACGCCAAAGGACTGCGCCAGGCGCTGATTGCCGTCCTGGCCGCTGCATCGTTGGGCGTTTCCGCAGGTGCGGGCGCCTGGGTGCAATCGCATTGGAACGAACGCGACGGCGCCTCCGCCCCGCAGGGCGGGGCGGATGTCCAGCAGCAGGTGCGCAGCGCCGCACTGCAGGACAACGTCAATCGCCTGGCCGAAAAGGTCGGCGACCTGCAGGCCAAGCTGATCGAGATGGACGGCGTGAGCAAGCGTGTGGCCGAGGCCGCCGGCATCGCCTACACCAATCCCGAACTGGCCGACTCCATGCCGGTGCAGGACGCCGAGCTGTCCACCAGCATCGCGGGCGCCGACCTGGGCTGGAGCGCCGAACGCCTGGGGGAGCAGCTGGACAGCCTGGCCAAGCAGATGTCCGACCAGCAGGACTGGTTCAACATGCTGGATTCCGTGCTGACCGAACGCAGCGGCAACGAAGCGCGCCTGCCCAATTACCGCCCCATTGACTACGATGCCGTGGCCTCGTCGTTCGGCTGGCGCCGGCACCCCATCACGGGCCGCCACGCCCTGCACGAGGGGCTGGACTTTCCGGCGCCCAAGGGCACGCCCATCTATGCCGCTTCCGGCGGTGTGGTGTCCGAGGCGCGCTACGTGCCCGGCTATGGCAAGCTGGTGGAAATCAATCACGGCAACGGCATGAGCACCCGCTACGCGCATGCCTCCTCCATCATCGTCAAGCTGGGCGACGTCGTGGAAAAAGGCCAGCTGATCGCCCGCGTGGGCTCCACCGGACAGTCCACCGGCTCGCATCTGCACTTCGAGGTGCGCATGGCGGGCCATGCGCTGGACCCCAACCTGTTCCTGCCGGCGCGCGAGTACGTGGACAATCAGATCGCGCAATTGGATTCGGGCAAGTAGTTCCACCGGACGGCATGTGCGTTAAACTGTATTGTTTTCTTGCGCTTCCCTTTAACCTGATATAGGAATGGGGTATTGTTGCAAGTCCTTGCAGCCTCGCCCACATTGACGACACAAGAATGGTTTCATTGCTGAAAAAGCTTATTGGCAGTCGCAACGACCGATTGCTCAAACAATACCGCAAGCTGGTCGCGCAGATTAATGCGCTCGAACCCTCCGTGAAAGGGCTGAGCGACGAGGACCTGGCTGCCAAGACCCAGGAGTTCCGCCAGCGCATCGCCAACGACGGGGCGTCGCTCAATTCGCTGCTGCCCGAGGCCTTCGCCGTGGTGCGCGAGGCCAGCATACGCGTCTTCGGCATGCGCCACTTCGACGTGCAGATGCTGGGCGCAATCGCCCTGCACAACGGCAAGATCGCCGAAATGCGCACCGGCGAAGGCAAGACCCTGACCGCCACGCTGGCCGTCTACCTGAACGCCCTGGCGGGCAAGGGCGTGCACGTGGTCACGGTCAACGACTACCTGGCCCGGCGCGACGCCGAATGGATGGGGCGCCTGTACAACTTCCTGGGCCTGAGCGTGGGCGTGGTCGTGCCCCAGCAGGACAACGCCGAGAAGATCGCCGCCTACCAGGCCGACATCACCTACGGCACCAACAACGAATTCGGCTTCGACTACCTGCGCGACAACATGGAATATCGCGCCGAGGACCGCCGTCAGCGCGGCCTGTCCTACGCCATCGTCGACGAAGTGGACTCCATCCTGATCGACGAGGCCCGCACGCCGCTGATCATCTCCGGCCAGGCCGAGGACAATACCGAACTGTACGTGCGCATGAATGTGGTCCCGCCCATGCTGACCCGCATGACACAGGAGCCGCGCCCCAACGAACCCGAGCCCGAAGGCCACTTCTGGGTGGACGAGAAGGGCCAGCAGGTCCACATCTCCGAGGCCGGCCACGAGCGCGCCGAGGAAATCCTGACCGAGATCGGCCTGCTGCCCGAGGGCGAGTCCCTGTACGAGCCGCGCCATATTTCCCTGATGCACCATCTGATGGTCGCCCTGCGCGCCCACAACCTGTTCTTCCGCGACCAGCAGTACGTGGTGCAGGACGGCGAAGTGGTCATCGTGGACGAGTTCACCGGCCGCCTGATG
Source organism: Alcaligenes sp. Marseille-Q7550 (assembly GCF_965112015.1). Lineage (NCBI taxonomy): Bacteria > Pseudomonadati > Pseudomonadota > Betaproteobacteria > Burkholderiales > Alcaligenaceae > Alcaligenes > Alcaligenes sp. Marseille-Q7550. The sequence goes on from NZ_CBCOPU010000001.1 coordinate 902,898, forward strand.
GCCGGCCGCCGCTGGTCCGACGGCCTGCACCAGGCCGTGGAAGCCAAGGAAGGCGTGCGCATCCAGAACGAAAACCAGACCCTGGCCTCCATCACCTTCCAGAACTACTTCCGCATGTACGAGAAGCTGGCCGGCATGACCGGCACGGCCGACACGGAAGCCTACGAATTCCAGGAAATCTACGGCCTGGAAACTGTCATCATTCCTCCGAACCGTCCGCCCCAGCGCAACGACCAGAACGACCAGGTGTTCAAGACCGACGAGGAAAAGTTCAACGCCATCCTGAAGGACATCCAGGACTGCCATGAGCGCGGCCAGCCCGTGCTGGTGGGCACCACCAGCATCGAGAACTCCGAGCTGATCTCCCAGCGCCTGAAGGCCGCGGGCGTGGCGCACGAGGTGCTGAACGCCAAGCAGCACGCGCGCGAAGCCGAGATCGTGGCCGAGGCCGGCAAGCCGGGCCATGTCACCATCGCCACCAACATGGCCGGCCGCGGCACCGACATCGTGCTGGGCGGCAGCATCGAGCGCGCCATCGCGCAGGTGCGCGAGGACGCCTCGCTCAGCCAGGAACAGAAGGACGCCCGGATCCAGGCCATCCGCGCCGCCTGGGAGCCCGTCAACCAGCAGGTCAAGCAGGCCGGCGGCCTGCGCATCATCGGCACCGAGCGCCACGAATCGCGTCGTATCGACAACCAGCTTCGCGGCCGCGCCGGCCGCCAGGGCGACCCCGGCTCCTCGCGCTTCTACCTGTCGCTGGAAGACTCGCTGATGCGCATCTTCGCCGGCGACCGCGTGCGCGCCATCATGGAGCGCCTGCGCCTGCCCGAAGGCGAGCCCATCGAGGCCCGCATGGTCACCCGCTCCATCGAGTCGGCCCAGCGCAAGGTCGAGGCCCGCAACTTCGACATCCGCAAGCAATTGCTGCAGTACGACGACGTGGCCAACGATCAGCGCAAGGTCATCTACGCCCAGCGCAACGAGGTCCTGGAGTCGGCCGACATCACCGACACCATCAGCAGCCTGCGCGAAGCCGCCGTCAGCCGCCTGTTCCGCGAATATGTGCCTGAAGAGTCCATGGAAGAGCAATGGGACATTCCCGGCCTGACCACGGCCCTGGCCAGCACCTTCCAGATCGAGCTGCCCCTGGCCGCCATGCTGGAGCAGGAGCCCAACCTGACCGACGAGGACCTGCATGACCGCGTCGTGGAAGAGTCCCGCCGCCTGCTGCAGGCCAAGATCGACCAGGTGGGCCAGCCCAACTGGGGCAGCTTCGAGCGCGCGGTGTTGCTGCAGTCCATCGACACGCAATGGCGCGGCCACCTGCAGGCGCTGGATCACCTGCGCCAGGGCATCCACCTGCGCGGCTACGCCCAGAAGGATCCCAAGCAGGAATACAAGCGCGAAGCCTTCGAGCTGTTCTCCGACATGCTGGATCGCGTGCGTGACGAAGTGGTCAAGGTGCTGATGACCGTGCGCATCCAGTCGCCCGAACAGGCGCAGGAAGCCGCGGTGGACACGCCGCCCCCGGCCAATGTGCGTTTCCATCACTCGGACTACGACGCCGCCCTCAGCGGCGAGGACCCCGGCCTGGAGGAGACTCCACAGGGCGAAGTCCCCCGCGTGGGCCGCAACGACCCCTGCCCGTGCGGCAGCGGCAAGAAATACAAGCAATGCCACGGCCGCCTGGCCTGACGCCTGCCCGGCCCGCATAGGCCGGATGCTGTCTTCATCGACCCCATGGACTCCGGCCCATGGGGTTTTTCTTTGGCTCTCCGTCGAGTTGCAGAGCACGAATCGGCTGGTCGATAGCAGAGCTGGCCTTTGTAAAGACGCCGTTCAGGATGTGGGTGGACCCGTCCGGGCTGACGGCTTGCCGATGCTGCGCACCGGTTCCCTTGTCGGGAGATCGCTCCGGGCGCACCTTGAACTCGTCCGGGTGGTTCGCCCCCCGGGCGAACCACAAGCGCCGGACTCAGACAGCAAGGTGCTTGCATCCCTGCGCGCTCTCTCGCCTGCGGCAAGCCATCTGACCCGCCCTGACGAGTCCACCCACATCCTGAACGGCTCACAATGGTCACCTGACCCAAGAGGATCCTGCACGCCTGCCATGGCCTCGATAAAGGACGAAGAGCCTTTGTTCCTTGCCCAGAAGTTGCGGCGCAACTGGCCGACTGTTCGGTAGGAGAGCCGGTCTTTATAAGGATGCAGTTCAAGGTCCGCTGTATCAGCCAACTGGTACGAGTCAATCTGCCGAATCACGGGACGAGGACGTCAGTGAGATGCCACGAGTCGTGGTTTAAGCTTGAAGTTTGTACCGACATTGCAGCCCTCGTTTCCCCCTCATGAGCATGTTCCCTGAATTGCATCGTATCGCCCTCGTGGGCGCGGGCGAGGTCGCCCGTTGTTATGGTCCGGCCTTGAAGTCAGCCGGGGTGGAGATTTCTTTTCTGCTGGTGCGGCGCGAGACGCCGGCGGCGCGCGAGCTGGCGCGGCAACTGCAGGCCGAACTGTGCCTGGCGCCCGGCGAAGCCTGGCGCGGGCTGGACGCCGTGATCAGCGCCGTTACGGGCGCGCAGGCGGCGGCGGTGGCGCAGTCCGTGCTGCCGTGTCTGCCGCCGGGCAGCCTGTACATGGACCTGTGCACCGGCGAGCCGCAGGACATGGAGGTCATGGAGGAGCTGGCCCGGCAGCGCGACGTGGATTTCGCGGACATCGCCATCATGGGTTCGGTGCCCACCACCGGCGTGCGCACCTCGCTGCTGGGGGCCGGAAAGGGCGCGGAACGCGCCGCCGCATTCTGGCAGGCGCAGGGAGCCGCCATGCGGGTGCTGCCCGGCAAGGCGGGCGACGCCATGCGCCTGAAGCTGTTGCGCAGCCTGATGACCAAGGGCCTGGAAGCGCTGGCCATCGAGAACCTGATGCTGGCCGAACGGATGGGCCTGCGTGAGGAGCTGCACGAGGTGCTGCGGGATCTGGATCGCCACGGGCTGCGCCATTTCATGGAACTGTGCCTGCGCACGCACCTGGTGCACGGCGTGCGCAGGCGTGACGAAGTGCTGCAAGTGAAGCGGCAGATCGAACAGGCGGGCATAGCGCCTCGCGTCATGGACGGGGTTCTGGACTTCTTCCAGCACACGGCGGATACGCCGGCGCTGCAGCGCAGCCAGGCGCTGGGCGTGGAAGAAAGCCTGGCGGTGCTGCTGGCGGACGCGGACACTAAGGCGCGCTGACAGCGCAACGCCGCCGGGAATGCCGCCGCAGGGGGAGGCCGGGCCTCCGTCCGCGCTTGCAGGACCCGCGCCGGCCCTACAGCAGGAAGATGGTGGCCAGGCCCAGGAACAGCAGAAAGCCCAGCGAATCGGTGGCGAAGGTCAGCAGCACCGATGAGCCCACGGCGGGGTCGTTGCCGAAGCGGTCCCGCAGAATGGGGATGAGCACTCCCAGGGCGGCGCCCAGCAGCATGTTCCCTATCATGGCGGCCATCATCACGGCGGCGATGGCGATGGAGTCGGAAATGAACCAGGCGAAGAAGGCCGTGACGATGCTGCCGCAGGCCCCCACCAGAAAGGTGACCAGCAGTTCGCGCTTGATCAGGGGCAGCACGTTCGAGCCCGTGACGCGGCCGGTGGCCATGGCGCGGATGATCATGGTCATGGTCTGGTTGCCGGAGTTGCCGCCTATGCCGGCCACGATGGACATCAGGAAGGCCAGGATGACGATGTGGCTGACCGTGTCCTCGAAGCGCGAGGCGACGAAAGAGGCGGTGGCGGCCGTGCACAGATTGATCAGCAGCCAGGGGGCGCGGTTGCGGATGGCCGTGCGGATGGGCGAGAAGATGTCTTCTTCCTGCAGACCGGCCCGGGACAGGGCCTGTTCCTGCGAGTCCTCCTGCAGCACGTCCACGACCTCGTCGATGGTCACGCGCCCGATCAGGCGGCCCATGTCGTCCACCACGGGGGCGGACACCAGGTCGTAGCGCTCGAAGGCGCCGGCCGCGTCGGAGTCCGAATCCAGGGGATTGAGCGTCAGGTAGTCGGTGGACATCACCGAGGAGACCAGGGTTTCGGGCTCGCTGACCAGCATGCGGGTCAGGGACAGGGTGCCCTGCAGCTTGTCGGCGCGGTCCACCACGAAAATCTGGTCGGTGTGGTCGGGCAGCTCCTGCAGGCGGCGCAGGTAGCGCAGCACCACCTCCAGGGTGACGTCCTCGCGCACTCGCACCATGTCGAAGTCCATGATGGCGCCGACGGTGTCCTCGGGATAGCCCATGGCTTCGATCAGCTGGGCGCGCTCCTCGTCGGTCAGGCCGCGCTGCACGGCGGCCACCACGTCCGGCGGCAGGTCCGGCACCAGGTCGGCGATCTCGTCGGCGTCCATGTTGCCGGCGGCCGCGATCAGGTCGGCGGTGTCCATGGAGCGGATCAGCGACTCGCGCGCCCAGTCCGCCACTTCCAGCAGCACGTCGGCGTCGTGTTCGGAGCTGACCAGCTGCCAGACGGCCTGGCGCTCGGCTTCGGGCAGCGACTCCAGGATGAAGGCGATGTCGGCCGGATGCAGGTCGTTGATGATGGCCTTGATCTCGGCCTCGTGCTGTCGGTGGATCAGGCCTTCGAGCAGGTTGGAGCGGTCATCGTCCTCGAATTGGCGCTGGGCCAGGGATTCCACCACTTCCTGGCGCTTGAGGATGTTCTGCAGGCGATGCAGGGCCTGTTGCGCGTCTTCGGGCTCCAGCCGGCGCGGCGTCGGGTTGGGGCTGGTGTCGGAGGGGGAAACCTGGTTTTCCTGCATAGGCCTGCCTGTTGCTGTTGCTTAGAGTGGGGGCAGCGGGCGGCTGCGGCGCTCGTCGTCGGTGGCCACGTAGGTCAGCGTGGCCTCGGTCACCTTGACCGTTTCCAGTTGCAGGCGCTTGCGCTCCGCATAGACTTCCACCGAGACGGTGATGGAGGTGCGCCCGGTCTTGACGATCTCGGTATAGAAGCTGAGCAGGTCGCCCACGAAGACGGGCTGCTTGAAGGTGAAGGCGTTCACCGCAATGGTGGCGACCCGGCCCTGGGCGCGGCGCGTGGCCGGGATGGCGCCGGCGATGTCGACCTGGGACATGATCCAGCCGCCGAAGACGTCGCCGTGGATGTTGGCGTCCGAGGGCATGGGCATGACGCGCAGGGTGGGCGCGCCGTCGGGAAGCTGGGTGGGAATGCTTGGGGTACTCACGAATACTCCAGTGGTACGGATTGGCGGATGGCCGAGGTGCGCGACCGGGCCGCGCACGGCAGACGGCGGGAACTGGCATTGTAATGGCAAGCGCGAGGTCTGCCGCTAAACATTTGTTAAAGCATCGACGGTGATCGATGCTGTCGCAGCCAGTCCAGCGCCAGCTTGACCCAGTAGCTGGCGCCCACGGGGATGAGCGCGTCGTTGAAGTCATAGCTGCCGTTGTGCAGCATGCACGGCCCCATGCCGTGGCCCTGGCTGCGGTGGTCGCCGTCGCCGTTGCCCAGCCAGACGTAGCAGCCGGGCACCTCCTGCAGCATGAAGGAGAAGTCCTCGGCCCCCATGGAGGGGCGGATGTCCTGGCGCAGGCGGTCTTCGCCCACCAGTTCGCGGATGACCTGGGCGCAGAAGGCGGCCTGGCCGGGGTCGTTGATGGTGGGCGGGTAACGGCGGTCGAAGTCGAATTCGGCCTTGCAGCCGAAGGCCGCGCAGGTGTGCTCGGCCAGCTCGCGCATGCGCTGCTCGACCAGGTCCAGGGCCTGCACGGAGAAGGTGCGCACGGTGCCGCGCATGACGGCCTCGTTGGGAATGACGTTGTCAGCCGAACCGGCATGGATCTGCGTGATGCTGAGCACCACGGGCTCGAGCGGGTCCACGTTGCGGCTGACGATGCTCTGCAGGCTCTGGGCCAGCTGCACGGCCGTGACCACGGGGTCCACGCCCAGGTTGGGCATGCCCCCGTGGGCGCCCTTGCCCTCGATGCGGATCTCGAAAGTATTGCTGGAGGCCATCATGGCGCCGGGCAGCACGCCGAAGGTGCCCGCGGGCATGCCGGGCCAGTTGTGCAGGCCGAAGACCGCCTGCATGGGGAAGCGTTCGAACAGTCCGTCGCGTATCATCTCGCGGGCCCCGCCGAAGCCTTCCTCGGCCGGCTGGAAAATCAGGTGGATGGTGCCGGCGAAATCGCGGTGCTCGGACAGATAGCGGGCCGCGCCCAGCAGCATGGCGGTGTGGCCGTCGTGTCCGCAGGCGTGCATCTTGCCGTCGTGGCGGCTTTTGTGGGCGAACTCGTTGAGTTCCTGCATGGGCAGGGCGTCCATGTCGGCGCGCAGGCCTATGGAAGGCCCTTCGCCGCCCGTGCCCTTGAGCACGCCCACCACCCCGGTGACGCCCAGCCCCCGATGCACGGGGATGTCCCACTGCTGCAGCCAGTGCGCCACCTGGTCGGCGGTGCGGGTTTCTTCGAAGGCCAGTTCGGGATGGGCGTGAAGGTCGCGGCGTATGGCCGCGATCTCGTGGGACCAGGCGGAAATGGGTTCGAGCAGCTTCATGATGCAGTCCTGTTCGTGGGCCGGGAACCTGTTCACGTTCTTTTCATGGCGTCCGCAGGACAGCAGACAGAGGCAAGCCGAGCGCGCGTCGCCGCTCATGCTGGCGCCTGGGCATGGCGCGCAACACGGGGCGCTGCTGTATGCTGCCTGGCCCGAAGAGTGGCCCCTACAGGGCCGCGTCTGCCGCGTTGCAATTTCCCGCCGGACCGCCAGCCCGGCTGCGGTTCGCGCCTTGCGCCCACGGCCTCGCAGGGCGGCAGGCGCCATGAAAAGAACGTGAACAGGTTCTAAACAATGAGGTAGAGTAGAGTTAACCATAAATAAACCAGAATTAGGTGACAAGCTCTTGGATACTCAGCAAAAACCATGGCTCGAGCACTATCCGCCATCTGTGCCCAAGGACATCCGGCTCGGCCCCGACCAGACCCTGATCGACTCTCTGGATACCGCCATCAAGAAGCACAAAGACAGGACCGCGCTGACCTTCATGGGCCATGACGTCAGCTATGCGCAACTGGACCGGCGCGCCGATGCCTTTGCCGCCTGGCTGCAGTCCCAGGGCCTGGAGCGCGGCAGCCGCGTCATGCTGATGCTGCCCAACGGCCTGCCGTTCCTGATGGCTCTGGTGGGCACGCTGCGCGCCGGCATGGTGGCGGTCAACACCAACCCGCAGTACACCGAGCGAGAACTGGAGCACCAGCTGGCCGACAGCCAGTCCGATGTCATCGTTATCCTGGAAAACTTCGCGCATGTGCTGCAGCAGGTGCCCAAGCAAGTGCAGCCGCGCCATGTGCTGATCAGCACGGTGGGCGACCTGATGGGCTTGAAGGGCGCCGTGATCAACCTGGCGGTGCGCTATCTCAAGCGCATGGTGCCCTCGTACTCCCTGCCCGGCGCGCTGCACCTGCAGGATGTGCTGGAGCAGGGCGCGAGCCTGCCCCTGCGGCGCGAGCCCGCGCATCCCGATGATCTGGCGCTGCTGCAGTACACCGGCGGCACCACGGGCCGTCCCAAGGGCGCCATGCTCAGCCAGCGCAACCTGATGGCCAACGTGCTGCAGGTGGAAGCCGTCGGGCATCCGGCCCTGGGCGATTTCCAGGGACCGGCCTACACCATGATGGTGGCCCTGCCGCTCTATCACATCTTCGCCCTGACCGTGTGCGGTCTGTTCGCCCTGTATGCGGGCATGCACATGGTATTGATCATGAATCCGCGCGATCTGGATTCCATCTGCAAGGCCTGGAAGCGCAACCCGCCCGAGGTCGTGCCGGCGGTCAACACCTTGTTCAACGCCCTGGCCAATCACGGACCGTTCCGTTCCCTGCCTTTCGCGCAGCTCAAGCTGTGCCTGGCCGGCGGGGCCGCGCTGCAGAAGTCCGTGGCCGAGCGCTGGCTGGCGCTGACCGGGTGCCCGCTGATCGAGGGCTACGGCCTGTCCGAGACGTCGCCCGTGGTGGCGGTCAACGCCACCGACTCCAGGGACTACAGCGGCACCATCGGCTTTCCGCTGCCGTCCACGGACGTTGTCCTGCTGGACAGCCAGGATCAGCCCGTGGCCCAGGGCGAGCAGGGCGAACTGGCGGTGAAAGGGCCGCAGGTCATGTCCGCCTACTGGAACCAGCCCGAGGAAACCGCCAAGACCTTCACCGCCGAAGGCTTCCTGAAGACGGGGGACATAGGCATCATGGACGAGCAGGGCCGCATCCGCCTGGTCGACCGCAAGAAAGACATGATCCTGGTCTCGGGCTTCAACGTCTATCCCAACGAGATCGAAGATGTCGTGGCCTCGCATCCGGACGTGCTGGAAGTGGCCGCCGTGGGCGTGCCCAGCGAGCACAGCGGCGAGACCATCAAGCTTTTCGTGGTGCGCAAGAACCCGTCCCTGACCGAGGACGAGATCAAGCGCTGGTGCAAGGAGCGGCTGACGGCCTACAAGCGGCCGCGCATCATCGAGTTCCGGGACGAGCTGCCCAAGAGTAATGTGGGCAAGATCCTGCGCCGCGTGCTGCGCGACGAGGAAGCCGGGAAGGCGCCGGCCGGTTGAACCGGCGCGGCGCAGAACGTTCCGGCCGGCGGACGATCAAGGACGCCGGGTCAGATGGGGGCGGGCCATCTCCAGCAACTGTTCGGCGATTTGCGGATTGCCCGCATAGACGTAGCCGCCCGAGGGCCAGGGCTGTTCCTGGTACAGGTCCTGGCACACGCCCTTGGCTTCGCGCACCAGCAAGGTGCCGGCCGCCACGTCCCAGGGCGCCAGGCCCATTTCCCAATAACCATCGTAGCGGCCGCAGGCCACCCAGGCCAGGTCCAGCGCGGCCGCGCCCATGCGGCGCACGCCGCGGCTGCCGGTGATGGCGGCCTGCAGCGTGGGCATGTACTGGTCGGCGAAGGAGAAGTCGCGGAACGGAAAACCCGTGGCCAGCACGGAATCCGCGATGGTCTTGGCCTGGGAGACCTGGATGCGGCTGCCGTTCAGCCAGGCGCCCACTCCGTGCATGGCCGTGAACATCTCCTCGCGGTTGGGGTCGTAGACGACGGCGATCACGGGCGTGTCCTCGGCGAGCACGACATTGTCCATCTGGGTGCCGGCCGGCGCGATCAGGGCGACCGAGACGGCATACTGGGGGATGCCATGCAGGAAGTTGGTGGTGCCGTCCAGCGGGTCTATGTACCAGGTGGGGCGGCCGTTGCTGGCGCCGCCGCTTTCCTCGGCCACGATATCCATGTCGGGCGTACGTTCGCGCAGTACCGCGATGCAGGCCTGCTCAGCTTCGTGATCGGCTTGCGACACCAGGTCGTTGCGCATCTTGCTGGTGATGACCAGTTCGCTGCGGTTCAAGGCGTAGGCCTGTAAAATGGCTGCAGCGGCGTGCGCCGCCGTGACGGCGGCGTCCAGGCAGTCGCTGAGCGGTAAACGTGGCAATGGCATGTGATGTGTTCTCGAGATTGAAAAAAGCCGGTGGATCATTTCATTGTACGCGCGTCTTTGTTCCAGTTTTATTAAGCCCCCGACCGGGGGCGCGACCGGCAATGGGCGGTCTTTCTTCAGGCGAATTTTTCAATGACTGCAGCAGCATACGATCCGCTCGTTCCGGCCCGCCTGGAATTCAATGAGCAGGGCGTGCCCGTCAGCTCGGCCTATCAGGACGTCTATCACCCGCCCGGCGGTCCGCTGGGCCAGGCCGAGCAAGTGTTTCTGCGCGGCAACGGCTTGCCCGAACGCTGGCGCGGGCGTCGCCAATTCACCATTTGCGAGACGGGCTTCGGACTGGGTTCCAACTTCCTGGCGACCTGGGATGCATGGCGCAGCGATCCCCAGCGCAGCGACTTCCTGCATTTTGTGTCAGTCGAAGCCCATCCGTTCCGCCGGGCCGACCTCGCGAGCCTGTATCGCCGCCTGCCGCAGGAGTTGCAGCCTCGGGCGCAGGAGCTGCTGTCCGCCTGGCCGGTGCTGGTGCCCGGCATGCACCGCCTGGAGCTGGAAGGCGGCCGCGTCACGCTGACCCTGGCCCTGGGCCAGGCGGACAGCGTCATGCGCGAACTTCAATGCCGGGCCGACGCCTTCTACCTGGACGGTTTCGCTCCCAGGGGTAATCCGGGAATGTGGTCGCGCGCGGTGCTGGGCCAGCTGGTGCGTCTGGCCGCGCCCGGGGCGACGGCTGCGTCCTGGTGCTGCGCCGGACAGGTGCGGCGCGATCTGGCCGCGGTCGGCTTCGAGGTGCGCAAGGTGCCCGGCTCGGGCGGCAAATGGTGCACGATGCAGGCGAGCCTGCGGCCGCATCTGGGACTCCGGGACGCGCCGCCCGCGCAAGGACGGGTGGTGATCGTGGGCGCCGGCCTGGCCGGCGCGGCCTGCGCCTGGGAGCTGGCGCGCCGCGGTCAGCCGGTGCTGGTCTGCGACCCGGTGCTGCGCCTGGGGCGCGACGGTTCCCACCAGGGGCACAGGCTGGCGGCCATCTCTCCCGTGTTCGCCCTGGATGACGCTCCGCTCGCGCGCCTGAGCCGCAACGGCGTATTGCGCGCCTGGCAGGGCTGGAAGGATCTGCCGGAAGCCGCGCGGCCCAGGCGCGTCGGCACGCTGCTGGTCGGGCAGGCCGGGAACCTGGATGAAGATATCCAGGACGCCCTTGCGCGCCTTCAGCTTGATGAGGAATGGGTGCAATGGTGGGATCGGGGCCGGGCCTCGCAGGCTGCAGGCATGGCCCTGGCCCGGGGCGGGCTGCATTTCCCGCAGGGCATGGTGGTGGATCCGGGGGCCCTGGTGGCGCATCTGTTGGACCATCCCCTGATCGAATGCCTGCCGGAGCGGGTGCAGGTGTGGGATTCGTCCGAGCCGGGCTGCTGGGACATCCATCGCGAGGCAGGCGGAGTGGCCGAGCGTACGCCGCGCGTCGTGGTGGCGGCGGCCGGGCGCAGCCTGCGGGCCCTGCATTCGGATGTGCTGGCGGCTCATCTGCTGCCGCGCCTGTCCCGCATGCAGGACCTGGCGGGACAGGTCAGCTACCTGCCGCCGGATCAGTCATTGACGCCGTCGGGGCCCACGCTCAGCGGCCTGGGCTACATCCTGCCGGCGGACGCGAGCGGCCAGGTCATCGGCAGCACGTATCTGCGTTCCGGCCAGACGCCGGAAGTGACGGCCGAGGGCCATGCGCAGAACCTGTCCAAGGTGGGCGCCATGCTGGCGGATCCGCCTGAAGCAGCCGGCCGCGAGCCCCGGTCGGGCTGGGCGGGCTGGCGCGCCGCCCTCAGCGATCATCTGCCCGTCATGGGATGCCTGCCGGGCCACCCGGGGCTGTTCATGGCGGCGGCCTACGGCTCGCGCGGCCTGAGCTGGAGCCTGCTGGCAGCCGGCCTGCTGGCCTCGCGTTGGCTGGAGGAGCCGGCTCCTCTGGAGCGGCGCCTGGAACGGGCGGTTCTGCCGCGCTGATTTCTTTTTTTATTTTTTATTTCCGCTTATTTTTAACGAGGGTTTTCCTTTGTGGCGCAAATACGTCAAAATAATGGCCTTGTTTAGTATTTTGGGCGTGCCCTGCGATAAGCATCGTTCCGTCCTTCCACTCTGACGACGTGACACAATTGTTTAATCATCTGAGTTTATTGACGGCGAAACCAGCGCATGCTGATTTCGCCTTTGTCGAAACCGATTACGCGCTCCGCATCGAGGCGCATGCGCCGGGTGTTTTCCGTTTGCGCTGCCTGCCGAGCGCCAAGCTCGATAACGAAAAGCTCAGTACCCGGGCCAAAGCCCTGGGCGACATGCTGCTGGCCCGCCATGAGGCCGTCAGCGAATTCCAGCTCGAGTCCGCGGAACAGGGCTGGCGCATCGAGCAGGGCGACGTCGTCGTGCACCTGCAGGCCGCGCCCTGGCGCTTCGAGATCCGGCGCGGCGAGCGCTGCGTGCTGAGCAGCAGCGACCAGCCTCTGGCCTTGCTGCAGGGCGACGCCCCTTGCTGGCAGCTGGATCTGGCCCTGGCCGACGAAGACGCCCTGTATGGCCTGGGCGAGACCCTGGGCGAGCTGGATCGGCGCGAGGAAACCGTGGACACGGACCGCCCCGCCGATCGCAGCCTGCCCTTGCTGTGGAGCACCCAGGGGTGGGGTCTGTACATCAATACCTTCGAGCGCGTGGAGCACGATCTGGGCAGGGATGCGGATGACCGCTACCGCGCCCGTATTCATGCGGCTGAACTGGACGCCTTCCTGTTCGTGGGCGAACCGGGCGAGATCATCAACCAGTATTCCGCACTGACCGGCCGCGCCGGCCAGCCCGGCGTCTGGCCCATGGGACTGTGGCTGGACGGCGCCGTCGGGCAGGACGCCCAGGCCTTGCGCGAGCAGGCCCGTCAACTGCGTGAACAAGGCATCGCGGCCGACGTGGCCGTCCTGCCCGCGCCGCAGTCCTACGGTTTCCAGCAGGACAAGCCCATGCTGGAGTGGGATGCGGCCCGTCTGGCCGATCCCCGCGAGACCCTGGCCGGCCTGCAGGCCGAGCAGGCGCAGCTGGCAGCCTGGACGCGGCCCTGCGTGCTGGCCGGCACGGCCCTGTTCGACGAATGGGAAGACAGGGGCTGGCTGCTGATCAATGACGAGGACGGCAGCGCCCACGTCTTCAAGGGCGACGCGCTGAGCGGCGGCCGGGACTACGGTCTGCTGGACCTGACCCACAAGGACGTGTTCCGCATGTGGACGGAGCGCCAGCGCCAGATGGTGGACGATGGCCTGGGCGCCGTGCTGTGCAACGCCCGCTTCGACATTCCGGACGCCATCACCAGCCGCGGCGGCGAATCGGGCGCGCTGCTGCGCGCCATCTACCCCGTGCTGGCCCGCCAGGCCCTGTTCGATGCGGTGGCCGGTCACAAGACGCCCCAGGAACGCGCGATCGCCAGCCGGGACTTGTTTCCATCGGCGCAGCGTTTTGCCTGGCAGCTTGGGCCGGCCGTGGAGAATTCCTGGGAGGGCCTGGCCCAATCCCTGAAATCCGCCCTGTCCACGGGCAACAGCGGCGTGCCCATTCAGGTGCACGGCCTGGGCAATGCGGCCGCCGATACTTCCGGCATGTCGCCCGAGCTGTACCTGCGCTGGCTGGCCATGGCGGTATTCTCCGCCAACTTCAGCCTGCAAGGCGTGCCGGCATTGCGTCCGGATGCGTTCGACGAGGCCACCCAGGCGCTGGTGCGCCATTGGCTGGAGTGGCGCTTCCGCCTGGTGCCGTATGTGCTGGGCATCATCGAGGACGCCGTGCGCACCGGCCTGCCGGTGCAGCGCTCCATGGCCCAGGCTTTTCCGGCCGACGGCGAGGCGCGTCTGTGGGACACCCAGTATCTGCTGGGTCCGGCCCTGCTGGTGGCGCCCATCCTGCAGCCGGGCGAAGAGATCCAGGTCTATCTGCCCAAGGGCGAGGCCTGGTGGGACCTGAGCACGGGCTGGCGTTATGAGGGCGGCACGACGCTGGACTTCAAGGCGGGGCTGGATCGTCTGCCGGTCTTCGGTCGCGAAGGACACATGCTGTGCCTGGGGCCGGTGGTGGGCCATACCTCCGAGTTCAATTCCGCGCGCCTGCTGGACGAGGTCTGGATGTTCGGCATGCCCGAGCACAGTCCCGTCGTCATGCGCAACAAGATCCGCGTCATGCAGATGCAGGGCTCCAGCTATATCAAGGGCCTGGAAGGGCTGAAGATCCTTCCTTCTGAAGGCCTGGAAGTGAAGCGCCGCGGCGCCGAGGTGCGCATCTCCCGCGCACGTTGAGCGTTCCGTTCCTGCTGGAAAGCCGCCCTTCGGGGCGGTTTTTTTATGGGCCGGGCTTGGGTGGAAAGCGGTTTGTCTGTTGGAAGATTCTGCTTTTGGAGACGCCGGTCTGGTCTTTGTCTCGGCTGGACAGGGCGGGTCGGACGGCTTGCCGCAGGCGGGGAGGAGCGCAGGGAAGCAAGCGCTCTGCTGTTCGACCGCGACGCTTGTGGCTCGTCCCGGGGGCGAGGCCCCGCGGGGGTTCAGAGAGCGCTTGCTTCCCTGCGCTCCTCCCCGCCTGCGGCAAGCCGTCCGACCCGCCCTGTCCAGCCGAGACAAAGACCAGACCGGTTCAGAAAACAGAAGCAACAGGCAAACCGCTTTCCACCTTTGGGGGCATTGCCAGGAGCGCTGCCGGCATCTGTTCACTACCTGCTTAGCTTATGAAAAATCTGACCAATAGCCGTCCTGCCGTCTGCGTAGAATTTTGTCTCTAAGGGTTTTTTTGAATAAAAAGAACTATAGAACGTACTTTATGATTTAAGCATAAAACAAACTTGTTCAAAGGAGGCAGGGATGATGTATGACAAAGCAGTGCGCCTGGCAGGGTTCGGGTTGATGCTGGTCGCCGCCGGCGCGGCGGCGCAGGCCGCCTACCCGGATCGCCAGCCCATCAAGGTGGTGATCCCCTACGCGCCGGGCGCGGCGGGCGATGTCGTGTTCCGCATCCTGCAGCCGGAGCTGACGCGCGAGCTCGGCCAGACCCTGGTGGCGGACTACAAGACGGGAGCGGGCGGCAACATCGGAGCCTTGAACGTCGCCCGGGCCGAGCCGGACGGCTATACCTTGCTGCTGGGCGCGACCAACAACTTCGTCATCAACCAGTACCTGTACAAGAACCTGGGCTTTGATCCGCTGAAGAACCTCAAGCCCATCGGCAAGTTGGTGGACGTGCCTGCCTTCATTTTCATCAACGCTCAATTGCCCGTCAAAACCTTTGCCGAGTTTCGCGACTATGCCGCCGCGCACCCCGGCGCCATCAACTATGGCACGCCGGGAGCGGGCACGACTCCCGACCTGTCCGGCTGGCTGGTCTCGGACGCCGTGAAGGGCAAGATGGTGGGCATCAACTACCGTGGCTCGGGCCCTGGCGTGCAGGCCCTGCTGGGCAACGAGGTGCAGATGTACATCGGCGGCTACGGCATTGCCACCTCCTTTCTACCCACCGGCAAGATCCGCGCCCTGGCCGTGTCCGCCGAACAGCGCTTCAAGGATCTGCCCGACGTGCCCACGACCCGCGAACTGGGCATAGCGGAAGCGGTGGTGAACAACTGGTGGGCCCTGGCCGCGCCCGGCGGCACGCCGGATGAGGTGGTGCAGGCGGTGGACAAGGCGGTGCAGAACGTGCTGGCCCAGGACGATGTGCGCAAGAAGCTGCTGGAACTGGGCTTTGTGGTGACGCCGGGCAATTCCGGCCAGTTCGCCGCCGAGTTGCAGAAGGAGGCGCCGTACTGGAAGGCGGTGATCGAGCGCGCCAACATCCGCATCGAGCAATGACATGCGTCCGCCATTGTTCTATCGGCGCAGCGGGCAGGGGCCGGCCTTGCTGCTGCTGCACGGCTACGCATCGTCATCCTTGTTCTGGGAGCCCTTGCGCCGCGAGCTCGAACCCGACTTTGATGTGATTGCGCCGGATTGGCCGGGATTTGGCCGCAGTCATGCGGTGGAGCCCTGTCGGACGGTGCAGGAGTTTGCCGACCGCGTCCTGGACCTGGTCGACACCCTGGGGCTGGAACGTTTTCATGTGCTGGGGCATTCCATGGGAGGCTTTCCCGTACAGGAGTTACTGGTCAGCCACTCCCGCCGCCTGGCATCGGCCACCTTGTACGGATCGGGACTGCGTGTGGACAAGGCGCGACGCTTCGAGTCCATTGCCCAGACCATAGAGCGGCTGGAGCGGCAGGGGCCCATGGCCAGTTCCTTGCCCGTGCTGGAGAAATGGTTCGTCCGGCCCGGGCGCCATGCCGAAGAGTTCGAACTGTGCAGGCGCGCCTTGCAGGGCATGACTGTCGAAGGCGCGGCGGCGGCCTTGAACGCCTTCGAGTCCGTGGACTATACGGGGAGGCTGGGGCAGGTGCAGGCGCCTGTCCTGGTGATACTGGGGCAGCACGAACGCAGCCATCCCCCGGCCAGCGCGCTGGAGCTGGTGCAGGCCCTGACGCAGGCAAGCCTGTGCGTGCTGCCCGACTGCGCCCATGCCGCGCATCTGGAACAGCCTGTTCTGTTTGTCCAGGCGCTCAGGCAGTTTCTCCTGCGGCGGGAACGAGTGCTGGACTCCGTGCCGGCGGCCTGCTGACGGATTCGGCCCCAGTCGCGTGTATTTTGCTGAAGTTGAGCAACGGTACTTGACAGCTTGGGTTTATCCTTGCATAATTCTATCTTTCAGTCGGGGGTCGTTAGCTCAGTCGGTAGAGCAGCGGACTTTTAATCCGTTGGTCGCGCGTTCGAGTCGCGCACGACCCACCACCTTAAGCTGAAACATGAAAAAAGGCCGCTTTCAGCGGCCTTTTTCTTTGGTTCTTTCATTTTGTACCGCCTGAAGTAAAGACGCATCGGCCTTGAGGCCAGCGTTTCTTTGACGCTTTGCAGGGGCGCCTTTGGCGCCGCGCCAGTCCAGTTTCGCTCGATATCGCCATGCGTGGCGGGGCTGCGCGAGGGTGAGTAGTCAAGCCGGAATGGAGCAGGTCTGGAGCCGTTGCCACGAGGGTCGCGTCTCGGTAGGGGCCCATATTTCCTCCTGCTATATGCATCTGCCCGTTGCCGGATTTGCTTTATGGTAAATTTCGCTTTCAGGTCAGGCGCTTATAACTCGACTGACTAACGTATTTAGGCTGAGTCCACCTTGATTCGTCTTGAACATATTTCCAAAACCTACACCTCGGCGGGCAGGTCGGTTCACGCATTGCGCGACATATCCCTGCAGATTCGCCAAGGCGAGGTCTTTGGCATCATCGGCCGCTCGGGGGCCGGGAAAAGCACGCTTATCCGCATGCTGAACCTGCTCGAGCAACCCAGCACCGGACAGGTCTGGGTGCAGGATCAGGACATTACCCGTTTTTCCGACGCCCAGCTGCGCGCCTTCCGCCAGAGCGTGGGCATGGTGTTCCAGCATTTCAACCTGCTGCATTCGCGCACCGTTCTGGACAATGTGTGCTTTCCGCTGCGCCTGGCCGGCGTGCCTCGCGCCCAGCGCCAGCAGCGCGCGCTGGAGGTGCTGCATCTGGTGGGCCTGCAGGATCACGCCCACAAATATCCGCGTCAATTGTCCGGCGGGCAGCAGCAGCGCGTGGGCATCGCGCGCGCCCTGGCCAACCGGCCGCAGCTGTTGCTGTGCGACGAGGCCACCTCGGCCCTGGATCCCGAAACCACGCAATCCATCCTGCGTCTGCTGCGCGAGATCAACCAGGAACTGGGCCTGACCATCGTGCTGATCACGCACGGCATGGATGTCATCCGGTCCGTGTGCGACCGCGTCGCCGTGATCGACGCCGGGCAGATCGTCGAGATGGGAGAGGTGCTGGACGTATTCCTGCACCCGCACCACGCGACCACGCAGTCCCTGCTCAGCGAAAGCGGCGTGGACGCCGACGGCTGGCAGGAGCTGGCCGGCACGGTGGGCGGCCGCCTGCTGCGCCTGAGCTTTCGCGGCGCCGCGACTACGCAGCCGCTGCTCAGCCGCGTCACCCGCGAGCTGGGCCTGGACGTCAGCATCCTGCAAGGCGCCGTCAGCCGCATCAAGGGCGAACCCTATGGCCAGTTGGTGGTGGCGGCGGAAGGAGACGCTTCTCCCCAGGATCGCCTGCATGCCTTGCTGACCGAGCTGAACATTGAATCCGAGGTGCTGCGGCCATGAATTTCACCAATCTGGACTGGGCGCTGATCGGCGAAGCGACCCTGGATACCTTGTTGATGACGGGCGTGTCCCTGGCTTTCACCGTCATCATCGGCTTGCCGCTGGGCGTGCTGCTGTTCCTGACCAGCCGCCGGCAGATGCTGGACAATGCCTGGGTCTATCAGACGCTGTCCCTGATCGTGAACGTGTTGCGTTCCGTGCCGTTCCTGATCCTTCTGATCGTCATGATCCCCCTGACGCGCGTGCTGGCCGGCACGTCCCTGGGCGTGCCGGGCGCCATCCCGCCGCTGGTGCTCAGCGCCGCGCCGTTCTTCGCCCGTCTGGTGGAGAATGTGCTGCGCGAACTGGACCCCGGCGTGAACGAAGCCTGCCGCGCCATGGGCGCCGACTCTCGCCAGACGGTGTTGTGGGCCCTGCTGCCCGAGGCCACCACCGGCATCGTGGCGGCGGTCATCGTCACGGCCATTGCGCTGGTGGGCTATTCGGCCATGTCCGGCGTGATCGGCGGCGGCGGCCTGGGCGACCTGGCCCTGCGATTCGGCTATCAACGATATCAGACGGACGTCATGGTGGTGGCCGTGGCGATCCTGCTGGTGCTGGTGCAGCTCCTGCAGGTGTTTGGAGATGCCATGGTGGCTCGCTTGAGCCGAAAATAAGTCCGGCTGGTGCCTGAAGCTAGGGTGTCGGCCCCTTTCTCGCAATGGAGTTGTTCATGTCTTTGAAGAAATTCGTACCCGTTCTGGCCCTGTCCGTGTCGGCGCTGTTCGCCGGCGCCGTCCACGCCGCCGACAAGCTGTCCGTGGCGGCCACGCCCGTGCCGCACGCCGAACTGCTGGAATTCGTGAAGCCCGCCCTGGCCAAGGAAGGCGTGGAGCTGGACATCAAGGTGTTCACCGACTACGTGCAGCCCAACCAGCAGGTTGCCGACGGCCACATCGATGCCAACTTCTTCCAGCACAAGCCCTACCTGGACAGCTTCAACAAAGAGCACAAGACCGACCTGGTGTCCGTGGGCCTGGTGCACGTGGAGCCTTTCGGCGCCTACTCCAAGAAGGTCAAGAGCCTGGACGAACTCAAGGAAGGCGCTCTGGTCGCCATCCCCAATGACCCCTCCAACGGCGCCCGAGCCCTGTTGCTGCTGCAAAAGGCGGGCGTGATCACGCTCAAGGATCCGTCCAACATCCAGGCTACGGCGCGCGACGTCGACCAGAACCCCAAGAAGCTGAAATTCAAGGAACTGGAAGCCGCTACGCTGCCGCGCGTGCTGGCCGACGTGGACCTGGCCCTGATCAATACCAACTATGCCCTGGAAGCCGGCCTGAACCCCACCAAGGACGCCCTGGTGATCGAAGGCGCTGATTCTCCCTACGCGAACCTGATCGCCGTGGCCGCCAAGAACAAGGACGATGCCCGCGTGGCCAAGCTGGTCAAGGCCCTGCACAGCGACGAGGTCAAGACCTTCATCGCCGACAAGTACAAAGGCGCCATCGTGCCCGCATTCTGATCCGCGCCCAGGCCCTGATCCGCATGCTTGAAAAACCTCGGGATTTCCCGAGGTTTTTCTTTTTTTGGGCGCCAAGAACGCATCGCTTCCCACCGCTTCAGGTACGATAGGCCTAGCTCGGCGCAGGCCATAAGCCCGGCGCCGACCCGGGCTGAATCATCGTACCGGCCTTTCGCAGGCCGGAACCTAGAGAGGAGCTGTTGATGTTCAATAAGAAAATGAAGACACTTGTGGCCGGCCTGACATTGGCCCTGGTCTTGCCCGCCGGACAGGCGCTGGCCCAGCAGGGGAAGGAACTGGTCGTGGCGACGGACACCGCCTTCGTGCCGTTCGAGTTCAAGCAGAATGGCAAGTACACGGGCTTCGACATCGACCTGTGGGACGCCGTGGCCAAGAAGGCCAAGCTGAACTACAAGCTTCAGCCCATGGACTTCAACGGCATCATCCCCGGCCTGCAGACGCGCAACCTGGACGTGGCGCTGGCGGGCATCACCATCCGCGACGACCGCAAGCAGGTGATCGATTTCTCCGATCCGTATTACGAAAGCGGCCTGGCCATCCTGGTCAACGCGGACAATTCGGACATCAAGTCGGCCAAGGATCTGGAAGGCAAGACGGTGGCCGTGAAGATAGGCACCGCGACGGTGGACTACATGCAGCGCTCGGTGCCCACCGCCAAGCTCAAGCTGTTCCCCAACATCGACAACGCCTTCCTGGAACTGGCCACGGGCCGCGTGGACGCCGTGGTGCATGATACGCCCAACGTCCAGTACTACGCCCAGACCGGCGGCAAGGACCGCGTGAAGGTCACCGGCGCGGTCAAGAGCGGCGACTTCTACGGCATCGCCTTCCCCAAGGGCAGCGAACTGGTGCCCGTGGTGAACCAGGCCCTGAAGGACATCCGGGCCGACGGCACCTACGACAAGCTCTATCAGAAGTGGTTCGGCAAGCAGCCTGACTGAGTCAGGGCCGGCGCAGTACGGAGCGGTGATCACGTGCCAGTCGCGGGTCGCCGCTTTTGTTTTTCCGCCGCGCACGCCGCGGCGCGTCACTTAACGCAAAGGTAGCATCGTGACTTTTCAATGGGACGCTATCTGGGGGGCGCTGCCCAGCCTCCTGGAAGGAACGAAGATGACCTTGCTCATCACCTTGATGGGCTTGGCGGGCGGAGCCGTATTGGGGTTTCTGACCGGCGTCATCACCACTTACGTGCGGGTGCCCGTCACCCTGCGCAATGCGCTGCTGGCCGTGCTGGGCCTGATCGCGCTGGGTTTCCTGGGACGCGGCATCTCCTGGGCGGTCAGCCACTGGTTCGGCAGCGTGCCGGGCTGGGTCTGGAGCGCCCTGCAGGCGCTGGTGGTGGTGGCGCTGCTGGGAGGCTTGCGGCGCTCGCTGCTGGTAATCCTGTCTTTCCTGTGCCAGGCCTATGTGCTGGTCATACGCGGCACGCCCATCGTGGTGCAGGTGATGTTCATCTACTTCGCCCTGCCCATGCTGGCGAACATCCGCATCGACGGCCTGACCGCGGCCATCTTCACCCTCATGATCAACTCCGGCGCCTACATCTCCGAAATTGTCCGGGGCGCGCTGCAGTCCGTGCCCAAGGGCCTGAAGGAGGCGGGCGAGGCCATGGGCCTGCCGTTCCACAAGATCCTCACGCACATCATCGGGCCCGTGGCCTTTCGCCGTATGATTCCGGCCATGGGCAACCAGTGCATCATCAGCCTGAAGGATTCCTCGCTGTTCATCGTGATCGGCGTGGCCGAGCTGACCCGCCAGGGGCAGGAGATCATCGCCAACAATTTCCGTTCCGTGGAGATCTGGGGGGCGGTGGCCGTGATCTATCTGATCCTGACCGGCCTGATTGCCCTGACGCTGAAGTTCATCGAACACCGCATGAGGATAGTATGAGCATTGTCGAGTTCAAGAATGTGACCAAGCGCTTTGGCCAGAACACGGTGCTGGACGACATCAGCCTGAACATGGACAAGGGTGAGGTCGTGGTGGTGGTGGGGCCTTCCGGTTCGGGCAAGTCCACCTTCCTGCGCTGCATCAACAAGCTGGAGGACATCCAGTCCGGCGACATCGTGGTCAACGGCCTGAGCGTCAACGGCACGCCGGCGCAGGTGCGCGAACTGCGCCGCGAGGCCGGCATGGTGTTCCAGCAGTTCAACCTGTTCCCGCAGATGACGGCCCTGGAGAATGTGATGTTCGGCCCCATCCATACCCGCGGGACCGGGCGCGCCGAGGCCCGCTCCCAGGCGCTGGATCTGCTGGCCAAGGTCGGACTGGCCGAACGGGTGGACCATTACCCCAGCGAGCTGTCCGGCGGCCAGCAACAGCGGGTGGCCATTGCGCGCGCGCTGGCGATCAAGCCCAAGCTGATGCTGTTCGACGAACCCACCTCGGCCCTGGATCCGGAATTGCGCCAGGAGGTGCTGAAAGTGATGCAACTGCTGGCCGAAGAGGGCATGACCATGGTGGTGGTGACCCACGAGATGGATTTCGCCCGCCGCGTGGGCAGCCGGCTGCTGTTCATCGACCAGGGCAAGGTGGCCCACGACGGCTCGCCGGCCGAACTCCTGGCCAATCCGCCCAGCCAGCGCCTGAAGGACTTCCTGCAGCACGTGGCCTAGTCCGGGTATGGTGGAGCGCCAATGAAAAACCGGCCTGCAGGCCGGTTTTTCATTGGGGAAAGGTCGGTCAGCGCGAGACGTAGATGGTGCGGGTGGCGCTGACGCGCTCCGAGCCTTCGGCCTTCACGCGGATGGTGATCTGGCGCGGCGTAAAGCCTGCGGGCAGGTCGGACAGGCCGTCGATGTAGGCGTAGCGCCCGACCTCGAAGGCGACCGCGGGCAGGTCGATGCTGCCGTTGCGGCCATTGCTGTAGCGGCCGGCGGCGACCATTTCCATGGTGCCCTTGAAGGCCGCGTCCTTGCCCTTGTCCTGCATGATCAGCACGAAATGGCGCAACTGGCCGTCGACCACGGTGAACTCGGCGGCCCGGATGCCGGGCGAGGTGCCGCGAGGATCGGGCGGCATCGCGTCGGCGAACAGGGCGATGTCCTTTTCCAGCTTGTCCACCTTGGCCTGCAGGCCGCCGACCTTGCTGTCCAGCGCTTCTTCCTTCTGGCGGGTTTCCTCCAGGTCGCGGCTGGTCTGGCTCAACTGGCCCTGCAGGCGCTGCTTGTCGGCGTTGGCGCTGTTCAGGTCATAGTGCAGCTGCTCCGACTGTTCCACGGTCAGGCGGGGCGGTCCGTAGCTTTTCTGCAGAAAAGAAGGCCGCCGGCGCCCAGGGCGATGCCGGTCAGCAGCAGCACGAGCCAGCGCGGCACGCGGCGCTTGCGGCGGCTGGAACCGTAGGCGGTGGGTTTGAATACGGCGCGTTTGGAGGAACCAAGCATGAGAACAATTGTTCCTGTCAGACATGCGGGCTTGCGCGCAGGCAAGTCCTGTTTACAAAACCAGACAGCATAGTCGTCATTTGCAGCGTGGGGGCGCATTCAGCCGGCATTGTTGCCCTTTGTTGTGCCTGGAAACGATTGCTGCGCTGTCCCTGAGTTTCAGTTTACCGTGAGGCCGTCAGCGATTCCAAGTGCTGATTCAAGGCCTGCAGGCGTTCGGGCGTGCCCACGTCCATCCAGAATCCTTCATGCAGGCTGCCCAGCACTCGTTGCCGGGCGATGGCTGCGTGCAGCAGGGCGGCCGATTTGGCGGGCTGGCCCTTGGGCAAGTGCGCGAACAGCTCCGGCTTGTAGACGCCCAGGCCGCTGAGGGTGGCGCTGCGCGCGCCGGGTTCCTCCTTGGCGCACAGACGGGCCTGGCCCGCCCGCATGCCGAAGTCGCCGTCGGGGTGGTGGGGCGGATTGGGCGTGAGCACCAGCCAGGCCAGTTCGTCGCCCTCGCGCAGGCGCTGCGCCATGGCAAAAGCCTGGCCGGGATCCCAGTCGCTCCAGACGTCGCCATTCATGACCAGAAACGGCTCCCCCTGGAAGAAATCGAGCGTGTTGGCGATGCCGCCGGCGGTCTCCAGCGCGCTGGGCTCGGGCGAGTAACTGATGCGCAACCCCCAGCGGCTGCCGTCGCCCAGGGCGGCCTCGATCTGCTCGCCCAGCCAGGCGTGGTTGATGACGACGTCGCGGATACCGGCGCGGGCCAGCGCCTGCAGATGCCAGACGATCAGGGGCTGGCCGCCGGCGGGTATGAGGGGCTTGGGGCAGGTGTCGGTCAGGGGGCGCATGCGCTCGCCCCGGCCGGCGGCCAGGATCATGGCGCGCATCGACCGTCATTCCCAGCACGGTCTGGCGGCCTTCCAGGCGGTTGAGCAGGCGCAGCAGGCCGCTGAAGGCCTGGTAGCGGCTGGCGACCTGGTGCACGTACTGCAGCAGGCGCGGCATGTGGTCCAGATAATGGTGCTTGCCGTCGCGCAGCGACAGGCGCGCGAACACGCCCAGGATGCGCAGGTTGCGCTGCAGGCTCATCCACTCGTACTGATGGTGGAAGACGGCGAAGTCGGCCGGCACTTCCAGCCCCGCTTCCACGGCGGCCTGCCAGTAGCGTATGGCCCAGTCCAGCTGCTGTTCCTCCGGCCAGGTGTGGCGGGCGTCCATCACCAGGGAGGCGATGTCGTAGGTGATGGGGCCGGCCAGCGCGTCCTGGTAGTCGATCACGCCCGGTTCGGTCTGTCCCGGCAGGGGCATCATCAGGTTGGGGCTGTGGAAGTCGCGGTGCACCAGCACGGTGGCGGACTGCACATTGGCCTTCACCAGTTCGTCGAAGGTCCTGCGCAGCATGTCCCGTTCCTTGTCGGTCAGCTCGACCTGGCGGTAGCGCTGCACGTACCATTCCGGAAAGACCTGCAGTTCTTCCAGCAGTCGCGCCTCGTCGTAGGCGGGCAGGCCCGTGGTGTCGGCCTGCTGCATCTTGACCAGGGTGAGCAGGGTGCTGCGGTACAGCTGGTCCAGCGCCTTCTGCTCTATGGGCGATTGCAAGGCATTGTAAAAATTGTCCTTGCCCAGGTCGCTCAGCAGCATGAAACCCTGTTCACGGTCGGCGGCGATAATGTCGGGCACGTTGATCCCGGTGGGCGCCAGCAGCTCGGTCACGTGCAGGAAGGGGCCGCAGTCCTCCATGGCCGGCGGCGCGTCCATCAGGATCAGGCTGCGGCCGTCGGCCTGCAGGCGGAAATAGCGGCGGAAGCTGGCGTCGCTGGATGCCGGTTGCAAGGTCTCCAGTTGCAGGCTGTAACGGTCTTTCAGAGTGGTCAGCCAGGCGATGGCTTGCTGCAGGCGAGCGTCCGCAGTAGGAGAAAATGGAACTGACATGAGATGATTCGGTGCAGAGGATCGTAACGGATTGATGTTTTAGCAGTGCCGCTAAACGGCAGGCTTAACTATAATACCGGCTCGCCAGGGTTTTCAGCACCTGGCGCGAGCAAATGTGCAGCACACAACTGGAGGCGCATTCTTAGTGCGAGTCGCGGCGTGGTCTTTCGTCTTGATGGTGGCCGGCCTGGTTACAGCCCAGGCCCAGTCGTCCGTCCGTCCGTCTCTGCAGACGTCTCCGGAACTGCAGGTGCGCAAGCTCCAGGAAGAGGACATGTCCGTCTACCTGATCGGGGACGACATGCAGGCCGACGAGGACGGCACCCTGCGCCTGCAGGGCAACGCCCAGGTGCGGCGCATCGATTCCGTGGTCAAGGGCGACCGCATCGACTACAACGAAAAGACGGGTCAGGTCCGGGTGCGCGGCAACGGCCTGATCATGCGCGACGGCTCTATCGTGCGCAGCCCGGAGTTCGACTACAACCTGGATGCCGAGACCGGGCGCATGACCATGCCGGAATTCTGGCTGGGCGCCACCGGCGGCAGCGGCACCGCCACCGAAGCGGACATCCTCAGCAGCAATCACATGCGCCTGTCCAAGGTGGCGTATTCGGGCTGTCCTTGCCCTGAACCCGCCTGGTACATCAAGTCCCCCAAAGTGGACCTGTACTCCAAGGAGAACGAAGGGGTCGCGCGCAACGGCGTGCTGTACTTCAAGGGCGTGCCGCTGCTGTATTCGCCCTACCTGACCTTCCCGCTGCGCAAGGAGCGCAAGTCCGGCTTCCTGATGCCCACCTACGGCATGTCCACCCGCAGCGGCATGGACATCAGCGTGCCGTACTACCTGAACCTGGCGCCCAACTACGACGCCACCCTGACCCCGCGCGTCATGCTCAAGCGCGGCGCCATGCTGGGCGGCGAATTCCGCTACCTGGGCGATACTTTTTCGGGCGAGCTGACCGGCAACTACCTGCCGCATGATCGCGAGCTGGGTTTCAAGCGCTGGCTCTTCATGGGCCAGTACCGCCAGGCGCTGCCCGCCAGCTTCTATCTGAACGCCGACATCCGCCGCGTCTCGGACGACGATTACTTCCGCGACTTCAGCAGCTTCGGCCTGAACGACTCCACCATCCAGGACCTGGCCAGCACCATCAACCTGGGTTGGGGCGGCTCCAAGTACTTCCGCGCCAATCTGAGCGCCACGCGCTACCAGACGCTGCAGGATGCGACCACCACCTATCGCCAGCCGCAGTTCGACAAGCTGCCCGAACTCTACCTGGGGGCCTCGCGCTACAACTGGGGCGGCCTGGACGTGGTCAGCGACAACTACGCCACGCGTTTCCGCATGCCTTTCTACAGCGGGAATCTGAGGGAATTCGATGCTTATCGGGACCGGCGCATCGCACCCGACGGCACGCGCTTTTCTTCCTACACCACGGTGGCCTATCCCATCGTGCGCCCCGGCTGGTACATCACGCCCAAGGCCGGCCTGCACATGAGCCAGTATTCCACCGACTGGTATCCGGGCGAGCTGCCTCAGTACGCCAATCGGTCCCGCACGCAAAGCCGCGTGCTGCCCATCCTGTCCCTGGACTCGGGCATGACCTTCGAGCGCGACACCTCGCTGTTCGGCAATCCTTCCATCCAGACCCTGGAGCCGCGCGTCTACTATCTGTACGTGCCGTACCGCGACCAGTCCACGCTGCCCTTGTTCGACACGGGCCTGGCCAGCTTCAACTTCGCCCAGGCCTTCAGCGAGAACATCTACTCCGGCGGCTGGGACCGCATTTCCAACGCCAACCAGGTCACGCTGGGGCTGACGTCCCGCTGGCTGGACGCCGACACGGGCTTCGAGCGCCTGGTGCTGCAGGCCGCGCAGCGCCTGTACTTCGACGACCAGAAGGTGACCCTGGGCGAAAAACCGCGCACCAGCACCCGCTCGGACTATCTGGTGGGCGCCAGCGCCGCGCTGACCAATACCTTGTCGGTCAACTTCGACGCCCAGTTCAACCCCGAGGAGAGCCGCCGCAACCGCATGTCCTCCGGCCTGCGCTGGCGGCCCAAGCGCCTGGCCACGCTGGGCGTGAACTACCGCTACGAGCGCAATCCCGACCAGGTCCTGGATCCCTCCTATGTGCCCGCGCCGGATGATTTCCGCGGCAAGGAGTCCATCTCCGTGACCGGCCAGTGGCCGCTCACCAACAAGGTCTATGCGGTGGGGCGCTACGATTATTCCTTCCAGGAAAGCCGCGGCACCCAGTCCATCCTGGGGCTGGAGTACAAGGGCGACTGCTGCTGGACGGCACGCGTGGTGCTGCAGCGCTATGCCGTGTCGGCCAAGGAAACCAACAAGGCCATGTTCTTCCAGCTGGAGCTCTCCGGACTGGGCGGCATCGGCAACGACCCTATGCGTCTGCTGCGTGACCGCGTGATCGGCTACGAGCCCGTATCGGAGCCCGTACCGGAAAAAACGATCTACGAGAGGTATGAATAATATGCGTTTCAGCTTGAAAAACCGTACCCTGGCGCTGGCCCTGACGGCCGCCATGGGCCTGGGCGCGGCCCAACCTGTCTGGGCGCAGGCCAAGCAGGACAAAGCCAAGGCGGCCCAGCCGGCCGGCCCGCAGTTCGTGGACGGCATCGCGGCCGTGGTCAACGACGAGGTCATCACCCTGCGCCAGGTCGAGCAGGAGGCGGCTCAGGTGCGCCAGCAGCTGCAGCATCAGAAGATTCCCGCGCCGGAGCAGGACGTATTGCGCAAGCAGGTGCTGCAGCGCCTGATCAACGAGCGCCTGGAGCAGCAGGAAGCCCGCACCATGGGCATACGGGTGACGCCCGAGCAGGTGAACGAAGGCGTGCGGCTGATCGCCACGCGCAACAAGATGACCGAAGCCCAGTTGCGCGCCGAAGTCGAGAAGAACGGCATCAGCTGGGACCAGTACCTGACCAACCTGAAGCAGGAAATCCTGCTGGACCAGCTTCGCATGCGCGCCGTGGACAGCTCCATCAACATCACCGACGCCGATATCGACACCTATCTGCGTGCCCAGGGCGGCGCCGGTCTGGCTTCCCTGGGGCAGTCGGCGGCCCAGTATCAGGATGCGCCGGTCACGCTGGCGCAGATCCTGGTGCGAGTGCCGGAAAATGCCGACGCCCGCGAAGAGGACAGACTGCGCCGCAAGGCCGAAGGCCTGCTGGCCCAGGTGCGCTCGGGCGCGGATTTCTCCGGCCTGGCGGCTTCCAGCTCCGATGGACAGGAAGCCCTGAGGGGCGGCGTGCTGGGTACGCGGCCGCTGTCCGACTGGCCCGACCTGTTCGTGCAGGCCATCCATACGCTGGAGCCCGGCCAGGTCTCCAATCTGGTGCGCAGCGGCCAGGGGTTCCACATCCTGAAGCTGCTCGAGCGCGGCGGCGCCGGCGCGCCCGTCACCACCACGCAGGCGCCTGGCGCGGGCGCGGTGCAGTCCGGTCCGATGATGGTCACCCAGACGCACGCCCGCCACATCCTGGTCAAGCTGTCCAAGGTCATGACTTCCGCGCAGGCCCGCCAGCGCATCGAGCAACTGCAGCAGCGCATCAACAACGGCGAATCCTTTGAAGACCTGGCCAAGCGCTATTCGGAAGACAGCAGCGCGCCGCAGGGCGGCGACCTGGGCTGGCTGTCGCCCGGCGAAACCGTGCCGCCTTTCGAGCAGGCCATGGACAGGCTGGAGCCCGGCCAGATCAGCGGGCCGGTGGAGTCCCAGTTCGGCTGGCACCTGATCCAGGTCGTGGAGCGCCGCACGCGCAACATGGAAAACGAGTACAAGCGCATGCAGGCGCGTCAGGCCTTGTTCCAGCAGCGCGCCGAGCCGGCCTTCGAGGACTTTCTCAAGGGTCTGCGCGGCCGCGCCTACATCGACAATCGCCTGGACCCCGAATCCAGCACGCGCAAACGTTAAGGACAGGTATGGCGCAGCATCAGGCGCGCAAGCGTTTTGGACAGAACTTCCTGGAAGATGAAGCCATCATCGACCAGATCATCCGGGCCATCGGCCCGCGTGCCATCGACAATATCGTGGAAATCGGTCCGGGCCTCTCGGCCCTGACCCGGCCGCTGACGCAGGCGGTCGAGCGCCTGCGCGTGGTGGAAATCGACCGTGACCTGGCGTCGCGCCTGCGCCATCAGTATCCGGCCGGCAAGCTGGAAATCATCGAGGCGGACGCCCTGACGGTGGATTTCGGCGCGCTGGGCCCGCAACTGCGCGTGGTGGGGAATCTGCCCTACAACATTTCCAGTCCCCTGTTGTTTCATCTACTGGGCTACGCGGACGCCGTGGTGGACCAGCACTTCATGTTGCAGCGCGAAGTCATCGATCGCATGGTGGCCAGGCCTGGCTCGTCCGATTACAGCCGGCTGTCCGTCATGCTGCAGTCGCGCTATCGCATGGCCAAGCTGTTCGAGGTGCCGCCCGAAGCCTTCAACCCGCCGCCGCGCGTGGTGTCGGCCGTGGTGCGCATGGTGCCCTTGCCGGCGGACCGCCCGCAGGCCAGGGACGCCGGCGCGTTCGAGCAGGTGGTCGCGCGCGCCTTTGCCCAGAAGCGCAAGATGCTGCGCGGCGGGCTGGGCGACTGGACGCCGCACATCGCCTGGGACGAGCTGGGCATTGCGCCCACCGCCCGGCCCGCGGACCTGTCCCTGCAGCAGTACATCGCCCTGGCGGACCATTTGTTGGACAAGGGCGTGCTCGGCGCGTGACAGATCGGCGAGGCCTTGTAAGGCCGCCTGATCAGCCGAAGAACCAGTAGCACACTCCGATGGAGGCCAGCACGCCGGCCAGGTCCGCGATCAGCGCGCAGGGCACGGCGTGCCGCGCGCGCTGTATGCCTACCGCGCCGAAGTACACGGCCAGCACATAGAAGGTGGTTTCCGTGCTGCCCTGCACGGTGGCGGCCAGCAGGGCGGGGAAGCTGTCCACGCCGTGATGCTGCATGGTCTCGATCAGCAGGGCGCGCGCCGCGCCTCCCGAGAAAGGCTTGACCAGAGCGGTCGGCAGGGCGTCGATGAAGCGGGTGTCCAATCCCGACAGGCCCACCAGCCAGCGTATCAGGTCCAGGGCGATGTCCAGCGCACCCGAACTGCGCAGGATGCCCACGGCGCACAGCATGGCCACCAGATAGGGCAGCAGGTCGCGGGCCACGGCGAAGCCTTCCTTGGCCCCCTCGATGAAGCAGTCATAGAGCGCCACCTTGCGGCGCCAGCCCACCAGCAGGAACAGCCAGATGATGCCCAGCAGGGTCAGATTGCCCAGCAGGGAGGACAAAGTCTGGATGGCCGCCGAGCTGAGCGTGGCCAGCAGCGCCATGAAGGAGCCCAGCACCACGGCCAGGGCGGTGAACCAGAGCAGCAGGACCGGATCGAGCAGCCGCAGCCGCTGCACCAGGGCCACGCACAGCAGGCCCACCAGCGAAGAGGCGGTGGTGGCCAGCAGGATGGGCAGGAACACCATGGTGGGATCGGCCGCCCCCTGCTGCGCGCGATACATGAAGATGCTGACCGGCAGCAGCGTCAGGGATGAGGCGTTCAGCACCAGGAACAGGATCTGCGCGTTGGTGGCGGTGTCCGGCCGGGGATTCAGGCTTTGCAGGGCCTTCATGGCGCGCAGGCCGATGGGCGTGGCGGCGTTGTCCAGGCCCAGGCCATTGGCGGCGAAGTTCAGGGTGATCAGCCCCAGGGCTGGATGGCCGCGCGGCACTTCGGGCATCAGGCGGGCGAACAGCGGCGTCAGCCAGCGGCCCAGCACGTCGATCAGGCCGGCCCGCTCGGCGATCTTCAGGAAACCGAGCCAGAGCGTCAGCGTGCCGAACAGCAGCAGCATCAGCTGCACCGACAGGGCGGCCATGTCGAACAGGCTGCGCACCATGTGCGCGAAAATCTCGCTGTTGCCCTGGACCAGCCATTGGTAGAAGCCGCTGACGGCGGCGATCAGGAAAAAAACCAGCCAGAGAGTATTGAGCATGTTGTCGGCAGTGCGCGAAGGAACAAAGGGCCACGCAAGATTGTCGCAGACTCAGGGCATTAAGGTGATAATGAAGATTGAGCACGGCATCATGTTAGAACCTGTTCGATGTCTTTTCATAGCGCCTGCCCGTACTCCCGCCGCGTCCATCTAGGCGAGTGGCGCCGCTCATGCTCCGCGCCTGAGCAAGCCGCGCAACGACGAGGGGCGTGGCGCGAGCACGGGCCCGAAGGCTTACCTCTACCAGCTGCGTCCGCGGCGTTGCAAGTACTCGCCGGGCTACCAGCCCGGCTGCGCCTTGCATCTTGCATCCACGAGCCGGTAGGGGGAACAGGCGCTATGAAAAGACATCGAACAGGTTCTTAGGGAGACATTATGGACTGGAAAGCCTGGCGCAGAAAATGGTTGACGGTGCCTTTGTACCGTCTGGGACGGGATGCCCTGCCACGCTTGTCAGCCACCGAACAGCAGGCCATAGACGCTGGCGACACCTGGTGGGAAGCCGAACTGTTTTCCGGCCGGCCCGATTGGCAGAAGCTGCTAGCCGTGCCGCCCGCCCGATTGACGGCGCAGGAGCAGGCCTTCCTGGACGGTCCCGTGGCGCAACTGTGCAAGATGCTGGACGAATGGGACACCCAGTGGGTGCGGGGCGACCTGCCTCCGACGGTCTGGGCCTTTCTGCGCGAACAGGGTTTTTTCGGCATGATCATCCCGGCCGAATACGGCGGCCTGGGGTTCTCGGCCTATGCGCATTCGGAAGTGGTGCGCCGGATCGCGGTGCGTTCCATCACGGCCGCCGTCACGGTCATGGTGCCCAATTCCCTGGGGCCGGGCGAGCTGCTGCTGCAGTTCGGCACCGACGAGCAGCGCCGCCATTGGCTGCCGCGCCTGGCAAGCGGCCAGGAAATTCCCTGCTTCGGCCTGACCAGTCCCGAAGCGGGCTCGGACGCCGCATCCATGGTGGACACGGGCGTGGTCTGCCGGCAGGACGTGGACGGCCGCTCCGTGCTGGGCATACGCTTGAACTGGTCCAAGCGCTACATCACCCTGGCCCCGGTCGCCACCGTGCTGGGCCTGGCCTTCAAGCTGCAGGATCCGGAAGGCCTGCTGGGCGATGATCCGGAGCCGGGCATCAGCGTGGCGCTGGTCCCCACCGACTTGCCCGGCATCACCATCGGGCGCCGGCATCTGCCGGCCATGCAGGTGTTCCAGAACGGTCCCACGCAAGGCAAGGATGTCTTCGTGCCCATCGACGCCCTGATCGGCGGCCCGGCCCAGGCCGGCAAGGGCTGGATCATGCTGATGAGCGCCCTGGCCGCGGGCCGGGGCATCTCGCTGCCCTCGCTGGCGGCGGCCGCCTGCGTGTTCTCCGCCCACACCAGCGGAGCCTATGCGCGCGTACGCACCCAGTTCGGCGTCCCCATCGGCAAGTTCGAAGGCGTGCAGGAAATGCTGGGGCGCATGGCGGGCAATGCCTACGTGGTGGAGGCGGCGCGGCGCATGACCTGCGCCGGGCTGGACCAGGGCGTCAAGCCGGCGGTCGTCTCGGCCATCATGAAGCTGCACTGCACCGAGCGCATGCGTGAATCGGTCAACGCGGCCATGGACGTGCATGCGGGCAAGGCCGTCATCGACGGTCCGAACAATTACCTCTCCAGCCTGTATCGGGCGCTGCCCGTGGCCATCACGGTGGAAGGCGCCAATATCCTGACCCGCAGCCTGATCGTCTTCGGCCAGGGGGCGATCCGCTCCCATCCCTGGCTCATGCAGGAAGTCAAGGCCCTGTCCAATCCGGACGAGCAGCAGGGCGAGGATGATTTCGACGCCGTCATCTGGCGCCATCTGGCTCACAGCGTGCGCAATGCGCTGCGCGCTACCGGCATGGCCTGGACGGGCGGCCTGATCGGCCGCTGGCCTCGCCAGGCCGGCGAGATCGCGCCGGTCTATCGGCGCCTGGACCGCTATGCCGCCGCGTTCGCGCTGCTGGCGGAATGTGCGTTGCTGTCGCTGGGAGGCAGCCTGAAGCGCAAGGAAATGCTGTCCGCCCGCCTGGGCGACATGCTGGCCGAACTGTTCCTGCTGTCCGCCGTGCTCAAGCGCTGGAACGATGAAGGGCGCCATCATTCCGACCTGCCCCTGGTGCACTGGTGCGCGCGGGACAGCCTGGCGCGCCTGGACAGGCGCATGGACGAGGTCCTGTCCAATCTGCCTTCCCGCCCGCTGGCGCGGCTCCCGCGAGTGCTGCTGCGGCCATTCGGGCTGGCGGCGCGCCCGCCGTGCGATGAGCTGACCCGCAAGGCGGCCGGGATCCTGCTGGAATCGTCCGGCTCGCGCGACCGCCTGGTGGGCGCGGTCTGGGAAGGACATGACACGCCCTCCGTCGCCTTGCTGGAACGCGCCTTCAGCCTGGCGGTGCAGGCCCAGCCGCTGCTGGACCAGGTGCGCAAGGCCGGCCTGGCCGACTGGCGCATCGCGCGGGACAAGGGCGCCATCACCATCGAGCAGGCCGCCCTGATCGAGGCCTATCAGCAGGCGGTGGCCGATGTCATTGCCGTGGATGACTTCCCGGCGGACGCCTTTGCGCGGACCAATGGCAGCGGCGGCGGCCCGGACGGTTCCCAGCCGGCCTGACTCTGGTTGTTGCCAATTCTTGCGCTTGAGCTCGAGCGTGCCCCGGCACGCGTGCCAGACGGATGCGTTCCCTTACCAAATTCCGTTTTCCATGCATGGGAACGTCTTTAAGCTTGGGCTGACAGGCAGGCTTTGGGCGGATGGCCGCCGGCCTGCGCTGCATTGCGCAAGGAGACTGACATGCAGAAAATGATTTTCGTGAATCTGCCGGTGACGGACTTGCCGCGGTCCGTGGCGTTCTACGAAGCCCTGGGTTTTACCAACAACCCGCGCTTCACCGACCAGAGCGCCGCCTGCATGGTATGGAGCGAGGCCATCAATGTGATGCTGCACACCCACGAGCGGTGGCGCACCTTCACCAGCCGTCCCATCCCCGCCGCCGAGGCCAGCGAGGTGATGCTGGCGCTTTCCTGCGAGAGCCGCGACGCCGTCGATCGCATGAACGAGGCGGCCGCCCGGCATGGAGGAACGGCGGACATCAACCCCAGGCAGGACCTGGGCTTCATGTACAACCGCAATCTTGCCGATCCGGACGGGCATGTGTGGGAGGCGGCCTGGATGGACCCGGCCGCCATGTCCGGCGGCTGAGGCGGGAATCAGTCCACGCGGCCCTTGGCCTGGATCAGCTCGATCTTGTAGCCGTCGGGATCTTCCACGAAGGCGATGACGGTGGTGCCGTGCTTCATGGGACCGGCCTCGCGCACGACCTTGCCGCCGCGCGCCTTGATGTCTTCACAGGCCTTGTAGGCGTCTTCCACTTCCAGGGCGATGTGGCCGTAGGCGTTGCCCAGGTCGTAGGATTCGGTGTCCCAGTTGTGGGTCAGTTCCAGGACGGCGCCGTCGGCCTCGTCCTGGTAGCCGACGAAAGCCAGTGTGAAGCGGCCGTCGGGGTAGTCCGACTTGCGCAGCAGCTTCATGCCCAGCACTTCGGTGTAGAAGGCCAGGGAACGGTCCAGATTGCCGACACGCAGCATGGTGTGCAGGATACGCATGGGTAAAAGCTCCTTGAGTTCAGCCTGCCTTACAGCAGGGGCAGGGTGCCCGGGTCATGTTGCCGCAGATGGTTGCGGGCGCGCATGAAGTCCGGATAAAGCGTCTCGACCAGGGCCCAGAACCGGGGGCCATGGTTCATTTCCTTCAAGTGGGCCACCTCGTGGGCGACCACATAATCGATGACGGACGGCTCAAAGTGTATCAGCCGCCAGTTCAGCATGATGGTGCCGTCGCTGCTGCATGAGCCCCAGCGCTTGGCCGGGGCCGCCAGGCGCAGTTTCCGGGCCGTCAGTCCGGCCGCCTGGAGATAGTGCGCCAGGCGTTGTTCAAACCACTGCCGGGCCTGCTGCTGCAGCCAGGCCTGGGTCAGTTCCTGGACGCGGCGCGAGTCGGCCTGCATGGGCAGGGGCAGGCACAGGCAGTCGCCGGCCTGCGGAGCCAGGGGCGCGCCGCTGAAGCTGATCTGCTGGGCGGTCGGGTCCAGGGCCAGCCGGATGGAGGCGCCCATGTAGGGCAGGCAGTCGCCGTCCTGCCAGCGCAGCCGGTTCAGGGCCAGCTGTTCGCGCCGTTCGCGGTATTCCTGCAGCTTGCGCACGACCCAGTCCGTCTTGCGCTGCAGGACCTGCTCGGCCTGGCTCAGCTTGATCCAGGAAGGGATGGAGACGGTCAGGCCGCTGTCGTTGATGGTCAGGCCCACGGTGCGGCGCCGCGAGCGTTTCAGCTGGTAGCCTATGTCGTGGCCGTCCAGCACGATATGGCGCCACTGCACGCCCGCGGGCAGGGTGTCGGGCTTGACGGTCAGCGGCGCGGGCGCCCTGGCGGGCAGGGCGGGCTGTTCGGCGGACGGCGCGGGCCGCTGCTCGGGGTGGGGAAAGGCGGTGTCAGGAAACAGCGCCAGTTGTGGAGGTACCGGCATAGCGTTCGGGGTTCAGGACGCGCATTTCGGTTTCGATCCATTCCTGCACGCGTTGGTTCAATTCTTCGGGCGTGAGGCCGGCAGGATCGATGGGCGGACCGAAGGAAACCGTGACCAGCCCCGGCGTCTTGACGAAGGCGTTGCGGCGCCAGCACTCGCCGGCGTTGTGGGCCACGGGGATGACGGGCGTGCCGGTGCGGCTGGCCAGCAGGGCGCCGCCCATCTTGTAGCGGCCTGTCGTGCCCGGCGCGGTGCGCGTGCCTTCGGGGAACAGCAGGGGCCAGCGTCCTTCGTCGATGCGCTGCTGGCCTACGCGTATGACCTGTTCGAAGGCGTCGCGACCTTTGGAGCGGTCGATGGGAATCATGCGCAGCAGAGCCAGGCCCCAGCCGAAAAAGGGTACGCGATGCAGTTCTTTTTTATAGACGAAGCAGACCTGGCGCGGCATGTGGCCGGGGAAGAACAGGGTCTCCCAGGCAGACTGGTGTTTGGACAGGATGACGGCCTTGCCGTCGGGCAGGTTCTCCCAGCCTTTGGTCTGCCAGCGTATGCCCAGGATGACGCGCGCGCCCCACAGGGCCAGGCGCGGCCAGCCCACGGTCAGACGGTAGCGCCAGTCCAGGGGCAGGGGAGCCCACAGCAGGCAGGCGAAGGCATAGGGGATGACGGTGACCAGCAGGAAGAGCTGGTAGAGCGTGGCGCGGATGATGCCCATGTCAGGTCTCGCTGAGCCATTTGTCGACGACGGCCGCCAGATCGGCTTCGATCCGGGTGCCCTCGGGCAGGCCGCCTTTTTCCAGGGTGCGCAGTCCCTTGCCGGTCTGCACCAGCCAGGGCGCGCAGCCCAGCGCGGCGGCGGCCTGCAGGTCGCGCAGGGAGTCGCCCACGGCGGGCACGTTCTGCAGGCTGATCTCGTAGCGCTGCGCGATGTCGCGGAACATGCCCGATGCCGGCTTGCGGCAGGCGCAGCCGTCGTCCGGTCCGTGCGGGCAGATGAAGATGGCGTCGATCAGGCCGCCGTGCAGCGCCAGTTCGCGGCGCATCTTGGCATGGATGGCGTTGAGCGTGGCCATGCTGAACAGGCCGCGCGCCAGGCCCGACTGGTTGGTGGCGACGACCAACTTCCAGCCGTTCTCGGTCAGGCGCGCGAGCGCCTCCAGGCTGCCCGGAATGGGGATCCATTCGTCCGGGCTCTTGATGAAGGCGTCGCTGTCCTGGTTGATGACGCCGTCCCGATCGCTGATGGTGAGCTTCACTATCGAGCCAGCCCCGAAATGTCGGCCACCTGGTTCATCAGCTGGTGCAGCTTGCCCAGCAGGGCCAGACGGTTGGCGCGCACGGCCGGGTCGTCAGCCATGACCATGACGTCCTGGAAGAAGGCGTCCACGGCGCTGCGAGCCTGGGCCAGGGTTGCCAGGGAGGCGTCGAATTCGCCGGCTTCGAACTGCTGCTGCGCCACCGGCTGCAATTGCGCAACCAGTTCGGCCAGCTCGCGTTCGGCGGGCTCCACCAGCAGGGCGGGGTCCAGCGCGGCCAGTGCGCCATCGGCCTTCTTGAGCAGGTTGCTGACGCGCTTGTTCGCGGCGGCTAGGCTGTCGGCCTCGGGGCGCTGCGCAAAGGAGGCGCAGGCCTGGATGCGGGCGTGCACCTGCTCCAGCGGCGGCTGCAGGGCCAGGACGGCGTCGACCACGTTGCGGTCGTATTCGTTGCCCAATTGGTTGCGGTAGCGCTCGTAGATGAAGGATTGCACGGCCGGCACGGTGTCGGCGGCCAGCACGCCGTTCTTGAACAGCGAGGCGGCGTGGTTCAGCAGCGCGCCCAGGTCCAGGCTGCGGTTGTCGAAGTAGCCGCCGCGCTCCAACTGCTCGTAGGCGCTGATCAGGCCCAGCGCGGCGCGGCGCAGGGCATAGGGGTCGCGCTCGCCCGTGGGCGCCAGGCCTATGCCCCAGATGCCGACCAGCACCTCGGCGCGCTCGGCCAGGAACAGCACGGCCTGGGTCAGGGTGCGGGGATGCACGGGCAGGTCCAGGCGGTGGCGGTACTGCTCGCGGATGGCCAGGACCACGTCCTCGGCCTCGCCGTCGGCCTGGGCATAGTAGGCGCCCATCACGCCCTGCAGTTCAGGGAATTCGCCGACCATGTTGGAATTCAGGTCGGCCTTGGCCAGCAGGGCGGCGCGCTGGGCGCGGGCCTTGTCCGCGCCAAGCTGGTCGGCGATATAGCCGGCGACGGCCTGCAGGCGGCCGACGCGTTCCAGCTGCGAACCGAGCTTGTTGTGGTAGACGCTGTTGGCCAGCGTGGCCACGCGCTCGGCCAGCGGCAGCTTGCGGTCGGTCTCGAAGAAGAACTGGGCGTCCGCCAGACGGGGGCGCACCACGCGCTGGTTGCCTTCGACGATGTTGACCGGGTTGTCCACGCGCATGTTGCTGACGATCAGGAAGCGATTGGTCAGCGCCTGGGTGGCGGGGTCGAACAGGGGGAAGTACTTCTGATTCAGACGCATGGTCAGGATCAGGCACTCGGACGGCACTTTCAGGAATTGCTCGTCGAACTCGCCCACGTAGATGGTCGGGAATTCCACCAGGGCGGTGACTTCGTTCAGCAGGGCCTCGACTTCGGGGTCCTGGCCCAGCGTGGCGTTCAGGGCGCGGGCCTGGTTTTCCAGGTCCTGGCGGATCTGCTCGCGGCGGGTTTCGAAGGAGGGCACGACCTTGCCCTGCTCCAGCATCTGGGCGGCCCAGGAGTCGGCATCGCGGATGTCGAAGGGGGCGTCGCACATGAAGCGGTGGCCGTGGGTCCGGCGGCCGGCCTGCAGGCCCAACACGCTGACGGGAACGATGTCCGAGCCCCACAGCGCGACCAGGCCGTGGGCCGGGCGCACGAAGCGCACGCTCGTGACGCCGTCGGCCAGCTGGTAGCGCATGACCTTGGGAATGGGCAGGTGGCCTATGGCCCAGTCCAGGGCCTGCTGCAGGCCCTCCTGCAGGGCGGCGCCCGGCGCCACGCCGCGTACGTAGAGATAGTCCTGCTTGCCGTCGGATTCGCGCACCAGGTCGGCCGTGCCCAGGTGGCCCAGGCCCTTGGCGTCCAGGCGCTTGGCCAGGGCGGGGGCGATCTGGCCGTCCTCGGTCAGGCCGATGTGGGCGGGCATCAGTTTTTCAGTGTAGGGCTGGTCGTCGGCCTGCTTGTGCACGGCGCTGAACCAGGCGGCCAGGCGGCGCGGGGTGGCGTAGGCGCGCAGTTCGCAGTCCTCGGCCAGCAGGGCCTGTTCGCCCAGGATCTTCTGCAGGCCTTCGGCAAAGGCCTGGCCCAGTTGGTTCAATGCCTTGGGAGGGAGTTCTTCGGTGAAGAGCTCGACCAGCAAAGGCTGCGTGTTGGAGGCGCTCATTCGCTGGCCTCCGTGGTGTTCTTGGTCAGCATGGGGAAACCTAGGCGTTCGCGGGAATCGTAATAAGCCTGCGCCACGGCGCGCGACAGATTGCGGATGCGGCCGATGTAGGCGGCGCGCTCGGTGACGCTGATGGCGCCGCGCGCATCGAGCATGTTGAAGGTATGGGCGGCTTTCAGGGTCTGTTCGTAGGCGGGCAGGGCCAGCGGCACGTCGATCAGGCGCTTGGCTTCGCCTTCGTGGTCGTTGAAGTGCGCGAACAGCACTTCGGTGCTGGCATGTTCGAAATTGTAGGCGGACTGCTCCACTTCGTTCTGGTGGAAGACGTCGCGATAGTAGATGCGCTGGCCGTTGTGGCCTTCGGTCCAGACCAGGTCGTAGACGCTCTCCACGCCCTGCAGATACATGGCCAGGCGCTCCAGGCCGTAGGTGATCTCGCCGGTCGTGGGCGTGCAGTCCAGGCCGCCCACCTGCTGGAAGTAGGTGAACTGGGTGACTTCCATGCCGTTGAGCCAGACTTCCCAGCCCAGGCCCCAGGCTCCCAGCGTGGGGTTTTCCCAGTCGTCCTCGACGAAGCGGACGCCGTGCGCCTTGGGATTGATGCCCAGCGCCTCCAGCGAGCCTATGTACAGGTCCAGGATGTTCTCAGGGGCGGGCTTGAGCACCACCTGGAACTGGTAGTAGTGCTGCAGGCGGTTGGGATTGTCGCCGTAGCGGCCGTCCTTGGGGCGGCGCGAAGGCTGCACATAGGCGGCGCGCCAGGGTTCGGGGCCTATGGCCCGCAGGAAGGTCGCCGTGTGGGAGGTGCCGGCGCCGACTTCCATGTCGTAGGGCTGAAGCAGCGCGCATCCGTGCTTGTCCCAGTATTGCTGGAGCGTAAGTATGATTTGCTGAAAGGTGAGCATGAGCAATGGCCAGTAAAGCGAGAAGCCGCAAAATTTTTCTATTTTACCGTGAACTGCGCGCTTGCAGCATAAAAGCGCCCGCCGCCGGCCCGGGCCGCGCCGTCCGGGCCACGGGCGGGGCCGGACCCGCCTCAGCGGGTAGCACAGTTTTAGACGTATGATATGCGTTTATTCAAACTTCGCTTATTTGCCGGCTTTATCTGGCCGGCGTCTCAGGAGGCCATATCCATGGGTGAACTCGTCAAGCTCGAACGCATCGGCAAGGTGCTGCTCATCACGCTGAACCGTCCCGAGGCGCGCAATGCGATCAACCTGGAGACGGCCCAGGAGCTGGCCCAGGCGCTGGACGAGCTGGACGGCAGCCCGGACGTGGCGGTGGGCGTGCTCACGGGCGCGAACCAGACCTTCTGCGCCGGCATGGACCTGAAGGCCTTCGCCAAGACCGGCCAGCGTCCCTACGTGGGCGAGCGCGGCTTTGCCGGCATCTGCGAGCGCCCGCCCCGCAAGCCCCTGATCGCGGCCGTGGAGGGCTATTGCCTGGCCGGCGGGTTCGAGATCGCCCTGTCCTGCGACCTTATCGTCGCCTCGCGCAAGGCTTCGTTCGGCCTGCCCGAGGTCAAGCGCGGCATCGTGCCCGGCTCGGGAGGCATGGTGCGCCTGCCCAGCCGCGTGCCCTATCACGTGGCCATGGAAATGGTGCTGACCGGCGGCATGTACCCGGCCGAACGCATGGCCGAGCTGGGCCTGGTCAGCCGTCTGGCGGACGAGGGCCAGGCCTGCGGGCAGGCCCTGGAGCTGGCCGCCCAGATCGCCGCCAACGGTCCGCTGGCCGTGCAGACCGCCAAGCGCATCATTGCCGAATCGCGCGACTGGCGCCAGGCCGACATGTTCGACCTGCAGCGCCCGCGCATCGCCGCCATCTTCACCTCCGCCGACGCCAAGGAAGGCGCCACCGCCTTCGCCGAGAAGCGCGAGCCCGTCTGGCAGGGCAAGTAATTTCCCTTCGTTTCACTCCGTTTTATAGACGCCACCATGACCACGATCAAAGAAGACGATCTGATTCAGTCCATCGCCGACGCGGTGCAGTTCATCAGCTATTACCATCCCACTGACTACATCCAGCATCTGGCGCGCGCCTACGAGCGCGAGCAGAACCCGGCCGCCAAGGACGCCATCGCCCAGATCCTGACCAATTCGCGCATGTGCGCCGAAGGTCATCGGCCCATCTGCCAGGACACGGGCGTGGTCAACGTGTTCCTGAAGGTGGGCATGGGCGTGCGCTTCGACACCCAGCGCTCCTTGCAGGAGCTGTGTGACGAAGGGGTGCGCCGCGGCTACCTGAACCCCGACAATCCGCTGCGCGCCTCCATCCTGACGGATCCCCTGTTCACGCGCAAGAACACGCGCGACAACACGCCCTGTATCGTCAACGTCGAGCTGGTCGCGGGCGACCGGGTCGACGTGCAGGTGGCCGCCAAGGGCGGCGGTTCGGAAAACAAGAGCAAGTTCGTCATGCTGAACCCCAGCGACTCGCTGGTGGACTGGGTGCTGAAGACGGTGCCCACCATGGGCGCCGGCTGGTGCCCGCCCGGCATGCTGGGCATCGGGGTCGGCGGCACGGCCGAGAAGGCCATGCTGATGGCCAAGGAAGCCCTGATGGAAGACATCGACATGTACGAGCTGCTGCAGCGCGGCCCGCAGAACAAGCTGGAAGAGCTGCGCATCGAGCTGTACGAGAAGGTCAATGCGCTGGGCATAGGCGCCCAGGGCCTGGGCGGCCTGACCACCGTGCTGGACGTGAAGATCAACACCTTCCCCACGCACGCCGCCTCCAAGCCCGTGGCCATGATTCCCAACTGCGCCGCCACGCGTCATGCGCACTTCACCCTGGACGGCAGCGGCCCTGCCGAACTGACGCCTCCGCCGCTGTCGGCCTGGCCGGACATCCACTGGGCGCCCGACTACAACAAGTCCCGCCAGGTGGACCTGAACACCCTGACGCCGGCCGAGGTCGCCTCCTGGAAGCCTGGCGAGACCCTGCTGCTGTCCGGCAAGATGCTGACCGGCCGCGACGCCGCCCACAAGCGCATCCAGGACATGCTGGAAAAGGGCGAGTCCCTCCCCGTGGACTTCACCAATCGCGTCATCTACTACGTGGGCCCTGTCGATCCCGTGGGCGACGAGGTCGTGGGTCCTGCGGGCCCGACCACGGCGACTCGCATGGACAAGTTCACCGACATGATGCTGTCCAAGACCGGCCTGATCGCCATGATAGGCAAGGCCGAGCGCGGCCCGGTCGCCATCGATTCCATCCGCGCCCACAAGTCGGCCTACCTGATGGCGGTGGGCGGTTCCGCCTACCTGGTGTCCAAGGCCATCCGCGGCGCCAAGATCGTTGCCTTCGAGGACCTGGGCATGGAAGCCATCTACGAGTTCGACGTCAAGGACATGCCTGTGACGGTGGCCGTGGATTCCGAAGGCGTGTCGGTGCACAATACCGGCCCGGCCGAATGGCGCAAGCGCATTGCCGAGATCCCGCTGGTCGCGATCTGAGCCCGGCGCGGCGGGACGTCCGTCCCGGCCGCATGAAGCATGAAAAAGCCCGCGCGCATTTGAACTGACCCCCGAAAGTTGGACATTGATCCAACCTTCGGGGGTTTTACATGGCGAAATATGATGTGGACTTCAAGCTGGAAGTGGCACGGGACTATTGGTCCGGGTCGCTAGGGGCCCGGGCATTGGCCGGGCGATATGGGCTCGATCATGGGACGGTGCGCCGCTGGGCCGCGCAGTACCGAGAGCATGGCGAGGCGGGATTGCACAAGAAGCACAGCGGTCACTACGGCGCCGAGTTCAAGCTGTCCGTGTTGAGTCGGATGTGGCAAGAGGGCTTGTCTTGCCGCCAAGCCGCGGCGCGGTTCGACGTGCGCGGCGGCCATGGCGTCGTGAGGCGGTGGGAACGCGAGTATCATGAAGGGGGCCTTCGCGCCCTGACCCCCAACCCTCGCCCAGGCCGCTCCCCGACGATGAAATCCCCCAAACCTCCAACCCTTACGCCTTCGCCCTGCGAGGACACGCGCACGCTGGAGCAGTTGCGCCAAGAGAACGAATATCTGCGCGCGGAGAATGCGTACTTAAAAAAATTGAGGGCCTTGCGTCAGGAAAAAGCGCTGGCCGCGCAGAAAAAGCGCGGGTCGTGCTCGAATTGAGGCAAGGCCACACCTTGGCCGTGCTGCTGAAGGTGGCCGGGCTGTCGCGCAGCACGTTCTACTACCAGGCCAAGGCACTGGGCGCGGCCGATCCCTGCGCCGGACTGAAGGCGCGCATCCGCGCGCTGTACGACCAGCACCAGGGCCGCTATGGCTACCGGCGCATCACGGCGGCGCTGCGCCGAGCCGGTGAGCTCATCAACCACAAGGCCGTCCAGCGCGTGATGCAGACGCTGGGACTGAAGTCCTTGGTGCGCCCGAAGAAATACCGTTCGTACCGAGGCGAGCAGGGCCGTGTGGCGCCGAACCTGCTGACGCGCCAGTTCCAGGCCGACAGGCCCAACCAGAAGTGGGTGACGGATGTGACCGAGTTCAAGGTCGGCGCCGACAAGCTGTACCTCTCGCCGGTGATGGACCTGTACAACGGCGAGATCGTGGCCTACGAGACCAGCCTGCGCCCCGTGTTCCAGCTCGTGGGCAGCATGCTCCAGAAAGCGCTGGCCCGGCTCGCACCCACGGATCGCCCGCTGCTGCACTCCGATCAGGGCTGGCAGTACCAGCAGCCCCAGTACCGGCGTCGGCTCGCTGAGCAAGGCGTGATTCAGAGCATGTCGCGCAAGGGAAACTGCCTGGACAATGCCGCCATGGAGAGCTTCTTCGGCACGCTCAAGGCCGAGTTCTTCCACCTGAACCGCTTCGAGAGCATCGAGCAGCTCCAGGCCGGCATCGGCCAGTACATCCACTACTACAATCACGAACGCATCAAGCTCAAGCTAAAAGGCCTGAGCCCGGTGCAGTACCGAGCTCAGGCCTTCGGGCTTTAGGCTCTGACCGTCCAACTTTCGGGGGTCAGTTCAATTGCGCGGGCTTTTTTCGTGTCGTCCTGTGTCCGACGGCTTCAATCCAGCGGAGCGATGTCCTGGTCGCCGACGCGGGCCAGCAGGTCGGACAGGCTGCCCTGGGCCAGGTGCAAGCCGGGGGCCAGCTCCGCCAGGGGAACCAGCACGAAGGCGCGCTCGTGCATGCGTGGATGGGGCACGGTCAGGCGCTCGTGGGAGATGGACGCGTCGCCGTACAGCAGCAGGTCCAGGTCCAGGGTGCGCGGCGCGTTGCGGTACAGGCGGGTGCGGCCATGCTCCAGCTCGATGGCTTGCAGGCGGTCCAGCAGCTCCAGCGCCGACAGGGTGCAGCGCAGGCGCGCCACGGTATTGGTGTAGTCCGGGCCGCCGGCATCGACCGGCGCCGTGCGGTAGAAGCGCGCCAGTTCCAGTTCCTGCACGCCGGGCGTGGCGGCCAGCTCGGCGGCGGCGGTCTCCAGCGTCTGGCGGGCCTGTCCCAGGTTGGCGCCCATGCCCACGTAGGCGGTGATCAGGGGCGCGCTCATGGCTCGATGCCGCCGGCCTGCTGGGTGCGCTTGGCGTTGGAGCGCCGGCGGCGATTGCGACGCTGGCCGCTGCGCGGCGCGGCGGCGGCGCCGGCGGGCTTGCGCACGGCGATCATCTCGCTGCGTTCGTCATCGCCCGCATTGGCCAGGTCCATCCACCATTGCGCCAGCACGCTGTCCACTTCCTTGGCTTCGGCGCGCAGTTGCAGAAAGTCCACGGCGGCGCGAAAGCGCGGCTGTTCGGTCATGCGCCAGATGGCGCGGTTGGCGACACGCTCGAAGCGCGGCTGCATGAACCAGATCTCGCGCATGTCGGACTGGTAGCGTTTCTGGATGGGCATGACCCGGGTCTGCGATTCGATGACCGCGTCGGCCGCCTCCAGCAAGGCCTGCTGGGGATGCTCGCCCTTGTCGCAGCGCAGCAGCCAATCCTTCTGGACCAGTTTCCAGAGCAGGCAGGCATAGATGAAACTGGGGCTGGCGGACTTGCCGGCGCGCACACGACTGTCGGTGCGAGCCAGCGCCATGTCCAGGAAGGCTTCGCCGTCCGGCAGGCGCAGCACGGGCTCGACCATGGGCAGCAGCTTGTTGTGCAGGCCTTCGTCCTGCAGGCGGCGGATGCAGTCCATGGCGTGCCCGCAATTGAGCAGCTTGAGGGTCTCGTCGCACAGGCGCGATTCGGGCACGTTCTCGATCAGGCGCGAGAGGCGCTTGATGGGCTCGTGCGTCTTCGCTTCGATGGACGCGTCCAGCTTGGCGGCGAAGCGCACGGCGCGCAGCATGCGCACGGGGTCTTCGCGGTAGCGGGTCTCGGGGTCGCCGATGATGCGCACCAGGCGTTCCTTCAGGTCGGCCACGCCGTTGTGGTAGTCGATGACGGTCTCGGACAGCGGGTCGTAATACAGCGCATTCAGGGTGAAGTCGCGGCGCGCGGCGTCGTCCTGCAGCGTGCCGAATTCGTTGTCGCGCAGGATGCGGCCGTGCTCGTCGGTCTGCTTGCCGCTGTCGTCGGCCCGGAAGGTCGAGGTCTCGATGATTTCCTGGCCGAAGA
The DNA here is from genome assembly GCF_965112015.1 of Alcaligenes sp. Marseille-Q7550. NCBI lineage: Bacteria > Pseudomonadati > Pseudomonadota > Betaproteobacteria > Burkholderiales > Alcaligenaceae > Alcaligenes > Alcaligenes sp. Marseille-Q7550. The sequence continues at coordinate 947,884 of NZ_CBCOPU010000001.1, forward strand.
CCACGTGCACCAGCCGGAAGCGCCGTCCTATGATGCGCGCGCGCCGGAACAGGGAGCGGATCTGCTCGGGCGTGGCGTTGGTCGCCACGTCGAAATCCTTGGGCTCCAGGCCCACGATCAGGTCGCGCACGGCCCCGCCCACCACATAGGCTTCGTAGCCGTGCTGGCTGAGGACTTCGCAGACCTTGACGGCGTGGCGCGAGACCAGGCGCCGGTCTATGCCGTGCTCCTGGCGCTCGTAGCGGCGCGGTCCATTGGAGCGGGCGCGCTGGGCCGGATTCAGGAGCCGGCTGACGAATGTTTTTATTGTCCGTTTAAGCATGCGTTCGATTTTACGATTTGCTGTCCATCATGTCAGCGAACAGATCGATGATGGTCCAGCCGCGCTCGACGGCCACGCTGCGCAGGCGGTCGCTGGGATTGGTGGCCACGGGGTGGCTGACCACCTCCATCAGGGGGAGGTCATTGGGCGAGTCGCTGTAGAACCAGCTGCGCTCGAAATCGGAGAGGGCCTTTCCCATGCCTTGCAGCCACTGGTTGACCCGGGTGATCTTGCCTGCCTGGAAGCTGGGCACGCCGGCGATCTTGCCGGTGTAGCGGCCTTCGAGCATTTCCGGCGTGGTGGCGATCAGGTGCTGCACGCCCAGGGCGGCTGCGATGGGGCGGGTGACGAATTCGTTGGTGGCGGTGACGATGGCCACCAGGTGGCCCTGGTCCTGGTGCTGCGCCAGCAGCTCGCGCGCGGCCGGGGTGATGGAGGGCAGAATGATGGCCTGCATGAATTCGTCCTGCCAGGCGAGCAGTTCCTCCTGGGTGCCGCGAGTCAGCAGGCCCAGCATGAATTCGGCCGACTCCTCGGCGGTGAGCAGGCCCTGGTTGTAGCGTTCCATCAGGTCTTCATTGCGGCGCACGGCTTCGAGCGGGTCGCCGGCGCGGCCGCTGCGGGCCAGGAAGTCCGCCCATTGGTAATCGCTGTCCAGGGGAAGCAGGGTGTGGTCCAGATCGAAAAGGGCGAGAGAGGAAGTGGCAGTCATGACTCAGGAAGAGGATTGGGTCCGGCTGTTAGCCAGCAGTTCTTTGAGCAGGGGCAAAGTGATGGGGCGTTTCTTTACCAATGAATAATTGTCCAGCGCGTCGACCAGGGCGCTCAGGCGATTCATGTCGCGCGCGTAGTGGGTCAGGATCCAGGCGATGACTTCGGCCTGAAGCTGCAGGCCGCGCGCCTGGGCCCGCTGCTGCATGGCCTCGGCCCGGTGGGCGTCCGACAGGTGCTCCAGGCGAAAGACCAGGTCCCAGCCCAGCCGGGTGCGCAGGTCTTCGCGCACGGACATGGCCTTGGGCGCGCGGTCGCCCGACACCACCAGCGTGAAGGCGTCTGTCCGGGTGGCCGATTCGCGCCAGCGATTGTACAGTGCAAACACGGCCGCCTGGCCGGCCTGGTCGAAACGTTCTATATCGTCCACAGCCACCAGCCCGGGCGGGGGCCTGTCGTCGGTCGCGATGCGAAGAATGGGTTGCGGGGGATCATCTGCACTAAAATAGCGGCTGTCATCCCGGCTGGCCATGGCCCGCAGCAAGTGCGTGCGGCCCGCGCCGGGCGGCCCCCACAGATAGACCGCACGTCCTGGAGCGCACTGGCGCAGGGCCTGCAGCGCAGCCTGGTTCGCTCCGGCAACAAAGTTGTCCAGAGAAGCAGGCGGCGCTGGAGATATATCCAGAATCAGTTGCTCGGTCATGTGTCGTACAATTTCGTCCAACTCGCAATTTTCACATATCCCACGGCTTTTCTCATGAAAAACAATTCTTCTGTTTCCCTGACCTACCGCGATGCAGGCGTGGATATCGACGCGGGCGATGCCCTGGTCGATCGCATCAAGCCACTGGCCGCCAAGACCATGCGCGCGGGCGTCATGGCTGGAATCGGAGGCTTTGGCGCACTGTTCGAAGTGCCTGCCCACCTCAAGGAGCCGGTGCTGGTTTCGGGGACCGACGGCGTCGGCACCAAACTGCGCCTGGCATTCGACTGGCAGCGCCATGACACCGTGGGCCTAGACCTGGTGGCCATGAGTGTGAACGACATTCTAGTCCAGGGCGCCGAACCCTTGTACTTCCTGGATTATTTCGCCTGCGGCAAGCTGTCGGTGGACACCGCCGCCCAGGTGGTGGGCGGCATCGCCAAGGGGTGCGAACTGTCCGGCTGCGCCCTGATCGGCGGCGAGACGGCCGAGATGCCCGGCATGTACCCCGAGGGCGAGTACGACCTGGCCGGCTTCGCGGTCGGCGCGGTGGAGAAGTCCCGCATCATCGACGGCAAGTCCATCGCCGCGGGCGATGTGGTGCTGGGCCTGGCCTCCAGCGGCGCGCACTCCAACGGCTATTCGCTGATCCGCAAGATCCTGGCGCACGCCAACGCCAAACCCACCGACGAGCTGGACGGCCGTCCCCTGGCGGACGTGGTCATGGAGCCCACCCGCATCTACGTGAAATCCGTCCTGGCCGCCCTGGCCGCGCACGGCACGGACATCAAGGGCCTGGCCCATATCACCGGCGGCGGCCTGCTGGAGAACGTGCCCCGCATCCTGCAGGATCACCTGACGGCCCGCCTGCGCCGCGATTCCTGGACCATGCCGGCCCTGTTCCAATGGCTGCAGGCCAACGGCAACGTGGCCGACGAGGAAATGTACCGGGTCTTCAACTGCGGCATCGGCATGGTCATCATCGTTTCCGCCGAACAGGCCCAGGCCGTCAGCGCCACGCTGCAAGCCCAGGGCGAGCAGGTCTGGACGCTGGGCGAGATCGTCGAGCGCGCAGAAGGCCAGCCCCAGACCGTGGTGGTCTGACGCGCACGCATTCCGCTGGCGGCATAGGAAGAGCCCGATCCCGATGGGGGTCGGGTTCTTTTTCGGGGGCGCTGGCCCGGTCCTGCGCTGCGCCGGGTCAGCCGTGCTGTCGATCAGTCTTTTCAAGCCGCGGGCCAGTACTCCCGCACGATCTCGCATACCTGTTGGGGGGCGTCGGACGCCAGGCAATCCACCCGGTGGCGTTCCGGCTCGCTGCGCAGCCAGGTCAATTGGCGCTTGGCCAGCTGGCGGGTGGCCGCGATGGCGTGCTCCACGGCCTGCTCCAGGCTGATTTGTCCGTCCAGGTAGTCCCAGATCTGCCGGTAGCCCACGCAGCGCACCGAAGGCAGGCCAATGTGCAGGTCGCCGCGCTCGTACAGGGCGCGCACCTCGTCCACCAGTCCCTGTTCCACCATGGCGTGATAGCGCTGGGCGATGCGCGCATGCAGCTGCAGCCGGTCCGAGGGCTCCAGGCTCAGCGTGACGTAGTGCAGGCCGTCGTCCTGAGCAGGGCGCTGCTCCTTCAGCCAGACACTCATCGGGCGACCGCTGGACAGGTAGATTTCCAGGGCGCGCTGGATGCGCTGGCTGTCGTTGGGCGCCAGGCGGGCGGCCGTTTCAGGATCGACCTGCGCCAGGCGCGCATGCACGGCGGGCCAGCCTTCCTGCCTGGCCTGCTCGTCCAACTGGTCGCGGATGGCCTGGTCTGCGCCGGGCAGATCGTTCAGGCCCTCCCGCAAGGCCTTGTAGTACAGCATGGTGCCGCCGCACAGCAGCGGCAGGCGGCCGCGGGCGCGGATGTCGCGGATCAGGGCGCCGGCGTCGGCGGTGAATTCCGCAGCCGAATACCGCTCGGCCGGGTCGCGGATGTCCAGCAGGTGGTGGGGGATGGCCGCCTGCTCCTGTGCCGAAGGCTTGGCCGTGCCTATGTCCATGTCCCGGTAGATAGTGGCCGAGTCCATGACGATGATCTCTATCGGCCAATGCTGCGCCAGCGTGTGGGTGGTCGCGCTCTTGCCGCTGGCCGTGGGGCCGGCCAGGCACAGTATGGGTAAATCCGTCATTGTCCACGCATGAAGAGTTTGTCCAGTTCGCTGAGTTTCCACTGGAACCAGGTAGGGCGGCCATGATTGCACAGATCGGCGCGGTCTGTCTGCTCCATCTTGCGCAGCAGGGCGTTCATCTCCGGTATGGTCAGGCGCCGGTTCGCGCGTACCGCGCCGTGGCAGGCCATGGTGGACAGCAGCTCGTTGCGCTGCTCGGCCAGATGGCGGGACGAGCCGACCTGGGCCAGGTCGCGCAGCACGCCGCGCGCCAGCGATTCGATGTCGCCTTGCGCCAGCAGGGCGGGGACGGCGCGTACGGCCAGGGTGGCGGGGCCGGCGGGGCTCAGGGCCAGGCCCAGTTCGGCCAGGGTGTCCTGGTGTTCGTCCACCAGGGCGATGTCGCTTTCCGTACAGGCAAAGACCACCGGCACCAGCAGGTCCTGGCGGGGCAGTTCGCGCCCGTCCAGCGCCTGCTTGAGCTGCTCGTAGACCACGCGCTCATGCGCGGCGTGCATGTCCACCAGGATCAGTCCCTGGCGGGTCTCGGACAGGATGTAGATGCCGTGCAGCTGGCCCAGCGCCATGCCCAGGGGAAATTCGTCCGGCGCGGCGTCATCCGCGGGCGCCGTGGCGGCCGCGGGAAGGACGGGCGCCTGGGGTTCGACGGGGCGATACAGGCTTTTCCAGTCCGTGGGACGCGCCATGGCGGGTTCGCGCAGGCTGAAGCTGGACTGCCAGCCCTGGCGGGCCGGATGCGTGTAGGGCATGCCCGTCACGGCGTGGGATTCGCGCTCCTGCGGCGCCAAGCCCGTTGGGACGCCGGCGGAGGAGTCCGCAGGGGCGGGCGCGCCGGCGAGCAGAGGCATGGCGCCTACGTGCGTGTCGCCGGCCATGCTGCCCTGCGCCAAGGCCTGGCTCAGGGTCTGGAGCACGAAGCGGTAGACCGCGCCGCTGTCGCGAAAGCGCACCTCGTGCTTGGCCGGGTGCACGTTCACGTCCAGGGTGGACGGATCTATGTCCAGGAACAGCGCATAGGCCGGCTGGCGGTCGCCGTGCAGCACGTCCGCGTAGGCGCTGCGTATGGCGTGGGCCACCGTGCGGTCGCGCACGAAGCGGCCATTGACGAACAGAAACTGCTTGTCGGCGCTGGGGCGGGCGTGCGCCGGATGGATGATCAGGCCGCGCAGCCCGATCAGCCCCTGCTCCTGCTCCACGGGCAGGCTCTGGTCCACGAAATCCTTGCCCAGTATGTCCAGCAGGCGCTGTTCCAGCGAGCCGGCGCGCCAGTGGCGCTGGGGCTTGTCATTGTGGAACAGGCGAAAGGCGATCTGCGGCTGCGCCAGCGCGATGCGTTCCAGGGCCGTGACGCAGTGGCCGTACTCGGTGCCTTCGGTGCGCAGGAATTTGCGGCGCGCAGGGATCTCGTCGAACAACTGGCGCACGTCCACGCGAGTGCCGATCTGGCCGGATGCGGGTTCGGCGCCCGGTTGGCCGGGGACGTATTCCCAGGCGTGGGCATCGGCCTGCGGGCGTGAATGCGAGGTAAGGCGCGCCACAGAGGCGATGGAGGGCAGGGCCTCGCCGCGAAAACCCATGGAGGCCACGGATTCCAGCTCGTCCAGCGTGCGTATCTTGCTGGTGGCGTGCTGCTGCAGGGCCAGCGGCAGTTCATCCCGGGGAATGCCGTGGCCGTCGTCGCTGACCGAGATGCGCCGTATGCCGCCGCCGTCCAGGCGGATCTCGATGGAGCGGGCGCCGGCGTCGATGGCGTTTTCCAGCAGCTCCTTCAAGACCGAGGCGGGGCGCTCGATGACCTCGCCGGCCGCGATTTGGCTTACAAGCAAGTCGGGGAGTGGGATAATACTGCGGCGTGATGACATGGGGCGTCTTGCCTCGTGTGTGATCGGTGTTGGGCCGGCTGCTGCGGGCCCGCGGGTTTTAAACGGTAACGGCTTATTTTACTAGCTTATTCTATGGTGTCCGTCTGGCCGTCCCAAGGTAAAACGCGCTCCCTTGGGGATGAGCCCGGACTCATGGCAATCCGTGCGGACCGCCATGCGCCTGGCGAATCGGAGCGGCAAGCCGAAGGCGCGGCGCGGTTTCTTTTTGGTGTCGAGATATGCCCGATTTATTCAGCATGATTCTCCATATTGACCAGTACCTGGGCATCTGGGTCGAGCAATATGGAGCCTGGATCTACCTTATTCTGTTCCTGATCGTATTTGGCGAGACCGGCCTTGTGGTCCTGCCTTTCCTGCCGGGCGATTCGCTCCTGTTCATCGCCGGCGCATTCGGCGCTTCGGGCATGCTCGATCCTGTCCTGCTGGGCGGCCTGCTGATCGTGGGCGCCATCCTGGGAAATACGGTCAACTATTATGTGGGGCGTTTCATCGGTCCCAAGGTGTTCACCACGGATTCGCGCTTCCTGGATCGCAAGGCCCTGATCAAGACGCACGCCTTCTACGAAAAACACGGCGGCAAGACCATCGTGATATCCCGCTTTCTGCCCATATTCCGCACCTTCGCGCCGTTCGTGGCCGGGGTGGGCCAGATGAACGCCCTGCGTTTCCAGCTCTATAACGTCGCCGGCGCCGTCTTGTGGGTGGGCGGCCTGATCACTGTGGGTGTTTTCTTCGGCAAGGTGCCTTTCATCAAGGCGCATCTGAACACCATCGTGCTGATCGGCATCAGCGCGGCCGCGGTGCCCGTGGTGGCGGGCGCGCTGTGGAAGCTGTTCAAGCGCAAGGCCAAGGGCGATGCGCCCCTGAGCTGACTTTTCAGCAAAGCGCCGGAGCAGGGCACGCCTGTTCCGGGCGCCGACAAAAAAACCGGCCCCCAGGCCGGTTTTTTTTTGGGGGGAGCGGATGTTTCAGCCGCGGCTGGCCAGGGCCGGAAACTCCGCGAAATAGCCGCGTATGCCGGTCAGCATGGCCTGGGCGATCTTGTCCTGGTGGGAGGCGCTGCGCAGCAGGCGTTCCTCTTCGGGATTGCTGATGAAGGCCGTCTCGATGAGGATGGACGGGATGTCCGGGGCCTTGAGCACGGCGAAGCCCGCGCGCTCCACGTTGTTCTTGTGCAGGCGATTGATCTTGCCGATCTCGCCCAGCACGCGCGAGCCGACCTTGACCGAATCGTTGATCTGCGCCGCGGTGGACAAGTCGAGCAGGATCTGCGCCCCCTGGCGGTTGTGCGAGCCCAGGTTGATGCCGCCGATCAGGTCGGCGTCGTTTTCCTTCTTGGCCAGCCAGCGGGCCGCCGAGCTGGTGGCGCCGTTCTGCGACAGGGCGTAGATGGACGAGCCGCGCGCGCTGGGCTTGATCCAGGCGTCGGCGTGGATGCTGATGAACAGGTCGGCCTTGACGCGCCGCGCCTTCTGCACGCGTACCTGCAGCGGCACGAAGAAGTCCGCGTCGCGCGTCAGGTAGGTGCGCATATTGGGCTGGGCGTCGATCAGGCGCTTCAGGCGCCGGGCGATGCTGAGCACCACGTCTTTCTCGCGCGTGCCCCCGGGGCCGATGGCGCCCGGGTCTTCGCCGCCGTGGCCGGGATCCAGCGCGATCAGCAGGGGGCGGTTGGGACTGCCGCTGGTGCTGGGCGCCGAGGGCGGCGAGGGCACGGCCACGGGCGGGGCCGGCGTGCGCGCCACCGGCGGCAGGGACTGGCCCTTGACCGTGGGCACGGGAGCGTCGGACGAATTCTGAGCCAGGCTTTCCAGCACGGAGGCCAGCGGATCGTTGTCGTCCTGGATCTGCAGGGCGACCAGCGGATCCTGGGCGATGCGCGGATACAGGTCCAGCACCAGGCGGTACTTGTATTCGCCCACGGGCTTGAGGGTGAAGATCTGGGGGGCGACGGCCTGCTTCAGGTCCAGCACCAGGCGCACCACGTCCGGGCGGTTCTGGCCCACGCGCACGGAGCGTATGTAGGGATCGTTGGGGCGGACCTTGGACACCAGCTCTTCGATGGTGCGGTTCATGGTCAGGCCCTGGATGTCCACCACCATGCGGTGGGGATTTTCCAGCGTGAAGTGCTCGGCCTTCAGTTCGCTGTCCATCTCCAGCGTGACGCGGGTATATTCATCGGCGGGCCAGGTGCGGACGGCAACGATCGTGCTGGCTTTGGCCAGACGCGGGATCACGGGCAGCAGGAACAGGGTGGTGGCCGTGGCGACGAATCGGCGACGAGCCTTGCCGGCGGCGCCTACTTCTGCTGGCTGGGGGCGAGTGTCGTAATCCATAGCGTTCCTTTGGCGCTGTGTGCATCCAGGGTGGCCAGACGACCGTCGCCACAATAATCCAGGTGTAGATCCAGGTCGGGCGCGGGCAGTAAATTCCCTGCTTTTTCAGGCCATTCGATCAGCACGACCGCATTGTCTTGCAAAATATCACGAAAACCAGCATCCACCCATTCTCGTGAATCGCTAAATCTATAGAAATCAAGGTGATAGAAGTATAAGCTAGAAACTTTATAACTTTCAAGCAGCGCGTAGCTGGGACTCTTGATCCGGCCCGTGACGCCGCAGGCGCGCAACAGCGCCCGCACGAAGTGCGTCTTGCCCGCGCCCAGGTCCCCGTGCAGGTGGATGCGCCCGCCGGGGCGCGTGCCGGGCGCCTGGCCGGTCAGCAGCGGCGCGAAGCGTTCCGCCAGACGGGTGGTGGCTTCCTCGTCCGGCAGGGTCAGCGTCAGGGTGTCGTGTGTCATGGCGTTCAGCCGGCGATGGCCAGCCAGAATGGAATGGTGAAGCCGGCTAGTATAGTGCCGATCGACATGGTCAGTGCGACCAGCCGGCTGTCCCCGCCCATGCGCGCCGCCAGCACGTGCGCCGAGGAGGCTGTGGGCAGGGCGGCGAAGACCAGCAGCATCTGGCGCTCCATGGGGCTCATCTGCAGCAGCCAGCCGGACAGCAGGGCCACCAGCGGCAGGGCCATCAGCTTGACGACGGCCATACAGCCGATCAGCGGCCCGGCCTGCCGGGCGCCTTGCACCGACAGTGTTGCGCCCACGCACAGCAGGCCCACGCCCAGGGCGCAGGCGCCCAGGCGGCTCAGCGCCACCTCCGCCGGACCGGACAGGGGCAGGCCCAGCAGGTTCCAGGCCAGGGCCAGCAGCGTGGCCAGGATCAGGGGATTTTTCAGCAGCTCGATCCAGACGCGTCCTTGCCGGCCGCGCGCCAGCACGGTCACGGCCACCATATTGGCCATGGGTACCGAAAAGCCCACCAGCAACGCCATGACGGTCACGCCCGAAGAGCCGGCGACGGCGCTGGCCAGCGACATGCCCAGGTAGGTGTTGAAGCGGAAGGCGCACTGCGTGACCGAGGCGTGCCGGCGCAGATCGGGCTTCAGGACGGGTAGGGCCAGCCAGGCCAGCGCCGTTCCGGCGGCGATCAGGGCGGCGGCGGCCAGCAGCAGCGTCCACGCTTCGGACAGGCTCATGGGCGTGCGCGTGATGGAGTGGAACAAAAGGGCGGGAAAGAGCACGTAGTACACCAGCTTTTCCGTTCCCTGGAAAAACTCGACGCTGAAGCGGAAACGATGCAGGAGCAAGGCTCCCAGGGCGATCAGCAGGAAGTCGGGCAGGATCAGCGAGAAAATGGCGGGCATGGCGCAAGTGGTATCGGCGGGCGTGCAGGCCTGTCCTGCATCAATAGGTTTTGCATTATTTGACTACGCTTTCGATCAGCTGCGCTACTATTGATGAGCACCCCTTACCCAGGGGGAGGTACCAAAAAGAAGCTTTCTCAGGAGAGACACCCTATGACATCTACGCTCCATCGACGCTTTGCGCTCTTATCCCTTTGTGCAGGGCTGGCCGCAGTCGGATTCAGCCAGTCGGCCCGGGCGGCCGAAGATTACCCCAAGCAGGCCATCCGGGTCATCGTGCCGTTCGCGCCCGGCGGCTCCACCGATATCGTGACGCGCATCGTCACCAAGGGCATGAGCGAGGTTCTGGGCCAGTCCATGGTGGTGGAGAACAAAGGCGGCGCCGGCGGCGCCATCGGAGCGGCCGAGGCGGCACGCGCCAAGCCAGACGGCTACACGCTGTCCATCGCCACCATTTCGACGCTGGCCGTCAATCCGGCCTGCCGCCCCAACGACCTGCCCTACGATCCCTTGAACGATTTCGTGCCGGTGACGAATTTCGCCAACCTGCCCAACGTGATCGAGGTCAATCCCAAGTTCCCGGCGCAGAACTTCAAGGAGTTCGTGCAGCAGCTCAAGGAAAACCCCGGCAAGTATTCCTACGGCAGCTCGGGCACCTGCTCGGTGCTGCACCTGTTCGGCGAGGCCTTCAAGCTGGCCACGGGCACCGACATCGTGCACGTTCCCTATCGCGGCGCGGGTCCGGCCGTGGCCGACGCGGTAGGCGGCCAGATCAATGCCATGTTCGACAACCTGCCTTCGTCCATGGGCCAGATCCAGTCCGGCAACCTGCGCGCCCTGGCGATCGCCTGGCCCGAGCGCCTGGCCGCCCTGAAGGACGTGCCCACGCTGGCCGAGGAAGGCTATCCGCAGTTGAATAGTCCCGCCTGGTACGGCCTGCTGGCCCCCAAGGGCACTCCTGCCTCTTCTACACATCTGACGCTGCCGCCGACACCCCACCCGCTCAAGTCTCCGGAGATCATCGCCGCCCTGGAAAAACAGGGCGCCACGCCTTCGGGCAATACGCCCGAGGAGTTCGCCAAGGAGATCAAGGAGCAGTACGACTGGGCGCACGACGTGGTCAAGAAGGGCAACATCAAGCTCGAATAAGATCTGCGGCTCTTGTTGCAATGAAAAACCGGCCCCGAGGGGCCGGTTTGCTTTTCTGCCGGGGGCGCGGGAATCAGACCCGGTTGGCCTGCATCACCGTCAGGGCCGTCATGTTGACGATGCGGCGCACGGTGGAGCTGTAGGTCAGGATGTGCACGGGCGCGTTGGCGCCCAGCAGGAAGGGGCCGATGGCGACGTTGCTGCCGGCCGCTGTCTTGAGCAGGTTGTAGCTGATGTTGCCCGAATCCACGTTCGGGCAGACCAGCAGGTTGGCGGCCCCCTTGAGGGTGGACGTGGGCAGCGTGCGGTTGCGCAGGGCTTCGTCCAGGGCGCAGTCGGCATGCATTTCGCCGTCCACTTCCAGGTCGGGAGCGTTCTCGTGCACCAGCTCCAGGGCGCGGCGCATCTTCGGGCCTGAGGAGGAGGCGTCCGAGCCGAAGTTCGAGCGCGACAGCAGGGCCACCTTGGGCTCCAGGTTCAGCGAGCTGAGAGCCTTGGCGGCTTCCACGGTGTATTCGGCGATCTGTTCGGCGCTGGGATCGTCGTTGACGTGGGTGTCGGTCAGGGCCACGGTGCGCTCGCCCAGCAACAGGATGTTCATGGCGGCATAGACGCTGGAGCCGGGCTTGCGGCCGATCATCTCGTCGATGTAGCGCAGGTGGGCGTGGTAGGAGCCTATGGTGCCGCAGATCATGCCGTCGGCATCGCCCAGATGCACCATGGTCGCGCCGATCAGCGTCAGGCGGCGGCGCATTTCCACGCGGGCCATTTCCTTGCTGATGCCGCGGCGGCACATTTTTTCCCAGTAGGTGGTCCAGTACTGGTGGAAGCGGTCGTCGGACTCGGGATTGGTGACTTCCACGTCCACGCCCAGGCGCAGGCGCAGGCCGAACTTCTTGATGCGCGACAGCAGCACGGCGGGGCGGCCCACCAGGATGGGGTGCGCCAGCTTCTCGTCCACGATGACCTGCACGGCGCGCAGCACGCGCTCCTCTTCGCCTTCGGTGAAGACGATGCGCGCCTTGCCTCCTTCGCGCACCAGCTGCTTGGCCACGGCGAACACCGGCTTCATGAAGGCGCCCGAATGGTAGACGAACTGCTGCAGCTTGGCGATGTAGCTGTCCAGGTCCGACAGCGGACGGGTGGCGACGCCGTCCTGCATGGCGGCCTGGGCCACGGCCGGCGCGATGCGCACGATCAGGCGGGGGTCGAAAGGCTTGGGAATCAGGTAGTCGGGGCCGAAGCTCAGGCCATAGCCGCCGTAGGCGGCGGCCACGGTCTCGTCCTGCTCTTCTTCGGCCAGCGCGGCGATGGCGTGCACGGCGGCCTTTTCCATGCCGCGGGTGATGGTGGTGGCGCCCACGTCCAGCGCCCCGCGGAAGATGTAGGGAAAGCACAGCACATTGTTGACCTGGTTCGGGAAGTCCGAACGGCCGGTGGCCATGATGACGTCCTCGCGCGCGGCGCGGGCGGCTTCAGGCAGGATCTCGGGCGTGGGGTTGGCCAGGGCCATCACGAAGGGGCGGTCGGCCATTTTCTTGAGCATCTCGGGCTTGAGCACGCCGCCGGCCGACAGGCCCAGGAACACGTCCGCGCCGTCGATCACGTCATTGAGGCTGCGGGCCTCGGTCTGCTTGGCAAAGCGCGCCAGCTCGGGCACCTGGTGGCCGGGGCGGCCCACGTAGACCACGCCGTCGATGTCCGTGACCCAGACGTTTTCCTCGGGCAGGCCCATGTCCACCATCAGGTCCAGGCAGGCCAGGGCGGCCGCGCCGGCGCCGGAGGTCACGACCTTGATCTTCTTGATGTCCTTGCCCACGACCTTCAGGCCGTTCATGAAGGCAGCCGTCACGCAGATGGCCGTGCCGTGCTGGTCATCGTGGAAGACCGGGATGTTCATGCGCTCGCGCAGCTTGCGCTCGACTTCGAAGCACTCGGGCGCCTTGATGTCCTCCAGGTTGATGCCTCCGAAGGTGGGCTCCAGCCCGGCGATGATGTCCACCAGCTTGTCCGGATCGGTTTCGTTGATCTCGATGTCGAACACGTCCAGGCCGGCGAATTTCTTGAACAGCACGGCCTTGCCTTCCATGACGGGCTTGGAGGCCAGCGCGCCGATATTGCCCAGGCCCAGCACAGCGGTGCCGTTGGAGATCACGCCCACCAGGTTGCCGCGGCCGGTGAAACGGAACACGTTCTGCGGATCGGAGACGATTTCCTCGCAGGCGGCCGCCACCCCGGGCGAATAGGCCAGGCCCAGGTCGCGCTGGCTGACCAGCGGCTTGGTCGCGGCAATGGTGACTTTGCCGGGAATGGGGAACTCGTGATAATCCAGGGCGGCCTGTCGGTCTACCGTCGTGCTCATGTCATCCTCTTTTGCAAGCTGCCGGCCAGCGGGCCGGCAAGAAACCGGTTGTCGGGCGCCGGCGCGGGCCGGCTGTAATCATGGAGCCAGTGTAGATAAACCTTCGGGGAGCGATATTCGGGTTTATTATTACCCTATTAGCAATTGCTTATGGATGTGTATGGACTTGCCCGATTCCACGGACATGGTGCATCGGCTGCTCAGCCGCCTGAAGCTGCGCCACCTGGCCCTGCTGCTTCATATCGACAGGCTGGGATCCTTGACCAAGGTGGCCGAGCACATGGCCACCAGCCAGCCGGCCGTGACGCAGGCTTTGGCGGAGGCCGAACAGGTCTTCGGCACGCCCTTGTTCCTGCGCTCCTCGCGAGGCATGGCGGCCACGCCCCAGGGGCGGATCGTGTTGTCTCGTGCACGCGCCATGCTGCAGGACCTGGAGCTGCTCAGCCTGGACCTGCAGGCGCACGCGGCGGGGCGGCAGGCCCATCTGCGGCTGGGAGTCATACCCCTGGTGTCGGGCAAGCTGATCTCCAGCGCCATTCACGACACGCGCCCGCAGGGCCAGACCGTATCCGTCAGCGTATCCGAAGGCCTGACCGAAGACCTGCTGGAACAACTGTTGGACCACTCCCTGGATTGCGTGGTGGCGCGCACCTCGCCCGGCCTGAACATGAAGGGCGTGCGTCACGAGGCCTTGTACTCGCAGCATCCGCGCCTGATCGCCAGCCGGGAACTGGCCGGGCGCCTGGGCCGGCGCAGGCTGGACTGGGCGCAGTTGCAGGATCTGGACTGGATCCTGGGGCCGCGCCGTACGCCCATGCGCCGCCAGGTGGCCGACCTGTTCCTGAAGGCCGGCCTGCTGGAGCCGGTGCCCAGCGTGGAGACCGCCTCGCCCAAACTGATCGGCGAGCTGATCGCCAACAATCCGCGCGCCGTGTCCGTGGTGCCCACGGAGATCGCCGAGGAGCTGGTGCGCGTGTCGGGCGTGGCCATCGTGCCATACTCGTTCGAATGGACGCTGTCGCCCATTGCCCTGTTCACGCGGGTGGCCGGGCCGCATCGGCCGGTGGACGTCCTGTTCGGCCAGGCGCTCAAGCGCCTGTGCACGGACAAGACCGTGCCGCTGGAGCGCGGCGCGTTCTTCTATTGAGCCGTCTGGGCGGCGGGTGAATAGGTGAGCGCCACGCGGCGCGACTGGGTCAGGTACAGGGACCAGACCACGGCATGGACCAGATGGTGCATCAGGCCCTGCTGGTGGGATTGCAGGGCGTAGGCCTGCGCATCGTGCTGGCTCCACAGCATCATGCTGGCCAGGTAATAGCCGGGTCCGGCCAGCCACAGCACGGCCAGCGCCCACCAGACCGTGCGTTTGTCGTAGAAGCGGCGCAGCGCCACGATGGCGCTGAAGAACAGCAGCCCGGCCGCCCATGCCAGTGGGACCTGGCCGGGGCCGAAGGGACCGTTTTCATAGGCGTTGCCCACGGTGGTCAGCGCGGACAAGACCAGGCTCAGCGACAGGGCGATCAGCCACCCGCCGTAACCGCCGGGACGGCCTGAGGCGGCGAAACGACGATCCGGCAGGCAAAAGCCCAGTACGACGAAGACCAGCACCAGCAGGGGCAGGGCGTTGGCGAGAAAATCATTCATGAAAACAGTCCGGGACAAAAAGTGGCAGCCTGGAAGCGGTCCAGCTTGAACTGTAGCTCAGACTGGGGACTATAAAAATGCGCGCTCCCATATAGGCAACATGCGTCTTGGCATAGTGCTCCGGCTGGCGCAGACGAGGTTGGATAACGCTGGCGGCGGGCCTCGTAATGCTTGTCTGCTGTCGCCAGCCAGCCGGTAACCTGGCGCGGCCGGTTGCCATGGCTGCTATAGGCTGAGCGTTTTACGTCAGGCCTGTTTTTTCTCAAATTTCCGGTTGGCTCATTCGTGAATTTTCTCTGTTAAAAGAAAGAAAAATCCAAGTACGGCGATTACGGAGGAAGTGGAAGCGATCGCCTGAAGCCAGTAAACAATCAGAATGCTTGGGTTGCTTTTATCGCTATCCCATCCTTTGCCGATTATTCCGCTTGCTGTACATGCAATGAAGAATAAATAAGCGGCAAGACTGAACGGGATCATGACGATGTATTCCTTTTCTGGAAATATGCGCTCCATGGCAAATGCTAATGCGATAAGCGATACGCCTCCCACGCACGTCGAGAGATGGGCGACGCGCCAGAGTTCCGTGACGGATGCCGGTTTACGCCCCTTTGACAGGCCATGAGGAATGCCAAGCAGAGTGCCCAATGAAAATAGGATCAATCCATGTAGTAAATAGGTTTGCATGGCTTATTTTCTTGAAAATGAGATTTTGATGAGAAGGATTCATTATTTTGGAGGCAAGGGTAATGATGATAGCGTGTCAGTCATGGCGGGCGAATGAATCGTTATGCATTGTTTGGAATAAGCTTATGGGATTTGCTTTGGATTGAATATAAGGTATGGGGGAGGTTTTTTTGCTCTCGGTCCAGCGGGCAGACGCTCGAGCAATCTATTTTCGACAGCTTGTGTCTTTGGGCGGCGCGGGCCGCTTGTTCCGCCTCTGATATGTCCGCCTTGATGAGGCTCGGTCCCGTGTTGTTCAGCCAACGTTGTTCCTGGCCTTCTATGGAAGGCTTTCACGGAAAACGTCTTACTGATAGACTTACGCCCTGCTTTCCCGATCTGGACGCGTCAGCAGCCTGCGGATTGCGCGAGCCGTACGGAAAGCCCGTCGGGCCCATAGTTAAATGGATATAACTTTCCCCTCCTAAGGGAAGATTGCAGGTTCGATTCCTGCTGGGCCCGCCATCCCCACTCGTCTTTCACCGCGCGTTCCCCGGACCGGGCATTCCGCCCATGGGGCGGTGTTCGCGCGCAGGAGCAGGGTTTCAATGACACTTCAGGGTTGGAAGCGCCGCGTGCTGCACGTGGGGCTGTTCGAGTTCTTAGCGATCATTTTTTCGTCGTTTTTGCTGGCGTATTTCGTGGGTGGGGCCACGTCGGATTCGGTGCCCATCGCCATCGCCATCTCGGCCGTCGCGATCGCCTGGAACTACGTGTTCAACACCGTGTTCGAATACTGGGAGTCCCGCCAGGCGGTCAAGGGGCGCAGTGTCTTGCGCCGCAGCGTGCATGCCATTGGTTTCGAAGCCGGACTGATCCTGTTCATCGTTCCCATGTACATGTGGTGGTACCAGGTCGGGCTGCTTGAGGCGCTACAAATGGAAGTGGCGATCCTGGTCTTCTTCCTGGTGTATTCCTTCTCGTTCAGCTGGAGCTTCGACCGGGTGTTCGGCCTGCCCAGCAGCGCGGCCTGAGCCCTCGCCGACAAAGAAAAACAGGCCGCGTCAGCGGCCTGTTTTTTATGGCGGGTCATGCCGCCTGTATTTTCGCTTCGCGTATGGGCAGGTTGACCAGGGCGGCCATCAAGGCCAAGGCTATGTCGGCATACCACATCCAGCTGTAGTCGCCGAATTCGGTCAGGGCGATGCCGCCCAGCCAGGCGCCCAGAAAGCCGCCGATCTGGTGCGACAGCAAGGTCAGTCCAAAAAGAGTGGCCAGGTAGCGCGTGCCGAAAAGCTTGCCCACGATTCCCGCGGTGGGCGGCACGGTGGCCAGCCAGGTGAAGCCCAGGCCGATGGCGAACAGGTAGAACACCCAGTCGGTCTTGGGCATGAGCAGATACCAGATGATGAGCAGGGCGCGCGAGCCGTACATCAGGGCCAGCACGTGCTTGCTGCGGTAGCGGGCAATGCACGAGCCTGCCACGATGCTGCCGAAGATGTTGGCCAGCCCGATCAGCGCCAGCGACCAGCTGGCCACCGACGGCGGCAGGCCGCACAGGTCGATCTCGCCGGGCAGGTGGGTGACCAGGAAGGCGATGTGAAAGCCGCAGGTGAAAAAACCCAGGTTCAGCAGCAGGTAGCTGCGGTCCCGCAGGGCGCCCTTGACGGCCTGTTTCAGTCCGGGGCCTGGGGCGGCGGGCGTCGCGGCGACGGCGGGGCGGTTCGCGCCGCCGCTTCCCAGCTTGCGGATCAGCGGCAGGGTCAGCAGGGCGGTCAGGGCCAGAACCCAGAGCGTGGACATCCAGCCGACCATCTGGATCAGTTTCTGCGCGAGAGGGGCGAAGACGAACTGGCCGAAGGAGCCGCCGGCGTTGATCAGACCCGATGCTTCGCCGCGCGCGTTGGCCGGCAGGCGCTGGGCGGCGGCGCCGATCAGGGTGGAGAAGCTGCCCGCGCCCGAGCCGATGCTGGCCAGCAGGCCCATGGTGATGGTCAGGCCCAGGCCGGTGCCGATGAAGGGCGTGGCCGCGCAGCCCAGCGCCAGGATCACCAGTCCGGCGGCCAGCACGCGGTCCGGGCCCCAGCGATCCGAACAGGCGCCGGCGATGGGCTGGATGGCGCCCCAGGCCAGTTGGCCCACGGCCATGGCGAAGCTGATGGACACGATGCCCATGCCGGTGGCTTTGTCGATCGGACTGATGAACAGGCCGAAGGACTGTCGTATGCCCATGGTGACCATCAGGATGCCGGCGGCCGCCAGGGTGACCGTCATCACCCCGGGATGGCGCAAGGATTGAAACATGAGACTCCCCTCTGTTTGAGGCGTCAATTATCTGGCTAAAGGACGAGGCCGCGCAATGCGCGTGTTCAGGCTTTCTCCAGGCCTGCCTGGACGCTGCGCGCCTTCAGGCTCTCCACCAGGTCCTTGGGCGAGACGCCCACCAGGTAGCCGCGCCGGCCGCCGTTGACGTAGATGGTGTCGTAGTCCAGCAGCTCGGCTTCGATCCAGACCGGCATGGCCTTGCGCGTGGCGAAGGGCGAAGTGCCGCCCACCAGGTAGCCGGAATGGCGCTGGGCGACTTCGGGCTTGCAGGGCGCGATCTTCTTGGCGCCGGTCTGGCGCGCCAGGTTCTTGGTGGACACTTCGCGATCGCCATGCATGACGATGATCAGCGGCTTGGCGTTCTCGTCTTCCATGATCAGGGTCTTGGCGACCTGGTGCAGGTCCAGCCCCAGTTGGCGCGCGGCCTCGGTAGCTCCGCCGTGGTCGACGTACTCGTAGCTGTGTTCCGTGAAGGGGATGCGCTGCTTGCGCAGCCATTGGGTGGCGGGCGTTTCGCTGACGTGTTTTTCTTTGGCCATGATGAACTTGGCGCGCTCAGGCGCGCGGGTGATGGGCGGCGTGCAGCGCCTTGAGGCGCTCGCGCGCCACATGAGTATAAATCTGGGTGGTGGAAATGTCCGCATGGCCCAGCAGCATCTGCACCACGCGCAGGTCCGCGCCGTGATTGAGCAGGTGCGTGGCGAAGGCATGGCGCAGCACATGCGGCGACAGCGGGGCCTGGATGCCGGCGCGCAAGGCGTATTTCTTGACGATCAGCCAGAAGGACTGGCGCGTCATGCAGGTGCCCCGCGCGGTGATGAACAGGAAGTCGCTGCGCCGCGGCCCCAGCAGGGCGGGGCGCGCCTGGCCCAGGTACAGGGTGATCCAATGCAGGGCCTCCTGTCCCAGCGGCACCAGCCTGTCCTTGCCGCCCTTGCCCTGGTCCACGCGCAGCACGCCGTCGCTCAGGCTGACGTTCTGCACGGGCAGTTCGGTCAGCTCGCTGACGCGCAGGCCGGTGGCGTACAGCGTCTCCAGCATGCAGCGGTCGCGCAGGCCCAGCGGGGCGCCGATGTCGGGCGCGGCCAGCAGGCGTTCCACCTGCTCTTCGGTCAAGGTGTGCGGCACGCGCGGCGCCTGGCGGGCGCTGTTCAGCTCCAGGCAGGGATCGTCCTGGCGCAGGCCTTCGCGCAGGGTCCATTCGTAGAAGCGGCGCAGGGTGGCCAGCCGGCGGTTGGCGGTGCTGGCCTTGGTGTCGGCTGACTGGCTGGCGATCCAGTCCTGCAGGTCGGCGGCGTCCAGCTGCTCCAGTTCCTTGCCGGGTCGCTCGGCGCGGGCCCATTCGGCCAGCCGTTCCAGGTCCTGGCGATAGGCTTGCTGCGTGTTGGCGGCCAGGCCGTCCTGCAGCCAGAGCATGGAGATGAAATCGTCGATCCGGGTGTTGCGTGTCATGGCTGTATCCATCCTGGGACTCCATGCTATCACTCCGGCGTGATGAGTCTATTTGCCCGATTTCATTGGCCCTCGATATATACCTATATATATTTCCTGTTTGCGCCTATAGGGCGTACCCTGTTTCCGGAGGAGAAGAATCATGTTCAAACGAGTCGTGTCGGCCGCCGCCCTGGCCCTGATGGTGCAAGGCGCCGCCCATGCCGACGAGCTGGTGGTGGCCGCCGCCGCCAGCCTGACCAATGCCTTCAAGGATCTGGCGGCCCAGTTCGAGGCCGATCATCCCGGCACCAAGGTGCTGACCAGCTTCGCCGCTTCGGACGTGCTGCTGCAGCAGATCGTGAACGGCGCGCCGGTGGACGTGTTCGCCTCCGCCGACCAGAAAGCCATGAACAAGGCCGAGGAAGCCAAGGCGATCGATCCGGCCACGCGCAAGAATTTCGTCCAGAACCAGGTGGTCCTGATCGTGCCGACGGACAATCCCGCCAAGGTGGGCAATGCCGGCGACCTGGACAAACCCGAGGTCAAGCGCGTCGCCCTGGGCAACCCCGCCATCGTGCCCGTGGGCCGCTACACCCAGGCCGCGCTGGAGAAGGCGGGCCAGTGGGACGCCGTCAAGCAGCGCGAGATTCTGGGCCAGAACGTGCGCCAGGTGCTGGATTACGTGGCGCGCGGCGAAGTCGAGGCCGGCTTCGTGTTCGCCACGGACGCGGCCATCATGAAGGACAAGGTGCAGGTCATGGAAACGCTCAAGACCACTGAACCGGTCACTTATCCCATCGCCCTGGTGCAGCGTGAAGGCCGCAACGACAAGGCCCAGGCCTTCCAGGATTTCGTTCTTTCTGAAACGGGACAGCAGGTCCTGGCAAAATACGGTTTTGCCAAACCCTGATCGTTGCGCAAGGACGGGATGAATACAATCTGGATTCCCTTGTGGTTGTCGCTCAAGGTCGCCGGCTGGGCGACCTTGTTCGCTTGCATGCTGGGCATCGCCGTCGCCTACGGCTTGTCGCGCTGGGAGTCGCGCTGGTGCGACCTGCTGGACTCCATCCTGACCCTGCCCATGGTGCTGCCGCCCACGGTCATCGGGTATTACCTGCTGGTGCTGTTCGGACGGCGCAGCGCCTTCGGGCAGTGGCTGTCGCAGTTCGGCATCGAGCTCGTGTTCACCTGGCAGGGGGCCGTGATCGCCGCCACCGTGGTGGCTTTCCCCATGGTGCTGAAGGCGGCCCGCGCCGCCTTCGAGGACGTGGACGCCCGCCTGGAGAACGCCGCCCGCGTGCTGGGCCTCAAGCCCCTGGCCGTCTTCTTCCGGGTCAGCCTGCCTCTGGCGGCGCGCGGCATCCTGGCGGGCATTCTGCTGGCATTCGCGCGCGCCCTGGGCGAGTTCGGCGCCACCTTGATGATCGCGGGCAGCATACCGGGCCGCACGCAGACCATGTCCATCGCCATCTATGAAGCCGTGCAGGCGGGCGAGGACAGCCTGGCCCTGGTGCTGGTGACCGTCATTTCAATCACTTGCGTGCTGGTGCTGTGGAGCGCCGGCGCCCTCTCGCCCCGGCATGTGCGGCGCCAAAGGAGCGTGCAATGAGCCTGACTCTGGATATCCGGCGCACCGTGCAGTCGCAGGCGCGCCAGTTCACCCTGGACATCCAGGTGCAGACCGACGCCAGGCACATCGCCTTGTACGGCCCTTCCGGCTCGGGCAAGTCCCTGACGGTGCAGAGCGTGGCCGGCCTGCTGCGACCGGACCGGGGCCGCATCAGCATAGGCGGGGGGGATAACTTCGAATCGCGGCGGGTGGGCGGGTCCAAATCGGCGAGCGTCGCGTGGCCTACCTGTTCCAGGACTACGGCCTGTTTCCGCACCTGACGGCGGCGCAGAACATCTGTTTCGGATTGAATACCGGCCTGTTCAACCGGCGCGTGCAAGCGCTGCCCGCGGCGGCGCGGCGCTGGGTGCAGGCGTTTGACCTGGAAGCGGTGCTGGACAGTTACCCGGCCGAATTGTCAGGCGGGCAGAAGCAGCGCTGCGCGCTGGCCCGGGCGCTGGCCGTGGAGCCGGAGGTATTGCTGCTGGACGAGCCGCTGGCGGCGCTGGACCAGGATCTGCGCGTGCGCTTGCGGGCGGAGCTGGCCCAGTTGCAGAAGCAGCTCGACATTCCCACCATCCTGATCACGCATGATCCCGAGGATGCGCGCGTGCTGGCGCAGGAGGTCTATCGCATCCGCGACGGGCGCATCGTCGATTGCTGCGCCGCCGAAGAGCTGGAGGCGTCGCGCCCATTGGATCTCATACCGTCGCAATCATGACGCTGGAGGCCTTGAACAGGGCGTAGGCCTGTTGGCCGGCCTCCAGGTGCAAGCGCTGCGTGCTGTCCAGGGTGATGGTCGCAGTCAGCGCCAGCCCTTGCGGCAGCTCCAGCCGAACCTCGGCGTTGACGGCGCCGGGAATCACCTGGGTGATGGCGCCAAGCAGCTGGTTGCGGGCCGACAGGGTGCCGCGGGTGTCCGTGGTTCCTATCATGATGGAAGACGCCTTCAGGAAAGCCAGCACTTTCTGTCCCACGCGTATGCCCAGGTTTTCGGTGCTCTCCCGCGTGATGGACGCCACCACGCTCTGGCCCTGGCCGATGTCCAGGTGGATTTCGTCATTGACGGCGCCGGTCTTGATGGCGGTAACCGTGCCGGGCAGCTGGTTGCGGGCGGATGTTTGCATCATCATGGTCTGGAGCAGCTCCATCTGGGTGGCTGCCGAGGGCATCAGGCGCCCGATGCGCGCCATGAACCGCTGGTGCAGCCGGTCGTAGGTCTGGTACAGGTCGAGCAGCTCGACCGCCTTGGGCGTCAGCGTGGCGCCGCCGCCGCGATGGCCGCCGGTGCTGCGCAGCACCAGGGGCTCGCCAGCCATATTGTTCATGATGTCGATGGCGTCCCAGGCAGCCTTGTAGCTGATGCCTATGCTGCGCGCCGCCGCGGAGATGGAGCCTTGCTCGCCGATCGCGGCCAGCAGAGCCATGCGGCGCGCGCTGCCCCAGGTGTTTTCGCCGGTGCGCAGCGACAGGCTGCTGGTGAACTCGGCTTGGGTATCGTGTGTGCTGGACATGGGCGTAAGTGTAAGGGCGGAAGGCGACGCTCAACAAGCCACGCCCCGGCGACCGCAGGCGCAATGCGGAAATGCCCGATCCGTGCGAAGGAAACTGGCGGGACGGGCATGGGCGGGGACCGCATGCAGGCGCGCATCGGCTTGAGCGTCCATCGTGGTTTAATGATAAACCTTGTTGCAGGCTCCGAAAGCAGGCTGAGTTTCTCGTCCATTTTTTTGGTGGAAAATGGAGGCTGGGATTTCTTTATTGAAATCAACAGGTTGTTTTTGGAGTGTTCCCCGCGCGAGCGGGGATGAACCGTTGAATGCCCAACGCACCACCGCCCAGCCCGGCGTGTTCCCCGCGCGAGCGGGGATGAACCGAACTAAACCGCTGCATGGAAAAGCTCACCCGACGTGTTCCCCGCGCGAGCGGGGATGAACCGACGGGCGGGCGGATCGTTTCGATCTATCACCCGTGTTCCCCGCGCGAGCGGGGATGAACCGCGATTTCGACGCTGGGCTTTTTCCCGTAGAAGGTGTTCCCCGCGCGAGCGGGGATGAACCGTCGGCAACCTGCCCCGAGCGTCGTGGTATCTCGTGTTCCCCGCGCGAGCGGGGATGAACCGTATCATGACGTAAGAAGCAAGCCGCAAGGCTAGTGTTCCCCGCGCGAGCGGGGATGAACCGGCGACATGTGGGCGATTGCAGGGCGCTATCAAGTGTTCCCCGCGCGAGCGGGGATGAACCGTGCCCGACATGGCCGAAATCGAGAGCTTCGTTGTGTTCCCCGCGCGAGCGGGGATGAACCGCCAATATGCCAGGGCCCTGACCCGTTCCGATTCGTGTTCCCCGCGCGAGCGGGGATGAACCGGGCAGGGCCGGAGCGGGTACGCGGTGTCAGGCGTGTTCCCCGCGCGAGCGGGGATGAACCGCGAGCTTGACACGATGGAGGAAAAACCATGACGTGTTCCCCGCGCGAGCGGGGATGAACCGAACACAGCCGCATGGTTCACGCGGTCACTGCGGTGTTCCCCGCGCGAGCGGGGATGAACCTCGTCCCTCGTTGAACAATGAAACTGTTCTCATCGTGTTCCCCGCGCGAGCGGGGATGAACCGTGGGCGCCCTGGTGGCGATCCCGCCGATCGACGTGTTCCCCGCGCGAGCGGGGATGAACCGACATTGGAGCGCCAGACCTGGCCGCATGGCGTGTGTTCCCCGCGCGAGCGGGGATGAACCGACCCCTGCCCCGCCTTCGACACATCGAGCCGGGTGTTCCCCGCGCGAGCGGGGATGAACCGGCTGTCGCAGCCGTGCATGGCGATATCGTCGCCGTGTTCCCCGCGCGAGCGGGGATGAACCGAATTGCTGTTACAGCTATAAGCGCAAGTTTCCGTGTTCCCCGCGCGAGCGGGGATGAACCGAACTCGCAGTTCGGCCACCTGTCGGCGTCTGAGTGTTCCCCGCGCGAGCGGGGATGAACCGTCATAAAAAACCTGCTGGGTGGCGGCGGTCAGACGTTGGGTGAATGGATCACCAAATTTGGCATTGTCGGCGTGCTGGCAATGGGTTTGCTGTCCATTCTGTGGAAAATTGGCAGACCGATCGTCAGAATTGGTGGCTTTCTCCTTCTTTGGCTGGTGGCGCCAGTTATGAGCGCAGTTGCGGCCGTCATCGGCTGGCCTGCGCTTTTGGGCATTGCGCTGGCCGCCATGGTGGCGCTGGTCATCGCCAAGTTCGACGTGATCCGTGACTTTATCAATGGGGTTTGGGATAGCGTGACGGGCTATTTCAGCAAGAAATGGACTGAGGCGCTCTCGTGGCTAGAGGGTAAGCTCAAGAGTGTGCTGCTTGATGGGTGGGTGCTATCTCAAGACGAGGCTTCTAAGCAGCCAGAAGAGCTTGGGCAAAAGGACCCTCGCAACTTATGGAGTAAACGTAGTACCAATATGGGGGCTTTGCAGCGCCCACAATCTCACGCCCTAAGCCAAATTAACAACGTCGTGAATCACCATTAACGCTAATACCGATAATTCGGTTGTCTTGGCCAACTGGCAGGCCAAGCTGCCGGCCGGGTTACGGATCGCGTGATGAGTGCTCGGTGGTCATTCCCTAATGTGGAGGCCCTAGCTCAGCTTTACATTCTTCGGTACTGACCGCCATGACTACGGAGGTTGCTGCTGGGGTGTGGTGACGTTCTTGTTGGGCTGCAAGGTACCCGATGATGACGATTTTTTAATCGTCGTTGGTGCCAGCTATGTTGTAAGCCGAGCAAGCCTTACCGGACCCCTCGATGAATCCACGCGGATCTATACCTTGGGAAATATCAAGAATTATGTAGGTGCAGGCGTTATAGCCGACTGGTTTGCTACAAATGTCTACAACTGCTGATTGATGAAGTAAACGGGCTTTTCCGCCTCGGGCTTCTTCGTCTCCGCCTGCGCCCCAAAACAAGCCGCCGCCAATAGCCCGCTTGCCAAAAAACGCTTCATCTGTTTGCCCCTGTAGGTTCTCGTGAAAAGAGCATTATAGGGGCAATGAAATGGAGGTTTGACGGGGGGCCGGTGCTGTGCCGCTGACTCTGACCACGGCCAATATCATCGCCGTGGTGATGGCATATGGGACGCCGCTACCCAGGGGAGAGCTGGAAGCGGCGGTGTTTGCGATGGAACCTGTAACCTATCAAGGAACTGGCGGGGCGTTTTGGTTACAGAACAAGATGGACGGCAGGAGCATGTGGCTGGGGAGAAAGGCGTTTCGATGTTCCTGTGCAGCCCTGCAGGAGTTGGCCGCAGTGTTGCGAAGGCAACGCGTATTTGGGGCGTGAGTGGGAGTGTAGGGGAGTATGGGGTTCTGTGTGTTATAGTTGGTTTAGCTGCCTAAACAAAAAATACTAAAAAACACTGTGTGGTCTGACTCCGCACCGTACTTGTGTAGCACCGAATTGATAAGCGTCTAATGATGCGAGCGACTATGACAGAAGTATCCTATCCTTCCCTTTTTGATGAGCGGCGGACTGCGCAAGCTGCAGCGTTCCTCTTGCACAAGGCTGGGGGGCGCTTACCTGTTCTGAAGTTGATGAAATTGATGTATCTGGCTGAGCGAGAATCGCTGAGAATCTACGGTGAGCCCATTGCCGGTGATCGTTTAGTGTCCATGCCTCATGGCCCTGTCTTGTCCAGAACATATGACCTGATGAATGGGAGCGAGGAGAGCGGCCCTGATGGGTGGGACTGCTGGATGGATGATAAGGCTGCCCATGAAATTGCGTTGCGAGATCCTAGCCGGATACGTACGCCGGAGCTAGATTTGCTGGAACTCAGCGACGGGGACCTGGAAGTGCTAGAGAGCGTATGGGGCCAATTCGGCCACATGGGAAAGTGGGAGCTCCGGGACTATACCCACTCGGAGGCTTGCCCAGAATGGGAGGATCCGCGGGGATCGAGCCGGCCGATCCCTATGGGGCGTCTTTTTAAGGCTTTAGGCTATACAGACGAAGGCATCCGATCAGCGGTCGAACATTTGAATGAACGCGCTCGATTAAGTGCCGTGATGGGCTAAATATGGCCTGGAAGTGTGAAGCAGGGGCTTGTTTATTAGTCCCCTCCGGCCCATCTGGTGAGCATTTATTTACTGTTTCGTTTGGGCCGATGAAGCTAGAGGGGTATGGGCCTGAAGATCAGGTGATTATGGTAAGCTTCTCTTCAATTAAGGCCGGGTTGCCTTATGATCCTGCATGTGAGGTATCACCAGGTGAGCATCCTTTTATAGTGAAGGGGAGCTATATTTACTACCGCGAGCCGCGCATCTATTCGGTCTCTCATGTACAAACGATGGTTGCAAGCGGCGTATGGACTGAAAAGCCTATTTGTGATGCTGGCCTCATAGAAAAAATAAGGGCTGGCTTTCTTACATCGAAGCGCTTGCCTAGGCACTATAAAGTGCTCTTGGAAAGTTTGGCTAGCTAATTTTTGTTTTACTTATCTTATTAGTCCTCCCCGCGAGGGCTTTTTTGTGCTTGGTCCATTAGCTCCAGCTTGGGTAGTATTATCTCTACAACGTTTTGTTGCGGAGGGGCGTAAGCACCCCCGTCAAGTAGACAGTGGTTGATAGAGATTCGGAGCAGGGGTTAACCGAGGCATAAACTGTACCGGCGGGAGGCCGCCCAGAGATTCATGTGGACGGTATTCGTTGTAATCGATCAGCCATTGCTCGGTAATGGCTTGCATCTGCTGAAGATTAGCGAACAGGTGAGCATCGAGCACTTCGGTTCGACAGGTTCTGTTGAAGCGCTCGATGAACGCGTTTTGATTTGGCTTGCCAGGCTGGATATAACGCACGGCGATTCCCCGAGCACCAGCCCATTCGGTGAAGGTCTGAGAGATCATCTCCGGGCCATTGTCCAGCCGTATGGTCTCAGGCGCCCCATAACAATCGATCAGGCGATTGAGCACGCGTATCAAGCGAGCCGGAGGGATCGATGTGCCGACTGCGATGGCCAGGCATTCCCGATTGGGCTCGTCGATCACATTCAACGTCCGGAAGCGTCGGCCGCAGTATAGGGCATCGTGCATGAAGTCCAATGCCCAGCATCGGTTCGGCACCAGCGAATGATCCAGCGGCTGGCGTGGCCGGTCGGTCAGCCGTTTCTTGCAGCGGCGAGGCAGGTTCAATCCCATTTCGCAGTACACCCGATGAACTCGTTTCTTGTTCCAGCAACGACCATCGAGCCGTAGCCGCGTAAAGCACTTCCAGCACCCCCAAGCCCATGCCGAGTCACGATCGCATTGAGCGCATCAATGACCTCGGCATCGCGTTGCGTTGCCGAGGTTGGCCTCTTGTAGTACGCCGCCCGCGATAGGCCAGCAATCAGACTGGCGCGTGTGATCGAGAGCTTGGACTGCACCAACTGCTCGACGACCTCGCGCCTGGCTGACGACGTCAGGATTTTCGGTTCAGCACATCCTTGATGGCTGAATTCTCCAGGGCCAGTTCCGCGTACATGCGCTTTAGCTTGGCATTCTCTGCTTCGAGTTCGCGCAGGCGCTGCAGTTTGGACACCTGCACGCCTGCGTACTGGCTCTTGCACTGGTAATACGTGGCGTTGCTGATGCCGTGCTTGCGGCACAACTCAGGGGCCGGCATACTGGCCTCGCCTTCTTTTAGCACTGCAACGATCTGGCTTTCGGTAAATCTGCTTTTCTTCAAGGGAGTCTCCGACTCTAGGAGGCTCCGAAATTCTACTGGCTATCGTCTATTCACAGGGGGAGCTTACGCGCAATTGGATGTCAAGAAGAGGCTTTCAAGCCTGGCCGCTTTCATTCAATACGGCGGCGTTTCCGGTGTCCGGCGGGGCTGCGCGCTTCGATCCAGGGAAGGCATCGAAGTCCTCCTGACGACGCTGTCCGCGCCGAGGCTGTGCGGTTTTGTCATTCCACGCTTGAACCGCCGGCTTGAGGGCGCGTGGTCTTGAACTTGTTGGCGATGACGCAATAGTTGCCGGCCAGGATCATCAATGTGCCGATGATCGCCAAGAGGGTCGGGCGATAGCCCTCGGTAATGCTGGAGATGGCCAATGCTACGAGCGGAACGAAGAGCATCGTATAGGCGCCTCGCTCCGCGCCTAGACGTCCGATGACGGCGAAATAGGTGGTGTAGCCGATGATAGAGGGAAAGACGATCAGGTAGGCCAGCGAAGCGGCGTAGGCCGGTGACATATCGAAGGTGAATGATTGACCGGTCCAGACGGCATATCCAAGCAGGAACAGGGCGCCATACGCCATTGAAATGCCCGTCAGAGGGAGCACTTCAACTCCGCTGCCTTGTAGCTGAACGGCCGAGATATTGGCGGAAGAGAATGCCAATGGAGCAGCGAGAGCGCAGGCAAAGCCCAGCCAGCTCCAGCTTCCGGCGGGCAGTTCGGGAAGGAATACAAGAGCCATGCCGGCCAGGCCCAGGAGGATCCCCGCCATGACTGGCCGGGTGATGGGCGTCTTGAGAAAAAGGCGGGTATTGACGACGTTGAGCAGGACGACTGTGGAGTAGGTCAGCGCGATCAGCCCGGTGGTGATCATTGCTGCTGCTTTGTAGATCAGCAGGAAGGCGACGGAGAAGCCGAAGCCGCCGAGCATGGCCATGGCTGCATGCTGGCTCCAGCCGTAGCGCAGACGCTTGCCCGTGATCCCGGCAATCAGCAGAAGCAACGTGGATGCGGCGCTGAAGCGGTAGATCAGCGAGACGATGGGGGAGACGCCGGTGAGCTGCAGCTTGGCGGCATACCATGAGGTCCCGCCCGTGAGGATGGTCACGACATAGAGAAAGGCCGTGCCGGAAGTGAAACCTGTCTTCATGGCTTGTTCCGATGAGTTCGAACGAGCGGCTCAAGACCACAGGATCAGGTTTCTGCGATCCATGACGCCCATGAAGGAGCCTGTCGCGATTCGTTGCCGTGCGGCGCCTTCGGGACTTGGCAGGACCACATGCGGATTTCCGGTATTGAAGATGACCACGGAACCGACCTGGGGCTGGAAGGTGAACGAGTCGCAGTCGACGAGCAGGGCGCTGTCGTAAGCCTTGTAGCTTCTGTCGATGCCGGTGAACTCGAATGGCTGATCATACACAACGGTCTCTCCTCCTTGCGAAGGGGATGAGACATACAGGTTCCAGGTCAGTTGTGCGGAGATGTCGCCAACGGCCATCAGCCCCTTGGCAAAGGTCGGCGCATAATCGACATGGACGTCGGAGCCGCCGGGGATCAGCCTGATGATCCCTGCGAAATACCGGCCCGAACCCGGTTCTTCGGCGATGGAAATATTGAAATCGGTCTGGTTCCTGATGCGGTGCATGAAGCGCTCAACGGGGTCGAAGGCCGCGTTGACGATGGTTGCTCGTTCCCGTTCGGCAGCTTTGACCTGCGCAAAATACGCTTCCTTGGGGCGATCGCGGTAGTGGGCAAGCGGAATGCCCAGGTATGAGCCGGGTTTCCCGAATTCATACTCCTTGGCTTTCATGCTCAAGATGGCCGCTGCGAGCTGATCGCATTCCGCGAGGGGGGCGAAATCGCTGATGATCACGGCCGGGATTTCCTTGTCTATGACCGCTTGCAGGCTCTCCGACGAAAGCGCTGCGAGGCCCGCATGTTTCCATCTTCTTTTCATGGCACTTAAGCTTCCGGTTATGCTGCGCATGGGTAAGATCCTGGCCAGGTCGAGTGCCATAAGTCGCGCTTATCCGAACGGGCACGAAGTGCGTTCAGGGGCGGCATGTCGAGCCCCGCTTGCCTTGATTGCGATTGGGCGCTGCTTCGCACCGCCGCTGCCGCAGGCAATTTCAGTCCGACCTTCCTCGAAGGGGACCAGGATCGAGCGCGATGCTCGTCATGGTCAAGGAGCCGCCTTGCACCGCTACAATGACCGGGCTGACCGCCTGAGCGCGGTCGTTTCTTGCAACCTTAACCGGTTTTCGACATGCATGACATCCCTGCCATTTCCGTAGCCGAGCTGCAGGAACTGGACAGCGCCCGCACGGTGGTGCTGACCGTCAATAACCGCTATGCGCGCCGGCTGCTGAGCCGGCTGTCCGCCCGGCTGGCGGCGCAGGGCGGGACCGTGGCCGTGCCCGAGATCCTGCCGCTGGGCGCCTGGCTGGCGCAGGCCAGCGACCAGTTGTGCTTTTCGTCCCAATGGCAGCCGGCCGCCCATCACATGGATCGCTTTGCCGCCCTGCAGCGTTGGGAGCACAGCATCGAACAGTGCGAACCCGAAGGTTACTTCCTGGACATGGCGCAGGCCGCGCGGTTTGCCTGCGAAGCCGACAGCCTGCTGGACGACTGGGAGATTCGGATCGACCCGTCCGAGGCCAGCATGGATTACGAACGCTTCCTGCTGTGGCGCGCCCACTATCGCGCCGGTCTGGAACAGGGCGACCTGGACGATGCCAACCGCGCCGCCGGGCGCGTGGTGGCGGCAGTGGAAGCGGGCGCGCTGCACCTGCGGCACACGCATCTGGTCCTGCATGGCTTTCACGAATTTTCCCCGCGTCTGCAGCGCCTGCTCGCGGGTCTGCGGGCCATGGGGCTGCGCATAGTGCGCCTGGATCAGCCGGAACCCCAGGCCTCGCAGGTGTGGCGGGTTCCGGCTGATCCAGGCGCAGGACGCGGACACCGAATGGCGGCTGGCGGCGCGCTGGGCGCGCCGGCAGCGGGACGAGAGGCCCAAGGCATGCGTAGCCATCGTGGCGGCGCAACTGGAGACGCAATTGCCGCTGGTGCACAGGCTGCTGCGCCAGGCCATGCATACCGAGCAGGGCGTGCTTCCGTACAACGTGGCGGCGGCCAGGGCCCTGGCGCAATGGCCGCTGGTGGAGGCCGCCCTGGCCTGGCTCAAGGCCCTGTTCACGCTGGCCGAGAAGGGCCGGGCCGAGCCCGCCTTGCTGGGCCAGGCCCTGCGCCTGGGCGCCTGCCAGGCCGACCAGTCCGAGACGGGCGGGCGCGCCCAGATCGACAAGGCCTGGCGCGACAATCGCCTAACGGTAGTGCGGCGCAATGAATTCGAAAACATGCTCAGCCGCTATGCACCCGAACTGGCGCAGGCCTGGGACCGCGCCATGGCGGTGCTGCAGGCGGCTCCCACCGGCGCCCAGGGCGTGGACGTGTGGGCCGGCGTGATGCGCCAATGCCTGCAGGCCTTGGGGTTTCCCGGCAGCGCCAGCCTGGACAGCGCGCAGTTCCAGACCCTGGAAGCGCTGGAGCAATTGATGCTGCGTTTTGCCCAGCAGGCCCCGGTGCTGGGCCGCATCAGCGCCCTGCGCGCGCAGGGCGCCCTGGCGCGCATGGCGCGCGAGAGCCTGTTCCAGCCGCAGCGCGACCCGCGCGCGCGGCTGGACGTGCTCGGCTTCCGGGAGGCCGCAGGCGGCCGCGGGGCCGCCGTCTGGGTGCTGGGCCTGACGGACGAGGTGCTGCCGGCCGCCGTCAAGCCCAATCCCTTGATTCCCGCCCATGTGCTGCGCCGCGCGCAGGCGCCGCGCTCCACGCCGGAACGCGAACTGGAGTGGGCGCGCTGGATGATGGCGGCCTTGCTGCGTTGCGCGGATCAGGTGCTGCTGAGCGCGCCCTTGCATCTGGGCGAGCAGGAGCTCAGGCCCAGCCCACTGATCGCGCCCTGGCCATTGTTGGAGCTGGAGTGGACGCCGCGCCGCGGCGAGGCGGCCGAACTGGCGAGCCTGCCCGATGCGCAGGGGCCGGCCCTGCAGGCTGATGAAACCATACGCGGGGGCATCAGCGTGCTCGACACCCAGGCGCGCAATCCCTTGTGGGCTTTCGTGAAGTTCCGCCTGCACGGCCAGGCGCTGCCGGACTATGCGCGCCTGGGCGACATGAACACGCGCGGGCTGTTTCTGCACAGGGCCGTCGAACTGTTCTGGCGCGCCGTGCAGGACCAGGATTCCCTGCACGAGCACCTGGCCCGGGCCAGCCTGGCGCAGGTGCTGCACGACAGCGTGGAGCAGGCGGCGCAGGAAGAATTGGCCGATTACGGTCCGGTGCTGCGCGCGCTGGAAGTGGAGCGCGCCAGGGCCGTGCTGGCCGAATATGCCGAGCTGGAAGCCCGGCGTCCGCCCTTTGCCCTGGAGGCGACCGAAGAGGATGTCGATTGGACGCGCGGCCCGCTGCGGCTGAGCCTGCGCCTGGACCGGCTCGATCGCCTGGCGGACGGGTCCCATGTGCTGCTAGACTACAAGACGGGCATGGGCGAGCTGCGCCCCGACAAGGACTGGCTGCGCGGCCGTCCCGTCAATCTGCAGCTGCCGTTCTACGCCACCGTGCTGCAGGAGCAGGGCCAGCAGGTCAGCGCGCTGGCTTTTGTGCGCCTGCATGCGCGCCAGGTCGCGTTCAGCGGACTGGCGGCGCCGGGCATGGAGATCGCGGGCATGACCGAGGTCGACAGCGGCCAGCAATGGCTGGCCCAGCTCCTGGCCTGGAGGCAGGCCGTGCAGGGGCTGGCTGATGAATTCATCCAGGGCCGGGCGGCCAATCAGATCTGGAACCGCAACGACTTGCTTTATTGCGACGTCTTGCCGTTTCTGCGCCTGTTTCAGCAAGAGTACGATGCCGTCGGCAACGGCGGGGAAATGTGATGTCTTTTCAACCTAGCGACAGTGACGCCCGCAGCCGGGCGCTGGATCCCGACCGTTCCTTTCTGGTGCAGGCCCCGGCCGGTTCGGGCAAGACCGAATTGCTGACGGACCGGATTCTGGGGTTGTTGGCGCGTGTGGACCGGCCCGAGGAAATCGTGGCCATCACCTTCACGCGCAAGGCGGCCGCCGAGATGCATGCCCGCGTACTGGAAAAACTGGCCGCCGCCGACCAGCCCTGCCCGAGCGAACCCTATCGGGTGCGAAGCTGGGAGCTGGCCTGCGAGGCCATGCGCCGCAACCGCGAGCAGAAGTGGGACCTGCTGGCCTACCCGGCGCGCCTGAGCATACGCACCATCGACTCGCTGTGCGCGCACCTGGTGCGCGCCATGCCCTGGGTGACCGGACTGGGCGGCGTGCCGGCGATTGCCGACAATGCCCTGGAGCACTACGAGGCCGCCGCCTGGGCGACGCTGGAGATGGCGGAAAGCGTGCCCAGCGTGGCGCGCTTTCTGGAACACATGGACGTGAACCTGACCCAGGCCCAGGCCCTGCTGGCCGCCATGTTGGCCAGCCGCGACCAATGGCTGCCCGCCTTGGGGGCGAGCGGGGATGTGAGCGTGCTGCAGGAGAGCCTGCGCGAGGTGGTCGAACAGCAGCTGGAGCAGTTGCGGCGCTGCATGCCGCCCGGCTGGGCGCCGACCCTGGCGCCGCTGGCTCGTTTCGCGGCGGCCAACCTGGACGACGGAGAGGTGCTGGCCCTGGCCGACTGGGACGGCGAGCCGCTGGCGCCGGTCATGGATGAGTTGCCGCGCTGGCGAGGCCTGGCGTGCCTGCTGCTGACGGACAAGGGTGACGTGCGCAAGAGCCTGACCGTGCGCAACGGCTTTCCGCCCAAGACGGCCGAGAAAGAACTCCTGGCCGACTGGCTGGGCCGCTGTCTGGGCACCGAGCCCTGGGTGTCCCGGCTGGCGGCGGCCCGCCTGTTGCCGAGCCAGTATTCGGCGCAGCAGCAGGACGTGCTGGCCAACCTTATCCAGGTCTTGTGGCTGGCGGCCGCCCAGCTCAAGCTGCGCTTTGCCGAAAAGTCCGAGGTCGATTTCACCGAAATCGCACAGCGGGCGCTGGAGGCTCTGGGCGATGCGCAGGAGCCGGGCGAGCTGTTGCTGCGCATGGATCGCTCCATCCGGCACCTGCTGGTGGATGAATTTCAGGACACCAGCCAGTCCCAGGTGCAGTTGCTGGAGCGCCTGACCAGCGGCTGGGAGCCGGGCGACGGGCGCAGCCTGTTCCTGGTGGGCGATCCCATGCAGTCCATCTACCGTTTCCGCAAGGCCGAGGTGGGCCTGTTCCTGCGCGTCTGGCAGGAGCGGCGCCTGGGCGACGTGCCGCTGGAGCCGCTCAATCTGACCAACAACTTCCGCTCCCATCCGCGGCTCGTCGAATGGGTGAACCGGGTGGGGACGCAGTTGTTCCCTCGCCAACCCGACCCCGAGCTTGGGATGGTCACCTACGAGGAATCGATCGCCTTCAGGCCCGACGAGCCGGGCTCGGCGGTGGAGTTCCATGCATCCTGGCATTTCCGCGTGGCGCGCGGCGAGGATGGGACCGCGGCCCAGCAGACGGCCCAGGACGAGGCGGTGGAGCAGGCTGTGCGCTGCGCCGGCGCCGCCTTGCAGCGCCATTCCGGCAGCCCCCATCCGGTCGCCATCCTGGTACGCGCGCGCTCGCACTTGAGCGGCCTGGTGCGCAAGCTGGGCGAGCAGGGCATACCGTGCCGCGCCGTCGAACTGGAGCCCCTGCAGCAGCGTCCCGTGGTGGCCGACCTCGTGCAACTGGTGCGCGCCCTGGCGCATCCGGCGGACCGCCTGGCCTGGTTGTCGCTGCTGCGCTCGCCCATGATAGGCCTGCGCCTGGACAGCCTGCACCGCCTGTGCGCGCGGCATCCCCGCCAGGCCATGCCCGAGCTGCTGCGGGACTGCGAGGCGCTGGATTGGGAGCCGGGCGAACGGGAACGTCTGCTGTTCGCCCGCCAGGTCCTGCTGGATGAAGGCAATCGCAGCGGCTTGATGCCTTTTGCGGCCTGGGTGCAGGAATGCTGGACGCGCCTGGGCGGCGAACGGGTCTATCCCACGGTCGCCGATCAGGCCGACGCGGAACAGGTGCTGCGTCTGCTGGAGGAACTGTGTCCCTACGGACCGCCCGACCAGCAATTGCTGCAGGCGCGCGTGGAATCGCTGTACGCCACGCCGCAGGGTTCGGGCAAGGCCGTGGAAGTAATGACCATTCACAAGTCCAAGGGCCTGGAGTTCGAGACCGTGATCCTGTTCGGCTTGCACAAGCAGTCGGCGGCGGATTCCGAGCCTCTGATCCGGTTGGAGCATAGCGCCGAGCGCCTGATCCTGGGGCCCATCACGCACCGGGCCAGCGAGGACCGCGACCCGGTGTCGCAGTTCCTGGCCGCGCGCGAGCGCATACGCGCCGAACAGGAAAGCCATAGGCTGCTCTATGTGGCCCTGACGCGGGCGCGCCGGGAGCTGCATCTGTTCGCCGAATTGAGCATTACCCAGGACAAGGGGCTGCGCGAACCCGACGGCCGCTCCTTGCGGAGCCGCCTCGTGGTCGGCCGTCACGCCGCCGCCGGCCCCGCCCTGGCAGGCCGTGCTGGACAGCCAGACGGAGGCGGGGGAGCAACTGGCGGGGCCGCCGCTCGTGCGCGTGGCCAGCCTGCCCGATCTGCCGCCCGGCCTGCAGGCGGGCGGCACGCAGGCCCATCAGGCATGGAACTGGACGCTGGACACCAGCCACGAAACCGCGATAGGCACGGTCGCGCACGCCTGGCTGGAGAAACTGGGCCGCGAGGGCCTGGAGCAATGGCCGCTGGAGCGCCTGCGCGAAAGCCGACCGGTGATGTGGCGCCAGCTTCAGCGCGCCGGCGTGCCGGGCGCCTATCTGGACGAGGCCGGCCAGGCCCTGTTCGAAGCCGTGGCCGCCACGACGCAGTCCGAGCAGGGCCGCTGGCTGCTGGGCGTGGCGCGAGCGCACCGCGAATGGTCGTTGCTGGATGTCAGCGGCCGGGTGTCCATCATCGACCTGGCCATCTCGCAGGAGGATCACTGGCTGGTGGTGGACTACAAGACCAGCCGGCCGGCGCCCGGCGAGAGCCTGGAGTTGTTTCGCGAACGCATGTTGCAGCGGTATGCGCCTCAGTTGGAGCGCTATTGCGCCCAGGTCGCGGCGCTGGACGGCCGGCCCGCGCGCGGCGCGCTTTATTTTCCGCGCGCGGACCTGTGGGTGCCGTATTAGTGCTACACTACGAGATGGCGGGCCCCTCCGCATGGTTCGGCGGTGAACCTGGTCAGGTCGGGAACGAAGCAGCCACAGCCGTGCAGAGTCAGTGCCGGAGTCAGGCTCGCCACTTCACATTCTTGCCGGGTCCAGCGTGCCCGGTCTGTCTGCTCCTCTCGGGCACCGAATCCGGTACACTTTTCCTTTCGCTCATCTGTGCTGATGGCTCACGCCGTCCGGAATTCGCATGACCTATCTCGTTCTGGCCCGCAAATGGCGCCCTCGCTCCTTCGACACCCTGATCGGTCAGGATCATGTGGTGCGCGCGCTCACGCACGCCCTGTCCACGCAACGCCTGCACCATGCCTGGCTGTTCACGGGGACCCGGGGGGTGGGCAAGACCACCCTGTCGCGGATCCTGGCCAAGTCGCTCAACTGCGAGACCGGCATCACCGCCGCGCCGTGCGGCGCCTGCCGGGCCTGCACCGAGATCGACGCGGGCCGCTTCGTGGACTACGTGGAGCTGGACGCCGCCTCCAACCGCGGGGTGGAGGAAATGACGCAGCTGCTGGAGCAGGCCGTCTACGCGCCCAGCGCCGGACGCTACAAGGCCTACATGATAGACGAAGTCCACATGTTGACCGGCCATGCCTTCAACGCCATGCTCAAGACGCTGGAAGAGCCGCCGGCGCACGTGAAATTCATCCTGGCCACCACGGACCCGCAGAAGATCCCCGTGACCGTGCTGTCGCGCTGCCTGCAATTCAACCTCAAGCAGATGACGGTGCCGGCCATCGTGGAGCACCTGCAGGACATCCTGACCCAGGAAGGCATGCAGTTCGACGTCCCGGCGCTGCGCCTGCTGGCGCAGGCGGCGGCCGGCTCCATGCGCGACGCCCTGTCGCTGACCGACCAGGCCATCGCCTACAGCGCCGGCGACCTGAGCGCCCAGGCCGTCCAGGCCATGCTGGGCACCATAGACCAGCGCCACCTGGCGCAACTGCTGCAGGCCCTGGTGGCCTACGACGCCAAGGCCATCATGGCGGTGGCGGACGACCTGGCCGCGCGCGGCCTGTCCTACGCGGGGGCGCTCGCCGATCTGGCCACGCTGCTGTCGCGCATCGCCATCGAGCAACGCATTCCCGGCACGATCACCGACGACGACCCCCTGGCCGGCCCGGTGCGCGAGCTGGCGCCTGCGCTCTCGCCCGACCACGTGCAGCTTTTCTACTCGGTGGCCGTGCACAGCCGCCAGGAATTGTCCCTGGCGCCGGACGAATACGCCGGCTTCGTCATGGCCTGCCTGCGCATGCTGGCCCTGCTGCCCGAACCGGTGCCGGCCCAGCCCGCGCCGCCGGCCGGTCCTGAGGGCGGCCGAACGCAGCCGCAAGAGGCGGCGCTTCCTCCTGCCCCTGCGCCGTCCGAACCACCGATGGAGCCAGTCGCCCGGGAGGCCGCCGAGGCGCCGCCCGTCCAGGCCCGCGTTGCGCCGACTCCGCCCGTCCCGCCCGCACCTGCCAGGAATGATTTCGTTCCCGCCTGGGAGGACACCGCGCCGAGCCGCCGGTCCGCCGATGCGCCGGCTCCGCAAGTTCCCTCGCCGGTTCAGTTGGAACCGGCGCCTGAGTCTGCGCCCGTGGTCGAAGCCGATCCCGTCGCCGTCCAGGACGAGCCGCCCGGACAGCAGGAAGATTCCGCTCCGGCCGCCCGGGAGCCAGCCGCTTCGCCTGCTGCGGACGACGGGCTGCAGGAGCCGGCCTGGCTGTCTGAGGGCATGGACGACGAATTCGAGAACTACCAGCCCGCCGGCATGGACGCCGCCTCCGGCGGCGGCGATGACGACGACATGCCGCCCCTGCCGGCCTCGGGCAACTTCATGCCGGACGGCGAACTGGGCCTGCCTGTGCCGGCGCCCGCTCGCGAGGGCAGCCGCGCGGTGCGCCTGGGCGGCATGACGGCCGAGAAATGGCCGTCCGTGGCGGCCGAGCTGCCGCTCAGCGGCTGGGCCGCCGAGCTCGCCCGGCAGACGGAATGGGTGGGCGTGCAAGGCCAGGAAATCCACCTGCGCGCCAAGATCAAGGCCACGGAAGGCAGCCAGGGCAAGGCCCGGCTGCGCACCGTGCTGTCGGAATACTTCGGCCAGGCCGTGCAGCTGGCCATCGAATACGGCGACACCGGCGATGCCACGGCCCATGCCGTGGAGCAGGCCAAGCTGGCCGAGCGCCAGCGGCAGGCCGAAGAGCAGGTCGCCCAGGATCCCTTTGTCTTGACCCTGATCCGGGACTTTGGCGCCAGCGTCAAGGAAGGGTCGGTCAAGGCAGCCCCCTTGGTCCGGGCCGCCTGAGCGGCCCTCGTTCAATTCCAACAATCAGGAAACCACACCATGATGAAAGGTCAGATTGCCGGCTTGATGCGTCAGGCGCAGCAAATGCAGGAAAACATGAAGAAGGCGCAGGAAGCCCTGGCCGAAATCGAGGTCGAAGGCGTCTCGGGCGGCGGCCTGGTCAAGGTCGTCATGAACTGTCGCCACGACGTGCGCCGCGTGTCCATCGATCCCAGCCTGCTGGAAGAGGACAAGGACATGCTGGAGGATCTGATCGCGGCCGCCTTCAATGACGCCCAGCGCAAGGCCGAAGCCACTTCGCAGGAAAAGATGGCGGGCGTCACCGCCGGCCTGCCCCTGCCTCCCGGCATGAAGTTCCCCTTCTGATGAACGAGCCGCAGATCGCCGAACCCGAACCGCTTCGGGTTCTGATCCAGGCCCTGCGCCGCCTCCCCGGAATAGGCGAGCGCAGCGCCCGCCGCATGGCCTATCACCTGCTGCAGCATGACCTGGTGGGGGCGGACCAGCTCAGCCGGGCGCTGGAGCAGGCCACCCAGACCCTGCGGCATTGCCGGCGCTGCAACGGCTTCACGGTCCAGGAGGTCTGCGAAACCTGTTCCAACCCGCGCCGTGATCCCGCCTTGCTGTGCGTGGTGGAGACTCCCGCCGATCAGAACATGATCGAAGCCACTCATGGCTACCGCGGCCTGTACTACGTGCTGATGGGCCGCTTGACGCCGCTGGAGGGCATAGGGCCCGACGCCCTGCAGTTCGACCGCCTGCTGGAGCGGGCCGGCGACGGACAGGTCCAGGAAGTGATCCTGGCCACCAATTTCACGGCCGAAGGCGAGACCACCGCCCATCACCTGGCTGAAATGCTGGGCAGCCAGGGCTTGAAGGTCACCCGCCTGGCGCGCGGCGTGCCCGCGGGCAGCGAACTGGAATATGTGGATCCCGGCACCATCGCCTGGGCCTTGGTGGAGCGGGGCGCCGCGTAGGCCCGACCGCCCTGGCGGCGAGTTGGCCGCTCGCGTCCCGGTGCCCCTCGTTTTAGTAGTATAAGTATTAGGCCTTTACTTTATGACTACACAACAAGAAGGGGATCCCCATGACACTGACTCGTCGCCACATGCTCAAACTGGCCGGCGCATCCGGGCTGGCCATGTCGCTGCCGTCCGTCGGCCGCGCCCAGGAGCTGGAAAAGAAAGACATCACGATCGCGGTAGGCGGCAAGGCGCTGATTTACTACCTGCCCCTGTCCATTGCGGAGCTCAAGGGTTTCTTCAAGGATGAAGGCCTGAACGTCAAGGTTGCGGACTTCGCGGGCGGCTCCAAGGCCCTGCAGGCCGTGGTTGGCGGCAGCGCCGACGTGGTCTCGGGCGCGTTCGAGCACACCATCAATCTGCAGGCCAAGGGCCAGTTCTACCGCGCGTTCGTGCAGCAGGGCCGCGCTCCGGCCATCGTGCTGGCCGTCTCCAGGAAGACCCTGCCCGACTACAAGTCGCCGGCCGACCTGAAAGGCAAGAAGATCGGAGTGACCGCGCCCGGCTCCTCGACCAACATGATGGTCAACTTCTTCCTGGAACAGAACGGGCTGAAGCCTTCGGACGTCTCCTTCATCGGCGTGGGCGCCGGGGCCGGCGCCGTGA
This sequence comes from Alcaligenes sp. Marseille-Q7550, assembly GCF_965112015.1. NCBI lineage: Bacteria > Pseudomonadati > Pseudomonadota > Betaproteobacteria > Burkholderiales > Alcaligenaceae > Alcaligenes > Alcaligenes sp. Marseille-Q7550. The sequence goes on from NZ_CBCOPU010000001.1 coordinate 987,441, forward strand.
CCGCCATGCGCACCGGCCAGGTGGACGCCATGGCCAATCTGGATCCGGTGATCGGCACCCTGGCCAAGGAAGACGCCATCCAGGTCATCGCCGATACACGCACGGTGGCCGACACCAAGAAGATCTTCGGCGGCAACATGCCCTCGGCCTGCCTGTACGCCTCACAGGAATTCCTGGACAAGAACCCCAAGACCGCCCAGGCGCTGGCCAATGCGATCGTGCGCGCCGACAAGTGGATCCAGGCCAATGACGCCGAGACCATCGCCAAGACGGTGCCGGCCGCCTACCTGCTGGGCGACGTGGAGCTGTACAAGCAGTGCCTGGACGCCAACAAGGAGTCGCTCTCGCCCAACGGCCTGGTGGACGAGGACGGCCCGGCCACGGCTTTGAATGCGCTGGCGGCTTTTGTTCCCAACCTGGACGCTTCCAAGATCGACACCAGCAAGATCTTCACCAACGAATTTGCCGACAATGCCAACAAGAAGTACCCCCATGCCTGAGGCCGCGCTTTCCCTTGACAACGTCAGCTGTGTTTTTGCCTCGCGCGACGGCAAGGGCACGTACACCGCGGTGCGCGACGCCAGCCTGACGGTCGCCCCTGGCGAGTTCGTGTCCGTGGTCGGTCCGACCGGCTGCGGCAAGTCCACGCTCTTGAACGTGGGGGCCGGCCTGCTGGCCCCCTCCGCCGGGCAGGTGCGCGTCTTCGGCCAGCCCTTGCACGGGGTGAACCAGCGCGCCGGCTACATGTTCCAGGGCGAGGCGCTGATGCCCTGGCGCAGCGCCGAGTCCAACGTGATGGCCGGCCTGGAGTTCGCCGGCGTGCCGCAGGACGAAGCGCGCTCCCGCGCCCGGGAATGGCTCAAGCGGGTCGGCCTGGGCGGTTTCGGCGACCGCTATCCGCATCAGATGTCCGGCGGCATGCGCAAGCGCGTCATGCTGGCCCAGACGCTGATCCGCGACCCGGACATCATCCTGATGGATGAGCCTTTTTCCGCCCTGGACATCCAGACCCGGCAACTGATGGAGAACGAAGTGCTGGAGATCTGGATGGCGCAACGCAAGGCCGTCCTGTTCATTACCCATGACCTGGACGAGGCCATCGCCATGAGCGATCGCGTCGTGGTGCTGTCGGCCGGGCCGGGCACGCGCCCCATCGGCGCATTCCACATCGATCTCCCGCGTCCCCGCGACGTGGCCGAAGCCCGCAACCAGTCCCGCTTCGTCGAACTGCATTCGGCCATCTGGGCCGTGCTGCGTGATGAAGTCCTGAAGGGCTATGCCCAACAAAAGCGCGCCTGATATGTCGAAGTCTACTCACCGTTCCCGCCTGGCCCTGCGCGCCTGGCAACTCCTGCTGCTGGTCGTCATCCTGCTGGCCTGGCACTTCTTCACCCTGGACCCCAAGATCGCCTTCTTCTTCGGCCAGCCCTGGAGGTGATCAAGGTCATCTGGGCCTGGTTCGTGCCCAATGGCGATATCTACCTGCACCTGGGCGTCACCCTGAGCGAGACCTTGCTGGCCTTCGCGATCGGCACGGTGGCCGGCCTGGGCTGCGGCTTGTGGCTGGGGCTGTCGCCTCGCGCGGCGGCCCTGCTGGATCCCTACATCACCGCCGCCAACTCCATGCCGCGCGTCATCCTGGCGCCTATCTTCGGCATGTGGTTCGGCCTGGGGATCTGGTCCAAGGTGGCCCTGGCCGTCACGCTGGTGTTCTTCATCGTGTTCTTCAACGTGTACCAGGGCGTGCGCGAAGTCAGTTCCACGCTGCTGGACAACGCACGCATGCTGGGCGCCAGCCGCCGCCAGTTGCGGCGCCACGTCTCCATTCCCTCGGCCCCCAGCTGGGTGTTCTCCAGCCTGCACACCTCCGTGGGCCTGGCCTTCGTGGGCGCCGTGGTGGGCGAATACCTGGGCTCGGCCAGCGGGGTGGGCTATCTGATCCTGCAGGCCGAAGGCACGCTGGACGTGAACACCGTGTTCGCCGGCATCGTGGTCCTGACCCTCTTTGCCCTGGTGCTGGACGGCCTGGTCAGCTTGTTCGAAGAACGCATGCTGGCCTGGCGGCCCAAAGGGGGCGAGACGGAGAAGCTCTAGCGTTCGCCATGGCGCCGCATGAAAAAGACCGGCCCCGTCGTGCGATGGGGCCGGTTTGTGTCAGTTCGGTAAGGGCGGAGTTCAGCTCCGCTGCCGGGCCTGCTGGATCAGTGCGGCCAGCTTGATGGCGTCGGCCGTGAACAGGCGTATGCCTTCGGCCAGTTTTTCGGTGGCCATGGCGTCCTGGTTCAGCTCGGTGCGGAAGGCCACCTCGTTGCTGGCGCGCCATTCCGGGGCGGCGGCCTTGGCCCGGGCGACGCTCAGGGCGGGCGAGAGCTCGCCGTCGGCGGCGGCCAGCTGGCCCAGCAGCTCGGGGCTGATGGTCAGCAGGTCGCAGCCCGCCAGCGCCTGGATCTGGCCTATGTTGCGGAAACTGGCGCCCATGATCTCGGTGGGGATGTCGTAGGTCTTGTAGTATTCGTAGATGCTGCGCACCGAGCGCACACCCGGATCGTTCTCGCCCCGGTTGGCGTCCTCGTTCCAGTCGGCGCCGGCGGCTTTCTTGAACCAGTCGTAGATGCGGCCCACGAAGGGGAGATCAGCGTCACCTTGGCCTGGGCGCAGGCGACGGCCTGGGGCAGGGAGAACAGCAGGGTCAGGTTGCAGCGTATGCCTTCGGCCTGCAGGGCGCGCGCGGCCTGTATGCCTTCCCAGGTGGAGGCCAGCTTGATCAGGACGCGCTCGCGGTCCACGCCGGCGCGCTCGTAGTGCTGGATGATCTGGCGGGCGCGCTCGATGCTGGCCGGCGTGTCGAAGGACAGGCGGGCGTCCACTTCGGTGGAGACGCGGCCGGGCACGATGTCCAGGATCTGGCGGCCGAACGCCACCAGCAGCAGGTCGCTGGTCTCGGCCAGGCTGGCCTGCGGGTGGTCGGCGATGACGCGATCGAGCAGGGGCCGGTAGGCCGGCAGCTGGACGGCCTTCAGGATCAGGGACGGGTTGGTCGTCGCGTCCGTGGGGCGGAAGGCGCGCATGGCCTCGAAATCGCCGGTGTCGGCCACGACGGTGGTGTACTGGCGCAGGGATTCAAGCTGAGTCGTCATGTCTGTTGCAAGTCCATCTTAAAGCCATCAAGCCAATCGGCCACTGTAGACGATTTTGTGGCGAAACGCGCTTTTTTCAGTGTTTTTCCCGATTAACTTTCGGAAGAAGGGGGATTCGGCATATAATCAGAAGGTTTAATGTCAATTTCAGAACCGGGGTTTTTTAACGTGCTGCCGTCTTTATTTCCTGAGGAGTCCCGCACTATCACTAGTGCTATCCTAGCCCTGGCGGATGGAACCCTATTCAAAGGGGTGTCAATCGGTGCCGAGGGGCACTGCGTTGCTGAAATCGTTTTCAATACGGCCATGACGGGTTATCAGGAAATCCTGACCGACCCAAGCTACAGCGGGCAAATTGTTACGCTTACCTATCCGCACATCGGTAATACCGGTGCCAACCCGGAGGACTCCGAATCCACCAAGGCCCATGCTGCCGGGCTCGTGGTTCGCGACTGTCCTTCCCGCCTGTCCAACTTCCGCTCCACCCAGTCCCTGCCCGACTACCTGAAGTCGCAGGGCGTGGTCGCCATCTCCGGCGTCGATACCCGCAAACTGACCCGCATCCTGCGCGAGAAAGGCTCCCTGGGCGCCTGCATCATGGTGGGCGAGGACGCCGAGCGCGCGCTGGAGCTGGCCCGCTCCTTCAAGGGCATGCAGGGCCATGACCTGTCCAAGGTCGTGTCCACCACCGAGCGCCGCGACTGGACCGAAGGCTCCTGGGGGCGGGGGCAGGGCTTCACCCAGCCGGAAGCCGGCCGCTTCCGCGGGGTGGCCTACGTGTTCGGCGGGAAGGCCAACATCCTGCGCCTGATGGCCGACCGCGGCTGCAAAGTCACCGTGGTGCCCGCCCAGACGCCGCTGGCCGACGTGCTGGCCTACCAGCCCGACGGCGTGTTCCTGTCCAACGGCCCCGGCGATCCGGAGCCCTGCGACTACGCCATCGAACGCCTGCCGCGGCCTGCCCGAGCGCAAGCTGCCCGTCTCCGGCATCTGCCTGGGCCACCAGATCCTGGGCCTGGCCGTGGGCGCCAAGACCCTCAAGATGAAGAACGGCCATCACGGCGCCAACCACCCCGTGCAGGAACTGTCCAGCGGCCGCGTGTTCATCACCAGCCAGAACCACGGTTTCGCGGTGGACGCCGATACGCTGCCGGCCAACGCCAAGGTCACGCACATCTCCTTGTTCGACCAGAGCCTGCAGGGCTTCGAGCTGACGGATCGCCCCGCGTTCTGCTTCCAGGGTCACCCTGAAGCCACGCCCGGACCGCGCGATATCGCCTCGCTGTTCGACAAATTCATCAGCCTGATGGCTGCCCACCAGGCCGAAAAAGCCGCGTAAGATCACTATCGCACCATGCCAAAGCGTTCAGACATAAAAAGTATTCTCATCATTGGCGCGGGCCCGATCATCATCGGTCAGGCCTGCGAATTCGACTATTCCGGTGCCCAGGCGTGCAAGGCCCTGAAAGCGGAAGGCTACCGGACCGTGCTGGTCAACAGCAATCCGGCCACCATCATGACCGACCCCGACACGGCCGATGTCACCTACATCGAGCCCATCACCTGGCAGGCGGTCGAAAAAATCATCGAAAAAGAGCGTCCTGACGCGCTGCTGCCCACCATGGGCGGCCAGACCGCGCTGAACTGCGCCCTGGATCTGGCCAAGCACGGCGTGCTGGATAAATTCGGCGTCGAGCTGATCGGCGCCAACGCCGCAGCCATCGAGAAAGCCGAGGACCGCCTGAAGTTCAAGGACGCCATGACCTCCATCGGCCTGGAGTCCGCCAAGTCCGGCGTGGCCCACAGCATGGATGAAGCCTGGGCGGTGCAAAAGCGCATCGCCGAGGAAATCGGCACCTCCGGCTTTCCCGTCGTGATCCGCCCCAGCTTCACGCTGGGCGGCACGGGCGGCGGCATCGCCTACAACCCCGAAGAAATCGAGACCATCTGCCGTCGCGGCCTGGAAGCCTCGCCCACCAGCGAACTGCTGATCGAGGAATCCCTGCTGGGCTGGAAGGAATTCGAGATGGAAGTGGTGCGCGACCGCGCCGACAACTGCATCATCGTGTGCTCCATCGAGAACCTGGACCCCATGGGCGTGCACACGGGCGACTCCATCGCCGTGGCTCCCGCCCAGACGCTGACCGACCGCGAATACCAGATCATGCGCAACGCCTCGATCGCCGTGCTGCGCGAGATCGGCGTGGACACCGGCGGCTCGTACGTGCAGTTCGCCGTCAATCCCGACAACGGCCGCATGATCGTCATCGAGATGAATCCGCGCGTCTCCCGTTCCTCGGCGCTGGCTTCCAAGGCCACGGGCTTCCCCATCGCCAAGGTCGCCGCGCGCCTGGCCGTGGGCTACACCCTGGACGAGCTGCGCAACGAGATCACCGGCGGCGCGACCCCGGCCTCGTTCGAGCCCACCATCGACTACGTGGTCACCAAGGTGCCCCGTTTCGCCTTCGAGAAATTCCCCCAGGCCGACTCCCGCCTGACCACCCAGATGAAGTCCGTGGGCGAAGTCATGGCCATCGGCCGCACCTTCCAGGAATCCTTCCAGAAAGCCCTGCGCGGCCTGGAAGTGGGCGTGGACGGCCTGAACCAGAAGACCACCGACCGCGAAAAACTGCAGGTCGAGCTGGGCGAGCCCGGCCCCGAGCGCATCTGGTATGTGGGCGACGCCTTCGCCCAGGGCTTTTCCCTGGACGAAGTGCACAGCTTGACCAAGATCGACCCCTGGTTCCTGGCCCAGATCAAGGAAATCGTGGACATCGAGCTGGCCCTGGAACAGAAGACGCTGGCCGATCTGGATCGCGACACCCTGTTCGGCCTGAAGCGCCGCGGCTTCTCCGACCGCCGCCTGGCCTTCCTGCTGGACACGGTGGAATCCGAAGTGCGCAAGCTGCGCCACCAGCTCAACGTGCGCCCCGTGTACAAGCGCGTGGACACCTGCGCGGCCGAATTCGCCACGAACACCGCCTACATGTACTCCACCTACGAGGAAGAGTGCGAATCCAACCCCACCGACAAGAAGAAGATCATTGTCCTGGGCGGCGGCCCCAACCGAATCGGCCAGGGCATCGAGTTCGACTACTGCTGCGTGCACGCCGCCCTGGCGCTGCGCGAGGATGGCTATGAAACCATCATGGTCAACTGCAATCCCGAGACCGTGTCCACCGACTACGACACGTCCGACCGCCTGTACTTCGAGCCCCTGACGCTGGAAGACGTGCTGGAGATCGTGCACACCGAAAAACCCGTCGGCACCATCGTGCAGTACGGCGGCCAGACGCCCCTGAAGCTGGCCCGCGCCCTGGAGGCCAACGGCGTGCCCATCATCGGCACCAGCCCCGAGTCCATCGACGTGGCCGAAGACCGCGAACGCTTCCAGAAGCTGCTGACCAAGCTGGGCCTGCGCCAGCCGCCGAACCGCACCGCACGCACGGAAGGCGAGGCCATCGCCCTGGCCGCCGAGATCGGCTATCCGCTGGTGGTGCGCCCCAGCTACGTGCTGGGCGGCCGCGCCATGGAGATCGTGCACGAGCAGCAGGACCTGGAGCGCTACATGCGCGAAGCCGTGAAGGTCAGCAATGACTCTCCCGTGCTGCTGGACCACTTCCTGAACAACGCCACCGAAGTGGACGTGGACTGCCTGGCCGACGGCGAGCGCGTGTTCGTGGGCGGCGTGATGCAGCACATCGAGCAGGCCGGCGTGCACTCGGGCGATTCCGCCTGCAGCCTGCCTCCCTATTCGCTCAGCGACGAGACCGTGGCCGAAATCAAGCGCCAGACGGCCCTCATGGCCAAGGCCTTGAACGTCAAGGGGCTGATGAACGTGCAGTTCGCCATCCAGGACGGCGAGGTCTACGTGCTGGAAGTCAATCCGCGCGCCTCGCGTACCGTGCCCTTCGTGTCCAAGGCCACCGGCCTGCAGCTGGCCAAGATCGCCGCGCGCGTGATGGCCGGCGAGACCCTGGCCCAGCAAGGCGTCACCGAAGAAGTCACGCCGCCTTACTACTGCGTCAAGGAAGCCGTGTTCCCCTTCGTGAAGTTCCCCGGCGTGGATACCATCCTGGGGCCTGAAATGAAGTCCACCGGCGAAGTCATGGGCGTGGGCGCTTCCTTCGCCGAGGCCTTCGTGAAGTCGCAGATGGCCGCCAGCGTGCGCCTGCCCGACAGCGGCCTGGCCTTCATCAGCGTGCGCGCCCAGGACAAGCCGCAGGCGGTCGAAGTGGCTCGCGGCCTGGTGTCGCTGGGCTTCAAGGTGGTCGCCACGCGCGGCACGGCCGCCGCCATCGAGCAGGCAGGCCTGCCCGTGCAGGTGGTCAACAAGGTCACCGAAGGTCGCCCGCACATCGTGGACATGATCAAGAACGGCGAAGTCGCCCTGGTCATCAACACGGTCGAAGAGCGCCGCAACGCGATTGCCGATTCGCGTACAATCCGTACTCACGCCCTGGCTGCTAATCTTGCCTACTACACCACCATTGCCGGTGCGGTGGCGGCGGTCCAAGGCCTGCAGTATCTGCGCCATGGCGATGGCCTGAAGGTTTACGCGGTCCAGGAGCTGCACGCTTCGCTCGCTGAACACTAAGGCGCATCAGGCCGGAAGGGCGCACCCGCAGGTGCGCCCTTTTTTTTGCCGCCGGGCCGCCCCAAGGAACAAAGCCCCCTTGGGGGATGAGCCCGGACATAGTACAGTCCCTGCGGACTGTACTATGCCTGGCGAATCCGAGCGGCCTGCCTGCCGCGAGGCGGACAGCAAGCAGGCATCGGCCTGCGCAGCGTGGGGGCTTTTTTGCCGCCGGGCCGCCGGAACGCCGGACCGCCCAAGGCAAAAATCGCCCCCCTCGGGGGGCAGCAAGCAGGCATCAGCCTGCGCAGCGTGGGGGCTTATTATGGAGATCATGTCGTGAAGTGGTTCATTCTTGCCTTGTTCATCGCATGCACGCTGGTCGTGCATTTCAGGGGTCGGGTGCGGCATCGCTTTTCCCGCCAGGTGCTGGATCACTCCACCTTCACGGCGCCGCTCAACTGCTTCATGTACGCCTTCTCGGCCGTGCCCAACAAGCCCTACCTGGACCTGGAGAACTTCCCGGAACTGAAGGTGTTGCTGGAGCGCTGCGACGAGATCCGCGCCGAAGCCGAGCGTCTGTACGGCGACGGCCACATCAAGGCCTCGGACAAATACAATGACGCCGGTTTCAATTCCTTCTTCAAGACCGGCTGGAAGCGCTTCTACCTGAAGTGGTATGACGCGGACCATCCGTCGGCGCGCGAACTGTGCCCGGTCACCACCAGCCTGCTCAAGGACATTCCATCCATCAAGGCGGCCATGTTCGCCTCGCTGCCGCCGGGCAGCCGCCTGCCGCGCCACCGCGATCCCTATGCCGGCTCGCTGCGTTTCCACATGGGCCTGATGACGCCCAACAGTCCGGACTGCTACATCAATGTGGACGGCCAGTCCTACTACTGGCGCGACGGCCAGGCCGTCGTGTTCGACGAGACGTTCATCCATTATGCGGAGAACAAGTCCGACCAGAACCGCATCATCCTGTTCGCGGACGTGGAGCGCCCCATGCGCTATCGCTGGGCGCAGGCCGTCAACCACGCCGTGGGCGGGTTCCTGCTGCGCGCCGCGGCGGCGCCCAACCAGGAAGGCGACCGCACCGGCGGCATCAACCGCATCTTCGGCGCCGTCTACGCGGTGCGCCGCTTCGGCAAGGCCATCAAGAAGAAGAACGAGACCCTGTACTACGTGCTCAAATGGGCGCTGGTGCTGGGCATTCTGGCCCTGATCTTCCTGTGATCATGCTTATGCACGCAGGCCTCGCCGTCGGCCGGGCGTCTCTGCGCCGGCTTCCCCGTCCGCGCACCGGTTTGCGGGAGCGTTGAGCCATGTTGTCGGTCTTCATCACCGGCGCCAGCAGCGGACTGGGGCGCGCCCTGGCCCGGGAGTACGCTGCGCAGGGCGCGCGCCTCGGCCTGCTGGGGCGCCGCCTGGACGAGCTCCAGGCCCTGGCGGACAGCCTGCCCGGCGAGCATCGCGTCTATGCCGTGGACGTGCGCGACCGCCATGCCCTGCATGAGGCGGCCGACGATTTCCTGGCTTTCTGTGGGCGAAAAGTGGACGTGGTGATCGCCAGCGCCGGCATCAGCGCCGGCACCCTGACCGAGGAGCGCGAGGACTTCGCCGTGTTCAAGGCCATCCTGGACACCAATCTGCTGGCCATGGTGGCCACTTTCGAGCCATTCGTCGCGCCCATGAAGGCGGCTGGCGGCGGCGCCCTGGTGGGCATCGCCAGCGTGGCCGGCATACGCGGGCTGCCCGGCGCCGGAGCGTACAGCTCCTCCAAGGCGGCCGTCATCGCCTATTGCGAAAGCCTGCGCCTGGAACTGGCGGGGCAGGGCATACGCGTGGTCACCATCGCGCCGGGATACGTGCGCACCGCCATGACCGCCCGCAATCCCTATTCCATGCCGTTCCTGATGCCGGCCGACGCCTTTGCCCGGCGAGCCGTCAAGGCCATCGCGCGCGGCGCATCCTATCGAGTCATACCTTGGCCCATGGGCGTGGTTTCGCGCCTGATGCGCCTGCTTCCCAACTGGCTGTACGACCTTCTGGCGCGCAATGCGCCGCGCAAGCCCCGCCAGCCCCAGGATTCCTGATTCCCATGCTGCAACCTTTGTTCAAAGGCTTCATGCTGAGCCTGGCCATGATCGTGGCCATCGGCGCCCAGAATGCGTTCGTGCTCAAGCAGGGCCTGCTGCGCCGCCATGTGCTGCCTGTCGTACTGATCTGCGCCCTGTCGGACCTGCTGTTCATCATCATGGGGGTCATGGCGGTCGGCGCGGTCATCGCGGCGCGGCCCTGGCTGGCCCTGACACTGACGCTGGGCGGGGCCCTGTTTCTGCTGGCCTACGGTGCCCGATCCTTCCATTCCGCCCTGCGCTCGCAAAGCAGTCTGGAATTGCTGGACGGACAGGGCGGGGCGGGCTTGTGGGCCACCATTCTGGCCACCCTGGCCGTCACCTACCTGAATCCGGGCGTGTACCTGGACACGCTGCTGATCATAGGCGGCCTGGGCGCGTCGTTCTCGGCCGAGCAGAAACCCTGGTTCGTGCTTGGCGCCGCCTTGTCATCGGCCTTGTGGTTCTTCGGCGTGGGTTTCGGTGCGCGTCTGCTGCTGCCGCTGTTCAGGCAGCCGCGCGCCTGGCGCATGCTGGAGCTGCTGATCGGGGTGATCATGTGGTCCATCGCCTTTCCCCTGCTGTGGCAGGCGGTGGGCCTGGCGCGCTCACTGTAGGCCGCCGGACGGCGCGCTACGGCGCCTCGTCCAGGGCCTGTTCCAGATGGGGCAACTGCCCCCAGGCCCGAGTCGTCCAGTTCAGGGCCGGATCGATGCTGAAATAGTTCAGGCTGGTGTTCAGGATGGCGTGGGCGCGCTTGGCGTTCAGCGCCTGGCCGTTCAGGCGCCGCCAGACCATGTCGATGACCCCGCCATGGGCGAAGACCAGCAGGTTCTTGCCGGGATGCCCGGCAGCCAGCTTCTCGAAGCAGCCCAGCACGCGGGCCTGGAACTGGCGCAGGGACTCGCCGCCTTCCACGGCGTAGTCTATGTCCACCGTGTTGCCGGGCTGGTCGGGGCCGTGGCGCCCCGCAGCGTCCCAGGGCTGGCCTTCCAGCACGCCGAAGCCGCGCTCGCGCAGCCCTGCATCCGTCTGCACGGGCAGGTCCCAGTGGCGGCAGGCCAGGCGCGCGGTTTCCGATGCGCGGCGCAGGTCGCTGCTGAATACGGCGTCGACCCGCATGTCGAAGGCGGGAGAACTCAGGTGGCGCTGCAGGGCGTGGGCCTGCTGCAGTCCCGTTTCATTCAGTTCTATGTCCTGCCAGCCCTGCAGGCGGCGGACCGCGTTCCAGGCTGTTTCGCCGTGGCGTATCAGGCAGATGGACGTGTTCATGATCAGGGTCATCAAGAGAAAGAGTTGCATCGGGCCAGCCGGGGCCGGCGCTGCTTCCATTGTAGTGCTTGCGGCATGGGGAACCAGAAGGGCATGCGTATACCGCATATAGCCGCCGGGACCGGCCAGTGTTGCATCAGACGCTGCATGTGCGGCAAAAGAAGCGCCGCACCGCGTTTTTTGCTGTCTAGCTCAGCCGTTCATGTCTAAAATTATGCCTCGACGAACCGGCCCTGATCCGCCGACCGGGATGGCTCATGGAGGCCGCCCGGGTTCGTCCGTCCCGTTTTCTTCCTTTCTGGAATTTCCTTTTATGTCTCAGTCCTACTTCCCGCGCTGGCGCCGCGTGTCCGGCAGCGAGCCGGGTACGGTGGTGCAGCCCGACGAGTGTCTGGCCACGCCGCAGAATATCGCCATGGGCGCGCAGCACGTGGTGGCCATGTTCGGCTCCACCATCCTGGCCCCCTTGCTGATGGGTTTCGATCCCAATCTGGCCATCCTGATGTCCGGCATCGGCACCCTGATCTTCTTCGTCTTCGTGGGCGGGCGCGTGCCCAGCTACCTGGGCTCGAGCTTTGCCTTCATCGGCGGGGTGATCGCCGTCACGGGCTACGCGGGCAGCGGCGCCAACGCCAACATCGGCGTGGCGCTGGGCGCCATCATCGTCTGCGGCCTGGTCTATACCTTGATCGGGCTGCTGGTCTGGATCTTCAACGCCCGCACGCGGGGCGGGGCGGCGCGCTGGATCAACCACTGGATGCCGCCCGTCGTGACCGGCGCCATCGTGGCGGTGATCGGCCTGAACCTGGCGCCCATCGCCGCCAAGGGCGCCATGGGCGGGGGCACGTTCGATTCCCTGATGGCCCTGATGACGGTGCTGTGCGTGGGCGGCATCGCCGTGTACACGCGCGGCGTGGCGCAACGCCTGTTGATCCTGGTGGGCCTGATCGCGGCCTGCGTGCTGTACTGGGTGTTCACCAACGTCATGGGTTACGGCACCCCCATCGATTTCAGCGCCATCGAGCAGGCGGCCTGGCTGGGCCTGCCCACCTTTTCCTCGCCCGTCTTCGAAGCTCACGCCATGACGGTCATCGTGCCCGTGGCCATCATCCTGGTTGCAGAGAACCTGGGGCATATCAAGGCGGTCAGCGCCATGACGGGCCAGGACCTGGACGGCTACCTGGGCCGGGCCTTCGTGGGCGACGGCGTGGCCACCATGGTCTCGGGCGCCGTGGGCGGCACGGGCGTCACCACCTATGCCGAGAACATCGGCGTGATGGCGGCCACCCGCATCTATTCCACGCTGGTCTTCGCCTTCGCGGCCGTGATCGCGATCTTTCTGGGCTTCTCGCCCAAGTTCGGCGCCGTCATACAGTCCATTCCCGGCCCCGTGCTGGGCGGCATGTCGGTGGTGGTGTTCGGCCTGATCGCCATCTCCGGCGCGCGCATCTGGGTGGTCAACCAGGTCGACTTCAGCGACAACCGCAATCTGCTGGTGGCCGCCGTCACCCTGATCCTGGGCGCCGGCAACTTTTCCTTGCAATTTGGCGTGATCCGCCTGGACGGCATCGGTTGCGCCACCTTCGGCGCCATCATCCTGCATGCGCTGTTGCGGGGCCGCCGCGCCGCAGCGGGCTGAGGCGGCCTGCGCGCCGCATACCGGGTCCGCCCGACCGTGACGGACTCGGCAAAACCCCGCGATGCGCGGGGGCTTGCTATTTCCTGACAGTTTGCCGACAATAGCCCTCACAGTCCCGGTTCTTTGCGGGACTTGTTTTGCCGCGGGGCCGCCGGAACACCGGATCGCTCAAGGCAAGAACGCCCTTCGGGGGCGGAAAGCAGGCCTTGGCCTGCGCAGCAGGGCATACGCCCCTATCACCGGTTCTCCCTATCTTCCAGGCGCTCCCGCTGCGGAGCGTCTTTTACTTGTTGAGCAGGAATATTATGTCTGCGATTCCATTGACTGCGCAGGGCGCCCAACGTTTGCAAGTCGAATTACACCGCCTCAAGACGGTAGAACGTCCTGACGTCATCAACGCCATCGCCGAGGCGCGCGCGCAGGGCGACCTGTCCGAGAACGCCGAGTACGACGCCGCCCGCGAGCGCCAGGGCTTCATCGAAGGCCGCATCAGCGAACTGGAAGGCACCTTGTCCAACGCCCAGATCATCGAGCCGTCCACGCTGCAGGCCGACGGCCGCGTCGTTTTCGGCGCCACGGTCGAGATCGAGGACCTGGAGTCGGGCAACACGGTCACGTACCAGATCGTGGGCGACGTCGAGGCCGACATCCGCGCCAACAAGATTTCCATCTCGAGCCCCGTGGCGCGCGCCCTGATCGGCAAGTCCGAAGGCGACGTGCTCGAAGTCAAGGCGCCGGCCGGCATCCGCGAATACGAGATCATCGGCATCAGCTACATCTGATGCCCGGCGGTCCTGTCCGCCGCCTTCGGGGCGCGCCCCGAAAAGAAAGGCCCCTGCACATTCTGCGGGGGCCTTATAATTTATGAAGTCGGGCGGTCAGCGCTTGCCGGACGACAGTCCGCGACGGGCGCCCGCCTTCAGGGACATGGCGCTGCCCGGGCGACGGGTGGCGCTGCGAGGAGCCGCCGGCTTGACCGCGGCGAATTTCTGCACGCTGCGGGGAGCGGCGGTCGACTTCTTTTCCTGGGTGCTGCTGCGTTCCGATTTCATTTCGGCGCGTCGGGCCCGTTCCGAACTGCGGGTGCGCTTGACGCCCGATGCCGCCAGTTTCTTGGGGGTATAGGGCTCGGAAGGCTTGCGTACGGCGCGAGTGGGCTTTTCTGGAACGCCGAACACGGACGGGCGTTCGGGATTGGGCTTGTAGATGGTCAGCATCTTGCCCAGGTGATGGACCGCGGCGGCGTCCAGCGCGTCGCAGATGCGTTCGAGCATTTCCAGGCGAGCTTCGCGGTCGTCGCCGGCCACACGGATCTTGATGAGCTGATGGGCCTGGAGGTGCACGCTGATTTCCTTCAGCACGGCCTGCGTCAGGCCGTTGTCGCCGATCAGGACGACAGGGCGCAAGGCGTGAGCAGCAGCACGAAGATCGCTGCGCTCATGGGGTGTAAGGTTGAGTTTTGGCATAAAGAGATTGTACGGGAATGGCCAAGAAAAAATTCTCTAAAGATTGGGTTCATCAGCATATAAATGACCCCTACGTCAAACTGGCGCAACAAAAAGGGTATCGCGCGCGCGCGGCCTTCAAACTGAGTGAAATCCTGGATCTGGAGAAGATTCCTGTCAAGGGCAAGGTGGTCGTGGACCTGGGCTCCACGCCGGGCAGCTGGTCGCAACTGGTGCGCGAGCGCATGGTGGGGCCCGGCGGGGTGCTGGACGGGCGCATCATCGCGCTGGACATCCTGGAAATGGAGCCGATCGCAGGGGTCGAGTTCATGCAGGGGGACTTTCGCGAGGACGAAATGCTCGAGCGCCTGCACGCCAGCCTGGACGGGGCGCCCGTGGACCTTGTAATTTCAGACATGGCCCCCAACTTGTCTGGTGTGGCCTCGGCCGATTCGGCCCGCATCCAGCATCTGTGCGATCTGGCGCTGGAATTCGCCACGGAGCATCTCACTGCGGACGGCGCGCTCATCGTCAAGGCGTTCCACGGTAGTGGTTTTTCCCAGATCGTCGAATCTTTCAAGCAGAAATTTGTCAGAGTGGTGGAACGCAAACCCAAGGCGTCGCGCGATAAATCCGCCGAGACTTTTCTGGTTGCCCGGGGTCTGAAGGCCAGGTAATTTATGACTTGCCGGTCTCGGGATCGGGTAGAATGAACTAAGTATGGCGCTTGTTCAGGTGTGTGTCAGCATATTTGGCAAGTTATCGCAATCGCAGGAGATTGGCTTTGAACAACTCGTTTTCCAAAGTCGCGATCTGGATGGTCATTGCGCTGGTGCTGTTTACTGTTTTCAAGCAGTTCGACGGCCGGCCGGCAACCACCGATGGCGTCACGTACACGCAATTCATGAACGATGCGCGCGCCGGCCGCATCACCAAGGTGGACATTCAGGGCGATACCCTGCACGTCACGCCCGACTCCGGCCGCAGCTACACGCTGACCTCGCCGGGCGACCTGTGGATGGTGCCCGAGCTGGTCAAGTCCGGCGTGCAGGTTTCGGGCAAGGCCCGCGAAGAACCTTCCTTCCTGACCAGCCTGTTCATCTCCTGGTTCCCCATGCTGCTGCTGATCGGGGTCTGGGTGTTCTTCATGCGCCAGATGCAGGGCGGCGGCAAGGGCGGGGCGTTCAGCTTCGGCAAGTCGCGTGCGCGCCTGCTCGATGAAAACTCCAATCCCGTCACCTTCGCCGACGTCGCCGGCTGCGACGAGGCCAAGGAAGACGTGCAGGAACTGGTCGACTTCCTGCGCGATCCGTCCCGCTTCCAGCGTCTGGGCGGCCGCATCCCGCGCGGCATCCTGATGGTCGGTTCGCCCGGCACCGGCAAGACCTTGCTCGCACGCGCCATCGCCGGCGAGGCCAAGGTGCCGTTCTTCAGCATTTCCGGCTCCGACTTCGTGGAGATGTTCGTGGGCGTGGGCGCCTCGCGCGTGCGCGACATGTTCGAGACCGCCAAGAAGCAGGCTCCCTGCATCATCTTCATCGACGAAATCGACGCCGTGGGCCGTCAGCGCGGCGCCGGCCTGGGCGGCGGCAACGACGAACGCGAACAGACTCTGAACCAGTTGCTGGTGGAAATGGACGGCTTCGAAACCGGCCAGGGCGTGCTGGTCATCGCCGCCACCAACCGTCCCGACGTGCTCGACCCCGCGCTGCTGCGTCCCGGCCGCTTCGACCGCCAGGTGGTGGTCGGCCTGCCCGACATCCGCGGCCGCGAGCAGATCCTGAAAGTGCACATGCGCAAGGTGCCGCTGGCTCCCAACGTGGATCCCGTGGTGCTGGCCCGCGGCACGCCCGGCTTCTCCGGCGCCGACCTGGCCAATCTGGTCAACGAGGCCGCCCTGTTCGCCGCCCGCCGCAACGGCCGCACGGTGGACATGCAGGACTTCGAGCGCGCCAAGGACAAGATCATCATGGGCGCCGAGCGCCGCACCATGATCATGCCCGAGGAAGAACGCCGCAACACGGCCTACCACGAAGCCGGCCACGCGCTGGTGGCTTGCATGCTGCCCAAGACGGACCCCGTGCACAAGGTCACCATCATCCCGCGCGGCCGCGCCCTGGGCGTGACCATGCAACTGCCTGAAGGCGACCGCTACAGCATGGACAAGGAACGCCTGCTCAACATGATCGCGGTGCTGTTCGGCGGCCGTATCGCCGAAGAGGTCTTCATGAACCAGATGACCACCGGCGCGTACAACGACTTCGAGCGCGCCACGCAGATCGCCCGTGACATCGTCACCCGCTACGGCATGACCGATTCGCTCGGTCCCGTGGTGTATGCCGAGAACGAAGGCGAGGTGTTCCTGGGCCGCAGCGTCACCAAGACGACGCACGTGTCCGAGGCCACCATGCAGAAGGTGGACTTCGAGATCCGCAAGATCATCGACGAGCAGTACGGCGTGGCCCGAAAGCTCATCGAGGACAACCGCGACAAGATGGAAGCCATGGCCAAGGCCCTGCTCGAATGGGAAACCATCGACGCCGACCAGATCGACGACATCATGAAGGGCCTGCCTCCACGGGCGCCCCATGTGCCCGGCGGCGACAACTCTCCGTCCGACGGCTCCACGCCACCGGCCACGGGCGCCAGCCCCACCGGCGACAAGGGCACGGCCGCGACGACTCCTGTTTAACTTCTCATAGGCATTGCCTATTTCATGAATCACTCCGAGTGGTCTTGTGGGCGCTTCCAGCTTGGGCTGGAGCGCCCTTTGGTTATGGGGATCGTGAATGTCACGCCCGATTCCTTCTACGACGGCAACCAGCATGCCGATCTGCCGCGGGCGCTGGACCACGCCCATCAATTGATCGCCGAAGGCGCCGATATCCTGGACATAGGCGGGGAATCCACCCGGCCGGGCGCCGAACCCGTGTCCCTGGAGCAGGAAATGGAACGCGTCATTCCGCTGGTGGAGGCCTTGCGCTCCACCGGCGTGGCGCTGTCGGTGGACACCTTCAAGCCCGAGATCATGCGCGCCAGCCTGGCCGCCGGGGCCGACATCATCAACGACATCTATGCACTGCGCATGCCCGGCGCGCTGGAGGCCGTGCGCGATTCGGACTGCGGCCTGTGCATCATGCACATGCAGGGCGAGCCGCGCACCATGCAGAAGGAACCGCACTACGACAACGTGTTGACACAAGTTCGTGACTTTTTGCAAGAGCGCTGTGACCATTTGCAGCAGCATGGCGTGGATTCCAGGCGTATCATGCTGGATCCTGGTTTTGGCTTCGGCAAGACGGCCGCCCATAATTACCAGTTGCTGCGCGGCCTGGAGCAGGCAGGAGTGCCCGGCTACCCCTGGCTGATCGGCCTGTCGCGCAAGTCCATGATCGGGCATGTCACCGGCAAGCCGGTGGATCAGCGCCTGATCGGTAGTCTGTCGGCAGCCCTGGCCTGCGTGGCCCGGGGTGCGAAAGTTGTCCGTGTCCATGACGTTGCCGCGATGCGAGAAGCCCTGGACGTCTGGAATGCGGTTGAACATGGAGTCTCTGAATGAGCGATCGGAAGTATTTCGGCACCGATGGTGTCCGTGGTGAAGTAGGCGGTCCAACCATCAATCCCGAATTTGCCCTGCGCCTGGGCTACGCCGCCGGCAAGGTGCTGGCCGGCCAGCACCAGGGCAAGGGTCGTCCCACTGTCGTGATCGGCAAGGACACCCGGATTTCCGGCTGCATGCTGGAGTCCGCGCTGGAAGCGGGCCTGTCGGCCGCGGGCATCGACGTGCTGCTGGCCGGTCCCGTGCCCACGCCCGCCGTCGCCTACCTGACGCGCACCTTGCGCCTGGCCGCCGGCATCGTCATCTCCGCTTCGCACAATCCGTATTACGACAACGGCATCAAGTTCTTCTCGGCCCAGGGCACCAAGCTGCCCGACGAGGTCGAACTCAAGATCGAGCAGGCCATCGACGAGCCCATGCAGTGGGTCAAGTCCGAGTCGCTGGGTCGCGCCCGCCGCCTGGCCGACTCCGCCGGCCGCTACATCGAATTCTGCAAGAGCACCTTTCCCAACGAGCTGGACCTGAACGGCCTGAAGATCGTGGTGGATGCGGCGCACGGCGCCGCCTACAACATCGCCCCGCACGTGTTCCGCGAGCTGGGCGCCGAAGTGGTGGCCATCGGCGTGCAGCCGGACGGCTTCAATATCAACAAGGAAGTGGGCGCCACCTATCCGGAACGCCTGGCCGAGGAAGTGCGTACTCACGGCGCGGACCTGGGCATCGCCCTGGACGGCGACGCCGATCGCCTGCAGATGGTGGATGCGGACGGCCGCATCTACAACGGCGATGAACTGCTGTACCTGATCGTGCGCGATCGCCAGCAGACCCAGACCGTGCAAGGCGTGGTCGGCACCTTGATGACCAATTTCGGCTTCGAGAAAAGCATGCGCGAGCTGGGCATTGCGTTCGAGCGCGCCAAAGTGGGCGACCGCTATGTGCTGGAGCTGATGCAGCAGCGCGGCTGGCTGTACGGCGGCGAAAGCTCGGGCCACCTGCTGTGCCTGGACTGGCACACCACGGGCGACGGCATCATCGCCGCCCTGCAGGTACTGACGGCTTTACGCCACAGTAGCAAGACCTTGTCCGAGCTGCTGAAAGATCTCAAGATGTATCCCCAGATCATGGTCAACGTACCGCTGCAGCCGGGCCAGGACTGGCAGAGCCATGCAGGCCTGCAGACGGCCAGGAAGCAGGTGGAAAGCCAGCTTGGCGATCGCGGCCGGGTGCTGATCCGGGCCTCGGGCACCGAGCCCAAGCTGCGCCTCATGGTAGAGGCCGAGGATGCTGACCTGGCTCAATCGGGAATTGATGCTCTACTTGCAGTGGATTTAACGAAATAGTAATTTGACTATCAAAAACCTGAAACATTGCTTGTGCATCATGCACTAAAGTTTTTGGAGTCACCACGATGCTAGATCTTGAGCGTGCACGATCCGCGGCTGACCTGGCCAATACCTGGGCCGGTCACACCGTCGGAGGATTGGCTTTGCGTCTGGCTCGCACAGACGAAGAGCTTGAAATCCTGCAGCGCCTGCGGTTCCAGGTTTTTACCGAGGAAATGAACGCGGTCTTCCCGGACCAGCATACGGGCCTGGACACGGACCGTTTCGACCAATGGTGCGAGCATTTCATGGTGACCGAGCCGGAAAGCAACCGGGTCATCGGCACCTACCGGCTGCTGACGCCTGAAAAGGCCAAGCTGGCGGGCGCCTACTATTCGGAGTCCGAATTCGACATCGGGTCCCTGGACGCCTTGCGGCCCAGCCTGGTCGAGGTCGGACGCTCGTGCATCCATCCGGACTACCGGAACGGTTCGGCCATCATGATGCTGTGGGGCGGCATTGCCGCGCTCATGCGCATGGGAGGCTACCGCTATCTGCTGGGCTGCGCCAGCGTCAGCCTGCGCGATGACGGCGTGACGGCGGCCGAAGTCTGGCGCGTGGCCCGAAAGTCCATGCAGGATCATCCCGAGGTCCCGCAGGTGCGGCCCTTGAACCGCTATCCGATAGAACGCCTGGACAGCGACCTGCCGGCGCGCATCCCGCCGCTGATCAAAGGCTATCTGAAGCTGGGGGCCACCATTTGCGGCGAGCCGGCCTGGGACCCGGACTTCAACACGGCGGATTTCCCCGTGCTGCTGGACCTGCATGCCATGGACGAGCGCTACAAGCGGCACTTCGGCCTGGCCTGATCCGCTCCCCGTCGGGCTGCTCGTCTGGACGGACGAAAAAAGCGCATCCCAGGATGCGCTTTTTTTGTCTGGCTTTGCAATCAGGCCAGTTCCAGGCTCAGGTCGTTATGGTCGGTCTGCCAGGCCTGTACCTCGGCCTGCAGCGAGGCCTGCGACAAGGGGTGCGTGGCCATCCAGCCGGCGTTCTGGCGGATCAGCACTTTCTTGCCCTGCAGTTCGATGTGCAGGGGCAGGGTTTCCATGTCCTCGCGGCGGCGCATCAGGATGACGGCCAGGCGCAGGCTGAGCAGGGTCAGCCACCAGGCGTTGCTGGTCTCGAAGCGCTTGAGCTTGCCCAGCTTGCCCTGGTGGCCCAGGCTCAGGAAGCTGAGCATGGCCTGGTCGTCGTTGGAGAAGCCGGGCATGTCCGCATGCTCCAGCACATAGGCGGTGTGCTTGTGGTAGTCGGCATGGGCGATGCTCAGGCCGACTTCGTGCAGGTCGGCGGCCCAGCCGAGCTGACGGGACAGCTCCTGCGTCTCGGGCGAGTCCGGCAGGCGCAGTTCGCGGAACAGGCTCAGGGCCGCTTCGCGCACGCGATGCGCCTGGCGGGTGTCCACGTGATAGCGCTTGATCATCTGCTGCACGGTCTGGGCCCGCTGGTCGCGCTCGGAATCGCGGCCCAGCATGTCGTACAGCACGCCCACGCGC
Organism: Alcaligenes sp. Marseille-Q7550; assembly: GCF_965112015.1. Classification (NCBI taxonomy): domain Bacteria; kingdom Pseudomonadati; phylum Pseudomonadota; class Betaproteobacteria; order Burkholderiales; family Alcaligenaceae; genus Alcaligenes; species Alcaligenes sp. Marseille-Q7550. The sequence goes on from NZ_CBCOPU010000001.1 coordinate 1,008,067, forward strand.
AGGGCGCCTTCGCCGGGCATCATCTGGCGTATCTTCAGTTCCTGGAAGGCCGCCATCATGATGGCCAGGCCTGCCGCCAGCACGGGCGCGCGGTGCGGCTTGACGCCGTGCAGCGTGCGCATGTCCACCTTGCCGTCCTGGACCAGACGCTTCTTGAGCAGTTCCATGCCTTCCAGGGTGATCCCCTTCTTGGACATGCCGTTTTCCTGCAGGATGGCGATCAGGCCCTTGGCCGTGCCCGAGGAGCCGTAGGCTTCCTGCCAGCCGGTCTTGCGGTACTGGCGGGTGATGCCTTCCAGCTCGCGGCGCGCGGCCAGGATGGCCTTCTGCATGCGCTCTTCCGTAATGACGCCATCGGCAAAGAACTTGTCGGTGTAGCTGACGCAGCCCATGTACAGGGAGGACAGCAGCATGGGCTTGAGGCCCTTGCCGATGATGACTTCCGTGGAGCCCCCGCCGATGTCTATCATCAGGCGGCGGTTGGGGGAGGGCGGCAGCTCGTTGCTGATGCCCGAGAAGATCAGGCGCGCTTCTTCGTGTCCCGAGATCACCTCGATGGGAAAGCCGAGCGCTGCTTCGGCCGCGGGCAGCACTTCGCTGAGGTTGCGCGCCACGCGGAAAGTGTTGGTGGCCACGGCGCGTACGCGGTTGGGGTGAAAGCCCAGCAGGCGCTCGTTGAAGCGCTTGAGGATGACCACCGCGCGTTCGATGGCGTCCGGGCTGATGCATTTGTCGGCGCCCATGCCGGCGGCCAGCCGGACGGATTCATTCAGGCGGTCTATCGCGTAAATCTGGGCGTGGCCGTTGTGCTGGACGACGCGCCCGATGGACAGGCGAAAGCTGTTGGAGCCGAGATCCACGGCGGCGAGAAGTTGTTCCATGAGGAATCGCTGAGGATGAATACTGTGCGATTATAAGGACATTAATCGTGTGTTTTGTTACATAACCCGGAAAATTCGCAAAAGATACGCAATCGGCTCCTCCACCCACCGCGCTTCCGGCTTTCAAGACGGCGGGTTGGGACACGCGCCTGCGCCGCCGTGGCCGTGGATCGCCTCTCGTTCATAGAACAGTAATATTCATGTAGTAAAAGTCTGTCGATCCTTTCCTCCTCTGTTGGACAACGACCTCACCATGCTGCCTTCTCCCGATTCAACTTTGCTCAATCGCGAACTATCGCTGCTCAAGTTCAACGAGCGTGTTCTGGCCATGGCCGAGAACCCGAGCACGCCCTTGCTGGAGCGCTTGCGCTACATCTGCATCGTCAGCTCCAATCTGGATGAGTTCTTCGAAATCCGCATCTCCAGCCTGAAGGAGCAGATCCACCAGAATCCGCACCAGATCGGCGACGACGGCTTTCTGCCCCTGGAGGCCTTCGAGCGGGTGCAACTGGCCACGCACCAGCTGGTGGAGCGGCAGAACAGCCTGCTGATGCAGACGGTGCTGCCCATCCTGATGGAGGAGGGCATAGGCCTGCTGCTGCCCGCGCGCTGGACCGAGGCCCAGCGCGAATGGGCCTACCAGACCTTCCAGCGCGACGTCATGCCCCTGCTCACGCCCATCGGGCTGGACCCGGCGCACCCGTTTCCGCGCGTCTACAACAAGAGCCTGAACTACATCGTGGCGCTCAGCGGCGAGGACGCCTTCGGACGCAGCGGCACCATCGCCATCGTGCAGGCGCCGCGCGCCCTGCCGCGCGTCATCCGCGTGCCGGACGACATCGCCGGCATCCCGCAGGGCTACATGATGCTGACCTCGCTCATCAGCGTGTTCGTCAACGAGCTGTTCCCCGGCATGGACGTCAAGGGCTGCTATCAGTGGCGCGTCACCCGCAACAGCGACCTGTTCGTGGACGAGGAAGAAGTCACCAATCTGCGTTCGGCCCTGCAGGGCGAACTGTCGCAGCGCAATTTCGGGGCGGCGGTGCGCCTGGAGATCGACCAGTCCATGCCCGAAAGCCTGGAGCGCTTCCTGCAGAGCGAGTTCTCGCTCGAAGGGCCGGACACCTACCGCGTGCGCGGGCCGGTCAATCTGTCGCGCCTGATGCAGCTGTGCAATGCGCCCGACCGCCCGGACCTGCTGTTTCCGGACTACCGCGCGCCCATCCCGGCGCCTTTCGACGCCTCCTTCGACCATCCCGCGCAGTTCTTCGCGGCGATCGCCCGCAAGGACCAGTTGCTGCATCACCCCTACCAGTCCTTCCAGCCCGTGCTCAGCTTTCTGCGGGCCGCGGCGGCCGATCCGGCCGTGGTCGGCATCAAGCAGACCATCTACCGCACCGGCGAGGATTCCGAGCTGATGAACATCCTGCTGTCGGCCGCCCGGGCGGGCAAGGAAGTGACGGTGGTGGTGGAGCTGATGGCGCGCTTCGATGAACAGACCAACATCAACTGGGCCGCCAAGCTGGAAGAAGTGGGCGCGCACGTCAGCTACGGCGTGGTGGGCCACAAGACCCACGCCAAGATGGCCCTGGTGCTGCGCCGCGAAGAAGGCTGCATACGACGTTACGGGCACCTGGGCACGGGCAACTACCACCCGCGCACCGCGCGCCTGTATACGGACTTCGGGCTGATCACGGCCAACCAGGACATCTGCGAGGACATGGACAAGGTCTTTTCCCTGCTGACGGGGCTGGGCGCCTGGCGGCCGCTCAAGTTGCTGCTGCAATCCCCCTTCACGCTGCACGACAGCATGATGGCGCGCATCCAGAAGGAGACCGAACACGCCCTGGCCGGCAAGCGCGCCCGCATCATGGCCAAGATGAACTCCCTGCTGGAGCCCAGGATCATCCAGGCCCTGTACGATGCCAGCCAGGCAGGCGTGAAGGTGGATCTGGTGGTGCGCGGCGCCTGCGCGCTGCGCGCGGGCGTGCCGGGCCTGTCCGAGAACATCCAGGTGCGCTCCATCATCGGGCGCTTCCTGGAGCATTCGCGGGTGTTTTATTTCCACAACGAAGGGCAGGAGGATGTATTCATTTCTTCGGCCGACTGGATGGACCGCAACTTCTTCCGCCGCGTGGAACTGGGCGTGCCCGTGCTGGACAAAAGCCTGAAGAAGCGCGTCATCTCCGAGGCCTTCACCTTCGCGCTGCGCGACAACCAACTGGCCTGGAAGGCCAATTCGGACGGAACCTACAGCCGCATCCGCAGCCGCCGCACCCCATTCAACCTGCACCAGTTCCTGATGCACCGCCTGGGCGGGGCGTGAAAAGACTTCATTGTCACGAACATGTCATAAAGGCTGTTTAACATGTCGTCACATACAGGGTGGGCCTGTCTCTGACTATCATCAAGAGGATTTCTCGATGTTGAAACGTGTATTTAACAAGGTAACCATTGCTCTGGCCTTCAGCGCATTCGCAGCATCCGCCACGGCCGCCGACATCACCGGCGCGGGCGCTTCCTTCCCATACCCCATCTACGCCAAATGGGCTGCTGAATACGCCAAGCAAACCAACAATCGCGTGAACTACCAGTCCATCGGCTCGGGTGGCGGTCAGCAGCAGATCATCGCCAAGACGGTCGACTTCGGCGCCTCCGACGACCCCATGAAGGGCGAAGTGCTGGAAAAAGAAGGCCTGATCCAGTTCCCGGCCGTGATCGGCGGCGTGGTGCCCGTGGTCAACATCGAAGGCATCGAGCCCGGCAAGCTGAAGCTGTCCGGCAAGGTCCTGGGCGACATCTACCTGGCCAAGATCACCAAGTGGGACGACCCGGCCATCAAGGCCCTGAACCCCGACCTGAAGCTGCCCAGCAAGGACATCGTGGTCGTGCACCGCTCCGACGGTTCGGGCACCACGTTCGGCTGGACCAACTACCTGTCCAAGGTTTCGCCCGACTGGAAAGCCCAGGTCGGCGAAGGCAAGGCCGTCAAGTGGCCCACCGGCCAGGGCGGCAAGGGCAACGAAGGCGTCGCCGCCTACGTGCGCCAGCTGAAAGACTCCATCGGCTACGTCGAGTACGCCTACGCCAAGCAGAACAAACTGTCCTGGACGCAACTGCAGAACAAGGACGGCCAGTTCGTGCAGCCCGGCCAGGCCAGCTTTGCCGCCGCCGCCGCCAACGCCGACTGGAAGAGCGCGCCCGGCATGGGCGTGATCCTGACCGAAGAGCCCGGCGCCGAATCCTGGCCCATCACCTCGGCCACGTTCATCCTGATGCACAAGTCGCAGGACAAGCCCGAAAGCGGCAAGGCCGTGCTGGACTTCTTCAACTGGGCCTTCGAGAACGGCGCCAAGTCCGCTGAAGAGCTGGATTACGTCGCCCTGCCCAAGGACGTGACGGATCAGATCAAGGCCGCCTGGGCTGCCGAGATCAAGACCAAAGACGGCGCTGCGATCTGGAAGTAAGATTCGTGTTCAAATACAGGTCAGTTGTAAATTGATCTCCCGAGACGGCCCACCGCTAGGTGGCGCCGTCTTTGTTATGTAAAAATTACGGTTTTGTCTTGAACGTACGGCGCATTCAGCGGCTTCCGGCGACAGTCCGTCCCGGGCGGCCGAGGGCTGAAGGCACAGCGTCTGTTCGTTTGTCCCATTCCGGCCTGACACTTCATCTGTCTACATGAAATCAAATCAGAACGCCCTTATGGATGGCATATTCAAGAACATGACGCGCTCTTTTGCGTTCTTCGTGTTCATCCTGCTGGCCGCCATCTCCATTTCCCTGATCTACGGAAGCCGGGAGTCCATCGCCGAATACGGTTTCTCCTTTCTCTGGACGGATAACTGGGACCCGGTCAACAACGAATACGGCGCCCTGGTGCCCATCGTGGGCACTTTGCTGACTTCCCTGATCGCGCTCTGTATCGCGGTACCCGTCTCCTTCGGGATCGCCATGTTCCTGACCGAACTGTCGCCGACCTGGCTGCGCCGCCCGCTGGGCACGGCCATCGAGATGCTGGCCGCCATTCCGTCCATCATCTATGGCATGTGGGGCCTGTTCGTCTTCGTGCCGCTGTTCCAGGCCTACGTGCAGCCCTCGCTGATCTCCCTGTTCGCGGGCGTGCCCGTGCTGGGCCAGATCTTCGCCGGCCCTCCTTTCGGCATCGGCGTGTTCACCGCCGGCCTGATCCTGTCCATCATGGTGATCCCCTTCATCACCGCCGTGATGCGCGACGTGTTCGAACTGGTGCCGCCCATGCTCAAGGAATCGGCCTACGGCCTGGGCAGCACGACCTGGGAAGTGATGTGGCGCGTGGTCCTGCCCTTCACCAAGAACGGGGTCATCGGCGGCATCATGCTGGGCCTGGGGCGCGCCCTGGGCGAGACCATGGCCGTCACCTTCGTGATCGGCAACTCCTTCAACCTGCCTAACTCGCTGTTCGCCCCATCCAACTCCATCGCCTCGGCGCTGGCCAACGAATTCAACGAAGCGGGCGGCATGCAGAAGTCCGCGCTGCTGGAACTGGGCCTGATCCTGTTCCTGATCACCACCGTCGTGCTGGCGATCTCCAAGCTGCTGTTGCTGCGTCTGGCCAAGAACGAAGGTTCGTCGCGCTAAGGGTCATACATCATGTTCGATAAAAAATCCGCCATCAGTCTGGACAACCCCATCTACAAGCGCCGGCAGATCTTCAACCGCCTGATGCTGGGGATTTCCTTCGCCACCCTGATCTTCGGCCTGTTCTGGCTGTTCTGGATCATCTTGACCCTGATCGAGAAGGGCACCAGCGAAATGGCCTGGTCGCTGCTGACCGAAAGCACCCCGCCGCCCGGCGGCGAGGGCGGCCTGCTCAACGCCATCGTGGGCAGCGTCATGATGGCCGCCGTGGGCACGCTGATCGGCACGCCCATCGGCATCCTGGCCGGCACCTATCTGGCCGAATACGGCCAGCGCGGCTGGCTGGCGCCGGCCACGCGCTTTCTGAACGACGTGCTGCTGTCGGCCCCGTCCATCATCATCGGCCTGTTCATCTATGCGGTGCACGTGGCGCAGGTGGGGCATTACTCCGGCTGGGCCGGCGCCCTGGCCCTGGCCATCCTGGTGATTCCGGTGGTGGTGCGCTCCACTGACAACATGCTGCTGCTGGTGCCCAACAGCCTGCGTGAAGCCGCTGCCGCCCTGGGCTGCCCCAAGTGGAAGATCATCATGGCCGTGTCCTATCGCGCCGCGCGTTCGGGCATCATCACCGGCATCCTGCTGGCCGTGGCCCGCATTTCGGGCGAGACCGCGCCGCTGCTGTTCACCGCCCTGAACAATCAGTTCATGTCCTTGAACATGAACGCCCCGCTGGCCAACCTGCCGGTGGTGATCTTCCAATACGCCGCCAGCCCCTTCGAGGACTGGAACCGCCTGGCCTGGGCCGGCGCGGTCCTGATCACCTTGCTGGTTCTGGGCATCAATATTCTGGCCCGCAGCCTTTTCCGCAATAAATAAAGTTTTCACGGAGCGCCCTCGTCGGCCTGATCGCTATGAGTCAAACCACTACCTCTGCCGAATCGACCAAGATTGAAATCAGGAACCTGAATTTCTACTATGGCAAGTTCCATGCTCTGCGCAACGTGAACATGTCCATCAAGGAAAACAAGGTCACGGCCTTCATCGGCCCCTCGGGCTGCGGCAAGTCCACGCTGCTGCGTACGCTGAACCGCATGTACGAGCTCTACCCCGGCCAGCGCGCCGAAGGAGAGATCCTGCTGGACAACGAGAACCTGCTGACCTCCAAGCAGGATATCTCCCTGATCCGCGCCAAGGTGGGCATGGTCTTCCAGAAGCCCACGCCTTTCCCCATGAGCATCTACGACAACGTCGCCTTCGGGGTGCGCCTGTTCGAGCGCCTGAGCAAGGGCGAAATGGACGAGCGCGTGGAATGGGCCCTGTCCAAGGCCGCCTTGTGGAACGAAGTCAAGGACAAGCTGCACCAGAGCGGCAACGGCCTGTCCGGCGGCCAGCAGCAGCGTCTGTGCATCGCCCGCGGCGTGGCCATCAAGCCCGAAGTCCTGCTGCTGGACGAACCCTGCTCGGCCCTGGACCCCATCTCCACGGCCAAGATCGAAGACTGATCGCCGAACTGAAGACCGACTACACCGTGGTCATCGTGACGCACAACATGCAGCAGGCCGCCCGCTGCTCGGACTACACGGCCTATATGTATCTGGGCGAATTGATGGAATTCGGCGAGACCGACCAGATCTTCGTCAAGCCGGCCCGCAAGGAGACCGAGGACTACATCACCGGCCGTTTCGGTTGATTGTTGTACGCTGGCGGCGCCAAGGCCGTTATACCGTTTCCCCCAGACCCCGCCTCATGGCGGGGTTTTTTTAGGTTTTTCGCCGATTTACGGAAATCCCTTGGCCCAAACGGCAGGGTGTCCGCTCACGCCGTGCCAGGCGCCTGTACCGTCATACGATGAGGCTTCCAATCGGTTATGGCCTGTTCGATGCGAGAGCTATCATGAGCCGTTCAAATCGCTGGAAAGCCAGACAGGGCGGGTCAGACGGCTTGCCGCAGGCGGGGCGCGGGGTTGGGATGCCAGCGTCGTGAACGTGAGCCGGCAAGGGTACCGGTGCGCCGCACCGGCAAGCCGACGAAGAACTGTTCCATAAGCTTGCGCCTAGCCGCGCTGCCGCAAGGCGTGCCGTATGACCTTGCCCGTCGCCGTCATGGGCAGGGTGTCCACGAATTCGATCGCCCTGGGGTATTCGTGGGCGGCGACGCGCCGCTTGATGTGTTCCTGGATGTCCTTCACCAGGGCGTCGGACGGTTCGACGCCCTCCTTCAGGACCACGAAGGCTTTCACGATCTCGGTGCGTTCGGGGTCGGGAATGCCGACCACGGCCGCCATGGCCACGGCGCTGTGGCCCAGCAGCCCGTCCTCGATGGGGCCGGGGCCGATGCGGTAGCCCGCGCTGGTGATGACGTCGTCGTTGCGGCCCACAAAGCGGATGTAGCCTTCCTCGTCCGCCATGCCCTTGTCCCCGGTCAGCAGCCAGTCGCCCGCAAACTTTTCGCGCGTGGCTTCGGGCCGTTGCCAGTACTCCAGGAACATGACCGGATCGGGCCGCTGCACGGCGATGTGGCCTTCCACGCCCGCCGGCGCCGGGCGGCCCGCATCATCCACCACCGCCACGCGGTGGCCGGGCACCGGCTTGCCGATCTTGCCGGCCTGGCCGGGGAACCAGGCCGAGCAGGAGGACACGATCATGTTGCATTCGGTCTGGCCGTAGAACTCGTTGATGGTGATGCCCAGTTCCTGCCGTGCCCACTCCAGGAGTTCCGCGCCCAGCGATTCTCCGCCGCTGGCGATCGATTGCAGCCGCAGTGTCCAACGATTGCGCGGCGAGGGGCTGCGGCGCAGCATTTTCAGGGCGGTGGGCGGCAGGAAGGTGTGCGTCACGCCGTGGTCAGCCATCAGCTTCCAGGCGGCTTCGGCGTCGAATTTGGGAAAACGGTGCGCCAGCACGGGAATCCCGTGATGCCAAGCGGGCAGCAGCACATCCAGCAGGCCGCCTATCCAGGCCCAGTCGGCCGGCGTCCACATCAGGCCCTGGCCGTCCTGCAAAAAGTTGTGCGACATTTCCACGCCGGGCAGGTGGCCCAGCAGGACGCGGTGGGCGTGCAGGGCGCCCTTGGCCGAGCCCGTGGTGCCGGAGGTGTAGATCAGCAGGGCGGGATCGTCGGCGCGGGTGTTCACACGGTTGGGAGCGCCGGGCTCGCAGGCGCGCAGCACCTGCCAGAAGGACAGGGCCTCGGGGCAGGTGCGGGTGGAATCCACGCTATAGACGCGCTTTAGGCTGGTCAATTGGTGCTTGACCGGGCGCAGGGCGTCAAGGCCGGCCTGATCGGTGACCAGGGCGCGTGCGCCGGAGTCGTTCAGACGGTAGCTCAGCGCGTCCGTGCCGAACAGGGTAAACAGCGGCATGGCGATGGCGCCGATCTTGTAGGTGGCCAGGTGCGCGATGGCGGTCTCCAGCCCCTGCGCCAGCAGGATGCCGATGCGATCGCCCCGGCACAGGCCCTGGGCCTGCCAGGCGGCGGCCAGCGAGTCGGACCAGGCCTTGAGCTGGTCGAAGGTGTAGCGCCGCACTTCGCCGTCGGGCATCTGCTGTATCAGCGCCAGCCGCCCCGAACCGTCAGCCCATTTGTCGCAGGCGTCCGATGCGATGTTGTAGTGCTCGGGGATGGACCAGCGAAACTGCGAATACGCGCTTGTATAGCCAGAGCCAGCAGACAGCATGAGGGTACGTTCCTTGAATCCGGATGCGACGATCTATCCTAGCCGGTTCGCGGAGCTTTCCCTATTCGGGCTTATATGTAGATGCTTGCAGATAAAGGACTTTGCTTTGTCGCCTTAGCATATGAAGCGTCTCTCCATAAGCGAAACCCGGCGTCTCCCTTGCGCCGGGTTTCGCTTATGGAAAGCGCCCTGGAGGGCGCTCGGGATTCAGCTGCTGACCTGTGCAGCGGCGGGGGCGGCTTGCGCCTCGCCCTTGGATTCATCATGGCTGCCACGGCGGTGGTGGCGCTTGTCCTTCTTGGGCTCCCAAGGGGTGAAGGCGCCGTTTTCGCCTTCGGCCTTGACGCGCAGCACTTTTCCGTCCTTGTCCACGACGGTGGCGATGATCTTGTCGTCGCGTTGCATGATGCTGCCCACCTTGGTGTAGCCGGCATCCTTGAGACGCTGATAGGCGGGGCCGACGTCCTTGATCTGCTCAGCCGTCAGAGGCTTGTGGGCGCGGGCGGGTCGCGCCTGCTGGGTGGCGGCTTCGGCCTGGGGAGTCTTGGCGGTTTCCTGGGCCATGGCGGCAGTGCCGCCCAGCAGGCCGGCGGCAAGGGCCAGGGAGGCAAACAGGGAAGTGTGTTTCATGAACAGCTCCTTCGTGAGGCGGAAAGCGGGGAGGGGTCGTTTTCCTGTTCAGGTTGGGAAAGAAGGGTCAGGCCGGGCCTGACCCAGGGAAAGAAATCATTGTTCAGCGGGCGTGTTTCGCATGCTTGGCGGGAGCATGGCCCGTGGCGTGCGTGTGCGCCGTGGCGCCCGGTTCCTTCTTGGCTGCAGGAGCTTGGGCTGCAGGCGCCGCAGGCGTTGCGGGATGTACGGCGGACTGGGGGGCGGGGGCCGGTTTTTGCGCCAGGGCGGCCGTGCCGCCCAATACACCCGTGGTACCCATAATCACAGCGCAGATCAATGTCGAGCGTTTCATGGTGATGCTCCTTGCAGTAGGAAAAGTCAGGCTGGTTCGTATCAGCCTGGTGCCCATTATGGGAGCAGGGCTCTGAATCCAGTCTGAAGTCCGCGTTCATGTTATGTTCATCTGGAACTTGCTATACACAGGGGCGTGATCCTTTCGTCCCTCTTTTATGTCTTGTCCAGCCGTGTTCCGATGAAAACCCCCAAGCGCTTGTCTATATCCTGCCTGGTTCTGGGCGCCGCGCTGACGGCGGCGCCGCCGCTGTTGCAGGCGCATTCGCATGACGCGGCACGCCGGGACCGTGCGCCGGACGCGCACGAAGGATATGCCTGGCCTGATGAGGACGAAGGCGGCGGGCCCGGGCGCGAGCCATTGCGCGCGGGGGATTTTCCGCCGCCGCCGCCGCCCCTGCCGGCGCCTGCCGAACGTTTCGGGCCCAGTCCGCACTGGCCGCCGGGCCCGGCCTACCGGGGCCACGACCAGGCGCGCGAGGCCGTGCGCCGCGGCGAAGCCTTGCCTTTGCGCGAGGTCCTGCGCCGCCTGCGGCACGACTATCCGGGCCGCGTGCTGCGCGTGCAGTTTGAATATGATGATCGTTTTGGAGTCTGGGTGTACGACATTCGCATGCTGTTCGATGAAAACCGCCTCCTGCGCCTCAAGGTAGACGCCTTGACGGCCGAGGTCCTGGCCGTGCGCGGCCCCAAGCGTGCGCCCAAGGGGGGACGCTGACATGCGGATACTGGTCGTCGAAGACGAACCCACGCTGGCGGGCCAGTTGCAGCAGGCGCTGGAGCGGGCGGGCTATGCGGTGCAGGTGGCCCATGACGGCCGCGAAGGACATTATTTGGGCGAAGTCGAGCCTTTCGACGCCATCGTCCTGGACCTGGGCCTGCCCGGCATGGACGGCGTGTCGGTGCTGCGGCGTTGGCGTGCGGCGAACCTCACGATGCCGGTGCTGATCCTCACCGCCCGCAACGACTGGCACGACAAGGTCGAAGGGATGGACGCGGGCGCCGACGACTATGTCGGCAAGCCTTTCCACATGGAGGAACTGCTGGCCCGGATGCGAGCCTTGCTGCGGCGGGCGGCGGGTCAGGCCAATCCGCGCCTGCAGGTCGGCGCCCTGGAGCTGGATCCGCGTTCCTCGACCATCAATTGCAATGGCATGACCCTGACCCTGACCAGCCATGAATATCGCCTGCTGGCCTTCATGATGCATCACCCGGGCCAGGTACTGTCGCGCACGCAGTTGACCGAGCATATCTATTCCCAGGATTTCGAGCGCGACTCCAACACCATCGAGGTCTTCATCGTGCGCCTGCGCAAGAAGCTGCCGGCCGGCTATATCGAAACGGTGCGGGGCATGGGCTACCGCCTGGTGGATCCCGCCGCATGAAGCCGGAGCGCAGCCACGCGGCCCTGGGTTCGCTGCGCAGCCGGCTGCTGCTGGGCACGCTGGCCTGGATCCTGGTCAGCATCGTCCTGGCGGGGCTGGGCTTGAACCGCCTGTTCCAGGACCACGTCTATCGTCAGTTCGAGCAGCGATTGCAGACGCATCTGGACCAGATCATGGCCGACGTCAATCTGGAGAATCTCAACAATCTCTCCCTGCAGTCCCGCCTGAGCGATCCCCTGTTCGAACAACCTTATTCAGGCATGTACTGGCAAATTGCCCGGCGCGAGGCGACGGGCGGGAAATGGACGGTCGCGCTGCGTTCCACTTCGCTGTGGGATGAGGCGCTGGATGCGAACGCCGCAGGCAGCGCGCATGGCTCCTTCACCCTGCCGGGGCCGGAGAAGCAGCCGCTGATCGTCTTGCGCCAGGAGCTGGACGAGGTCAACGACAAGGGACAAAGCCTGCAGATCATGGTGGCAGGGAGCCGGGGGCTGCTGGCCGAGCCGCTGGAGCGCTTCCAGCGCATCCTGTTCCTGTCCCTGGGCGGCCTGGCGCTGGGCCTGATCCTGGCGGCCGTGCTGCAGGTGGTGCTGGCCTTGTATCCCCTGCAATTGCTGCGCCGGCGCCTGCTGGACGTGCAGGAGGGACGCCAGCCCGAGATAGGAGGGCGCTTTCCCTCGGAGATCCAGCCCTTGGTGGACGACTTCAACGCCGTGCTGCATGCCAACGCCCGCATGGTGGATCGCGCGCGGGCGAAGGCCGGCAACCTGGCCCATGCCGTCAAGACTCCGCTGACCATCATGGGCAATGCGGCCGCGGGCGCGGATCCGCAATTGGCCGCGGTGGTCAGCGAACAGGTCGCCCTGGCCCAGCGCCAGGTCGATCATCATTTGTCCAGGGCCAGGGCCACGGCGGTGCGCGCCATAGGCGTGCGCACGGATGTGCGGGCCAGCTTGCAGTCCTTGTGTCGCGTCATGGGCCGGCTGCATGCGGAAAAGCAGATTCATCTGGATCTGCCTGACCGGGAGCTGGTATTCAAGGGCGAAGAGCAGGATCTGCAGGAAATGGCGGGCAATCTGCTCGACAATGCCTGCAAGTGGGCCGCACGGCATGTCTGGTGCCGCGTGAGCCTGGAGCAAGGTGCGCTGCGCCTGGTGGTCGAGGATGACGGGCCGGGACTGGACCCCGACCAGCTCGAGCGCGTGTTCGGGCGCGGCCAGCGGGCCGACGAGCGCTATCCGGGCTTTGGCCTGGGACTGGATATCGTGCGCGAACTGGCCGAGAGCTACCATGGCCGGGTGCAGGCCGGACCCTCCGACAAAGGCGGCCTGCGGCTGGACCTGGTTCTGGCCGCCTGATCCCTGCGCCGTTCAGTTCCAGGGGCCGCTGCCGCCGCCCACGCTGTACTTGCCGGCGCCGATCAGGCCCACGGCCAGGCAGCCGATCAGGAACAGGCCCTGCAGCTCCAGGCTCCAGATCCCCTGCGCCGTAAACGAGCCGAACTGCCCGCTGTGGGCCAGAAGCAGGGCGATGACCATGCTCAGCGCGGCCACCAGGCCCGCGGCGCGAGCGTAATAGCCCAGGATCATCAGGGCCGGCGCGACGACCTCGCCCAGGTACACGCCCCAGGCCACGACGGACGGCAGATTGTTGGCCACCACCATTTTCTCGATGTTGCCTATGCCGTAGCGTATCTTGGCGATGCCGTGCAGCAAGAGCAGCAGGCCCACGCCCACGCGCAGAATCAGTTTTCCAAGATCATCCCGGGACATGCACAGTCTCCACAATTTGAAAGGTTGGCAACGTGGGGTATTGTAGGGGGACACAGGATCAACAAGTATGACGGAGCGTATCCATGACACAAAAACAGGCTGTCGCCGCTGAACTGGCTCCCACGGGCGTGCTGCGCGTCGCCATCAACTACGGCAATCCCGTACTGGCGCAGCGCGGCGAGCACGAGCAGGCTCCGCGCGGCGTGTCGGCGGATCTGGCCCGCAGCGTGGCCCAGGAACTGGGGCTGAGCGTGCAGTTCCACTCCTACGATTCCGCGCAGTCGGTGGTCGAAGGCGTCTACAGGGACGACTGGGACCTGGCCTTTCTGGCCATCGACCCCAAGCGCGCCGAGAGAATCCTGTTCACACAAGCCTATGTGCATATCGAGGGGACCTACCTGGTGCGCGCCGACTCCGCCTATCAGGGCGTGGACCAGCTCGACCAGCGCGGCGTGTGCATTGCCGTGGGCAAGGGCGCGGCCTACGACCTGTTCCTCACCCGAACCCTGAAGCAGGCCGATCTGGTGCGAGCGCCTACATCGGCGGCGGCCATCGACCTGTTCGTGGAACAGGAGCTGGACGCGGCGGCCGGCGTGCGTCAGCCGCTGGAACGGTACGCCCGTTCGCGCACGGGCCTGCGCGTGCTGGCTGACAGCTTTACCGTGATACGCCAGGCCATGGCCGTGCCGTCGGGCCGCACCCTGGCCCATGCCTGGCTGGAAGCCTTCATCGCGCGCCAGAAAAGCGAGGGCATGGTGGCCCAGTTCCTGGCCGATAGCGGCCAGGCCAATGTGAGCGTGCCCGACTAGAAGAACAGCGATGCGCACCGCTCCGGGGGCTGGCCGAGGCAGTACAGGTGGGTTACCGCAAGTAATTGATGTTATTGAACTTTAATCTCCCTCTATGAGGCGGGCGGGGCGCCTGGCGGGCGTGTTGACGCCGGTTCGCGCCCGCGAGTAGCCTGTCATGGAGGCGGCGGAATTTGCCGCCGCCGCAACGTTCAAGTTGTGGAGGAGATATGATGAAGAATCTGTCTGCAACCACGGGTCGCTATCTTGTCCTGTTGCGCAAGGACAAGCCTGAACATGGCATTCAGCGACTGGCCGCCCTTTCGAACATGCAGATACTCAGCGCGCAGGGCGACGAGGAGCTGGGAGCCGCGACATTGCCGCCGCAGTGTGCGGTGGTGTTTCATCGAATCGGCGTGATGCTGGTGCGGTGTGCGCCGGAACAGCAGCCCTCGCTCAGGAGCCTGGTGACGGCAGACGACAGCCCCATCCTGGCCGTGGAGCCCGAACGCAGCGTTCGGGCTCTGGGGGGCGTGCGGCGGGCGCCGCCGCTGGCCGATCCCGCCGCCGACGAGTTGACCTGGGGGGTGCGAGCCGTCGGGGCGGCCCTGTCGCCATACTCGGGCGAGGGCGTGCGCATTGCCATTCTGGACACCGGCCTGGATATGGAACATCCGGATTTCGAGGGACGGACAATCGTGTCGCGCTCCTTCATCCATGGCGAGGACGTTCAGGACCGGAACGGTCATGGCACGCATTGCGCGGGCATCGCAGCCGGGCCGCTCAAGCCAGGATCAGGGCCACGCTACGGCGTTGCGGGTCAGGCGGAACTGTATGTGGGCAAGGTTTTGAACAATGAGGGCTCGGGAACCGAGGGCGGCGTGCTGGAGGGCATCAACTGGGCCATCGAGAATGACTGCCAGATCGTCTCTCTGTCGCTGGGCAGCCCGGTCGAGGAGGGGGAACCGTATTCGCGCGTATTCGAAGAGGTCGCCCGGCGCGCGTTGGCGGCCGGCACGATGCTGATCGCGGCGGCCGGCAACGAAAGCCGCCGTCCCGATTATCTTGCGCCGGTCGGGCATCCGGCCAATTGCCCTTCCATCATGGCGGTGGGAGCCGTCGATGAGCAGCTTCACGTGGCGCCTTTTTTTTGGGCGGGGCTGAACGAAGAGGGCGGCCAGGGGGGCATCGCAGGGCCGGGAGGCAACGTGCGCTCGGCCTGGACGCGGCCGAAGCTTTACAACACGATCAGCGGCACCAGCATGGCCACGCCGTTCGTGGCGGGCGTGGCGGCCCTGTATGCGCAGGCCGACAAGGCCAACCGCGGGCAGGCGCTCTGGGACATGCTGGTGAAACAGGTGCGGTCCCTGGACGATCCGAAGCGGGACGTAGGCGCGGGTCTGGTCCATGCGTCCGACAAGACATGATCATTTTTTGTTCTGGATTGCCATGTCCTATATTCGATTGAACATCATTATTCAGGATGCCTGGCGCGACCGATTCGAGCAGGTCGTGGAGGACTGCCGGCGCGTCGGCCTGCTCGTCGAGCGGGAGATGCGCACGGTCGGGCTCGTCTCGGGCTCCATCGACAGCCCTCTTCTGGATCTTCTTGAGCGGGTGGAAGGCGTGGGCGCCATTGAAATCGACCGGCAGGTGAAGGCGCTGGACTGAACTCCTTTTTTGAGCCGGCTTCGCCCATGACGGCGAGGCTGGCTTTGCCCTGCAAAATGAAAACGGCCTTTTTGGATCTTTCCAAAAAGGCCGTTGCATTAGGTGGTCGGGGCGGCGGGATTCGAACTCGCGACCCTCTGGTCCCAAACCAGATGCGCTACCAGACTGCGCTACGCCCCGACTAAGAAAAAATTATATCCCCGGTTTTTGAAATTGGCAAGCGGCGCCTCGTGCATTGTCAACGAATAAATGCTTTAAGGTCAAAATTAGTTACCGCCCTGTAATTAGAAGAACGAATAAGTGCTTTAAGGTGAGAATTAGCTGCTTCGCTGTAAATGTCTGTGTCCCTCCCCTGGTTTGCCTATCCCGCTGAGCTATAGTTAAAACAAGCGACTACGCTGAATCCTTGCTTTGCGATCCTTGTTTGTTTTTCAGAAATGGGCGGCATTCAGAGCACCGGGGGATAAAAGTAGAACAGGGCGCGAGTGCTGCTCATCGGGTTTTCCAGAGGAGAGAACGAGATGAGCATATTGCTAGAGAGCCAGACGCTGACACGGCGGCGTTTCCTGACCATGGTGGGGTACGCCGCCGGCGGCGCTGCCATGTACCAGGCGATGATGAAGCTGGGACATGCGGCCGAGGGCAGCTACGACGGCCCCATCCGGCTGGAGGGCAAGCCCAGGGAGGGCACCACCGTGCTGGTCCTGGGCGCGGGACTGGCCGGCATGGTGTCGGCGCTGGAGCTGCGCAATGCGGGCTACAAGGTCAAGATTCTGGAATACCGCGAGAAGGTCGGCGGCCGCAACTGGTCGCTGCACGGCGGGGACAGCTTTACCGAACTGGGTGGAGCCAGGCAGGACGTCAAGTTCGACAAGGACCAGTACATCAATCCCGGTCCATGGCGGATTCCCTTCCATCACCGCGCCTTGCTGGATTACTGCAAGCGCCTGAACGTCAAGCTGGAACCCTTCATCCAGTACAACTTCAACGCCTATCTGCACAGCAGCGGCCATTTCAACGGCACGCCGCAGCGTTTTCGCCATATCCACGCCGACTTCCAGGGGCAGGTGGCCGAACTGATGTCCAAAGCCATCAATGCCGGCAAGCTGGACGAGCCCCTGTCCAAGGAGGACCAGGAGCGGATGCTGGAGGCGCTGCGCAGCTGGGGAGCCTTGGACAAGAACATGGCGTATGTCAAGGGCATGGCCAGTTCCTCGGTGCGCGGCTTCGAGCGCGATGCGGGCGGCGGGCTGGGGGCAGAGCCCATATTTTCCGAACCCCTGGCCCTGGCCGACATCGTCCGGTCCGATGTCTGGCACAACATGGGCATCCACGACCTGTACGAGTTCCAGCAGACCATGTTCCAGCCGGTGGGGGGCATGGACCAGATCGGCGCGGCCTTCGGCCGGGAACTGGAGGGCTTGATCACCTTCAACGCCAAGGTGACGGCCATCAAGCAAGCCGACGGCAAGGTCACCGTGGCCTATACGGACCACAACAGCGGCAAGGAGTCCAAGGAAACGGCGGACTGGTGCGTATGCACGATTCCCCTGTCCATCCTCAGCCAGATCGAACTGGACGCCAGCAAGGAAATGCTGGCCGCCATCGACGCCGTGCCGTACGCCCCTTCGGTCAAAATCGGCCTGCAGTTCAAGCGGCGCTTCTGGGAGGACGATGAGGCCATCTACGGCGGCATCACCTATACGGATCTGCCCATCACGCAGATCTCCTATCCCAGCACCGGCATGTTGTCCTCCAGGAAAGGCGTGCTGCTGGGCGGATACATGTTCGGCCCTTCAGCCATGGAATGGTCATCGCTCAGCCCGGAGGAGCGGGTCCAGAAGGCGGTGGAATATGGCGCGCAGATCCACAAGCAATACAAGGACGAGTTCGAGAGCGGCGTGTCCGTGGCCTGGCACCGCGTGCCCTGGACGCTGGGCTGCTACGGCATGTGGACCGAACAGACCCGCAAGGCGCACTACGAGAATCTGTGCAGGATCGACGGCAATCTGGTGCTGGCCGGCGAGCACGCCTCGTATGTGAACGCCTGGCAGGAGGGCGCGATCCTGTCCGCCCTGAACGCCATTACCCGCCTGCACGCGCACGTGACGGGCAACCGTCAGGCCGACAATCAAGGAGACAAGTCATGATTCTGCGATCGCTTGCTGTTTTCATTGCTTCGGGCCTGCTGAGCGTCAGCATGGCCGATACGGCCGTGGTGGGCGGGGACACGGAGGTATTCACCCAGAAGACCGGCCAGGAGATCTACGACCAGGTCTGCATTTCCTGCCACATGGCCGGGGGCAAAGGCGCCGAAGGAGCCGGCAAGTATCCGGCCCTGGCCAACAATCCCAAACTGGCGGCCGCCGGCTACCCCATCTACATGGTGATGGTGGGCAACAAGGGCATGCCGGGCCTGGGCGGCGTGCTCAACGACGAGCAGATTGCCGAAGTGGTCAATTATATCCGCACGCATTTCGGCGATAATTACACTGACAAGGTCACCGCCAAGGAAGTGGCGGCCCAACGGCCCAAGGATCATCAGTATTTCGATCTGAACTGACCGGGAGAGCGGCATGGACGGCGCCATCTGGAGCACGGCTTTCGAACTGGAGAATCCGGTCCTGGAGTCCGTGCTCCGGGGAACCGTCGTGTATTTCGTATTGTTCATCCTGCTCCGGCTGGCGGGCCGGCGCGAGCTCGGCTCGCTGGGCCCGGCCGATCTGCTGATCCTGTTGCTGATTGCCGACGCCAGCGGCAATGCCATGACCGGCGGCAGCAATTCGCTGACCGATGGCTTGCTGGTGGCGGCCACCATCGTGGCCTGGGGGTACATCATCGATTGGCTGATGTATCGCTTTCCTCTGCTGAACAGGCTGGCGAGCGCGCGCAAGGTCTGCGTGGTCCGCGACGGGGAGCTGCAATGGCGCAACATGAGGCGGGAATACGTGACCCGGGAGGAGATCATGAGCGAGATGCGGCTCGCAGGCATCGAGTCGCTGGACGAGGTTCGGGTCGCCTACATCGAGCCCAATGGAAAGCTGAGCTTTTTGAAGAAAAGCTAGGTTTCGGTGCTGCTCAGGCCCGGTAGCCGGTGGAGATCCATTGGAAGCAGACCCAGAAAACGGTCAGCGCCATCGGAATGGGCAGCAGCGCGATGATCTTCAGGCCTGGAGGGCGCTTCTGTCCGCGCAGGCCGCGCCGGTAGACCAGGATGCTGATCAGGCACGAGAGGGCGGGCAGAAGCAGAACGGGCAGCAGCAGAAAGGCCGTGGGCAGGGTCAGCAGCGCCAGAAACAGGGCCAGACAGCTCAAACCCAGGATTTTCAGATTGCTCATGGCGTTCTTTGCCCGATCAGGTCCGCCCCGCAGGGCGGCCAATAGCAAAAAAGCACCGGTGAACGGTGCTTTTTCAAAGGGGTGGTCGGGGCGGCGGGATTCGAACTCGCGACCCTCTGGTCCCAAACCAGATGCGCTACCAGACTGCGCTACGCCCCGACTAGAGACAAGCATCATAGATGGATTTCGCCTCAAGGTCAAGGCTCGGACAGCGTGAATGCCATCCGGGCCGCCTCACCGGGTCTGCAAGTGGGGCAGGGTGTAGGCATGCTCGTGGTAGGCCCAGCTGGGCCAGAGCACATGGGCCAGGGCTTCTTCGGCCAGGGCCGCGTCGATTTCTGGCAAGGGGACATACTGGTCCGGCGCGGTGAAGCGGTACTGGCCGGGTTCCTGGTGCGGGGCCAGCACGGTCAGGATGTCGCCCTTCAGGTAGCCGTAGTTCTCGTAGTACTGCATCATGGCCCGGCCGCTGTCCTGGCGGGTCAGGTCGCGTCCTATCATGGGGTGTTCGCAGTCTATGCCCATGAGCGAGAGCAGGGTGGGCGCCAGGTCGATCTGGCTGATGATGCGTTCGTCCTGGCGGGCCGGCACGCCGCCGCCCAGGATCAGGGCGGGAATGTGGAAGTGCTTGAGAGGCACCAGGCTGGCGCCGCCCACGCGCGAGTCGTGATCGGCCACGATCAGGAACAGGGTGTCGTCCCAGTAGTCGGCCGCGCGCGCCTTGCGGAAGAAATCGCCGATGGCCCAGTCCGCGTAGCGCACGGTGTTCTCCACGGTGGCCGGGTCGCCCTGCACCTGGATGCGGCCGGCCGGATACTCCCAGGGCGAGTGATTGCTGACCGAGAAGGCCAGCGTCAGCGTGGGCTGGTCGCCGTCCCGGCTGAGCAGCTCGTGCAGCTTGTTGAACATGTCCTCGTCGCTGGCGCCCCAGGTGCCCACGAATTGCGGCGACTCGAAGCTGGACTGTTCATGCAACTCGTCGAAGCCGTTGCCCAGGAAGAAGCTCTTCATGTTGTCGAAGTGGGCTTCGCCGCCGTAGATGAAGCGCGAGCGGTAGCCTTGCTCCTTGAGCAGCTGGGCCAGGGTGAAGAAGCGGCTCTGGGAGCCGGGCAGGCGCAGCGCGGCGTCGGCCACGGTGGGCGGGAAGCCCGCACTGACGGCTTCCAGGCCGCGCACCGAGCGGGTGCCGGTGGCGTAGGCGCGACGGAAGTTCCAGCCCGTCAGGGCCAGCTGGTCCAGCTCCGGCGTCAGGCCCGCGCCGCCCAGGTTGCCCACGTACTGCGCGCCCAGGCTTTCCTCGACGATCAGCACCAGCTTGGGCTTGCGGGGCCGGGCGTGGGTGGGCTGCTGGCGGTGCAGGGTGGGCAGGGCCGCGGGGCCGGGCGGTAACTGCGCGGCTTGGCGCACGATCTCGTTCATGCGCTGCGGATCCATGTGGCCATAGATGTCCTGCGCCGAACGCTCGTTCTTCATGCTGTAGACGGCATAGGCTACGTTGTACAGCGAGTTCAGGGGCAGGGTATTGACCATGCTGTCGCCGCACCAGGCCACGGTGGAGGGATTGATGGGACGGTGCGCCAGCGTGCCGCGTATGGCCAGGGCGCACAGGGCGGCGGCGGCCAGCATCCACAGGGGGCGCAGCCACCAGCTCATGACGGGATCGGGGGCGGAGTTGCCGAAAATCGTCCAGCCCGACCAGACGATCAGCGCCAGGCCCGTCAGGGCGGCGGCGATCATCAGCTTGTAGCCTTTCCAGAGCATGCCCAGGACTTCCTGGGGGTGCTTGAGGTAGTCCACGTAGAGGCGGTTGGGCCGGGTGTCGTATTCGATGATGAACTGGGGCGTGGACACTTCCAGCAGGGCCAGCATGAACCAGGCGAACGTGAACCAGACCGCGGCTGCGGTCGTGGCCCAGGCATGGTGGCCCAGCCAGGGGGCCAGCAGGGCGATCGGCGCGCACAGGGCGGCGATCATCAGCGCGTCGATGCGTAGTCCGCCCAGCAGCACGGGAACGAGGCCGCCGGCCTGGCGCACGCGCGGCCATTGCCAGAATGCGAAGGCCAGCCGGAAAGAGGTCAGCAGGATCAGGGCCGAGGGAACGAACAGATAGATGAGGTGGCGCATAAGGAGCTGTCCCGCGCCGCGCCGGCGCCGGCGGCGGAACGAAGATTGGATTCGCCTCGATTGTATGACAGTTTTTCCCGCTGGACCCTGCGGTAAAAAGGCCCCGGACCTGATCCGGTCCGGGGCTGGAAACGAGCGGCGGGAACCGGCACCGCCCGGGGAGGTGTGGGGAGTTCCGGCCCCTTCGCGAACGAGGGA
The DNA here is from genome assembly GCF_965112015.1 of Alcaligenes sp. Marseille-Q7550. Taxonomy (NCBI): domain Bacteria; kingdom Pseudomonadati; phylum Pseudomonadota; class Betaproteobacteria; order Burkholderiales; family Alcaligenaceae; genus Alcaligenes; species Alcaligenes sp. Marseille-Q7550. The sequence goes on from NZ_CBCOPU010000001.1 coordinate 1,029,484, forward strand.
GCTGGTGCGCTTTGGCGCGTGCTCAGGCGACGTGCTGGCGCGGTTCGGTGCGCGCCCGGAACTGGCCGCGCTGCTGTTCGCGCAGCGCATAAGCCTTCAGGCGTCCGGCTTCCTTGATGTAGCCATAGCCGCGTATCAGCTCGGGGTAGCTCAGCCAGCGCTGGGCGGTTTCCATATTGTCCGCGTTCAGGTGTTCGCAGACCTCGGCCAGGTCGGCCAGGTAATCCTCGATGCCCTGGCGTTCGTGGCGGCGTTCCTGACTGTAGCCGAACAAGTCCAGCGGGGTGCCGCGCAGGCCGCGCAGCCGCGCCAGGAAGCGGAACAGCGTCATGGTGGAAGGCCCGAAACGGCTCTTGATGGGCTGGCCCTGGCTGTTCTTGCGTCCCAGGATGGGCGGCGCCAGATGATACTGGATCTGATAGTCCGTGCCCGGTTCTCCGGCGAACTGGGCGCGCAGCTTGTCCAGGAAAGCCGGGTCGGTATAGAGGCGCGCGACTTCGTACTCGTCCTTGTAGCTCATCAGCCTGGCCAGTTGAGTGGCGGCCGTGCGGGTCAGGGGCAGGGACTTGTCCAGCCCCAGCCGGGCTTCGCGCGCCAGCAGGGGGTCTATGGCGTCGCGGTAGCGCTGGGCCCAGTCCGGATTCTGGTAGGCGCTCAGGTGGGCCTCCATCCGCTTGACCAGGGACTGCACGGTTTCGGGAAAGGCGACGGGGCGGGCGCTGGGCTCCGAGCCTTCCATCAGCGCCTGCATGCCGCGCGCAGCAGCCAGCCGGCCCCATTGGAAGGCCTGGCGGTTGGCTTCCACGGCCACGCCGTTCAGTTCGATGGCGCGCAGCAGGCTGTTCATCTGCAGCGGAATCCAGCCGCGCTGGAAGGCGTAGCCCAGCAGGATGGGGTTGGCGTAGATGGCGTCGCCCATCACATGCACGGCCAGGGCGTTGGCGTCCAGGTAGCGCGTGTGGCTGCCGATGGCGTTTTCGATGTCGGTGCAGGCCGTCTTCAGAGGGAACTTCCAGTGCGCGTTGCCGATCAGGTCCGAGGTCGGGCTGGCGGCGGTGTTGATGATGGCGCGGGTCTGGTCGCGGCTCACGCGGCTGAGTACCTCGGTGGAGGCGCTGACCAGGGCGTCGCTGCCGATGAGCAGCGACGCTTCGCCCGTGGGCACGCGGGTGGCGTGCAGCAGGTCGGGATGGCGGGCGATCTGGACGTGGCTGAGCACCGCGCCGCCCTTCTGGGCCAGGCCGGCCATGTCCAGGACCGTGACGCCCTTGTTCTCCAGGTGGGCCGCCATGCCCAGCAGGCCGCCGACGGTGATGACGCCGGTGCCGCCTATGCCCGCGATCAGGATGCCGAAGGTCTTGTCCAGCTCAGGCAGCACGGGCAGGGGCAGGTCCGCCAGGTGGAAGGACTCCAGCGAGCGGCCCTTGGCCTGCGGCTTGCGCAATTGGGCGCCTTTCAGGGTGACGAAGCTGGGACAGAAGCCGTTCACGCAGGAGAAGTCCTTGTTGCACGAGGACTGGTTGATGGTGCGCTTGGTGCCCAGCGGCGTTTCCAGGGGCTCCACGGACAGGCAGTTGGATTTGACCGAGCAGTCGCCGCAGCCTTCGCAGACCGTGTCGTTGATGAAGGCGCGCAGGGCGGGATCCGGGTAGGTGCCTTTCTTGCGGCGGCGGCGTTTCTCGGTGGCGCAGGTCTGGTCGTAGACCAGCACTGTGGTGCCCGGAATGTCGCGCAGCTCGCGCTGGACGCGGTCCAGTTCGTCGCGGTGGTAGACAGGCGGATTGCCGGCCAGGTTCACGCCCTTGAATTTTTCCGGCTCGTCGGTGACCACCACGATCTTCTTGGCGCCTTCGGCATGGACCTGGGCAATCACGTCCGTAACCTTGAGCACCCCGTCCACCGGCTGGCCGCCCGTCATGGCCACGGCGTCGTTGTACAGGATCTTGTAGGTGATGTTGGAGTTGGCGGCGATCGAGGCGCGTATGGCCAGGATGCCGGAGTGGAAGTAGGTGCCGTCGCCCAGGTTGGCGAAGACGTGTTTTTCCTTGGTGAAAGGCTGCTGGCCTATCCAGGCCACGCCTTCCCCGCCCATGTGGCTGAAGGTGGAAGTGCTGCGCTCCATCCAGATCGTCATGTAGTGGCAGCCTATGCCGGCCATGGCGCGCGAGCCTTCGGGCTCGCGGGTGGACGTGTTGTGCGGACATCCGGAACGGAACCAGGGCTTGCGCTCGGCGGTCACGCGCGGCACGCGGGCTTCGCGGTCCTTGGCGTCCAGGATGGCCAGGCGCGCCTGGATGCGGGCGCGCAGCTCGTCCGGAATGTCCATGGTGTTCAGGCGGCGCGCGATGGCGCGCGCAATGATGGCGGGGGACAATTCGCCCTGCGCGGGCAGCAGCCAGGGCGAGCGCGGCATGGACCATTCGCCGCCGCCGTGTTCGGTCTCGCCGAACTTGCCGTAGATCTTGGGGCGCACGTCGTCGCGCCAGTTGTACAGCTCCTCCTTCAGGGCGTATTCCAGGATCTGGCGCTTTTCTTCGATGACCAGGATTTCCGTCAGGCCGGTGGCGAACTGGCGCGCATCCTGCGCGTCCAGCGGCCAGATGCAGCCGACCTTGAGCAGGCGTATGCCCAGCTCGGAACACAACTGATCGGACAGGCCCAGGTCGGCCAGCGCCTGGCGGGTGTCCAGATAGGCCTTGCCGGCGGTCATGATGCCGAAGCGCGCCTGCGGGGAATCGATTTCAAGACGGTTGAGCTTGTTGGCGCGCACGTAGGCCAGGGCGGCATACCACTTGTGGTTCATCATGCGCGCTTCCTGGGCCAGCGGCGGGTCCGGCCAGCGTATGTTCAGCCCGTCGGCGGGCAGGTCCTCGATCTGCGGCAGCACGATCTGCACGCGTTCCGGATCCAGGTCCACCGAGGCGTTGGATTCGACCACTTCCGTGACGCACTTGAGCGCCACCCACAGGCCCGAGAAGCGGCTCATGGCCCAGCCGTGCTGGCCGAAGTCCAGATATTCCTGCACATTGGCCGGATACAGCACGGGAATGCCGGCGGCCGCGAAGACGTGTTCGGACTGGTGGGCCACGGTGGAGGATTTGGCGCCGTGGTCATCGCCCGCCAGCACCAGCACGCCGCCGTGGCGCGAGCTGCCGGCGGAGTTGGCGTGCTTGAGCACGTCCATGGAGCGGTCCACCCCCGGCCCCTTGCCATACCACATGCCGAACACGCCGTCGTACTGGGCGCCGTCATACAGATTGGTCTGCTGGCTGCCCCAGACCGCCGTGGCGGCCAGGTCCTCGTTCAGCCCCGGCTTGAAGACGATGTCGTGTTCCTTCAGGTGCTTGTCGGCCTGCCAGAACGCCAGGTCCAGGCCGCCCAGCGGGGAGCCCCGGTAGCCGGATACGAAGCCGGCGGTGTTCAGGCCGGCGCGCCGGTCGCGTTCTTTCTGCAACATGGGCAGGCGCACCAGCGCCTGGGTGCCGCTCATGTAGGCGCGCCCCTGTTCGATAGTGTATTTATCGTCCAGCGACACGGACTCCAGCATGGCCTTGTGGGGCTTGTTGAGTGGAGCATTCATGGTTTTGTCTCCTGCAGGAATTGTGTTCGTGCAAGTTGTCGTAATTATGGCTTTAGTCTAGTGAAGCTTTTTGCTATCGTAAAATCAAATTTACGTGTATCTGATATCTGAAAAACGGATGGCCCATGAAACACGAAGTGACCTTGCGGCAGTTCCGATATTTCATCGCCGCCGCCGTCAGCGGCCAGTTCTCGGCGGCCGCCGAGGCGGAGAACGTCTCCCAGTCGGCCATCAGCAATGCGGTGCAGAGCCTGGAGCGGCGTCTGAACGCGCCCCTGTTCGAGCGCCTGCCGCACGGCGTGGCGCTCACGCCCCAGGGGCAGGTTTTCTTTCATCATGCCCATCATGTTCTGGACGCCGTCAATGACGCACTCAATCATGCCGACCTGAAGCGGCAGAACATCAGGGGCCAGATCCACGTGGCCGCCGGCTATACCGTGCTGGGCTATTTCCTGCCCGACCTGCTCAGCCGCTTCAAGCACAGCTACCCGAATATCGACATCGCCCTGGTGGACATGGAGCGTCCGGCCATGGAGCAGGCTCTGCAACGCCAGGAGATCGACCTGGGCATAGGGCTGCTGTCCAATATCGCTCACCTGGAGCAGTACGGCCACCATCGCCTGGCCAGTTCGCGCCGGCGGCTGTGGGTGTCCGACCAGCACGCGCTGGCGCGCGAATCCAGCGTGACGCTGGCGCAGGTCAATGAGCAGCCTTATATCCTGCTGACGGTGGACGACGCGGACACGGCGGCGGCCCGCCATGGGGGGCAGGGCGCCTTTCCGGAGCGGGTGGCCATGAAGACGCGTTCGCTGGAGGCGGTGCGGGGCCTGGTGGCCTACGGATTCGGGGTCAGCATCCTGTCGGACATGGTCTACCGGCCCTGGTCGCTGGAAGGCAAGCGCATCCATGCGGTCAGCATCAGCGATCCGGTCGAGCCCATGGAAGTGGGCCTGCTCTGGCCCCGGGGGCGCGAGCCCATCGGCCTGGTGGCGCTGTTCCAGCGCTTCCTGATCCAGGCCTGCGAACAGGACATGGCCCGCGCCAGCCTGGGAGGGCGGCGCGGGGGCGGTCTGCTCTAGAGAGCGCTAGGGAACCAGGGCCAGACCGATGCGGAACTGGCCGGGGCTGCGTTCGCGGTAGCCCAGCATGGTTTCGGCGTAGCCGGAGAAATACTGGCCGTACAGGTAGCCGTTCATGTTCAGCGGCGTGCGCTTGAGCGGCCAGGCGATCGAGATCTCCTTGGTTTCGCGTCCCTGCGAGGCGCGGTTGTACAGGCCCGACAGCACCAGCCCGTTGTCCTGGGCGTAGCGCAGGCGCCAGTCCACACGGCCGCGGTAGTCCGCCCAGTCGTCGTTCTCGCCCATGAATACGTAGTGCTTGACGCGCGGCGCGAAAGTCAGCGTGGCGCCGTGATCGAAACGGTAGTTGAATTCAGGCTGGATGAAGAAATCGTTCATGGAGCGCGAATCGGCGCCCGCCTTCCCGTTGGAGGCGTGTTCGTAGCCCGTGGCCAGCCCCACGAAGACGCTCTTCTGTTCGGACTCCCAGATGGAGTCCTTGCGCCAGAACAGGCTGGGGTTGTAGGTGGTGTCCACAAAGGGCTTGGAATCCGAGTGCAGGTCCCAGAGCGCGGTCTGCGTGTAGCCGAGGTAGAAGTGGTCGTAGAAGCGCGGATTGTTGGGATCCGACGGCGAATGCAGGCGGTACTTGAAGCTCAGCTGAAAGCGCGCATTGTTGCCGTCCTTGTTGCCGACCACGAAATACGTGGGGTCGTGCGCGGAGATCGCGTTGCGGAAATTCTCGAAGCTGGACGTCGCCGGGCGCAGTCCCTGGCCGCTGTTGATCGCGGGGCCGTGTTCGGAGGCGCCTGCGGCGGCCACCTGGGCCGCTGGCAGCGCCGGGTCGGGGGCGCGCGGATTGCCGCTGGCGCCCGCGTCGACCACAGCGGCCACGGCCGGCGTGGAGGTGATGGGGCTGTTGCCCTGGGAGTTGGTGTCCAGCGCCAGCATGACGCGCTCGCCTTCGATGTTGACGGCCTGCAGGCCTTTCAGGCCGTTGGGCACGACGGCGCGCCAACTGTAGGCGGTGAAATTGTTGACCGGAATCGAGGCCTGGCGGTTCGGCGTCTCCAGTTCGGCCAGGCTGCGCACCACATTGCCTGCGTTGTCGCGCCATTGCAATACCAGGTTGCGCGGGGCGGTCCAGGTCATGAGGCTGCCGGTGTCGTTGAACACCAGCGCGTCGATGTTGACGCTTTCGCCCGAGCTGGCGTGCACCTGGCGCAGCTGGTAATTGACGCCCGCCTGCGCGGTGCCGAGGGAGGCTCCCAGCACGATGAACGGGGCGGCAAGGAGAAACGGGTGTTTGCGTTGGGTCTTCGTCGTCTGCATGGCTTTCCCAATGATTCTCATTTATCCGTGCACGACTGTACCATTGCAGTGCAGGAATGGTATTTGTGCCCCTGGTTTTTTACGCTCTTACGCCAGGCTTGCGTCTGGTTGCTATGCAAAAGTTGTTTTCGCGCTAAAATGCCCGATTACCTTGGGTTGCCTTGTCCGCACGGCGTGCGCAGGCAGGGCGCCCGGGGCGAATGTTTCGCGCGGCTTGCCACGGTAGCCATTCGTCGGCCTTGCGCGTCTTCATCCTGGCGGGTGTAGCTCAGTTGGATAGAGCACAGGCCTTCTAAGCCTGGGGTCGGGGGTTCGAATCCCTCCACCCGTGCCAGCGTCGCACCTCTCCCTCAGCAGTTACCCTTATCCCGCTTTCCAGTAAGCATGGTGTAAGTGTCGCCGTCTAATGTTCACCGCATAGACGCCGGAAGGCGTCTGCACGGCACCGTCGCCGGCCCGGCCAGGGCCGGGCCGGTTCAAAAGATCCGCCGGCCAATCAGGCGGTCAGAACAATACGGAGACAAAACATGCAGGATCCTCTTGTAGGCCGGATCACGGCCAATCCCCGTTATCAGAAACTGGTCAAGACCCGGCTGCGCCTGGGATGGATTCTGACCATCATCATGCTGGCGGCGTATTACAGCTACATCGGCATCATTGCGTTCGACAAGGAGCTGTTCGCCCGGCGGCTGGGCGAGGGCGTCATGACCGTGGGCATCCCCGTGGGCTTTGGCGTCATCGTGCTGGCCGTGGTCATCACCGGCATCTACGTGTGGCGCGCCAACACCAAGTTCGACGCCATGGCCCGCGAAGTCCTCGAGGAGGTGCGCAAATGAAGCATTCCCTTCTTCGTTCCGGGCTGGCGCTGGGGCTGCTGCTGGCCAGCCCCGTCCTGATGGCGGCCGGCGGCGATCTGGGCGAGCTGCAGAAGCAGGCCACCAACTGGACGGCCATCGCCATGTTCGGCGTCTTCGTGCTGGCTACCCTGTGGATCACCAAATGGGCGGCTGCGCGCACCAAATCCGTGTCCGACTTCTATACGGCCGGCGGCGGCATCACGGGCTTTCAGAATGGCCTGGCCATTGCCGGCGACTACATGTCCGCGGCCTCCTTCCTGGGAATCTCGGCGGCCGTCATGATCAACGGCTACGACGGCCTGATCTACTCCATCGGCTTTCTGGTGGGCTGGCCCGTCATCACCTTCCTGCTGGCGGAGAAGCTGCGCAACCTGGGCAAGTTCACCTTTGCCGACGTGGCCGCCTACCGTTTCCGCCAGGGCCCCATCCGCGCCTTCGCGGCTTCGGGCACGCTGGTGGTGGTGCTGTTCTACCTGATCGCGCAGATGGTGGGCGCGGGCCAGTTGATCAAGCTGCTGTTCGGCCTGGAGTACTGGGTGGCCGTGGTGCTGGTGGGCGTGCTGATGATGGTCTACGTGCTGTTCGGCGGCATGACGGCCACGACCTGGGTGCAGATCATCAAGGCCGGCCTGCTGCTGTTCGGCGCTTCCTTCATGGCCATCATGGTGCTGGCGCAGTACGGCTTCTCGCCTGAAAAGCTGTTCGCCGCCGCCGTGCAGGTCAAGACCGAGTCCGCCCTGGCCGCCGGCAAGGACGCGGCCCAGGCATCGAGCATAGGCCAGGCCATCATGGGACCGGGCAATTTCATCAAGGATCCGATCAGCGCCATCTCCTTCGGCATGGCCCTGATGTTCGGCACCGCCGGCCTGCCTCACATCCTGATGCGCTTCTTCACCGTGCCCGATGCCAAGGAAGCGCGTAAATCGGTGTTCTGGGCCACGACCTGGATCGGCTACTTCTACATCCTGACCTTCATCATCGGCTTTGGCGCCATCGTGCTGGTGTCCACCAATCCCAAGTTCCTGGAAACCACGGGCGAGCTCATCGGCGGCTCCAACATGGCGGCCGTGCACCTGGCCGACGCGGTGGGCGGCGACATCTTCCTGGGCTTCATGTCGGCCGTGGCCTTCGCCACCATCCTGCGCGTGGTGGCCGGCTTGACGCTCTCGGGCATCTCGACCGTCTCGCACGTCCTGTACTCGACCCCGATCAAGAAGGGCGACGCCAGCAACGAAGAAGTGCTGCGCGTCTCGCGCATCACCACCCTGGTCCTGGGCGTGATCGCCGTGCTGCTGGGCATCCTGTTCGAGAAGCAGAACATCGCCTTCATGGTGTCGCTGGCCTTCGCCATCGCCGCCTCGGCCAACTTCCCCGTGCTGTTCCTGTCCATTCTGTGGAAGGGCTGCACGACGCGCGGCGCCACCATAGGCGGATTCCTGGGCCTGTTCACCGCCCTGATCCTGACCCTGCTCTCGCCCTCGGTCTGGGAGGCCACCCTGGGCAACCCCGCAGGCTCGTCGCCGTTCCCCTATGCTTCGCCCGCCCTGTTCTCCATGCCCCTGGCTTTCGTCGCCATCTGGCTGTTCTCGGTGCTGGACAACAGCCCGCGCGCCCAGATCGACCGCGATGGCTTCGCGGCGCAGTCCGTGCGCTCCGAAACCGGCATAGGCGCGGCGGCGGCTTCTTCGCACTGACCACGCGCCTTCGCGACAGCCTCGCCGTTCACGGCGAGGCCAAGCGGGGCGACATCGATCTTCAACCGTGCTCCGGAAGGCGTCCGCAGGACACCTTCAGCAGTGTGCCCCGAGCCTTACAGGCGGACGGGCTTCCCGCCGGCGTGACTACGAGTCGCGCCGGTTTTTTTGCTCCTGGATGAGCAAAGCCCCCGGCCGGAGGTTGATTCATGCGCTCAAACGGGACGCTGCGTTTTTTTCAGGCCTGCGGCAGGCCGTCGAAGCGTTCATAGAAATAGGGGGCCGCTTCCGGGGCGTGCTCGTCTTCGGCGCGCAGCGTGGCTAGGATGTACTGTTCGGCCTTGCCGCAGACCTGGCGGTAGATGTCCCGGCACAATTCATAGGCCTGTTTGCCCGCCCAGCCCGCTGGCAGCAATTCGATGGGCAGTTGCGGGTCGTGCAACTGGATGCGGCGGAACTCGTGGATCAGCAGCGTGCGCGCGTGCGCGCGACGAAAGCCTGCTCGTCGCTGTAGCGCCGGTCGCCGGCCAGCAGCTCGCGAACGGGCGCAAAGCGCCGGATGAATTCGCCGTAGCCTTTGGCCACCAGGGCCAGGTCCCAGCTTTCTTCGATCAATTGCGCCAGCGGACGGGTTTCGGGCAGTTCGGCCGGCTCCAGCTTGGCCACATAGACCTGGGAGCTCGCCTGGGCGGCCTGCAGGATGTAGTCCAGTATGGTGTGGTCCGGGTTGGGGTGCAGGAAGGCCGTGGGCGACAAGGCGCAGAAACCTTCCCACAGCAGTTCCTTGCGCAGGTCGGCGCGCTGCTTGGAATTCATCATCAGGCCCGGCAGGCTGAACACCAGCGTCCATTTGCCGTTCCAGGCCAGGTAGGTGGGCGTGTAGATGCGCTGGTAGGCATGCTCGAAGCGCCGGCTGGCCTCGGGACGCAGGGTGTACTGGCTGCGCCGGCCTTCGCGCTGCGCGCTGAGCCAGCCTTCCTCGGCCAAGCGGTAGACGCTGGTGCGCACCAGGCGATCGCTGATGCCGAAGGGGGCCAGCAGCTGGATCAGGCTGCCCAGCCACAGCTTGCCGCCGTGCGGACGGATGACATCGCCAAACAAGGTCATGACCAGGGATTTGGCGCGCGGAGGACGGGTTTCCAGATGGTGGGCGGCCCACTGGGCCAGGTCGCGGTAGGGAAGGTCGGACATTGTTCTATTGATTTTGTAAGGGCCGGGGCTTGTTAACGATCTCCTTGAAGCTCGTCAACAGGTCCCGGAGGCTGAAGTCGGATGGATCGCCTGCCTTGCCAGGCCTGTTTCTGCCAGGATTATAAAGCGCCTGCCCGCCCTCTACCTGAAACCGGCGAGGGTTTATATGGATTTTCTGATTTTCTATCGCCAAGCCATTCATGTTAGGGTGGAGCCCTGCGCGCGCTGATGGCGGCGGTGCAACTCGAAACCAAACTGACGAGCCGATGGTTATGACTCAACTCAATACCGCAGAAGTGACTCTCGAACGCGAAGGCGATCAGGTCTTCATCACCTTGTCCAACCCGGGCAAGCTCAATGCGCTGACCGTATCCATGTGGGGGCAGTTGCAGGCCCACATGAAGACCGTCTCGCAGGATATGGACGTGCGCGCGGTCATCATTCGCGGCGCCGACCGTCAGTTCGCCGCCGGCGCGGACGTCAGCGAATTCCAGTATGTCCGCACCGACCTGGACAGCGTGATGCACTATCACACCAAGGTGCTTGCGCCGGCGCTCCAGGAGATCGCCAATTGCCCGCATCCGGTCATTGCGCAGATCGAAGGCGTATGCGTGGGTGAAGGTCTGGAGATCGCAGTGCAGTGCGACCTGCGCATTGCGGGCCAGAGCGCCCGGTTCGGCGCGCCGACCAACAAGCTGGGCCTGCCCATGGCGCCGGAGGAAATCCGCACCCTGTTGTCACTGGCCGGGCCGGCCGTCACGCGCGAGCTGCTGCTGGAAGGACGAGTGTTCAGCGCGGCCGAAGCCAAGGAAAAAGGCTTGCTGACCCGTATCGTGGACGACGGCGAAGTGGCCGGGGAAGTCGCTCGCGCGGCCGCCCGCATCTGCGACGGCGGCCCGCTGGCGGCGCGACTGAACAAGCAGATGATCAACCGTCTGCTCAAGAGCGACGCGCCCTTGAGCATCGGAGAGATGCACGATTTCTTCCGCTACGCCGAGACCAAGGATCACCAGGAAGGCGTGCGCGCCTTCCTGGCCGGCGAGTCGCCGACCTTCACGGGCGACTGAGGCCGCGCGCCCGGATCGTTACAGGTAGGGGCTGGCCAGCCAGATCAGGCGGTTGCGCAGGCGCTTGCCGAAGGGAATCGCTCCCAGCGATTCCAGGCTGACGGCCTGCGCGTCTTCGATTTCCTTGTCGATCAGGTTCTGGATGTGACGCGCGGTTTCGCGGCTGTATATCTCCACGTCCAGCTCGAAGTTCAGGCGCAGGCTGCGCGGGTCCAGGTTGGACGAGCCCACATAGGACCAGGCGCCGTCGATGGTGATGAGCTTGGAATGGTTGAACGGGCCGCTGGCGCGCCAGACCCGGCAGCCGGCGCGCAGCACCTGGTCCAGTTGCGCCGTCATGGCGTAGTTCACCAGGCGCAGATTGTTCTGTCCCGGAATCACGATATCCACTTGTATGCCGCGTCGGGCGGCGGTGTTCAGCGCGCCCAGCAGGATCTGGTCGGGCAGGAAATAAGGCGACTGGATGCGGATGTGACGCTGCGCCACCGCGAAGGCGCCCAGCAGCATGTGATGCGTGCTGGCCATGAGCCGGTCCGGGCCGGTGCAGATGCAGCGCGCCGGCACGTGCGGCTTGGGAGCCTGCCAGTTGTCCGCGCACCATTGCGAATGCGGCAGCGCTTCGCGGGTGGTGAACTGCCAGTCGTGCGCGAAGGAGGCGGCCAACTGCACCACGACAGGGCCTTCCAGGCGGAAATGCGTGTCGCGCGACGGATGGCCGTCCGTGTATTGCGCCATGAAGCTCTCGCGCAGGTTCATGCCGCCGGTGAAGCCGATGGCGCCGTCCACGATCAGCAGCTTGCGGTGGCTGCGCAGATTGGCGTAGGGCATGCGCATGAACCCCAGCGGATTGGTCATGAACAGCGCGCAGCGTATGCCTTCGCGGCGCAGCAGGCGCACCACGGGGACGCGCGAATACTTGGCGCCTATGGCGTCCACCAGCACGCGGATCTGGACGCCGCGCTGATGCGCCTGGGCCAGGGCCTGGACGAATTCGCGCCCCAGCCGGTCGCTGTCGAAGATATAGCTTTGCAGGGCGATGGTGCTGCGGGCTTCGCGTATGGCCTGCAGCATGGCGGGATAGGCCTGGTCGCCGCCGTCCAGCACCTGCACATTGTTGCCGTTGCGAAGCTGGCTGCGGCTGACCCGATCGCCCAGTATCTGCAGGGAGCGGAACTGCGGACCGGCCAGCGGGCCGACGTCGGACACCGGCGGGTGCAGATAGGAGACCTGCTCGCGAAAGACCTCGGCGCCGTGCTCGAGCAGGTTCTGCCGGCGCACCCGGTTGATGCCGGCGATCAGGTACAGGAAAGGGCCGAGCAGCGGCGACATGACGATCACGCCCACCCAACTGATGGCGGCGCGCACGTCGTTCTTGGTCATGGCGGCATGGATGGCCGCCGAGGCGCCGAGCACGACGCTCAGGCCCAGAGCCAGATGCGGCCAGTAGTCCTGGAGCAGGGCGCGCAGATGGATCAGGTGTTCCTGCATGCGGACTCGCGGGACGTGTCGTTGCCCGGCAGGGCCGGGCGTTGATACAGGGCTTGCGTCCAGGCCGGATTGGGCCGGCCCTGGCCCGCGGGTTTCTGCAGGCGCGAGGGCGCGCGCCAGACGCCGCCGCCTATGCCGGGCGAGGGCTCCACGCCATACCAGTACCATTGGCCGTCTTCATCCTGGGCCAGCCAGTTCCAGCCTGCCGGCGCCTGATCCCAACAGGGAAAGCCGTATTCCATCCGCATGCCTCCAGGAAATGGGGACAGACTAGGGTATAAGAAAGTATCGCTTTGTGCCAGTTTCCGAGGTTCGGTGAAAGAGGTGCGGCGGCCGTTGGTCCGATGCGGGAACAGTTTGTCCGGCGTGCAGATGCACGAGCGGCCCGGCTCTGCTACGATGAATGGACGCAAAAAAGCCCGCTCAGTGGGCGGGCTTTTCAGGTGCATGCACCATTTCCGATTCTTGTCACCAAAGCAGGAGAAAGAAAAGTACAGGAAACAGCGTGTTTAGTGGGGTGACCGATGGGACTCGAACCCACGACAACCGGAATCACAATCCGGGACTCTACCAACTGAGCTACGGTCACCACTGTATTGCTGATCGCTTTTTTACTCTTGGCCTGCGGGCCTTGATGCAAAAAAGCTATTCTAGCATGGCTTTTTTGGAAAGTGCAATACTTGCGTTCGCATTTCTCCTTCTGGATACGCAAGCGATCTTGCCGCGCTGCGCAAGCATCAGGTTTAATCATCCTCCCAATAATAAAGGAAGCGCGATATGTCTCAGTTATTCGTCGTTCATCCCGAGAATCCCCAGCCACGCGCCATGGCCCAAGCCGCCGAGCTGCTGGCCAAAGGAGGGCTGGTCGCCGTTCCCACCGACTCCAGCTATGCCGTGGTGGCGCGCCTGGATGACAAGTCCGCCGCGGAAAGCCTGCGGCGCCTGCGCGGCCTGGATGAGCGCCACCACCTGACTCTGCTGTGCCGCGACCTGGCCGAGATCAGCCTGTTCGCCAAGGTCGACAATCCTCAATACCGACTCTTGAAAATGGCCACGCCCGGCCCCTGGACCTTCATCCTGGAAGCCACCAAGGAAGTGCCGCGCCGCGTGTCGCACCCGTCGCGCAAGACCATAGGCATACGCGTGCCCGGTCAGAATGTGGCCCTGGCGCTGATCGAGCAGGCAGGCAGCCCGCTGATTTCCACCACCCTGATCCCAGAGGGCGAGGACGAACCCCTGAACGACGCCCAGGAGATCCTGGAGCGTTATGCCCATCAATTGGCGGCCGTGGTCGACGGCGGCCCTTGCCCCCTGCAGGCCACCACCGTCATCGACCTGACCGGCGCGACTCCCGAGGTGCTGCGCCGCGGCTCGGGCGATCCGGCCTTGCTGGGCCTGTCCTGACCGCGGGCGGCAGGAAAAAATTCGCGCCCGGACGCGCATTCGTGTTTCAATCCTGAACCTGGGGCAGCGCTTGCTGTCCAATCCAGACGGCCGGACCCGCCGGCGGCAAGCCCGCCGCTCAGCTAGCCAGGCGGGCCGGCCGCTTGCCCGGAATCAGGATTGCCATGGATTCACTCATACAGACAATTACTGTCTACGCCTTGCCGGTCATTTTCGGCATCACCCTGCATGAAGCCGCGCACGGTTACGTGGCGCGCATGTTCGGCGATCCCACCGCCATGCTGGCCGGCCGCATCAGCCTCAATCCCTTGCGCCACATCGACCCGGTGGGCACCATCGTGGTGCCCCTGGTGCTGTTGCTGAGCAGCTCGCTGATGGGCATGGGCGGCATCCTGTTCGGCTGGGCCAAGCCGGTGCCGGTCGACTGGGGACGCCTGCGCAACCCCAAGCGCGACATGCTTTGGGTGGCCCTGGCCGGGCCGGGCTCCAATCTGCTCATGGCCATCCTGTGGGTGTTCTATGCTCACCTGATGGTGGCGATCGGGCAGGGCGACAGCGCGTTCTGGATGGGCATGGCCATCGCCGGCGTACAGGTCAATCTGGTGCTGATGGCCCTGAATCTCCTGCCTCTGCCGCCCCTGGACGGCGGGCGGGTGGTCTTCAGCCTGCTGCCCGATCGACTCGCCTATCCATATTCGCGCATCGAGCCCTACGGGATGATCATCCTGATCGTGCTGATGTTCACCGGCGTGCTCTGGACCCTGATGCGCCCCTTGATCGCGCTGGGCGAGGGCGTGTTGAAATGGTTCTTATGATTTGACCGCTTATCCGTTAAACTTGTAGGTCAATATTTTTTTCGGCTGTTGCGCCTTAAATCCGGAGATTCTTCTCATCATGGCAAGTTCGGACTCTGCTATTTCCAACCTTCAGGGCAGTATGGTTGCCCTTGTCACACCCATGGATCCCGATGGGGGTCTGGATTTTGCCGCCTACCGAAAACTGATCGACTGGCACATCCAGGAAGGAACCAATGTGCTGGTGGTCGTGGGCACCTCGGGCGAATCGCCCACCGTGTCCGTGGATGAGCATGCCGAACTGATCAAGGTGGCCGTCGAGCACGCCGCCGGCCGCATTCCGGTCGTGGCCGGCGTGGGCGGCAACTCCACCCGCGAAGCCATCGAACTGTCCCGCCATGCGCTGGAAGTGGGCGCGGACGCCGGCCTGTCCGTCGTGCCTTACTACAATCGTCCCACCCAGGAAGGCCTGTACCAGCATTTCCGCAGCATCGCCGAGGCGGTGGAACTGCCCCAGCTGTTGTATAACGTGCCCGGCCGCACCGTGGCCGACCTGAGCAACGCCACCGTGCTGCGCCTGGCCCAGATTCCCAACATCATCGGCATCAAGGACGCCACCGGCGACCTGGCGCGCGGCGGCCTGCTGCTGCGCGACGCGCCCGAGGACTTCCTGGTCATCAGCGGGGACGACCCGACCGCCGCCTCCTACATCCTGCTGGGCGCGCGCGGCAATATTTCGGTCACCGCCAACGTGGCGCCGCGCCTGATGAGCCAGCTGTGCCGCGCCGCGCTGGACATGGACGTGCCCACCGTGCGCCGTCTCAATGCCCAGCTGGCCGAGCTGAACAAGAACTTGTTCGTCGAGGCCAATCCCATTCCCGTGAAATGGGCGGTTGCAGAAATGGGCCTTACTCAGCTCGGTTATCGTTTACCATTGACGCCGTTGAGCCAGCAGTACCATGATTTATTGCGCCACTCCTTGAAAGTTGCGGATCTGATTTCATGATAGTTAAGCCAGCTAGTAAGAGCCTGATCGGCTTGTCCTTGAGCCTGTTGGTCCTGTCGGGGTGTTCCTCCGTGGACCAGATCCTGGGCAAGGAGGAGTCCATTGACTACAAGAGCACCGTGGCGGGCGATCCCCTGAGCATTCCTCCGGATCTGACCCAGGCCAATCGCGATGCCCACTACCGCGCCCCGGAAGGCGTCACCTCCTATTCCCAGTACGCGCAGGGCCGCAGCGCCCAGCAGGCCACCGGCGGCGCCGACCAGGTCCTGCCGCAGGCCGCGGGCATCCAGGTCATGCGCGACGGCGATCTGCGCTGGCTGGTCATCGACCGTCCCGTGGACCAGATCTTCCCTCGCATCGTGGATTTCTGGGGCGAGCAGGGCTTCACCATCCAATCCCAGGATCCGCGCGCCGGCCTGATCCAGACCGACTGGGCCGAGAACCGCGCCAAGATCCCCGAAAGCTGGATCCGCAGCGCCCTGGGCTCCATCATCGACCAGGTGTTCGACAGCGGCGAACGGGATCGCTTCCGCACTCGCATCGAGCGCGTGGGCAACAAGACCGAAGTCTACGTCTCGCACCAGCACATGGAAGAGACGCCCACCGCCGACGGTTCCGCCTTCAAATGGGTTTACGCCAAGGAAGATCCGGGCCTGAACGCCGCCATGCTGGCCCGCATGATGGTGTTCCTGGGGTCGGACATCGATTCCGCCCGCGAGCAGGTCGCCAACGCTTCCAAGGATCCGTCGGCCGCCCAGGTGCAGACGCTGGACGCCGCCGGCCAGGCTGAGCTGTTGCTGAACGAGTCCTTCGACCGGGCATGGCGCCGGGTCGGGGTGGCCATCGATTCGGCCGGCTTCTCCGTCGAGGATCGGGACCGTTCCGCCGGCGAGTTCTTCATCCGCTATCTGGACTCCGATACCGGCGAGAAGATCGAGCAGCAGAACATCATCGGCCGCATCTTCGGCAGCCGCAATACCGCCGAAGCCGTGCCGCTGCGCATCAAGCTGACGGGCCAGGGCAACGCGACGCGCGTGACCGTGCTGGACCAGAATGGCCAGGAGCAGACCACGCCCACGGCCAAGCGCATCATCAACGTGCTCTCGAGCAATATGCGCCCCGGCAATTGAAGCATGTACGCCGGCCGCCAAGGCCGGACGGCAGAACCCTGGCTCCCGTAGCCAGGGTTTTTTTTGAGTTCTTCGAAGAATTCCGGGGATTCCTCCGTGTTTGGCGAGCTGTTTGGGCCAAGCAGAAAGAACCTGGGGTTCTCGCGAAGCAGGCCGGGGCGGGCCGGCTTGGCTGGGTCCTTCGCCCGCGCTGCGCGCGGGTTCCCTGGTCAGGATACGGGGGCGGGCGGGGCGTGAACTTGTATGGTTAAGGTGTCGGGGTGGAGGGACACTGTGAACTATCGGCCATCGCCGGACCGACACTGCGAGAGCTCTCCTGCCCCACCCATCATCGTCGATAAGGAACTGAGCGGCGCTGTTCCTTGAACCGCGACCGCCGATCTGAACGCAAGTTAACGAGCCCGATGGCGTACACCCCGACATTGTTCATAATGCGCTCAGGAGGTGCTCCCATGCAAACGACTAGGCTTTATATCGGCGCCGATGTCGCCAAGGCTGACGTGGTCATCAGCGTAGCGGGCGAACGGCCCTGCACCATTGCCACAACACGGCGGCTGGTATTACGCGCTGGTTAAAGACGGTGCCCGAACAGGCTCAAATTGCGATGGAGTCAACGGGCCGTTATCACGCCTTGCTGGCTCAGTTGGCTCATCTTCATGGCCTGACGGTGTTTATTCTGAACGCTCGCGACGTCTTTTACTATGCGCGGGCCTTGGGCAGCCGGGGCAAGACCGACAGCCTTGATGCCGAGGTGATTGCCCGCTACCTGCAAGAGCATCAATCCAGCTTGCAGGCCTGGCAACCGCTCAGCATCCAACAGCAACAGCTACGCCAGCTGCTGTCTCGTCGCGCTCAAGTCATCGCTCACCAGGGCGCCTTACGTCAGGCGTTTGCGGATGTGGATGTATCGGGTGTGGATATCCACGCGTTGCAGCAGGGGTTTGAGGCTGTTCTGGCTTCAATGGATCGGCCAATACAGCGCTTGATTGCCGGCGATCCACAGCTCGAACAGGGGTATCAACGCTTGCGCAGCGTCACGGGCATTGGCCAGCAGACAGCGTCCGTGTTAACGGAGCTGCTCAATCGTATCCCCTTCGCCAACGCGGATGCCTTGGTGGCGTATAGCGGATTGGATCCCCGACCCAATGACTCCGGGGCCAAACGAGGACGTCGCCGTATCAGCAAGCGTGGGCCAGCCCTGCTGCGCCGACAACTGTACTTGGCAGCGATGTCGGCGTGCCGTAGTACGGCATGTAAACCGCTGTATGAGGCGTATCGAGCTCGAGGCCTGGCGGGCACAGAGTCGATTGTGATTCTAGCGCGCAAGCTGTTGCGCATCGCCTATGCGGTATGGAAAAGCGGACAAGCCTTCGATCCATCCAAGTTATTGCCTAAAACGACTTGACCCAAACCATAGAACCTCGCAGGGTGATTCGTCCACTGGACGAATCACCAGCGCCCTGCTCGAGCAGCACGCCCCTTGCCTCCCGCCCCCGCATCCCGCCTGCGGCGAAGGCCCTGACTCGCCCGCCGGCCCGCCCCGGCCTGCCTCGCGAGAACGGCGCCGCTGTTTTGGCCCAAACGGCGAGACGTCCGCGCAAAAGCCGCACAACGTATCAACCATCCGCTGAGTTTTCTGCTTGGTATGGATATTTAGGGCCGGGTCGATGCCATCGGCATTTTGAGTCGTTCAAGGCGCGGGAAGATCGGCCGGGGCGGGTCGGATGGCTTGCCGCAGGCGGGGTGCGGGGACGGGGTGCAAGCGTCGTTCTGTTCGACGGCGGCGCTTGTTGCTCGCCTGGGAGGCGAGCAACCCGCCGGAGTTAACGACGCGCCCGGCCAGGCGCCCCGACCAGGGCACCGGCGCGCCGCGCCGGCAAGCCGTCAGCCCCGTCCGATCTTCCCGCGCCTTGAACGGCGTCTTCAAAAAACCGGTTCGGCATCGACTTGGCAACCCAGTCCCCGGAATTCTTGGAAGAACCTTTTTTCGCCCGTGACAACTGGACTTTCAGTAACGATCAAAAGATAATAAGAACTATTATCGTTTGATTGTTGTGCGAGGTGTTCTCATGCTGGAACGCTACTACCGTGGATTGTTGAATTTCTGCACGCGCCTGGCTCATGGCGAAGCTGCGGCGGCCGGCGCGGGGCAGGATGCCTCCGTCCGCATGCTGGCCGTGATCCGCTCTTTGCCGCGCCGCCGGCGCGAGGCCTTCGTGCTGCATCGATTCGAAGGGCTCTCCCATGCGCAGATCGCCCTGCGCATGAATACATCGCGGCGCATGGTGCGGGAGCATGTGCGCATGGCCATGCTGGCGTGCCGCCAGATCCAATGGGCGCAGCCCCGGCCCGGTGCGGGCCATCAGAGTCCCATGCGCCGTGGCTGAGCAGCATGACGACGAGCGCGTCAGGCGCATCGACGCACAAGCGCTGGAATGGCTGCTGAAACTGAACGATGACGCCGACGCCCGCAGCGAATCAGCCTTCCGGGCCTGGCTGGATATCGATCCCGAGCATGAAGCCGCCTATGCGCGCTGGCGCCGGGAGTGGGAAGCCCTGGAGGGCATCAGCGCCGAACAACGGCTTGCCCTGCGTCCGCAGCCTGCCGGCGAAAAGGCGGCGCCTTGCGGATGGCTGCGGCGCGTCCAGGATGTCTGCGCGGACTTCTGGCTGGGGCATCCCGCGCGACGCCTGGCGCTGGGCGGGGCCTTGTGCCTGCTGGCGGGATTGTTCATTCTGGGAGGATTGGGACGCTATCTGGGCTAGCGAGGATGCGGCGTCCCGCGTTCAGCCCGCCCAAGGATGGCTCAGATGTCCGGCTGCCTGGCGGATGCGCTCGTCCAGATCCGGCGCGTTCAGGCGCGGTATGACGCCCAGGCAGGGGCCGGGCAGGTAGTCGCGCAGGCTTTGCAGGTTGGCTTGCGCGTGCAGCAGGTCTGCATCGATCTGGTTGCCTACCCAGCCCAGCAGGCGCAAGCCGGCGGCGCGTATGGCCAGTGTGCTGAGCAGGGCATGGTTGAGCGCGCCCAGGCGCAAGCCCACCACCAGGATCACCGGCAGGTTCAGGGCTTGCGCCAGGTCGGCGCCGGTCCTGCCCGCGCCCAGCGGCACCATGAAGCCTCCCACGCCTTCCACCACGATGTAGTCGGCCTGCTCGCGCAGCGCCTGGAAGTTCGTCTGGATACGCCGCGGGTCCAGGGTCACGCCGTCCCGGGCCGCCAGAATGTGCGGCGCCGCCGCCTGCTGGAACAGGTAGGGCGTGAGCAGGACGGGATCGCCCCGCACGGTGGAATGCCGGGCCAGGGCCTGCACGTCTTCATTGTGCAGGCGTCCCGCTATCCGTTCGGCGCCGGAGGCGATGGGCTTCATGCCCAGGCTGCGCGCGCCCTGGCCGGCCAGCAGGCGCAGCAGGGCGGCGCTGACCAGGGTCTTGCCGATCTCGGTATCCGTGCCCGTCACGAAGCAGGCGTTCATGCGTACTCCTTCAGCAGCGCGTGCAGTCCCGACAGCAGGTGATCGGTCTCGGCTTGCTGCCACAGGTAGCCCGGCATCACATAGACGGTGTTGGCGATGGGGCGCAGCAGCAGGCCCTGCTGCATGGCAGACCGGTAGAAACGACGGGCAAAGCCCAGGTGGTCGCAGCGCGCCGGGCCGGCGTCCAGCTCGAAAGCCCAGATCATTCCGCAGCGCCGCAGATGGCGCATGCCGGGGCGGCGGGCGGCCAGATCCTGCAGGCCCTGGTCCAGGCTGGCGCCCAGGGCGGCCTGCAAGTCAAAGACGGGCAGACGGCGGAACAGCTCCAGCGTGGCCAGGGCGGCCCGGCAGGCCAATGGGTTGCCGGAATAGGAGTGCGAGTGCAGAAAGCCACGGCGCAGATCGGCATGATAGAAGCCCTGGTAGAGCACATGGCTGGACAGCACCGCGGACAAGGGCAGCGTGCCGCCCGTGATGCCCTTGGACAGGCACAGCAGGTCCGGCCAGATGCCGGCCTGCTCGCAGGCGAAGAAGGTGCCTGGGCGCCCGCAGCCCACGGCGATCTCGTCCAGGATCAGGTGAACCTGGTGGCGGTCGCACAGCGCGCGCACGCCGCGCAGATAGGCGGGCGCATGCATGGCCATGCCGCCGGCGCACTGCACCAGGGGCTCCAGGATGACGGCGGCGATGTCGGAGTGGCTGGCCAGCACGTCCGCCAGGGAGTCCAGCGCGGCCTGGGTGACGGCTTCATGCCCGTCGGGGTGCGGCGCCTGGCGCAGGTCCGGACTGGCCGCGGTATAAGTCGCCGCCAGATGGTCGCCGTAGTGTTCCCGAAAGAGCGGCACATCCGTCACGGCCAGCGCGCCCAGGGTTTCGCCGTGATAGCCCTGCCGTATGCCGACGAAGCGGTGTTTGTGGCTCCGGCCTTGATTGCGCCAGTACTGGACGCTGAGCTTCAGGGCGACTTCCACGGCGGAGGCGCCGTCGCTGCCGTAGAAGGCGTGTCCCAGCTGGTTGCCGGTCAGTGCGGCCAGTTGTTCGGACAACTGCACCACGGGTTCGTGCGTCAGGCCGCAGAGCATGACGTGGTCCAGCGTGTGCAACTGGTCCGTCACCGCCTGCACGATATGCGGGTGGCTGTGGCCGAAGAGGTTCACCCACCAGGAGCTGATGGCGTCCAGGTAGGACTTGCCGTCCTGGTCGTGCAGCCAGGCGCCCTGGGCGCGGGCGATGGCCGGCAGCGGCACGCCTTGGTCATGGTGCTGCATCTGCGTGCAGGGGTGCCAGACGGCGTCCAGGCTGCGGCGCGACAGGGAAGGGAGTTCGATCTTGCTCATGGCGTTCCGATAGGCAGGAGAAGTGATGGGCCGCCTGGCGCAGACAGTTTGCCAGGCGCAGGATGTCGTTGTCGCCGTGGGCGGCCGACAGGGATATGCGCAGGCGCGCCTGACCGCGCGGCACTGTGGGCGGGCGGATGGCCGGGACCCAGACGCCCTGGCCGGCCAGGTATTCGGACAGGATCAGGGCCGTGCGGGCGTCGCCCAGCATCAGTCTTTGCACGGGCGTGTCGGACGGGGGCAGCGGCCAGGGCAGGTCCTGCGACTGTTCGCGCAGCCGCCGGACATGGTTTTGCAGTCTGGCGCGCTGCGGCGCGGCGCGCGTGATCAGGGGCAGGCAGGCGCGCAGCGCGGCGCAATGCGCGGGCGCCAGCCCTGTGCTGTAGACGTAGCTGCGGGCGCGCTGGGTCAGCCATTCCGCCAGGATTGCATCGCCGGCGACGAAGGCGCCGCCCAGGCCCGCGGCCTTGCCGAACGTGCCCAGGTAGACCAGTCTGCGCCGCTGCGTCTCCGTCAGCGCGAAATGTTCCGGGGCGCCCCGGCCGGTGTCGCCCAGCACGCCCAGGCCGTGGGCGTCGTCCAGGTACAGCACGGCGTCATGGCGCTCGCACAGCGCCAGCAGCCGGTCCACCGGAGCCAGCGTGCCGTCCATGCTGAAGACGCTGTCCGAGATCACCAGCTTCAGCCCGGAATGGGGGCGTGAGAGCAATGCGTCCAGCCGCTCCATGTCCAGATGCGGATACACGCGCAGGCGGGCGCCGGACAGGCGGCTGCCGTCGATCAGGCTGGCGTGGTTCAGGCGGTCGCAGTAAATCGTGTCGCCCGGCCCGGCCAGGGCCGGGATCACGCCCAGGCTGGCCTGATAGCCGCTGACGAACAGGCGCGCGGCCTGAAAACCGCTCCAGGCGGCCAATTCCTGTTCCAGCGCCTGGGCTTCGGGGTGATGGCCGCAGACCAGGGGCGAAGCGGTCGCGCCGGCGGCGGCGTTCGCCAGGCCGGGCGCCAGGTCGGGGTGCAGGCTCAAGCCCAGGTAGTCATTGCCGGCGAAGCTCAGCAGCGTCCGGCCGTTGCGCTCCAGCCGCCCGTGGGGCAAAGGGCGGCAGAGCGCGCGGCGGCGCAGCAGGTCGCTGTCCTGCAGGGCGGCCAGGCCGAGCCGCAGGCGTGCTTGCAGAGCGCTCATGCCGCCATGGCCTGTCGTACGGGCAGGGATTGCCAGCCCCGGTAGGCGGGCAGGGCGAGCCGGCGGCCCTGGGCTGCAATCAGCGTGGGCAGCAGCGGCAGCAGGACGTGCAGCGCCAGCCTGGCTTCCATTTGCACCAGGCCGGCGCCCAGGCAGCGGTGTATGCCGTGTCCCAGTGACAATTCGGCCTGGTTCGGACGGTCGAAATCCAGCCGTTGCGGATCGGGAAAAACCGATGGGTCGCGGTTGGCGGCACCCAGCAGCAGGACCAGCAGTTGCCCTTTGCGCAGGGCCTGTCCGTGCCAGCGGCAATCCTGTCCGACTCGTCGGGCCGTGTACTGGACCGGGCTGTCATGGCGCAGGAATTCCCTGACGGCTGCGGGTATGCGCTCCGGGCGGCGGATCAGGTCCTCGCGCAGCGCGTCCCGTTCAATCAAGGTGAGCAGCATATTGCCGAGCAGGTGCCGGGATGTCTCGTAGCCGGCGAACAGCAGCATGCAGCATTGGGCAAGGCGCTCCTGCCGGCCTAGCAGGGAGAGGCTGTCGTCATGGAGCAGGCGCCAGGCCAGGCCGTCTTGGGCGATATGGCAGGGCGATTGCAGGCAGTCCGCCATGTCCAGCAGCGCCTCCTGCGTGTCGCGCAGCAGCACGGCATCGGGAGTGGGCTGACCGATGAAGCGCGCCAGCCGCATCGCCCAGCCCTGGAACAGCGCGACCGGCAGTTCGCGCAGGCCCAACATATCCATCATCACCAGGGCTGGCAAGGGTTGGCAGACGTCGCGTATCAGGTCGGCGCGTCCGGCGTTCAGATTGTTCTGCAGTTGCTGCGTCACTTCCCGGCAGCGGGCATGGATGACGGGCTCCAGGGTGCGCAAGGCGTCGGGGGTGAAGGCGGTGTTCAACACGCGCCGGACCCGGGTGTGGCGCGGACGGTCCAGAAAGACCAGCGTCCGGGCCATCAGGCTTTTGAAAGTCTGCAGGCGTGGAGAGGGGGGCAGAGCGGACCAGGCCACCCAGCCGCCGATGCGGCGCGCGCTCAGGTCCGGGTCACGCAGCGCCTGCTGCACGTCGGCGTGCCGATGGACCAGCCAGGCCCCGCCGCAGAAATCACGACTCCAGGTCAAGGGCGGTCCTTGGCGCAGACGGGCGTAGAACGCATAAGGATCAGCAATAAACTCCGCGCCGAACACGGCAAGCCTCCAGGGAAACCAAAGCCAGCGCAGGCTAGCATGCTGCCGCCGAAACAACAGCCGGCAAGCTGTATCCATTAATTGTTTGAGCTTATTTAAAGCGACATAGGGCGAAGTAGAAAGAAAAAGCCGGGAATAGGTGTGGTTTTGGTATCCAGGTTTTACAAATCCATGCAGGGTATCGGGCCACCTGCCGCGCCTTGCCCCCTCACATTTCGAGAGGGGACAAGGCCCGGTTGCCTGCGTTCCATGTTTTGCCCGGCTCCCGGTCCGGCGCCGTTCATGCTGTGCCGGACCGGGAGAGGGCGCTGGGCGGGAGGAAGGTCATGCCAGCAGCGCATCCCGCCCAGCCAGCCGGGCGCGGTTCTGCATGTACAGCAGCTCGGAATATTCCGAGTAGGGGGCGACCTTGCCCAGGAAGGCTTGCAGGCTGTCGCGGATCTCGCGAGCCTGGGGATCGGCGCCGTAGGTCTTGCTCAGTACGTCCCGGGAGATGTCATGCAGGCGCTGCAGCACGTCGGCGGGCAGCAGGCGGGCCTGCACGCCGTGCTTGTCACGCAGCTCTTCGAAGGCCGCGCCGTTCCTGGCGGTCATCTCGTTGAGCATCACGCTGTTGGCGTAATAGGCGCCCACCTTGAGCATCTCCTGGTGTTCGGGGCGGAGCTGTTCCCACGCATCCAG
This sequence comes from Alcaligenes sp. Marseille-Q7550, assembly GCF_965112015.1. Lineage (NCBI taxonomy): Bacteria > Pseudomonadati > Pseudomonadota > Betaproteobacteria > Burkholderiales > Alcaligenaceae > Alcaligenes > Alcaligenes sp. Marseille-Q7550. Next base: position 1,053,947 of record NZ_CBCOPU010000001.1, read on the forward strand.
GTTGATGATCAGGTCGAACAGGCCTTCAGGCTCGTGCCAGCCCGGGAAATAGTAGTTCTTGGCCACGCGCTGGATGCCCAGGGAGCTGTCCACATAGGGACCGGTCAGCTCGCAGGCGTCCACCGCGCCCGACTGCATGGCCTGCAGCAATTCGCCGGTGGGCATGCCGACCACGGCCACGCCGCATTCGGCCAGGATCTGGCCGGCCAGTCCGGTGACGCGGAATTTCAGCCCCTTGAGGTCGTCCAGCGAGCGGATTTCATTGCGGAACCAGCCCATGGGCTGGGTGCCGCAGTTGCCCAGCGGCAGGAACTTGGCGCCGAAACGGCCGTAGAGTTTGTCCAGCAGTTCCTGGCCGCCGCCGAACTGCAGCCAGGCATTCTTTTCCTGCGCCGTGGTGCCGAAGGGCATGCTCATGGCCAAGTTCATGGCGATGGACTTTCCGGCCCAGTAGCTGGGGTAGCCGTGGCCGCAGTCCAGGGTGCCGTCCAGCGCGGCATCGAAAGTCTGCATCGCGGGCACGACTTCGCCGGCGCCGAAGTAGTCGATCTGGAATTCGCCCTGGCTGGCCGTGTTCACGAAGTTGGCCAGCGCGATCACGGGCGTGGTGTAGCCGGGAGCGGTCTTGGTCCAGGCCATGCCCATGCGCCAGCGCACCTGGCCTTTGGCGAAGGCGGGCGCCTGGCGGCCGGCCAGAATGCCGGCCAGGCCGGCGGTGACGCCGGTCTTGAGCAGCAGGCGGCGAGCGGGAACGGTGTGGGTCATGTTTGTCTCCTGTCGTTATGGGTAGGAACGTCTTCTTGGATTCAGTAAAGGACCGAGGGCAGCCACAGCACCAGCGGCGGAAAGATCAGCAGGGCGGCGATGGCGGCCACCTGCAGCGAGATGTAGGGCATGACGCCCCGATAGGCCGTGGCGGCCGCGATGTCCTTGTAGACGCCCTGCAGGTAGAACACGGCAAAGCCGAAGGGCGGGGACAGGTAGCTGGTCTGCAGCGTGACGGCCAGCAGCACGCCGAACATCAGCGGATCCACGCCCAGCGCGATCAGGGGCGGGCCGAAGATGGGGATCACGATGAAGATGATCTCGAAGGAGTCCAGGAAAAAGCCCAGCACGAAGACGATGGCCAGCACCAGGATCAGCGCGCCCAGCGTGTCCCCGGGAGCCTGGGACAGCAGGTGGTGCGCCAGTTGTTCGCCGCCCAGCCCCTTGAAGACCAGCGAGAAGATGGCGGCTCCTATCATGATGGTGTAGACCATGGCGACCAGATGGCCGGTGGCCAGGCAGGCCTGGCGGACCATGGCCCAGTTCAGCGCCCGGCAGCCCCAGGCCATCAGGGTCGCGCCGGCCGCGCCCACGGCCGCCGACTCCGTGGGCGTGGCGATGCCGGCCAGGATGGAGCCGAGTACGGCCACGATCAGGGCAAGGGGAGCGAGCGCCTGCGTCAGTATCTGGCGGATGCTGACGGGTTCGCGTCCGGCGCCGGGCAGGGGCGGGCAGGTCTTGGGCTGGACGATCGCCTTGTACAGCACATAGAGCAGGAACAGGCCCACCAGCAGCGCGCTGGGCACGACGGCGCCCGCGAACAGGTCGCTGACCGTGACCGGGCCGCCGACCCGGTCCGGCGGGGTGACGCCGCGCAGCATGTCCCCGATCAGGATCAGCACGGTGGAAGGCGGGATCAGTTGCGACAGCGTGCCCGAGGCGCAGATGGAGCCCGCCATGAAGGAGGGCTGGTAGCCGGCGCGGCGCATGGCCGGCACGCTGATCATGGCCAGGGTGGCCACCGTGGCGGCTACCATGCCGGTCGCGGCCGACAACAGGGTGCCCACGGCCACGACGGTGAAGGCCAGGCCGCCGCTCAGGGAGCCGAACAGGCGCGACGTGGTTTCCAGCAGCCTCTCGGCGGTCTTGGATTTTTCCAGCATGATGCCCATGAAGATGAACAGCGGGATGGCCACGAGCATCTCGTTGCTCATGATGCCGTAGATGCGGCCCATGACCCCGCCCATGGTGCGCCACTGGAAGACGTCCAGGGCGCTGCCCAGCAGGCCGAAGGCGATCGCCACGCCCGAGAGCGCGAAGGCCACGGGAAAGCCGAACATCATCACGCCCATGACGCTGGCGAACATCAGGATGCACAACAGTTCGTTCAGGCTCATGGCTGCGCTCCTGCGGCGGGTTCACGCCTGTCCGGCAGCGCGGCCAGCGAGCTCAGCAGCAAAGACAGGCCCTGGATGAAAAGCAGGGCGCAGAAAACGTAGATCAGGCTTTTGTGGACATAGGCGAAGGGCAGGCCGCCCGTGTTGGGCGAAGCCTCCAGAAACTGCCAGGATCGGGAGATCGGCTTGCTGCTGGTCAGCGTGATGACCAGCAGCGTGGGCCAGAGCAGCAGCACGACGCCCAGCGCATTGACCAGGGCCTGGCGCCGCCGGCGCATGCGGGAATAGAAAAGCTCGACGCGCACGTGCCTGTCGTGCAGCAGGGCGCTGCCGGACAGGCCGATGAAGAAAAGGCTGGTCAGCCAGACATAGCTGTCCTGCAGCCAGATCAGGCCTATGCCGAACAGGTAGCGCAGCACCACGACAGTGAAGGCGATGGCCAGGATGAGCAGCATGGACAGGCTGACGAGCCGGCCGATGCGCTCGTTGAGCGCATCGAGCCAGGCACGGAATGTAATCATTTTTTTGCCCCCGGAAATTATGGTCATGCGTCTTTCTTTGAAGACGCGTTGCGGCCGCCGCCTCGCCGGGCGGCGGCCGGGCCGTGCTTAGACGGCGGTGGATTCGTCTTCCAGCGCGCGGCGCGTCTTCAGGTTGAAGCGGCCGTCATAGATGGGCGGCTGGCGCGTGCTGGGGCCCATGTACTGCACGTACAGGATTTCTCCTTCTTCGAGCGTGGTCAGTTCGTGCTCGTAGTGCGGGTCGGGGTGAAAGACCATGGTGCCTTCGCCGTAGACCTTGCCGTCGATCTGGAACTTGCCGCTGAGCACGTACCAGATCTGGGCGAAGTAATGGTTGTGCAGCGGATGGCCCGAACCTTTGGCGTAGTGGACGATCCCGGCGTTGGGAATGGTGGCGTCCTGCGCGGTGGGGTGGAACATCATCTTGGTGCGCTGGCCTTCGTAGCGCAGGTTTTCCCAGTCCAGTTGGTCGCGGTGCTTGACCTGCATGGGCTGGTGCTTTTCGGTCAGGGGGCCGCCGCGGCCGCCGGGGTTGATGATTCTGGCGGCGGTGATGGTGTCGATGTCGCTCATTGCAAACTCCATTCAGGATGCTATAGTTTAAAAACGGGATCCCATTAACGGTAAAAGGGATTCTAAATAGAAAAAACAGGCACGACAGTCGGAATTACCCTATGATGATTTCGGCCCTGGCCGCCTCGTCTTAGGACATGGCAGCCGGCGCGCTGCGGCGCGCGGGCCGGCCGCGTCCGCTCCAGCGGCGGACTTGTATTGTTTGTTCAGCCCAAAGGCCGCAGCCCGGCCGCATCCACCATGAGATCGTCGATAGAAGTAGCCGAGGAAATCCAGCGGCGCATCCAGTCCGGCCGTTATCTGCCCGGCGACCCTTTGAGCCAGTACGAGCTGGCGGAAGAATTCAACATCAGCCGCACGCCGGTGCGCGAGGCCTTGCGCCTGCTGGAGGCCAGGCACGTCATCGCCTTGAGCAGCAGCGGGCGCGCCATGGTGGCCGTTCCTTCCGTGCGCAGCATCCGTGAAACCTTCCAGATACGGGCCGAACTGGAGGGCCTGGCGGCCCAGTTGGCGGTGGACTGGCTGCAGGATTCGGACCTGGAGAGCCTGCGCCGGCACCAGGACCTGTACGCCCAGACGCTGCGCGGACGCATACAGGGGGAAAGCGGCTCGCAATGGCGCAGCCACAACCAGGATTTCCACATGCTGATCGCGCAGGCCAGCCATAACGGCCGGCTGCACGACCTGGTCCAGGAACTGCAGGGCGGGGGCGTGGCCAGCGTGCTGAGCTTTGCCTCCAAGATGCCGCCGCGCCTGATGGAGGACAACATCCAGCAGCACGAGGACATCATCCAGGCCCTGGCCGCCCGCAACGGGCCGGCGGCCAGGGAAGCCATGGCGGAGCATGTGCTGCAGACCATGCGCCTGGTGATCGACTGGATGGAAGCGGACTGAACGGCGCGTTCCATATGCCGCAAGGGGCGTGCGCCCGCCGCAGGGGCGGACGCGGGCCGGCATCAGGAGGCGGATGCCTTGGTGGCGTCCAGATGGCGGCGCAGGTTCTGGATCAGGGCGCCGGCCGCCTGCAGGGCCTGTTCGGCAGTCTTGCCCCGCAAGGTCTCCAGCAGCCACGACCCCACGATGACGGCGTCGGACATCTGGGCGACGGCTTGCGCCGTGGCGGCGTCGCGGATGCCGAAGCCGACCCCGAGAGGCAGGCTGATGTGGCGGCGGGCGCGCCGCAGGGTGTGCCGCACCTGGTCCAGGTCCAGGCTGCGGACGCCCGTGACGCCTTTGACCGAAACACAATAGGCATAGCCGCTGGCGCGCTCGGCAATGAGCCGTATGCGTTCGTCGGAGGCGGCGGGCGTCAGCAGCAGGATCATGTCCATGCCGTGGCGCTGCAGCTCCCGGGAAAGTTCGGCGGACACTTCAAGCGGATAATCCACGACCAGCACCCCGTCCACGCCGGCCCGGCCGGCGTCGGCGGCAAAGGCGCCCGCCCTGGCGTGCTGGTCGTATTGTTCGATCGGATTGGCGTAGCCCATCAGCACCACGGGCGTGCGCTGGTCCCGGCGGCGGAATTCTTCCACGATGGCCAGCACCTGCGGCAGATTCATGCCATTGGCCAATGATTGTTCGTTGGCCTCCTGGATGGCGGGGCCGTCCGCGGAAGGATCCGAGAAAGGCATGCCCAGTTCGATGACGTTGGCGCCGGCCTGCACCATGGCGTGCATCAGGGCCGGCGTGACGCCGGGGCAGGGATAGGCGGGCGTGATGTAGGGAATCAGCGCCTTGCGGCCGTCGCGCCGCAAGGCCTGGAAGGTATCGTGGAGCCGGCTCATGAGGACTCTCCTGAAGGGGCTGACTGCCCCATGACGGTGTCCATGTCCTTGTCGCCGCGCCCGGACAGATTGACGAGAATGGCCTGGTCCCGGGACATGCCTGCCGCCAGCTCGAAGGCATGGGCCAGGGCATGGCTGGCTTCCAGGGCCGGGATGATGCCTTCCACGCGGCTGAGCCGGTGGAACGCGTCCAGCGCCTGGCGGTCCGTGGCGCCCACGTATTCGGCGCGGCCCAGTTCGTGCAGCCAGGCGTGTTCGGGGCCTACGCCGGGGTAGTCCAGCCCGGCGCTGATGCTGTGGGTGTCCAGCACCTGGCCGTGCCTGTCCTGGAGGATGAGCGAGCGGTTGCCGTGCAGGACGCCGGGGCGGCCGCGCTGCACCGAGGCCGAATGCTTGCCGCTGTCCAGGCCCAGGCCGGCGGCTTCCACGCCGATCAGGCGTACGTCGGCATGGTCTATGTAGGGATGGAAGATGCCTATGGCGTTGCTGCCGCCGCCCACGCAGGCGACTACGGCGTCCGGGTGCCGCTTGTCCATGCCCAGGCGCCGGAAGAGTTCGGGCAGTTGTTCCAGGCATTCGCGTCCGATGACGGTCTGGAAGTCGCGCACCATGGTCGGGTAGGGGTGCATGCCCGCCACCGAGCCGATCAGGTAGAAGGTGGTGTCCACATTGCCGACCCAGTCGCGGATGGCTTCGTTCATGGCGTCCTTGAGCGTGCGGCTGCCGCTGGTCACGGGTGCGACCGTGGCACCCAGCAGGTGCATGCGCTGCACATTGGGGCTTTGCCGCTGCATGTCTTCGGACCCCATGTAGATGACGCATTCCAGGCCGGCGCGCGCGCAGATGGTGGCCACGGCCACGCCGTGCTGGCCGGCGCCCGTCTCGGCGATGATGCGGCGCTTGCCCATGCGCTGCGCCAGCAGGGCCTGGCCGATGACGTTGTTGATCTTGTGCGCGCCGGTGTGGTTGAGGTCTTCGCGCTTGAGCAGCAGGCGGGCGCCGCCTATTTCGTCGCTGAGGCGGCGCGCGTAGTAGACGGGCGAGGGGCGTCCGACGTAGTCGGCCAGGTCCTGGCGGAACTCGCGCAGGAAGTCGGGATCGTCGCGGTAGCGGAAATAGGCGTGGTTCAGTTGTTCGACCGCCTGCACCAGGGTTTCGCTGATGAAGCAGCCGCCGAACCGGCCGAAGAAGCCTTGGGCGTCGGGTTGGGTGTAGCTGGAACGGGTGTTCATGATCGTATTCCTGGCCGGGGGGCCGGCATGGATGCTGCTGCGTCCGGCCGCGCCGGACGCAACGGGTCGTGCTAGTTGGCGGCTGGTTTTTCGGCCAGGGGCTCGGCGACCAGGCCGGCGGCGGGCGCGGACTTGCGCCGCGGCATCCTGCCGTTGAGCGCAAGGTAGGCCAGCAGGCCGATCAACAGGCCCCAGAATGCGCCGCCTATGCCGAACAGGGTGATGTTGGCGGCCGAGGCCAGGAAGGTGATCAGGGCCGCTTCCCGGGTTTTGGAGTCGCCCATGGCGCCGGCCAGGCTGCCGCCTATGGTGCCCAGCAGGGCCAGGCCCGCCAGCGTGGTGATGAAGGTCTTGGGAAAGGCCATGAAGACCGCTGCCAGGGTGACGCCGAACACGCCGATCAGGATGTAGAAGACGCCCGCCGCGATTCCGGCGATCCACCGCTTGGACGGATCTTCGTGGGCTTCGGGGCCGGTGCAGATGGCGGCGGTGATGGCGGCCACGTTCATGGCGTGCGAGCCGAACGGGGCCATGAGCAGCGAACCCAGGCTGGTGACCGTGACGATGGGGTTGGCGCTGGTGCGAAAGCCGTCGTTGCGCAGCACCAGCATGCCGGGCATGTACTGGCCGGTCAGGGTGATGAGGAACAGGGGCAGGGCCACGCTGAGCAGGGCGTTCAGCGAGAACACGGGCATGGTGAAGATGGGCGTGGCCAGCTGGAGCTGCAGGCCGCTGAAGTCCACCCGGTTCTGCAGCACCAGAAAGCCCAGGCCCAGGACCAGGATGCCGACCACGGCGTAGCGCGCCGTGAAGCGCTTGAGGATGATGTAGGCCACGATGAGCAGGCCGGCCAGCATGGGATCCACGCTCATGCCGCCGAAGGCGCCGATGCCGAACTGCAGCAGGATGCCGGCCAGCAGGCCGGAGGCGATGCCGGCCGGGATGAGGCGGATGACCCGTTCGAAGCAGCCTGACAGGCCCAGCGCCACGAAGGCCGCCGCGGAGATGATGTAGGCGCCGACCGCTTCCGCATAGGGCGTGCTGGCCAGCGCCGTGACCAGGAAGGCGGCCGCGGGCGTGGACCAGGCGGTGATGATGGGTTCGCGCGAGATCCAGCTGAGGATCAGGCCGGTCGCGTCCACGCCGATGGACACCGACCAGACCCAGGACGCCGTCAGTTCGGGGCTGAGTCCGGCGACCTGGGCCGCCTGGAACACCAGGATGAAGGTGCCGCCGTAGTTGACGATGACGGAGATCAGGCCGGCCACGACAGGGTGGGTCAGGTCGCTGAGCAGGATGGCTGAAGATGGTTTGGACGTGGACATGGTGATGCTGGACTCCCCAGGGGGTGCGCGTTGGATAGAAGCCAAAAGGCTTTTATAGCGCCTGATTGGCCTACCTGGACGGTACGCTTGCGGAGTTTGAGGCAGACCACTTTTGAAAACGGGAAAAGTGGTCTAGCGGGCATGTAAGAAATGGATTGAATAGTGCAAGTTTTATTGCTTTATAAACTTCATGCCGATGGACCCGAGGATTGTCCAGAAGGCATATTTTATATTCAAGCCCTTGAGGAGATGGAGATGATCGTCGTTCTGTTCGAATTGCAGGCCATGCCGGGCCAGAACCAGAATTATGTGGATCTGGTCAACAAGCTCACGCCCTTGCTCAAGCCCATCGAGGGGTTCATTTCGGTGGAGTGCTTCCAGAGCGCGGCCAATCCCGAAAAGGTCATGTCCGTGACCACCTGGCGCGACGAAGAGGCGGTGGTTCAGTGGCGCAATGTCGACGCCCACCTGGCGGCGCAGAAGGCGGGACGCGACCGCATCTTCAAGGACTATCGGGTGCGCGTGATGTCCGTCATCCGCGACTATGGCCTGCACCAGCGCGAACAGGCGCCGTCGGACAGCCTGCTGGGCCAGGCCTGAGCGTGAAAGCCGGCCGATATGTCTCGAATCGCGCCGACGCCTGACGGCGGGAAATGAATACCGGCTGGCCTGTCGAGCCAGCCGGTATTCATTCCTTTCAGCTTTTCTTGTTTAATGTGTGATGATGTGGTTATTGGCGGCAAGTGCCATTATCGAAAAAATACGAATTACTGTTTCGGATAGATAAAAAAATAAAGCCGATCGGAATCGGCTTCAAGTAAACAAGAAAGAAAACGCCTCAGAGAGGATGGAACTGCAGCCAGCCGTCATCCAGCCAGGCGTTCAGCATGTCCAGCGCGTCCTCGTCCAGTTCCTGGAAAGCGGCGCTGCCCACCTTGATCTCCCGCTCATCGGCAAGCAGGCGCAATGAACGGCTGGCAGGGCAGGGGGCCACTTCGCCATTGATGTACAGTTCCTCGCCGCGATACATCATGCGGGTGCAGCGGTCCAGCGTCAGTCGGCCGGCGGGCAGGTCCGGGTCGTGCAGGTCCACGGGGTCCTCGGCGATGTCGAACCAGGAATTGGCCGGCAGCTCCGTCAGCCAGACGCCCAAAAAGCGCGAGGCCAGCGCCTCGTCAAAGCGCACCGCGTTCAAGGCGTCCAGCGTCTTCTGCACCAGGTTCTCGGGCAGGGCGGCCGGGGTGCGCGTCGCGCCGGCGCCCGGGTCGGTATAGCGGGCCTGCAGGTCGGGCATGGGCAGCGGGGGATCGGAATACAGGCCGTAGCCGTCGCCGCTGGCGGCGGCCAGCTGATCGGAGGCGGCGTCCATCAGGCCGCGCGCCAGCGTGGCCAGCGTGGGCGAGCGGAAACCGATGGAGATGGTCATGCAGTCGCCCAGCGCGATGCCGTCGTGCGCCACGTGCGGGGGCAGGTACAGCATGTCGCCCGGCTCCAGGATGAATTCTTCCTCGGCCTGAAAGTTGCGCAATATCTTCAGTGGCAGGTCGGGCACCAGGCTCAGGTCCTTTTGCTGGCTGATGCGCCAGTGGCGCCGGCCGTGGGCCTGCAGCAGGAAGACGTCGTAGCTGTCGAAATGCGGTCCCACGCCGCCGCCGTCCGAGGCGATGCTGATCATGGCATCGTCCAGGCGGGCGTCGGCGATGAAGCGGAACTGGCGCATCAGGGCGGCGGTGGCGTCGTCGTGCAGGTCCACGCTTTGGGCCAGGGCCGTCCAGTTGGGCTGGGAGGCGGGAGGCAATTCGTCGAAAGGGCCGGTCTCCATGTGCCAGCCATCCTCGTCGTGCCTGATCAGACGCGATTCGACTTCTTCGCGCGTCACCAGTTCGCGGATGTTGGCGATGCTCAGCGAAGGCTTGAAGTTGGGGATGGCGCGGCGGATCAGCAATGGTTTGCGTTGCCAGTAGATCTGCATGAATTCATGCGCGCTGATGCCGCCCAGGAGGGCCAGTGGCTGGTCGATGTTCATGGGCTGCCCGAACAATAAATGAGTCAGCCGTAAGCTTAACTGATCCGCGGGCCGGGAGCCCGCGGATCAGGGGTATAAAAAACGGCGCGGGCCGGCCCGACGGGGGTGCACGCCCGCCGGGCATGGCTGGACCGCGCCGTCCGCCATGACTGCTTGGGGCAGTTCAGCGGTTAACCACGTGGCGAGGCAGGGTCAGGGTCAGCAGTCCGGCCAGCAGCAGGCAGACGGCGAACATGATCAGTCCGGCCTGCGAGGATTGGGTCAGATCCTTGAGCACGCCCATCAGATACGTGGCCGCGATGCCGCCCAAGGTGGACATGGAGGCGATCAGCGCAATGCCGGCGGCGGCGGCGCGGCCCTTCAGGAAAGTCGGCGGTATGCACCAGAACACCGGGAAAGTGGCCATCAGCGCCAGGTTGGCGATGGAGAACAGCAGCACGGTGACGACGGGGTCATGGCTGTAGAGAGGGCTCAGGCCTATGCCGGCCGCGGCGACGAAGGCGGGCACGGCGATGTGCCAGCGGCGTTCCCTGCGCCGGTCCGAGCTCATGCCGTTCAGGACCAGGGCCGCGACGGCCAGGGCGCTGGACAGACCGGTCATCAGGCCGATGTGCAGGTCGCTGTGCACGCCCGACTCCTTGATCAGGGTGGGCAGCCAGAAGTTCAGCCCGTACACGGCCAGCATCAGCAAGGTGTCGATGACGCCCAGCAGCCAGACGCGCAGGCTGGCAAAGGCCTCGCGCACCGAGGTGTGCGTCTGGGCCAGTTCGTCGCGCTCCAGCTCGTCGGCCAGAATGCGTTTTTCGTCAATGCTCAGCCATTTCGCGCTCTGGATCCCGTTGGGCAGGCAGGCCAGCACGGCCACGCCCAGCACGACGGACGGGATGGCTTCCAGCAGGAACAGCCATTGCCAGCCCGGCATGCCGTGCACGCCGGAAAAAGCCGTCAGGATCCAGCCCGACAGGGGGCCGCCTATCATGCTGGACAAGGGGATGCCCAGCAGGAAGAACGCCATGATCTTGCCGCGCCGGAAGGTGGGATACCAGAAGGTGATGTAGAGCATGACGCCGGGGTAGAAGCCGGCTTCGGCGATGCCCAGCAGAAAGCGCAGGATGTAGAACTGCGTGGGCGTGGTGACGAACATCATGCAGGCGGAGATGGCTCCCCAGGTGATCATGATGCGGGCGATCCAGGCGCGCGCGCCCACGCGCTGCAGGATCAGGTTGCTGGGCACTTCGAACAGCATGTAGCCGATGAAGAACAGGCCCGCGCCCAGGCCGTAGACCGTTTCGCTGAAGCCCAGGTCGGCCTGCATCTGCATCTTGGCAAAGCCGATGTTGATCTTGTCGAGGTAGGCCGCGACATAGCAGATGCAGAGCAGGGGAATCAGGCGCCAGGTGACTTTGGCGTACAGGGCGGCGTTGTCGTCTTGCGGCACGGCCAGGGCCGGATTCAGGGCGTTTTCCAGGGATTGGGACATGGCGCGCTCCTTACGACGGGCGCCGCATCGGCGCGGCGGCGGGCAAGGCGCGAAAACGGCGTTTGCCTGAACTCCCCCCGGAGTTCTGCAAACGGGTGCATCTGGCTTGTGTAGGCACGTGTGTCTCCTCAAGTGCTTGATCCTGTTTTAGTAGCGTGCACCTTTCTTTTTTTCGTCTTTTACAGCGTGTTTTTTTACCTGCATGAAATTTTCATAAGCCATGCAAGGGCGCTGTTTGCGAAGTCCATGAAGATTAATTTAATTGAGTAAACACTAAAATTAGGGTTTTTACCCGAGCCGGTGTCTTTGTAAATAAACTTTGTATACGCTATATTTCGCCATTCCGTCGCGCAGCTCTCGCGCGATCGGGAGAGGCGCGGCCGCTGGCTTTCGCCTCGACAACAGGGAGCGCACTACACAAAGGAAAAGAATGAAGACATTGGAAAAAACAGGATGTTGGGGACGGGTTCTGATGGGGTGCGGCGCGCTGGCGTCGGCGTCGGCGCCGGCCCTGGCGCAGGGCGGCTCCTCGGTCCGGTTGTACGGGACGGTGGACGCCTGGGCGGGCAGCAGCAAGCCCATCGGCGCGGCCGGCAGCAGCGGCACGGTGGGCAGCGGGGGCTGGCAGACCTCCTACTGGGGGCTGGGCGGCAGCGAGGACCTGGGCCAGGGCTGGCGCGCCGTGTTCGCGCTGGAGTCCTTCATGCGGGTCAACACCGGCCAGGCGGGTCGCTACGACAGCGACGACTTCTTTTCGCGCAGCGCCTATGTGGGGCTGGAGAGCGACTGGGGCCGGCTGACCGTGGGCCGCAACACCACGCCGTATTTCGTGTCCGTCGTCGGCACCAACCCGTTCGGCGGCTCCTTCGGTTTCGGCCCGTCCATCTACCACAGCTATGGCGGCAACGGCGCCGTTGCCGCGCCGCTGCTGGGTGATTCGATCTGGAGCAATTCCGTGGCCTACGCGTCGCCCAAAGTACGGGGCTTCAAGCTCAATGTGCTGTATGGGCGCGGCAACCCGGGCGCCGGCGGCGACTGGAGCGAGGAGTCCGGCGCCTACAAGTGGGGCGGCAGCCTGTCGTACGACCAGGGGCCGCTGACCGCCACCGTGGCTCTGCAGCAATTGAGCTTTTCACGCTATTCGGGTGATCTGGCCGGGCGCCAGGACAAGCAGCGCGCCGTGCTGGCGGGTCTGGCCTATGATTTCGGTCCCGTGAAGCTGTACGGCCAGTTCCAGCAGATCGACAACCGCGGCGGTCCCTTGCAGGACCTGCGCGTGCGCGGCGGCCAGGCCGGCGCCGCGATCCCGGTGCGTGGCCAGGATCGGGTTCTGCTGTCCTACGCCTATTCGCGCAGCACCGGGCGCAGCGAGGAAAAGCGCAACACCTGGGCCCTGGGGTATGAGATGGGCCTGTCCAAGCGCACGCAGTTGTACGCCAGCTATTTTTCCGATCGGGTGGATGTGGTCGGGCGCGGCCACAGCGTCGGCGCGGGCATGCGCCACACCTTCTAGCGCAGTGCGCGCCCCTGGCGCGCGTCAGGGGCGCAGGGTGGCCAGGACGGTCTGCACGATGACCTGGCCCCAGCGCCGGCGCTCGGCGTCCGTCATCAAGTCGCGGCCGAAGAAGACCGACAGCGTATAGCGGTTGGACAAGTAGAAATAGCCCAGGCCCATGATGGTGGTGTACAGGTCCAGGATGTCCACGTCCTGGCGGAAGACGCCGCTTTCCCCGCCCTTGAGCACGACCTGCCGGATGACGGACAGCGCGGGCGACAGGAACTCGTCCATGGAGCCCAGTTTGGCCAGGTGCTTGCCCTTGAGCAGGTTCTCCGTGTTCAGCAGGATGATGAGTTCCGGGTTCTTCTGATAGTAGTTCCACATGAACAGCACGATGTCGCTGAGCGCCTGCTCGGGCGAGTCCATGTCCAGTTCCAGCGCTTGCTCTGCTTTTATCAGCTTCTGGTAGGCGTTCTTGAGCACGGCGGCGAACAGCTTGTCCTTGCTGCCGAAGTGGTAGTAGATCAGGCTTTCGTAGCACTTGGCCTGCTTGGCGATGCGCTTGACGGTGGCGCCGGCGTAGCCGTGCCGCGCGAAGACGAATTCGGCGGCGTCCAGGATGGTGTCGCTGGTGGTGTTGCTGGGACGGGCGCGCCGGCCTTGCCGGCCGGGCGTGCTGGTTTTCGTGCTGGCGAGTGTCTCTTCCATGGCGCGATCGCAGAAAGGTGGGGAAACCGGACGCCGCAAGACGGCGCTGTCTGCATCATAACGTAGCCGACTGCTTTTTTCCCGCTGTCTCCTTCTTCAGAAAAAACAGCGTGTACGCTTTTTATTGGTGTTTACCCTATTGAGTTTGAGTAAACGCTCAAATAGAATTTTGAGCAATCACTCAAATCAACGGTTATCCAGGAGACAGCAATGCAGAAATACGTGACCAACACGTGGTATCCCCTGACCTGGTCCCGGCAGGTCGGCCGGGAACTGAGCGCGCATCGCATCATCGAAGTGGACGTGGTGCTGTTCCGCAACCAGGCGGGCGAAGTGGTGGCGCTGGAGGACGTTTGTCCGCACCGCCTGCTGCCCCTGTCCAAGGGCAAGCTGAAAGGCGACAGCGTGGAGTGCGGCTATCACGGCCTGACGTTCGACTGCAGCGGCCGCTGCGTGCGGGTGCCGGGCCAGGACATGGTGCCCGCCAGCGCCCGGGTGCGCCATTTCCCCACGGCCGAAAACATGGGCCTGGTTTGGATCTGGATGGGCGAGCCCGAACTGGCCGATCGGGGCCGCATCTTCGACCTGCCCCAGTACCACGACCCAGCCTGGAGCGCCGTGGAGGGCGATGCGCTGCACATCCGCGCCAATTACCTGAGCCTGGCGGACAATCTGTGCGACCCGGCGCACGTCAGCTTCGTGCACCAGACCACGCTGGGCAATGCGGCCAGCGAGGACGTGCCGGTGCAGCATGCCGAGGAGGCGGACAGGCTCGTGACCTGGCGCTGGATCATCGACGCCGAGCCCATCCCCCTGTTCGCCAAGTTCGGCAACTTCAAGGGCAATGTGGACCGCTGGCACTACTACCACTACTACGCGCCCAGCATCGCCATCATCGACTTCGGCTCGGCCGAAACGGGCACGGGCGCGCCCGAGGGGCGGCGCGACGATTGCATGCAGATCTACGCCTGCCATTTCATCACGCCCGTGGATGCGGAGAACTCCATCGACCATTGGCTGCACGTCAAGAATTTCACGGCCGACGAGGCCACCAACCGCGCCCTGTCGGCCTCGTTCCGCGAGGCCTTCGCGGAAGACAAGGCCATCCTGGAAGCCATCGAGGCCAACGAGCGGCGCTATGCGGACCGGCGTACCGTCAAGATCGCCATCGATGCCGCGCCGCGCCGCATGCGCAAGATGGTCGAGCGCATGATGGATGACAGCGCGGTGACGGCATGAGTACGGCAAATCAGAATTCCGCGCCGCCGTTCCTGATCGGCTGCAACGGCCGGGGCGCGCAGCGCTCCGGACTGGACAAGCCGGTCGGGCTGCAGGAGGCGTCCATCGACGAGCAGTTCCGCATGGTCAAGGAGTCGGGCGTGTTCGACTATTTCGACCGCATCCCCTTGCGCGGCAATCTGCGCGAATATGAACAGGCCATGGCGCGCCATGACCTGCCTGTGCATACCGCCAGCTGGTTCTACCGCCTGGGCCAGGATGAGGCCCTGCTCAGCGACAATCTGCGCATCTGCCGCGACATCGGCGCGGCCTGCCACAACATCATGACCTTCACGCATCATGCGGACGGTCATGAGCTGAGCGACCAGGAGATCGTCGACCACTACCTGCAGGTGTATGACGAAGGCATGGCGCTGGGCGTGGAACCCAGCTTCGAGCTGCACGTGAACATGTGGACGGAGTTTTTTCCGCGAGTGGAGACCGTCGCGCGCGCCGTGCAGGAGCGCGGCGTCCCGTTCAACTTCACGCTGGACTACAGTCACGTGGTCTTCAAGATGCACCAGCCCGGGGAGTTGGCCCTGTCGGGGGTGCGGGAGCAGGTGGAGCGCGGGGAGCTGGTCCTGGATCCCTTCGAGTCCGGCTCGCTGTGCGAGCGCTGGCTGGACATGAACATCGTGAAATGGACCCAGTTGCGCACCGTGGCGCCCAAGCAGCCCGCCAATCTGTGGCATCGCAACGAGGACGGCCGGTTTGCGCGCGGCATCCAATATCCCATGGTCAAGCCCGGCCCCGGCCAGTGGCACTCTCCCTGGCACGCCTGGCAGCTCGAGCCTTCCAAGGAGGCCATACGCCAGGTGCTGCGCTACCACATCACGCATCCGCAGAGCCCTTTGCGCTACATCACCACCGAGATGATCAATCTGCCCGATTACGGCCTTGCGGCACGTTACGACCTGTTCGAGCAGAACGTGGCCGCCGCGCGTTTCATCCGGCAGTCCTGGGCGGAAATCAGCGCCTTGCATGCGGCGGGCCTGATCGACGCCTGATTCACCTTCGAGACGAGAACCATCATGAAGACACGTGCAGCCCTTGCCCGGAAAGCGGGCTACAAGCGGACGGAGGCCTGATATGGACGGCCGCCTCGTGATCGTGGGCGCAGGCCATGCCGGCGGCAGCCTGGCCGGGCAGTTGCGCCAGCAGGGCTATCGCGGCCCCATCGTCCTGCTGGGCCGGGAGTCCAGTCCGCCCTACATGCGCCCGCCCCTGTCCAAGGCCTGGCTCAAGGGTGAAACGCAGGAGCAGGATCTGCTGCTGCGAGCACCCGCTTTCTATGCCGAGCAGGACATAGACCTGCGCCTGGGCTGCGTGGTGCAGGACCTGTCCTTGCAGGACCGGCGGCTGCGCTGCGCGGACGGATCCGAGGTGGCTTTCGACCATCTGGTCCTGGCCACCGGCGCCCGCGCCCGGGAGCTCGACCTGCCGGGACGGGAGTTGCAGGGCGTGCACCCGTTGCGGGAGCTGGGTCATGCCCGGGCCTTGAAGCAGGCCCTGGCGGGCGCGCGGCGCCTGGCCATCGTCGGCGGCGGCTTCATTGGCCTGGAAGTGGCGGCCACGGCGAGGGCCCTGGGCGTGGGGGCGGTCGTGCTGGAACGGCAGTCGCGCCTGTGGTCGCGGCTGGCGTCGGCGACGCTGTCCGATCATCTGGCGCACTTGCACCGCAGCCGGGGCGTGACGGTGGAGCTGGGCGTGCAGGTCCAGGCCATGCTGGGCGAGACGGCCGTGCGCGGCGTGCGCCTGGGCGACGGGCGCGAACTGGACGCCGACGTGGTGCTGGTCGGCGTCGGCTCCACGCCCAATACGGAGCTGCTGCAGCGAGCCGGCCTGGATTGCGCGGACGGCATTCCGGTGGACGAATCCGCCCGCAGCCCGTGGCCGCGGGTGTATGCCATCGGCGATGTCAGCGTGCGGACCCTGGCCGATGGCGCCCGGCGTCGTCTGGAAAGCGTGCCCAGCGCGCTGGAGCAGGCGCGCCAACTGGCCCTGCACCTGTGCGGCCGGCCGCCGGCCGAGCCGGATGTTCCCTGGTTCTGGTCGGATCAATACGAGGCCAAGCTGCAGATGGCGGGCCTGGCCGGAGCCGGCGCGCGGACCCACGTGCTGGGCGATGCCCGGCAGGGGCGGTTTGTGGTCTTGCATCTGCAGGGCGCCCGCCTGCAGGCCGCCGAATGCGTCAATGCGCCGGCGGATTTCATGCAGGCGCGCAAGGCCATCGCCCAGGGGCGCGAGCTGGACCTGGACAAACTGGACGGCGCCGGCAAGCTGGCGGCGGCGCTGGCCGCCGTGCCCGCCTGAACGCGGGTGTGCTTTACAAGGAACCGAGATGATTACAGTCAATTATGTGGAGCACGGCGGCGCGACGCACGCCGTGCAGGTGGAGCCGGGCCTGAGCCTGATGAAGGGCGCGGTGCTGAACAATGTGCCGGGCATCGTGGCGGAGTGCGGAGGGGCCTGCGCTTGCGCTACCTGCCATGTGTACGTGCCGCCGGAGTGGCAGGCGCGCCTGCCGCCTGCGCAGGAACAGGAAGTGGATATGCTGGAGTGCGCCAGCGAGGTGCGCGGGAACTCCAGGCTGGCCTGCCAGATCGCCTTGACGCCCGAACTGGATGGGCTGATGGTGCATCTGCCCGCCAGTCAATACTGAAGGCCGAAGGCGCCGGGCTTTCGGGCCTGACCCGGGGACGGGCCGGGGGTTCGAATCCACCGGCCCGTTTTTCTTTCAGTCCTTCAGGCTTTTCTTGACCTGATACAGGAAGTCCAGCGCGGCGCGCGGGCTCAAGTCGTCCACGTCCA
Source organism: Alcaligenes sp. Marseille-Q7550 (assembly GCF_965112015.1). NCBI lineage: Bacteria > Pseudomonadati > Pseudomonadota > Betaproteobacteria > Burkholderiales > Alcaligenaceae > Alcaligenes > Alcaligenes sp. Marseille-Q7550. Next base: position 1,071,345 of record NZ_CBCOPU010000001.1, read on the forward strand.
GGCGCTTGAACTGGTCCATCAGGTCCAGGGCCTGCTCGGTGGCGGGGTCGGGCTCTTCGCGGGCGGCGGGCGCGCTGCCGGCATTGAACAGATCCAGCTGCGCGCTGGGGTCGTTCTGGGTTTCCAGGCGGTTCAGCTCGCGGCTGGCCTGGCGGATGACCGCGGCCGGGATGCCGGCGCGCTGCGCCACCTGGATGCCGTAGCTGCGGCTGGCCGGTCCTTCCTGGACTTCGTGCAGGAACACGATGCCCGAAGCGGATTCGGCGGCGGCCAGATGCACATTGGCCGCCGTGGGCAGTTCGTTGGGCAGGCGGGTGATCTCGAAGTAGTGCGTGGCGAACAGCGTCAGCGCCTGGTTGTGGCTGAGCAGGCGATGCGCGATGGACCAGGCCAGCGCCAGGCCGTCATAGGTGGAGGTGCCCCGGCCTATCTCGTCCATCAGCACCAGGCTGTACTGCGTGGCGCCGGCCAGGATGGCGGCGGCCTCGGTCATCTCCATCATGAAGGTGGAGCGGCCGCCCGCCAGGTCGTCGGCCGCGCCGATGCGCGTGAAGATGCGGTCGATCTGGCCGATGCGCGCGCTGCGCGCCGGCACGAAGCTGCCCACGCGCGCCAGCAGGGCGATCAGCGCCACCTGCCGCATATAGGTGGACTTGCCGCCCATGTTGGGGCCGGTGATCAGCAGCATGCGGCGCTGCGCGTGCATTTCGCAATGATTGGGCGTGAAGTGTTCGATGCTGCGCTCCACCACGGGGTGGCGGCCGGCTTCGATCCACAGCCCTGCCTGTTCGCTCAGTTCGGGCGCGACCCAGTCGTTGTCCAGGGCGTGCAGGGCCAGCGAGGACAGGGCGTCCAGCTCCGCCAGCGCGGAGGAACACAGGGCCAGGGGGCCGGCATAATCCTGCAGCCGGTCCAGCAGGGCGTCGAACAGGAACTTCTCGCGGCCCAGGCTGCGGTCCTTGGCCGAGAGCACCTTGTCCTCCCATTCCTTCAGTTCCGGGGTGATGAAGCGTTCGGCGTTCTTCAGGGTCTGGCGGCGGCGGTAGTCGTCCGGCACCTTGTCGGCCTGGCCGCGGCTGACCTCGATGAAAAAGCCATGGACGCGGTTGTATTCCACGCGCAGGGTTGCGATGCCGGTGCGCTCGCGTTCGCGGGCTTCGATGCGCATCAGCACGTCGCCGCTGTCGCTGGCCAGGCTGCGCAATTCGTCCAGCTCGGCGTCGTAGCCGTCGGCGATGACGCCGCCGTCGCGCACCAGCAGGGCGGGTTCAGGGGCGATGGCGGCCTGCAGCAGGGCGGCCAGTTCGGGGTTCAGCGCCAGGCGCTGCAGATGGTCGTGCAATCCGCCCGCAGCGCCGAAGTTCTGCTCCAGCCCGGCGCGCAGTTCCGGCAGGCTGGCCAGGGCGTCGCGCAGGCTGGCCAGTTCGCGCGGCCGCACGCTGCGCAGCGCGATGCGCGTGGCAATGCGTTCCAGGTCGGGGAAGCTGTTCAATGCCCGGCGCAGCAGGCCCAGGGGATCGCGCGCGTCCAGGCTGGCCGCCTGCTGGGACTGGAAGAACAGCGAGACGATGTCCTGGCGCTGCTGGGCGGCCTGGTTCAGGCGCAGCGGATGGTGCAGCCAGCGGCGCAGCAGGCGGCTGCCCATGGGCGTCTGGCAGTGGTCCAGGGTGGAGAACAGGGTGGGGCTGGTCTCGCCGCTGATGGTTTCGGTGATCTCCAGGTTTTTGCGCGTGACCGCGTCCAGCACCACGAAGTCCGAGCCGTGCTGCACGCGGATGGCGCTGATGTGCGCCAGGGACTGCGATTGCGTGCTGCCCACGTAGCGCAGCAGGGCGCCGGCCGCCGCCGAGGCGGCGGGCAGATCGTCCAGCCCGAAGCTGGCCAGGGAATCCAGCTTGAAGTGATCCAGCAGCGTCTGGCGCGAGCCGTCCTGCGCAAAATGCCAGTCCGGCAGCGTGTGGCAGCTGGCGCCGGGCAGCTCGGGCAGATGGCGCAGGCTTTCGGGGTAGAGCAGTTCGGCCGGGCTGATGCGGTTCAGCTCGGTTTCCAGCATGTCCGGCTCGCACTGGCACACCATGAATTCGCCGCTGGCCAGGTTCATCCAGGCCAGCCCCACGAGCTCCTGGCGCTGTATTTTGAGGGTGGTGCAGGCGGCGATCATGCGGTCCGCCTTGGGCGGCAGCAGGGCGTCGTCGGTCAGCGTGCCGGGCGTGACCACGCGCACGATCTTGCGCTCCACCGGCCCCTTGCTGGCGGCCGGGTCGCCGATCTGCTCGCAGATGGCCACGGATTCGCCCAGCGCGACCAGACGGGCCAGGTAGCCTTCCATGGCGTGGAAGGGCACGCCGGCCATGGGAATGGGTTCGCCGTTGGACGAGCCGCGCTTGGTCAGCGTCAGGTTCAGCAGCCGCGCGCCCCGCTCCGCGTCCGCATAGAACATTTCGTAGAAATCCCCCATGCGATAGAACAGCAGATGCGAGCCGGCTTCGGCTTTCAACTGCAGGTATTGGCGCATCATGGGCGTGTGGGCGGACAGGTCGGCGGTGGAGGTCATGGCGCAGTACAGGTCGGAAATCAACAACAACGCCGTCTCGAGGACGGCCAATTGGCTATTGTAGCGAGCGGGGGCGGGGTGGGGCCAGGCGTGCCGGGACAAGTTTGTGGTCGCGATCGTGCCGGTATGTGTTCACCCATGAAGCCAAGGGTGAATTTTGAACAGATCGGCTTTCTTGAGCGGCAGCCTGGGCCGGCCTGAGCTTCAGCCTTTCCCCGCCGCCCGCTCCTCGGCCTGGCGCCGGTCCTCGGCGGTGACCGAGGTCAGGGGAGCGAGGCGGCGGCCCAGCCAATGCCGCAGCTGGTCCAGGTAGCTGTAGACCACGGGCACGTAGACCAGGCTGAGCAGGGTCGAGCTGATCAGCCCGCCGATCACGGCCACGGCCATGGGCGCGCGAAAGCCGGCGTCGGCGCCGCTCAGGAACAGGGTGGGCGCCATGCCCGCCACCATGGCCAACGTGGTCATGACGATGGGACGGGCGCGCTCGCGGCCCGCCTGCAGCAGGGCGGTTGTCGCGTCCATGCCCTGGCGGCGCTTGCCGCCGGCGAACTCCACCAGCAGGATGGAGTTCTTGGTGACGATGCCCATCAGCATCAGGATGCCGATGATGGCGGCCAGGTCCAGCGCGGCCCGGTAGAGCAGCAGCCCGGCGATGGCTCCCACGATGGACAGGGGCAGGGCGACCAGGATGGTCAGGGGCTGCAGGAAATCGCGGAACAGGAGCACCAGCACGGCATAGACCATCAGCACGCCGAAACCCATCGCCAGGCCGAACTTGTCGAACATTTCCTGCATCAGTTCGGCATCGCCCGTATCGCTGCGGGTGACGCCGGCCGGCAGGTTCCGCAGGGCGGGCAGGGCCTCTATGGTCTCCAGGGCCTGCCCCAGGGTCCGGCCGGGCAGCAGGTCGGCGTCCACCGAAATGCGTTGCTGGCGGTCCAGCCTGTCTATGCGCGCCGGCCCCGCGCCCAGGCTCAGTTCGGCGACCGCATGCAGCCCCGCGCCGCCTTCGGGACCGGCCGGGATGCGCAGCCGCTTCAGCAGGTCCAGGTCCTGGCGGGCGGACGCGGGCAGCAGCACGCGTATGGGCACCTGCCGGTCGGGCAGCGAGAAGCGGGCCGATTCCGTGTCGGTTTCTCCCAGGGTGGCCACGCGCAGCGCCGCGCCGATATCCTGGCTCGTGACCCCGCTCAGGGCGGCCTGTTCGGCGTTCACCTGTACCTGCAATTCCGGCCGCAGCAAAGGCTCGTTGACCTGCACCCCGGCCAGGCCTGGCAGCGCGCGCATCTGCGCGGCCAGCTCGTGCGCGCTGCGCGACAGGCTTTGTGCGTCGGCGCCCAGCAGGACGATGCTCAGGTCGCGCTCGTCGCCTCGGCCCCGGAAGTAGTAGCGCAGGTCGCTGAATCCGGACAATTGCTCGTGCAGTTGCTGCTCGACGTCTTTCTGGCTGCGGCGGCGCTGTTCGTAGGGTTTCAGGCGGATCAGAAGGCGGCCGCGCGAGACGTCCTGCGCACCGCTGGAGTCCGCTCCGCCCGCCGTGGCGAACACCAGCGCGACGTCCTCGTGGCGGGCGATGACGCGGCTGAGTTCCTGCAGGCGCAGATCGGTCTGCTGCAGGGTGGATCCGGGAGGCAGCGTGACATTCAGGTGGCTCAGACCCTGATCGGCGGCGGGCAGGAAGCCCGAAGGCAGCAGCGGCGCCAGCAGCAGGGACGAGGCAAGAATGGCGGCGCCGCTGAACAGGGCCAGGCGGCGGTGCGCCAGGGCCAGGGACAGCAGCGCCAGGTAACGCTTCATCCAGCCGTGCTCGGCCGCGGCCGGCGCCGGCGCGGCGGGCCGCAGCAGGTAGGCGGCCAGCAGCGGCGTGGCCAGGCGCGCCACCAGCAGGGAGGCCAGGACGGCCGCCGACACGGTGACGCCGAACTGTTCGAAGTACTGGCCTATGTAGCCGCCGATGAAGCTGACCGGCAGGAACACCGCCACGATGGCCGCCGTGATGGCGATCACTGCGGGTCCGATGGCGTCGGCGGCGTCGATGGCGGCCTGGAAGGGACGCTTGCCCATGGCCAGATGACGCTCGATGTTCTCGATTTCCACGATGGCGTCGTCGACCAGGATGCCGATGACCAGGGTCAGGGCCAGCAAGGTGATGCTGTTGAGCGTGTACCCCAGCACGGCCATGACGGCGAAAGCCGGCAGGATGGACAGGGGCAGGGCGAGCGCGGCCACCAGCGTGGCGCGGCCGTTGCGCAGGAACAGCAGCACCACCAGCACAGTCAGCGCAGCGCCTTCGAGCAAGGCCGTCATGGAGGTCTTGAAGCTGTCGTAGGTGTAGTCCACCAGGGTCAGGATGGGCTCTATCCGCAGTTGGGAGTGCTGGTCCTGCAACTGGGCCAAGGCTTGCCGCACGCCCTGGTCCACGATGGTGTCGCTGGCGGTCTTGGCGCGGTAGACTGCGAAGGCCACGACCTCCCGTCCGTCCAGCCTGGCCTGCTGGCGGATTTCTTCGTGCCCGTCATGAATATCGGCCAGTTCCGAAAGACGGGCCCAGCGCCGCTCGCCCAGGCTGATCGGCAGCGCCGCCAGGGCCTCAAGGTCAGGCTGCCCGCCCAGGCGTATGGCCTGCTCCTGGCCATGCAGCAGGGCGCGTCCGCTGGGCAGATTGACGTTCAGGCGGCGCACCTGCGCGTTCACCTCGGCCGCGCTCAGGTCCAGCGCCAGCAGGCGCTCGGGCTTGAGCTCCACCCGTATCTCGCGGCGCACCCCGCCCAGGCGTTCGACCTGCTCGACGCCGGGCACCGCCAGCAAGGCGCGCCGCACCGTGTCGTCCACGAACCAGGACAGGTCGGCGGGCGATCGGCCCTCGCCGCCCACGGCGTAGTAGCTCAGCGCTTCGTTCTCCACGTCCACGCGGGCGACCTGCGGCTCCTGGACGGAGCCGGGCAGCTCGGCGCGCACTTTGGCGATGGCGTCGCGCACGTCGCCGACGGCGCGGTCCGGCGCCACGTCAAGCTGGAATTCCGCCATGCCCAGGTAAAGGCCGTCGCTCAACGTGGAGGTGATGCGCCTCAGGCCGGGCAGGGCGGCCAGCGCGTCTTCGACGGGGCGCGCCACGTCCAGTTCCAGCTCGCTGGGGGCGGCGCCCGCCTGGGTCACAGTGATGGACACCAGGGGGAAGCTGACCTGCGGACTGGCCTGGATGGGGAGCATGCGAAAGGCGTGCCAGCCGCAGAGGGTCAGGATCAGGAAAAGGACGAGCGTGGGGACGGGGCGGCGTATCGCCCAGGAGGACAGCTGGAAGCTCATGGGACGGACGGGATGATGTCCTGGCCGTCGCGCAGGAAAGCAGCGGCCTGGGCAACGACATGCTCGCCGGCCTGCAGCCCGGCGAGTATTTCCACTTGTCCGTCGTGGCGCTCGCCGGGCTGGATGCGGCGCCAGATGGCTTGCCGCTGTTCGTTGACGACCATGACGCCGGCGCGGCCCGCCGTGTCCATGACGAGGCAGGCTGCAGGCACCGTTACCGACAGGTCCCGGCTGGGCAGCTCCAGCACCGCCTGCACGAACTGCCCGGCTTGCATACGCGGGATGGAGTCCGGCAGGGCGATCCGTACCTTGCCCAGGCGGGTATAGGGATCGATTCGCGGCGACACCAGGCGCACCGTGCCCGTCAGCTCCTGTTCCCGCAGGCGAATGTGCGCGGTCAGGCCCGGCTGCAGCAAGGCCAGCTCCTGGGCCGGCAGCTCGCCTTCCAGCTCCAGCCTGCCCTGGACGGCCAGCACGAACAGGGGCTGCGTGCCGCTGAGGGCGCCAGCCTGGGCATGGCGCTGCAACAGCAGGCCCGCCTGGGGAGCCAGGATGCGCGTCTGTTCCAGTTGATCGCTGTTCTGTTCCACGGCCGCATGGGCGCGCTGCACCTGGGCCTGCGCCGCCTGCATGCGCGCCAGCGCAGCCTGTGCGCGGGCCTTCTGTTCCTCGATCAGATGAGCGCTGACGGGCCCCACTCCCAAGGCCTGCAGGCGGGCATGGTGGCGCTGCGCGTCGTCATGCTCGGCCTGGTGCGCGCGCAATTCACCGCGGGCCTTGTCCAGTTCGGCCTGCGCCTGCCGCAGGCGCGCGCGGTGCTGCGCATCGTCCAGCTCGGCCAGGACTTGTCCTGCATGCACGTGGTCGCCTTCCTCCACCAGGACGCGGGCGATGCGCAGGTCGGCCAGCGTGCTGCTGATGGCCACCGCGTCCTGCGCCACCAATGTCCCGAAGACGCGCAGCGTGCGCGTCCATCGGGCCGGCTGGGCGCTGGCGATGCTGACGGCAGGGGCCGCCGCCTGGGCCGGGTCGGCAGCCGGGGCGTCCGAGGCTGGCCGGTTCAGCAGCAGCGCAGCGGACAGCAGAGGCAGGATGATCAAGGCGATCGGCACGAGCCGCGCGCGCCATTTGCCGGACCAGAAGGGGAAAATGTTCATGGCGCCAGATGGAAAAGGGGTTGCAGGGCGCGGAGCGCGCCGGAAACCTGGTCATCATGGCGTGGGAAGCGTTGATAAGGAGTGAAGGAACGGTGACCGCTGCTTGGAGACAGGGGACAAAAAAATACCCGTCCAGGACGGGTCGGGGCGGCGGATCAGGCGCAGGCCTGTTGCGGCGGTCTGTGGCAGAGCGTGTCGTCCAGCAGGCTGGCGGCGGCTTCGTCCAGCAGGATGTGCGTGTTGGCGTGGAGCTTGAGCGCCGTGAAGGGCAGCTTTTCCGTGATGCCGCCTTCCTGGTAGTTCAACATGGTGCGGGCCTTGTGCTCGCCGGTGACCACCAGCACGATTTCGCGCGCGCTCAGGATGTCCTGGATGCCCATGGTGATGGCGGAGGCGGGCACTTCCTCCATGGAATCGAAGAAGCGGCTGTTGTCCACGCGGGTGCGCTCGGACAGTTCCACGACGTGCGTGCGGCTGTCGAAGGGGGTGCCCGGTTCGTTGAAGCCTATGTGGCCGTTGGTGCCCACGCCCAGCAACTGCAAGGCCACGCCGCCGTGCGAGGCGATCGCGTCCGAATAATCCCGGCAGTGTTGCTCCAGTTGCGTGGTCAGGCCGTCGGGCAGGCGCAGGCGCGACTCGTCGAAAGCCAGGCGATCGAACAGGTGCTGGTGCATGTAGTGGTTGTAGCTTTGCGGATGAGCGGCCGCCAGGCCTACATACTCGTCCAGGTTGAAGCTGCTGACCTGCGACACGTCCAGCCGGCTTTCCAGGGCGTCCTGGACGAAGCGGGCGTAGATGGGCTCCATGGTGCCGCCGGTGGCCAGGCCCAGGACGGCCTGCGGATCGTTGCGGATGATCTCGATCAGGCGTGCGCTGAGGTGCCGCGCGATGGCGTCGGAATCAGGGAAGACTAGAAACATGATGACGAGCGTCTGGTATTGAGTGCGTATCGGGTTGAAAAAAAAGCTTCGCCGTGCACGGGCGAAGCTTCAGCTCCCGGAATTCTAATGTCAGTCGCGGCGGCCGTCAGTATTTTTTGGCAACAGAATGACTCCGCCGGGGCGGCGCGCAGGCCTGTCCGCAGGTCTTCTAGTGTTCCTGCCGGCCCGTCTCGCCCAGGAAGCCGCCGCTCTGGCGCGCCCACAGGCGGGCGTACAGGCCGCCTTGCTGCAGCAGTTCCTGGTGGCTGCCCTGTTCGACGATGCGGCCCTGGTCCAGCACGATCAGGCGGTCCAGCGCGGCGATGGTGGACAGGCGGTGGGCGATGGCGATCACGGTCTTGCCCTGCATCAGCGTGTCCAGGCTTTCCTGGATGGCGGCCTCGATCTCCGAGTCCAGCGCGCTGGTGGCTTCATCCAGCAGCAGGATGGGGGCGTCCTTGAGCATGACGCGGGCGATGGCCACGCGCTGGCGCTGGCCGCCGGACAGCTTGACGCCGCGCTCGCCGACATGCGCGTCCAGGCCCTGGCGGCCTTCGCGGTCATGCAGATTGACGATGAAGTCCGCGGCGGCCGCCCGTTCGGCGGCTTCTTCCAGTTGTTGCAGCGTGGCGTCCGGGCGGCCGTAGAGGATGTTGTCGCGCATGGAGCGATGCAGCAGCGAAGTGTCCTGCGTGACCATGCCGATGGCCTCGCGCAGGCTGTCCTGGGTGACGTGGGCGATGTCCTGGCCGTCGATGCGGATCACGCCGCTGTCCACGTCGTGAAAGCGCAGCAGCAGGTTCACCAGCGTGGATTTGCCTGCGCCCGAGCGCCCGATCAGGCCGACGCGCTCGCCCGGCTGGATGACCAGATTCAGCTTGTCGATGACCTGGCGGCTCTTGTCGCGATAGGCGAAGCTGACGTCCTGGAACTCGATGCGGCCCTGCCGCACCTGCAGCGGACGGGCGTCGGGCGCGTCCACCACGGTGGGTTCGCGCGTCAGGGTGTTGATGCCGTCCTGGATGGTGCCCACGTTCTCGAACAGATTGGTCAGTTCCCACATCAGCCAGTGGGAGTGGCCCGACAGGCGCAAGGCCACGGCCATGATGGCTGCCACCACGCCGGCCGAACTCTGCCCTTGCGACCACAGGTACAGCGCCAGGCCCGTGGAGCCGATGAACAGCAGGGTGGCCAGCACGTGATTGGCGACTTCGAACTGGCTGACCAGGCGCATCTGCGCGTAGCCGGTCTGCTGGAAACGCTCCATGGCGCGGCGCGCGTGATCGGCTTCGCGGCGGGTATGGGCGAACAGTTTGACGGTAGTGATATTGGTGTAGGCGTCCGTGATGCGGCCGGTCATCAGGGCGCGGGCGTCGGCCTGTTCGCTGCCTATCTTGCCCAGGCGCGGCACGAAATACCAGCATACGAAGGCATAGCAGAGCACCCAGAGCAGGAAGGGGATCATCAGCAGGCGCTCGAAGCTGGCGGTCAGGATCAGGATGCTGATGAGATAGGCTCCCATGCCCACCACCACTTCCACCGCCATGAACAGGGTTTCGCGCACCGCCAGGGCGGTCTGCATGATCTTGGTGGTGATGCGGCCGGCGAACTCGTCCGCATAAAAGGACATGCTCTGGTTGAGCATCAGCTTGTGGAACAGCCAGCGCAGCCGCATGGGGAAGTTGATGGCCAGGGCCTGGTGCATGACCATGGTGTGCAGCCCCAGCAGCAGGACGCTGCCCAGCAGCACGGCGGCGATGCCCAGCAGCGTGATGCCCTGCTGGCTCCAGAACAGCGCCGGCTCGATGGAGGGCAGCCAGTCCACGATGTAGCTGAGCAGACCGAACAGCAGCGCCTCGTAGGCGGACAGGCCGATGGAGGTGATGGTCAGCAGGGCGATCCAGCCGCGCGAGCCGCGCGTACAGGCCCAGATGAAGGCGAAGAAGCCTTTGGGAGGAATAGCGGGTTCATGTTCCGGATAGGGCGGAACACGGCGTTCGAAGAAAGACAGCACCGAGGGGGCTCCGGCTGGCAGGCCTGCGGATGGCGGGCCCGATTGGAAGAAGAGGGGGCTCCGCCCGAGGGGTGCGGGGCGGAACGCTGTTTGATCGTAACGCAGTCTGTATCGCCAGATCGTGAAAACCTCATGGGCATGCAGCCCTTGTGTTGCAGATGCGTCAACAATCAGGCGCGCGCCGTCGACGGCGTGAAGCCGAAGTGGCGGCGGAACGCCACCGTGAAGGCGCTGTGGCTGTCGTAGCCGCAGTCCAAGGCGGTCTGCAGCACGGCCTGGCCGCGATTCAGGGCTTCCAGGGCGTGCAGCAGGCGGGCCTGCTGGCGCCAGCGGCCGAAGCGCATGCCCGTCTGGCGTTCGAAGTGGCGGTGGAAGGTGCGCAGACTCATGGCCAGTTGCCCGGCCCATTGCTGGGCGGTCAGATCCAGGGCAGGCTGATCCAGCAGCTCCTGGCAGACGCGGGCGATGCGCCCGTCCTGCGGCCAGGGAAGGAGATAGGCGGCGTCGGCGGGCCTGTCCAGTTCCTCGAGCAGCAACTCGCTGAGCAACTGCCCGCGCCGGCCGGTTTCGATGTCGGTGGACAAGAGAGCCAGCTCCGCGATGATTTCGCGCAGCAGCGCGCTGACGGCGATCACTCCCGGAGCCTGCTGCAGGTCCGGGCGCACCTCGGGCGCCAGGTACAGGCAGCGCACCCGCACGGCGCCGCGCATGAGCAGCTCGTGATCGGTATCGGGCGGCAGGCAGATGGCGCGGTCGGGCGGGATCAGCCAGCGCGCCGCGGGCGTGCGCACCTCCACGACGCCTCGCAAGGTCGCCAGCAGCTGGCAGCGGGCATGGCGGTGGGGAGGGACGACCGCGCCGTCGGCGTAGTCCGCCGCGGCCCCGCTCAGGCGGGCGGCGGCCGTGTCGAGAAGGGACAGGTCCGGTTCCTGCATGCTTGGCTCTTTCAAGATAGCAATAGGCATATTATAGAAATCAAGTCCTGCAAGTGCTGCGTATCATGCCCTTGTCCTTTCCATTTTCTGGATCCCGGCATGAACCCGTTCTACCCCGCGCTATCGGCACGCCTATCCCTGACCCTGGTCGGGGTCGGCCTGCCGTTTGCGCGCAGAGAACGATTTCCCCTGATCCCGACCTGAACAGGCGGCCCGGCCCGCCAGGGAAATCGCTCCATTCATTGCTAGAGAGGTTTCCATGTTGAGCCAGCCCCAGACCAAGTACCGCCCCTTCCCTCCCGTCGTGCTGCCCGATAGGCAGTGGCCCTCGCGCACCCTGACCCAGGCGCCCGTATGGCTGTCCACCGATCTGCGCGACGGCAATCAGGCCTTGTTCGAGCCCATGAACCGCGAGCGCAAGCTGCGTCTGTTCCATGAACTGGTGCGGCTGGGCTTCAAGGAGATCGAGCTGGGCTTTCCGGCTGCTTCGCGCACGGACTTCGACATCATCCGCGGCCTGATCGACGAAGGCGGCATTCCGGAGGACGTGACCCCCATGGTCATGACGCAGCTGCGCGAAGACCTGATCCTCGAGACCGTGCGCAGCGTGCAGGGCGCGCGGCGCGTCATCGTCCATTTCTACAACGCCATCGCGCCGGCCTGGCGCGAGCTCGTGTTCGGGCTGACCGTGCCCGAGATCATCGCCATGGTGGAGCGTCATATCGCCCTGTTGCGCGAATTGACCGAAGCGCAGCCGCAGACCGAATGGATCCTGCAATATTCGCCCGAGACCTTCTGCATGGCGGAGCTGGAGGTGTCGCTGCAGGTGTGCAATGCCGCCATCCGCGCCTGGGACGCCGGTCCGGGACGGCCCATGATCATCAATCTGCCCACCACGGTGGAAGTGTCCACGCCGAATGTGTTCGCCGACCAGATCGAGTGGATGGACCGGCGCCTGGAACGGCGCGAACACATCGTGCTGTCCGTGCATCCGCACAATGACCGGGGCACGGGCGTGGCCTGCGCCGAACAGGCCTTGCTGGCCGGCGCGCAGCGCGTCGAAGGCTGCCTGTTCGGCAATGGCGAGCGCAGCGGCAACCTGGACCTGGTCACCCTGGCGCTCAACCTGTACACCCAAGGCATATCGCCGGGCCTGGATTTCTCGGACATCGCCGCCGTGGCGCGCATCGTGGAGGACTGCACCAGCCTGCCCATCCATCCGCGCCATCCCTATGTGGGCGACCTGGTCTTCACAGCGTTCTCGGGCTCGCATCAGGACGCCATCGCCAAGGGGCTGGCGGCGCAGAAACCGGAGCAGCCCTGGCGCGTGCCCTACCTGCCCATCGACCCGCATGATCTTGGCCGCAGCTACGACCGCATCGTGCGCGTCAACAGCCAGTCGGGCAAGGGCGGCATCGCCTATCTGCTGGAGCGGGACCATGGCGTGCGCATGCCGCGGCGCATGCAGGTGGAGTTCAGCGCGGTGGTGCAGGCCAGCGTGGACGACAGCGAAACGGAGATCAGCTCCGAGCAGATCTGGGCGCTGTTCTGCCGGGAATATGGCGACCCGCGCCGCTCGGGGCGGTGGCGCTACCAGGGGCATCGCCTGCAGGACATCGACGATGGCCAGGAGATCGAATTGCGCCTGATCGACGGGCAGGGCGGGCAAGCCGTGCTGACCGGGTGCGGGAGCGGGCCCGTGGCGGCGACGGTCGCGGCCCTGGATGCGGGCTGGCGCGTGGACGATTTCCATCAGTCCAGCCTGGGCAGCGGCTCGGACGCGCAGGCCGTGGCCATCGTGGAGCTGGCCGGCGCGCAGCGCATGGGCAGCTGCTTCGGCGTGGGAGTGGACCGCAACATCACCACCGCTTCCATCCTGGCGGTCCTGTGCGCCTGCAATCGGGCCGCGGCCCAGGCCGAGGGCGCGGCGGTCCCGTCGGCCGGGTCGCGTCAGTAGGCGGCCACCTGCCCGTCCTTGCGCGGGTCGGAGCCGCCCACGTAGTGCGAGCCCTGGCGCAGGATCAGCTGCGCGCCGCCGAAGGCAAAGACTCCGCTGCCGCTTTCGACCTGGATGTCGTGGCCGCGTTCGCGCAGGGCCTGCACCACGGCCGGGTCGAAGTCCGGCTCCACGGCCACGCCCCGGCCGCCGGTGACGCGCCAGCGCGGCGCGTCGGCGGCCGCCTGCGGGTTCTGGCCGTACAGCAGCACGCGCAAGGCCATCTGCACATGGCCCTGGGACTGGAAGGGCCCGCCCATGACGCCGAAGGACATCTGCGGACTGCCGTCCGCGTTCATGGCGAAGGCGGGGATGATGGTGTGCGAGGGGCGCTTGCCGCCGGCCACCTGGTTGGCATGGCCGGGGCGCAGGCTGAAGCCGTGGCCCCGGTTCTGCAGGCTGATGCCGGTGCCGGGCACCACCACGCCCGAGCCGAAGCCCATGTAGTTGGACTGGATGAAGGACACCATCATGCCCGAGGCGTCGGCGGCCGTGACGTAGACGGTGCCCGAAGGGCCGGGCAGGCCGTGGCGGGGATCGCCCGCCTGGTCGCGGCGTATCAGGGCGGCGCGTTCGCGCAGGTAGCCTTCGTCCAGCAGATGTTCCGGCGCGTGGCGCATGTGCTCCAGGTCGGCATGATGTTCGTACAGGTCGGCAAAGGCCAGCTTCATGGCTTCGATGCTCAGGTGCACGGTATCCACATGGTCCACGGGTTCGCGGCCTATGCCCGCATGCTCCAGCATGCCCAGCGCCATCAGCGCGGCCAGGCCCTGGCCGTTGGGCGGGATCTCATGCAGCACGGAATGGCCGAAGGCCTGGCTGATGGTGCCGCACCAGTGCGCACGGTGCTCGGCCAGGTCCTGCTCGTCCAGGGCGCCGCCGTGCTCGCGGGAAAAAGCGGCGATGCGCCGCGCGAGCTCGCCCGTGTAGAAGTCCCTGCCCTGGCTGGCGGCGATGCGCTCCAGCGTATCGGCCTGTTCGGGATTGCGGTACCACTGCCCGGCCAGCGGTGCGCGGCCGTCGGGCAGGAAGGCTTGAGCGAAGCCGGGCTGGTCGCCCAGGCGCAGGCGCCCCAGCTCCCACAGGCGGGCGATGATGGGCGAAACCGCAAAGCCCTCGCGGGCATAATGGATGGCCGGCGCGGCCACCTGTTCCAGGCTCAGCGCGCCGAACTTGGCCGACAGTTCCGCCCAGGCCGAGACGGCGCCCGGCACGGTCACGCTTTCCCAGCCCTTGTCGGGCATCAGCTCCCGTCCCTGGAAGCGTTCGGGCGTCCAGGCGCGCGGCGCGCGGCCCGAGGCGTTCAGCCCGTGCAGCTCGCGCCGTCCCAGACGATGGCGAAGGCGTCGCTGCCTATGCCGCAGCCCGTGGGTTCGACCACGGTCAGCGCCAGGGCCGCCGCCAGCGCCGCATCCACGGCGTTGCCTCCTGACTGCAGCATGCGCAGGCCGGCCTGCGCCGCCAGCGGATGCGAGGTGCTGACCATGTTGCGGCCCAGTACGGCCGAGCGCGAAGAGGGGTAAGGGTTGGTCCAGTCCATGCTGTGCTCTGTAGAAATGCTTATTGAATCTGTATGCCGGTCTTTTCGATCAGGCCCCGCCAGCGATCGCCGTCGTCGCGCACCAGGGTGATGAACTCCTCCCGGCTGGCGCTGCGCGGCAGGTCCACGCCCAGGTTCTGCAGCCGTTCGCGCACCTTGGGGTCCTGGATGCTTTTGGCGAAGGCGGCATAGGCCTTGTCGCGGATGTCGTCGGGCAAGCCCGCCGGGCCGTACAGGCCGAACCAGGTCAGCGATTCATAGCCGGGCAGGCCTGCTTCCTGGAAGGTGGGCAGCTCGGGCGCCAGCGGCGAGCGCTGTCGACCGGTCACCGCCAGCGCACGCAGCTGGCCGCTGCGCACATAAGGCATGCCCGTGGGAATGGCGTCCAGCAGGACGTGCACCGAGCCTGCCAGCATATCATTGATGGCCTGGCCGGTGCCGCGGTAGGGCACGTGCGACATGACGATGTCCGCCTGGTTCAGGAAGGCTTCGGTGCCCAGGTGCACGATGGTGCCGTTGCCGCTGCTGGCGTAGTTCAATTCGCCGGGGCGGGCGCGGGCATAGGCGATCAGCTCGGACAGGGTCTTGGCCGGCACGCCCGGATTGACCAGCAGCACGCTGGCCGCGTCGCCCAGGTGGACGATGGGGGTGAAGTCCTTTTCCACCGAGTAGGGCAGGGAACGGTACAGGTGCGGCGCGACGGCGTGGGTGCTGCTGGTGGTCAGCAGCAGGGTGTAGCCGTCCGGCTTGCTGCGCGCGGCCTCGCCCGTGCCTATGGTGCCGCCGGCGCCGGTGCGATTGTCCACCACGATGTTGGCGCCCAGCTCCTTGGAGGCCTGTTCGGCGATCAGGCGGCTGATGACGTCAGTGGCGCCGCCGGTGGGAAAGGGCACGATCAGTCGTATGGGGCGCTCCGGCCACTGGGCTGATTGCGATGCCGCGCAGGCTCCGGCCAGCAAGAGTCCGGCCAGCGCCCGCAGCGGGCGCAGCCAGCGTCGGCTCTTGGCGCCCGTGCCGGGCCGCGATAGGGCGGAATTCTGGATGTTCATGGGGTCTCCTCCTGTTTTCAGAGGATCATATAAAAGCACCACATGCCGAACCAGCAAGAAATTAGCAGGTCTGCCTTGCTTTTTTGGCAATGCTCAGGCCGATGTTTCCAGCCAGGGCGTCAGGAAGTCCACGAAGCTGCGGACAATGGGCGGCAGGCGGCGGCCCGCCAGGGCCTGGACTTCGATCTGACGGCCCAGCAGCACGCGTTCCTGGATCAGGCTGGCCTGGAGCAGGCCCTGCTCGATCAAGTGCCGGGCCGACAGCTCCGCCGACACCGTCACCCCGGCGCCCGACAAGGCGAACTGATGCAGGGAATTCATGTGGTTGCTGGTCAGCACGGGGCGCAGGTCCAGGTTCTGCGCGCTGCAGGCCACGTCCAGCATCTGCCGCACCGTGGTGTCCGGCCCAGGCAGGGCCAGAGGATGGGCCAGCAGGCTTTTCAGGCTGATGCGTCGCGTGCGCGTGGCGGGGTGGTCGGGGGCGGCCAGGGCCATGACGGGGGCATCGCGCCGGAACAGCACCTTGATGTCCTTGTCCGCCGCCTGGGTGAACTTGATGCCTATGTCGATCTGGCCGCTGAGCAGCAGCATGGTGATTTGCTGGGGGGCCAGCACGTCGAGCTGGAAGTGCACGCCCTGGTGCTGCCGGCGGAACTGCGCTATGCACTGCGGCAGGAGCTGGGCGGCCACGCCTTCGGAGGAAGCGATGCGCACCAGGCCGGTCTGCAGGCCTTGCAGGGCGGCGATGTCGTGCAGCGTGCGTTCCGCGTCCATGGCGGCGCGGCGCGCATGCGCGGCCAGCAGTTCGCCGGCCGCGTTCAGGGTCATGCCGCGCGCATGGCGCTCGAACAGCGGCGTGGCCAGGCTCTCTTCCAGGCTGCTGATCTGGCGGCTGATGGCCGAGCCGGCCACGTGCAGATTGGCGGCCGCCTCGGCGATGGAGCCGCAGCGCGCCACTTCCAGAAAGTAGCGCAGGGCGGTGTCCTGCAGGCGGCGCGCGTTCATGCCAGGCTGTGGCGCAGCTCGGCGGCGATCTCGTAGGAACGCAGGCGCTTGCGATGATCGTAGATGTTGGCGTTCAGCATCAGTTCGTCGGCGCCGGTCAGGCGGATGAAGGACTGCATCTGTTCGCGCACGCGGTCCGCGTCTCCCACGGCGGTGCAGCTGAGCAGCGAATCGAGCAAGGCCTGCGCCGGCGGACTGCATTGCTCGTAATAGTTGGCCACCGGCGGCGGCAACTGGATGGGCCGGCCGCTGCGCAGGCTGACGAAGGACTGCTGCCAGGAGGAGGCCAGCAGTTCGGCTTCTTCCTGGGAGTCGGCGGCGAACAGGTTGTAGCCCAGCATGACGTAGGGCTTGTCCAGGTAGGCGGAGGGCTGGAACTGGCGCCGGTAGATGTCGATGGCCGGCATCAGTTGCGCCGGCGCGAAATGGGAGGCGAAGGCGTAGGGCAGGCCCAGTGCGGCGGCCAGCTTAGCGCCGAACAGGCTGGAGCCCAGGATCCAGACAGGCACGTTCAGCCCTTTGCCGGGCACCGCCAGGATGCGGTTGCGCGGCTCGTCCGACAGATAATCCAGCAGCTCCATCACATCGCGGGGGAACTGGTCCGGGTCGCTGTTCAGATTGCGGCGCAGGGCGCGGGCGGTGTCGGGGTCCGAACCGGGCGCGCGTCCCAGGCCCAGGTCGATGCGGTCGGGATACAGCGATTCCAGCGTGCCGAACTGCTCGGCGATGAGCAGCGGAGAATGATTCGGCAACATGATGCCGCCCGCGCCCACGCGGATCTGGCGCGTCTGGCTGGCGATGTGGCCGATCAGCACCGAGGTGGCGGCGCTGGCGATGCCGGGCATGCCGTGATGTTCGGCCAGCCAGTAGCGTCGGTAGCCCCAGTTTTCCACATGGCGGGCGATGTCGACGGAGCGGCGGAAGGATTCGGCAGGGGTGGACCCCTGGGTGACGGGGGACAGGTCCAGTACGGACAGGGGGTAGCTGGGCTTCATGGCATAAGGTTCAGGCTGGTATTCGGGATATAGTCGACGCATAGTCAGGCACCGTCAAGCAAACCCACAGGACAGGAAAGGATGATCATGAAGGAAGCCAGCCGCCGCACCGTGGATCATTATCAACGCCATGCCCAGGCCTTCCGGGACGGAACCTGGGACCACGACGTCAGCCAGAACCGGCAGGCGCTGCTCGACGCCTTGCCGGGGCCGGGACCCTACGACATCCTGGACCTGGGCTGCGGACCGGGCCGGGACCTGCTGGCCTTCCAGGCATTGGGGCACAGGCCGGTGGGGCTGGACGCCTGCCCGGCGTTCGTGGAGATGGCGCGCCGCCAGACCGGCCTGAAGGTCCTGCAACAGGATTTTCTGAACCTGGCGTTGCCGCCGGGCGCATTCGACGGCGTCTTCGCCAACGCCGTGCTGTTTCATGTGCCCAGCGCGGAATTGGCGCAGGTGCTGGCGCGCCTGCGGGCCTGCCTGCGTCCGGGCGGCGCGCTGTTCTCCTCCAATCCGCGCGGCCAGGGCGAGGAGGGCTGGAACGGCGAGCGCTATGGCTGCTACTACTCCTGGGAGCAATGGGCGCAGCGCATGCAGGACGCGGGCTTCGAGGAAATACGTCATTACTACCGGCCCGAGGGGCGGCCTCGCGAGGAACAGCCGTGGCTCGCGTCGGTGTGGCGTCGGACCGCCTGAGCGGAGGCGCTTGGCGATTTCTTGACCCTGCTGAGCAATGGCTTGTTGTCTAGCGGAATTTATTGTTACTCCAAGGGTTTTCCCGAATTTTATGCACATCTTTTGTGGATAAGCCGGAGCGGCAAGGAGGGGAACTGGCCGGGCGACGAAAAACGTCAAAAACTGTCGTTTTTCTGATCATCAACTGCAAGTGTTTGTTTTTTAATTATTAAGTGCGGTGGTGCACGGCTTATCCTGCGACTTGTCCACATTTTGGGTGGATAAGGCCGTGCAAAATGGAGCCACCTGGCTGTTTTTTGCCCTTGGGTTTTATCGCATTGATATATAAGCGGGTTTTGCTGATTTGCCCAGTTTTTCCTGCGGCCTATCCACAGTTTGCGTGGATAAGCAGGCCCTGTGGGGCGGGTTTGAGGGGCCGAGGGTCCAGAGGCTATGATGGCGGCTTCCGGTTCGCGGTCGCTGCGGCATACGCCGGCGGCCTGCGCCGCAACTCTAGGAGACCCTACAGTGGAAAAACTCAAAGCATGGATGGTGGAGTTTCCCGCCGCCTGGGCCATTGCGCTGAATGTGGTGATCGCGCTGGCCATCCTGATCCTGGGCTGGTGGCTGTCTTCGGTGGCGGGGCGCGCCATCGAACGGCTGGCGCAGCGTTCGCCGCGCATCGATCCCACTATCGTTCCCATGAGCAAGAGCGTCACGGTGTGGACCATCCGCATTTTCGTGCTGATTGCCGTGCTGGCTCGTTTCGGGGTGCAGACGGCCAGCATCATCACCGTGCTGGGCGCCGCCGGCCTGGCGATCGGGCTGGCCTTGCAGAACACGCTGCAGAATATCGCCGCCGGCATCATGCTGCTGATGCTGCGTCCTTTGCGGGCGGGCGAATTCGTATCCGTGGTGGGCAAGGGCGACGGCACGGTGCAGGAAGTCGGCCTGTTCCTGACCCGCTTCGTGCAGGTGGACGGCATTCATTTTTCCCTGCCCAACAGCCTGATCTGGGGCAATCCCATCATCAATTACAGCCGCAACACCACCCGTCGTCTGGACATCGGCGTGGGCGTGCGCTATGGCGACGACCTGGACCGCGCCATCGAGCTGCTCAAGCAACTGCTGGACGGCCACGAAAAAGTCCTGCAGGATCCGGCCCCGCAGGTCATGGCCATGGAGTACAAGGACAGCGTCATCACGGTGAACCTGCGCGCCTGGGCCAAGGCGGAGGATTTCTGGGACCTGCGTTTCGACTTGTACCGTCAGGCCGTGCAGGTGCTGAACCGGGCCGGCCTGCAGACTCCCATTCCGGTTCGAGAAATCCTGCAATCCTCGACCGCCGAAAAAGCGGCCTGATATTGCCTTTTGCGGCTGTTGGCCCCGCCGGGAGGGCGGGGCTTTTTCATGCCCGGGCGCGCCGTCCTAGAACTTGCCCGCCACGGAGTCCAGCGCGTCGCGCAGCAGGCTGGCGATTTCCTTCTGGCGCGGCGCGGGCATGCGCTCGGTGATGGCGGTGACGCTCATGGCCAGGATGGGGCGGCCCTTGTGGTCGCACAAGGCCGCGCCCACGCCCAGGGCGCCGCGTACGGCGTAGTTGCCCACCACGGAGTAGCCGCGTATGCGGGTATTGGCCACCAACTGGCGCATTTCGCGCTGCGTCATGCCGCCGTACTGGTCGAGCTGGCCGGCATTGCGCTCGATGATCTGGTCTATGGTGTCATCGCTGAGCTTGGCCAGGTAGGCCATGCCGCCCGAGCCCACGCCCAGGGGCTGGCGCTTGCCCACGTAGGTGGCCAGGATCTGCACCGGATAGGGGCCGATCTCGCGCCACAGGCTCACGGATTCGTCGCCGTCGCGCCCCACCAGGAAGACGGCGTCGCCGGTCAGCTGGGCAAGCTCCTGCATGATGGGCTGCATGATGGTCACGCGCGGGTCCAGGCCGAGCAGCCCATGATCCTGTCGCGTGGCGGTGTAGCGCCGGCTGTGGGGACTGCTCTGGACCAGGTCATGGTCCATCAGCGCGGCCAGCAGGCGGTAGATGGTGGGGCGTTGCAGGCCGGTGGCGCGCGACAGGTCGGTCACGCTGAGTCCCTTGCCCTGGTGGTTCTGCAAGGTCTTGAGTACGAGCAGGCCGCGTTGCAGGGTGCGGGGTCCGGCCGAATCCTGCTGCTCGACGATTTCGGGTGTGTCCATGGATAGAAACGCGCTGTTGCTTACCGAAAAAATGGTTCAGGTAAGAATAAACGCGCTGGGCCCAGGTGTCCACCAGGCGGTCGCCCTCCGGGGCGGCGGCAGACCGCGTGCCTATTGCACCATTTTGTTCAGGCGCTCGGCGTCCAGCGGCTGCTGGCCGTTCTCCACGCGCTGGCCCAGTTCTTCCAGAGCCTGGCACAGCTTGTGGATGCGGGCGTCCTGACGGGCGGTGTGATCGATCAACTCTTGCAGCACCTTGGCCACCGGGTCCTCGGCGGCGCGGCAAACGGCGTAGGCTTCAAAACCGGGCGCCTCGGGCGCATCGCGGTCCGGGCGGCCCTGGCGCAGCAGGTCCTGCAGGGGCGCCGCGTCCCAGCCGGGGTTCTGGCAAGGCGTTGCGGGGACGGCGGGAATCTGCGCCGCCGGCTCCTGCGGACCGGACTCTTCCTTGACGATGAGCCGGGCCGGGTTGCCCACGACCGTGGCGCCGGCCGGCACGGGCTTGACCACCACGGCATTGGAGCCGATGCGCGCCCCGGCCCCCACGGTGAAGCCGCCCAGGACCTGGGCGCCCGCGCCCACCACCACTCCGTTTTCCAGGGTGGGGTGGCGTTTTTCGCCCTTGTACAGCCGCGTCCCGCCCAGGGTGACGCCCTGGTAGATGGTGCAGTCATCGCCGATCTCGGCGGTTTCGCCCACCACCACGCCAAAGCCGTGGTCGATGAAGACGCGCCGGCCGATGCGCGCTCCGGGATGGATTTCTATGCCTGTCAGCATGCGGGCCAGGTGCGAACAGAAGCGCGCCAGCCAGAACCAGTTCCTGTTCCATAGACGATGGGACAGGCGATGGATCAGGATGGCGTGCAGGCCGGGGTAGCAGGTCAGCACTTCCAGGGAGCTGCGGGCGGCCGGATCGCGCTGCAGGATGCAGGCTATGTCTTCGCGTAACTGTTTGAGCATATAAGCTTATTTTGGCACGCTTTGCCCGTCGTCGGGAGAGGGCTGTCCAGGCACGGGGAAGCCCGCCGCGCGGGCGGTCTTGATCATGGCCGTGCACAGTCCGCGCAGCATGTCCACCTCGTCCACCGTCAACTGATTGCGCGCGAACAGATGGCGCATGCGCGGCACCAGTTTCTTGGGGTGACGCGGATCCAGGAACTTCACGCTTTCAATGGCCTGCTCCCAGTGCGCCATCAGGGCCTGCACCTTGTCCTGCGTGGCCAGCTCCTTGCCCGGGTCGGCCTTGCCCTCGGTATGCGGGATCAGGTCGGCGCCTTGCGCCGCGATCAGCGCGTAGCGCAGCTCCCAGGCCGCCAGTTGCAGGGCCTGGGCCACGTTCAGCGAGCTGTATTCGGGGTTGGCCGGGATGTGGCAGACGTACTGGCACTGGGCGATGTGTTCGTTGGCCAGTCCCACGCGCTCGGTGCCCAGCACGATGGCCACGGCGCCCGAGTGGCTGCGCAGGTGGTCGCGGCTCAGTTCGGCGGTCCGGCGGATGTCCGCCGGCGGCGGGCCCAGGTAGCGCGGCCGGGCGGTCAGGGCGAATGCCAGGGTGACCGGCTCCAGGGCCCGGGCAAGGGTGGGGACGATGAGGGCCGAGGCCAGCACGTCGGTGGCGCCGCTGGCCAGCGAAATGGCCTGGGGATCCTGCAGCACGCCGGGGTCCTGCGGATCGACCAGGCACAGGTCCCCGAAGCCCATGGTTTTGATCGCGCGCGCGGCCGCGCCCACGTTTCCAGGATGGCTGGGTTGCACCATAATGAAGCGAACCCGGTCAAAATTATCGTTAAATGCCGATGCTTGCGTCTGAGTCATTTAAAATAGCTGGTTTGAAGCAACGCTTCCTGTGTCTGCCAAAGCGGTCTCGTCCTGCGTCAGGGCGAGCGAGGCAGGCTCGATCATTGTTAAAAATACGGAATTTCCATGCACCCGATGCTCAATACCGCCATCAAGGCGGCTCGCCGTGCCGGCACCATTATCAATCGCGCCAGTCTTGACCTGGAACACCTGTCGATTGCGCGTAAAGGCCCCAAGGATTATGTCACGGAAGTGGATCGCGCTGCAGAGGAAGCCATCATCGAAGTCCTGAGCGAAGCCTACCCGGACCACGGCTTCATCGGCGAGGAATCGGGCGTGCGCCCGCCCCTGGAGCCGCGCGGCGATGGCGAACCCGAATACCAATGGGTCATCGATCCGCTGGACGGCACCACCAACTTCATCCACGGCTTCCCGGCCTATGCGATCTCCATCGCGCTGCTGCACCGGGGCCAGGCCGTCCACGCCGTCATTTTCGACACCAATCGCAACGAGATCTTCTCGGCCAGCCGGGGCGGCGGCGCCTTCCTGAATGACCGCCGCGTGCGAGTGTCGGGCCTGACCCGCTACCACGATGCGTTGATCGGCGCGCACGTGCCCGATTCGGGCGCCGGCGTGAAGAGCACGTCGCCCTTCGCCGACATGCTGGCCGAATGCGCTGCCGTACGTCGCGTGGGCGCAACGGTGCTGGACCTGGCCTACGTGGCCTGCGGCCGTCTGGACGGCTTCTGCGCCGTCAACCTCAAGCCCTGGGACCTGGCGGCCGGCTCGCTGCTGGTGACCGAGGCGGGCGGCCTGGTCGCCGACTTCGACGGCGAGCAGACCTGGAAGGAAACTGGCAATGTGCTGGCGGCCACCCCGAAGATCTTCACCCAGATGCTGGCGCACTTGCAGGACTAGAATCCAGTACGCATACCCCGGCCCGCCGGGGTGTTTTTCGCCATCGTCCGCCCAGGACAAAAAGCGCCCCTTCGCGGGGCCGCGAGCGGGCTATGGCTTGTGCGGCGCGGGGGCATTTTTTATGAAGGCGACAAGGAGCTGACATGGAATGGTTGATGGACCCGACGGCCTGGGTAGGGCTGTTGACGCTGGTGGTCCTGGAAATCGTCCTGGGCATAGACAATCTGGTATTTATCGCCATCCTGGTGGACAAGCTTCCGCCGGAGCTGCGCGACCGCGCGCGCATCGTGGGCCTGTCGCTGGCGCTGATCATGCGCCTGGCCTTGCTCACCCTCATGTCGCATCTGGTGCAACTGACCGATCCTCTCATATCCCTGGGCGAGCTGGACTTCTCCGGGCGGGACCTGATCCTGATCGTGGGCGGTTTCTTTCTGCTGTTCAAAGGCACGCTGGAGCTGCACGAGCGCATCGACAACCGCGGCGCGCATGCCTCGGGGTCGCGCATGTACGCCAGCTTCTGGGTCATCGTGGCCCAGATCGTGGTGCTGGACGCGGTGTTCTCCATCGATGCGGTCATCACCGCCGTGGGCATGGTCGAACACCTGCCCATCATGATGGCGGCGGTGGTCATCGCCATCGGCATCATGCTGGTGGCCTCCAAGCCTCTGACCGTCTTCATCAACAGCCGGCCCTCGGTGGTCATCCTGTGCCTGGGCTTTCTGCTGATGATCGGTTTCTCGCTGCTGGTCGAAGGCTTCGGCGTGCACGTGCCCAAGGGCTATCTGTACGCCGCCATTTCCTTCTCCATCCTGATCGAGGTGTTCAACCAACTGGCGCGCCGCAAGATGCGGCTGGCCGAAGCCCGGCGTCCCATGCGCGAGCGCACGGCCGAGGCGGTGCTGCGCATGCTGGGCAAACGGCCGGTGTCCGAACTGGCCGCGGCCGGTCCCGACCAGCCCGCCAGCGGTGCGCAGCTTGTGTTCGGCGACGAGGAGCGCAATATGGTCAGCGGCGTGCTGACGCTGTCCGAGCGCAATGTGCAGTCGGTCATGACCCCGCGCAATGACATCACCTGGGTCAATCTGCAGGACGATCCCGAGCTCCTGCGCGAGAAGATCACCCAGGAAGCGCACAGCATGCTGCCAGTCTGCCGCGGTTCGCTCGATGACGTGGTCGGCATAGGGCGTTCCAAGGAAATGCTGGCCGATCTGCTGGTTCATGGCCATATCCGCGTGGACCAGTTGCGGCAGCCCGTCTTCGTGTACGAATCCATCGGCATCCTGCAGTTGATGGAGACGATCAAGCAGACACGCGGCCAGCTCGTGCTGGTGACGGACGAGTTCGGCGCTATCGAGGGCCTGGTCACGCCGCTGGATATCTTCGAAGCCATCGCCGGAGACTTTCCCGACGAAGACGAATCCCCGGACATCGTCGAGGAATCTCCGGATCACTGGCTGCTGGACGGCTCCACCGACCTGCATCACCTCGAGCAGCTTCTGAGCGTGGAGGGCCTGGTGGACGAGGACGAGGAATACTCCACCCTGGCCGGCTATCTGCTGGAGCGGTTCGGCCATCTGCCCGAGGCGGGCGACAGCTGCGAGCTCGTGCAGGGCGGCATGCTGTACCGCTTCACCGTGGACCAGCTCGAAGGCCGCCGCATTGCCTCTGTTCGCCTGGAGCGTCAGTCGGCCGATCCCGACATGATCGCCGACGAGTCCACTGTTTAGGTTTTTTCACTTCACTTCAAGAAACATGACGGAAAACACTCTGTATCTGCTGAAGGCCCTGCTGCTGGGCATCATTGAAGGTTTCACGGAGTTCATCCCGGTCTCCAGCACGGCGCACTTGCTGATCCTGGGAAGCTGGATCGACTTTTCCTCCGGAGACGACAAGGTTTTTGAAGTGGTCATCCAGTTCGGGTCCATTCTGGCCGTGATCTGGATTTTCAGGGCCCGCCTCATCCAGTTGATCGGCGGCACCTTGCGCGGCGAGCGCAAGGAGGTGATGTTCACCCGCAATCTCCTGATCGCCTTCCTGCCCGCGGCCGTGATCGGCGCCCTGACCATCAAGTACGTCAAGGCCTTGTTCCACCACCCCATCGTGTTCGTCTTCACCCTGGTGCTCGGGGGCTGCTCATGCTGTGGGTGGAACGCAAGCCCGAGTACGCCAAGCATGCTCCTGCGCTCGCCGAAGGGGAGACGGCGACCTCGCAGCGCGCCACGGCTTTCGCCCTGGAGGAGATCACCTGGAAGCAGGCGCTGGTGGTCGGGTTCGCCCAATGCGTGGCCATGGTTCCGGGCACGTCCCGTTCGGGAGCGACGATCATCGGCGGCATGCTGGCCGGCATCCAGCGCAAGACCGCCACGGAGTTTTCTTTCTTCCTGGCCATGCCTACGATGCTGGCGGCGACTGTCTACGATCTTTATCGCAATGGCGCGGCCTTGAGCGCCGACCAGACCTCGGCCATTGTGGTGGGGTTCGTGGCGGCGTTCATCAGCGCCCTGGTTCTGGTCAAGGCCGTGCTGCGTTTCGTGTCCAGCCGTACCTACCGGCCTTTTGCCTGGTACCGGATCGCCCTGGGCCTGGTGGTCCTGGTCTGGTTGATGGCGCGATAAGAACGCACCACCGTCAGCATTCCCCATCCTGCCCGCGGATGGGGAATTTTTTTACCTCAAAAGATAATGTTAGTTATCTTTTTTGTTGTCTAGATAATGATAATAATCTTTTTGACATTGGCTCAGCAATTTGATAACTTGAATTATCTATTTTGCCAAAAAGATAATCAAAATGAGCGTAATCCAGGATTTGATACGCCTGCGCAAGGCGCACGGGCTGACTCAGGCTGAACTGGCGCGGCTGGCGGGCCTGTCGCGCATGACTGTCAGCAAGATAGAGCGCGGCCAAGTGGATCCGCAGTTGTCCACGCTGCAGGAACTGGCCCGCGTGCTGGGGGCGCAGTATCTGGTCGTGCCGATCGGATTGCGCAAGGAACTGGAGGCGTTTCTGGCATCGGGAGGCCGCTACCTGGGGCAGGATGCGGGCGCCGCGGCGCCCTTGTCGCTGGCGGACAGCCTGCGGGAAAGGTCATGAGCACGTCCATCAAGTACTTGCGCATGTTCATGCACCTGCCGGACCGCAGCCGTCGCGCCATCGGCTATCTGTCACAGTACGGGGATATCCTGCGGGTGTCCTTCGACGAGGACTACATTTCCGATCCACTGCGCCCGGTGTTGTCGCTGACCTATGTGGGCCAGGACGAGGCCGCGACCCAGGCCATCCTGAGCGCTGCCCGCGACGCTCGACTGGTGCGCGCCGACGGGCGCTGGCCCAGCTATTTCGCCAATCTCTTGCCGGAAGGCCACAACCGCGAACGTCTTGCGCGCGAGCGCCATTGCGCGGCCGATGACGAGTTCGAGCTGCTTGCGGCGGCGGGCCACGACTTGATGGGCGCCCTGGAAGTGGAGCCGGTGCCCGCCCGAGAAGGCATACCGGATGCCGTGCGTCTGTGGCACACCGCCCTGGGGCTGGATGTGCTGGAGCCGGGCTTCGTGGAGGACCCGGTGGAGGACGCCGCCGCCTTGCCCGGCGTCGTCACCAAGTTCTCGGCGGTCTATGACGGACGGCGCTATGTGGTGCGCCGGCAGGGGCGGGCGGGATCCACCATCCTGAAGCTGCCCACGTCCCGGCATCCGGATCTGGTGGACAACGAATATTCCGGCTATGTGCTGTGCCGGGCTCTGGGGCTGGAGTGCGCGCAGGCCGGCATCATCACGCGGGCGCAGGCGGAGCTGCCCGAAGCCGTGCCTTTCGAGCGCATCCTGGCCGTGCCGCGTTTCGACCGGGGGCCGGACGGCCTGCGCGTGCATATGGAGGAGTTCGCGCAGGTGCTGGGTTTCTCGCCGCGCCACAAGTATGGCCGGGGCATGGGGGACTATGCGGACATGTTGCGCGTGATCGACGCCGTCTCCAGCCGCCGGGCGGCGGATCTGCGTGAATTCATCCTGCGCTTCGTGGCCTTCATCCTGCTGGGCAATACCGATGCCCACCTGAAGAACTGGGCGCTGGTCTATCCCGATGCACGCCATCCGCAGCTGGCTCCCTTGTACGATCCCGTCTGCGTGACGGCGTTCTTCGAGTCCGTGGGGCCGCAGGACTACGGTGTCAACCGCCGCATAGACCGGGAACTGCGTGAATTCGGCTGGAATGATCTGGATGGCTTGATCCGCCAGGCGGGCCTGATGCGTGCTCCGCATTATCTGCGCCTGGCTCGTGATCTGGTTCGCCAGGCCCAGGCGCAATGGCCGGCCTTGCTGAAGGAGGCACCGCCCTCCATGCAGCGGTCGGTCTCGGAACGCCTGCAGGGCGGGCTGGCGCTGACGCGCTAAAGGGCTGTTCACGATCTTTGCAGGACGCCCTCGGGCTTGCAAAGATCGTGGACAGGTTTCACGTCCGGTGTGGCTCCTGGGGGTTCAATGTCTGGCACTGTTCGGGCCGGCCCCATTGGCGCAGGCACAGCTCTGCGCCCTGGATGCTGATGTAGCCCCCGCGCGCCGGGCCATCGTGGTCGCTGTCCCAATCGGGCAGGACCCAGCGGCGAGCTTCGGGCTGGCCGGGGATGACGTGGCTGGCCGGACGATGCGTGTGGCCGTGCACCAGCGCCTGCAGCGGCTGGGCTGCGCAGGCCCGCTCGATGGCCGCCTGCGTGACATCCATGATCTGCATGTTCTTGTATTGCTGGCCGCGCCGGCTGCGCGCACGGGCGGCGTCGGCGATGCGCTGACGCAGGCCCAGCGGGCAGGCCAAGTAGAGCGATTGCAGCCAGGGCTTGCGCACCCAGCGGCGAAAGCGCTGATAGGCGGCGTCTTCCAGTCAGTATTCGTCGCCGTGCGACATCAGCACCAGGCCGGCGGACGTATCCAGCAGAACCTGATCGGGCAACAGGCTGGCGTGCACGTGGCGAGCGTAGGCTGGGCCCAGCAGGAAATCCCGGTTGCCGCGCATCAGGAACAGGCGGCGGCGGGCGCCGTAGGCCTGCAGGGCCGCGCTGACACGGGAGAGCCAGGGAGCGGGGCGGGCAATCTGGTCGTCGCCTATCCAGGCGTTGAAGATGTCGCCGCCCAGAATCAAGGCGTCGGCCTGGGCCTTGGCCTTGTCCAGGAATCGCAGGAAGTCCTGGATGGTCGCCGGATTGTCCGGACCCAGGTGCAGGTCGGCGGCAATCCAGACGACGCCGGGCAGGGTCTGCTTACTCGGCAACCGTGGCTTTTTCGATGACGACGTCTTCAACAGGCACGTCCTGGTGGAAGCCTTTGTTGCCGGTGCGCACGGTTTTGATCTTGTCCACGGCCTCGGTGCCTTCGACCACTTGGCCGAACACGGCGTAGCCCCAGCCGTTGGAGGTGGGGGCGGTGAAGTTCAGGAAGTCGTTGTCGGCCACGTTGATGAAGAACTGGGCGGTGGCGGAATGAGGATCGGAAGTACGGGCCATGGCGATGGTGTACTTGTTGTTCTTCAGGCCGTTGTCGGCTTCGTTCTTGACGGGGGCTTCCGTGGGCTTTTGCTTCATGCCGGCTTCGAAACCGCCGCCCTGGATCATGAAGTTGTTGATCACGCGGTGAAACACGGTGCCGTCGTAGAAGCCGCTGTTCACGTAGTTCAGGAAGTTGGCGACCGTGTTGGGAGCCTTTTCGGCGTTCAGTTCGATAACGATGTCGCCTTGGTTCGTCTGCAGTTTGACGCGCGTGGAGGTGCTCATGGATTTACCTTGGGAAGGGGTTGAAGAATCTGCCGCGGCAGGCATGCTGGCCATGGCGGACATGGCCAGACAGGCGGCAATACCGAGAGTGCGCAAGCCGCGGGCTTGCGCACACCATTGAAAAGCGGTTGCAAACATATGAAAGCGGGCGTTCCCGTCGAGTAAAAGCCCTATTGTTGCAGAATTCGGCCTGTTTGTTGCGCGCGCTGCGCAGCCTTCTGCACGCCTTCGGATGCCGCCTTGCGGTAGGCGTCATTGGCCAGCATCAACTGCACTTCGCCCATGTTGTTGCGCGCCAGCGCATAGGACGGATCGGCGGTCAGGGCCATCTTCAGGGCTTCCAGCGCCATGTCCAGCTTGTCCTGGGCGATGTATTCGGCCGCCAGGTTGTTCCAGGGCTCGGGCAGTTCCGGATAATAGGTCGTCATGTCCTGGTAGATGCGGATGGCCTCGTTGTGCCGTCCGGCGGCCGACAGGGCGCGGGCCTTGAGGAACAGAAGCTGCACGTCCGCGCCCGTCTCGCCATTGCGTTCGCGCTGCTTGAGGCGGTTTTCGATGGCCTGAAGGGCGTCGTCATGGCGTCCCTGGGCGATCAGGCTGCTGATGCGCTTGCTGACCTCGCCGGCGCTCAGCGGCACCGAGGTGTCCACGCTGGGCGCGAGCACGTCCAGGGCGCGCGCCAGGCCTTTCCATCCGCGTTCTTCTTCGCGGGGAGCTTCCAGCAGCGGGTCATTGACGCGCGGCGCCGAGGAAGAGGACGCCGGTGCGACCTGGGCGGGGGGATGGGGCTGGGCCGTTGCGCCCTGGGTTCCGGCCACGAAGAGGGCCAGCGCGCAGGGGGCAAGAAACCGATTCCGTCGAGGTGTACTGAACACAGCGGGAGCGCCTATAAAATCTGGCTTGGAGACCAGGAAGGTTGGTTGATTGCTGCCTTTAACGAGGTCTGCTTGCTATACTTGTCGACCATCATTCTAACCTTGCCCATTGCCGGGCGGGAAATCCGGACCGCAAGCCAGGATCATGCCTCCTGGCGCAAAGCTCCGATTTTATGACGATTACAGCCCATGTTGCGCATTTATAACTCGCTGTCACGCTCCAAAGAGGTGTTCACTCCGGTCGAGCCGGGCCACGTACGCATGTATGTGTGCGGGATGACCGTGTATGACTTCTGTCACCTCGGACATGCGCGCATGCTGGTCAGCTTCGACGTGGTGCAGCGCTGGCTGCGCGCCAGCGGCTACCAGGTCAGCTACGTGCGCAACATCACCGACATCGACGACAAGATCATCCGCCGCGCGGTCGAACGCAAGCAGCGCATGTCCGAAGTCACCGACTTCTACATCGCCGCCATGCACGCCGACGAGAAGGCGCTGGGCGTGCAGAGTCCGGATTCGGAGCCGCGCGCCACCCAGCACGTGCCCGACATGCTGGGCATCATCGCCAAGCTGGAAGACAACGGCCTGGCCTACCGGTCGGAGGACGGCGACGTCAACTACGCCGTGCGCCAGTTTCCCGGCTACCGCAAGCTGTCGGGCCGGTCCCTGGACGACCTGCGCGCCGGCGAGCGCGTGGCGCTCAATTCCGCCAAGCGCGATCCGCTGGACTTCGTATTGTGGAAGTCCGCCAAGGAAGAGGAGCCGCCGGAGTCCAAGTGGGAATCGCCCTACGGCCTGGGCCGGCCGGGCTGGCACATCGAATGCTCGGCCATGAGCAAGGCCATCCTGGGCCTGCCGCTGGACATCCATGGCGGCGGCCCGGACCTGAAGTTCCCGCATCACGAAAACGAGATCGCCCAGACCGAAGGCGCCTTCGGAGGCCAGTTGGCCAATGTCTGGATGCATTGCGGGCCGCTGATGGTGGATTCGGAAAAGATGTCCAAGTCCCTGGGCAACTTCCGCCGCATCCGCGACACCATCGCGCCCGAAGGCCTGGACGATGGGCAGAGCAGCTATGCCGCCAATCCGCGCGAAGCGGAAATGGTGCGTTTTTTCATCGTGCGCAACCATTACCGCAGCCTGCAGAACTATGCTCCGGACAACCTGCGCGACGCCCAGCATGCGCTGGACCGCCTCTACCAGACCTTGCAGAACGTGCCGGCCGCCCCGGTGCAGATAGACTGGACCCAGGGGCCGGCGCAGGCCTTCGCCCAGGCCATGGACGACGATTTCAACACGGCCGGCGCCGTGGCCGTGCTCTTCGAGCTGGCCGGGCAGGCCAACCGCGACAAGGACCCTCAGGCCAGCGGCCTGATGCGCGCCCTGGGCGGGGTGCTGGGGCTGCTGCAGCTCGATCCCGCCCTGTACTGGCAGTCGCCGTCGCGCTATCTGGGCGGCGCCGCCTCCAGCCTGGACAACGAGGCCATTGACGCTCTGGTGGCCGAGCGCGCGCAGGCCAAGAAGGACCGCGACTTCGCCCGCGCGGACGCGATCCGCGTCCAGCTCAAGGAGCAGGGCGTCGAACTCGAGGACCGGCCTGGTGGAGCGACGCAATGGCGCAGGGCATAGCCGGTTCCCTGGCCGGCTCCCAGGTGCGTCTGGTGGGCAAGCCGGATTATTGGGACGAGGCCTGCGCACAGCTCATGAAGCGCGACCGCATCCTGCGCAAGCTGATCCCCCAGCACGGGGACCACTGGCTGCAGCACAAGGCGCCGGCCTTCATGACGCTGGCCCGCTCCATCGTCGGCCAGCAGGTTGCCCTGCGCACGGCCGACCAGCTCTGGCAGCGCCTGCTCGAGCGCTGCGGGCAGCCGCTGTCGCCGGCCGCGCTGCTGGCGCTGGATCCGCAGGATCTGCGCGGGCTGGGACTGCCCAAGCGCAAGGTGGAATATATCCACGATTTGGCCTCGCACTTCGATGCCCGTAAAATCGATCCTCAAGCCTGGCAGTCCATGCCGGACGAAGCCGTGGTCGCGGACCTGTGCGCCATTCGAGGCGTGGGCCGCTGGACCGCCGAAATGTTTCTGATTTTCAACTTGCACAGGCCCAACGTCCTGCCCCTGGACGATGCCGGCCTGCTCAAGGCAATTTCCCAGCACTATTTCAGTGGCGAGCCGGTTTCCCGGTTCGAAGCGCGTGAAGTAGCCCAGGCCTGGGCGCCGTGGTGCACGGTGGCCACCTGGCATCTGTGGCGCAGCCTGAACACGGTTGCTGTACGATATTAAATTAGGCCCAAACCTTAAGACCCGACAATGCGAAATACATTCCTGGAATTTGAGCAGCCTCTGGCCGAGCTCGAAGGCAAGATCGAAGAGCTCCGCTACGTGCAGTCTGATTCCGCCGTGGATATTTCAGAAGAGCTGAGCCGTCTGCAGCAGAAGGGCCAGACCTTGGCCAAGAATATCTACGCCAAGCTCACTCCCTGGCAGACGGCGCTCGTGGCCCGCCACCCTCAGCGTCCCTACACGCTGGACTACGTGCGCGAGATCTTCTCCGACTTTCACGAGCTGCACGGCGATCGCATGTATGCGGACGACCTGGCCATCGTGGGCGGCCTGGCGCGTTTCAACGGCACGCCCTGCATGGTCATCGGTCATCAGAAGGGCCGCGACACCAAGGAGCGCGCGCGCCGCAACTTCGGCATGCCGCGTCCTGAAGGCTATCGCAAGGCTCTGCGCCTGATGCGCCTGGCCGAGAAGTTCGGCATCCCGGTGTTCACCTTCGTGGATACGCCCGGCGCCTATCCGGGAATCGGCGCGGAAGAGCGCGGCCAGTCCGAAGCCATCGGCCACAATCTGTATGCCATGGCCAAGCTGCGCGTGCCCATCATCTCGACCATCATCGGCGAAGGCGGTTCGGGCGGCGCCCTGGCCATTGCCGTGGGCGATGTCGTGTCCATGCTGCAGTATTCCACCTACGCCGTGATCTCCCCCGAGGGCTGCGCGTCCATCCTCTGGCGCAGCGCCGACAAGGCTCCCGTTGCCGCCGAGGCCCTGGCCATCACCGCGCCGCGCCTCAAGGAGCTGGGCCTGGTGGACCGCGTGATCAACGAGCCCATTGGCGGCGCTCATCGCGATCCCACCATGATGGCGCGCCAGCTGGGCCGCGCCCTGGCCGACGCCTTGCGCCAGGTCTCGGGCATGTCCACCGAGCAATTGCTGGATCAGCGCATGGAGCGCCTGCTGGCGTATGGCCGCTTCCAGGAAGTCCGCGCCTGATCATGCGAGCGCCGGGCTGGCGGGCTTCGAGCCCTCGCCCGCGCTGCTGGATGCCCTGACGCTGCATCTGCCCTTCAAGCCCGGACACCGCCTTGGCCTGGGCCTGAGCGGCGGCGCCGACTCCGCCATGCTGGCGGTGCATGCCCCCCTCTGGGCCAGCCGCCGCCGCATCGAACTTCATTTTTTCCATGTTCACCACGGCCTGCAGGCCGCCGCAGACCAGTGGCAGGCCCGCGTGCACGACCTTGCGCGGCGCTTGCGGCGCCCCTGTCACAGCCTGCGCGTCCAGGTCCGGGCGGACCGGCTGAGCGCCGACGGCATGGAGTCCGCCGCCCGTGACGCCCGCTATCGCGCCCTGGCCGAGCTGGCCGGCTTTGCGGGGGTGGGCGACATTCTGCTGGCGCATCACCAGGACGACCAGGCTGAAACGGTCCTGCTGCGCCTGTTGCGCGGCGCCGGCCCTGTCGGCCTGGGCGCCATGGCGCCCAGCAGCCGGCGCGACGGCATCGTTTACTGGCGGCCCTGGCTGGAGCAGCCGCGCGCGCGCATTCTGCAGGCCAGCGATTGCTTCACGGCGGCCTGCGGCTGGCAGGCCGTACAGGACCCCACCAACCTGAATCCCGACTACACCCGCGGCGCCGTGCGCGAACTGCTGACGCCGGTGCTCGACGCCCGCTGGCCGGGCTGGCAATCCGTGCTGCAGCGCCAGGCCCGGCTGAGCCGGGAAACCCGCGATGTCCTGGACAGCGTGGCCCGGCAGGATCTGCAGTCGCTGGACCTGGACGAGACGGGACGCAGTTTCAGCCTGGCTTCCTGGCGCCTGCTGGAGCCGGCCCGCCAGGCCCTGGTCATCCGCCACTGGCTGCAGGAGCACGGGGCCGGCATGCCTACCGAGGCGCGCCTGGCTGAATTGATGCGCCAGTTGCGCAGCGTCCACGCGCTGGGCCACGACCGGCAGTTGAAAGTCAAGCACGGAACCTGGCTGATCCGCTGCGTGCGCGGCCGGGTGCTGCTGGAGCCGGCCGGGACGGATTGAGCCTGCGCCGCGCGGCTCATCAGCTTGCGTAATGTGGGAGTATTCCTCTTCGGAGCTTGATTTTTTTTTCGACAGACCACCTCTAGCCCAAACGCAATAGCAGAAAGTCGTTAAAATAGATCGTTTTTGTGTCTATTCCAGACATTAGCCCTTTGATGCAGAGTAAAAGATGTCCCTGATCGTACATAAATATGGCGGCACGTCGATGGGCTCGATCGAGCGCATCCAGAATGTGGCGCGCCGGGTTGCCAAGTGGCATGCGGCCGGCCACCAGGTGGTGGTGGTTCCCTCGGCCATGTCCGGCGAAACCAACCGTCTGCTCGGTCTGGCCAAGGAGCTCAGCCCCCAGCCCGATCCCCGCGAACTCGACATGCTGGCCGCCACCGGCGAGCAGGCCAGCAGCGCGCTGCTGGCCATGGCGCTGGCCGCCCAGGGCGTCCCCGCCCGCAGCTATGCCGGCTGGCAGGTGCCCGTGCTGACCGACAGCGCTTATACGCGCGCGCGCATCCGCTCCATTGACGACACCCGCATCCGCCAGGACCTGGACGCCGGCCGCGTGGTCATCGTCACCGGCTTCCAGGGCGTGGACGAAGAGGGCAACATCACCACTCTGGGCCGCGGCGGCTCCGACACCTCGGCCGTGGCCGTGGCGGCGGCCATGAAGGCGTCCGAATGCCTGATCTACACCGACGTGGACGGCGTCTACACGACCGACCCGCGCGTGGTTCCCGAAGCCCGCCGCATGAAAGTGGTGTCCTTCGAGGAAATGCTGGAAATGGCCTCCCTGGGCTCCAAGGTGCTGCAGATCCGTTCCGTGGAGTTCGCCGGCAAGTACCAGGTTCCCGTTCGAGTCCTGTCCTCGCTGACAGACCCCCTGATTCCGCTCGAAGAAGAAATGTCTTCGGGCACGCTGATTACTTTCGAGGAAGATCAAAAAATGGAAGCTGCCCCTCTCACGCGCCTCGCCTTCAGCCGTGATGAAGCCAAGTTCACCCTGCGCGCCGTACCCGACACTCCCGGCGTAGCCTACTCCATCCTGGGCCCCATCGCCGCGGCCAACATCGAAGTGGACATGATCCTGCAGAATCTGTCGGTGCAGGGCACCACGGACTTCTCCTTCACGGTCAGCCGCAACGACGCGCTGCGCACCCGCGACCTGCTGACCCAGCAGATCGGTCCCGCCGTGGGCGCCGGCGAAATCGTCTTTGACGACGCCGTGTGCAAGGTTTCCATCGTGGGCATCGGCATGCGCAACCACGCCGGCGTCGCCAGCTCCATGTTCCGCGCCTTGTCCCAGGAAGGCATCAACATCCAGATGATCAGCACCAGCGAGATCAAGACCTCGGTCATCATCGCCGACAAATACATGGAACTGGCCGTGCGCGCGCTGCACAAGACCTTCGAGCTGGATCAGGAAAAATAATTCAAACTGCTATTTGCATTGGTTTTTTTAAAATGCTATAGTATCGTCTTTCCTAGAGCTGGAGACGTGGCCGAGAGGTTGAAGGTACTCCCCTGCTAAGGGAGCATACGGCTTATACCCGTATCGAGGGTTCGAATCCCTCCGTCTCCGCCAGCTAGTAAGAAATTAAGCCCCTGATTCTTCAGGGGCTTTTTCTTTTTCACTTTTCGGTCGTACCGTTTCTCTGACCATCAACTGACCATACGGCTTTCTCCTGGCCGTACATCCGGTTCATCGCCGCGAGATTTCTCCCCCTGTCTGCGCCGGCAATCCATTTTGCGTAATCACGCATCATGACAGTCAGGCTGTGGCCATGTTGCTTTGCCACCCAGACGGGATCGGCGCCGGAGAGCAGGGCCAGCGTTACGCTGGTATCCCGGCACTCTTTTGGGGGGCGATGGCGGACTCTTGCGAGCTTGAGGGCCTGCTCCCACACCCTGCGTTGCACCTGGTCATCGTGCCATGGCTTCCCGGTCGAGGGGCACCGGAAGACATGCTCGCCCGCCATCTGGGTCCTGGGCCTCTGCCTTTCAATCACAGCCAGCGCCCGAGCGTTCAGCTCAACTTCGCGGCGCACCTTCGTCTTTGTCCGCTCTTTGTCCGTGGCCAGGACTCTGGAGCGCCGGACAACGACAACCCCGGAACGTAGATCGACATCCTCCCAGAGCAGGGCAATCTGTTCGCTCGGGCGCAGGCCGGCGAAAGTCGCGAATTCGAAATAGTCGGCCATTTCCTTGCCCTGCTGTTTCACGAGCGTTGCCAGGATGACTTCAATTTCTTCCAGGCTGAAAGGGTCCGGGAGGGCTTTCTGGGTACGGATATTCTCGATGCCTTCCGTTGGGTTGTCGATGCTTCGATCTGCTTTACAGATCAACTCGAAAACCGACTTGAGTGGTATGAGAATATTGTTTTGTGTCTTGGCCGCCAGTGGTCGCTTTACTTTCCCTGTCACCTCATCTATCCGCTCGGTGCTCAGTAATGCAAGATGGGTCAGAATTTTCTCGTGAGTGATTGCGGCCGGCATTTCGTCTCCGAATGGGGCCAGCCAGTATGCGTTCAGGTGACGCTTGTAAATGCGGATGGTGGAGTCATCCAGAGAGCGGGCCGCAAGCGACGCCCAGACAGCGGCCCAATCCCGAAGCGTGCGCGACGCTCCTGCATTGGCGGGGGCGTGGTCGTCGGCGTGCTTGTAGTCCGGGAAATACTTATGGATGTTGAATTCGCCCCGGCGTATGTCCTGCAGAATGTCGGCGCGGATCCGCTCCGCATGTCGCAGATTGGCGGCCGTGGGCTTCAGGTTGAGGGTGGGCCGTAGCCGCCTCCCCTTCCAGCGAAAATCAACCTGAATTGCGTCGCCTTCTGGCCTTACCCCCTTGTATTCGCGCTTTCCACCCATTTCAGGTAGCCCTCCAGGTCAACAAGAATGTTTCCATCGGGGGCGCGGCGGTACTCCCGGTCCTGCAGCCACACCCCATCTTCGATTTTTCGTCGAGCCGCTTTTTCGGTGTAGCCGGTGATTGCCTCGAACAGAGGCAGCCGGACATAGCGTGCTGGCGCGATCCCCAATTTATTGATGCTCATAATCAGCCTCGTTTCATGTGTCTATGGCCGGCCTTGCCGGGTCATTGCGTCTGGCGGAACTCCCGCAAGAAACGCAGCCGCAGTTCGTCGCCTGTCAGATCCTTGGCGTTGACTGGGTTGTTCATCCAGTTCCACATGGCGGTGGCTGGCAGTTGAGCCCGCGTGATCTGCAGCTGCAGATCCTCGATCTCGCACGCAACACACTGGCGGCCGCGGTGGGCTTGGGCTTCCCTATGTCGTTCGCAAATAGCTTTCATTCTTTCTCCATACTCATGATGGTCTGCAGATCCTGCAGGGCCTGGGCTGGCACCAGGACATAGTCCGCGCCACCCTGTTCTGTTCGTTCGTATTCACAAGCCGCCGCCAGGAATTTCTGCAGCGGGGGCGCGAGAGTTTTAACTGTCAGCCGAGGGCGGGCCGCGGCGATCCTGGGCGTGACTTTCTCTTTGCCCTCAGCCTGAGCCCGCTGGGCAGCCTGGGCGATCACATCTCCTGCCCGCTCGCCGTGCTGCCGGATCAGCTCAATGGCTGCCGAGGGAGCGATCAGGCCAGACAGCACCGCTGTTTGAACGTCGCTGTTCGCTGTGGCGAGTAGCAACATGCCCTCCACGTGTGTCCGTGATTTGTTGCGCTCCTGGGCGATCCGCGCCACCGTCCAGCCGAACCCGATCAGTCGCAGATAACCTCGTGCGATCTCCAGGGTCAACAGCTTCCTGTTGTCCTGGCTGGACATGATGCGCAGCGTGCTATCGGCGTCGTTGCCTGTGAACTGGGTGATGGGGACCCAGACTTCGCCATCCTCGCTCTGAATCGGTGCGCCGGCATCAATGGCTCTTCCAATTTGCATGTGGCGGCGGTGGCCTTCGACAATCCAGACGCCGCCCTCCTGGCGGGGCTTCACCTCCAGCGGAGGGTAGGGCTTGCCGGCCATGATGTGCTGGAACAGCTGCTCGTCGTTCTCCTCGGCCTCTTTCCTTAGATTCTCCGGCAGCTGATCCGTAGGGATCCGGAGGTTGAAGCCGGGTTTGATGTGTAGATCCTGATAGCGGATTTTCATCGCGTCCGCCCGCTTGATCGTCTTGTCGCCGATCATTTTCTTAAACGTCGTCACCGTCTGCCCTCCTTCTTGTTTTCGTCAAGTCCCCGCAGCGCGTCGGCAACCGCCGTGCCGGTGTAGAACAGATCGCAACCGGTGCCGTCTGTGATGGCCCGCCCGTCTACGATGATGCGGGATCGGTCCTGCTGCATCTGCTGTAGGCGGGCTAGCACTTGCTGGAGGATCTGCCAGTCAGCCATGGCTGGCTCCGATTTGGCAGCTTGTGTGCTGCCCGACACCGATGTTGATGGTTTGCGACTGGCCTGCACGGTAGCCAGCGAGAGAGGCCGTTCGGTCGTATTCCTTGTCCCGGACAGCTCTTGTTCTGGCCTTGGGAAAGTCCGCTACCTGTTCTTGGGATTGGGAAAGCTCATCATCCAGGCGGGCTTTTTCCTGCTCGCTCATGCCGTGAAACACTTCGCTGATCTTGCGGGTCACGCCGATAGAGAAGTGATAATGAAAATCAGCTCTGGCTTTGGCGCTGGAATTAAGGCCGCGGAGTTTCAGCTCCTGAAGATGGTTCTTCCAACTTTGCTTTAGGGAGCGGGTAACGACCTCGCAGACATACAAAGCGATTTCGACGCTGGGCTTTTTCCCGTAGAAGGTATAGGTTAGCTTTTGGTTCCGGCTGGTGTAGTAAGCCGTCGCACACCCGAATATGAAGCCAATAGCCGTAAACAATTTGTGCTTCCAGATCGCGCTATCTTTTGTGTCCGTCTCGAAATCTCCTGAACCGAACTCAGCTTGCCCGAGCATAGCCTGGGAAATGGCGTACTTCTCCATCAAGACTTCGGCGCGGCGCCTGGCAATTGCTGCCTCGTGTTCGTTGCTGGAGCCAGAGAGAGCAAGCAGTTTCCTGATGCGCTCGATGTGGCGTTCTTTGTCGTCTTGGCTCATTGGCCTGCCTCCTTACGGGCTGCTTCCAGCAGTCGATTGGCGCGGTTGTAGCCAATTGATAGGCTTCTTGCCAGTTTGGATATGCTCGTCACGCCGCAGCCATTCACCAGCCACTCGGCTGCGCCTTGGAGCGGGTCCGCATCCGCCTTGTCGGCGTCCTGCTGGGCGAGTACGGCACGCACTTTTGCGATGTATTCCGCAGGTAGTAGGGGCAGCAGGTCATCCACAAGGACGCCGGCAAGCGCATCGCGTAGAGCAGCCCTCTCAGCCAGCAGGGCGCGGAGGTCTTCGGGGTGGCAGTCTTGGGCTGCATCGCAGTTCTCGCAATGCCCAGCAGCCGCGATCTGCCCGCGCAGGAATGCCGGCAGCGCGGTGTTTTCGGTTGCGCCGCGCAGATACTCCAGATCGGGCGCACTGGGAATCAGGCTACCGGGGAGGGGCTGGGCCTGGGCTGCTTGGTTCGCTACTCGTGCCGCTTTGGTAAGAGCTTCGCATTCGGGCGACATATTCTCGTGAGGGTGGCTGCGCTTGCACCCCTTCTCAAGCTGCGCCTGGGCGGCCGCAAATGTCTCAGCGCTCAGCCCGACCGGGCATAGCTTCCATTCCCATCCTGCTGGTGGCTGCGCCTGGGCGGCAACGGGGGCGGCGTACAAAGCCATGGGCGTTGCGTCAAAAAACTCGTGGGCCAGTTCTTCGATGCTTGGATAGATATCAGCGTGACGGCCATCCTGAAATCGCCCGATAGCTTGCTTGCTGACGTAACCCACCGGCTCCGCGCTCACAGGGGCGGCAAAGAGCGGTTTCCAGCCAAATTTCTCGGCTGCCTCATGGAGCTTTTTTTTGTCGCCGCCAAAGCTGGCTGCGTCCTGGTACCTCTTGATCCGCATTGCATGCGCGGTGCCGCTCGGGACTCTGTAGGCGATCGGCTCTACACCCGCGGAAGGCTTGGCCTGCTTTTGAGTGCTGGTGCTCATCGGTTCTTCTCCTTCAGCAGGTGGTATTCAGTATTGGGGGCGGCGTTCGACACCACCGGGATGAATGCGCGTGTGCCGTAGACCTGGGCGGCGCGCTGCAGGTTGATGGTCTCCTGACTGAGGGCCTGAACGGGGTTGCGGCGCATGTCGTCATGCATGGGCTGGCTCTGGCGCATTGGTGGCCTCCTTGTGTTCGTCGTATTTTTGGATGCCCCAAGCCAGGGCGTAGCAGCACCAGATAAAGCGGCTGGTGTACCGGGTGAAGTCGTGTTCGAAGAGGTCGTCGAACTGCCAAACCTTGCGGCTGCTGTGGTCACGCCAAGAGAAATCAAAGGCGGCGTGCATGGCTCGCTCGCCGCCGTTATCAATCTCTCCCAAGACCCGATGCTCCACGTCTTCCCAGAGGTCGCGGCGGGCAGACTCATCAAGAAGGCCACCGTTGCGCGCTTCGCGTATCCAGCTGATCCGGTACTCATTGATCGCTCGCCGGAACTCGGTTTCATCGAACTCCACGGCGGATGCCTTGTGACGATTCCCGCCAACGGCCTGGAGTTTTTCAGCCCAATAGTCCACATTGATGCCCAGCCGCTCTCCATCGAGCTTGGCGTACTCGCGGTCAACACGGAAGAACTTGAACATATCCTCCAGGCGCTGGAACACGTACGTACCCATGTCGCCCGTGTAGCAGAGGTATCCGGGCCAGGTGATCAGATCGAAGTGCATGCACATCGTGCCGGGCCGGCGAAATCGAACGTGCCGGTGCAGGCCGTCCTCTTTGATGATTTCCATGACGTGGCTCTCCACGTCTCTTAGGAACTGCAGTTCGTTGATTTGATATTGATTTGCCATATGATTGTCCTGGCCAGCCTATTGGCCAACTGAGTTTTTACGCATTTAGAACTGGAGTGCTGACAATGTCTGTTCCTTATTCCGAACCGATCACTGAAATGATTGATGGGTATGAATGCATGGTTTCAACGGTGCCCGTGGGAAAGGGCTATGAAGGTCGTTACAGGGTTGATTCGCTTTGCCTAAGAGATCGCACTGGCTTATATGAGACAGGCGAAGAGGCTTCCGAGGCTGCCCGCGATCTTGCTCGCAAGGCGATACGGGAAAAACGCCACGAAGCCTGAAGGCGCTTTGACCGTTACGCCTTGGCTCTCCATCCGTTCTCACCCCACACCATGCAGCTGGGATCCAGCTCATGGCAGAGGGATGCATATCCGTTGTTGAAATGACCGTGGCGCCCTGTTTTGTGCAGCAGCACGCGGGGCACGGGGTCATGGCGAACGGTAAAAATTTGCCCCGGCTCGATGTGTCGAAGGCGGGGCAATGGTTTGTGGCGGCTCGTCGCCGGCTGAAAACTGCTTTTTCATCTTTTCCTCCCTGGTTGCTATATAAGCTTTTCCAAAGTAATGTCATGGTCGGATTAACTTTTTTGGAGAACGTATGTCTGAGGAAAATCGTGAAACATGTGTTGAACAAGCGGCCGTTGCCCTTTTGGCCGAGGCTCAAGCACAAGGTATTGATTTACAGGCTCTGGGCGAGAAAGCGAAAACTGGCATTATTGGCGGGGCCGAATATCGCTGGGTGAGTGATGCAGTGTTGGCCAATGAATCGACGAAGGCTGTGGATTACCTAATATCCTCTACGCTCAGCAATTTCGGTCGGAATTAAGTTAGGCTGAATTGCGTCAAGCTCACTGTTTCATCAAGCAGGTCACTGGCCTGCTTCTTTTTTCGAACTGGTTTATGCCAGGCGGGAGGTAGAAATGGAACTGCAAGAATGGCAGGTGCTTCTGCGTAGAGGGCGCGAGAGAATTGCTGCTCAGAACGTAGGGCGCTTAAATCGGGTCAAGGCGGAGTGCACCCCAGCGATCGCGGATGCACTAGCGGTAACCCAGGAAGAATTAATTGCAGTTGAAACCGCTCGAGAAGTGAGCAAACTCGTTGACCAGCTAAGGGGGCGGAGTCTGACACGGTATTTCTGATACGAGTTGGAGCTGATAGCGCGGAAGAGGCTGAGCGTGGCATTGCCGGCTATCAAAAGAACATTAACGATATATTGAGTTAATTTATTTCAGCCGCACCGCCCAGCATCTGCATCTGTTCGGCGATAATTTCAGTGGTGTAGCGCTCCTGGCCGTCCTGGCCGGTCCACTTGCGGGTGCGCAGGCGGCCTTCCACGTAGACGGAGCGGCCCTTGCGTAGGTATTCGCCGGCGATCTCGGCCAGGCGGTTGTAGAACACGACGCGGTGCCACTCTGTGACCTCCTGCCGCTGTCCGGAAGCCTTGTCTGTCCAGGCAGAAGTAGTCGCGATGGAAATGTTGCAGACGGCGCCGCCGTCGGGGTTGTATCGGACCTCCGGATCCCGTCCGAGGTTACCGACCAAAATCACTTTGTTCACTGATGCCATATTCAGAATCCTGCAGCGGGGGCGACGTGGCGCAAGGTGACATACAAGCCCAGGGCGATGGCGCAGCAGCCGACCCAGGCCGAGTTAGGGATATGCCAGTCATCAGCACTGGGCTGCCAGCCGTAGCGGGCCGCCAGCCGCGGACGTACAACCCGTAGCCAGGCACTATCCAGCATACCGGCCAGGCCGAAGACGCAAAAAATCAGAAACAGGTAGGCAAGAGCCGACATACTGGTCTCCTGAAATGAATAGGCAGAAAGAGGCCCTGCGCTCCAGACGGAAAGGCAGGGCCGGAGCGGGTACGCGGCGTCAGGCGCGGGCGATGCTGGCTTCAAACTTGGCGTAGGGCAGGGCGTATTCCTTGCCGCCAGCCGTGTATTTCACTGTGTGCCCACGGCCTTTCTTGGTAACCGCGGTGATGGTGGCGTTCTGCTCGGTCAGGTTCTTGGATCGGACCGAGCCGGTTTTGATGGCAACAGTTTTGCCGACGGCAATTTGCGTCATGGGTAGGTTCCTTGAGAGTGTGGCCGGGATGGCCGGGAGGGATGGCGCCCGCTCTCACCATGCGGGCCATGGGCCTGTGCGCTCTCAGGCTGGCGTAATGTATGCTGTACTTAGACTGCATGGCCTCATTCCAGAGGCTCATGGCTTTTGGCGACTTCAATGAGCAAGTGCTGTTATGATCGCTTGGCTTGAATTGGTTTTGTCTCTATTAGGTGGTGCTGAATGCTTACTAGAATTTTTGGATCAATACGACGAGAGTATTTGCTTAGGGCTTACGCTATTGGCTTAGCTTTTTTTGCCTTGTTTGTCTTCATGGATTATCAAGCTGGCTGGCCGGACGGTTTCTTTTGGAAGCGAACATTCCCAGGTCTGATATGTTTGGCGCTTTTTCCATTC
This sequence comes from Alcaligenes sp. Marseille-Q7550, assembly GCF_965112015.1. Classification (NCBI taxonomy): domain Bacteria; kingdom Pseudomonadati; phylum Pseudomonadota; class Betaproteobacteria; order Burkholderiales; family Alcaligenaceae; genus Alcaligenes; species Alcaligenes sp. Marseille-Q7550. Next base: position 1,114,676 of record NZ_CBCOPU010000001.1, read on the forward strand.
TCGAAGCTCGTCTATGATGAATTGAAGCGCTTCGTGCTTGGGGATAATGTTTTTTTCCTGAACGCTTTGGTGATGCTAATAGCTAAATTCATCATTAATTTCGCGTTGTTTCTGTGCGCTTGGTTCATTGCTCCGCTTGGCATCGCTTATTTGTGGTATGTATCCCGATCAAATGCTTAGGCTCCCTACAGCCGGCCCGCCTGGCCGGGTGATAGTTCAGTAGGGTAGCCATGCCATGATCGGCTTGCCCGTTCGCTTGCTTACCGCGCCGCCGGGCCGCTCGCCGCGAACCATGATGCGTAGACCGTCATGCCCGACGGTCTTTCGCGCCAGCTCAATCCAGTCCTGGCAGAACTGCGGCGCATCAAACTCAGGCGACACCTGCCGGTGCTTGCCTGATTCCAATATCTTGGCGGCCTGATCTGCATACCATTTGCGCAGATCTTCATCGCTCATTGCTTTCAGCTTGTCACTGGGGGGGGGCTTTACGCGCCGCCAGCGTCTTGGCCAGCGGCTCGGTCATACCAAATACACAGAATGCGGACATGGCGTCCTCCTATCTCCGGGAATGGGTTGTCAGACTGGCAAGCCGTGTTCGCTCATGAATTCCGCGCCGCTCATTTGAATGAACCCGGCGCATTCGGCGTAGCTGCCACAAAACAGCGGCTTCGCGATCCTGCTGACGGCGAACGTGGTTTTTCGATACCCGCCGCCGCTCACGCTCCCAGCGTATGCATGGGCCGGCTTCATCTTGAAAACTTCAAACCCTGCCGCAGCTTCGCGGATAGTCATGCGGTTGTAGTTCATGCCTTTCTCCTATGTTCGGGGGCGGGTTACATGACGCGGCCCAGGCAGTCGCACAGATAAGTGCGCAGCAGCTTCAAGGCCTCCTGTTCCTGACCGGGTGCCAGGGCGGTAAACATCGCTTGTAGAGCCGGGCCGTGGTCAATCTCGTCCGTTGGCGACTTGCATCGTCTATCCAGCTCAGCCACCAGTTCATCGGTTTCAAACTCAGACATATCAATGTCGACATCGACATTCAGGCGCACATAGGCCATTTGCTGCTCTCCTTGAAAGTCACTTTCACTTCTTTGTTCGCATGAAAAACCGCCCTGAGTAGGGCGGTTTCAGATGCGGCCCCACCAAAGGGGGCCTATGGCCGGGATTCCAACCGGCATGACCGTTACCGTTTTTGGCCGTCTGCGCCTCACCCTGTTCACCGTTTACCGCGCTTGGCTGGACTGGACACGGAAGGGATGCCGCGCACCTGCAGACAGGCTGCCGGTGCTATTGGTATGCGGGTTGTTAAAGAGCTTGAACGAATATTAGCGCAGCGCTAATCATTTGGTCAATAGCGCGGCGCTAATTTAGATTGCGAGAAAAAACCCGCTATCGCGGGTCTTGAAAAGTGCTCAGAGCGACGATCTGCTGGGCGAACTATTGGCGACGCTGGCGCAGGGCTATGTAGGTCTGGAGCCTTACGACTGCGTCTAAAATTTCTTGGATCGCAGCGCTCTCAAGCTCAAAGGTTTCGAGTCTTTGTACAGGCCTGTGGGGGTATAGCCTTTGTGCGTCGGTGGCCGGGAGTTTCGCGCCTTTCTGGGCGGGTACGTCATGCGGGTTACGTCTTTGCTTTTTTCGGTCGGACTTCTTCATCTAGTTCTCCGAGCGCCACGGGCTGCTGTTACGTGCAAGTGGGCGCATCCATACGGGATCTGGTTAACGCGTGTTCTACGGGGAGGGGGCGGGTGGAATACGGATACTGTATATCCGTACAGTTAATTGGGTCAATAGCGTTGCCAAACTTGGCCGCTTTATGCCCCGAATCAAACTGCTTCGTACAAGTCTCGGGGCTGAGGGCGAAAAAAACCCGCTCAAAGGGCGGGTGGATTGTTGCGGTATAGGTGAAACGCTCAAGTGTCGGTTAAGGCGCGGCTGTTGATCAGTTTTTGTACTAGATCCTCCATGGCGCGTTGCACGGCTTGGCGCGTAGCTTGCTCGACGACAGGCATGCCGTCGCCGCAACCGCCCGATCCGTCTTCGTGTCGGCCCTGTCCTCGCGCGGTTGTTTGGAATGCAAGTTCGCCAGTGTCCTTCCAAGCCCTCACACGTATAGATAAATCTACATTTGCTTCGGGCGTAGCCATCCAAAAGCCAGGGTTGAAGCGTAGGCGAGGAGAGAAATCGTCTAGCGAAAAATCTAAAAAATAGGCGCCTGATGTGGTTTGCTGGCTGTCTATTCTCACGACCTGCTTGAATGCTCCCTCAAGCGTGCGCATGATGGAGTCAGCAATGGCAACGCCAGGGGTGATAGTGTAATTGTGGGCGCCGCAGATAAAGCCCGTGTTAACTCGCTGTGAAACGCTTAACAGCTCAGGCTCAAACCTAACCTCCGCATTGGCTTCCAGTCGCCTTGTGGGCATGATTTCCGCCGCGCCACTTACGCTATCGATATGGCCTTTGTAGGCGCAAGCTTGGAGCAGGCCTGCAGATATGACAGCCGCCAACACCTTGAGTTTCATGCTACCTCCTAATTGTTTACTTTCAGTTTAAACGTTTTGTTACGTTAGGCTGTAATGAAAAGGCAGAATCGGACGATCTGCCTTTTGTTGTGTGGAGACTGGCTCAATCTTTCTCTATGTCTAAACCTAGCTCCTTAGCGGAGACGCGCAAAGCCGCTTCGAGACGCACGATGTCAAGGCGATCTAAGGCCAAGATGCGGCTTTTTTTGATAGAGGGAAAGGGCCAGGCGTCATCTGACAAGTCTGGATCTGTATCCATCCATCCAGTCGGTTTTCCACGTTCCTCTTCCAAGGATCTGGCCATTGGAGAGCCCATCTGCTTGGGCTTTTTGGTCTTGCTCCCAAGTGACTGGTTCAGGATCTGGCTATAGGTCGAGTCCCTGTCTATTTTGCCGGTTGCCCTATTAAGGTCCGCAGCTGTGCCGCCCACCTCGTTGATGAGCATCTTAAGTCTTATGCGGCGCACTTCTTCGACAGTTTTCATAGCTCTCAATTAAACAGCGCAGTGCTAATGCTGGGGCGTAGCGCCGCGCTATTGACATGAGGCATAGCGCGGCGCTAATCTTTTGGTATGAAGCTATCTGACCTCTACCTTTCTTTGGACCGTCACGGTCGTCAGGCGCTAGCGCATAAGGCCGGTGTGAATGCTGGCTATTTGTGGCAGATCGCTACGAAGTGGCGGGGGAAAAAGCCGTCTATTGACGTGATCGCAAGGTTGGTGCGAGCGGACCATCGCCTGGAGGCAGCTGACCTGATAGCTGAATTTTCGGAACTTTCGACCGCGGAGCACCCCATGCCCAACACCCCCGACCCAACCCAAGACCCAACCCCTGATGGCCTGATCCCCATCGGCCCCACAAACGTAATCACAAAAGGGGGCGCCCATGCGTAACTGGTACGCCCGCCTAGTTCTATGGCTGATCCGCCCGGCGCTGCATCGCTACATGCACGAAATAGCAGAGCAGCGCCGGGAGGAGATCCTCGACATCGTCTTCAAGGACATCGCCAGCAATCCGAGATCTGGTATTCGCTGCGGCCTTGAGTTCGTTTACAGGATCAAGAGGACTGGTCAGTAGCCTTCAGGTCCTGCGGCAGCTTTGCTTGCGAATGCGCAGTTCGAAATATGTCTTGCAGGAGCTGGCCTGTGTGGGGCTGGGCCTTCTCCCCAGCGTAAAGGCTATGCAAGCCGGAGTTATCGAAGATTTCTTTAAAGGCTGCATGAAATGCCTTTTTATCAGGGTGAGTTTCGATAAGCGCCTGAATAGCCATCGCCAGCAATTTCAAATCGCCCTGCGTATTGTCGATTGGATGAATCACGGTCAATTCCTTTCAGAAAAGTTTAGTTACTGGAATCTCTAAGCATACCTGATCGGGATTGACCACCTCAATGAACCGTTATGGCGCCAGCTTCGCCCAGCCCATGCAGTTCATTCCAAATCAGTCGGTCGTATATGCCGGCAATGTGGTCATCGGTAGGGCTACTGAAAGCCTGATACGCCAGCTCAGTGGCCCTATCAATGATTTCGAAGCGGGGGATTTGATTTTTTTCCATCCCCGCATTTTGAGTTTCACACCCGGTTTTTTCCATTTGTAGTTCCCACTCCGTATTAATCGCTACGTACTTTTGACACTTGCACTGTAGCGATTCTTGTGGAGGGGCGAAACGCTGAAATGAACAGGAGTTCAACCCAATGACAAGACGTTTTTCCTCGCTCAACTGGCGGGATGCGCTTTACAGCAGCGTCCGCGAAGCCGCCGGCGGCATTGGCGCGGCTGCCGTGTTTCTGTCCGAGCGCCGTGGCGTGTCCATCCACCCCGAGTCCCTGCGCCGCAAGCTCACCGGTGGCGAGCAGTTGGACATGGACATGGCTTTCTTGCTGACCGAATGGCTGGACGAACTGGCCGACAGCCGTGAAGGCGCCCGTGACTGGCTGATTGCGGCTGCTCAGCAGGGCGGTCTGCACGTGGTCGAGCTGCCGCCTGAGCCGGTGGGTGGCTTTGACGATGAGGCCCGTGCCCTGAATGAGAAGGCGCTCAAGGCTGCATCCGAGCTGGGCGAAATGTGCGGCGCCATCACGGGCACCACTGCCGACGGGCGCGTATCCGCCGAAGAACGCGAAATGGTGGTGGCCAAGGCCCGCGATCTGATCGTGCTGTGTTTCCGCATCATCCGCAACGTGACCCGCTGGCATCGCAAGGAGGGAGCGGCATGACCAAAGCACCTTACGGCACCTATTACACGGACCTGTACAAGCTGAACTGGTTCAAGAGCCGCCAGGTCTGCGACAAGCTGAAAATCGATTTCAACCAGGAGCCGCACGAGCGCGAGCGCCAGATCAAAGAGCGCCTGTACGCCGAGTTCGGCACGGACAGCCTTGCCAAGGTGGACCCGACGCATTTCGTCCGAGTCCTGCAGGGCATGGGCTTGTACTTCACGCTCCCGACGTCTCTGCGGAGCCAAGTGCGATGAAGGCCCTCGAAATCGTGACCGAGATCTACGGCGGCCTGCCCATGGGCGTGTGGTTCGCCGCGGCCATCCTCGTTGGCGCCCTGGGCGCATCTACCTGGATCGTGTTGGGGAAGCGTGATGAAGAAAACTGACTTCCCTCAGCGCACGCCGCTGGTTCGCCGGCAGATGCTCAAGCGCACCCCGTTCAAATCCAAACCTAAGGTCAAGAAAGGTCCGAGCCTGGGTCAGCGCATCGCGCAGCTTCTCGGCACCGCCTTGCAGCACCGCCCCAAGCCCCAGGGCGTCTACCGTTCCGAGCGGCATCGGCGCAACGTCGCCGCGCTGCCGTGTGCGAACTGCGGCCGTTGGGGGCGCTCCCAGGCCGCCCACATGAACGGCGTCGAATTCGGCAAAGGCCTGGGCTTAAAAGTCTCCGATGCGCTCATGTTCCCTCTGTGCGTAGACGAAGTCGGTGTCCGTGGTTGCCACAGCTTGCTCGACCAGGGCGGGATCTACGACAAGGGCACAGCCATCGGATTCCAAATCACTTGGCTGCACCAGACCCGCGATGAATTGAAACGCCTGGGCCAATGGCCCGAGGAAGCCGACCGCGACGTCGAGAAGTTCGTGGGGGCGTATTTGAGGAGGCAGGTGGCATGAGCAGGCTGCTGATAGACGAAAACCCGCTACAGGTGCTGCCAAAGCTCGCCGCTGCCATTGGCCTGAATGAGGCCATCGTGGTCCAACAGATTCACTACTGGCTGGGCCGCAGCACGACCGAGAAGAACGGCTACACCTGGACCTACAACACGATCCAGCAATGGCAGGAGCAGTTCCCATTCTGGTCTGACGATACCGTCCGGCGCACGCTGGCGAGCCTGCGCAAGCAGGGCCTGCTGGTGGGTGAGCGCCTGAGTGAAAACCGCTTCGACAAGACGCTTTTCTACCGGATCGACTACGAGCAATTGGCCCGCATCGAAGATGGCATTTTGCCACCATCGAACACCCCCATTCTGCCACCTTCTGAAGATGGCAAATTGCCACTATCGGAGAGTGCAAATTGCCATCTTGAATATAAGACTGAGACTTCTACTGAGACTACTGAGACTTCAACTGAGATCTCGTGCGAGTCGCGCTTCGAGAAGTTCTGGCAGGCATACCCGAACACAGCTCGCCGGGTAGCGAAATCGGAATGCCAGAAGAAGTGGAAGGCCCGCAACCTCGATGCCGTCGCTGACAAGGTGATCGACCACGTCAAGGCGATGTGCAAAACCACCCAGTGGAAGGACGGCTACGAGCCGGCGCCGTTGACGTACCTGAACCAGCGTCGCTGGGAGGACGGCGTACCGCAGGACAAGGGCAAAGGGGGCGGCAAGCCAGGGGCGGGTCAGCACACAGGATTTGAAGGCAACGACTACGGGGAGGGCATAGACGATGATGGCCGTTTCTAACCTCGGCGGCGCATTGGCGCGGTTGGAGCAGATGACGATGGGGGCGCTGGCTACTGGCCAGGATCCGAAGGCCCTGATTCAGGATCAGATCCGGCTGGTGACGGAGCAGACCGCAGCAGAGCGGGCTCAGATCAAGTCGCATTCGATCCTGTCTCGCGCAGCGATTCCCGCCCGATTCGCTGATCGCCGGCTGAGCACCTACCAGCCTACCTGCCCAGAGGCAGCCAAAGCGCTGCAGATCGCCCAGGAGTATGCCGAGTCGTTCCGGCACGCTGTGGAGACGGGCCGCAGCCTGATCTTCACCGGCAACGTGGGCGCGGGCAAGACGCACCTGGCTGTTGGCATCGCGCACGAAGTCATGGAGCAGGGCTTCACGGCTCTGTTCACTTCGGTCATGGGGGCGGTACGCAGCGTGAAGGAAACCTACGGCAGGCGCGACTTGACCGAGTCCCAGGCCATTGCTCGTCTAGTTGAGCCTGACCTGCTGATCCTGGACGAGGTGGGCGTGCAGTTCGAGAGCCAAACCGAGAGGCTGTACCTGTTCGAGATCTTGAATGGTCGTTACGAGAACATGCGCCCAACCATCGTGATCAGCAACCTCACTACGGCCGGCATCAAGGAATGCCTTGGGCAACGCGCGTTCGACCGCCTGCGTGAGGGTGATGGTCGCGCCGTGTCATTTGCCTGGGAAAGCTACAGGGGGCGCCGATGAGTCCGCAGAACCGGGAGGCCGCCGAGCGGGCCATGCAGCAGATAGGCAACCAGGACGAGCAGAAGCCCCAGCGCGATCACAAAGCCTGGGCCTGGAAGATCCTCAACAGCCCCAAGGGCCGTTCGCCTGCGGTAATTCGCATGGCCCAGGCAGCAGTAGGAGAGGCAGCATGACTGACGCAACGGCATTGACTCTGGTGCTGCCCTGGCCGGACATGCGGCTGATGCCCAATCGCAAGAATGGTCGGCACTGGGGCGGAGTCCAGGCGGCCAAGGAACAGGCGCGGCGCGATGGGCGCGTGGCGGCAGTGGCCGAGCTGGGCTTGCGTCGATTCACTGGCGGCGACCGCATCCCCGTGAAAGTGACTTTCATGTCGCCAGATCGGCGGGGGCGCGACCTGGATAACCTGCTGGCCTGCATCAAGCCGCAGATCGATGGCATTGCCAAGGCCCTGGGGATTGATGATCGGCGGTTCCGGCCTCTGGTGGTGGACGACGGAGTAGACCCAGCCAAGCGCGGGTATCTGAAGATTGAAGTGGGGGATGTATGAAGAGCAGACTGGAGATTCTGTTGGGCGAGTGGGGGGCGTGGAAGCGAGGCGAGAACCGTTCGGCACTTGGGCTGCCTTCCCAGTCTGCGTTTCAGAACATGCGCGTGGACGGCATGAGTATGCCCGAGGTAGAGGTGCTGCTTGTGGATGACGAGCTGCGACGGCTGGATGACTGGATTGACGCTCTGTATCCAGACGCCAAGGCGGTTGTGGTGGCGCAGTATGTTTGGCCTGGCGTGGTAAAGCAGAAGATCGAGCGTTTAGGTCTGTCGCGGCCTTCGTACTACTTTAGGCTGGACTTTGCCATGAGGCAGCTAGATCATTTGATGTATGGGATGGTTTCAACAGGAGCCGCAAGCAAAGCCAACGCACGACTTTGATGTCTCTATTCCCGCCTGGAGCGTGAAATGAAAAAGATTGATACACTTACCCCGAATAAATCGCACGGGAGGGTGATAATGGCTTCGTATGGTGATCCGCAAAGATTCACGAAAGGTGAGGTTAGGCGGGCTGGTCAGGCGTTGGCCAACGGCGGCACTGAGCTGGATCGAGAAATAGTAAACAATTGGCGTAACTCGCACGCATACATCCTGAACACGTTTCAGGCGACGCTGAGGCTATACATGAAGCGTCAAAGCCCCATGGAAATAGTGTTTGCTCAACGACTGAAGAGGTTGAACACCATCGTTGACAAGTTAAAGTCTGGGCGGGCTAGAGATTTGTCGTCGATGCATGATTTAGCTGGCTGTCGTTTAATTTTCTCAAGCATTGAGGACATAGCGCAGTTTCGAGAGGCTTTCCATGGAACGAAAGCGAGGCATATACGAGACGATAAGGGCAGATACGATTACATTGCCAATCCAAAATCTACCGGGTACCGCGGTGTGCATGAGGTCTACAAGTATGTTGCTCAAACGGAAGGCGGCAGACGGTACGATGATTTAAAAATTGAAATTCAGTATCGGACAAAGACGCAGCATTCGTGGGCTACCGCTGTGGAGATTAGTGACTTATTGGACGGGGCACGCATCAAGTTTGATCAAAATGCCAATCCGATGAGAGAAAGGCTTTTTGTGCTGGCGAGCGAGTACTTAGCAAGAACAAAAGAGTCGATGTACGGTGCCTGCCCCGAACTGACTGATGAGCAGTTGTGCCGTGAGATGAGCGAGTTGGAGGGACAACTTGGTGTGATTAATACGCTTGACATGGCACGAAGAAGCTCTACGGAGATTCCGCAGCGTAAGCACGTAATTCTTCACTTTCATAACGGCGAACTCTCAGCCAGTGGCTACGGTACCGCGAGTAGAGCTATGGCGTATCGGGATGAGATAGAAGGAAGTTATCCAGACGACGACGTTGTATATGTCACCGCGCAATCTCCAAGTGCTATAGCAGATGCTTTTAAAAACTATTTTAGGGATGCAGTGGACTTTGTTGAGTCTATAAAACCTGCTTTACGTTGAAGCTTGAAGGTAAGTGAGAAATAAAGTGTCTAGACAGGTTGCTTAAGTGTCTAGATGAAATCATAATATTTCCCGTAGGCTGGATATTGCTCAGCCCGAAGAACCAAGCCCCTCCGGAAACGGCGGGGCTTTTGTTTTGATGCTGAGCCCAGCCTAGCGCCGCTCAGTCATTTGGGCCGCGCGGGCTGGGCTGAGGATGCCATGAAGGCGTGTTTCGTGAATGAGGTCGGTTCTCAAATGAGCCGGGGGCCCCTGGGAAAAATGCCCCGGTAAGGGGAGTTCGAACCCCGGACTCTCGCTGTTCACGAGTTTTTTCGTAGGGGGGTTATATTTTTTTCCCCGCAAACCCAATGTTTATGCGCCTGTTCCTCTAAGAATGACCTGACTCCGAAGGGCGGGGGTTATATTTTTAGAGGGGGGGGGGGGTTATATTCTTTTCGAGGCTGGCATGATCGAGTACACCAGCACCGCCAAGGACGGCGCCCGGTGGCTTGGGCGTGCTGAGCGGCAGGTCCCATATGCCACGTCACTGGCACTGAACCGCACAGCGGCGGCGATCCAAAAAGCCATTACTGAGCTGATGCCCCAGGTCTTTGATCGACCGACGCCATACACGCTTCGGTCTCTGCGCACTGATCGGGCAACAAAGCAGCGGCTATCGGCTACCGTAGGGTTCAAGGACTTTGCCGGGAAAGGAACGGCGGCAAACAGGTATCTGTTGCCGCAGGTTGAGGGCGGCGGCCGCCGCCAGAAACGGTTCGAGAGCGCGTTGGGGCGAATCGGCCCCAGTGGGTACTACATTCCAGCTGGTGGCGCTGAGCAAGACGCCTACGGAAATATGTCGCGGGGCCAGGTTGTTCGGTTGATGTCGTATTTGCAGGCATTTGGCGAGCAAGGGTATCGGGCGAATTCGACTGAAAAGAGCCGCGCTCGCACGGCTAAGATGGGACGGGGCGAAGGTGGCTACCGCCGTATCAATGGCGTGGTCTATTTCATTTCCCGAGGCAAGGGGGCTGTATCAGGGAATCGCACTCAGCATTTGCCTGCCGGCGTGTGGCGCAAAACAGGCACGCATGGAGCTGATGTGGCTCCCGTCCTGCTGCAGGTGGACAGTGTTCAGTATGAGCGTCGGTTGCCGTTCTACGAGACTGCCGACGAAAACTATGGACTGCGGTTTGAGGACGAATTCACCAAGGCGCTTGATCAGGCCATTGCGACAGCTCGATGATTGATCCAGACAAGAGAATAACGCAGGCACGGTTTGCCCAAATAGTGGGTATCACGCAGCCAGCGGTGAGCGGGCTGATTGCACAGGGCGTTCTGACGGTAGGGGATAACGCCGGGAACTGGCTGCTGGCCTACTGCGGGCATCTACGAGAGATCGCTGCTGGCCGTACACGCCAGTCTGACGACTCAATCGACCTGGTTTCAGAGAAGGCGCGTTTGGCTTCGGCCCAGGCTGACAAGATTGAAATGGAAAATAACGTCCGGCGTGGTGAGCTCGCGCCGGTGGCTGTGCTGGAACAGGTGCTCGTGCGGGCAGGCGGCAAGATCGCGGCCCTGCTCGATACAATTCCGGCGTCTATCAAACGCCGCGTGCCGTCCCTGACGGATTCTGACATCGGCTTTGTCAGGCGAGAAATTGCGAAGGCCCGCAACGCGGTTGCAAATCTGACCCTGGAGGATGTCGAGGCAGACGAAAATGAGGCGGAATAATGCTGGTCACGGAGAATCGAGCAGCGATTGCGCGCGCGTTGCGCCGTGGCCTGGCAGGATTTGCCGCACAGGAACCTGTTTCGCTGCGCCAGTGGGCTGAAAGCCACTTTTATCTGTCTGCTGAATCCTCGTATGTAGAGCAGCGTTGGGAGTCTTGGCCCTTTCAGCGGGCCATTCTGGCCTGTATTGGAAGTGATGATGTCCACGAGGTGGATGTCATCAAGTCGGCCCGTGTCGGCTACACGAAGATATTGCTGGCAGCGATTGGATATTTTGCGGAGCATCGGCGCCGGAATCAGGTGCTGTGGCAGCCAACCGACTCGGCGCGCGATGAGTTTGTAAAGACTGAGCTGGACACGATGATTCGGGACGTATCGGTGCTGCATCCGATTTTCCCGATGCGCGAATCCAGGCACAAAGACAACACGCTGCTGGTGAAAAAATTTACCGGCAGCATGCTGCATCTGCGAGGCGGGAAATCTGCCGACAACTATCGGCGTCTGTCCGTCAGCGTGGGGTATCTGGATGAATTCAGTTCGTTCGACAGCAATATCGACGGCGAGGGTGACCCCGGAAAGCTGGCGCTCAAGCGCCTGGAGGGGGCGACCTTTCCTAAGCTGGTAGTGGGGTCCACGCCGAAGATCAAGGGCCTTTGCTTGATGGAGAAACGCGCCGAGGGCGCGGATGCTCGCTACACCTACCACGTCCCATGCGCACACTGTGACGAGCTGCATGACCTGACCTGGGGCGGGGAAGGGGAGCCGCATGGATTCAAGTGGGTAGACGGGGATCCACGCACGGTTCGGCACCTGTGCCCGCATTGCGGCGCCCTAGCCACTCAGGGCGAGTACCTGGCTGCTGCAGAGCGTGGCATATGGGTCGGGGACGACGGCACGACGATTGATCAGGATGGAGTATTTCGAGACTCTGCCGGAAACTTGGTTCAGCCTCACCTGCGCGTAGCGTTCCATGTATGGACCGCCTATAGTCCCCTGGTGTCCTGGTCGACGATCGTCAAGGAGTTCCTGGAAGCCTATCAGAAGGCCTCGATGGGCGAGGACGAGGAGCTGCGCACGTTCTGGAATACCACGCTGGGTCGAACCTGGGAGGGTGAAATCGAGCGTATGGAGTCTGATGAGCTGCAGCGCCGTGCGGAGATAGAGGGTTATCGATCTCCCGGCCTGGACGATGGGCTTGTGCCCAATCGGTGCATGCTGTTGCTGGCCGGCGCAGATATTCAGGGCAATCGAATTGAGGTCGGCGTCTGGGGCGTAGGCAAGGGCGGCGAGATGTGGGTGGTGGATCACCAGGTCTTGTTCGGCAATCCTTCAGAAGATGAGGTGTGGCAGAAACTAGATGAGCTGCTGTTCGAGCGCCGCTATTTGCATGAGGGCGGGCGGCAAATGCCCATTTACGCTACGGCCATCGATACTGGTGGCCACCATTCGCAGGCGGTCTATGAATATGCGCGCAAGAATCGGGCGCGCCGGGTGTATGCCATCCGGGGGCGGCCGACTGGCGAGAAGCACATTAAAGATGGCGTGACGCAGGTCGACATCGACTGGCGCGGGAAACGCGTCAAAAAGGGCGTCCGGCTCTGGTATGTCGGCACCAACATGGCAAAGGATCTGTTGTTTGGGCGTCTGCAGGTTGAAACGCCTGGGCGTGGGTATGTCCATCTGGCCTCTGACATGTCGGAGGAGTGGTTTCGCCAGCTTGCTGCCGAGGTTCGTGCAGTGCGACGGACCGCTTTTGGTTCGCGCTCGGTCTGGACGCCGATCCGAAAACGTAATGAGGTTTTGGACTGCTGCGTCTATGCCATTTGGCTGGAAGCGCATCTGGAGCTGGCACGTAAAACTGACCACTGGTGGGCGAGCCTGGCTGAGAAGCTGGGTATTGACGAGTCTGTGTTGGGCTCGAGCCCTACCGATGAAACCACATTGACGCCCGCATCCGCGGGCGTTTCTACGAATGCTCGACCGATAGCGAAAACTGCGGCTCCTGTGCCCGCCAGAGGTGGGCGCAGAGCCGGCATACGCCGGGTAGGGTCAATGATGAGGGGTAGACGCTGATGGCCTATACCAAGGAAAACCTCGCGGCCGTGCAAAAAGCTCTGGCCGCAGGCGTCCTGGAGGTTCGATACGGTGATAAGACGGTTCGCTATCAATCAACGAGTGAGCTGCTCCGGGCGGAGCAACGCATCTTGGCTGGCCTTCGTGGGCAGGAGGGGCGGCGTCAGTCTCGCATTATCAGGCTGCGCAACAGTGGCAAGGGGATCTGATGAAGTACCGAGCTTTGCAGCAGAGGGGGTTCGTGTTGCCGACTCGCCTCCAAGCCTCTATGTCGACGGCTTATGAGGGAGGGAGCGCGACGGGGAGCCGTTCGCGCAATTGGAATCCCTCTGGCGCCGGCCCTAATAGTGCGGCCACGTCCAATCTGAACACGATTCGACGCCGTGCTCGGGATGCGGTTCGAAATGACACATGGGCCAAAACCAGCGTCACGCGCTGGGTGTCCAACGTGATCGGGACAGGCATACAGCCGTACCCTCGGCATCCGGATGCGGGTGTTCGGGCTGCTTTGAAGGAGCTGTGGGCGGACTGGGTGCCGGATGCGGATGCCGACGGACGATTGGATTTCTATGGGCTTCAGGCCTTGGCCGTACGCGCCATGTTTGTGGATGGGGAGGCCTTAGGGCGGCTGAGATCTCGTCGGCCGGAGGATGACCTGGCCGTGCCATTGCAGGTTCAGGCAATCGAGGCGGATCTGTTGCCCACCGAGGACAACCGCACATTGGCTGGCGGTAACGAGGTGGTGAATGGAGTGGAGTTTGATGCGCTTGGCCGGCGCGCTGCTTACCACCTTTGGAATTGGCACCCTGCCGCACCTCACGGCCGGAGCCTTCGCGAGCAGCGTCGAGTGCCGGCAGAGCAGGTTGTTCATGCCTATCCGGTGCTTAGGCCGGGGCAAGTGCGCGGCGTGTCTGAATTGGCTACGGTACTGCTTCGGCTCAAGACCCTGGATAACTTCGATGATGCGGTTGCATTTCGTCAGGAGGTGGCAAACCTTTTCGCCGGGTTCATTTATCGGAAAGGCGACGAGGCAGACAGTCCTGACCCAGTGAATCAGCTGACAGGAGAGGATGAGGTCTACGACTACGATGGTGCGCCCATCGCAAGCATCGAGCCAGGAAGCCTGAATGTGTTGGGTGATGGCGAGAATGTGACGTTTGCGACGCCTCCAGGCGCGCCCGACAACTACTCAGAGTTCATGCGTCAGCAGTTGATGGCCGCATTCGCCTCCGTTGGCATTCCCTACGAATTGGCCACTGGCGACCTGCGAGGCATCAGCGATCGCACGCTGCGAGTGGTGGTGAATGAATTTCATCGACTCGTGGAGCAGTTCCAGTGGACGGTGTTTATTCACCAGTGGTGCCGCCCGATTTGGAATGCTTGGATCGACGCCATTACGCTCGCCGGTTTGATGCCGGTGCGTTATCTGGAGCGCCGGAAGTGGCGGCGGGTATTGTGGGTGCCCGAGGGCTGGCCGTATTTCAACCCGGTGCAAGACGTCAAGGCAAATACCGATGCAGTTCGAGCTGGCTTTACCTCAAGGTCGGCAATTATCTTGGCTCAAGGCGAGGATCCCGAGGAGGTGGCTGCGCAGATGCGAGCCGATAACGAGCAGGCGGATCGGGACAGGCTGAGCTTGGATAGCGATTCCCGCCATGCGCGCAACAAAGGCGCAGAGCCCGGTGACCCAAGTGAACGTGATGATGACCCCTCTGGGGCCTGAATTAACTTTTAGGAGCCAGCATGGCTAAGAAATGGCTTTCGATCCAAGCCAAGCAGATCGGCGAAGAGAAGGTCGCCGAGGTGCGGATCTACGATGAAATCGGTTTTTGGGGAACGACGGCTAAATCATTCGTCCAGGACCTGGAAGCGGCTGCAGAAAATGCCTCCAAAATCGTTGTGTCGATCAACAGCCCCGGCGGAAACGTATTCGATGCGTTCGCCATATTCAATGCGCTGATGCGTCATAAACTGCCCGTGGAGACCCGGGTGGATGGCGTAGCGGCGTCGGCGGCATCGTTGGTTTTCATGGCTGGCGATAAACGCATCATGCCCGAGAACACCATGTTGATGTGCCACAGTGCCTGGATCATTGCGGCGGGTACCGCGGATGAGCTGCGCACTACCGCTGAAATGATGGATAAGGCCCGTGACGGTATCGTTTCGGCATATCGGCGCAGTGGGCTGGCCGACGAAAAGATCATCGAAATGATGGATGCAACCACATGGATGGACGCTTTGGAGGCGCAATCCATGGGGTTTTGTTCGCTCATTGAGGATCCAGTCGCGCTGGCCGCCTCGGCGGATAGCGTCGATATTTTGGAGCGCCTAGAAGGTGTCCCGTCCGATTTGGTGGCTAAGCTGCGTGCGCAGGCCGCTGGTCCTGGCGACGAGCCAGAACCGACTCCGACGCCTGATGCTACTCCCGAACCCGAACCCGAGCCTGAGACTGAATCCGAGCCAGGGACTGGGTCCACGCCTTCCGCGCCTCGGGATGCGGCGGCGCTTGCGGCGCAGATATACGCACAGAGCCGTGAGCGCGGCATCCCTCAGCTGGCAGAGGCCGTGCTGCTGTCAGGCGGGCTGGCAGGGCCTGATGCAGCAATTGCTCGCCTGGATGAGGCCGAGCAAATCGCTACCCTCTGTGCGTCCGTCAAGCTGCAAGACAAGGCCGCTGGGTTCATTACGGCAGGCCTGTCTGCTGAGCAGGTGCGCGCCCGTCTTTTCGAGCATGTGGTGAGCGCTGCTGACTCGATCCAGATCAGCAGTCTGCAGCGCGACCAACCATCCAATCAATCGTCGGTCCCGGAGCGGAGCGGGCCGAACCCCCAGGCAATCTACGCCAACCGTAAAGCCTTCTCCGCATAACCAGGAGTCCACATATGCCATTTATTGAGCAAAAACCCCGCGCGGCTGATTTTCTTCTGTCTGAGGCCAACGGCCAGCGTTCCCGTGAGACGGGTGAGATGGCCGCAATTACCGCTGATGTCTACGCCGGCCAGGTGCTTGCGAAGGACGCCGATGGTCGCTACGTGCCTTTCACCGGCAAGGGCGATCTGCCCGATGATCCCGTGAGGGCCGTTGGCGTCCTGTATGCCGGCGTCCCGGCCTCCGCCCAGCCTCAAGCCATTGCCGTCATCCGACGCGATGCCGAGGTGGCCAGTGCGCTGCTGCTGGGCCTGGACGCTGATGCCACCACCGACCTGGCAGAGCAGGGCATTATCGTTCGCGCCTGATCCTTCTCTATTCGTAAACCATTCGGGGCCGCTATGCGGCCTTTTTTACTTTCCAGGAGCCAACATGGCAGATATCAATATTTTTCAGGATGAGGCGTTCTCCGTATCCCGCTTAACTGCTGCGATCAACGAGACCCCCTATGTGCCTGGTCGCATCGGCGCCCTGGGCCTTTTCGCAGAAGAGGGCATCCCGACGGTCGTGGCGCAAATCGAGTACGACGGCCAGACCATTGGCCTGGTCGCCGCCAAGCCTCGTGGCAGCGATGGTGCGCCGGTGACGCTGGAAGGCCGGCGCACGATCCCCATCAATACTGTTCACTTGCCGCAGCGCTCGACCATGATGGCCGACGAAATCCAGGGTATTCGGGCGTTTGGTTCGCAGTCTGAACTGGAATCGGCAGAAGCACGTGTGCAGAAGTACTTGGCCAAACATCGTACCCAGCTGGATTTGACTCATGAACACCATCGCATGGGCGCCATCAAGGGCAAGATTCTGGACGCGGACGGCTCTACGGTGCTGCTGGATGTTTATCAGACCTTTGGCATCACTCAGCTCGAATACAACATGGAACTGGGGACCGCCGGTACCATCGTTCGTACGAAATGCTCCGAAGTGCTAGACATGATCGAAGACGTCCTGGGGGCTGCTCCCATGCAGGGTGCGCGCGCGCTGTGCGGCAAAAACTTCTGGAACTCGCTCATCGATCACAAGAGCGTGCGTGAGACGTTCCTGAATACGCAGCAGGCGGCAGAGCTGCGCGGCAAAGCGCCGGACAGCTTCGAGCTGGGCGGTATCACTTTTGAGCGCTATCGTGGGCGCGTCGCCGGCCAGCCCTACGTGGGCGATGATGATGCCTACGTATTTCCTGAGGGCGTGCCTGACTTTTTCATCACGCGCTTTGCCCCGGCTGACTACATGGAAACCGTCAATACGGATGGCCTGCCTTACTACAGCCGTGTCGAGCCGCTGCGCATGGGCAAGGGCCTGGACATCGAAAGTCAGTCTAACCCACTGCACATCCCGACCCGTCCCAAAGCCATCATCCGGCTGAAACGAGCCTGATATGTGGGACAACAGCGTCTTTGATGAGGCGTTCGATCAGGCGGGCATGCGCCAACGTGTTGTCCGTCTGGTTGGCGGCTTGCCGGCGGGCGAGTTTCAGGCCCGCTTTGACCGGCCCCAGCAGATAGTGATGGACGGTCTTGTGGTGACCACTGACTACTCCATCGAGTTCACGACTTCGGATGTGCAGCCACCTCTGCAGTTCAATGATGTCGTGCAGGTGGAGGTATCCAAAGGCGTTCTCCAGAGCTTCCGCATCAAGCAGGAGCCTCTGGCACAAGGGGATGGCTACTGGACACGCGCCGAGTTGGGGATCGTCAAATGAAGACACGCGTCCAGATGTATGTCGAAGGCCTGCACGACGCCCTGCGCGCTGTGCCGGGGTTTCCTGCGGTGATCGAACCGTCGCCAGTTCGTGCCCATACGCACGAACTGGCACAGGTTGTCACTGTTCAAGTGGGGGCGGAACGCGTTACGGATGGCGCGACGCCCCGAGTTACCCGCATGCGCGAAATCCATTTGCTGGTTCACACAGCAGGGGAGGATGGCCTGGGCCTGTCGGAGCAGGTTTTTTCAGCTGCTCATCCGATCGTGATGGCGTTCACAGGCCCAGGCTTGGTCCAGGCTGAGGAACTGCGCACCGACGAGCCGCGTTATGTGAATGGCGATTTGCTGCGCCAAGCGATCACCAAGCGTTATTTGTTCACCTACCAAACCGCTGACGACTCGCTCAGCGCATAGGAGCAATCATGAAAGATGCAGATCCTGCCCCTACGCAGGAGGGCGGTGTGTTGCCGCCCAGTTCTGAGCTGCCGGTGGCGGATGTTGCCGCTGCGCAGAATCCAGGCCGAGGCGGGCGCTATGTCCGCGATCCTAAATCAGGCGCATTGATACGGGTCCAGCACACGGAAACGTGCGTGGACTGCGTTCTGAAGTCTGGCAAAAAGGAGTGATCCATGGCTAAATCCGCCAAAAAAACATTGCTGATGGCCAAGCCCCAGACGGCTGCTGGCACAGAAGCGGCCCCTGCAGCAGCTACGGATGCAATCCTGCTGCGCAACGTCACCGCAACGCCGTTGACCACCGAGACGGTGGAGCGGGCGCTGCTTCGCCCCTATATGGGGAACTCTGGCCAAATTGTCACGACGGTCTATGCGCAGATCGAGGGCGAGGTCGAGCTCGCGGGGTCGGGTGCAGCCGGTACGGCTCCGGCATGGGGGTCTCTGCTGCGCGGCTGTGGCTTTGCAGAGGTTGTCGATGCGACGAAAGTCACTTACACGCCTGTGTCCGATGACTTCGAAATGCTGACTCTGCACTACTACCTGGATGGCCTTTTCCATAAGATCACTGATGCCCGAGGCACGGTTTCGTTCGATATTACGGCCAAGGGCATCCCATTCATGCGCTATCGGTTCATTGGCGCATACCACCCCATTGCGGATAAGGCGGCGCCCGCGGATGTGGATTTCAGTGCGTTCCAGATTCCCTTAGGTGTGAATAAACAGAACACGCCGCAGTGGAGCCTTGGCGGATATAGCGGTTGCTTGCAGGCCTTGAATTTCGACCTGGCCAACGCGCTGGTTTGGCGCTCGTTGATCAGCTGCGAAGGCGCTGAGATTACGGACCGACAGCCTACGGGTCAGATCTCGCTGGAGCTGCCGAAAATTGCCGATCTGAACTGGCCCGAGATGGTGCGCAGCGCGGCTACGCAACCTCTATCCATCACCCACGGCACGCAGCCCGGCAACATCGTCACGATCAGCGCGCCAGGCGCCCAACTGAGCGAACCCTCGTATTCCGAAGCGGACAACGTCGCCATGTTGGGCATGAACCTAAGCCTGCAGCCAGGCCAGGGCAACGACGAAATCGAGATCGTCGTCTCGTAATTCTATTTTCTCTCCGGAGTACCCATGAGTTTCAAAATCGCCAAGCGCCCCGTGGTGGGCTTCCCCGTGTCCGTCTCTGTGTACGACGCCGAAGGCAAGGCACGGAGGCTGGAGTTTATTGCGCAGTACAAGCGCGCCAAGCACAAGGAGTTGCGTGAGTTGATCACGGCGGCTCGCAATCTGGATCGTCAGAAGCATGGTCTCGATCCGATCCTTGCCGAGGATGGCGATAAGGCGGCTGAATGGCCCTACAGGTCCGATCTCGCCTGCTTGGAGGGTCGGATGTGTGGTTGGGTGGGAGTAAAAGATGAGGACGGCGCGATTGTCGAATTCTCTCCCGTCGCTCTGGATGAGCTGCTTTCGGAGTACCCCGAGTTCACGCAACCCCTGTTTGATGGGTTTTTCCAGGCGCACTTGGGGGCACGCACAAAAAACTAATCGAGGCCGCCCGCTATTGGGCGCGGGACGGTCAGCGCAAATCGCAGGATTTCCAGCCGGATGAGCTGGTGATCGAGGCGCTGCTGGCCGCCGGGGCGCCCGAGGACGTGATTCGAAATGTCCGGGGCCGGGAGGAGGGGCTTTCGAAGTCTGGCCGGAGAACGAGGCGGTGGTTGAGGCCTTTCTCCAGCTCGCGACCTGTTGGGCGGTGGTTGCGCCTCCCATGGGTGAGCCGTTCCGTCTGGGCCTTCCCGCCGCGGAAATTGAATCGACCTTGCGATTACTGGGGTTCTCCAAGCGTAAGCGCATAGAAGCGTTCCGCAACATTCGGGATATGGAGCGGGCGGCCCTATCCGTTTTTAATGAGTAGAAGGCATGGCCGATAAAAAGATTGCTGTCACGCTGACTGGGGACGCATCGCACCTGCAGCGTGCGTTCTCCACCAGCACGATGGCGGCCACGAATTTTGGAGCGACGGTCGAGCGGAGCATGGCGCGCGCCAAGGCCGCCAACCGCGAGTTCGCCGATTCAACCAAGGGCGTTACGTCCGCAGTTGGCATGCTCTCTGGCTTGCGCGGACTGATGGGCGGCGCCGTGGCCGGCTTCTCGGCCATGAAGATCATCGACTCGGCGGATGATTGGGGGCAGTACGCCAGCCGGGTAGGGCAGGCCACGGCCAGCACCGACGAGTTTGCGCACGCACAGGAGCGTTTGGCGCAGTCGGCGGCAATTACTTATCGGTCGCTGGCGGAAACCCGTGAAGGGTTCGTCAACATGTCCCCGCCGCTGCGGGAAATGGGCTTGAGTCTGGACCAGTCGATTGATGCCATCGACACGTTCTCTGGCCTGCTGGTCACGAATGCAGCAAGCGCAGAGAAGGGCAAGTCTGCGCTGGGGGCGCTGTCCTCGGCGCTGCAAAAAGGGCGACTGGACGCGAACGGGTGGGGAACAATCCTGACCACGATGCCCTCGATTGTGGACCTGTTGGCGCAGTCGCTGGGCAAGAGCGCGGCTGAGATCCGCCATCTGGGCGCGGAGGGCAAGCTTAGTGCGCGGGATCTGGCAAGGGCGCTGGTTGAGGGCAACGCGGAGGTGCTCAAGCAGGTAGAGCTCATGCCTACCACCGTACGCGACGCGCTGGGCAGGCTGGCCACGGCTGCAACTGAGTTTCTCGGTAAGAACAATGATGCCCTGGGTGGGACTTCCAGGCTGGCGGCCGGGATTGATTTCCTGGCCCAGAACTTCGATGGTCTGGCGGGGGCTGCAGGAGCGGTCGCCGCCGTGTATGCATCGAGGTTTGTTGGTGCTCAGGCGATCGCTGCGCAGAAACTCTGGGCGACTGCGGGTGCAGCTACAGCGCAACAGCGTGCAGTGCTCGCTTTATCCGCAAGCATTTCTGGCTCGAGCCGTGCGGCCGTCCTCGGCTACAGCGCAATGGCCACCGCCGCTCGCACGGCCAGCGCTGCGATGGCACTAGTGGGCGGCCCTATCGGCCTGGCGTCGCTCGCTTTGACAGCGGGGGCGATGGCGTGGGCGGGCTGGGGCAGCGCCACGGAAGACTCGATTAAGTCGATCAATGCTGCCAGCCGCTCGCTGAAAGAGTTGGAAGAGGATTTTCGAAACTGACTTCGACGCAGCAGCGTGGCATGGTCCTGTCTCTGGAAAAGGAGATAGGTGAGCAGGAAGACGCGGTCAAGGAATCGATAGCGTCAATCCGTAGGGAAATCCAAACGCTATTTCTTCAAGGGGGCATGGTCGGCGCAGGTGCGCCTATCGAAGAGTTCGCCGCAGCGTTCAACGAAATCATGAGCTCCTCGGTAAGCGCAGCCGAAAAAGCTGATCTTCTGGCGGGGGCGCTTGATCGTCTTCAAGGCGCGGTTCCTGATAAGGTCATCAAGGCTCTGCAGGAAATGATCCAGAGGCTTGCAGAGTCTGGCGAGAATGTTGATGACTTGAAGGCGAAGCTGGCCAGTCTCATAGATCGATCCAAAGATTTGTCTCTGGTGTCCGATGCCTTTAAGGGCATGGCTGAAGCGGATTTCAGCAAACTGATCACTGGATTGACAGAGTCGCTCGATGTCATCGGCATGAGCGCTCAACAGGCTGAGGAATACCGTGCCAAGCTTCAGGGGGCAACCGACGAGCAGGCTGCACTTGCTGGTGTGCTGGCAGGCATGGCCGACGCGGCAAAAAGGCTTGAAAAGGCAACGGCGGATAAGGATGCGAAAGCGTCGCAGGGAGCGCGGAGCCTGTTGTCTGAGCTTGCGGCGCAGGAGGTGCAGCTCGTGGCGAATATTGAAAGAGCCGCCGAGTTCGCCCGTTTGATTGCGCTTGGGGTGGACCCGATATGGGCTTCTCTGTCTGCGGATGAGCACGGGGAGAAGAAGAGGGCAGAGGCTCAGGAGCGAGCCGCAGCCAGGCTTAAAGCGCTCCAGGACAACATCGCCAAGAACACGACCCCGACCAAGAAGGGGGCGAGCTCCAAGAAAGAGGATGAGGGCAAACGCCTGATCCAGCAGATGAAGGAGCGCCTGGAGCTTATTGGCAAAGAAACCGAGTACGAGAAGCTGCTCGCCAATATTTCTTCCGGTGCGATCAAGTTCCGAGTCGCCGGGCAAGAAGAACAGGCTCGTGCCCTGGCAAAGGCGCTTGACCAGAAGCAGCGTGAGATCGACCTGGAGAAAACGCTAAAAGAGCTGCGGGAAGAGCAAGGCGTCACCCAGCGCCAATTCATGCGCGAGATTGAGGCGTTCGGCAAGGGCGATTGGGCCAACGGTGTTGTCGCAGCGCTCTCCTCTGTAGAGGAGCGGTATCGGCAGATCATCCGTGATCGGCAGAACTCTGCCCATGGCTTGAACCAAGACGAGCTGAAGGCCATTCAGGCGTCGCTGCACGAAGAGCTGATCATGGTGCGCGATCACTATGCTCAGTTGAAGGAGCTGCAGGGCAATTGGCGTCTCGGCGCCACAAGCGCTCTTGAAAACTACGTTGATCAAGCCGGCAACCTGTTTGAGT
This sequence comes from Alcaligenes sp. Marseille-Q7550, assembly GCF_965112015.1. Taxonomy (NCBI): domain Bacteria; kingdom Pseudomonadati; phylum Pseudomonadota; class Betaproteobacteria; order Burkholderiales; family Alcaligenaceae; genus Alcaligenes; species Alcaligenes sp. Marseille-Q7550. The sequence goes on from NZ_CBCOPU010000001.1 coordinate 1,137,249, forward strand.
CCGTTGGAAACATGGTGTCCAACGTGTTCAAGGGAATGGAGGATTCTCTCGTCCAGTTCGTTCGCACTGGAAAACTGGATTTCGCCAGCTTGGCCGATAGCATCATTGCTGACATGGCCCGAATCATGATTCAGCAAAGCATCACAGGCCCCTTGGCGGGGGCAATTGGCAACCTGTTTAACCCACTGAGCGGGGTTTCTGCGGCGCCTAACATGCCGATGGGCGAACTGGGAGGCGGCGCAGGCGCGACGTTTGGCCCGACGATGACGTGGTCATCTGGCGGTTATACCGGCGACGGCGGGCGTTATGAACCAGCAGGCATCGTCCATAAAGGCGAGGGAGTGCTGAATCAAGATGATATGCGAGCGCTAGGCGGCGAGGCTGGATTCAATGCGCTACGCCGCGCATTGCGTGGGCCAGGTCATTCGCTCGGCGGAATGGGAGGCAGACCGTCGCTGCCGCCTTCTGCATCGCAGTCAGGCGCGACAGCATCGCCAAACGTGAATCTAACGTTCTACGGGGCGTCTGAACGGCCCCAGGAGGTAAGGGCCAGCATGGGCAAAGATGGTTTGAATGTTGAGTTGATGTACGAACGTTTTGAGCGCAGGGCAGCAGGGGATATTCGGGCTGGGCGTGGCCAGATAGATGCCGCAATTAAAGAACGGTACGGTTTAGCAAAGGCGTGGTGATATGACTCTTCCCATTTGGCCTGGCCCAGATCTGTTGACCGACGGATTTGTCAGGCAACCAGGCGATCCCGCAGCGCGTACAAAAATGGAGTCGGGCAGATCTCGGGTGCGCAGGCGACGGCGAGTGTTTCCTGTTGAGCTGAGCGGCACTTTCATTATGCGGGACTCTGAGTATCGGGCATGTTCGGAGTTCATGGAGGTGACCCTGAACGGTTGGGCATCGCCATTTCTGCTGACGATTCGAGATCGAAATGGGGTTCGGCAGGCGAGGGTTCAATTTGCAAAGCCCCCTCCAGAAGCCCTGAAGAGCAGGCTTGGAATATGGCAGCTAGATGTGGAGCTGCTTACTTTGAACATCTACTGACCCGGCATAGCCGGGTTTTTCTTTGGACGTGAAGTATGTCGCTTGAGCTTGCTTTGCAGGAGGCCTACGCGTCGGCGCGCCAGGACGCGGTGATTTTCGACACGCTGGAGCTCCGGCATCCTGATTTCGTAGACGATAGCGGATTGCCCACGGCCATTCGCGTGGTGATCGGCTGGGAGGATATTCAGGTTCGGCTGGAGCCGGAGGCCCCGATGGATCCCGGTGCGTGGGTCCAATTCGTCGCAGGTGCCTTCAATTTTGCGCTGCCTGGGTTCGAGGAGAACCAGATTCCCCGCCTCAAGATCACGCTAGATGGCGTAAGCCGCGAGGTCGTCCAGCACATCGAGGCGGCGATGCGCCGGCCCAGGCCCATCGAGGTGACGTATCGACCGTACCTGTCGAGCGATCTGAGCAAGCCCCAGATGAGCCCGCCGCTGCATATGACGCTGGCCAGCGTCACCGTGGATGCGTTCCAGGTGACTGGCGTGGCCACACTGACCGACGTGCACAACTGGCCGTTCCCGTCTGAGAAGTACCGGGCGTCGCGTTTTCCAGGGCTGGCACGATGACAGCTGATCAAGTCATTCCCTATCTGGGCCGCCCTTGGGCAGCCGGCGCCCGCGGCCCTGCTGCGTACGATTGCTGGGGGTTGCTCAAGGCGGTGCGTGAGACCCATTTTGGCGGCGGGATCCCCGACACCGTGCTGGGCGATCCGGCCCGCGACTTGTATGCGGAAAAAATGCGCTCCGGCACTTGGGAGATCGTCGCCACGCCCGCGCACGGCGATGGTGTGTTGATGCGCGAGGGCGACCAGCCCCATGTCGGCATTTATCTGGATCTGGACGGCGGCGGCATCCTGCATTGCGAGGAGGGCCGCGGCGTCGTGTTTGATGATTTGCGCAGCCTGCGCTTGATGGGCTACGTCCCGAAGTACTACAGAATCCATGGCTAAGGTAATTATCTGCAAGAACCCTTTCCGGCCCCAGGTCGAGCGCGAGCTTGTCTCCGTGCGCGCCGGCACGCGCGTCGATACGATGCTGCGCCAGCAGGCGCTGGTAAAAGGCCGTGCCGGCCGGCTGCAGCGCCTGTCTACGTTCGTAGTGCAGGTCAATGGCCAGTATCTGTTGGCCGACCAGTGGGCGCGTCGGATCCGCAGTGATGACGTGGTGATCGTCTCGCTCGTGCCAGAAGGCGGCGGCGGCTCGAACCCGTTGCGGTTTGTGCTGCAGATCGCGCTGATCGCGCTGGCTGCGTGGGCGGGCTTTGCGATTGGCGGGGTATGGGGTGCGTTGGCGGCGGCCGGGATCTCCATGGTCGGCAGCATGCTGCTGAACCTGGTATTTCCACCGCCTCGCCCCAATGCCATGCAGGCGCGAGAGCAGGCCAGTCCAACGCATACGCTCTCTGCTCAGGGCAACAGCGCACGTCTGCAGGAGGCGATCCCTGTGATGTATGGGCGCCATCTGATCTACCCGGATTTCGCATCGCAGCCGTATACCGAGGCAGATTCCAACAACGTCTATCTGTATCAGCTGTTCTGTCTGGGCCAAGGCGATTTGGAGATCGAGAAAATCCGTATCGAGGAAACGTCGATCGAGAATTTTGCCGAGGTCACTTGGGAGGTGGTGCGTCCTGGCGGCCTTGTCACGCTGTTCCCCGACAACGTGGTGACCTCGAATATCGTCCAGAACCTGGAGCTGAAGGCCCTAAACGAGGAAGGCGGCGGCGGGTACATGGGGCCGTACGTCACCAATCCTGCCGGCACCAAATGCAACGTCATCGGCATCGATATTGCCCTGCCAATGGGTCTGTACTACGCCGAGGATGATGGATCGCTGGGCCGCGTTCGAGTTTCGTGGCGCGTTGAGGCCCGCCCGATCAATGATGTGGGGGCTCCGCTGGGCGAATGGACGCTGCTCGGGGAGGAGTTCTGGTGGGAGAACACCGCCACGCCTCAGGTAATGTCCTTCCGCTATGGCGTTCCCGATGGCCGATTTGAAGTTCGTGCGATGCGCGTGGGCAACACGGATCTGGATCAGCGCTGCGCAAACACGGTGTCCTGGGCCGGCATGCGCGCCTACCTGCCGTCCCAGCAATCCTACGGCAACGTCACGATGCTGGCCGTGGCCATGCGTGCCACGAACAACCTGAATCAGTCCACGTCACGGCGCATCAATGTGATCGCCACGCGCAAGCTGCAGACGTGGGATCCGGTGGCTGGCTGGTCGCAGGAGTTACGCGCCACCCGAAGCCCGGCCTGGGCAGCTGCCGATATGCTGCGCAACCGCACGTATGGGCGGGGCATGCCGGACACGGCCTACAACCTGCCCGAGCTGTACCGCTTGGCGCAGGTTTGGGAGCAGCGAGGCGACTACTACGACGACGTGATCGACACGACCATGACGCTGTGGGATGCACTCTCGCGTGCCGTTCGGGTCGGGCGTGCCATGCCCATGTACTATGCGGGCCTGATCGATTTCGTGCGCAATGAGCCGCGCTCGATCCCGCGCGCGATGTTCACGCCGGACAATATCATCGAGGGCTCGTTCAGCATCGACTATTCGTTTATCGAGCATGACAGCCCCGATCACGTCATTGTCGAATATATCGACGGCGAGACGTGGCAGCCGGCCGAGGTCGAGTGTGTGCTGCCAGGCGGGACGCAGGATCGCCCTGCGCGTGTTCCGCTGCCGGGCGTGACGAACCGGAGTCAGGCCTGGCGGGAGGGCATCAGCATGGCGGCGTCCAACCGCGACCAGCGCACAATGACGACGTTGCGTACAGAGATGGAGGGCCACATTCCAAACTACCTGGACCTGGTGACCGTGGTGCACGACGTGCCGAAATGGGGCCTGTCCGGATTCGTGACGGGCTGGAACCCCACGACACGCCGCCTGCAGGTTTCCGAGCCCCTGGAATGGTATGGCGACGAGACGCACTATATTTCTCTGCGCCAGCGCGATGGCGTGCCGCGGGGGCCGTTCCGCGTCACTCCCGGAGCCGATGCGCTGGAGTGCGTGATTGCTTCGGCGCCGGCGGATCTGTATATCTCGGATGGGATCATCGAAGAGCCGACGCTCTACACCTTCGGCCCCGGCGAGCGTACGGGCCTGAGGGCTCTCGTTCGGCGTGCCGTGCCGGATGAGGACGGCAACGTCACCCTGGAGCTGGTGAACTACGCCGACAGCGTGCACACCGCTGAGTTGGGTGGGGAGGTTCCGCCGCCTCCACCGCCGTCTCTACTGCCATCGACGCCCGACGCCCCGATTGTGGCCGAGGTCACCGTGTACGCGACGGCGACCCCTGGCGAGCAGATCGCGTCGTGCACGCCCGCGCGCGGCGCTCAGGTGTATGAGTTCGAGGCGTCGCAGGACCAGGGGCAGACCTGGGCGCGTCTGGGCGCTGACACCGTTCCGTCACTGACCATCCGCCTACCTGTGGGGCCTTGGTGGGTGCGTGCTCGCGGCGTGGGCAAAAACCCAGGCCCCTGGAAGACGTGGCAGGGGCACATTAGCGCGACGATGCTGCCGCCGCCCGTGCTGACGCATTTTGTCGCGTCGCCTGTGCTGTGGGGAATCCGTCTGGCATGGACGTGGCCGTCGGCCATTCGCCTGCGCTACATCGAGATCTGGCACAGCCGCACGCCCAATTTCTCCGATGCCACGCCGCTGGGGCAGTTTGCGTTCCCGCAGGGGTCGCACGAGATGCTGAACCTCGCCATCACCACGGAGCTGTATTTCTGGGCGCGTGTGCGTGATGAAGCAGATCAGCCTGGGCCCTGGTACTGTTCTCTTATACACATCTCCGAGCCCACGAGACCGAGGACGCCCAGCCAGGGTGCCGGGGGCTACAACGAGCTGATCACCGAGGAGATCGTCACCGGGGGCCTGGGCGAGCTGATCATGGGCGACATCCGGGACATTCCGAACATCCGTGATGCGGTGGATGAGATCAGCGTCGATTTGGGCGAGCTGAACGGCCGGGTAGACGAGATTAACGGCCAGGTGCAAGAGCTGCTGAGCGCGGGCGAGTGGGATCCGGCTGCCGCGTATGCGGTGGGCACTGTGGTGTTCGCGGACGGCAAAATGTATCGCGCCAAGCAGGCCGTCCCGGCCGGAACGCCTGTATCGGATGCTGCACACTGGGAGTTGATCGGCGATTACGCCTCGATCGCGGACGGCCTGGCCGCGCTGGCCGTGCAGGCGCAGGAGACGATCAGCCGGGTGGATCAGGCCGAGGGTCGGATCCAGGCAAACGCCGAGCAGATCAGCACGGTTGCGGGCAAAATCGACGACCCAAGCACTGGCCTGGGCGCTCTGGGGTCGGCGGTACAGTCGATGCGCACGCAGGTAGGCCAGCTCGAATCCGGCCTGCAATCCCTGTCTGAGGCCACGACTGTGCTATCCAGCCAGGTAGACGGGCTGGAGCAGGCTCAGCAGGGACTGGCCACGGCGGTCAATTCGTTGAGCACGCGAGTTACCTTGGCAGAAGGCCGGCTTGATGCGCAGTCCAGCAGCATCACGCAGTTAGGCGCGAGCGTGAGCAATGCAGATGCCAAGGCCGTGGCCGCTCAGCAGGCAGCGGCTGCCGCCGCGGATGCGGCTGGCGCCAAGGGCGAGGTGATCTTCAGCAGCACGGCCCCGCCAGCCGCCAAGCGCCTGGCGCAAAATCTGTGGATCGACACGACAGGCAACGCGAACGCGCCCAAACGCTGGAACGGTTCGGCCTGGGTCGTTGTGACGGACAGGGCTGCAAGTGACGCGGCTGCTGCGGCTGCTGCTGCAAAGGCGGCCGCCGATGCGGCCCAGGCTACCGCAAACCAAAAGGCGGACACCAGCACGGTTCAAGCCTTAACGAACCGGGTAACGGCGACGGAACAGGGGCTGACGGCCCAGGGCGAGAGCGTGACGAAGATCGATGCCCGGCTGAGCGCTGGGCTCGACAGCGACTCGCTGCTGCCCGATTACATGATGGCTAACCCTGATAGCTGGTACAGCTACTATCCGGGCACGGACCTGGCGCCTAATTTCATCCGGGTGACGGACGGGAAAATTGCGCCGACAGTCTTCCATTTCGACGCGGGTCGGACCTTCAACTTCAGCGTCGTGACGCTGCCCATCACGCAGCAATACCGCATTCAGGCCTGGATGCGTCGGTCGCCGGATTCTGACGGCCAGATGCGGATCACCTACAAGTACCGCAAAACCACGGACGGGGACTCAGGGCTGCAGACCAACTACAGCTCCGCGTCGGTGATAGGCCAGGTCCCGGCGGACGGCCAGTGGCACTTGGTCGATTTCGTCTACCAGGCAGCCGCGTCGGTTATTGCAGACGGGTTTACCGGCATCCGGTTTGGTTTCGCCATCAATTACACCAGCACCAAGGGCTGGGCGCAGATCCAGGGGTACCGCGTCACGCGGGTAGCGCAGGGCGCCGACATCAACCCCGACGAGGTTGCCACAGCCCAGTCCGTTACCAGCTTGAGCGGTACGGTGACCCAGCAGGGCAACACAATCACGTCCCAGGGGCGGGATCTGACGGCGCTGCAGAATGAGGTCAGGGACCCCAATACGGGTCTGGCGGCTACCGCTGGCGCGCTGAACGACACGAACAGCCGGGTCACCAGCATTGAGGGCAAGCAGGAGGCGCAGGCCACCAACCAGCTCGTTCTGAACGCCGAGGTGAAACGGTTGCAGTCCGATGAGGATGCCGAGCTTGAGCGCGTACTGAATCAGTGGCAGACCCGTGCGTCGCTGGCCGAGTTCAAGAATGTGCAGGCCGAAGAGAACCGCGCTCTGGCTGAGTCCATCACAACCCTGGCAGTGAACCTGGAGCAGGGCTCTGCGGCAGTCGAGCAAATCATGCGTTCCATGGTTGAGATGGAAGGTGAGTTCGCCAAGGTCTCAGCAGCGTGGGGAGTCAAGCTGCAGGCGAACGCCAACGGTGTTCGCTATGTCGCTGGGGTTGGCTTGGATCTGACGAACGAATCGGGCGTGATGCAGTCCACGTTCGCCGTGCTGGCCGATCGGTTCGCGGTCATGCACGCAGTCAACGGCAACCCGACGACCGTGTTTTCTGTTCAGGGCGGGACCAGCATCCTGAATACGGCTCTGATTGGCGATGCATCGATCACCAGCGCAAAAATTCAATCGCTCGATGCCAACAAGATCGAGAGCGCAAACTTGGCCGCCAAACTAGCCACGCTCGGGACTGCCTATGTGAGCGCGGCACATATTCACTGGGCACAGATCCAGAAGGTCCACATCGTCGATGCGGCAGTCGATACGCTCAAGCTGGCAGGGAACGCGGTCACGATTCACGCATCGGTCACCGCACCATATTTTTCGCCCGGTTATGTTCAATCCGAGAGGGCTGTCAATCTGACCTTCTATTTACCGTACGCGGCTGATATCACGTTGATCGCAAACGTTGAGCCATTCACGATTTTGAATGGCAGCGGAGCGCGAGATGCATTCAGCGATATCTGGTACGACAACGGGGGCTACATCATTGCGCGGGTTGCCTCTGTGCGCGACCTGAACTCCGTGTTATCGACGGGCGGGTCGGCAACATTCAAGGGCTGGCTGGCTGCCGGTCCGCATTCGATTACGATGCGACAGAAACCCAGTCTGGGCGGAAATACGGTGTTCCCCGCTGCGTCGATGGTCGCATTGATAGCCATGAGGTGATAGATGAGAACAGTTTCATTGTTCAACGAGGGACGATTTCATGCCGTTGTTTCGGGGCCCGATATGTTCGTTGTGCAGCCTACTTTGCAGAGCTGGCCTGGGCAATGGGCAGAAGGGCAGCTTGACGACTCATGGTGGTTCTACGGTGGCGAGGCGCGCCAGCGCCAGGCGTGCCCCGTTATGGTGGACGGGCTTACGCTCCGTGGCGTCCGACCCGGCAGCACCATCATCATTGAAGGCGAGCAGTACGAGTGCGAAGAGGGCGGGGATGTGGAGTTGTCTTTTCAGTACCCCGGCACTTACGAAATCACGGTCACGCGCTGGCCGTATCTTGATGGGAGGTACACCGTTGAAAATCCACCACCAGTCTGACTACCACCAGAAGCGTCGGGCGGAATACCCCGACATTGGGGACCAGCTCGATGCGGTCTACAAGTTGGCTCGCCACCTGCAAGAGCAGGGTGAACGACTACCGCCCGATGTTGAGCGATGGGTAGCCCAATGCCGGACCGTCAAAGAAAAGTATCCAGCCGCGTAAAGCGGCTTTTTTTATGGGGAAATCATGAACATCCATCACTCCATCGCCCAGGTTTTCGAGAACAACATGGGCAACCGCATCACGCCCGAGCTCGCCGCCGGCATGATCCGCAGCCTGATCGACATCCTTGCCGCCGGCGTGCAGCAGCGGGCCGACGTGGACTCGCCAGGCGAACCCGTCCAGCTGGCTGCCCAGGAGCATCAGGACGAACAGGAGGGCGCCAATGGCATGGTATGACACAGGGACGGTCAACGTCACCGCGAACAGCGCCACCGTGACTGGTGTCGGAACGCAGTGGCTCGCCGGCGCGCGTAGGGGGGAGGCGTTTGTTGCGCCGGATGGCCGTTTGTATGAGGTGCTGAACATCGCATCGAACACGTCGCTGACGCTGACGAAACCCTACCGCGGCACGACCGCCACCGGACAGCAGTATGCGCTAGCACCGATGCAGGGTTACGTGAAGGAGCTGGCCGATCGTGCTGCGCAATTGCTCAATGAGTACGGCCTGGCAACAGATGCTGAGGCGGTGGCGCGCACCAGCAAAACGAAGGCGCTGTCACCGTACGGACTCGATCTGAATGTGCAGTCAAGCCCTAACGACGCAACTGCCGGGAAGCTCCTTGCCGTTGGCCGATCATTTGGCCTGGGGAGCACTGGGGCACTAGGCAGCTATGATGTGTGGCCATCCGCCTCCTTGAATGACCTGAACGTACCTTCTGGTGTTTATTTGCTGCCGCCGAGTATTGCAGATCGACCTCCAGAGATTGGTAGCAACAATACAGTAATATGGCACCGCCAAGCCGGAACCGCAGGCGGCCAGATAGTAGTGTGGGGGTATGGTCAGCTAATTGTACGGGCTCGCACTGCCGGAGTGTATTCTGCGTGGCGCGAGTATTTGCGGGTGGGGGAGTTTGGCCTGGGCGGCAGTTCGTCCTCGCCTCCTGCCGGCCGTGCTGGCAACAACCCTACCGGCTTCTACTACAGCACTGCACCTGTGAGTTTTGGCGGCGGCTCGTTCTTTTTCGACATGCAGTATTCGTCAACAAGAGGGGGGATCAGGATTTCCGCGGCACCCTATAGCGACGATTTCTATATGCATGGGTGGAATACGGCGGGCGAGACGTGGCGTGATGCGTGCAAGCTATGGCATTCCGCGAATACGACAGTCGACAGCAACGGGTTCATCAAACGCGCCTCGCCCATTGTCCAGCTCTACGCCGACCGTATAGAGCGGTCCGATCACCTGGAAATCCAGGATGCTGTGCTCGAGCATGTCGGGGTGGGGCATTACGTGCTGCGCAACGTCCCGCTGCTGAGCCGCGATGGCTGGTACATCGAGACTCCCAGAGACCGGAATGGGAACATCTATTTCCACATGGACTACGAGGAAGACCCTGGCGAGCGCACGCTCACGATCACGACGACGACGCCGGACTACAGCACAGGGCGCGCCGAAGCCGGCGAGCCGGTGGACATTCTGGAGGGGCGATTCATCAGCCTGCGGTTTGCTGAGGATCCGAGCCTGTATCCGGATGAGCCGGAGCTCGATGATGAAACCGAGGAACAGCCAGTCGCGTAAGCGGCTTTTTTTACGTCTGCCGCGAGCGCGGCGCTTCACGGGAGACAGCCATGCCGACCGTTTATGCAAAGGGGAAGAGAGTGGAACCAACAAGCGGAGCAGGTGCAGGTTGGGCAGCGGCCAAGGTGGCCATCGCGTTCGGGGCGCCCGCGGCGCTGGCGGCCATCATTGGCATGCTAGTAATGCCGCCACGCACTGCGGCGGAGTTCATCGCGCGCACGGTGTGCACGACGCTGAGCTCATTCATTTTTGGGCCGCTGCTGGCGGTCTGGATTATCACGTGGCGCCCTGCATTGCTGGAGTATGCCGTTCTCCTTGCGGCGCACATGGGCATTGCCGAGAACATGCACCGCCTGGTCGGCATGCTCTACGTCATGGGGCCGTGCATGCTGATCGCGGGCCTACCAGCGTGGTGGATCCTCGGAGCCTGGGTCCGGTGGGCACAGCGCATGCAGGAGCAGGGCATCCCAAACTGGGTTGCTGAAATGAAGGGAAAGATTCTGGGGAAGTGATATGCAAAAACTGATCGACGTGATCCTGGGCCTGCTGGCCCTTTTTTTTCGTCCGAAGAAAGCGGAGCCCGCGCCAGCGCCAGCCGAGCCTAAGCCCCTGCGCCGGCTGGCCTGGGGCCAGAAAGTCAGCGCGGCGTTCCGGGATCGGCTGTTCGAGATCTGCCAGATCCTGGGCGTCGAACCGGACTATCTGATGGCCTGCATGGCGTTCGAGTCGGCCGAGACGTTCAGGCCGGATATCCGAAACGCTGCGGGCAGTGGCGCCATAGGGCTGATTCAGTTCATGCCGTCGACGGCCCGGGGCCTGGGCACGACCACAGACGCGCTGGCAGCGATGACGGCCGAGCAGCAGCTGGAATGGGTGCTGGCCTACTTTCTGCCATACAAAGGCCGTCTGCACACGCTGGCCGACGTGTACATGGCGATCCTCTGGCCTGCTGGCATCGGCAAGCCCGACGACTGGACGCTGTGGGGCCAGTCCAGCCGGCCCACGACGTACCGCCAGAACGCGGGACTGGATGCCAACAAGGATAGCCGGATCACAAATGTCGAAGCGGCGGCCAAGGTGCTGGCCAAGCTGGAGCGCGGGCGCCAGGCGCAATTTCTATGGGAGGGCGTGTGATAACGAAGCTATGGGAACGAGTCGCAGGTTGGCTGGGCCTGCTGGGCGGCCTGGTCCTGGCCGCTCTGGCGCTGCTGCAGGTCGGGCGGCGCCAGGGCAGAAGGCAGGCGAAACAGGAACAACATGAGGCGGAGAAAGACGCCTGGGAGAAAGCGCGTGCTATTGAGAATGAAACATCGTCCATGTCTGATGGCGCTATTGCTGATGAGCTTAAGCGTGACTGGGTGCGCGGTCCGCGGCGGTAGCTTTTGTGATCTGACTCAACCGATTTACTACGATTCAGAGGAGGAAGTGTATCAAACGTCGAGGCAGTTAAATCAGCAGATTTTGAGGCATAATAAAAAATATAGCTCAATTTGTGCAGGTAGCTGAGTTTTATGCTTTGATGTATGCTCAATTTTAAAATCAGGGAAAGCTACCGGTAAGGAGGGGAGATGAAGCTAAAGCGTGATGCGCGCACGTTGAAGCAGAAGGCAATGGCTTCTTTGAGGCGGGGCCTTGAGGTTTTTAATGGGCATGATGATCAGGGGCGCACTGAATCTGTCCTCTTGCATATGCAGCATTGTAGTGAAATGCTAATAAAAGCTCTCCTTGTTCAAAAAATAAACAAGTTTTTGATAAGGAAAAAGGAACTTCTATAGGGTTGGAGAAGGCCTTAAATATAAGCTCGTCATCAGGTTATATAAACTCGGCGCAAGCCGGGGCTATTCGGTCGATTGATGCAATGCGAGATGCGGCGCAGCATTGGATGATTGTGGTTCCAGAAGATGCGTTGTTTATAAATGCAAGGGCATTAATTACGACTGTTGATGAGATTTTGCAGCTACACTTTGAGGATTGTTTAGCCAATATTTTACCTTTACGGGTATTGCCACTGTCTACTCAACCTATTACCGACTTTGAACTTCTAGTGGATCGTGAATATTCACAAATTGTCGAGCTTTTAGCGCCAAATAAGAGGTCTCGCGATGAGGCAAGAGGTAGAATTAGAACATTGCTGGCAATGGAGGCGCATGTCACAAATGAAATTGCGGTATCTGAAAGGGATATTGATCGTATTGAAAGGGCTATAAAAAATGGTGTTGAGATTGAGAGCGTGTTTCCGCGACTAATGACACTTGCTAGCAACGTTTCGGGTGAAGGGCCAACTATAAGAGTTCATTTTAGTAAAAAAGAAGGTGCGCCGGTAAGATATATATCAGGTGATGATCCAAGCGCGGCAGCGGCAATAAGAGAGGTTGATCTTCAGAAAAAATATTATATTAGTCGACAAGACCTTGCAATCAAATTAGGGTTGAGTTCTGCGCGCTGTAAGGCTCTTAGGGACTATTTGAAGATTGATGAAAATGAAGAAAATATGATGGTCTTTAAATTTGGTTCTCAAAATCATCCTCGGTACTCCGATAATGCGTTAAGAGAATTACAGGCGGCCAATACGCCGGAGATGGTCGAACTGGCCTGGGCAGCAAGGCAGTCATAGTCTGTGAAAAAAGTTAAGCAGTTTTAGTTGCAATTAGATCAAGCTCACCTGGTCGGTATTTGGTGCTTGGTACCGCGCATCCCCCATTTGCCGCGTGACCGGGTGCCACTGGAATGCAGATTCAGGTCGAGCCGTGCTGAGCAGTTCCAGCGCTGCATCTATACTGGTATCTCGCGACGCCCACTCTTGCGCAGCATCTGGCGCCAGCACGATGGGGCGACGGTCGTGCACATCGAGCATTCCACCCGCGCTGTCGTCTGTCACGATGGCAAACCCGTGCTCCACGTCCTCGTCTTTGCCTGGGGTCCACGCGGTGATGGCTGCCATGTAAATCGGCTTGCCATCCTTGGGGCGGATAAACCATGGCTGTTTGTCGCCGACCTCGCCGGTCCACTCGAACCAGCCGTCCGCCGGTACCAACACGCGTCGGCTGAGCAGGGCCCGCCACATCGGGGACTTCTTCAGGATCGTGTCGAGGCGGGCATTGATGACGGGCGTCCGCTTGTACCAGGCCGGCTTGTAGCCCCAGAAGAGTCTGTCGATCTGGTCCTGGCCGTCGCCGAGCTGGTGCATGACGAGCGGCCGCGTGCCGGGTGGCACGTTGTATTTCAGGCCATCGGTCAATTTGCCTAAGTCCCGCGGATTCCAGTTCATCGACTCTTCATATTCAACAGGCTCACGGGCCTGCCTGATGCGTCCGCACATACGTCACCTCTGCATATGGGATGAACTGCCTTTATACCCCTCTTCGGGCTTGAGCGGCGTCGATCTCTGCTTGCAGCCACTTTTTGTAATCCTCGATCTCATTCAGCGGGTGGCTGTAGTTCGGCCGCTCTAACATCGCCTGGGCCACCTGCTCTTGAACGCGGCGCCGCACGCACGGCTCAGACACCAGCTCTACAGCTGTTTTGTCAACATAGGACAGCACCATTGAGTATCCGCAGGCAATATTCATCAGCGTCTCATGGTTGCAGTTTATGGTTTCCTGCAGTCGCCGAATCTCCCACATGAGCCGGCGCACCTCGGGATAGGGCGCAGAAACCCATAGCCTTCGCAGCTCCTCGTCGGTCAGCGGGTCCAGGCCCCTGACCGCTTCCTTGATGTCTTGCGGTTTCATGGCAATTTTGCTGTATAAAAAACAGTAAAATACCACGCTTGTTGAGCTTGGGCTGTATCGGTTACAGACGCAAAAAAGCCCGCCAAAAGGCGGGCGCTAACTGACCATTTCACTGACCATGAAGGGGAATGCGGGGGCGTTCAGGGCCTAGAAAAGAGCGTAAGTCGTTGTTTTTCCGCCCTATCATCCCCTATGTTCCCCTTGCCTAGGGTTCGAATCCCTCCGTCTCCGCCAGCTTGGTCTTTAAGGCCGCACAAAAACCCGCTAACTCGTTTAGCGGGTTTTTTGTTTTGCGAGCCTTGCGCAATCATCGTTAACCAGTGTTGTTTATTGGTGCAGAGACAAGCAATGAAAAGCGCGGCTCTGTTTACAATTGGATGATCATGTTCCCTGTCGTTCAAGAATGCGGCCTTATCTTCCAGAGCGAGCGATGATCAGAAAAATACTGTGCATTTGCGGTTTTGCCTTTTTCAGCCTTCCCCTGATGGCGGCTTCGCCTCAGGTCGAGCTGGATGGCAACGTGGTGGCACGCTATGTCCAGAGCCTGGATGACATGCTGCCCCTGCTGCAGACGGTGGATCGCGGCGAGCAGTTCTGGGAGGACAGCGCGCCTGATGGCGTGCCCGAGGCGCTGTACGTGGGACATATAGAACGCGGCTCGGAACTTTACCTGCAACTGAACCGCCTGGCCCAGAAGCACGGCTTCGCCAGCGTGGACCAATGGGCGCGGGTAGGCGACCGCATCCTGCTCACGCGCCTGTACATCCAGGAGCGCGAGGAACTGGACAAGCTCTACGATCACCTGGACGAGCTGGAGCGGAGCCTGCTGGACAATGCGCGCCAATATTCGACGGCGGAGCTGGAGCAGATCATGCGCACATTCCAGGACAGCAAGAACCACATCCTGATGGTGGTGTCCACGCGCGCGGACGTGCCGCTGGTGCAGCCGCGTCTGGCGGAACTCAATACGGCGCTGTCTTCCATCGAATAAGGCCGCCGGGCCTGGCTCTCGGCGGGGCGTCCGGCATTTGCCGGCCTCAAGGCCCTTCTTTCTGGAAATGTGTTCAAAAAGAGCCTGTTGACATGTTTTGACGCTTTTTTCTCTTACTTCAAACGCTGGATCGTGGATAATTGCCCACTGTTTCAAAACATGTGGAAGAGAAAGCGTCATGCGTTATATCTTGATTGTGGTGGGAGCCGCCGTGCTGGCCTACCTGATCGCGAAAGGCGTGCGCCAGGTCCTGGTGGAACGCCGCCAGGCCAGGGGCCCCGCGAAGCTGCCTCCTGACGGAGGCCGCGATGAGCACCAATAAAAATCCTTTTGCCGCCAAGGCCGACGGCGCGGCGGGCGCGGTCGCCTCGCGCTCCAAAGGGCTCTGGTTTCTGGCGGCCGTGGTTGTTCTCTTCCTGATTCTGCTGGTCGCCTCGATGGGCTCCTTCCTGCAGGTGGACCAGGGCGAGCGCGGCGTGGTGCTGCGCAACGGCAAGCTGGTGCGGGTGGCCAACCCAGGCCTGGATTTCAAGGTGCCGTTCTTCGATACCGTGCGCAAGATCTCGGTGCGCGACCATACGGTGCGCATGCAACTGGAAGCCTACAGTTTCGATCAGCAGTCAGCGTCCATGGTCGCCTCCGTGACCTACCGGGTGCCGGAAGACGACGTGGCCCAGTTGTATTCCGAATATGGCTCGCTGGAAGCACTGGAGGCGCGCCTGCTGGAGCGCAAGGCGCTGGACGTGATCAAGAATGTGTTCGGCAAGTACACGGCGGCGCAGTCCATCCAGAACCGTGAGAAGCTGGGCGGCGACATCAACGACGCCATGCGGCTGTCCCTGGAAAATGCGCCCTTGCAGATGATGGGGGTGCAGGTCGAGGAGGTGTCGTTCTCGCAAGCCTACGAGCAGTCCATCGAGAACCGCATGCTGGCCCAGGTGCAGATCGAGACCACGCGCCAGCAGAAGGAGACGGCGTCCATCCAGGCCGAGATCAAGGTGGTGCAGGCCGAAGCCGAGGCTCGCGCCCAGCGCGAGCGCTACATGGCGGAGGCCGAAGGCATCAAGCTGCGCGGCGAAGCCGAGGCCGAAGCCATTCGCGCCAAGGCGCAGGCGCTGGCCCAGAACACCAACCTGGTCAATCTCAATGCCGTGGAGAAGTGGGACGGCAAGCTGCCCGAAAGCCTGGTTCCCGGTTCGGCGCTGCCATTCATCGGTCTGCGTTGAGCGCTGCGGTTTTTTTTTTGCTTGAGCCTGGCTTGCAGCCGTCCCGCCGGGACGGCTGTGTAGCAAGGATGTAGTTCAGCTTTCAAGCCTGCGATCGGCGTAGGAAATCGCCGGGGGCCGCTGCGCGGCGGTGAAGACCCCTGGCTGTTTTTCGCGCGGCTCCACCTTGAAGCTGCTGACCGTATCGACCAGCATGCCGGCCTGTTCGCTGAGGCTGTGTGAGGCGGTTGCCGACTCTTCCACCAGGGCGGCGTTCTGCTGCGTAGCATCGCTCAGTTGCAGCACGGCCTCGTTGATCTGAGCCAGGCCGGTGGTCTGCTCCTTGGTCGCGGCGCTGATCTCGCTCATCAGTTCAGTGACGTGCTGCACCTCTTTGACGATGCCCTGCATGACTTCCCCGGCGGAGTCGACCAGCCTGCTGCCCGTCTCCACTCTGATCACGCTGTCGTCGATCAAGCTCTTGATGTCCTTGGCCGCCGAGGCGCTTTTCTGCGCCAGGCTGCGCACTTCCCCGGCCACCACGGCAAAGCCGCGACCTTGCTCTCCGGCCCGGGCGGCTTCGACAGCCGCGTTCAAGGCCAGGATATTCGTTTGAAAGGCGATGCTGTCGATCACGCCTATGATGTCGACGATGCGCTTGGATGAATCGTTGATGCCGGCCATGGTCGCGACGACGTCGCTGACCACTTCACCGCCCCGGGAAGCCGAGACGCTGGCGCTCGCCGCGCGTTGCGCCGCCTGCTGGGCCGCGTCGGCATTGCTTTGCACCGTGCTGGCCAGCTCCTCCATGGCGGCGGCCGTTTCCGTCAGATTTGCCGCCTGTTCCTCGGTGCGCCGCGACAGGTCGGTGTTGCCGGCGGCAATCTGGGTGGCGCCGCTGGCGATGCTGTCGCTGCTGGCGAGCACGGAAGCCACCAGTTTGCGCAAGGATTGCTGCATGGTGTGCATGGCCAGCATCACGCTGCCCGGCGCCGCGGCCCCGGCGTCGATGCGGCCGGTCAGATCGCCCTGGGCGATCGCGCTGGCGATCGCGGCGACCTGGGCGGGCTCGCCTCCCAATTGACGCGTCAGGCTGCGCGTCAGCAGCCAGCCCAGCACCAGGGCCATCAGCACGCCCGCAATGGTCATGACGCTCAGGGTGGTGACGGTGTCGGTGTAGACATTGGCGATCTCGTTGGCGAACCGCTGTGCGTTCTGGCGTTTCATGAATACCATTTCGCGCACCAGATTCTCGGCGGCATCGCCCAGCAGCCGGGTCTGCTCCAGCGCGACCAGAGTGGACTGCCCAGGCTCGCCGGGCTGCTCCGTCTTCAGGGCCGCCACGACCTTGGCCAGCCCCGCTTCATAGGCATGCGTGGCCGAGCGAGCCCGGCTTATCATTTCCCGGCCGGCGGCGGTGACGAACAGATCGTCCAGCACGTCCAGCTCGGCCTTGACCTTGGCGATGCGTTCATCGAGTTTTTCAAGCTCCTTGTTCCGTTCCTGCACGGTGCGCACCAGCAGGGCCGAGCGTATGGAGCGCCCGGCAGCCACCAGCGTGGTCGAGGTCGTCGCGGCGTGGTCCAGCCCCGCAAGCTCGACATCGTGCATGGCGGCGGCCATGGTGTTGACATGGGCCGTCGCCCGGAACCCCACGGCGCCGATGATGGCGGCGATGGCGGCGACGATCAAAAAAGAACCAATTAATTTGGTTCTGACGGTAAGGCCGGTAAGCCAAGTCATGTTTTTTCCTGTGTGCTCGAGGCAAAAGTTTTTCAGGGTTTTCCCTGATGGAAATTGTAGTGGCGTGGCTGAACCGGCTAATAGTTGAATTGGCAAGCTTCAGGTATGTACTTGCTGCAATTGGGCCTGGGGCGTTCCTGGCGTCCCGCCCATGAGCGGCTGCGGTACACTTCAGGAAGCCGGGCAGGGGCCCGGCAGCGTCCTTCGATGTGCTTCAAGGGAGCCCATGCCTCATGAGTAGCGATCTCAGTCCACAGCCGCAACGGGACGGCACGGAACAACTGGTCAGCCTGCGCAACCTGACACCGATCATCTATGCGCTGTACATACTGTCCATCTTCGGAGGCATCACCTCCGTGGTGGCCATCATCATGAATTACCTCAAGCGCGACGAGGTGCGCGGCACGTATCTGGAGTCCCACTTCACCTGGCAGATCAACACCTTCTGGATAGGCTTGGTCGGCGTGTGCGCCTCATTCCTGCTGATGTTGGTGGCCATCGGCTTCGTCACGATCTGGATCGTCGGAATCTGGATCGTCTATCGCCTGGTCAAGGGCCTGCTGGCCCTGAATGACGGCAAGCCCATTGCCTGATGTGATCCGCATCGAAAACAAAGCCCGCTTGAAGCGGGCTTTGTTGTTCACAGGGAAAAGGCCTGGTAGACGGTCAGTCCCAGACCGCCCATCCATAGCAGGAGCGGCACGGGCCTCATCAGCAGCGCGGGCAGCAGGCGTGCAATGACGCCGAGCAGGCGGGCGAACAGCCATGGCAGCGACGGCGACTTCTGGCTGTCTTTCATGTAGGCCATGCCCAGGGAGACCAGCATGGGCTGGGACAGGTAGGCGGCATAGAACAGCATGCCCACCGCAAAGGCGATCCAGTAGTACAACATGTGCACACAATGGAAAGTGGAGGGGGAGGGCGCATTATATCGGCCCGGAGGGACTATGATCCCAGTTTCCGCCGGGCCTGTCGCCCGGCCGGCTCCAGAAAAACAGAGAGACAGGCATGCAGAACATTTATTCCATCGACGGCCTGGTGCCGGTCGTCCATCCCACGGCGTACGTGCATCCCACGGCGGTGCTGATCGGCGACGTGATCATCGGCGAAGGCGTGTATGTCGGACCGCTGGCCAGCCTGCGGGGCGATTTCGGCCGCATCATCATGAAGGCGGGCTCCAACATCCAGGACACCTGCGTCATCCACGGCACGCCCGAGCAGGACACGGTGGTGCACGAAGACGGCCATGTGGGCCATGGCGCCGTGCTGCATGGCTGCGTGATCGGGCGCAACGTGCTGGTGGGCATGAATGCGGTGGTCATGGACGGCGCGGACATCGGCGCGGACAGCATCATCGGCGCCATGGCCTTCGTCAAGAAAGGCATGGCCGTGCTGCCGCGCAGCCTGGTGGCCGGCTCGCCCGCCCGCGTGGTCAAGGAACTGGACCCGGCCGCCATAGCCGGCAAGCATTTCGGCACGCGCATGTACCAGCGCCTGGCGCAGCGCTCCCTGGCGAGCATGCAGCGCGTCCAGCCCCTGACCGAGGTGGAGCCGGACCGTCCGCGCCTGCGCGACGATCAGATCTATCCGCAGGATTGACAGCATGACAACGAAAAAAGCCCCGCCGCATCACGGGGCAGGGCTTTTCGGGTGCGGCAGGGCCGGTTTACTTGCCGGCGGCGGCCAGGGCTTTCTTCCAGGCCTCGATGACGGTGTCGTACTCGGCGGCGGCCTTCAGCGGATCGACCGCGGCCACCTTGATCTGGTCCAGGTTGGGCAGCTTGGTCAGCTCGGCCACGTTGATGTCGCTGCGGGTGGGGCGGCGGAAATTCTCCACCAGCTCGGCTTCCTGGACTTCCTTGGACAGCAGCACGTCCACCAGCTTGCGGGCGGCTTCCTGTCCGTTCTTGGGATTGCGGATCACGGCCACGGCCTCGGGGGCGATGAAGGTGCCGTCTTCGGGGTAGACCAGTCCGATGCCTTTCTGGCCGCCGGCCACGTAGGAGTAGGCGGCGTATTCCATGGTCACGCCCAGCGGGTACTCGCCGTTGGCCACGCTCTTGTAGACCTGGCCCGAGCTCTTGGAGACGATCACGTTGGCGGCCAGTTTCTGCAGGCCTTCGTCGCCGTAGAGCTGGTAGATGCCGTAGACCTGGTCATAGGCGCTGCCCGAGGAGGCGGGATCGCCGATCATGATCCTGTCTTTCCATTGCTCGTCGAACAGGTCCTTCCAGGTCTTGGGAGCGGCCTGGCCTTTCAGCTGGCGCTCGTTGACCATGATCACCATGACGTGCGCGTTGGAGCTCGTCCACAGATTGTCCTTGCCGTGGAACTGCTCGGGGATCTGCTTGGCTTCGGGCGATTCGTAGGGTTCGAAGTTCTGCTGGAAGGCGGCCATGGTGCCGTAGGCGGCGCCCCACACCACGTCGCCCAGCGGGTTCTGCGCTTCGGCCTCGATGCGCTTCATCAGGGCGCCGGCGCCGGAAGTCACCTGCTGGATGGACAGGTCGGAGGCCGTCTTGCGGGCGATCTCCAGGGCGGTGTCGATGGTCTGCACGTTGTTGGGGGTGTACATCACCACATTGGCGGCCTGGGCGGCGCCCGACAGGGCCAGGGCGCCGGCGCTCAGCGACAGGGCCAGACCGGTTTTCAGGAAACGTTGAGTCAGCATAGTGAGCCTTTGAAAGTTAGCGGCTGGAAAACAGATCCAGCTTGAGGAAACGGACTGCCAGGTAGATAGGCACCAGGATCACGACCATCAGGATGACGCCGTAGGCCGAGGCGCGGGCCAGGAACCCGGCGTCGATCTGGCGGAACATCTGGATGGGCATGGTCTCCATGCCGCCGTAGTACAGCACGATGGTGGCGGAGATCTCGGCCAGGGAGGTCACCCACATCAGGATGGCCGCGCCCAGGATGGCGGGCTTCATCAGGGGCAGCACCACCTTGAAGAAGCTGCGAAAGGGCGACACGCCCAGATTGATCGAAGCCTCCTCGATGGAGTCGGGGATGCTGTAGAGCGAGGCCGAGGCCGAACGGATGGAGAAGGGCACCTTGCGCACGAAATAGGCGCCGGCCATGATGACCCAGGTGCCGGTCAGCACCAGCATGCCGCTGTTGTAGGTCTGGATCAGGGCGATGCCCAGCACCGTGCCGGAAATGGCCAGGGGCAGCATCACCATGTAGTCCAGCGCCGTCACCATGAACAGGCGCTTCTTGACGATCAGGTAGCTGGCCACGGTGGCAAAGCAGGTGCCGGCCACGCTGGCGATGCTGGCCAGCATCAGCGAGTTCAGGATGGGCTCGGGCGCGTAGCGCAGGGCCCGCTCCATATTGTCCAGCGTGAAGGTGCCGTACTGCATCACCGGGCCGCTGGCCTTGGTGAAGGCGCCCAGGATCACGATGAAGGCGGGGATCAGCGAAAAGGTCACGAACAGCACGGCGCCCACGGTCAGCAGCACCGCGGACAGGCCTTGCGCGCGCACCGGACGCGGGGCGCGGCCTTGCTGCATGTGGTAGGTCTTGCGTTCGACCACGCGCTTCTGGATGAACAGCACCGCGCCCACCAGCACCACCGAGACCACCGCCAGCACGCCCTGCATGGTGGGATTGCCGCTCATCTCGGACAGGAAGGTGGTGTAGGTCAGGGAGGAAAGCACGTCCACCTGTCCGCCCAGGATCATGGGAATGGAGAAATTGTCCACCGCCAGGGTGAAGACGATCATGGCATTGACCAGCAGGGCGGGCATCAGCACCGGAAAGGTCACGCTGAGCGCGCGCTTGAGGCTGCTGGCGCCCAGGTTCACCGCGGCTTCTTCTATGGTGCCGTCCACGGCCTTCAGGGCGGCCAGCATGCCGATGTACACATAGGTGTAGTCATTCAGGATCAGCACGTAGGACATGCCGAACCAGCCGTAGAAGCTGGGCAGGTCCACGCCTATGCTCTCCAGCGCCAGGCGCACCACGCCGTTGTTGCCCAGCAGCATCAGCCAGGCCTGGGAGACGACGATGTCGGGCAGCACGATGGTGGTCAGCGGCAGGATGGCGACGACGCCCTTGCCGGGGAAATCGTAGCGCGCCACCACATAGGCCAGGGGCGCGCCCAGCAGCAGGGTGCCCACGGTGGAGATGGCGCCCAGCTTGACGGTGTTGAAGAAGGCCTCGACATAGCGCGGCTCCTCGAAGAAGGTACGGAAGCCGTGCAGGCTGGGCAGGCCGGTGACGGGGTCGGTCACGCTCTGGTAGAACAGGGAGGCCAGCGGCCACACGACCCAGAACAGCAGCACGGCCACGCAGACCAGCGCGGGCAGGAACCAGGGCGAACGGGAGCCGAAAGGCTTTGCAGCGATGCTCATGGCGTTCAGGCCTCGACCAGGCGGCAGTCGGGGCTGAAGCTCAGGCTGACCGTGGTGCCCGGCTGAAGGCGCGGGTCCTGGGCGGCGGGCACGTCGGCATTGATGTGCTTGCCGTCGTTCAGGCGAAGGCTGTAGGCGGTCTTCATGCCCAGGTACTGGCGGCCCACGACCTGGGCGGGGACGCCGCCCTGCTGGGGCTGCGTGCTCAGGCGGATGTTCTCGGGACGCGCCGCCAACAGCACTTTGGCGCTGGTCGGGGTGGTGTTCAGCACCAGGTGGCCGCCGGCGATGCTCACCGTGGTCCGGCCCGATTCGGTGTGCACGCCCAGGGTGTCGATCAGGTTGGCGGCGCCGATGAAGTCCGCGGCATAGGCCGTGCGCGGGCTGGAGTACAGGCCTTCGGGCGTGTCCAGCTGATCGATGCGGCCCTGGCGCAGCAGCGCGATGCGGTCCGACATGGACAGGGCTTCTTCCTGGTCGTGCGTCACGAAGATGGCCGTGATGTTGGCCTCCTGTTGCAGCTCGCGGATCACCTGGCGCATCTGGATGCGCAGCTTGGCGTCCAGGTTGGACAGGGGCTCGTCCATCAGCAGCACGCGCGGTTCGATCACCAGGGCGCGCGCCAGCGCCACGCGCTGGCGCTGGCCGCCGGACAGCTCGCCCGGATAGCGCTTGCCCAGATTGCCCAGCTCCACGCGTTCCAGGATGTGCTTGACCTTGGTCTGGATCTCGCTGCTGCTTTTCTTGCGTACCCGCAGGCCGTAGGCCACGTTGTCGAACACCGTCTTGTCGGGAAACAGGGCGTAGTCCTGGAACACCATGCCGGTCTCGCGCTTGTGGGCGGGCAGATGGGTGATGTCTTCCTTGTCCAGGAACAGGCGGCCTTCATCTGGCGTGATGAAGCCGGCGATCATGCGCAGCAGGGTGGTCTTGCCGCAGCCGCTGGGACCCAGCAAGGTGAAGAATTCGCCGTGCCCGATCTGCAGGCTGAGCTGATTGATGATGGTGTTGCTGCCGTAGCGCTTGACCACGCGGTCGATATTGATTTCTGCCATGGGTATAGACCAGTCCGGGACTGATGAGTGGACATGCGCCGCGCTCCGGATTCGCGGGAGCCGCCGGCTGAAAAAAGCCGCTTTCCGGCGGGAAGCGGCGCGAGCCGGGAGACGGCGAAGTCAAGGCCCCGGCATGTGCTCGGGGCATTATTACAAATTGATGACAAGTTATATATAAGGTTGCCTATTTTAGCAGCAGGCTGACGTTTTGAACTTCAATTATGAAGCGTACGCGCCGGCAGCGGCCGTTCATGCTGATTTGCCAAGTCGCGGCGCCTGTTCGCGCCTGCCCTGGCCGGATCGGCGCGGCATGAAATGTGCAAAAAAGAAGCTTGTAAAAGAGCTAAGTGATATATATCATTTAGTTGAATTGCTGTCGTGCTGTCGCATTGGAATCCAGGCGGGAGCGTGACGGCCCATTGCGAACCATGAACTCCTTCTGTTGGTACGCGCCATGAATATGTCTTTGTCGTACTGTATGCCGGCCCCCTGCGAAGCCGCCTCAAGGCGCCATGGCGCTGGTCTGCCCTTGGCGAAGCTGGATGTCGAACGTCACCGAGGCAGGGGCGCGGTCGTGCTCCAGCCAGTCCAGCAAGGCCTTGGCGCAGGCCTGGCCCAAGGCCAGCGTGGGCAGGTCTATCGTGGTGATGGAGGGATGCATCTGCGAGACAATGGGCAGGCCGTCGCAGCCGACGATGGACAGCCGGCCCGGCACATCCAAGCCCAGATCCTGGGCCTCGAACAGGCAGCCCATGGCCAGAACATCGTTGCCGCAGAAGACGCCGGTCACGGCGGGGCCGCCAGAGTGCAGCAGGGCATGAAGACCTTGCCGGCCTCCTTCGAAGCTGAACGTCTGCTCGCTGATGGGACAGGCCGATTCAGCGATGCCGGCCCGGCGCAGCGCATGCAGGAAGCCCCGGCAGCGCGCACGCGTCCGGTCGTTGTTCGCCCTGTGTCCGGTGATGATGCCGAAATGGCGATGGCCCAGCTCCAGCAGGTGCTCGGCGGCCAGGCGGCCTATGCGCTCGTTGTCAAAACCTATGTACGGCAGGCGATCGTGGGACGACCAGGCGATCAGCAGCGGGATGCGGCTTTGCCGGATGAACTGCCAGGCCGATTCCGCATGCTCGGCGCCCACCACGACCAGCGCTTCGGCAGCGCTTTCCACCAGGGCCCGGATCTGCCGGCTTTCCTGGTCCAGGTCATATTCGTGCGCGGCGATCAGCAACTGGTAGCCCGAGCGGTTCAGCACGGTCTGCAGGCCGTGCACGGCCTGGGCGAAGACGGCGTTGTCCAGGGTGGGCACCACGGCGCCCACCGTGCGCGCCCGTCCCAGAGCCAGGGCGCGGGCCGCCCCGTCCATCACATAGTCCAGTTCCTGGGCGGCGCGCTGGATGCGTTCGCGGGTTTCAGGCCGGACCATGTCGGGCCTGGCGAAGGCGCGCGACACCGTGGCGACCGATACGCCGGCGCGCAAAGCCACATCGATGATGCGAGTTCTGGATTTCATGGGTATCCGCGAGAGTGGAACCGGTCCATCATAGCAAGCCGCAGGCGCGGGGCCATTCGGGGCATGTCCCTAGGCCGGCGCAACCCAATGCCTTCTTCCCGAAAAGCGATTCAATGCGCGGATCGTTTTTTTGGCTTTGAAATGTAAGCGCATACATTGGAGACGAAACATGGCCATTATTTATCTGAAGCAAGCCAGCAAGACACCCGAGACGGAAACGGGGACGGCGCGCGCCGTGGTGCAGGAGATGCTGGAGAATATCGAGCTTCGTGGCGAGGCGGCGGTGCGCGACTACGCTCGCGCGCTGGACAAGTGGACGGGCGACATCGTGATGAGCGAGGCGCAGATCGATGCGGCCATCCGCGACGTGCCCGCCGACATCCGCCGCGACATCGACTTCGCGGCGCGGCAGGTCCACGACTTCGCCCTGGCGCAGCGCGATTCCCTGCGGGAATTCTCGGTGACGCTGCCCTCGGGCGTGCGCGCCGGCCAGCGCGTCATTCCCGTCAACGCCGTGGGCTGCTACGCCCCTGCGGGACGCTACGCGCACATCGCGTCCGCCTATATGGGCGTGGCCACGGCCAAGGCGGCGGGAGTAGGGCACATCGTCGCCTGCTCCAGCCCGTTCCGGGCGGCGCCATGCATCCCTACGTGCTGTATGCCTTCAAGTCCGCCGGCGCCGACGACATCATGACGCTGGGCGGCGTGCAGGCCATCGCTTCCATGGCGTACGGCCTGTTCACCGGCAAGGCCGCGGATGTGGTGGTGGGGCCGGGCAGCAAGTTCGTGGCCGAAGCCAAGCGCTCCTTGTTCGGCCGCGTGGGAATCGATGTGTTCGCGGGCCCCTCCGAGGTGGCGGTGATTGCCGACGACAGCGCCGATCCGGCCATCGTCGCCAGCGATCTGGTGGGCCAGGCCGAGCATGGGCATGAATCTCCGGCCTGGCTCTTCACCACGTCCGAGTCGCTGGCGCGCGAAGTCATGGCCCTGGTGCCCCGCCTGATCGAGGACCTGTCGCCCATCGCGCGGGACGCGGCAGGCGCGGCCTGGAGGGACTATGGCGAAGTCATTGTCTGCGACTCCCGCGAGGAGGTGGCGCAGGTATCGGACCGCTATGCTTCGGAACACCTGGAAGTGCAGGCCCGGGACCTGGACTGGTGGCTGGAGAACCTGAGCTGCTA
Source organism: Alcaligenes sp. Marseille-Q7550 (assembly GCF_965112015.1). Taxonomy (NCBI): domain Bacteria; kingdom Pseudomonadati; phylum Pseudomonadota; class Betaproteobacteria; order Burkholderiales; family Alcaligenaceae; genus Alcaligenes; species Alcaligenes sp. Marseille-Q7550. The sequence goes on from NZ_CBCOPU010000001.1 coordinate 1,162,879, forward strand.
TGGTTCGCTGTTCCTGGGAGAGGAGGCCACCGTGGCTTTCGGCGACAAGTGCAGCGGTCCCAACCACGTCCTGCCCACCAAGGGCGCGGCGCGCTATTCGGGAGGGCTGTCCGTGCACAAGTTCATGAAGACGCTGACCTGGCAGCGCATGGACAGGGAAGCCGTGCGCCAGGTGGCGCAGGTGACGGCGCGCATTTCGCGGCTGGAGGGCATGGAAGCGCATGCGCGCACCGCCGACGATAGGCTGGCCAAGTATTTCGCTCATGAGCAGTTCGAGCTGGGCCAGGCGGTGACGGTCTAGGCCGGGATCCGGGAGGCAGACATGAAGATGACCTTGTTTGACCTGAGCGGGCGTACCGCGCTGGTGACCGGAGGGAACTCGGGCATAGGGCTGGGCATTGCCCGGGCCCTGGGAGAGGCGGGCGCCGCCGTGGTGCTGATGGCGCGGCGCGAACCGGAGCTGAAAAGCGCCGCCGAGCAGTTGCGGCGGCAGGGGGTGGCCGCCTCCTATGCGGTCTGCGACCTGTGCGATGTCGCGGCTCTGAGGCGGCAGGCCCATGAGCTCGAGTCAGGGGGCCCTGGCATCGACATCCTGGTGAACGCGGCGGGGGTCAATCTGCGCGAGGCTTTCGAGGACGTCACGCCCGAGAGCTGGGACAGGCAACTGGACCTGCACCTGAAGGCGCCGTTCTTTCTGACACAGGCCCTGGCGCCTTTCATGCAGGCGCGCGCCTGGGGCCGCATCATCAATCTGGCTTCGCTGCAGACTTATCGGGCCTTCGCCGACAGCGCCCCCTATGGCGCCGGCAAAGGCGGCATTGCACAGCTGACCCGGGCCATCGCTCAGCGCTGGTCGGGCAGCGGAATCACTTGCAATGCCCTGGGGCCGGGCTTTTTTCCCACTCCGCTGACGGCCGCCGTCTTCCAGAACCAGGAACTGGCCGACCGGCATGCACGCAATACGTGCATCGGCCGCAATGGCGAGCTGAGCGATCTGCATGGTCCGGCCGTTTTCCTGGCCAGCCAGGCTTCGGCCTACGTGACCGGACAAGTGCTGATGGTCGATGGAGGCTACACGGCCAAGTAGCGTGATGCCGCATCGAATTCACAAAACCATCCAGAAAACTGGAGGAGACTGGACATGAAACAGGATACTGACGGCGCCAAGCGGGGCAACCTGCGGCGGGCTTCTATTTCAAGCGTGCTGGGATCGGTCATCGAGTGGTATGACTTTTTCCTGTACGGCGTGGTGGCCGGCCTGGTGCTGGATAAGCTGTATTTTCCGGGCGACGACGCTTTCGTGGCCACCTTGCTGGCCTACGGCACGTTTGCCCTGGGTTTTGTCGCCAGGCCCATAGGCGGCATTGTATTCGGACACTTCGGCGACACCCTGGGGCGCAAGAAGATGCTGATGCTGACCTTGTTGCTGATGGGCGGGGCCACGGTGGCCATAGGCCTGATCCCGACCTATGCGCAGATCGGCCTCGCCGCGCCCGTCCTGCTCTTGTTGTGCCGCATCGTCCAGGGCATCGGTCTGGGCGGCGAGTGGGGCGGCGCGGTATTGATGACCTATGAATCGGCGCCGCCGCATAGACGGGGATTTTTCGGCAGCCTGCCCCAGACGGGGATGTCGCTGGGTCTGGTGGGCGCTTCCGGCGTGGTGGGGCTGTTGTCCTGGGCCTTGAGCGAGGAGCAGTTCATGGCATGGGGCTGGCGCATCGCCTTCCTGCTCAGCGGCGTCATGGTGCTGGTGGGCGGCTACATCCGCAGCCATGTGAGCGAGACGGAGGATTTCAAGAGCGCGCAGCGTACGGCGGCCGCCGCTCCCCGGCGCGACATTCCCATCATGAGCACCTTGCGGCGCTATCCGCGCATGGTGCTGGCCTGCATGGGCGCGCGCATGATCGACGGCGTGTTCTTCAATGTGCTGGGCGTGTTCTCCTTGAATTACCTGACCCGCCAGCTGCATTTCGAGCGCACTCCGGTACTGATGGGCATCATGTTCGGCGCCTTGCTGATGACGGCCTTCATCCCCTTCTGGGGAGCGATGGCCGACCGCGTCGGCAAGGCCCGCGTCTATGGGACAGGAGCCTTGCTGGCCGCCCTGTCCATTTTTCCGTCGTTCTACGTGATGCACAACAGCGGCGGGAACGTCTACCTGGTATGGGCGGCGATCATCATCCCCTTCGGCATCTTCCATGCCGCCGTATTCGGCACCATGTCCTCGTTCTTCGCTTCCTGCTTCGACGCCTCGGTGCGCTATACCGGCATTTCCTTCGTGTACCAGGTGGCGGGCGTGCTGGCGGGCGGTCTCACGCCCATCATCGCCACCTTGCTGACCGACTGGAACGCAGGCGAACCCTGGTTCCTGTGCACCTATGTGCTGGCGGTCGGCCTTGTCAGCACGGCCTGCACGATCTGGATATCCCGACAGCCCGCCCCCGAGGAAGACACTGCAGCCGCGGCAGCGGCCTTGCTCGGACAGGCGCTGCGTACCGCCTATTCCCCTTCACGCCATTGAGGAGCCGAGATGAAAGCACTGGTCTATACACGAGCCAATCACATCAGCCTGCAGGACATTGCCTATCCGGAGCTGCGGGACGGGGAAGTGATCCTGCGCATCACGGCCGCCGGGATCTGCGGCTCGGACATGCACGCCTACCATGGCAAGGATCCCCGCCGCCAGCCGGGCCTGGTGCTGGGGCATGAACTGGCGGGCGTGGTGCAGGAAAGCGCCTCGCCCTTGTTCAGGCCCGGCCAGCGCGTGACGGCCAATCCGTCCATCGCCTGCGGCGCGTGCCCCTACTGCGTGGCCGGCCGGGACAATCTGTGCCAGGACCGCGGCATGGTGGGCATGTCCCGGCCCGGCGCCTTCGCCCAGTTCATGGCCATCCCGGCGTCCTGCCTCATCGGGCTGCCCGAAGGCATGAGCGATCTGGCGGCGGCCCTGGCCGAACCGGCCGCTACCGCGCTGCACGCCGGCAATCTGGCCATGAGGAGCTTGAGCCGCCCACTGCCCGAGGTTGGCGCCCTGGTGATCGGGGCGGGCGCCATCGGCTTGCTGACGGCCCTGCTGCTGCGCTCGTACGGCTGCAGGCGGGTCGTGCTGGCCGAGACCAACCCGCTGCGCCGCCAGTCCGCCGCCCGGCATGCGGCTTGCGAGGTGTATGATCCCATCAGCGATCCCGCCCGCAGCGCCCGGTTCGAGCTGGTGGTCGACGCCGTGGGCGCAGCGCCTACCCGCGCCCTGGCGCTCGACGGGGTGCGGCCGGGCGGAACGGTCGTCCATATCGGCCTGCAGGACTGGGCCAGCGAGATCGACATGCGCAAACTGACCCTGGCCGAGATCACGCTGCTGGGATCGTACATCTACACCATGGCCGACATGCAGGCCACGGTGGCCGCCCTGCACGAGGGCGCATTTGGCGACCTGGGCTGGGTCGAGCAACGCAGCCTGGTCGATGGCCCGGCGGCGTTCGCGGCCTTGGATTCGGGAGCAATCGCCGCCGGAAAGCTGGTGCTGGTTCCGGAACTGGAGGACTGAGATGCGACTGGGTGTGTTCACGCCCCGGGCGACCGGGGAAAACAGGGTAGCCGCCACGCCGGAGACGGTCAGGGGCTATCTCAAGGCGGGCCACGACGTGGTGGTCGAGGCGGGGGCGGGGCAAGGAATCGCTTGCTCCGATGCGGACTACGAGCAGGCGGGGGCGACCATCGGCGATCCTTACCAGGCCACGGTGCTGCTGGTGGTCGGCGCGCAGGACCTGGACCCGGCGCGGCTGCGGGCCGGGCATGTGGTGGTGGGCATGCTGGACCCCTACGATACGCCAGGCCTGGACAGGCTGGCGCCCTCGGGGTGCGAGGCCTACGCGCTGGAGCTGATACCCAGGACCACGCGGGCGCAGAGCATGGATGTGCTCTCTTCGCAGGCCAATATTGCGGGCTATGCCGCCGTGCTCAAGGCCGCCACCCTGTATCCGCGCTTTTTCCCCATGATGATGACGGCGGCCGGCACCGCCAAGGCGGCGCGCGTCGTGGTGCTGGGCGAGGGCGTGGCGGGGCTGCAGGCGGTCGCCGCCGCGCGCCGGCTGGGCGCCGTGGTGGAAGCCTCGGATGTGCGGCCGGCGGCCCGCGAACAGATCGAGTCCCTGGGGGCGAAGTTCATCGACGTGCCCTACGAGACCGACGAGGAACGCGAGGCGGCCCAGGGTTCGGGAGGCTACGCCCGGCCCATGCCGGCCTCCTGGCTGCAGCGGCAGGCCGGGGTGGTGGCGGAACGCTGCGCCCAGGCCGACGTGATCATCACCACGGCCCTGATTCCGGGGCGGCCCGCGCCGCGCCTGATCGAGGAGGATGTCCTGAGGTCCATGCGCGCCGGGTCGGTGATCGTGGACCTGGCCGCCGCGCGCGGCGGCAATTGCGCCCTGACCGTCGCCGACCAGATCGTGCAGCGGCATGGCGTGATCCTGGTGGGGGAAACCAATTTCCCGGCCCGCGTGGCCGCGGACGCTTCCGCCCTGTACGCCCGCAACATCCGCAACTTCCTGGGCCTGATGCTCCAGGACCAGTCGGACGAGCTGCACATTCCCGAGGGCGACGACATCATCGAGGCCAGCCGGGTGCTGCGAGCCGGCCAACGTCTCTTTCCACAGCCGAGAGCCTGAGCCATGGACATCATTTCTCCCGTAGTCATCAATCTCATCATCTTCGTGCTGGCCATCTATGTGGGCTATCACGTGGTCTGGAATGTCACGCCCGCCCTGCATACGCCCTTGATGGCGGCCACCAATGCCATCTCCGCCATCATCATCGTGGGCGGCATGCTGGCTGCGGCGCTGACCGAAAGCGCCTGGGCGCAAGCCATGGGCGTCATCGCCACGGCGCTGGCGTCCGTGAATGTGTTCGGCGGCTTCCTCGTCACCCGGCGCATGCTGGAGATGTTCAAGAAGAAGGGCGGCAAGGACGCTGCGCGAGGAGAGCGGCCATGATCTCCATGAATACCGTCACCATGTGCTATCTGCTGGCCTCGGTCTGCTTCATACAGGCGCTCAAGGGCCTGTCCCATCCGGCGACCTCGCGGCGCGGCAACGCGTTCGGCATGCTGGGCATGGCGCTGGCCATCGCGACCACCGCCGTGCTGATCGTGAGCCTGTCCGCGCCGGGGCAAGCCGTGCCGGGACTGCTCAGGGTTCTGGTCGGTCTGGCCGCGGGCGGGCTGCTGGGCGCCGTCATGGCGCGCCGCGTGCAGATGACCAAGATGCCCGAGCTGGTGGCTTTCATGCACAGCATGATAGGCCTGGCCGCGGTGGCCATCGCCGTCGCCGTCGTCCTGGAGCCCCTGGCCTTCGGCATAGGCTCGTCCGGCGCCGTCTTGCCCATGGGCAACAGGCTGGAGCTGGCTCTCGGGACGCTGGTGGGCGCGATCACCTTTTCGGGCTCGGTCATCGCCTTCGGCAAGCTGTCGGGCAAGTACAAGTTTCGCCTTTTCCAGGGCGCCCCGGTCACGTTCAAGGGACAGCATCTGCTGAATCTGCTGCTGGGGCTGCTGGCGCTGGCCTGCGGCGCGATGTTCGTCGCGACGCAGGCGTGGTGGGCCTTCGGCGTGCTGCTGGCCCTGTCCTTCCTGCTGGGAGTGATGCTCATCATTCCCATCGGCGGGGCCGACATGCCGGTGGTGGTGTCCATGCTGAACAGCTATTCGGGCTGGGCGGCCGCGGGGATCGGATTCTCCCTGAACAATTCCATGCTGATCATCGCCGGCTCCCTGGTGGGCGCCTCGGGCGCGATCCTGTCCTACATCATGTGCAAGGCCATGAACCGGGCATTCTTCAATGTGCTGCTGGGCGGGTTCGGGGCGAACGCCCCGGGGGCGCAGGCATCGGCCGAGCAGGGCAGCCGCGCGGTCAAGTCAGGCAGCGCCGAGGACGCCGCCTTCATGATGAGCAATGCGGAGTCCGTCATCATCGTTCCCGGCTACGGCCTGGCGGTGGCCCGGGCCCAGCCTGCCCTCAAGGAACTGTCGGACAAGTTGAGCAGCCAGGGCGTGACGGTGCGCTATGCCATCCACCCCGTGGCCGGCCGCATGCCCGGGCACATGAATGTGCTGCTTGCCGAGGCGGAGATGCCGTACGAGCAGGTCTTCGAAATGGATGACATCAACAACGAGTTCGCCCAGACCGATGTGGTGCTGGTGCTGGGCGCCAACGACGTGGTCAATCCGGCCGCCAAGAACGACCCGGGCTCGCCGATTGCCGGCATGCCCATCCTGGAAGCGTACAAGGCCAGGACGGTGATCGTGAACAAGCGTTCGATGGCGGCCGGCTATGCGGGCCTGGACAATGAGTTGTTCTACATGGACAAGACCATGATGGTGTTCGGCGACGCCAAGAAGACCATCGAGGACATGGTCAAGGCCTTGTGAACCAGGCGGCCATCCCGGACCCGACGGGTCCGGGTACTGGTCGCTCAGAACTTGGGGCCGGAACGCAGTTGTTCGCACATCTGCTTGCGCTGCGCCTCGGTGGCGCCTTCCAGATCCTGGCGGCCGCGCTCCAGCCCTTGCTGGACGGCGGCGTCGAAATCGGCTTCGCTCAGGCCCATGTCTTTCATGGATTCTTTCTGCTTGGCCTTCATGTCCTGCAGTTGCGCCTCGGTGTAATCGCCGCAGATCTGGGCGGCGGCGTGCATGGCTCCGCCCATCTGGGCCAGTTGCGTGGACGGATTGATGTCTTGTGCGACGACGGCCTTGGCGGCCAGCGCCACTACGACGGCAGGCAGAATGCGCGCCGGACGAAAAAAATCCGCGATGCCGACGCATCGCGGTTTTTTGAATTTGGCGCGGCTGGCAGGATTCGAACCCACGACCCCTTGGTTCGTAGCCAAGTACTCTATCCAACTGAGCTACAGCCGCAAAGACGAATATTATATATCGTCTTGAAGTTTTTGCAAGTTATGTTCGACCATGCCTGTTGAACATAGTCGTCGATGACTTGCTGCTTCAAAAAAAATCTTCCCGCCTGGCGGGAAGATTTCTTGAAACTGGCGCGGCTGGCAGGATTCGAACCCACGACCCCTTGGTTCGTAGCCAAGTACTCTATCCAACTGAGCTACAGCCGCTAAAGAAGTAGAACTATAACACGGGTTTTTGGGCTTGTCACGAAATGCTCGTAATTTTTTTCATGGTGATGTCTGGAGCGCGAGAGCAGTCCATGCCGCGGCCCATTTCTATCGGGCCCGGAAGCCGCGCCTGAAAGTGATGTCGAAGTGCAGCGGCGCGGCGGCTTCCGGTTCACGGCGTGGCGGCGGGCGCGGGCAGCACGTCGTTGGCGATGATCTCCCCGGTGGGCTGCAGTCGCGTGCGGGGCGCCTGCAGGTTCAGGTGCGGGAACAGCAGCTCGGCCACCCGGTAGCTTTCTTCCAGATGCGGGTAGCCCGAGAAGATGAAGGTGTCTATGCCCAGCTCGGCGTATTCCTGCATGCGGCGCGCCACGGTGGGGCCATCGCCCACCAGGGCCGTGCCGGCGCCGCCACGTACCAGGCCCACGCCGGCCCACAGGTTGGGGCTGACCTCGAGGCGTTCGCGGCTGCCCTGGTGCAGGGCGCGCATGCGTTGCTGGCCCACCGAGTCGTAGTCCGCCAGAGAGGCCTGGGCGCGGGCGATGGTGTCTTCATCCAGATGGCTGATCAGTTCCTGCGCCGCCTGCCAGGCGTGTTCGTTGGTGTCGCGCACGATGATGTGCAGACGTATGCCAAAGCGCAGGCGCCGGCCCTGCCGCAGGGCCAGCGTCCGCACCGTTTCGATTTTCTCCTTCAACTGCGCGGGCGGCTCTCCCCAGCTCAGGTACATGTCCACCTGCTCGGCCGCCAGCTCCAGGGCGGCGTCCGAGGAGCCGCCGAAGAACAGGGGCGGCGCGGCTGCTGCACAGGCGGATACAGCAGGCGCGCTCCCTGGACCTGGATGTGGCGGCCGTCGTAATCCACGGTCTCGCCTTCCAGCACGTGCCGCCAGATGCGCGTGAACTCGGCGGCGGCCTCGTAGCGCTCGTCGTGGTCCAGGTGCACGCCGTCGCCGCGCAGCTCCTCGGAATTGCCGCCGGTCACCAGATTGAACAAGGCGCGCCCGCCTGACAGACGGTCCAGCGTGGCGGCCTGGCGGGCGGCCACCGTGGGGGAAATGACGCCGGGCCGCAGCGCGACCAGGAACTTCAGGCGCTGCGTGCTCGCGACCAGGGAGGCCGCCACGATCCAGGCATCTTCGCAGGAGCGGCCGGTGGGGATCAGCACGCCTTCATAGCCCAGTGAGTCGGCCGCCTGGGCGATCTGCTGCAGATAGGCCAGGTCCACGGGGCGGGCGCCCTTGTCGGTGCCCAGGAAGCGGCTGTCGCCGTGGGTGGGCAGGAACCAGAAAATGGACAACGGCTGGGAACTCATGGGGTCTCCTGGGCAGATAAAGGTCAGGGACGCGGCGATGCGGGGACGCATGGGCGGCTCTTCGGAAACGGTCTTCCATTTCACTATGGGTCATCAAGACGGCTGGAAAAACGATGTATTTCCAATATGGAAATAGCGTGGACGCTCATATGCAGCCTGCCAATCCGTATTGGCCGGCGCCGCCAGGGCGAGCTAGCATGGTGGGTTCGCCCGGCACGGACGGCTTGCTCCCCGTGGCACAAACGAGCATCATTACGCCATTGTTTTGGAGCCGACTGGATGGACCTCTCGAAAATTACCTGCACCGAAGATTTCCGGCTCGCGGCCAAGCGCCGCGTACCCAAGATGTTCTATGACTACGCCGATTCCGGCTCCTGGACGCAAAGCACGTACCGGGCCAACGAAGAGGACTTCCAGAAACTGAAGTTCCGCCAGCGGGTGGCGGTGGACATCCAGAGCCGTTCCCTGAAGTCCACCCTGCTGGGCCAGGAGGTGGCCATGCCGCTGGCCTTGTCGCCCACCGGCCTGACCGGCATGCAGCACGCCGACGGCGAGATGCTGGCGGCGGTGGCCGCGCGCGACTTCGGCATCCCCTTCCCCCTGTCCACCATGAGCGTGTGCCCCATCGAGGACGTGGCCCCGGCCACGCGCGCGCCGTTCTGGTTCCAGTTGTACGTGATGCGCGACCGCGGCTTCATCGAGAACCTGATCGCCCGCGCCAAGGCGGCCAATTGTTCCGCCCTGGTGCTGACGCTGGACCTGCAGGTGCTGGGCCAGCGCCACAAGGACATCAAGAACGGGCTGTCCACGCCGCCCAAGCCCACGCTGCGCAATCTGCTCAACCTGGCCACCAAGCCCTATTGGTGCCGCAACATGCTGGGCACGCGCCGGCGCACCTTCGGCAATATCGTGGGCCACGCCAAGGGCGTGTCGGACCTGAGCTCCCTGTCCATCTGGACGGCCGAGCAATTCGATCCGTCTCTGAACTGGGGCGATATTGAATGGATCAAGAAGGTCTGGGGCGGCAAGCTGATCGTCAAGGGCATCATGGATGCGGACGACGCGCGGCTGGCCGTGGACAGCGGCGCCGACGCGCTCATCATCTCCAACCACGGCGGGCGCCAGCTCGACGGCGCGCCGTCTTCGATTTCCTGCCTGCCGGCCATCGCGCAGGCGGTGGGCGACCGCATCGAAGTGCTGGTGGACGGCGGCATACGTTCGGGCCAGGACGTGCTGCGCGCCCGCGCCCTGGGCGCCCAGGGCGCCATGATAGGCCGCGCCTTCCTGTATGCGCTGGGCGCGGCGGGTCAGGCGGGCGTCACGCGCCTGCTGCAGCTCATGGCCAACGAGATGGACGTGTCCATGGCCTTCTGCGGGCGCACGTCCGTGGAGAAGGTGGACCGCTCCATCCTGCTCAATCCGGACATTTTCGACCGCCCGGGCTATTAAATATCCGTGTTCAGCGGCCCCGGCCGGGCGGGCAGGCGGCCGCGTCCGTGCGGCCGCTCCAGGTCCAGCATGGGACCGGCGGGCACGATGCCGGTGGGATTGATGTGCCGGTGACTGATGTAGTAATGGGTCTTGATGTGGTCCAGGTTGACGGTGCCGGCCACGCCCGGAATCTGGTAGAGCTCCAGCATGTAGCCCCATAGATTGGGATAGTCGATCAGGCGGCGCACATTGCACTTAAAGTGGCCGACATAGACCGGGTCGAAGCGGATCAGGGTGGTGAACAGGCGCCAGTCGGCCTCGGTCAGGCGCGCGCCGATCAGGTAGCGCTGGCGGCCCAGCAGGGATTCCAGCTCGTCCAGGGCCGAGAACAAGGCCTGCACGGCCGTTTCGTAGGCGGGTTGGGCGGTGGCGAAGCCGGCCTTGTAGACGCCGTTGTTGATGGCGTCGTACACCTGCGCATTCATGGCGTCGATCTGCTCCAGCAGCTCGGCCGGCGCCATGTCCAGTTCGCGCGCGCCCAGCTTGTCGAATGCGCTGTTGAAGATCCGCATGATGTCGGCGGACTCGTTGTTGACGATGGCGCCGCGCTGCTTGTCCCAGAGCACGGGCACGGTGACGCGTCCGGTGTAGTCGGGACGGGCCCGGCGATAAAGCTGGTGCAGGAACCCTGCGTTCATCACCGGATCGGGCACCACGCCGGCGGCGGGCTCGAAAGTCCAGCCCTGCTCGCCCATCACGGGGTTGACGATGGATACGCCGACCAGTTCCTGCAAGCCCTTGAGCTCGCGCATGATCAGGGTCCGGTGCGCCCAGGGGCAGGCCAGCGACACGAACAGGTGGTAGCGACCGGCCTGGGCGGGCCAGGCGGTCCGGCCTTGGGGGCCGGGCTGGCCGTCCGGCGTGATCCAGTCGCGGAATTGCGACTGGACGCGCTTGAATTCGCCGGAGACTTTGCCGGTGACGGGCTCCTCGGTATTCCAGATTCCATCGACCAGCATGCCCATGCCCTACTCCTTTAAGATTTCAATATTCAACCCTTAAGTTTAAGGGTGATCTCGGCAATGTGCTTGCCCTGATAGCGCGCGCCGTCCAGTTCGTTCTGGGTGGGCTGGCGCGAGCCGTCGCCGCCGGCCAGGGTGGAGGCGCCGTAAGGGCTGCCGCCGGTGACCTCGTCCAGCCGGGTCTGGCCTTCGAAGCTGTAGGGCAGACCCACCACGACCATGCCGAAGTGCAGCAGGTTGTGGATGATGGACAGCAGCGTCAGCTCCTGGCCGCCGTGCTGGGTGGCGGTGGAGGTGAAGGCGCCGCCGACCTTGCCGTTCAGCACGCCGCGCGCCCACAGGCCGCCGGCCTGATCCAGGAAGCTGGCCATCTGCGAACTGATCCGGCCAAAGCGCGTGCCTGTGCCCACGATGATGGCGTCATAGTGCTCCAGATCGGCCACGGTGGCGACCGGCGCTTCCTGGTCCAGTTTGAAATGGGCCGCCTTGGCCACGGCCTCGGGCACCAGTTCGGGGACGCGCTTGATGTCCACGGTGGCGCCGGCGCTGCGGACGCCTTCGGCGACGGCTTGGGCCATTTTTTCCACGTGGCCATAGGCGGAATAATAGAGAACGAGGACTTTTGCCATCTGATCTGCTCCGAGAATAGGACCGAGAAAAACGGTGCGGGACAGGCAGGGCTTGTGCTGCGCACCGAGCTTGCATCATAGAGTCTGGCGGGCGGCTTTGCCAGCCGTGCCGGACCTGCAAGTCCGGAGCGTGGCCTCAGGCGCTTGCGGGCCGGCCGGATCAGGCCGGCAGCAGGGCGTAAGTGGTGGTGGCGTGGGCCACCAGCCGGCCTTGTTCATCCAGCAGCTTCACGTCGCCGAAGGCCAGGCTCTTGCCGCGCTTGAGCACCTGCGCCTGGACCAGCACGTCGCCCTGGCTGACGGGCCGCACGAAGCTGGTGTTCAGCGATACCGTCGTCATGGGGCGGAATTCGCCCAGGCTGCTGCTGACGGCCAGCACCATGGCCGTGTCGGCGGCGGCCATGTAGACCTGGCCGCAGATCACGCCGGCCACGTGGGTGATCTGATCGGAAAAAGGCAGGCGCAGGGTCGCGCCGCCGTCGCCGATCTGCTCCACCTGCAGGCGCAGGGCCTGGACCCAGGGCGCGAAAAGCGTAGACAGCGATTCTCGGGCTTGTTGGATGTCCATATTGCCTCAGCCGCAGTAGACGGAGATGATGCGGTTCTGCTCGTCCACCCGGATGCTGAGCCGGCTGGCGTCGTAATCCGTCGTGTACATGCGGTCCGGCACCAGGACCCGGGCGCGGGCCGCGCCGGACTGACGGACCAGGCGCTGCACCTGGCTGTCGCCGGCCTGCTGGCCGGCGGGATTCAGGGCGTCGACGTTGCACACGCCCCCGCTGGAATTCTCGAACTGCGAGGAGGATGGGGCGCTGGACGTGGAGGAGCCGCCGGTGGCGGTGCAGGCGGCCAGCATCACGGCCGGCAGCAGGGGCAGGAGAAAAGAAGGTCGCATGGGGAGATCCTTGAAAACATCAAGCCTGAAGAATCAATGATACCTTTTCTACGCCTGCTGCCTAGGGCGCCTTGCCTTGGAGCCCCATCCGGCCGACACATCCGGATGGCCGGCGATGGCGTAGCGCAGGGGCGCGTGCGCCCATTGGCCGGCATAGTCCACGCCCACCCTGGGGCCTATGCGCACTTCCTCCAGCGTCAGGGCCGGCGCATCGAGCACGTGCAGGGACGGGGTGCAGACATCGGCGCCATTGTAGTGCCGGTCGATGTCCAGGCCGCGGCACAGGCGGCCCGGACCGGACAGCGATGGGGCCGGAGCGCCGGGCATGTGGGCCGCGCGCAGCAGCACCGCCGTGCCGTCGCCTTCCACGCCGCTGACCAGGTTCACACAGTGATGCATGCCGTAGATCAGGTAGACGTAGGCGTGACCGGCCGGGCCGAACATGACGCGCGTGCGCGGCGTGATGCCGCGCCGGCTGTGGGCGGCCTGGTCCTGGGGGCCCAGGTAGGCTTCGGTCTCCACGATCACGGCCTGCCGCCGGCCGCGTTCGTCGTCCAGCACCAGCGTCTTGCCCAGCAGCTCCAGTGCGACGATGCGCGCGTCGCGTGCAAAGAACTCGCGCGGCAGCCAGAGCGTCTGTTCAGACATGGGCGGGCACGGCGTTCAGGCGGTCCAGCCAGGCTTGCCGCTCCTGCGCCGGCAGGAACGACGAGCGCAGGCTGTTGGCGGCCAGGGTGCGCAACTGCTCCGCCTGCAGGTCCAGGGCCTGTGCGGTCTGCATGTAGTTGTCCAGCACGTAGCCGCCGAAGTAGGCCGGGTCGTCGGAGTTGACGGTCACGTTCAGGCCCTGGTCCAGCAGGCGCTTCAGATTGTGCGCATGCAGGCTGTGGAAAACCTTGAGCTTGAGGTTGGACAGGGGACAGACGGTCAGCGGCACGGCCTGTTCGATCAGGCGTTGCATCAGTTGCGGATCGTCTTCGCTGCGCACGCCATGGTCGATGCGTTCGACTTTGAGCAGGTCCAGGGCGTCGCGCACATAGCTGGCCGGGCCTTCCTCGCCGGCATGCGCGACCAGGCGAAAGCCCATCTCGCGGCAGCGGCCGTAGACGCGTTCGAACTTGGCCGGAGGATTGCCTTTCTCCGCCGAGTCCAGGCCTATGGCCACCCAAAGGTCCGCGTACTGTTCGCGCAGCGGCAAGGCGGCCTCCAATGTCTGGAAGGCGTCCTCTTCGCTCAGGTGGCGCAGGAAGCTCAGGATCAGATAGCTGCTCACCCCCAGTTCCCGGCGGGCCTGGCGGGCGGCCCCGGCGATGCCCGCGAAAACGGTCTGCATGGACACGCCCCGCGCGGTGTGGGTCTGCGGGTCGAACATGATTTCCGCATGCACCACGCCGTCCTCGCGGGCGCGGCGCAGGTAGGCCCAGGTCATGTCGAAAAAGTCCTGCTCGGTGATCAGCACGCCGGCGCCGGCGTAGTACAGGTCCAGGAAAGACTGCAGATCGGTGAACTGGTAGGCCGCCCGCAGGCTTTCCACGTCCGGATAGGGCAGGTCCACGCCGTTGCGCCGGGCCAGGCGGAAGATCAGCTCGGGCTCCAGCGTGCCTTCGATGTGCAGATGCAGTTCGGCCTTGGGCAGGGCGCGCACGAACTCGCGCAGGGACTGGGGGAGGCGGTCACGTCGGGCTCCATGGATGACGGGTGATGCCTGCCATTATACGTAGCCGCCGCGCCCCGGTCAGGGGCGGCGCAGGGCCGCTGCGGCCAGGGCCAGCCAGGCCAGTATCATGGCCACGCCGCCGATGGGCGTGATTGCGCCCAGCCATTTCACGCCGCTGAGCACCAGCGCATACAGGCTGCCGCTGAAGATCAGCACGCCGGCCAGCATCAACGCGGCGCTGCGCGCCCGCCAGGCCGGATGCAACTGCGAGCCCAGGGCCGCCGTCAGGAGCAGGCCCAGCCCGTGCAGCAGTTGGTACAGCACGGCCGTATGCCAGACGGCCAGGGAAGAGGCGTCGACCAGGGAGCGCAGGGCGTGGGCGCCGAACGCGCCCAGGCCCACGCCCAGGGCCAGGAGCAGGGCGCCGGCGGCAATCGCGGATCGTGGATTCATGTCTGTCCTTGCAAGGCGCCGCCGGGGCGGCGCGGGTGGTGGCGGATGCTATTATCAGACAAAAAAACAGCTTTTCCTGCAAGGAGCGTGCATGAGCGCGACGGATCCCGTGCTTCAGGACGAACAGTCTTCCGTGGTGGCCGCCTTTCGGTACAGGCCCGGCAGGCCGGCCGAGGCGGTGGACGTGCGCAGCCTGCCGGCCCGAGACCCGGCCCAGGACGGTTTTGTGTGGATAGGTCTGAAGGATCCTTCCGACGAACTGCTGGAGTGCGTGGGCGCGCAGCTTGGCCTGCCCTCCAAGGCCATCGAGGAACTGATCTCCCCCCACCGGCGTCCCAAGCTGGTGGAGTACAGCAATTGTCTGATCGTGGTGGCCATCACGCTGGGCATGAAGGAGCTGCGGCCGGTGTTCGGCAATACCCAGCTGGTCATAGGCCCCGGCTTTCTGATGACGGTGCGGCGCGGCTCGAACAGCAACTATCTGGAGCTGCGCTCGCGGCTGGAGAATTCGCCGGAACTGCTGCAGCGCGGCAGCGATTACGTGGCCTCAGAGCTGCTGGACCTGATCGTGGACCAGTACCTGGTGTCGCTGGAGCAGATGGAGAAGGCCGTGGAGACCATAGAGCAGCAGTTCCTGATCCGCGGCTTCAAGGAAAGCGACGTGCGCCGCATCTACAGGCTGCGGCGCGATCTGTTGCGCATCCATACGGCTGTCACGCCGCTGGCGGAGTTGTGCCGCCGGCTCTCCAGGGTGGGGCTGGCCTATGTGGACGAGGACAGCCGCGCCTATTTCGGTGAAGTGGCCGACCGCATCTCGCGCACTTCGGAGTTCATCGGCAGCCTGCGCGAGGCGCTGGCCTTCGCGTTCGAAGGCGGATTGATGATAGGACAGATGCAGCAGACCGACACCACCCGCAAGCTGGCCGCCTGGGCCGCCATCCTGGCGGTGCCCACGGCCGTGGCCGGCATCTACGGCATGAACTTCAAGTTCATGCCGGAGCTGGACTGGCGCCTGGGCTATCCCATGGCGCTGGCGCTGATGGGCGGAGTCTGCGGGTTTCTTTACTGGCAGTTCAAGAAAGCCAAGTGGCTTTAGCGTGCATCGGGGTGCTGAGCCGCGCCGCGCGCAAGGAGGCATCATGAATCTGGACAAGGAATTGCAAAGTCAGGTGCCGGACCTGGCCGACGATGATTTGCTGCAGGACGATCCCGTGCTGCAGGCCTGGCTGCAGCGCGGACATCTGCAGCCGGGACTTCATGGATTGGAGCGCTACGGACGCGAGCTGGGGTCCGCCCACTGGCGGGCCCAGGGTGCCTTGGCCAATCGCGAGACGCCGCAATGGCGTCCCTGGTCGCCCCAGGGGGAGCGCATCGACCAGGTGGACTTCCACCCGGCCTGGCATGCCCTGATGGAGCTGGGCATGGGGCAGGGCCTGCATGTCTGGCCTCACGAGCCGCGTCCGGGGCTGCATCTGGCCCGTGCGGCGAGTTTCTATATGCACGGCCAGATCGAGGCCGGGACCCTGTGCCCCCTGACCATGACCCGCGCGGCGGCGCCCTTGCTGCAGGGCGAAGGCTTCGAGGACTGGCGGCGACGCCTGGAAGTGCGCCAGTACGACCCTTCCAGCCGCCCCGTCGCGCGCAAGCACAGCGTGCTGTTGGGCATGGGCATGACGGAGATGCAGGGCGGTTCGGACCTGCGCGGCTGCACCACGCAGGCGCATGCCGACGGCGACGGCCGGGCCTTTCGCCTGTATGGTCACAAGTGGTTCTTCTCGGTGCCGCAGGCGGCCGCTCATCTGGTCCTGGCCCGTGAACAGGAGCAGCTGTCCTTCCTTCTCGTGCCGCGCCATGTCGCCGACGGGCTCAACGGCCTGCGCATCCGCCGCCTGAAAGACAAGCTGGGCAATCGTTCCAACGCCAGCGCCGAGATCGAATTCGACGGGGCGCTGGCCTGGCGAGTGGGCGAGGCGGGGCGGGGGATCGCGCTGCTGGCGGGCATGGCGGCGCGCACCCGCGTCGATTGCGTGCTGGGCAGCGCCGCCCTGATGCGCCAGGCCCTGGTGCAGTCGCTGCATTACTGCCGCCATCGTCGCGCCTTCGGCAAGATCCTGCTGGAGCAGCCCTTGATGCAGGCGGTGCTTCTGGACATGGCGCTGGAGAGCGAGGCGGCGGCCCATCTGGCGTTCTTCCTGACGGAGCTGCAGGAAAGGGCGGATGATGAGCAGGCGCAGGGCGTCTTGCGCGTACTCGCGCCGGCCGCCAAGTTCTGGGTCTGCCGGCGGGCGGTGGCGCTGTGCGCCGAGGCGATGGAGACCTGGGGCGGCAATGGCTACGTCGAGGACGGGCCCATGCCGCGCCTGCTGCGCGAGGCGCCGGTGAATTCCATCTGGGAAGGTTCGGGCAACGTGATGTGCCTGGACGTGCAGCGCGCCCTGGCCCAGCCCGCCGTCCAGGCCGCCTTGCAGTCGGACTTGCAGGCCCGTTGCGCGGGCGACGCCCGCCTGGAGAATGCGGCGCGCGAGCTGATGGACGGGAGCGCCCAGGCGGGCGGGCGCGCCTGGACGCAGGCGCTGGCCGTACTGTACCAGGCCTGCCTGATGCGCGAGATGGCGCCGCAGGACTGGGCCGGCCTTTTCCAGACGCATCGGCTGGAGCGCGGCCCGGCCGCCGTGTTCGGCGTGGAGGGCGCGGCGCGGCCTCTGGACTGGCTCCGGCGCAGCTGGCTCAGGCTGGACGCATGAGGCCTATGGGGAGAATGCTCTGGACAGGGGACGGGCAATACCTATAATTTGTTAGCCCCGATTCTGCTTTTTGCCTGGAGCATCGTCTGCATCATGATTGCCTTCGCCTTGCCGTGCCCGAGCCTGACTCCGCGCCTTCGCGCACAGTTCGCCGCCCGCAGCGGACTTGCCGCCCTGCTGCTGATGCTGGCGGCGCAGGCGCAAGCGGCGGGCTTCCAGCTGGAGGGCCGGGTGGTGCGGGTGGCCGACGGGGATACCCTGACCGTGCTGCTGGACAATCGCCAGCAGCAGCGTGTGCGCCTGGCCAGCATCGACGCCCCCGAAACCACCAAGGATGCACGCCGCCCCGGCCAGCCCTATGCGGAGGCCTCGCGCCGCTACCTGTCCGAGCTGGTGGCCGGCAAGGACGTGCGACTGTCCTGCTTCGAGAAAGACAGGCACGGACGGGCCGTCTGCGACGTGCTGCTGGAAGGCGGCCAGACCGCCAATCAGAAAATGGTGGAGGCCGGCCTTGCCATGGCCAACCGGGAAAAGCGCGGCCGTTTCCTGCGCGACGCGCGCATCGATGGCCTGGAGCGCGAAGCCAGGCGCGCCGGCCTGGGCATCTGGTCCGAACAGGAGCCGGTGGCACCCTGGCAATGGCGCTACCAGTGCTGGCAGAAAGGACAATGCTAGCCCGCCTGCGGCGGGCGCTGCTGATCCTGGGCTGCAGCGCGCTGGCCGCCTGCTCGGAGCCGGTCAACAGCCCCTACGAGGAGCATAGCGCAGCGGAGAACGTGCTGTACAGCGCGTTCACCACCCGTTCGCCCAACCACTTGGATCCGGCGCTGTCCTATTCGGGGGACGAGACGCCGTTCACCTATTCCATCTACGAACCCCTGTACGGCTATCACTACCTGGACCGGCCCTACCGCCTGATTCCCAAGGCGGCCGCCGAACTGGTCGAGCCCGTCTACCTGGACGCCAATGGCCGCCGCCTGCCTGCCGATGCGCCGGGAGAGCAGGTGGCCATCAGCCGCTACGACATTCCCATCAAGCCGGGCATCGCCTTCCAGCCCCATCCGGCCTTCGCGCGCGACGAGCAGGGCCAGTACCGCTACTATCCCATGCGCGCACCGGACCTGCGGGACGCTTTCAGCATCGGTGACTTCCCCCATGCGGATTCGCGCGAGCTCAACGCGCAGGATTATGTCTATGCCTTCAAGCGCCTGGCCAGCCCGCGCCTGGCTTCGCCCATATCCGGCGTGATGGCCGAGCATGTGCGCGGCTTCAAGGAACTGGCCCAGCAGTTGGCGCAGGACGACAAGCGCTCGCCCCGGCCCGACTGGCTGGACCTGCGGCCCTACACGCTGTCAGGGGTGCAGGCGCTGGACGAGCACACCTTGCGCATCGAGGTGCTGGGGAAGTACCCCCAGTTCAAGTACTGGCTGGCCATGACGTTCACGGCCCCTGTCCCCTGGGAGGCGGAGCGCTTCTACAGCCAGCCGCGCATGGCGCAGCACAACCTGACCCTGGACAGTTGGCCCGTGGGCACCGGCCCTTTCATGTTGACCGAGTCCCAGACCAACCGGCGCCATGTGCTCAGCCGCAATCCCTTGTACCGGGGCGAGCCCTACCCGTGCGTGGGCGAGGCCGGCGACCTGGAAGCCGGCCTGCTGGAGGACTGCGGCAAGTCCATGCCCTTCCTGGACAAGGTGGTGTTTTCGCTGGAGAAGGAAAGCGTGCCCCTGATGGGCAAGTTCCTGCAAGGCTATTACGACATTCCCCAGGTGGAGCGCGGCGAGTACGGCGTGGCCATGACCGTGGCGGCCAACGATTCCGCCGACAAGGCTGCGCTGTACAGGGAGCGGGGCCTGCAGTTGCGCACGGCGCCCGAGGCGCAGTTGTTCTACATGGGCTTCAACTGGCACGACCCGGTGGTGGGCAAGGGCGATACGCCCGAGCAGGCCGAGCGCAATCGCAAGCTGCGCCAGGCCGTGAGCATTGCCTTCGACTGGGAGGAGTACGTCTCCATCTTCATGAACGACCAGGCCCAGGTGGCGCACAGCCCGCTGCCGCCGGGCGTGCCGGGCTACCAGCCGCTGCCGCAGGGGGCCAATCCCTATGTCTACACCGTCAAGGGACAGACGGTGCAGCGCCGCAGCCTGGACGAGGCGCGCGAGCTGCTGCGCGAAGCCGGCTACCCGGACGGGCGCGATGCGCGCACCGGCAAGCCGCTGATCCTGTACTACGATTCCATGGGCGGCATGGGCTCGGACGCCACCGTGGACTGGATGCGCCGCCAGCTGGGCCAGGTGGGCCTGCAACTGGAGGTGCGCGCCACCGACTACAACCGCTTCCAGGACAAGATGAAGCGCGGCGCCGCGCAGATGTTCATCTGGGGCTGGGTGGCGGACTATCCTGACGCCGAGAACTTCCTGACTTTGCTCTACGGTCCGCAATCGAAGGTGGATCATGGGGGGGAGAACGCCGCCAACTACCAGAGCGACGCTTATGACCGGCTGTACGAGCAGATGCGTTTCCTGAACGACGGCCCCGACAAGGAGGCCGTCATCCGCGAGATGGTCAAGGTGGTGCAGCACGACGCGCCCTGGATGTTCGGCTATGTGCCCAACGCGGGCGGGGCCTATCAGGTGTGGGTGCGCAATGCCAAGCCCTCCCTGATGATACGCGACAGCCTGCAGTACTACCGCATCGACGCGCAGCAGCGGGTGGAGCGGATCCAGGAGTGGAACCGCCCTGTCTGGTGGCCGGCCATTCCCTTGCTGCTGATGCTGGCCGCGCTGGTGTGGGCGGTGCGGCGCATGGCGCGCCAGCGCCGCACCCGCGCCGCCCTGCGCAAGGAGGAATCCTGATGTTTTCTTATCTGCTGCGGCGCGTGCTGTACGGAGCCCTGATCCTGGTCGGCGTGAACCTGCTGACCTTCATCCTGTTCTTCGCCGTGAACACGCCCGACGACATGGCGCGCCTGTCCATCGGCGGGCAGCGCGTCAGCCAGACGGCGATAGACAACTGGAAGGCCGAACGCGGCTACGACAAACCCTTGTTCTACAACGGCCAGGCGCAGGGCGGCGAACGGTTTACCGACACCATCTTCTATGAACGTTCCGTGCCTTTGCTGCGCCTGGATTTCGGCCTGTCCGACCAGGGGCAGGATATCGGCTACCAGATACGCAACCGCATGGGTCCCAGCCTGGCCCTGGCCCTGCCCACGTTCTTTCTGGGCCTGTGGGTCTGCATCAGCTTCTCCCTGCTGATGGTCTTTTTCCGCGGCAGCCGCCTGGACTTTTCGGCGGTCGTGCTGTGCGTCGTGCTGATGTCCATCTCCGGGCTGTTCTACATCATTGCCGGGCAATGGCTGTTCGCCCGGGTGCTGCGCTGGGTGCCGTTCTCCGGCTGGGTGCAGGGCCTGGAGAACTGGCGCTTCCTGGTCCTGCCCGTGCTGGTGGGCATTCTGTCCCGGCTGGGCGCCGAATCGCGCTTCTACCGCAGCCTGTTCCTGGAGGAGGCCAGCCGGGACTACGTGCGCCCGGCGCGCTCCAAGGGCCTGGCCGAGCGCTGGGTGCTGTTTCGCCACGTGCTGCCCAATGCGCTGCTGCCCATCCTGACGAGCACGGTGTCCGCCTGGCCGCTGCTGTTCATGCGCAGCCTGATCTCGGAATCGTTCTTCGGCATTCCGGGGCTGGGCAGTTTCACCATCGATGCCATCAATGCCCAAGACTTCTCCATCGTGCGCGCCATGGTGTTCCTGGGATCGCTGCTGTATATAGCAGGGCTGATCCTGGCGGACATATCCTACACGCTGGTCGATCCCCGCATCCGCTTCAGTTGAGTCCGCCATGCCACAGTTCGTCTTTCTCTGGACCGATACCTTCGTGCTGGCGCTGTTCCTGGCGATGGCCGTCTATGCGCTGCGCGTGGCGCGCCGCCCGGGGCTGCGTTCGGCCTGGGCCAGTGTGGCGCGCACGCCCTCGGCCATGTGCGCGGCCGTCTTCCTGGCTTTTTTCCTGCTGGTGGGCCTGCTCGATTCCATCGACTATCGGCCTATGCTGCCGCCGGCGCCCGGCCAGGAGGCGGCTGCGCCCATGTATGCGCCGGTGGCCCGTTCCGTGCTGGATGACCTGTTGAGCCGCGCCGCCCTGTCGGATGTGGAAAAAACCTATTCCGCGCCCCTGGCGCGCTTTCAGTTGACCAAGGAAACCGTGCTGATCGCGGGCGAGGCGGTGCGCGACTTCCCACGCCTGGTCAACGCCGGGGTAGGCATGGATACCATCCAGGCCCATCACCAGGACGTCCGGCGGCTGGCCCTGCGGGGGCTGGCCTGGGGAGCGGGCTGGTGCTTGCTGCTGGCGCTGGCCCTGACCCTGTGGGGGCGGCGCAAGGCCCTGGAACCGGGCTGGGGCGGCGCCTGGGTCTACTGGTGGCAGGGCCAGGGCCTGGTGCCCTGGCGGGCCGTCTGGATCAGCGCCTGCCTGCTCGGCCTGGCGCTGAGCGTGGTGATCAGCCTGAGCGCCAACTATCACGTGCTGGGCACGGACCGCACCGGCAATGACATTCTTTGGCAGGCGCTCAAGAGCGTGCGCACGGCCCTGGTCATCGGCACGCTGACCACCTTCGCCATGCTGCCGCCGGCCATCATACTGGGTCTGGCCGCCGGTTATTTCCGCGGCTGGGTGGACGATGTCATCCAGTACATCTACACCACGCTGACCTCGATACCCGGCGTGCTGCTGATCGCCGCCTGCGTGCTGATGATGCAGGTGTACATAGACACGCACCCGGACAGTTTCGACACCGTGGCGGCCCGCGCCGACCTGCGCCTGTTCATGCTGTGCCTGATCCTGGGACTCACGGGGTGGGCGGGACTGTGCCGCCTGCTGCGCGCCGAGGTGCTGAAGCTGCGCGAGCTGGACTACGTGCAGGCCGCCCAGGCCTTCGGCGTCAGCCCCTTGCGCATCATGTTCCGTCACCTGCTGCCCAATGTCATGCACATCGTCCTCATCACCCTGATCCTGGAGTTTTCCGGGCTGGTCCTGTATGAGGCCGTGCTGTCTTACCTGGGCATAGGGGTGGATCCCAGCATGCCCTCGTTCGGGCGCATGATCGACGCCGCGCGCAGCGAGCTGTCGCGCGATCCCATCATCTGGTGGGGGCTGGCCGGCGCCTTCGCCTTCATGCTGGCGCTGGTGCTGTCCGCCAATATCTTCGCCGACGCGGTGCAGGCGGCCTTCGATCCCCGCACGCGCCGCTTCCGTGCGGTCCGTTTGCGCCATCCCGCTGGAGACATCAAGCCATGACGAGCCCATCCGGCAGTTCTTCCGTTCTGCATATCCAGGGCCTGGAAGTGCGCGTGCAATCCGACGCCGGGGTGCAAAGCGTGGTGCGCAATTTGTCCATGGCGGTGCGCAAGGGCGAAACCTTCGCCCTGGTGGGCGAATCGGGTTGCGGCAAGAGCATGACGGCCATGGCCATCCTGCGCCTGCTGCCCGAAGCCGCCTGGATGCAGTCCGGCGCCATCGAGCTGGACGGCCTGGACCTGCCGCCGCTGGCCGAGGAGCAGATGCAGGACGTGCGCGGCCGGCGCATCAGCGTCATCTTCCAGGAGCCGTCCACCAGCCTGAATCCGGTCATGTCCGTCGGCCGGCAGATCAGCGAGGTCATACGCCGGCACCGCGTGGCGCCGGCCGGGCAGGAGCGCGCGGCGGCCGTACGCTGGCTCAAGCGCGTGGGCATCCCGGCCGCCGAGCAGCGCTACGACGATTTTCCCTTCCAGTTCTCGGGCGGACAGAAGCAGCGCATCATGATCGCCATCGCCTTGGCGGCCGAGCCCGACCTGCTGGTGGCCGATGAACCCACCACCGCCCTGGACGTGACGGTGCAGGCGCAGATCCTGCAGCTGCTGGCCGACATACAGAAGGAAATGGGGCTGGCCATCCTGCTGATCACGCACGATCTGGCGGTGGTGCGCCAGTACGCGGACTACGTGGCGCTGATGCGCCACGGCCAGATCGTGGAATCGGGCCTGGCCAGCCAGTTCTTCCTGCGGCCCACGCATCCTTATGCGCGTGAATTGCTGGGCGCCATCCCCACGTATGAAAAGCGCGGGCGTCCGCTCTCCAGGGAGGCGGCGCCCGAGCCCGGACGGGTCCCAGAAAAGGGATGGCTCGTCCTGGAGATCGAGGCCCTGTCCGTGGCCTACCGCCAGTCGGGCTCCTGGTGGCGCCGCCTGCCGCCCGTGCCGGTGGTCAAGGGCCTGAGCCTGCGGCTGCACAAGGGCGAAACCCTGGCCCTGCTGGGCGAGTCCGGCTGCGGCAAGAGCACGGTGGCGCGCGCCTTGATGCGCCTGCTGGACAGCCAGGCCGAGATCGGCGGCCGGGTCAGGCTGCTGGGGCAGGACGTGCTGGCGGCCAGGGGCAAGGCCCTGCGGCAGCTCAGGTCGCGATTGCAGATCATCTTTCAGGACCCGTACGGATCGCTGGACCCGCGCATGATGGTGGGCGACATTCTCCAGGAGGGCCTGTCCGCGCTGCGCCCGGACCTGGACGGCGCGGCGCGGCGCAAGCGCGTGGCGACCCTGGTCGATCAGGTGGGCCTGCCCAAGAACACGCTGGAGCGCTACGCGCACGAGTTTTCCGGCGGTCAGCGACAGCGCATCGCCATCGCGCGCGCTCTGGCGGTGGAGCCCGCGGTGCTGATCTGCGATGAGCCGACCTCGGCGCTGGACGTGTCGGTGCAGGCGCAGATACTGGACCTGATGCGCCAGCTGCAGGCCGAGCTGGGCCTGGCCTATCTGTTCATCACGCATAATTTCGGCGTGGTCGAGTACCTGGCCGACCGCATCGCCATCATGGCGCAGGGGCGCATCGTCGAGCAGGGCACCGCCGAGCAGGTGCTGTTTCATGCCCGGCAGGAGCAGACGCAGCGCCTGCTGGCCGCCGTGCCCAGACTGGAGGTCGAGCCGGCCGCCCGGCGCCACCGCCCCGGCCGCCGCAGCCTGGCCGGATCAGGATGAATGAGTCCGGCGTACGGCGTCCGGCGGCTATCTGTGCATCCTGTATGTGTCTACAATAGGACTGTCTGGTCAGTGATTGATAAATAAACCATGAGCCTGAAGGTTTTTGATCTCGAGTGCGAACACGGTCATGTGTTCGAGGGCTGGTTCAGCTCGCGCGACAGCTACGACGAGCAGTTGCAGAAAGGGCTGCTGCGCTGCCCGGTCTGCGACAGTCGCCAGGTCAGCCGCAAGCTGTCCGCGCCGCGCATCAATGTAGGCGCGCAGGCCCCGGCGGACCTCCCGGCGCCCATGGACAATCCCGCGCCGCCGCAAGCCCGGATGCAGGACGCCCAGGGGCAGTTCCTGCAGCAGCTGCGCTCCATGATCCGCCAGTCGGACGACGTCGGGGCCAGGTTCGCCGAGGAAGCCCGGCGCATGCACGAAGGCCAGGCGCGCCAGCGCTCGATCCGCGGCCAGGCGACCCTGCAGCAGTACCAGGAGCTGGCCGAGGACGGCATCATCGCCATGCCGATCCCGGATTTCCTGGACGACGATCGCCTGCAGTAGGGCCGTTTTCCATTTCCTTCAGGCGCCGGTGGACGGTGCTGCGATGCAGGCCCAAGGCCTTCGCCGCCTGCGACACATTCCCCTTGTGCCTTTCCAGGGCTTCCCGCAGGGCGGCCTGTTCGCGTTCCCGCAGCGTCGTTCCCTGGGGCGCGGCCGGGCGCGACGGGGGAGGCGCGGCGGTCGCGTCCTGACTCAGCCGGGGCAGGGCGGGCAACTGCGCCGCGCTCCAGACCCGGCCAGGCGCGTCCTGCAAAATGATCTGCAGCAGCACGGAGCGCAACTGCCGGTAGTTGCCCGGCCAATCGTAGCTTCGCAGGCGCTCCAGCGCCTCGTCCTGCAAGCGCGGGGCGGGGTTTTCTCCGCTCAGCCTGGCCAGTTCGCGCAGGATGTAGGGGCCCAGGTCGGGCCGATCGCGCAAGGCGGGGACGCGGCAGGTGTAATCCTGCAGGCGGAAGAACAGGTCGGCGCGGAACCGCCCCTGGCGTACCAGCGTCTCCAGGCACTGGTGGCTGGCGCTGATCAGGCGGAAATCCAGGACATGGGTCTGGTCCGAGCCCAGGGACTGCACTTCGCGTTCCTGCAGCACGCGCAACAGGCGGCTCTGCAAGGCCAGCGGCATGTCCCCGATCTCGTCCAGGAACAGCACGCCGCCGTCGGCCTGGCGCAGCTTGCCGGCGTAGCCCTGGCGGCGCGCTCCGGTGAAGGCGCCGGCCTCGTAGCCGAACAGCTCGGCTTCGATCAGGGATTCGGGCAGGGCGGCGCAATTGATGGCCACGAACGGGCCGGGGCGGGCGCGGTGGCGGCGATGCAGCTCGCGCGCCAGGAGTTCCTTGCCCGAGCCGCTTTCTCCGCTCAGCAACACGGACAGACCCATGCGCAGGGCCCGCAAGGCGGGCTCCAGCGCGTGCTGTTGCTGATCCGACAGCATCGGTCCCTGGGGCGCGGCCGGGGCGGGGAGCGGGCGTGCGGGCGCCGAAGGGCGGACATGCAGCTTGGCGGATTGCCGCGGCGCGCGCCTGCTCCAGCGCGGCCTCCAGATCCAGGCCGGGCAGCGATTGCCAGTCCTGGCCCAGCAGGGCCGCAGCCACTTCGTCGGCGGCGACGATGAGGCCGTCCTCCACCAGCAGGCGGCCGCTGAACGGACCGTCCAGCAGGGCCGGGTCCGTATGCAGATGCAGCAGGCGGCGCGCGGGTGTGCACAGCGCCTGGAGCATCTGCCGGCTGATCTGGCGCGCATACAGGCGCGCCATGTCCAGGGCATAGCTGTGCTCCAGGTCGGCGGGGCCGGAAATGTCCAGGACGCCGACGACCTGGCCGTACGGATCGCGTATGGGAGCGCCGTGGCAGCTCAGGATGCGGTTGCCGGGCAGGTAGTGCTGTTGTCCGTGTATGCGTATGGCCTGGCCGGTCACCAGCGCCGTGCCTATGGCATTGGTGCCGCGGTGGTGTTCGGCCCAGCTGACGCCGGCGCGCAGGGCGACCCGGTCGGCGCGCTCCAGGAAATGCGGGTCGCCGGCCTGTTGCAGCACGGTTCCCTGGGCGTCGCATAGCAGCACCAGGCTGTGGTGCGGACGCACCAGGGCGGCCAGCTCCTGAAGGGCGGCCGCCGAATGATGCAGCAGGCTGTGCTGCTGCTCCAGCAACTGGCGCAAGGCGCCCTGGCTCAGGTCGCGGGGCTCCTGGCTCAATTCCCGGTCCAGGGCGCGGCAACGCTCCCAGGACTGGCGCCACAGGACTTCATCTGCCTGCGGGCGGAAGGGGGACGGAAAAGACATGGTGACGCTCCGGGTGGGTGTCGCAGCGTGCGACAGCGGTTGCGGCGTGCGACAGCGGCTGTCGCATCATGCGCCTGGAGGTCTGCTCATTATGGCGGCAGGCTGCTCGGGCAACGAGTCGGGACATCCGCTATGTTGCTTGGCACGTTATTTGCTTGGATACAAGACGAGACGAAGACGACGAACGCTCTTCATCCGCGGAGCGCCCGCCGGCGCGTCCGACCATTCCACAAGGAGACATCATGAATCTGTCAGACCTGAAATCCCTGGGCCTGGACCTGGAGTTCCCCTTCAAGTCCCGCTACGACAACTATATCGGCGGACGCTGGGTGCCGCCGGTCGATGGCGAGTATTTCGACAATGTCTCGCCGGTGACGGGCCAGGTGTTCTGCCAGGTGCCGCGTTCGGGCGCCGCCGACATCGAGCTGGCGCTGGACGCCGCCCACAAGGCGCGGGCGCAATGGGGGGCGAGCTCGGCGGCCGAACGCTCCACCATCCTGCTGCGCATTGCCGACCGCATGGAGCAGCACCTGGAACGCCTGGCGGTGGCCGAGACCATAGACAACGGCAAGCCCATACGCGAGACGCGCGCCGCGGATCTGCCGCTGGCCGTGGACCACTTCCGCTACTTCGCCGGTTGCCTGCGGGCGCAGGAGGGCGCGATCTCCGACATCGACGCCACGACGGTGGCCTACCACTTCCATGAGCCCATCGGCGTGGTGGGCCAGATCATTCCCTGGAACTTCCCCTTGCTGATGGCTGCCTGGAAGCTGGCCCCGGCGTTGGCGGCCGGCTGCCCCGTTGTGCTGAAGCCCGCCGAGCAGACGCCGGCCTCCATCCTGCTGCTGATGGAGATCATCGGCGACCTGCTGCCTGCCGGCGTGGTCCACGTGGTCACCGGCTTTGGCAAGGAGGCCGGGCACGCCCTGGCGGCCTCGCCGCGCATCGCCAAGATCGCCTTCACCGGCTCCACGCCCGTAGGCAAGGAGATCCTGCACGCGGCCGCCGACCGGCTGATTCCCGCCACCGTGGAGCTGGGCGGCAAGAGCCCCAACATCTTCTTCGAGGACGTGATGCAGGCCGAGGACGCCTTCTTCGACAAGGCGCTGGAAGGCTTGACCATGTTCGCCTTGAACCAGGGCGAAGTCTGCACCTGCCCCTCGCGCATCCTGGTGCAGGAATCCATCTACGAGCGCTTCATGGAGCGGGCGCTGGAGCGCGTGGGCCGCATCAAGACGGGCAATCCCCTGGATGCCGGGACCATGGTGGGCGCGCAAGTGTCGCAAAAGCAGATGGAGCGCATCCTGGGCTATATAGACCTGGGTCGCGAGGAAGGGGCCGACTGCCTGATAGGAGGACAGCGCAACCGGCCCGGCCAGGGGCTGGACGAGGGTTTCTACGTCAGCCCCACCATGCTGCTGGGCAAGAACAGCATGCGCACCTTCCAGGAGGAAATCTTCGGACCGGTCGCCGCCGTCACCACCTTCAAGGACGAGGACGAGGCCATCGCCATTGCCAATGACACGGAGTACGGGCTGGGCGCGGGGGTATGGAGCCGCGACGGCTCGAGAGCCTATCGCGTGGGGCGCGGCGTGCAGGCCGGTCGGGTCTGGACCAATTGCTATCATCTGTACCCGGCGCACGCGGCCTTCGGCGGCTACAAGCAGTCCGGCATAGGCCGGGAGACGCACAAGGTGGCGCTGGGCAACTACCAGCAGACCAAGTGCCTGCTGGTCAGCTACAGCGATCAGGCGCTGGGCTTCTTCTGATCTTTTTCAGTCTTCAAAAACGAAAAAACCGCAGCGCGCAGGCGCTGCGGTTTTTCTCGGAGTCGAACGCGGACTTACATCACGCGGCTGCGGTATTCGCCGGTGCGGGTGTCGATCTCGATCTTGTCGCCGATGTTGCAGAACAGGGGCACGCTGATTTCCATGCCGGTGTTGATCTTGGCGGGCTTGAGCACCTTGCCGGAGGTGTCGCCCTTGACGGCGGGTTCCGTGTAGGTGATCTCGCGCACGATGATGGTGGGCAGCTCCACGGAGATGGCGCGGCCTTCGTAGAAGACCACTTCCACGGTCATGCCTTCTTCCAGGTAGTTCAGGGCGTCGCCCATGCTTTCGGCTTCGACTTCGTACTGGTTGTACTCTTCGTCCATGAAGACGTACATGGGGTCGGCGAAGTACGAGTAGGTGCACTCGCGCTTTTCCAGCATGACGATGTCGAATTTTTCGTCGGCTTTGTGCACGGCTTCGCTGTTCGAACCGGTCAGCAGGTTCTTGAATTTCAGCTTGACGACTGCGGCGTTACGACCGGATTTGTTGTATTCCGTTTTCTGAACGACCAGAGGGTCACCATTGACCATCACGACGTTGCCAACGCGCAATTCTTGTGCGATTTTCATTAAAAAAAACTCCGAATGGGGTGGCTCCGCCGAGCGTGATGTCAGGGAGCTTTGAGGAAAACAGTCTATTTTAGCGTTTTCGGGCGACTTGGGTATAAAAACTCAGCAAGCTGGCGGCCAGATCGGGCTGCCGAGCCTGTTTCGCACAGTAGCGGCGGCAGCCTGCTCGCGCCAGCGCGACAGGTTTTCCGCCTCCAGGCAGCCGGCCAGCGCCTGCGCGGCCGGCAGACGCTCCGAACGGCTCCAGGCGTAGTGCAGGGCGCGCACGGGTTCAGGCAGACCGGTGGTGTCCAGCCAGGCGTCCAGCTTGTCCAGATGGGCGTCTTCGTCCTGGACGTAAGGCTGCCAGATCATGGGAGCGCCGGCCCAGACGGCGCGCACCAGCGAGTCTTCGCCGCGCACGATGTTCAGGTCGCTGCGCCAGAGCAGGGCGTCGAAATCGGCCTGGTCGACATGGGGTATTTCCTGCACGCGCAATCGGCCCGCCGCCAGGGGCGGCAGGCGCCGGGCCACGGAGTCCGGCACCAGCAGCAGCGTCTCCGGCCCCTGTTGCGCCAGCGCATCAGGCAAGGCCAGGACCGGCGCGTCCGGGTAGCAGAACAGGAACATCTGCCGCATGGATCCGTCCAGCAGGGCGCGGCGCTGCTCGGCGGCCACGCCCAGCCGGGCGAGCAGGGCCTCGTAGGCGTCGTCGTCGCGCCGGAATGCGTCGCGCCGGGCCAACAGGTCCGGTTCGCGCAGCAGTCCGCCCGTGCCGGGCAGGAATCCGGGGAAAAAGAAATACTTGGCCGCCCCGCCGGCTTGCGGCGAGGGCAGACCGTGGCAACCCGTCACCCAGCTTTCGGCGCTGAGGTATTCCAGGTTGATCCAGACATGCTGTCCGGCCCGCAGGCGTTCGGTGACGGCCGCAGGCGGTTCGCAGGCAAAGGCCTCGATCAGCAATGGATGGGGGTCGGGGTAGCGAACACGCGTCGTGCTCCAGCGCTCGACGCGCACTCCCTGGAGGTCCTGGCTTTCCAGCTCGGGGCCCAGCTCGTTCTGGATGCGCTGGAAGCTGGCCCCGTCGTCCACCCACAGGCGCACCTGCGGGACCTCGGGCGAGGCGGCCAGCTGGCGGGCGAGCCGCCAGCACACGCCGATGTCGCCGAAGTTGTCGACGACGCGGCAGAACAGATCAACGGCGGGCATTGGGCTTCCGCGGCTCCTTGAATGGTGTTGACAGGCCCTAGTGCAGATGGACCGGATCCAGGTCGATTTCGTCGGGCAGCTCGGGGTGCTGCATTTCGCCGTGGATGTCGGGGAAGAAAGGCGCGTTGCAGTCCTCGCAGACTTCGGTCGAATGCAGGCCGGGCAGGCGATGCACGTGCTGCACGCCCAGGCTCTTGAGCAGGGCGGCGATGATGTCCGGAATGTCGATGTGCTCGTCTTCGCTGAGCGAGGACTCGGCCTCTTCCTGGCTGAGCACCGGCCAGATGCAGCCATAGATGACGGCGGGGGAGGACACGGTGCTGAAGCCCACGCGATATTCTTCAACCACCTCGTTGCCGCTGGCCACGATGACGGCGCGCAACTGATCAGGGGCGATGTTGGCGGCGGTCTGCAGCCAGGTGACGCCGGCCTGGACCGCGAGCGGCCGGATCTCCCGGTCGGCCTCGCGCGTGTTCACATAATAGGCGTTGGGCGCCAGGTACTGGACCTGGCAGCCGGTGAACAGCGGTCCCAGGATGGGCGAGCATTGCTGCACCCATTGTTCGATGCAGTGCAGATGGGCGGCATGGGCGCTTTCGCCATGCTGCTGCCAGCGGAACAGGGGCTGGCCCACGGGCGCGAGCGCCACGCCCACCAGGAAGCGGGCGTCGGCCAGCAGCGTATTGGCCTCCGAGGGGCAAGGGGCCGAACGTTCTCCTGGCTGCGGCCCAGGGCCTTGGCGGCCAGCGTGTGGGTCCATTCGTAGGCTTGCTGGTAGGTCTGGGGCATCTCGTCGTAGTTGACCAGATCGGGCACCAGCGCGCACAGCACGCCTTCGGCCAGTATGGTGTTGCGCAGGCAGGCGTCCAGTTCCTGGCGCTGGGTCTCGGTCAGGACGCCCTGCGGCAGCTGGTAGCGGGTCCAGGCGGTCAGGGGAGCGGAAAAGAGCAGGGCGTCGTAGAGCACGCCTTGATGTTCGATGCGCAGGCTCTCGGCATGGGCCTCGGCCAGTTCCATCACGATTTCGTAGTGCTGGTTCTGCTGCTGGCTGCCCAGCAGCTCCAGCGTCTGTTCGACCGACGTGTTGCGGCGGCCGGCATACAGCTTGTCCAGCAACTGGCCGGCCAGCCCTTGCCAGTAACGGTCTTCGACCTGCGAGCCGGAGCGCACCAGGGCGTCGGCATAGTTGACCAGGCGCTGGATTTCCTTGGATTGTCGTGCGAGCAGTTTGGGATTGAGTTGCGACATTGACATACGTTGCCGGTTGGTGGACACCTTAGTTTACCCCCTGGGCGGTGGCGGGGGAATGGCATGGGCGGGCAGGCCCGAAGGAGATTGACGGGCAATGAAAAACGCCCCCGCCGTGCGTGACGGCGGAGGCGTCGCAAGCAAGCTCTGCGGCTTACAGGCCTACGGAGTCGGCGACTTCCTTGAATTCCTCGATCTGGTCGAAGTTCATGTAGCGGTAGATGTTGTCGCTGTTGGCCTGCAGCACGCCCATGTCGGCCAGGTACTCCTCGCGGGTGGGGATGCGGCCCAGACGCGAGCAGATGGCGGCCAGCTCGGCCGAACCCAGGAAGACATTGCTGTTCTTGCCCAGGCGGTTCGGGAAGTTGCGGGTGCTGGTGGACATGACGGTCGCGCCTTCGCGCACCTGGGCCTGGTTGCCCATGCACAGCGAGCAGCCGGGCATTTCCATGCGCGCGCCGGCCACGCCCAGCACGCCGTAGTGGCCTTCCTCGGTCAGCTGCTGCTGGTCCATCTTGGTGGGCGGAGCCACCCACAGGCGCGTGGGGATGTCGCGCTTGCCTTCCAGCAGCTTGGAGGCGGCCCGGAAGTGGCCGATGTTGGTCATGCAGCTGCCGATGAACACTTCGTCGATCACGGTGCCGGCCACGTCGGACAAAGTCTTGACGTCGTCAGGATCGTTCGGGCAGGCCACGATGGGTTCGTGGATCTCGGCCAGGTCGATCTCGATGACCGCGGCGTATTCGGCGTCGGCGTCGGGCTCCAGCAGCTGGGGATTGGCCAGCCAGGCTTCCATGGCCTTGATGCGGCGGCCCAGGGTGCGCTCGTCTTCGTAGCCGTTGGCGATCATCCACTTGAGCAGCGTGATGTTGCTGTTCAGGTACTCGATGATGGGCTCCTTGTTCAGGCGCACCGTGCAGGCGGCGGCCGAACGCTCGGCGGAGGCGTCGGACAGTTCGAAGGCCTGTTCGATCTTCAGGTCGGGCAGACCCTCGATCTCCAGGATGCGGCCGGAGAAGATGTTCTTCTTGCCGGCTTTTTCCACGGTGAGCAGGCCCTGCTTGATGGCGTACAGCGGGATGGCGTTGACCAGGTCGCGCAGGGTGACGCCGGGCTGCATCTGGCCCTTGAAGCGCACCAGCACGGATTCAGGCATGTCCAGGGGCATCACGCCCGTGGCGGCGGCGAAGGCCACCAGGCCCGAGCCGGCGGGGAAGCTGATGCCGATGGGGAAACGCGTGTGCGAGTCGCCGCCGGTGCCCACGGTGTCGGGCAGCAGCATGCGGTTCAGCCAGGAGTGGATGATGCCGTCGCCCGGGCGCAGCGAAACGCCGCCGCGGGTGCTGATGAAGGCGGGCAGCTCGTGGTGCGTCTTGACGTCCACGGGCTTGGGATAGGCGGCGGTGTGGCAGAAGGACTGCATCACCAGATCGGAGGAGAAGCCCAGGCAGGCCAGGTCCTTGAGCTCGTCGCGCGTCATGGGGCCGGTGGTGTCCTGGCTGCCGACGGTGGTCATGCGCGGTTCGCAATAGGTGCCGGGACGCACGCCCTTGCCTTCGGGCAGGCCGCAGGCGCGGCCGACCATCTTCTGGGCCAGGGTGTAGCCCTTGCCGGTGTCGCTGGGGCTCTGGGGCAGGCGGAACAGCGTGGTGGGCGGCAGGCCCAGGGCTTCGCGGGCGCGCGTGGTCAGGCCGCGGCCGATGATCAGCGGAATGCGGCCGCCGGCGCGCACTTCGTCGAACAGCACGTCGGACTTGACCTGGAATTCGGAAATGACCTGGCCGTTCTTCAGGGCCTTGCCTTCGTAGGGGCGCAGTTCGATGACATCGCCCATCTCCATCTGGGAGACGTCAAGCTCGATGGGCAGCGCGCCGGCGTCTTCCATGGTGTTGTAGAAGATGGGGGCGATCTTGCCGCCCAGGCACACGCCGCCGAAGCGCTTGTTGGGCACGTAGGGGATGTCCTGGCCGGTGAACCACAGCACCGAGTTGGTGGCGGACTTGCGGGACGAGCCGGTGCCCACCACGTCGCCGACGTAGGCGACCAGGTGGCCCTTGTCCTTCAGGGATTCGATGAAGGCGACCGGACCTTTCTTGCCGGGCTCTTCGGGGGTGATGCCGGGACGCGGGTTCTTGAGCATCGCCAGGGCGTGCAGCGGGATGTCGGGACGGCTCCATGCGTCGGGCGCGGGGGAGAGGTCGTCGGTATTGGTCTCGCCGGTGACCTTGAAGACCGTGATGGTCAGGCTCTCGGGCACTTCGGGGCGGCTGGTGAACCATTCGCCGTCGGCCCAGCTCTGCAGCACTTCCTTGGCGTAGGCGTTGCCCTTTTCGGCCTTTTCCTGCACGTCGTGGAAGGAGTCGAACATCAGCAGGGTGTTCTTCAGGCCGTTGGCGGCGATCTGGCCCAGGCCGGGCTGGTCCAGCAGTTCGATCAGGGGGCCGATGTTGTAGCCGCCCAGCATGGTGCCCAGCAGTTCGGTGGCGCGCTCACGGCTGATCAGGGCACAGGTTTCGGCGCCCAGGGCCACGGCGGCCAGGTAGGAGGCCTTGACCTTGGCGGCATCGTCCACGCCGGCGGGGACGCGATGCGTCAGCAGTTCGAGCAGGAACGCTTCTTCGCCGGCGGGCGGGTTCTTGATGAGCTCGATCAGGTCGGCGGTCTGCTGAGCCGACAGAGGCAGCGGAGGAATGCCCAGCGCGGCGCGCTCGGCAACGTGTTCGCGGTAAGAGTCCAGCATGGTGCGGGGGCCTATCGGTAAAAGTTGAATGGAAATGCTCAAAATCGAGTGTTGCCTCGATTGTAATTTGAAGCCGGGAGTGAAGCAACAGTCTTATATCTTATATAAGACTTACGAGAAGCTGAATCAGGCCAGGAGATCGGCGTATTCCGGGTGACGCCGGATGTAGGCGGCCGCATAGCTGCACAGGGGAATCACTTTCCAGTGTTGGTTTTTTGCTGTTTCCAGGGCGTGGCGCGTCAGTCGGGCGGCGATGCCGCGGCCTTCGAGCGCCGGCGGAACCAGCGTGTGGGTGATGCTCATGACATCGCCCTCCAGCCGGTAGTCGATCAGGCAGCGCAGGTTCTCGACCGTGCAGTAGAACTGGCGGGCTTGGGTGTCGTGGCGGATTTCCAGGTCCATGGCGGTCTCCTTCAGACGGAAGCGGGTTGCAGCGCGATCAGCACCCAGAGCACGAGCATGCAGGCCAGGCCGATGAAGCAGCCGCCCCACAGGCCCATCAGCGGCCATTTGATGCCCATGGGCACCTCGTCGCGCTGGACGTGGGGCAGCAGGCGGTTGGCATTGCCGAATACGCCGCCCTGGCGCGCGGGAAAGTTCAGGCGCAGGAAGTAGTCCAGCAGCACGCCGGCCTTGAGCGAGAAAGGCAGACGCTCCCAGGGGTGCTGGGCAAGATAGGGATGGCGCAGAGCCTGGTTGGTGCGCCGCACATTGAACAGCAGCAGGTAGGTGCCCGAGACCAGGGCGGTCAGGGCGCAGGCGATCATCAGGGTCCCGGCCATGGGCAGGGCGTAGCGAACGAAATCAGAGAGCATCGAAGTCACCGGCAAGGGCGGCCCCGCGGGCTGAAGGCCGCGGGGCCGCGAGTCAAATCACTGGCGCATGATAGCGCATGCCCGGGGACTTATGGACGCTGGTCCAGCGGCACGAAGGCCTGATTTTCCGGACCGACGTAATTGGCGGTGGGACGGATGATCTTGTTGTCCACGCGCTGCTCGATGATGTGCGCCGCCCAGCCTGCGGTGCGGGCGATCACGAAGAGCGGGGTGAACATGGCGGTGGGCACGCCCATGGTGTGATAGGACACGGCGGAGAACCAGTCCAGGTTGGGGAACATTTTCTTGACATCCCACATGACGCTTTCCAGGCGTTCGGCGATGTCGTACATGCGCATGTTGCCGTCCTGTTCGGCCAGTTCCCTGGCCACGGCCTTGATGACCTGGTTGCGCGGATCCGAGACCGTGTAGACGGGGTGGCCGAAGCCGATGATCACTTCCTTGTTCTCCACGCGGCGGCGGATGTCCTCTTCGGCCTGATCCGGCGTGTCGTAGCGCTTCTGGATCTCGAAGGCCACTTCATTGGCGCCGCCGTGCTTGGGGCCGCGCAGCGCGCCGATGGCGCCGGCGATCGCCGAGTAGAAGTCCGATCCCGTGCCGGCGATGACCCGGCTGGTGAACGTGGACGCGTTGAACTCATGCTCGGCGTACAGGTTCAGCGACGTATGCATGGCGCGTTCCCACTGGGCCGAGGGTTTCTCGCCGTGCAGCAGGTGCAGGAAGTGGGCGCCTATGCTGTCGTCGTCGGTCTGCACGTCGATCATCTCGCCGTTGTGGCTGTAGTGATACCAGTACAGCAGGGCCGAGCCCAGGCAGGCCAGCAGCCGGTCGGCGATGTCGCGCGCATCGGGCAGGTTGTGGTCGTCCTTCTCGGGCAGCACGCAGCCCAGCACCGAGACCGCCGTGCGCATCACGTCCATGGGGTGGCTGTGCGCCGGCAGGGCCTCCAGGGCGCTCTGCACGGCCAGCCGCAGTCCGCGCAGGCGCTTGAGCTTCTGCTTGTAGGCGCGCAGCTCGTCGCGATTGGGCAGCTTGCCGTGGATCAGCAGGTAGGCGACTTCTTCGAACTCGCAGGCCTGGGCCAGGTCCAGAATGTCGTAGCCGCGGTAGTGCAGGTCGTTGCCGCTGCGGCCGACGGTGCACAGCGCGGTATTGCCGGCGACCACGCCCGAGAGGGCGACGGATTTCTTGGGCTTGAAGCCGGAGGTGGTGGTGTTCTCGGTACTGCTCATGCGGGTCTCCTGGTTGGCGGCGGACAGTAGCGCTGTCCGCCAGGGTAGGCTGCAGGCCGGGCCGGGCTCTCGCGCGCAAGGCGGGAGCGGGGCCGGGCTCAGGATTTCTTGTTTTTCTGGAACAGGGCGTCCAGCCTTTGCTCGTAGGCATGGTAGCCGATGCGATCGTAAAGCTCCTCGCGCGTCTGCATCAAGTCCACCACGTTCTTCTGGTGGCCGTCGCGGCGGATGGCTTCATAGACCGTTTCGGCCGCCTTGTTCATGGCGCGGAAGGCCGACAGCGGATACAGCACCATGGCGACCTGCGCCGAGGCCAGCTCCTGCACCGTGAACAGCGGCGTCTTGCCGAACTCGGTGATGTTGGCCAGCACGGGAACGTCCAGCGCCTGCGTGAACCGGCGGTACGTATCCAGATCGTAGCAGGCTTCGGCGAAGATGCCGTCCGCGCCCGCCTCGACGCAGGCCCGGGCGCGTTCCAGCGCCGCGTCCACGCCTTCCACGGCGATGGCGTCGGTGCGCGCCATGATGAAGAAGTCGGGATCGGTGCGCGCGTCCACGGCGGCCTTGACGCGGTCCACCATCTCATCGGCGCTGACGATCTCCTTGCCGGGGCGATGGCCGCAGCGCTTGGCTCCCACCTGGTCCTCGATGTGGCAGGCGGCGGCCCCGAACTTGATCAGGCTCTTGATGCTGCGGGCGATGTTGAAGGCCGAGGCGCCGAAGCCCGTGTCTATGTCCACCAGCAGCGGCAGCTCGCATACGTCCGTGATGCGGCGGATGTCGGTCAGCACATCGTCCAGGGTGTTGATGCCCAGGTCGGGCAGGCCCAGCGAACCCGCGGCCACGCCGCCGCCCGACAGGTAGATGGCGCGGTAGCCGGCGCGTTGCGCCAGCAGGGCGTGGTTGGCGTTGATCGCGCCGATGATCTGCAGGGGCTGCTCCTCGCGCAGCGCCTGGCGGAAACGGGCGCCTGCCGAAGTCAGGGGGGTGGCTCATGCTTGGCTCCAAGATAAAGAGTGCCGGCGGACTGGGCGCCGCGGCGTCCAGGCGGTTTTAGCAAATAGCATGCCAAATTGTACCGAAGGGTCGGCGACGGGGGCCGCGCCGCCTGTTCATGCCTGTTGCGCGCGCCGGGTCTCATTCGCCGCCTGCGGATGGCTGCTTGCGTCCGCGTTCCAGATGTTTCATTATTGAAACCTTGCTTGAAACAGTGTTTCGTTTTTGTTCTGGAGATTCGTGGATGCCCTATGCCCCGGCAAGCTCGGCCCGCCTGCGCATCGTCGCAGTCGGGCTGCACGGACTGCGCGCCTTGCTGGAAGAACTGGCGCCTGCGTACCGCAATCAGGCGGAAATACTGATCGTCGACAAGGCATACGGCGAGGCGGTGGACATGGTCCAGGCGCTGCGCGGGACCGGGGAAATGGACGTGGTGGTGTCCGCCGGCTCCAACGGCAGCTATCTGCGCGAGCATCTGGACCTGCCGGTGGTCATGGTGCGGCCCGGCGGCTTCGACATCATGCGCGGGCTGGCGCTGGCGGCGGCCCAGGCGCGCCGCATGGCCGTTGTCACCTACGGCGGCATGCCGGCCGAGCTGCAGGAGTTCGTGGACGGTTTCGGCCTGCCCGTGGAGCTGCGCACCTACCGCAGCGAAATCGACGCCCAGGCCTGCGTCCAGGAGCTCAGGCGCCTGGGCGTGGAGCGGGTGCTGGCGCCCGGGCTGGTCGTGGACCTGGCGCGCGACTGCGGCA
The DNA here is from genome assembly GCF_965112015.1 of Alcaligenes sp. Marseille-Q7550. Classification (NCBI taxonomy): domain Bacteria; kingdom Pseudomonadati; phylum Pseudomonadota; class Betaproteobacteria; order Burkholderiales; family Alcaligenaceae; genus Alcaligenes; species Alcaligenes sp. Marseille-Q7550. The sequence goes on from NZ_CBCOPU010000001.1 coordinate 1,200,869, forward strand.
TGGACGGCGTGCTGCTGTATTCGCAGGGCGCCGTCCGCGAAGCGCTGGAGGCGGCCATCGAGCTGGCCAGGGTGGCCCGCGCCGAGGCGGCGCGCCGCGATCGGCTCAACACCATCCTGGCCCAACTGCGCGACGGCGTGGTGTCCGTGGACGCGGACGAGCGGGTGGAAACCGTCAATCCGGCCATGGAGGCCTGGCTGGGGCAGCCCGCCCAGGCGCTGCTGGGGCGGCGTCTTAGCGAACTGCATCCCGAACTGGATCTGAGGCCGACCCTGCGCAGCCTGGAGAGGCAGCAGGATGCCGTGCAGCAGGTGGGCGGCCGTACCGCGGTCGTCACCCGCATGCCCATCCTGGAGCAGGGCCGGCTGACCGGCGCGGTGCTGGTATGCCAGGACCCGGCCGCCATCCAGCGGCTGGATCGCAGCCTGCGCTCGCGCAGCCATCAAGGCGCTTCACGGCACGCCCGTTACGAGCTGGCCGATCTGGTGGGCGACAGCCCCGCCATGCAGCGGGTGCGCGAACAGGCGCGCGCTTGCGCGCAGAGTGCGGCCACCACGCTGATCATCGGCGAGAGCGGCACGGGCAAGGAGCTGCTGGCCCAGGGCATACACCGGGCCAGCGGGCGGCGCGCCCAGCCGTTCGTGGCCGTGAACTGCGCGGCCTTTCCGGACAGCCTGCTCGAGAGCGAGCTGTTCGGCTATGTGGAGGGCGCCTTCACCGGATCGAGCCGCGGCGGCAAGGTGGGCCTGTTCGAGGCGGCCCACACGGGCACCTTGTTCCTGGACGAGATCGGGGAGATGCCCTTGTCCCTGCAGACGCGGCTGCTGCGCGTGCTGCAGGAAAAGGAAGTGCTGCGCATCGGCGCGATCGAGCCCACGCCGGTGGACGTGCGCATCATTGCCGCCACGCATCGCGACCTGGCCGCCCAGGTGCGCGAGGGGCTGTTCCGCCAGGACCTGTTCTACCGGCTGAACATACTGGTATTGCGCCTGCCCGCCCTGCGCATGCGCAGCCAGGATCTGCCCATGCTGGTCGCGCACCTGGCGGCCAAGGTGGCGCAGCGGCTGGGAGGGGCGAGCGCGCCGGATCCGGGGCTGCTGGATGATTTGCTGCAGGCAGGGCGTTCCTATGCCTGGCCGGGCAATATCCGCGAATTGGAGAACCTGATCGAGCGCCTGACGGTGCTTGGCGCTGAAAGGGCCGACCGGCCCTTGTCGCTGGCGGACATCGCGCCGGAGCTGCTGGCCGTCGAGCCGGCGCCCGGCCAGGCAGGCGAGGAACTGCGCGAGCAGCGGGAGCGCAGCGAGCAGGCGCATCTGCTGCGGGTGCTGGAGCAGTGCGGCGGCAATCGTGAATTGGCGGCCGTCCGGCTGGGCATCAGCCGGACGACCTTGTGGCGCAAGCTGCGCAAGTAGGGCGGGACCTGGAGCCGGGGGAAATCTCGCGCCGAAAAAAAATCCCCGCCGGCGTCAAGCGGCGGGGATCGCATGAAGCGGGTGATGAAATCAGCCCAGCAGGTCTTTCACGCCGTCGCGTTCTTCGAGCAGTTCGTTCAGGGTGTGGTCCATGCGTTCGCGAGAGAAGGCGTCGATCTCCAGGCCTTCCACGCGCTTGTACTCGCCGTTCTCGGTGGTGACGGGCACGCCGTAGATGATGCCTTCGGGGATGCCGTAGGAGCCGTCGGAAGGCACGCCCATGGTGACCCACTTGCCGTTCGAGCCCAGCACCCAGTCGCGCACGTGGTCGATGGCGGCGTTGGCGGCGGAGGCGGCCGAGGACAGGCCGCGCGCTTCAATGATGGCCGCGCCGCGCTTGCCCACGGTGGGGATGAAGGTGTTGCGGTTCCATTCCTGGTCGTTGATGATGGCGTCGATCTTCTCGCCGTTGACGGTCGCAAAGCGCGTGTCGGGGTACATGGTGGGCGAGTGGTTGCCCCAGACGATCAGGTTCTCGATGTCGGCCACGGGCTTGCCGGACTTGGCGGCCAGTTGCGACAGGGCGCGGTTGTGGTCCAGGCGCAGCAGAGCGGTGAAGTTCTTGGCGGGCAGGTCGGGAGCCGACTTCATGGCGATGTAGGCATTGGTGTTGGCGGGGTTGCCGACCACCAGGACCTTGACGTCGCGGCTGGCGACCTTGTTCAGGGCGCGGCCCTGGGCGGTGAAGATCTGGGCGTTGAAGGCCAGCAGGTCCTTGCGCTCCATGCCGGGGCCGCGCGGGCGGGCGCCGACCAGCAGGGCGATGTCGACGTCCTTGAAGGCTTCTTCGGGATCGCTGTGGGCGGACATGCCTTGCAGCAGCGGGAAGGCGCAGTCGTCCAGTTCCATCATGACGCCCTTCAGGGCTTTCTGGGCTTTCTCGTCGGGCAGCTCCAGCAGCTGCAGGATCACGGGCTGGTCTTTGCCCAGCATTTCGCCGGAAGCGATGCGGAACAGCAGGGCATAGCCGATCTGGCCGGCTGCACCGGTCACAGCAACGCGCATTGCGGGTTTGGACATGAGAGTATGACTCCGTTTTGGGGTTTGAAAGGCGGTGACGAAAAACACAGTTTAATGCTTTTGCGGACGTCGCATCACGTCCGGCCGGCGGTTTTTCGAAGGGGCGGCGGGGTCCCTTTTTTCACTGCGCAGCCTAGACCAAAACGGGCGGCGCGTCAAACGTCTTATATCTTATATAAGACAGAAGAGTGTTAGACATTCGGGGCCGGGCATGCGAAAATTGGCGCACTGTCTATTTTATTTACAAGTGCGCCGGGCGCCTGCCGGCGTCGCGCATTTGTCCATTATCAACCATGTCTGAAAACGTGCCGCCCCTACGCGCCCAGGAAATCGAAAAATCCGCGCCCAGTGCGGCCTATAGCCCACTGTACCAGCAGATCAAGGCCCTGTTGCTGCAGGGTCTGGATCGCGGCGAATGGAAACCGGGCGAATCCATCCCCAGCGAACTGGAACTGGCGGCCCGCTTCCAGGTCAGCCAGGGCACGGTGCGCAAGGCCATCGACGAGCTGGCCGCGGACAACCTGCTGATTCGCCGCCAGGGCAAGGGCACCTTCGTGGCCACGCACCACGAGGCGCGCGTGCGCTTTCGCTTCCTGCGCCTGGCCCCGGACGACGGCAAGCCCGTGCCGTCCTCCAGCCGCATCCTGGACGTGCGCCGCCTGAAGGCCCCGGCCGATGTGGCTCAGTTGCTGGATCTGCGCACCTCGGACATGGTGGTCAACCTGCGCCGGGTCCTGGCCTTCGACCAGACGCCCACCATCTACGACGACATCTGGCTGCCCGGCTCGGTCTTCAAGGGCCTGACCATGGAGGCCGCCAGCCAGAACAAAGGCCCCATGTACGCCTGGTTCGAGAGCAAGTTCGGCGTCAGCATGGTGCGGGCCGACGAAAAAATCGGCGCGGTCGCCGCGACGGGGGAGGCGGCCGCCGTGCTGCATGTGCCCGAAGGCACTCCCTTGCTGCAGGTCGAGCGCGTCTCCTACACCTATGGTGATCGCCCCATGGAACTGCGCCGCGGGCTCTACCTGACAGAGCGCTTCCATTATCGAAACACTTTGAACTAGACCGACGGCATACGGCATTTGATACTGCATCGTCCAGTCAAATCGGTGAAAATACCAAGGTTAATTTGTAATTACTTTTTTTATCTACTTCGAGGCCATCATGTCTGATACCGCACCCAAGCAGCGCCCGCAGTATCGCAATATCAGCGTGCCGCAGATATTGAGCTACCGCTTGCCACTGGCGGCAAAATCATCGATTTTGCATCGCGTCAGCGGCGCATTGCTGTTTCTTTGCCTGCCGCTCGTGCTGTTGCCGCTGTTCTCCCTCAGTGTCAGCTCTCCCGAATCGTTCGAGACCCTGCGCAGCTATGTCGACAATCCTGTCTGTAAGCTGATCCTGCTGGTCCTGATCTGGGGCTACCTGCACCACTTCTGTGCCGGCATCCGCTACCTGATCCTCGATCTGCACATCGGCAACGACAAGGAATCGGCCAAGAAATCGGCCGGTATGGTTTTCGGGGTCAGCTTGGCGCTCGCCCTGGTGTTTGGTCTGAAACTGTTTGGGGTGTGGTAATGGCTACTCGTGAACGCATCGGCGCACACCGTCTGGTGGTCGGCGCCCACTATGGCACGCTGGATTTCCTGGCGCAGCGGGTCACGGCCGTCATCATGGCCGTCTACACCCTGATCATCGTCTGCGGCATCCTGTTCAGCAGCGAACTCAACTTCGACACCTGGCGCGGCCTGTTCACCTTCCGCGTCGGCTCCCTGCCGCTCGGCCAACTGCTGGCCACGCTGTTCTTCCTGTCCCTGTCCTGGCACGCCTGGATCGGCGTGCGCGACATCTGGATGGACTACGTCAAGCCCGCCGGTCTGCGCCTGCTGATGCAGGTCCTGACCCTGCTGTGGCTGGTGGCCTCCGTCGTATTCTTTGCAAAAATCATCTGGAGTCTCTAAACCGTGGCTTCCATCAAAACTTCTCTGCCCCGCCGCCAGTTTGACGTGGTGGTGGTCGGCGCCGGCGGCGCCGGCATGCGCTGTTCCCTGCAACTGGCCCAGGCCGGCCTGTCCGTCGCCGTCCTGTCCAAGGTGTTCCCAACCCGCTCCCATACCGTGGCCGCCCAGGGCGGCGTCAGCGCCTCGCTGGGCAACATGAGCGAAGACCATTGGTACTGGCACATGTACGACACCGTCAAGGGGTCCGACTGGCTGGGCGACCAGGACGCCATCGAATTCATGTGCCGCGAAGCGCCGCACGCCGTGTACGAGCTCGAACACTTCGGCATGCCCTTCGACCGCAATCCCGACGGCACCATCTACCAGCGCCCCTTCGGCGGCCATACCGCCAACTTCGGCGAAAAACCCGTTCAGCGCGCCTGTGCCGCGGCCGACCGTACCGGTCACGCCATGCTGCATACGCTCTACCAGCGCAACGTGGCCGCCCGCACCCAGTTCTTCGTGGAATGGATGGCTCTGGACCTGCTGCGCAACGAAGCCGGCGACGTGCTGGGCGTGACCGCCCTGGAAATGGAAACCGGTGAAATCTACATCCTGGAAGGCAAGCGCGTGGTGCTGGCCACCGGCGGCGCCGGCCGCATCTGGGCCGCTTCCACCAACGCCTTCATCAACACGGGCGACGGCCTGGGCATGGCCGCCCGCGCCGGCCTGCCTCTGCAGGACATGGAGTTCTGGCAGTTCCACCCCACCGGCGTGGCCGGCGCCGGCGTGCTGATCACCGAAGGCGTGCGCGGCGAAGGCGGCATCCTGCTGAACAAGGATGGCGAACGCTTCATGGAGCGCTATGCGCCCACCCTGAAGGACCTGGCCCCGCGCGACTTCGTGTCCCGCTCAATGGACCAGGAGATCAAGGAAGGCCGCGGCTGCGGCGACGGCAGCTATGTGGTCCTGAAGCTGGATCACCTGGGCGCCGACGTCATCAAGAAGCGCCTGCCTTCGATCCGCGAGATCGCCATCAAGTTCGCCAACGTGGACCCCATCAAGGATCCGATTCCGGTCGTGCCCACCATCCACTACCAGATGGGCGGCATCCACACGAACTACTACGGCCAGGTCGTCACCCGCACCGCCTCCGGCGAGAGCAAGATCGTCAACGGCTTGTACGCCATCGGCGAATGCGCCGCCACCTCGGTGCACGGCGCCAACCGCCTGGGCACGAACTCGCTGCTGGACCTGATCGTCTTCGGCCGCGCCGCGGGCAACCACATCGTGGCCTCGCACCCCGAAAAAGATCACTCCCACCAGGAAATCAACCAGTCGTCCATCGACTTCTCCCTGGATCGCGTCAACCGCCTGGAATCGCGCACCTCCGGCGAGAAGGCCCAGGACGTGGGCAACAAGATCCGCACCGCCATGCAGGCGCACTGCGGCGTGTTCCGCACGCTGGATCTGCTGCACAAGGGCGTGGACAAGATCGAATCCCTGGTTCCCGAAGTCAAGGACATCTACTTCAAGGACAAGTCCAAGGTCTTCAATACGGCCCGCATCGAAGCGCTGGAAGTCGCCAACATGATCGAAGTGGCCCGCGCCACCACGAAGTCGGCGGCCAACCGCACCGAAAGCCGCGGCGCCCATGCCCTGAGCGACCATCCCGAGCGTGACGACGAGAACTGGCTGCGTCACACCCTGTGGTTCTCCGAAGGCAGCCGTCTGGAATACAAGCCCGTCCAGATGAAGCCCCTGACGGCCGAAACCATTCCGCCCAAGGCCCGGACTTTCTAAGCAGGATATTGAAATGAGCCAAACTCGCAAGGTCAAATTCGAAATCTACCGCTACGATCCCGACAAGGACGAGCGTCCCTACATGCAGAAGCTGGAAGTCGAGCTGCAGCCCACCGACAAGATGCTGCTCGACGCTATCCTGCGCATCAAGAACGAAGTGGACGACAGCGTTGCGTTGCGCCGCTCCTGCCGCGAAGGCGTGTGCGGGTCCGATGCCATGAACATCAATGGCAAGAACGGCCTGGCCTGCACCACGAACCTGCGCGACCTGAAGGAGCCCATCGTGCTGCGCCCGCTGCCCGGCCTGCCCGTGATCCGCGACCTGATCGTGGACATGACGCACTTCTTCGACCAGTACCATTCGGTCAAGCCCTACCTGATCAACGACGCGCCACCTCCTGAAAAAGAGCGCCTGCAGACGCCCGAGGCGCGCGAAGAGCTGGACGGCCTGTACGAGTGCATCCTGTGCGCCTGCTGCTCGACCTCCTGCCCCTCGTTCTGGTGGAACCCCGACAAGTTCGTCGGCCCCGCCGGCCTGCTGCAGGCCTACCGCTTCATCGCCGATTCCCGCGACGAAGCCACCGGCGAGCGTCTGGACAATCTGGAAGATCCGTACCGGTTGTTCCGTTGCCACACGATCATGAACTGTACGGACGTCTGTCCCAAGGGTCTGAATCCGTCGCACGCCATCGGCAAGATCAAAGAAATGCTGGTGCGTCGCAGCATCTAAAAGGTGGGTATGGACCAATGAGAACATTGACGGAACTGGAACGCGCGCGTCTGCGCTGGCGGGCGCGCCGCGGGCTGCTCGAAAACGACCTGATGATCACCCGTTTTCTGGATCAGTACGAAAGCGAGCTCACGGACGTGGATGTGTCGGCCCTGACCCGTCTGTTCGAAATGGACGATACAGTTTTGCTGGATGTCCTTCTGGCTCGTTCCGAGCCGGAAGGGCGGTACGACACGCCCGACATCCGGCGGCTAGTGGAAATTATGCGAAAGCTTTAACCTTGAGGAAAAAAGTGATGGAATTGTCAGACAAGAAAGCCACGCTATCTTTCTCCGACGGCAGCCCTGCAGTCGAATTCCCTGTCTACCAGGGAACCGTGGGCCCGGACGTGATCGATATCCGCAAGCTCTATGGTCAGACGGGTATGTTTACCTATGACCCGGGCTTCATGGCGACCGCTTCCTGCGAGTCGGGCATCACCTACATCGACGGCGACAAGGGCCAGCTGATGTACCGCGGCTACCCGATCGACCAGTTGGCGCAGAAATGCGACTTCATGGACGTGTGCTACCTGATCCTGAACGGCGACCTGCCCAATGCGGACCAGAAGCAGGAGTTCGACTCTCTGGTCACGAATCACACCATGGTCCAGGAGCAGATGCAGTATTTCCTGCGCGGCTTCCGTCCGGACGCACACCCCATGGCCATACTGACCGGTCTGGTGGGCGCGCTGTCGGCTTTCTATCATGACTCCACGGACATCACCAATCCTCACCACCGCCATGTCTCGGCCATCCGCCTGATCGCCAAGATGCCCACGCTGGTGGCCATGACCTACAAGTACTCGCTGGGCCAGCCGTTCATCTATCCGAAGAACGACCTGTCCTACACGGGCAACTTCCTGCGCATGATGTTCGCCAATCCTTGCGAAGACTACCACGTCAACGAAGTGGTGGAACGCGCTCTGGACCGCATCTTCATCCTGCACGCCGATCACGAGCAGAACGCCTCCACCTCCACGGTGCGTCTGTGCGGCTCCTCCGGCACCAACCCCTTCGCCGCGATCGCAGCCGGCGTGGCCTGCCTGTGGGGTCCTGCCCACGGCGGCGCCAACGAAGCCTGCCTGAACATGCTGGAAGAGCTGCAGGCCAACGGCGGCGTGGCCAAGGTCGGCGAGTTCATGGAGAAGGTCAAGGACAAGAACTCGGGCGTGCGCCTGATGGGCTTTGGCCACCGCGTCTACAAGAACTACGACCCGCGCGCCAAGCTGATGCAGGAAACCTGCAAGGAAGTGCTGACCGCCCTGGGCCTGGAGAACGATCCCCTGTTCAAGCTGGCCATGGAGCTGGAGCGCATCGCCCTGGAAGATCCCTACTTCGTCGAGCGCAAGCTGTACCCGAACGTGGACTTCTACTCGGGCATCGTGCAGCGCGCCATCGGCATCCCCACCTCGCTGTTCACCGCGATCTTCGCGCTGGCCCGCACGGTAGGCTGGATCGCCCAGTGGAACGAAATGCTGTCCGATCCGAACTACAAGATCGGCCGCCCTCGCCAGCTCTACGTGGGCGAGACGCTGCGCGACGTCAAGCGTTGAGAACCGCTTGTGGTCAGGTGTTTGGAGCCTTCCAGGCGCACTGACCGCAGGTAGTGGCAGCCGGGCTGCCAGTTCGGACGCCAAGTGCACCTTGAAGGTGCACTTTTTTTTGGGGTTCTTCGAGGTATTTCGGGGATTCCTCCATGTTTGGCAAGCCGTTTGGGCCAAGCGGAAAGAGGCTCAGGCCCTCGCGAGACAGGCCGGGGCGGGCCGGCTTGGCTGGGTCCTTCGCCCGCGCTGCGCGCGGGTTCCCTGGTCAGGATACTGGGGCGGGCGGGGCGTGAACTTGTATGGTTAAGGTGTCGGGGTGGAGGGACACTGTGAACTATCGGCCATCGCCGGACCGACACTGCGAGAACTCTCCTGCCCCACCCATCATCGTCGATAAGGAACTGAGCGGCGCTGTTCCTTGAACCGCGACCGCCGATCTGAACGCAAGTTAACGAGCCCGATGGCGTACACCCCGACATTGTTCATAATGCGCTCAGGAGGTGCTCCCATGCAAACGACTAGGCTTTATATCGGCGCCGATGTCGCCAAGGCTGACGTGGTCATCAGCGTAGCGGGCGAACGGCCCTGCACCATTGCCAACACGGCGGCTGGTATTACGCGCTGGTTAAAGACGGTGCCCGAACAGGCTCAAATTGCGATGGAGTCAACGGGCCGTTATCACGCCTTGCTGGCTCAGTTGGCTCATCTTCATGGCCTGACGGTGTTTATTCTGAACGCTCGCGACGTCTTTTACTATGCGCGGGCCTTGGGCAGCCGGGGCAAGACCGACAGCCTTGATGCCGAGGTGATTGCCCGCTACCTGCAAGAGCATCAATCCAGCTTGCAGGCCTGGCAACCGCTCAGCATCCAACAGCAACAGCTACGCCAGCTGCTGTCTCGTCGCGCTCAAGTCATCGCTCACCAGGGCGCCTTACGTCAGGCGTTTGCGGATGTGGATGTATCGGGTGTGGATATCCACGCGTTGCAGCAGGGGTTTGAGGCTGTTCTGGCTTCAATGGATCGGCCAATACAGCGCTTGATTGCCGGCGATCCACAGCTCGAACAGGGGTATCAACGCTTGCGCAGCGTCACGGGCATTGGCCAGCAGACAGCGTCCGTGTTAACGGAGCTGCTCAATCGTATCCCCTTCGCCAACGCGGATGCCTTGGTGGCGTATAGCGGATTGGATCCCCGACCCAATGACTCCGGGGCCAAACGAGGACGTCGCCGTATCAGCAAGCGTGGGCCAGCCCTGCTGCGCCGACAACTGTACTTGGCAGCGATGTCGGCGTGCCGTAGTACGGCATGTAAACCGCTGTATGAGGCGTATCGAGCTCGAGGCCTGGCGGGCACAGAGTCGATTGTGATTCTAGCGCGCAAGCTGTTGCGCATCGCCTATGCGGTATGGAAAAGCGGACAAGCCTTCGATCCATCCAAGTTATTGCCTAAAACGACTTGACCCAAACCATAGAACCTCGCAGGGTGATTCGTCCACTGGACGAATCACCAGCGCCCTGCTCGAGCAGCACGCCCCTTGCCTCCCGCCCCCGCATCCCGCCTGCGGCGAAGGCCCTGACTCGCCCGCCGGCCCGCCCCGGCCTGCCTCGCGAGAACGGCGCCGCTGTATTGGCCCAAACGGCGGGACGTCCGCGCAAGTCGTATGAGGCGTCAACCTCACATCCGCTGAGCCTTTCTGTTTGATGAATGATGCCTGTGGCCGGGTCGATGCCATCGGCATTTTGAGTCGTTCAAGGCGCGGGAGGATCGGCCGGGGCGGGTCGGATGGCTTGCCGCAGGCGGGGTGCGGGGACGGGGTGCAAGCGTCGTTCTGTTCGACGGCGGCGCTTGTTGCTCGCCTGGGAGGCGAGCAACCCGCCGGAGTTAACGACGCGCCCGGCCAGGCGCCCCGACCAGGGCACCGGCGCGCCGCGCCGGCAAGCCATCAGCCCCGTCCGACCTTCCCGCGCCTTGAACGGCGTCTTCAAAAAACCAGTTCGGCATCGACTTGGCAAATTGGCTCTCGGAATTCTTCGAAGAACCTTTTTTGCCTGGCCGGACGGGGGCTTCGTACCGGAGACCGACCAATCGTCTGCTTCAACCCAGCAGTCCCTGCGCATGGCGTATCGCGTCTCGGCACAGAGCTTCGTCGGCCTCCAGGCTGCGGCCGCTCACGCCCAGCGCGGCGATGCACTGCCCTTGCCAGAGCAGGGGCGCGCCGCCCGGCAGACTGCAATAGGCCGGATCCTGGAAGTCCTCCAGGCGCAGCGCTTCGCGCCGCAGACGCTCGGCCAGGGTCCGGGTTTCCGCGCCGAAGCGAGCAGCGGTGTAGGCCTTGGCCTGGGCGATGGCGATGCAGCGGACCGGCGCCTGGTCCATGCGCAGGAAATGCAGCAGCTCCCCTTGCCCGTCGCACAGGGACAGGCAGACGGGCGGGCCGCCGTCGGCTCGTGCCCGCTCCAGCGCCCATTGCAGAATTTGCCTGGCCGGCTCCAGCCCCAGGCCAGGCTGTGTCAGTATCCGGTTCAGCGCGTCAGCCACAGCGAGACCTCCGGCACATAAGTCACGAGCATCAGCACCAGCAGCATGATCCCCAGGAAGGGCAGGGCGGAGCGGGCGATCTTCTCGATGCCGATCTTGCTGATGCCGCTGGCCACGAACAGGTTCACGCCCACGGGCGGGGTGACGAAGCCGATCGCCAGGTTCATCACCATGATGATGCCGAAATGCACCGGATCCACGCCCATCTTCAGGGCCAGGGGCAGCAGCACGGGCGTGATGATGACGATGGCCGCCAGCGCCTCCATGAACACGCCGATCACCAGCAGCAGGATATTGATGAACAGCAGGATCAGGATGCGGTTGTCGGTCAGACTCAGGATCTGCCCGGCGATGAATTCCGGAATCTGCTCGATGGTCATGATGTTGCCGAACAGGGTCGCCATGGCCATCAGCAGGATGATGATGGAGGAGGTGACGGCCGATTCTATGGTGGCGTTCCACAGCCGGATCCAGGTGATCTCCTTGTAGACGAACATGCCCACCAGCAGGCCGTACAGCGCCGCCACCGCGGCCGATTCGGTGGGCGTCATGATGCCGCCGTAGATGCCGCCCAGAATGATGACGGGCACCAGCAGCGCCCACTTGGCGTCCCAGACGGCCTTGAGCAGGGCGGCGGGGGAGCGGTCGCCAGGTTCTCCGCGCCAGCCTTGCCGGCGCGAGATCAGGTAGGCCACCAGCATCAGCGCCAGGCCCATGAGGATGCCTGGAATGATGCCGGCCACGAACAGCTTGCCGATGGAGACCTGGCCGGATACGCCATAGACCACGAAGGGGTTGCTGGGCGGGATGATGACGCCGATGGCGCCGGCGCAGGCCACCACGGCGGCGGCGAAGGCCTTGTCGTAGCCGCGGGCGATCATGGCCGGGATGGTGATGGTGCCGATGGCGGCCACGGTGGCCGGCCCCGAGCCGCTGATGGCCGAGAAGAACATGCAGGTCATGATGGCGGCCAGGGCCAGGCCGCCGGGCAGGGAGCCGACCAGCTTGTCGGCTACGGCAAGCAGGCGGTTGGACAGTCCGCCCGCTCCCATGAACACTCCCGCCGCGATGAAGAAGGGGATGGCCATGATGGGGAAGGAGTCGATGGACACGAAGGCGATCTGCGCCAGGTAGTCCATGGGCAGGGTGCCGGCCCCCACTACGGTTGCCAAGGTGGCCAGGCCCAGGGAAAAGGCGATGGGTACGCCCAGGGCCACCAGTACGGCGAAGTAGCCGAACAGCAGCAGGCTGGCGTTCAGCTCGTCGTTCAGCAGCACGGGCAGGGCGAGCAGTACGGGCAGCAGCAGTCCGGCCAGCCAGTCCGTGGCGTTCAGTTCGGCGCGCATGCGCAGGATGTCCTGCGCGCAGCGTACCGCCATCAGGCCGAAGCCTATGGGCAGGATCAGGTAAGGAATCGCATAGCTGATCTGCAGGGCCGGCGTGGTCTGGGGAAACTGCATCTGCATCTGGATGTGCTCGGCGCCCATGTAGCACAGCAGGGCCGTCAGCAGCAGGCACAGCACGTCGATGGACAGCCAGAGGCGGCGCTGCCAGGCCGGGCTCAAGGCATTGTGCAGCACGTCCACGCGTATGCTCGTGCGGGTCAGGATGGTCAGGGAGACGGCCAGGTAGGAAATCCAGATGAAGATGTAGCGCGACAGCTCTTCCGTCCAACTGGCCCAGCCTATCATGGAGCGCAGCATGGCCAGCAGCCGGTCCGGGTCCATGATGGCTTCGAGCCAGGAGCGCTGGACGGGGTCCGTTGCCACATGGCTCAAGCTGGCCATCAGGTAGCGGAACAAGGTCTGATAGTTGATGATCAGTATCATCAGCAGCAGGCCGATGAACAGGAACGGCTTTTCCAGCGCATTCAGTCGGGAAGAGACAGGATTCATGGCGTTTTATCCACCAGGCGGAGCGCGGTGCGAAGCCGGCCTTGTTACTTTTGGGTATCGGTGACCAGTTGCACCAGTTCGGCGGGCAGTTTCTGCGCGTACTGCTCGTATACGGGACGAGTCAGGGCGCGCAACTGCTCCAGGTCGGCGGGCGTGGCGTCATGGATGGCGACGCCGGCCTGCAGGAATTCCTCGCGGGCTTTTTTCTCGTTCTCGGGGTAGTAGCGCTCGCGCTGGGCCTGCACAGCCTCCTGGGCGGATTCGCGGATGATCTGCTGGGCCTCGGGCGGCAGCTTGTCCCACCAGGCCTTGTTGGCCATGGCGACCTGCATGCCGTAGTTGTGGGCCGAGGTGATGGCGTACTTCAGAGCTTCATGATGCTTGGCGCCGGCCAGGTGGGGAAGGTATTGCCTTCGGCGTCTATGGTGCCCTGCTGCAGGGCCGTGTAGACCTCGCCCCAGGCGATGGGCGCGGGATTGGCGCCCAGCGCCTTGGCCACGTCCACCTCCACGGGCGAGTCCGTGGTGCGCATCTTCAGGCCGCGCAGGTCTTCGGCCTTGCCCAGGGGCTTGGCGGCCGACACGAAGTGACGATAGCCGTACTCGGCGTACATGATGGGTTGCAGGCCGATGCCGTTGGCGACCTTTTCGAAGTAGGCGTTCAGCGGGCCGCCCGGATCCATGGACTGGTAGAACTGAGCCTGCTTGGCGGGGGCAGTGATGTAGGGCAGGTCGAATACCTGGTACATGGTCGAGAAATTGGCCAGGTTGGGGGTGGAGCTGACGCCGATTTCCAGGGAGCCTTTCTGGGCTCCTTCGATCAGGACCCGGTCGCTGCCCAGCACGGCGCCTGGAAAGACCTGGACCTTGATCTTGTTGCCGGATTTCTCTTTGACCAGATCGGCGAACGTCTGGTAGGCCTGGGTGATGTGATTGCCCGGAGGGGCGGTATGGGCCAGGCGGAACTTGAGCGCGGGGCCGGTGTAGTCGGCGTGGCTGGGAAAAGCCGCCAGGCAGGCGGCCAGCGGCAGGGCGTACGTGAACGCTTTCATGTCAACCTCCAATATCGTTATGGATGCCTTGGCATCTATTTTTCACATTTGAAAAATGTGAAATACCGTTTTACGACATTAATGGTTCCGTTAATTGGAACTTGATCGGATATTGGCGGTGGGTAATAAGGCTGTCAATCAGATTTTTTCGAATTCAGAACTTTTCGTGCCGAAACTAGTGTAAACCTCTAGCCGACAAGGCACTGGTTGCAGGCCTTGGGGCCAGCGCGGCTCACAGCCAGGCTTTCAAGGCCGGCAGGCACAGGCTCACCCCTATCAATACCAGGATGAGCAGGGTCAGGCGTTGGAGCGTGGCCGGACGCACCGGCGGCGGGTGGCGCTGCGCCACCCAGGTGGCCGCCATGACCAGCGGCACGGCGATGGCGGCCGTCCACAACGCCTGTGTCTGCAGCGTGCCCTTGAGCAGCTCATGAAGGCAGCGTACGGCCGAGGTTGCCGAGAAGATCAGCAGCAACATGTGGCGTACGGTCGGAAATTCCAGGGGCTGCCGGTAGAGCTGGAAGATGATGGGCGGGCCGGGAATGCCGAACAGGCCGCCGCACAGGCCCGTCAGCACGCCGCTTGCGAAAAAGGAAGCAGCGCCCGACATGTGCGCGCGCACGGGCGACTTCAGGGAATAGGACACTCCGCTGTAGATGATGACCAGGCCCAGCAGGAACTCCAGCAGCAGGCTGGCCTGGCTGCTCAGGTAGTCCAGCAGCATCAGGCCGGCCACGGTGGAGGGCACCACGCCGGCCAGCACGGCGCGGGCGGCGGGCCAATGGATCAGGTGGCGCTTGCCGCGCAGGGCGACGGTGCCGTTGACCACGGTCAGCAGGCTGATGACGGTCGCCAGGAAGGCGACCGGGGCGAGCTTGAGCAGGCTGCTCAGCCCGATGACGATCATGGCCAGGCCAAAGCCGGTGACGGTCTGGAAATAGGTGCCCAGCCCTATGATCAGGGCGATCAGCAGCGTGGTCGGCATGGACTCGGTCGGGCTCGCAAATTACTTTAGGTGATTAATATTTAACCTATTGTAAAGAATCGCCGGGTCCCTGGCTTGGTCCAGCTTGCGGGAGGAGCTGGGCTCAGGGCAGCGCCGCCAGGCAGTCTCGTCCGACCTGGGACAGGCTGCGCGTGCCGGTCAGGGTCATGGCCACGCGCAGCTCTTTTTCCATCAGCTCCAGCAGCAGGGATACGCCCGCGCCGCCCGCCGCCGCCAGGGCGTAGACGAAGGGGCGGCCGATCAGCACGCCCCTGGCGCCCAGGGCCAGCATGCGCAGCACGTCCAGCCCGTTGCGTACGCCCGAATCGGCCAGGATGCTCAGGTCGTCCTGGACGGCGTCGGCGATGGCCGGCAGCGCGCGCGCCGAGGACAGCACGCCGTCCAGTTGCCGGCCGCCATGGTTGGACACTACGATGCCGTCGGCGCCGAATCGCACGGCTTCGCGCGCGTCTTCGGGATCCAGTATGCCTTTGATGACCATGGCGCCGGGCCAGAAGTCCCGTATCCACTGCAGGTCCTTCCAGGAAATGGAGGGATCGAAGTTGGCGCCCAGCCAGCCTATGTAGTCCTCCAGTTGCACGGCCCGCCCCAGATAGCGGGAGACATTGCCCAGGTCATGCGGCCTGCCGCGCAGCCCCACATTCAGCGACCAGTGCGGACGCCGCAGGGCCTGGCCGTAGCGCCGCAGCGCGGCGCGCGGGCCGCTCATGCCCGAATGGGCGTCGCGATAGCGGGCGCCCGGCACGGGCATGTCCACGGTGAACACCAGGGTGGAGCAGCCGGCCGCCAAGGCCCTTTCCAGCACGCTTTTCATGAAGCCGCGGTCGCGCAGCACGTACAACTGGAACCACATGGGCCGCCCCATGGCCGGCGCCACTTCCTCGATCGGGCATACCGATACCGTCGACAGGGTGAACGGGATGCCGTGGCGGTCGGCGGCCCGGGCCGCCTGGACTTCGCCGCGGCGAGCGTACATGCCGGTCAGGCCCACCGGGGCCAGCGCCACCGGCATGGACAATTTCTCTCCGAACAGCTCCACGCCCAGATCCAGGCTGGACATGTCGCTGAGCACGCGCTGGCGCAGCGCGATTCCCGACAGGTCCTGCACGTTGCGGCCCAAGGTCTCTTCGGCGTAGGCGCCGCCGTCGATGTAGTGGAACAGGAAAGGGGGAAGGCGACGCTGCGCCTGGGCGCGGAAATCGGTCGGAGAGGAAATGATCATAGTTGCGATAGATGGCTGTTGAATCGGGACACGCGCTGTTCGCGGGCATTGTTTTCTTCCGAGAGCCGCACCTTGGCCTGAACGTGGTCCAGGTGGCGGGTGATCCGGTCGCGCGCCAGATCCGCCTCGCCCTTGAGGATGGCGTCCATGACGGCCTCGTGCTGCTGCGTGAGCAGTTCCACTTCGCGCGCGTTGTCGAACTCGAACATGGCACGGCGATTCTCCTTGACGGTGGAGAAGACCAGCTGGAACAGCCCGTTCATGATCTGCAGCAGCACCACATTGTGCGAGGCCTGGGCGATGGCCAGGTGGAACTGGGCGTCGGCGCGGGCGGACAGTTCGGCGTCCTGGTTCTGCTGGTGGCGCACCATGATGTCGAAGCAGTGGCGGATGCGGTTCTTGTCGGCTTCGGTGGCGCGCCGAGCGGCGTGCCAGGCGGTGCTGGCTTCCAGCGCATGGCGCGCCTCCAGCACGTCGTAGCGGTACAGGGGATCCTGGCTGATCAGCTCGCCCAGCGGGGCGATGCTTTGCGCCGGCCAGTTCATCAGGTCGGTCTCCTGGCCGTAGGTGCCTCCGCCGCGGCGCGTCACCAGCAGTCCCTGCGACTTCAGGGCGCGCAGTGCCCCGCGGATGGGCACGCGAGATACCGCCAGCCGCTCGGCCAACTGGCGCTCGGATGGGATCCGGTCGCCGGGCTGCAATTGCTGTTCGTCGATCAATTGCCGGATCTTCTCGGCGACCTGATCTGAGAGGCGGGTACTCGAAAGCGTAGTCATAGTGATTTTCCAGGCAAAGTGGTATTACCACTTGCGGCATTGAAGTTAATTATAAGACTAAAAATGGGGATTTCAGTAAGGGTTATTTCCAATAAGGCTGAAGTGGTAATACCGCTAATATTCTCCGACCAAAGGAAAGAAGGGGAGGCGGCGCCCTCCAGGCGCCCGGCCGCGAGCCGGGGCCGCACAAGGAAGAAGCGTCCGCCGCCCAAGAAACGTGCTATCCACACGAAGGAGAAAAGGGATGAGTCTTGTGTATACCCTGCTGGCCCTGGCGCCATTGGCAGTCGTGTTCCTGTTGATGGTGGTGATGGGGCGCTCGGCCACCCTGTCGATGGGAACGGCCTATGTCGTGACGGCGGCCCTGGCCCTGCTGGTATGGGGCAGCCAGGCCACGGTCGTGGCGGCGGCCACCATCAACGGCGTGGTGACGGCCCTGACGCTGCTGTTCATTGTATTTGGGGCTGTGCTGCTTTTGAATACGCTCAAGGTGGGCGGCGCCCTGGCCGCCATACGCCAGGGCTTCATGGACGTGTCGCCCGACCGGCGCGTGCAGGTCATCATCGTCGCCTGGCTGTTCGGTTCGCTGATCGAGGGTTCGTCGGGCTTCGGCACGCCATCGGCCGTGGGCGCGCCCCTGCTGCTGGCTCTGGGCTTCCCGGCCATGGCCGCCGTCATGGCGGTGCTGGTCATCCAGTCCACTCCCGTGTCCTTCGGCGCCGTGGGCACGCCCATGCTGGTGGGCGTGCGCTCGGGCGTGGACAACAAGGCCGACGTGGCGGCGGCGATCGCCCCCATGCAGCCCATGGAGTATCTGCAGCAGATCGTGGAGAACGTGGCCCTGCTGCATGCCTTGACCGGTTTCGTCGTTCCCTTGCTGCTGTGCGGACTGCTGACGCGCTTCTTCGGCGAGCGGCGCTCCTTTGCCGAGGGGCTGGGAGCCTGGAAGTTCGCCCTGTTCGCGGGCGTGGCCTTCACGGTGCCGTACTACCTGATCGCCGTGGTGCTGGGACCCGAGTTCCCGTCCATGCTGGGCGCCATGGTGGGACTGGTGATCGTGGTGACGGCGGCCCGCAAGGGCTGGTTCCAGCCAAGCCAGACATTTGATTTTCCGGATCGTCGCCAATGGCCTTCGCATTGGCTGGGTACAGTCAATATGGACGATGCTTCCCGGCAAGGACCGCGTTTTTCCGTGCTGCGCGCGTTCTCGCCCTATGTGCTGGTCGTGCTGCTGCTCATCCTGACGCGCACCGTGCCGTCGGTAAAAGCCTGGCTGACGGGACCTGACGCCACCCTGAAGGTGGATGGCATCCTGGGCACGGGCATATCGGCCTCCGCCCAGCTGCTGTATTCGCCCGGCGCCATCCTGATCCTGGTCTCGCTGGCCTGCATCGCCATCTTCAGCATGAGCGGCAGGCAGTACATGGCGGGGGTCAAGGACTCGCTGCGCACCATGGGCAGCGCCGCTCCCGCCCTCCTGCTGGCCGTGCCCATGGTGCAGGTCTTCATCAACTCGGCCGCCGCCGACGGGTCGATCGCCAGCATGCCCCTGGTGCTGGCGCAGGGCGCCGCGGCAGCCGCCGGACAGGCCTGGCCCACCATCTCGCCCTGGGTGGGCAGCCTGGGGGCCTTCATTGCGGGCTCCAACACGGTCAGCAACATGATGTTCGCCTACTTCCAGTTTTCCACGGCGCAGCAGATCGGCCTGAACCTGGATCAGTCGGCCGTCGTGGTGGCCTTGCAGGCCGTGGGCGGCGCGGCCGGCAACATGATCTGCGTGCACAACGTGGTGGCCGCGGGCGCGGTCGTGGGCATGCTGGGGCGCGAAGGCGAGATCGTGCGCAAGACGCTCATCCCCATGGTCTACTACGTCATCCAGGCGGGCCTGATCGGCCAGGCGCTGATCACCGGCTCCATGCTGTGGTGGGTGGCGGCGGCCGTCTGGCTGGCCGTGACGCTGGGCGGATTGAGCCTGTCGCGGGGCCGCCAGGGCGCGGCGGCGCTGGCAGCCTGAGCATCGCAGTAAAAGAACAGCGGCCCTTCGGGGCCGCTGTTCTTTTGTCGGACGAAAAGCGTAGGGCTTAGCCTTGGGCTTCGATCTGCGCGTCCACCACGGCCAGGGCCGTCATGTTCACGATGCGGCGCACGGTGGCGCTGGTGGTCAGGATGTGCACGGGGCGTGCGGCGCCCAGCAGGATGGGACCCATGGCCACACCGTTGCTGCCCGTCATCTTGAGCATGTTGTAGGTGATGTTGCCGGCGTCCAGGTTGGGCGTGATCAGCAGGTTGGCCGCGCCGCGCAGCGTGCTGTCGGGGAAGGCCTTCAGGCGGATCTTCTCGGACAGGGCGGAGTCGGCGTGCATTTCACCGTCCACTTCCAGGTCGGGGGCGCGCTCGGCCAGGATCTGGCGGGCCTTGGCCATCTTGCGGGACGACTCGGTCTGGCGGCTGCCGAAGTTCGAGTGCGACAGCAGGGCGACGCGGGGCACCACGCCAAAGCGCTTGACTTCCTCGGCGGCCTGGATGGTCATGTCGGCGATCTGCTCGGCCGTGGGGTTCTCGTTGACGTGCGTGTCGCAGACGAACAGCGTCTGGGTGGGCAGCATCAGGACGTTCATGGCGGCGAAGGTCTGGGCGTCCTGCTTCAGGCCGATGACCTGCTCGACGTAGTTCAACTGGCTGTCGTAGTTGCTGGCCACGCCGCACAGCATGCCGTCCGCGTCGCCGCGTTGCAGCAGCATTACGCCGATCAGCGAGTTGTGCTTGCGGATCATGGCCTTGGCGATGTCGGGGGTGACGCCTTCGCGGGCCTTGAGCTTGTAGTAGGCGGTCCAGGTTTCCGTGAAGCGGGCATCGTCCTCGGGATCGACGATCTCGATGTTCTTGCCGGCTTCCAGGCGCAGGCCGGCCTTCTTGACGCGCATCTCGATGACGCTGGGGCGGCCGACCAGAATGGGCTGGGCCAGCTTTTCGTCGATGACGGTCTGCACGGCGCGCAGGACGCGTTCGTCTTCGCCGTCGGCGTAGATGATGCGCTTGGGCGCGGACTTGGCCTGCATGTACAGGGGGCGCATCAGCGGGCCGGTGTGGTAGATCATGGAGATCAGCTTCTGGCGGTAGGCTTCCATGTCCTCGATGGGACGGGCGGCCACGCCGGAATCCATGGCGGCCTGGGCCACGGCGGGAGCGATCTGGACGATCAGGCGGGAATCGAAGGGCTTGGGAATGATGTAGTCAGGACCGAAGCTCAGGTCCTGGCCGGCGTAGGCGGTGGCGACTTCATCGTTCTGCTCGGCCTGGGCCAGTTCGGCGATGGCCTTCACGCAGGCCAGCTTCATTTCCTCGTTGATCACGCTGGCGCCCACGTCCAGCGCGCCGCGGAAGATGAAGGGGAAGCACAGGACGTTGTTGACCTGGTTGGGGTAGTCCGAGCGGCCGGTGGCGATGATGCAGTCAGGGCGGGCGGCCTTGGCCACTTCAGGGCGGATTTCGGGTTCGGGGTTGGCCAGGGCCAGGATCAGGGGCTTGTCGGCCATGGTCTTGACCATGTCGGCGGTCAGCACGCCGGGGGCCGAGCAGCCGAGGAACACGTCGGCGTCCACGCAGGCGTCGGCCAGGGTGCGGGCGCTGGTGTCCTGGGCGTAGCGGGCCTTGTTGGCCTCCATGTTCTCTTCGCGGCCTTTCCAGATGATGCCGCGCGAGTCGGTCACGTAGATGTTTTCGCGCTTCACGCCCACGGCGACCAGCAGGTCCAGGCAGGCGATGGCGGCGGCGCCGGCGCCAGAGCAGACCAGCTTGACGTCGCCGATGTCCTTGCCGACCACCTTCAGGCCGTTGATGACGGCGGCCGAGGAGATGATGGCGGTGCCGTGCTGGTCATCGTGGAAGACGGGGATGCTCATGCGCTCGCGCAGCTTCTTTTCGATGTAGAAGCATTCGGGCGCCTTGATGTCTTCCAGGTTCACGCCGCCGAGCGTGGGCTCCAGCGCGGCGATGATGTCCACCAGCTTGTCGGGATCGTTTTCGTTCAGTTCGATGTCGAACACATCGATGCCGGCGAATTTCTTGAACAGGCAGCCCTTGCCTTCCATGACGGGCTTGGCGGCCAGCGGGCCGATGTTGCCCAGGCCCAGCACGGCCGTGCCGTTGGTGACCACGGCCACCAGGTTGGAGCGCGAGGTGTACTTGGCGGCGGCCTCTTCGCCTTCGGCATGGATGGCCATGCAGGCCGATGCCACGCCAGGCGAGTAGGCCAGGGACAGGTCGTCCTGGTTGGCCAGGGTCTTGGTCGGGACCACCGAGATTTTGCCGGGGGTGGGATACGCGTGATAGTCCAGCGCAAGTTTGGCCAGATCGGCGTTGGCATCCATTATGGTAAAGCTCCTGAGTGTATTTTTTTGGCGTAAAAATGACAGTAATTTATAAGAAATCTAAGCGCTGGATAGATGCTGATTTGTTATAGCCAGCATATGCCATGTCTGCGCCCGGGTGCGGCGCATGACCTCGTGGGCCGATGGGTCGGGAGGCGGCGCCTGAAGAGAAGCTGGCGGCGGCTTGGATTCCGAGACTATTTAGCATATCGGAATTTTCCGCCCGTGTGGGGCGGCGAGGAGCGGCAAGTGCGGATTTTTGGCTCTTGGGACGAGCCTCGGGCAAGCCCCGTCCGAACGGGGGTGTTTGTTAATGCCAACGGTCTTGGAGGCGGGCGAAGCATTTTGGATCTCAACAATTGCGCCTTCTGTCCGCGGCGTTATACTAGAAAACATACGGCTTGTATAAGGCGTCACACGTTGCCTTCTGCTCCGCTATCCGCTAACCGGCGTGGCCGTGTCGCGGAAGGTTTTCCTGCATCTCAACACGAGTGAAGCACTCGGATAGGTGAAGCGTAATAATGTCATCGCAAAAAGAACTGCAAAGTAACTCCTATTTGTTCGGGAGCAATGCTCCCTATGTCGAAGAACTCTACGAGTCCTACCTCGACAATCCAGGTTCCGTCGCCGACCAATGGCGCGACTACTTCGATCAGCTGCAGCACCTGCCCGCCACCGCCGGCCGCGACACCACTCGTGACCAGGCCCATGCCCCCATCGTCGAATCCTTCGCCCAGCGCGCCAAGGCCAATGCCTTCCTGACCCGCTCCCAGGCCCCGGATCTGGCCGTGGCCATGAAGCAGGTCTCCATCCAGTCCATGATCGCCGCCTACCGTGCGCTGGGCGCGCGCATCGCCGACCTGGATCCGCTCAAGCGCTCCGAGCGCCCCAACTTCCCCGAGCTGGATCCGGCCTTCTACGGCCTGACCGAAGCCGACCTGGACCAGGTCTATTCCGCCACCAACACGTACTTCACCAAAGCCGACACCATGACGCTGCGCGACATGCTCAAGGCCCTGCGTGACACGTACAGCCGTTCGGCGGGCGCGGAGTTCATGCACATCTCCGATCCGGTGGCCAAGCGCTGGATCCAGCAACGCCTGGAATCCGTGCACGGCACGGGCACCTTCACGGTGGATCAGAAGCGCCACATCCTGCAGCAGCTGACCGAGGCCGAAGGCCTGGAACGCTTCCTGCACACCAAGTACGTGGGCCAGAAGCGTTTCTCGCTGGAAGGCGGCGAAAGCTTCATCGCCTGCATGGACGAGGTCGTCAACCACGCCGGCGAGAACGGCGTGCAGGAAATCATCGTGGGCATGGCCCACCGCGGCCGCCTGAACATGCTGGTCAACATCATGGGCAAGATGCCCGGCGACCTGTTCGCGGAATTCGAAGGCCGCCACGCCGAAGGCCTGACCGACGGCGACGTGAAATACCACAACGGCTTCTCCAGCGACCTGTCCACCCGCGGCGGCCCGGTCCACCTGTCCCTGGCGTTCAACCCCTCGCACCTGGAAATCGTCAACCCCGTGGTTGAAGGTTCGGTGCGCGCCCGCCAGGATCGCCGCAACGACGAGGAAGGCAGCCAGGTCCTGCCCGTGCTGGTGCACGGCGACGCGGCCTTCGCCGGCCAGGGCGTGGTCATGGAAACCCTGAACCTGGCCCAGACCCGCGGTTACGGCACCGGCGGCACGCTGCATATCGTCATCAACAACCAGATCGGCTTCACCACCTCCGATCCGCGCGACACGCGTTCCACGCTGTACTGCACGGACGTGGTCAAGATGATCGAAGCCCCCGTGTTCCACGTGAACGGCGACGATCCCGAGGCCGTGGTCTTCGTGACCCAGCTGGCCCTGGACTACCGCCGCGAATTCAAGCATGACGTGGTCATCGACATCGTCTGCTTCCGCAAGCTGGGCCACAACGAGCAGGACACCCCCTCGCTGACCCAGCCCCTGATGTACAAGAAGATCGGCATGCACAACGGCACGCGCAAGCTGTATGCCGACAAGCTGGTCGCCCAGGGCGTGCTGTCCGAGAACGAGCCCGAAGACCTGGTCAAGTCCTATCGCCAGCTGATGGAAGACGGCAAGCGCACGGTCGAACCCGTGCTGACCGACTACAAGAACAAGTACGCCACCGACTGGTCCGCGTTCCTGAACGCCAAGTGGACGGACCACGCCGACACGGCCCTGCCCATCTCCGAGCTGACCCGCATCGGCGAGAAGCTCACCACCATTCCCGAAGGCTTCACGGTGCACCCGCTGGTGAACCGCCTGCTGAACGACCGTCGCGCCATGGCGCGCGGCGAAGCCAACGTGGACTGGGGCATGGGCGAACATCTGGCCTTCGCCACGCTGGTGAACAACGGCTACGCCGTGCGCATCACCGGCCAGGACTCGGGCCGCGGCACCTTCACCCACCGCCACGCCGTGCTGCATGACCAGAAGCGCGAGCGCTGGAACGACGGCACCTACATTCCCCTGCAGAATGTCTCCGAAGGCCAGGCCAGCTTCACCGTGATCGACTCCGTGCTGTCCGAGGAAGCCGTGCTGGCTTTCGAATACGGCTATGCGTCCGCCGAACCCAACATTCTGACCATCTGGGAAGCCCAGTTCGGCGATTTCGCCAACGGTGCCCAGGTCGTGATCGACCAGTTCATCACCTCCGGCGAAGCCAAATGGGGCCGTCAGTGCGGCCTGACCCTGATGCTGCCTCACGGCTACGAAGGCCAGGGTCCCGAGCACTCCTCCGCCCGCATCGAGCGCTTCCTGCAGCTGTGCGCGGACAACAACATCCAGGTGGTGCAACCCACCAACGGCGCGCAGATCTTCCACGTGCTGCGCCGCCAGATGATCCGCCCCTTCCGCAAGCCTTTGGTCATCATGACGCCGAAGTCCTTGCTGCGTAACAAAGACGCCACTTCGCCACTGAAGGACCTGGCCGAAGGGCATTTCATGCCTGTCATCGGCGAACGCGACGAATCCATCGTCGCCTCCGCCGTCAAGCGCGTCCTGGTCTGCTCGGGCAAGGTCTACTACGACCTGCTGCACGCCCGCAAGGAACAGGAACGCAACGACGTCGCCATCATCCGTGTGGAACAGCTGTATCCCTTCGCCCACAAGTCCTTCCAGGCCGAGCTGCACAAATACGCCAACGCCAAGGAAGTCATCTGGGTTCAGGACGAGCCGCAAAACCAAGGTGCGTGGTTCTATGTTCAGCATCACATCTACGAGAACATGACCGAAGGTCAGAAGCTGGGTTACGCCGGTCGTCCCGCTTCCGCATCGCCTGCCGTCGGTTACCTGGCCAAGCACCAGGAACAGCAGAAGGCCCTGATCGAACAGGCCTACGCTCCTCGTGGCAAAGGCTTCATGCTGACCAAGTAAGCACCCCAAATTTTTAAAGACGGAAAATACAATCATGGCAATTACCGACGTTCTGGTCCCTCAACTCTCCGAATCCATTTCCGTGGCCACGCTGCTCGAGTGGAAGAAGCAGCCTGGCGAAATGGTCCAGGCCGATGAACTCCTGATCGCAGTCGAAACCGACAAGGTGGTCCTGGAAGTGCCCGCCCCGGCCTCGGGCGTGCTCAGCGAGATCGTCAAGGCCAACGGCAGCACCGTGACCTCCGGCGAAGTCCTGGCCCGCATCGATTCCGAAGGCAAGGCCAGCGCCGCCGCGCCAGCCGCCGCCCCTGAAAAGGCGGCTGCGCCCGAAGCCGCTCCTGCCGCCGCTCCCGCCGCTTCGGTGTCGTCCGTGGCCTCGCCCGCCGCCGCCAAGATCCTGGCGGAAAAGGGCGTGGACGCCAGCTCCGTGGAAGGTTCCGGCCGCGGCGGCCGCATCACCAAGGGCGACGCCCTGCAGGCCGGCGCGCCTGCCGCCGCCAAGCCCGCCGCCGCTCCCGTGGCGCCTCCCACGCTGTCGCTGGACGGCCGTCCCGAGCAGCGCGTGCCCATGAGCCGCCTGCGCGCCCGCGTGGCCGAGCGCCTGCTGCAGTCGCAGTCCGAAAACGCCATCCTGACCACGTTCAATGAAGTGAACATGCAGGCTGTCATGGACCTGCGCAAGAAGTACAAGGACCAGTTCGAGAAAGAGCATGGCGTCAAGCTGGGCTTCATGTCCTTCTTCGTGAAGGCCGCCGTGGCCGCCCTGAAGAAGTACCCCGTGCTGAACGCCTCGGTCGATGGCAAGGACATCATCTACCACGGCTACTTCGACATCGGCGTGGCCGTCGGCAGCCCGCCCGGCCTGGTGGGGCCCCTCCTTCGCAACGCCGACCAGCTCTCCATCGCCGAGATCGAACAGCAGATCGCCGACTTCGGCGTGCGCGCCCGCGACGGCAAGCTGACCCTGGAAGAAATGACGGGCGGCACCTTCTCGATCTCCAACGGCGGCGTGTTCGGCTCCATGCTGTCCACCCCCATCATCAACCCGCCGCAGTCGGCCATCCTGGGCATCCACGCCACCAAGGATCGTCCCGTCGTGGAGAACGGCCAGATCGTGATCCGTCCGATGAACTACCTGGCCATGTCCTACGACCACCGCATCATCGACGGCCGCGAAGCCGTCCTGGGCCTGGTGGCCATGAAGGAAGCGCTGGAAGATCCTCAGCGTCTGCTGTTGAACGTCTAAGCACGCTGTAACCTGCGCTTCGTATTTTCATCGCCGGGCCTTCCCCAAGATGAAAAGCCCCCCTCAGTTGGGCGTCCAGCAGGCTTTGGCCTGTGTTGCGTAGGGTGTTTTTACGGCCAAGTGCTTGATTCCGAGCCTTGGCCGATCCTGTTTCATGAAGGGCCCCCGGGGCGCCGGCGCGACCGGCCCGATTGCTTCCCGCCCAGTCGAAGGGCGGTCCCGGAAACCCTTCCACTTCTATGGAATTCTCATGGCAAAACAGTTTGATGTCGTTGTTATCGGCGCCGGTCCCGGCGGTTACATTGCAGCCATCCGCGCCGCCCAGCTGGGCATGAGCGTGGCCTGCGTGGACGCCTGGTCCACCACGGACGGCAAGCCGGCCCCCGGCGGCACCTGCACCAACGTCGGCTGCATTCCTTCCAAGGCGCTGCTGCAATCGTCCGAGCATTTCGAACATGCCAACCTGCACCTGGCCGACCACGGCGTCGAAGTCAAGGGCGTTTCCCTGAACCTGGACAAGCTGCTGGGCCGCAAGGACACGGTGGTCAAGCAGAACAACGAGGGCATCCTCTATCTGTTCAAGAAGAACAAGGTCAACTTCTTCCACGGCACCGCCTCGTTTGGCGCCAAGGTCGACGGCGGCTGGTCGGTCAACGTGGCCGGCGCCAATGCCGAAGAGCTGGTCGCCAAGAACGTCATCATCGCCACCGGCAGTTCGGCCCGCGCCCTGCCTGGCGCCGAGTTCGACGAAGAGCAGATCCTGTCCAACGACGGCGCGCTGCGCCTGCCCAAGGTGCCCAAGAAGCTGGCCATCATCGGCGCCGGCGTCATCGGCCTGGAGCTGGGCAGCGTCTGGCGCCGCCTGGGCTCGGACGTCACCATCCTGGAAGGCGCGCCCGAATTCCTGTCCGCCGTGGACCGCGACGTGGCCAAGGAAGCCCTGAAGGCCCTCACCAAGCAGGGCCTGAAGATCAATGTGGGCGTGAAGGTCGGCGAGATCAAGAAGACCGCCAAGCAGGTCAGCGTCAGCTACGTGGACGCCGCCGGCGCCGAGCAGAAGCTGGACGCCGACAAGCTGATCGTATCCATCGGTCGAGTGCCCAACACGGCCGGCCTGGGCGCCGAGACCATCGGCCTGAAGCTCGATGAACGCGGTTTCGTGGTCGTGGACGAGGACTGCGCCACCAGCCTGCCCGGCATCTGGGCGGTCGGCGACGTGGTGCGCGGCCCCATGCTGGCCCACAAGGCCGAAGAGGAAGGTGTGGCCGTGGCCGAGCGCCTGGCCGGCCAGCAGCCGCACGTCAACTTCGACACCGTGCCCTGGGTCATCTACACCTCGCCTGAAATCGCCTGGGTGGGCAAGACCGAGCAGCAGCTCAAGACCGACGGCCGCGCCTACCGCGCCGGCAGCTTCCCCTTCCTGGCCAACGGCCGTGCCCGCGCTCTGGGCGACACCACCGGCTTTGTGAAGGTGCTGGCCGACGCCAAGACCGACGAGGTCCTGGGCGTGCATATCGTCGGCCCAGTGGCCTCCGAGCTGGTGGCCGAAGCCGTCGCCATCATGGAGTTCCGCGGCGCCGCCGAAGACATCGCCCGCATCTGCCATGCGCACCCCCCCTTGTCCGAAGCCGTCAAGGAAGCGGCCCTGGCCGTGGACAAGCGCGCGCTGAACTTCTGATAGACTTTCAGTGTGTTTCAGGAAAGGGCGGGCACAGGCTCGCCCTTTTTTGTCTGAGGGCCGTCTTCGGCCTGCCCCCGGGTATCAACCGCAGGCAGGCTTTTTTCAGTTTCCGGTGTCATGAACGTTCGAGAGTATTACCATCAGGCCCTGGCCGAGAAAGGCTACCGCGCCGACAGCGCCCAGCAGGCCGCCATCGAGCGCCTGCAGCGCTTCTATGACGATTGGGTCGCGTATCGCCAGGCCCGTTCGAGCACCTTGCGCCGCCTGCTGTCGCGGCCCGCCGTGCCGCGCGGCGTCTATCTGTGGGGCGGGGTGGGGCGCGGCAAGAGCTTCCTGATGGACGCCTTCTATCTGACCGTGCCGCTCAAGCGCAAGACGCGCATCCACTTCCACGAATTCATGCGCGGCGTCCACAAGGAACTGGACCAGGTCAAGGGCATGAGCGACCCGCTGGACGAAGTCGCCAAGCGCATCGCCAAGCGCTATCGCCTGATCTGCTTCGACGAGTTCCACGTCTCGGACGTGGCCGACGCCATGATTCTGTACAAGCTGCTGCTGGGCCTGTTCGAGCGCGGCACGTCCTTCGTCATGACCTCCAACTACGAGCCCTCCACGCTGTACCCGGACGGCCTGCACCGCGACCGCATCCTGCCGGCCATCGCCCTGCTGCAAAAGAACCTGGACATCATGAACGTGGACACCGGGGTGGACTATCGCCGCCGCGCCCTGGAACAGGTGCATACCTACCTGACTCCGCTGAACGAGGACACGACGGCCCAGTTGAAGGCGATTTTCGCGTCGCTGTCGGACACGGCGCCGCTGGAGCCCGTGCTGACGGTGGAGAACCGCGAGCTGCGCGCCGTGGCCCTGTCCGGTTCCGTGGTCTGGTTCGACTTCTCCACCTTGTGCGAGAGCGCCCGCTCGCAGAACGACTATCTGGAACTGGCCACACGCTTCCAGACCGTCATCCTGTCGGATGTGCCGCGCATGACGGCGCGCGACGCCTCGGCGGCACGACGCTTCACCTGGCTGGTTGACGTTTTTTACGATCACAAGGTCAAATTCATCATGTCCGCCGCGGTTCCCGCCGAGGAGCTGTACGTGGACGGCCCCATGGCCAACGAGTTCCACCGCACGGTCTCGCGCCTGCTGGAGATGCAGTCGCGCGAATACCTGGAGTCCGAACGGCGCCAGGCGGTGACGCTCTGATTCCCACCACGTTGTTTAACGAGTGCAATTCTCATGACGATTCGAGTACTGACCGGCGTGACCACGACCGGTATCCCTCACCTGGGCAATTATGCCGGCGCCATCCGTCCGGCCATCCGGGCCAGCCAGCAGGCCGACGTCGACGCCTTCTTCTTCATGGCGGATTATCACGCGCTGATCAAGTGCGATGATCCCGAACGCGTCGCCGTCTCGCGCCGGGCCATCGCCGCCACCTGGATTGCCTGCGGCCTGGACGTGGAGAAGGTCACCTTTTACCGGCAGTCCGACATCCCTGAGATCCCCGAGCTGACCTGGATGCTCAATTGCGTCACCGGCAAGGGCCTGATGAACCGCGCCCATGCCTACAAGGCTTCCGTGGACAAGAACGAGCTGGCCGGCGCCGAGCCGGACGACGGCGTGACCATGGGCCTGTTCAGCTATCCCGTGCTGATGGCCGCGGACATCCTGATGTTCAACGCCCACAAGGTGCCCGTGGGCCGCGACCAGGTCCAGCACCTGGAGATGGCGCGCGATATCGCCAAGAGCTTCAACCACCTGTACGGGCGCGGCAAGGATTTCTTCGTGCTGCCCGAAGTGCAGGTCGAGGAGGACGTGGCCCTGCTGCCCGGCCTGGACGGGCGCAAGATGTCCAAGAGCTATGACAACACCATTCCCCTGTTCGAAGGCGGCCGGAAAGCCCTGAAGTCGGCCATCGCGCGCATCGTCACCGACTCCAAGGGGCCGGGCGAGGCCAAGAATCCCGACGATTCGCACCTGATGGCCTTGTACCAGGCTTTTTCCACCCGCGAGCAGAGCCAGGCCTTCCGCCAGCAGTTGCTGGACGGGCTGGCCTGGGGCGAGGCCAAGCAGGCCTTGTACGACTTGCTGGAGAACATGATCGCGCCCATGCGCGAGCGCTACGAAGCGTTGATGGCCCGTCCGCAGGACATCGAGGAACTGCTGCAGGTCGGCGCCCGCAAGGCCCGCTCCTACGCCACCCCCTTCATTCACGAACTGAAGGCCGCCGTGGGCCTGCGCGATCCCTTGAGCACGGTCGGCGCCAAGCCCGAGGCCAAGGTCCGCAAGGCCCGCTTCGTCAACTTCCGCGACGAGGACGGCTCTTTCCGCTTCCGCCTGATGGATGCCGATGGGCAGGAGCTGTTCCTGTCGCGCTCCTATGCCGATCCCAAGCAGGCCGGCGCCGTGATCAAGGCCCTGCAGGGCGAGGCGGCGGCGGATTTGCTGCGCGTGCAGGACGGCCGCCTGACGGTGCAATGGCAGGACCAGGTCGTGGCTGAACTGGACGCGGGCGCTCGGGAGGCGATCGAGCAGGCCCTGGCCACGTTCCGCGACGAGTAAGCCCCGGCGCAAGGCCTCAAAGAAAAACGCCTGCATTGCTGCAGGCGTTTTTTCATGGCCGTGCGGCCTACTTCCAGCAGGGCTCCGCGGGGATGCCCAGCTCCTGGCACAGGCGCAGGATTTCGGGCGTGTGTTCGCGCTTGACCAGGATGAGCTGGAATTCCTCGTCGTAGCTTTGCGCGAATTCCAGCAGGCCATAGTCGGGGTGGCAGGCCAGCAATTGCTGGTCGGCCCAGTCGAAGAAGCCCTCCACGTCCTGGAAGGGCATGTCGTCGTAAGGAAAGGGAGGCATGTCGCGCGCCTCGAAGGCGGCCTGGATTTCCTCCCAGAGCTCGTCCACCGTGTCGGCCAGGGCCAGGTAGTCGTCCAGCTCGTAGCTGATGGCCAGCACCAGGGCGCCTTCGGGATCATGCTCCATCAGGGTCCGGGCCTGGCTGCCGTAGGCTTCGCCCATGGCGGCGGGGCTGGAGCAGGCGTTCAGGATGGATTGGCTGATGTCCTGGATGTCCTGTTCGTGCTGTTCGAATCCGGTCAGGAGATTGAGCAGGCGCTGCAGGGAGGAAAGGCGCTCGGTGGTGATCATGGCTTATCTCCGGAGTTTGCTGAAGGCGGCCGCCATGGCGCCCTGGGGAGCGCTGTCGGCCTGGCGGGCGGGGCGCGGCCCGCTGCGGCGCGGTGCGGCGGAGCTGCCGGCCTCGGCGCGGCGCCCGCCCGCGGGGCTGTCGTCGTTCAGGCGCATGGTCAGCGCGATGCGCTTGCGGGCGATGTCCACTTCCTGGACCTTGACCTTGACGGTCTGGCCTACACGTACGACGTCGCGCGGGTCCTTGACGTAGGTGTCGGACAGGGCCGAGATGTGCACCAGGCCGTCCTGATGCACGCCCACGTCTACGAAGGCGCCGAAGTTGGCCACATTGGCGACCACGCCTTCCAGCACCATGCCCGGCGCCAGGTCATTAAGAGAGTTTACGCCTTCCTGGAATTGCGCGGTCTTGAATTCGGGACGGGGATCACGCCCCGGTTTCTCGATTTCATTGAAGATGTCGCGCACCGTGGGCAGGCCGAAACGCTCGTCGGTGAAGTCCGAGGGCGACAGGCCCTTGAGGGCGCCAGCCTTGCCCATGACGCTGGCGGCGTCCGCCTGCAGGCGCTCCAGAATGCGGGCGGCAACGGGGTAGGCTTCCGGGTGCACGGCGGAGGCGTCCAGGGGATTCTTGGCGCCCGGGATGCGCAGGAAGCCCGCCGCCTGCTCGAAGGCCTTCTCGCCGAAGCGGGGCACGTCGCGCAGTTGCTGGCGGCTCTGGAAGGCGCCGTTCTCGTCGCGCCAACTGACGATGTTCTTGGCCAGCGTGCTGTTCAGGCCCGAGACGCGCGCCAGCAGCGCGGAAGAAGCGGTGTTCACGTCCACGCCCACGGCGTTCACGCAGTCCTCCACGACGGCGTCCAGGCTGCGCGCGAGCTCGCGCTGGTTGACATCGTGCTGGTACTGGCCCACGCCGATGGACTTGGGATCGATCTTGACCAGTTCGGCCAGGGGATCCTGCAGGCGACGGGCGATGGAGACGGCGCCGCGCAGGCTCACGTCCATGTCGGGAAATTCCTGGGCGGCCACCTCCGAGGCGGAATACACTGAAGCGCCCGCTTCGGACACCACCACGCGGGTCAGGGGCAGCTGCGGGAAGGCCTGCTGCAGGTCGGCGACCAGCTTTTCGGTCTCGCGCGAGGCCGTGCCGTTGCCGATGGCCACCAGTTCGACCTTGTGGCGGGTGGCCAGCGCGGCCAGGGTGCGCAGGGCGCCTTCGCGGTCGCGGCGCGGCTCGAAGGGGTAGACGGTGGCGGTGTCCAGCACCTTGCCGGTGGAATCGATCACGGCCACCTTGACGCCGGTGCGAATGCCGGGATCCAGGCCCAGTACGGCCTTGTGGCCGGCGGGCGCGGCCAGCAGCAGGTCGCGCAGGTTGGCGGCGAAGACGCGGGTGGCCTCCTGCTCGGCCTGCTCGCGCAGGCGGCCGATGAGTTCGGTCTCGAAGGCGGTCAGCAGCTTGACGCGCCAGGTCCAGCGGCAGACCTCCGCCAGCCAATGGTCGCGGGGGCTGGCATCGGCGGCGAAGCTGGCGCCGATGGCGGTCAGTTCGGCCACTTTCAGCACGCAAGGGTGGGGCAGCAGCTGGTCCGTCTCGGGGTCCAGCCCCAGACGCAGCTCCAGCGCGCCTTGCTGGCGGCCGCGCAGCAGCGCCAGCACGCGGTGCGACGGCAATTGGCGCAGGGGTTCGTTGAAGTCGAACCAGTCGCGGAACTTGTCGCCTTCCTGCTCTTTGCCTTCGGCGACCTTGGAGTAGAGATGGCCCGACTTCCAGAGGTAGTCGCGCATGGCCTCGAGCAGGTCGGCCTGCTCGGCGAAGCGCTCGGCCAGGATATCGCGCGCGCCGTCCAGCGCGGCCTTGGCCGTGTCCACCTTGGCTTCCGGATTCAGGTAGCCTTCGGCCAGGGCCAGCGGATCGGCGTTGCGATCGGCCAGAATGGCGTCGGCCAGCGGCTCCAGGCCGGCCTCGCGGGCAATCTGGGCGCGTGTGCGGCGCTTGGGCTTGTAGGGCGCGTACAGGTCTTCCAGGCGCTGCTTGGTGTCCGCGGCCAGGATGGCCTGCTCCAGTTCGGCCGTGAGCTTGCCCTGCTGGCGGATGGAGTCCAGGATGGCGTGACGGCGGGATTGCATGTCGCGCAGGTAGATCAGGCGCACTTCCAGTTCGCGCAGCACATTGTCGTCCAGCCCGCCCGTGGCTTCCTTGCGGTAGCGGGCGATGAAGGGGACGGTGGCCCCGTTGTCCAGCAGCTCCACGGCGGCGGCCGCCTGGTTGGCGCGGATGTTCAGTTCGGTGGCCAGCAGTGCCAGAATCTGCTGTTGATCCTGTTCCTGGGCGAGGGTTTCCACAGTCGTTTCAGTCATGGGTCCATCGTTGTAAAAGGGTCTTCAAGCGCCGCATTTTGCCATAAAGCTCAGCGGCGAAGCAGGAATGACGAGTATCATCTTGTATGTATCCACTGTGATTGTAGACAGTTCTTGCTGCCGTGAAGAACTCCGGCCTTCAGGCCGGAGCTTCTCCGACACTGGTTAGGAGCGCCTTTGGCGCCAGTTAAAAGATAATGCCCCGCTTGATCCCGGCCTGAAGGCCGGGGTATATGCTTTGGCGCGTGGTCACCTTTCACTTCCGGTCGTTTGCCCCATGCTGTTGCAGGATTATTCCGATATTTTTTCTCCCCAGGGACCCCTGGCGGAAGCCGGCGCCCACTACCGTCCCCGGCAGGCCCAGCTGGAGCTGGCCCAGGCCATCAGCCAGACGGTGTCGGAGGCGGGCGTGCTGATTGCCGAGGCCGGCACGGGCACGGGCAAGACCTGGGCGTACCTGGTGCCGGTCTTCATGGGCGGGGGCAAGGCGCTCGTGTCCACCGGAACCCGCACGCTGCAGGACCAGCTCTATCGGCGCGACATCCCGCACCTGCGCAAGGCCCTGGCCCTGCCGGTGGACGTGGCCCTGCTCAAGGGACGCGGCAACTATGTCTGCCACTACCATCTGGAGCGGCTGGGCCAGGACGACCGCGCCCTGAAGTCGCGCGCCGAGATCGGCTACCTGCGCGCCATCCAGCTGTTCGCCGAGCGCAGCCGCTCCGGCGACAAGGGCGAGCTGGCCGAAGTTCCCGAGGATGCCGACATCTGGCACCGCGTCACCTCCACGCGCGAGAATTGCCTTGGGCAGGATTGTCCCTTCGTGCGCGACTGTTTCGTCATGAAGGCGCGCCGCCATGCGCAGGAGGCGGATGTGGTGGTGGTCAACCATGCCTTGTTCATGGCGGACCTGGCGCTGCGCGAGGAAGGCGTCACGGACCTGCTGCCCAGCGTGGACCTGGTGGTGTTCGACGAGGCCCACCAGTTGCCGGATGTGGCCACCCGTTTCCTGGGCAGCAGCGTCTCGCTCTACCAGATCGTGGACCTGTGCCGCCAGATCGAGGCGGCGGGCCTGGCCCAGGCGCGCGAGACCGTGGACTGGAGCGCCGTGTCCCGCAAGCTGGAACAGGCCGCGCGCGACCTGCATCTGCGCACGGCGTCGCTGGCCGCGCAGGGCGGACGCGCCACGTTCCAGGCGCTGCCCGAGCCCGAGGCGTTCGACGAGGCGCTGGAGCAACTGCTGGAGACTTTCGACAAAGTCATCAAGATGCTGGCCATGGTGGCCGAGCGCCACCCGGACCTGGCCGCCGCCCACAAGGGGGCGCTGGACCTGCGCGCCCGCCTGTTCCAGTGGAGCCAGCCGGACCGCCAGGGCCGCCATGCCTACCTGCCCGACGACTCCCAGGAGCGCGAGCAGGCCGACCAGGCCGTGCGCTGGGTGGAAAGCGGCCAGCACTACCTGCGCCTGCACAGCGCGCCGCTGTCGGTGGCCAATATCTTTTCGCGCTACCGCGGCAAGGAGCAATCCTGGGTGCTGACCTCCGCCACCTTGTCCGTGCACGGAGACTTCAATCATTTCAAGCGCCAGTTGGGCTTGTTCGACGCGCGCACCGAGGCCTGGTCCTCGCCCTTCGACTATGCCAGCCAGGCCCTGTTCTATGTGCCCAGCACCTTGCCGCTGCCCAGCCACCCGCGTTTCAACGAGGCGTTCGTGGAAGCCTTGCTGCCCCTGATCGAAGCCGGGCAGGGCGGCGTGCTGGTGCTGTGCACCACCTTGCGCTCGGTCGAGCGCATCGCCGACATGCTCAGGGACAAGTTCGACCAGCGCGACATCGAACGCAGCGTGCTGCGCCAGGGCGAGCGCTCCCGACAGGTGCTGCTGGACGAGTTCCGTGCCCGCGGCAATGCCGTGCTGGTGGGCAGCGCCAGCTTCTGGGAAGGCATAGACCTGCCGGGCGATGCCCTGACCCTGGTGGCCATCGACAAGCTGCCTTTCGCGCCGCCCGACGATCCGGCGCTGGAGGCCCGCATCAACGATTGCCGGGAGCGCGGCGGCAACCCGTTCATGGAGTACCAGTTGCCCGAGGCAGCCATCGCCCTCAAGCAGGGCGCCGGCCGCCTGATCCGCACCGAACGCGACTGGGGCGTGCTGATGGTGGGCGACACGCGCATCGTGGACAAGCCCTATGGCAAGCTGCTCTGGCGCGGCCTGCCGCCTTTCGCCCGCACCCGCGACCCGGCCCGTGCACTGGCCTTTCTGCGCGAACAGAAGCAGAAGCGCCGAACGGCGCAGGCGCAGCAAGAGGAAGCGCCCGAGTAAGCCGCCGAGCATCGGCGCCCGACGCCCCCGAGCTGGCCGACATTGCAAAGAAAAAACCCGCCTGATGAACTGACCCCCGAAAGTTGGACATTGATCCAACCTTCGGGGGTTTTACATGGCGAAATATGATGTGGACTTCAAGCTGGAAGTGGCACGGGACTATTGGTCCGGGTCGCTAGGGGCCCGGGCATTGGCCGGGCGATATGGGCTCGATCATGGGACGGTGCGCCGCTGGGCCGCGCAGTACCGAGAGCATGGCGAGGCGGGATTGCACAAGAAGCACAGCGGTCACTACGGCGCCGAGTTCAAGCTGTCCGTGTTGAGTCGGATGTGGCAAGAGGGCTTGTCTTGCCGCCAAGCCGCGGCGCGGTTCGACGTGCGCGGCGGCCATGGCGTCGTGAGGCGGTGGGAACGCGAGTATCATGAAGGGGGCCTTCGCGCCCTGACCCCCAACCCTCGCCCAGGCCGCTCCCCGACGATGAAATCCCCCAAACCCCCAACCCTTACGCCTTCGCCCTGCGAGGACACGCGCACGCTGGAGCAGTTGCGCCAAGAGAACGAATATCTGCGCGCGGAGAATGCGTACTTAAAAAAATTGAGGGCCTTGCGTCAGGAAAAAGCGCTGGCCGCGCAGAAAAAGCGCGGGTCGTGCTCGAATTGAGGCAAGGCCACACCTTGGCCGTGCTGCTGAAGGTGGCCGGGCTGTCGCGCAGCACGTTCTACTACCAGGCCAAGGCACTGGGCGCGGCCGATCCCTGCGCCGGGCTGAAGGCGCGCATCCGCGCGCTGTACGACCAGCACCAGGGCCGCTATGGCTACCGGCGCATCACGGCGGCGCTGCGCCGGGCCGGTGAGCTCATCAACCACAAGGCCGTCCAGCGCGTGATGCAGACGCTGGGACTGAAGTCCTTGGTGCGCCCGAAGAAATACCGTTCGTACCGAGGCGAGCAGGGCCGTGTGGCGCCGAACCTGCTGACGCGCCAGTTCCAGGCCGACAGGCCCAACCAGAAGTGGGTGACGGATGTGACCGAGTTCAAGGTCGGCGCCGACAAGCTGTACCTCTCGCCGGTGATGGACCTGTACAACGGCGAGATCGTGGCCTACGAGACCAGCCTGCGCCCCGTGTTCCAGCTCGTGGGCAGCATGCTCCAGAAAGCGCTGGCCCGGCTCGCACCCACGGATCGCCCGCTGCTGCACTCCGATCAGGGCTGGCAGTACCAGCAGCCCCAGTACCGGCGTCTGCTCGCTGAGCAAGGCGTGATTCAGAGCATGTCGCGCAAGGGAAACTGCCTGGACAATGCCGCCATGGAAAGCTTCTTCGGTACGCTCAAGGCCGAGTTCTTCCACCTGAACCGCTTCGAGAGCATCGAGCAGCTCCAGGCCGGCATCGGCCAGTACATCCACTACTACAATCACGAACGCATCAAGCTCAAGCTAAAAGGCCTGAGCCCGGTGCAGTACCGAGCTCAGGCCTTCGGGCTTTAGGCTCTGACCGTCCAACTTTTGGGGGTCAGTTCATTGCTTGCGGGTTTTTTCTTTGCCGGATGCCTGGGAACGATCAGAACCAGTTGATCGGGTTCCAGTAGTTGACCTTGGCGTCCAGGCCGTCCTTGAAGTAGCGCGAGTCCGGGTAGTTGGCGTCCAGCACGCGCTTGGTGTCGTCGCGCAGGTCCGTCTGGCCCAGCTTGTCGTAGGACAGGTACATCAGGTACAGGGCTTTTTCCGCGATGGGCACGCCCTTGAAGTCGGTGATGACGGTCTGGGCCCGGTTGATGGCGGCCACGTAGGCGCCGCGCTTGTAGTAGTACTCGGCCACGTGCACTTCGTTCTGGGCGATGGTGCTGACCAGCCAGGTCTGGCGCTTGGCCGCGTCGGGGGCGTAGCGACTGTTGGGGTAGCGCTGCAGCAGCTCGTGGAAGGCTTCGTAGGATTCGCGCAGGCCCTTGGGGTCGCGCTCGCTGGGATCCTGCTGCGTGATGTTGGACAGGGCTGCGCTGGGCGGCGTGAAGGAGATCAGGCCTTTCAGGTAGAGCATGTAGTCCGTGCCGGGGTGGCTGGGGTATTGCTTCTGGAAACGATCGATGGCGGCCAGGGCCTTGGCGGGCTCTTCGTCCTTCCAGTTGATGTAGGCCTGGTCGATCAGGGCCTGCTGGGCGTAGGTGCCGAAGGGGTAGCGGGACTCGACCGCCTCGAGGCGGGTGCGGGCGTCTTTCCAGTTGCCGGCGGACATTTCCTGGCGGGCGTCCTGGTACAGGCGTTCGGCCGTCCAGCCTGCCGTGGGATCAACGTCCTTCTTGGTGGCGCCGCAGCCTGCCAGCACGGCGGCTGCAGCCATCATTGCGGCCAGACGGGCCAGTTTTGCCGCCGGACCGCTCCAAGGTGAAACGCTCCCCTTCGGGGGGCAGCAAGCAGGCGAAAGCCTGCGCGGCGTGGGGGCCTGTTTGGTGCCACGAGCGCGAGGCAAGTCGAGGTTCAGACGAGTCACAAAAGCATCCTTGGTGTTAGCATTGCTGGTCAATTATATGATTTGTCGCCATGCCTGACACAGATACCGAAAAAGATAGTATTTTTTCCGCGGAACCGCTGCGTTTCATCCTTCCCGTCAATGCTGCGCCGGACCGTCTGGACAAGACGCTGGCGCGCCTGATCCCCCAGCATTCGCGCAGTCGCCTGCAATCGTGGGTGGAGGACGGACATGTCCTGGTCAATGGCGAAACCGTCAAGGTCAAGCATACCGTCTACCCCGGCGATACGGTATTGGTATGGGAGCAGCAGGCGCCCGAGGACATGGCGTTCGAGCCGGATGACGTGCCGTTCGAGGTGCTGGCCCAGAGCGATTCCTGGCTGGTGGTGAACAAGCCCGTGGGCCTGGTCACGCATCCGGGCGCGGGCAACTGGCGCGGCACCTTGCTCAATGGCCTGCTGTTCCGTTACCCGGCCCTGCGCCAGGTGCCGCGCGCCGGCATCGTGCACCGACTGGACAAGGACACCTCGGGCCTGCTGGTGGTGGCCCGCACGGAAGTGGCGCAGACGCATTTCGTGCGCCAGTTGCAGGAACGCAGCATGGGCCGGCAGTACCTGGCTCTGGTGCACGGCGTGCTGCCGGGCCAGGGCACGGTGGACGCGCCCATCGGACGCGATGCGCGCGTGCCGGTGCGCATGAGCGCCGGCGCTTCCATCGCGCCCAAGCCCGCGGTCACCCATTACCAGACGCTGCGCCAGGGCTACGCGCCCGGCGACGAAGCCGTGACCGAGGTGGCCTGCCGGCTGGAGACGGGCCGCACCCACCAGATCCGCGTGCACCTGAGCTCCATATGCCACCCCCTGCTGGCCGATACCTTGTATGGAGGGCGCATGATCGCGGGCGCACAGCGCCAGATGCTGCACGCCCATGTCCTGCAGTTCGATGATCCCGACACGGGCGAGCGCCAGTCCTTCACGGCGCCTCCGCCTTCTGATTTCCAGTCCGTTCAGGAGACTGTCGAATGGAATTCCCGCCCTTGATTCCCACTGTCAGCGGCCCGGCTCAGTCCGGGCTGCTTTATTTCTGCACCACGCGAGCCGGCGGCGTCAGCCGGGACGAGCGGGCCAGCCTTAATCTGGGCTTGAACACGGGCGATGATCCGCAGCTCGTGCAGGAGAACCGGCAGAGGCTGAACGCTTTTCTGGGCATCGAGCCGGTGTGGCTGCAGCAGGTGCACGGCACCGACGTGCTCGACGCCGACCAGGATGTCCTGCCCGAGGCGCCGCGCACGTTCGATGCCGCCGTCACCACCCGCGCGGATCGCGCGCTGGCCATCCTGACCGCCGACTGCCTGCCGGTCGTCATCTGGGATGAGCAGGCGCGTGTGGCGGGCGCCGCGCACGCGGGCTGGCGGGGCCTGCAGGCCGGCGTGCTGGCGCGCACGCTGGACATGATGCGCCGGCGCTGTCCCCAGGTCCGGTCCTGGCGCGCCTGGATAGGACCGGCCATCAGCCAGCCCTGCTTCGAAGTGGGGCAGGAGGTGTTCGATGCCTTCGTCCAGGATAATGAGGCAAACCGGCCCTTTTTCATTCAGGGCCGCGTACCGGGCAAATGGCAGGCGGATTTGCCGGGAATCGCCCGCCGGCAATTGGA
Source organism: Alcaligenes sp. Marseille-Q7550 (assembly GCF_965112015.1). Lineage (NCBI taxonomy): Bacteria > Pseudomonadati > Pseudomonadota > Betaproteobacteria > Burkholderiales > Alcaligenaceae > Alcaligenes > Alcaligenes sp. Marseille-Q7550. The sequence goes on from NZ_CBCOPU010000001.1 coordinate 1,240,545, forward strand.
GTTTCTCTGCAAGGGCGATATCCAGGTGCACCTCAGCGGCCTGTGCACTTTTCAGGAGCACGACCGTTTCTATTCATATCGCCGTTCTCCCCGCACCGGGCGGCAGGCCACCATCGTGCGCTTAACCGGCGCGTAACATGGCGTCGGTAGGATCCGGACATTATGGGATTAGCGAATAATTAATATTGGCTGAATAACCTAATTAATTACCCCAATTGACGATTATTGTTACCAACTCCATCATCAAAGCGTGAGTTCGAACCGTGTACAGGTGGCCGATGTTGAATAATGAAAATGTTTTTCAAGGTTTTGCAGGCTTGATGGATCCAGCACGGTTCGCCGAATTACAGACGAGCTATACACGGCAGTGGCAGAAGCTCTGGGAACAGGCTCAATGCGGAAAACTGCCCGCCCCCCGGGACCGGCGCTTCGCCGATGCGGCCTGGCAGCAGAATCCCGTGGCCCTGTTCAACGCGCATGTCTGGGAACTGGGCGTCAAGGCCATGCGCGACATGCTGGAGCTGACCGAGCTGGAGCCGGCGCAGCGCGAGCGGCTGGATTTTTCGCTGATGCAGTGGGCCGAAGCCATGTCTCCCACCAATTATCTGATGCTCAATCCTCAAGCCCTGCAGGCCATGGTGGACAGCGGCGGACAGTCCCTGCTGCAGGGCATGTTCAATTTCATGGCGGACCTGCAGAAGGGGCGCCTGACCCAGACGGACGAAAGCCAGTTCGAGCTGGGCCGCAATGTCGCCGCCACGGCCGGCGCCGTGGTCTACCAGAACGACATATTCCAGCTGATCCAGTATGCGCCGACCACCACCATGGTGCATGCCGTTCCGCTGCTGATCGTGCCGCCCTGCATCAACAAGTACTACATCCTGGACCTGCAGGAAGGCAATTCCTTCGTGCGTCACGCCGTGGATCAGGGCATTACCGTGTACCTGATGTCCTGGCGCAATCCCCAGCCCGACGATCCGCCCGGCGTGCAGGCGCTGGATTGGCAGGACTACCTGGAGCAGGGCGTGCTGGAGGCGATCCGCGTCACCCGGGAGCTGTTCGGCCAGGGCAAGATCAACACCCTGGGTTTCTGCATAGGCGGGACCCTGCTGGCCAGCGCCATGACCCTGGCCCGCGACAAGGGCGAGGATCCGGCCGCCTCCATGACGCTGCTGACCACCATGCTGGATTTCTCCGACGTGGGCGTGCTCAATGTCTTCATCGACGAGGCCCATGTCGCATTTCGCGAATGGCAACTGGGCAATGGCGGGCTGCTTGATGCGCGCGAGCTGGCCAGCACCTTTTCCTTCCTGCGGCCGGCCGAACTGGTCTGGAACTACGTCAGCAGCAATTATCTGCAGGGCAAGACGCCGCCGGCCTTCGATCTGCTGTACTGGAACTCGGACGGCACGCATCTGCCCGGCCCCTTCTTTGCCTGGTACCTGCGCAACACCTATCTGGAGAACCGCCTGGTGCAGCCGGGCGGCATGGCCTTCGGCGGCCATCGGGCCGACCTGGCCCGCCTGGAGCTGCCCGTCTATGTCTATGGCTCGCGCGACGACCATATCGTGCCCTGGCAGTCGGCCTATGCCTCGCTGCGGGCCTTGCCGGCCGCGCGCCATCGGTTCGTGCTGGGCGCCTCGGGCCACATCGCCGGCGTCATCAACCCGCCTGCCAGGCAGAGGCGCAATTACTGGGTGGCGGCCGATGCCGCGGCCGAGGCGGCCTCGGCCGAACAGTGGCTGGCCCAGGCGCAGTCGGTGCCGGGCAGTTGGTGGCCGGACTGGATGGACTGGCTCAAGCCCTTGTCCGGTCCCAGAAAGCGCGCCAAGCGTAGCCTGGGCCATGCGCGCTACCCGGTGCTGGAGGCCGCGCCCGGCAGCTACGTCAAGGTGCGCGCCGGGTAGTGAGGTCCATCCGTTCTTTTTTCCGGAACAGGGCCGCGGTCCTGTTCCTTCTGCCTGGAACCGGTACGGGCCAGCCTGCGGCGCCGGATGTGGATTCCAGCTTTGTCACCCCCTCAGGAGAAGTATATGAGCAGCAAAGTAGCCTATGTAACTGGTGGTATGGGAGGGATAGGCACGGCAATTTGTCAGCGTCTCGCAAAAGATGGGTTCGTGGTCATCGCCGGCTGCGGCCCCAGCCGCGACTACCAGAAGTGGCTGAATGAGCAGGCTGAACAGGGCTTCACCTTCCACGCTTCGGTCGGCAACGTCGCGTGCTGGGATTCGACGGTCGACACCTTCAAGAAGGTGTTCGCCGAGTTCGGCCAGGTGGACGTGCTGGTCAACAACGCCGGCATCACCCGCGACGGCACCTTTCGCAAGATGAGCCAGGAAGACTGGCGCGCCGTGATCGACACCAACCTGAACAGCCTGTTCAACGTCACCAAGCAGGTCATCGACGGCATGGTCGAGCGCAAGTGGGGGCGCATCATCAACATCAGTTCGGTCAACGGCCAGAAGGTGCAGTTCGGCCAGACCAACTACTCCACCGCCAAGGCCGGCATCCACGGTTTCACCATGGCCCTGGCCCAGGAGGTTGCCAACAAGGGCGTGACGGTCAATACTATTTCTCCAGGTTATATTGGCACGGACATGGTCCGCGCCATCCGGCCCGATGTCCTGGAGAAGATCGTCGCCACCATTCCGGTGGGACGGCTGGGCACGCCGGAAGAGATCGGATCCATGGTGGCCTGGCTGGCATCGGGGGATTCGGGTTTCGCCACGGGAGCGGATTTCTCCCTGAACGGCGGACTGCACATGAGCTGACGCTCGCAGGCGCGTTCCACGTATTCACTGATTAGGAAGCAAGCACTAGCATGGGATCTCCTCGACTCATCAAGAAATACCCCAACCGGCGTCTGTACGACACGCAGGCAAGCGCCTACATCACGTTGGCCGACGTCAAGCAACTCGTGCTGTCGGGCGAGGAGTTCGCGGTCGTCGATGCCAAAAGCAACGAAGATCTGACACGCAGCATCCTGCTGCAGATCATCCTCGAAGAAGAAAGCGGCGGGATCCCCATGTTCTCCACGCCGGTGCTGATGCAGATCATCCGCTTCTACGGCAACGCCATGCAGGGCGTCATGGGCTCCTATCTGGAAAAGAACATCCAGGCCTTCATGGATATCCAGGAGCGCATGACCGAGCAGTCCAAGGGCATGTACGGGGCGCAGTTCGGCCCCGAGGCCTGGGCCCAGTTCATGAATGTGCAGGCGCCCATCATGCAGTCCGTCATGAACAACTACATCGACCAGAGCAAGAATCTGTTCGTGCAGATGCAGGACCAGATGCAGGACCAGACGCGCCAGATGTTCTCCGTCTTCCCCTTCGTCAATCCAGGCGGCAAGGACAAGAAGGGCTGACGCCCGGGTTCAGGCTGGCGGTTCACCGGACTTGAACGGGGCGTGGGCCGCCAGCGCATCGCGGTAGCGGGCCACATGGCCCGCTTCTTCATTCAAGAAGTCCTGCACGGCCTGCGCAAAGCGCGGGTCGGCAATCCAGTGAGCCGAGCAGGTGGGCGTCGGCAGCAGGCCGCGCGACAGCTTGTGCTCTCCCTGTGCGCCGCCTTCGAAGCCCTGCAGATGCTGCGCGATGCAGTGCTTGATGGCCTGCGTGTAGCAGGTTTCGAAATGCAGGCCCGGCACGTACTGCGTGCATCCCCAATAGCGTCCGTACAGCGATTGCCCGTCGCGCAGCGACAGGGCGCTGGCCACGTTCCGTCCCTGCCTGTGGGCCAGGATCAGTACCAGGCTGTCGGGCATCTGTGCGTGCAGGCGATCGAAGAATTCCCGCGTCAGGTAGGGCGCCTGGCCCCGTTCCAGGTAGGTGTTGGCATAGCACTGGTAGAAGTAATCCAGGTCCCGGGCGCGCAACTGTTCGCCGTGGCGGTGCTCGAATTCGATGCCCTGTTCCGCGATCTTGCGGCTGTCCTGACGCAGTTTCTTGCGCTTTTGCTGGGTGAGCGCAGCCAGGAAATCCTCGTAGTCCTCATAGCCTTCGTTGCGCCAGTGGAACTGCACGTCGTGCCGGATCATGAAGCCCGCCTGCTCCAGGGCCTGCCTGTCTTCGGGAGTCGGAAACAGCACATGTACGGAGGACAACTGATTGTCCCGCGCCAGTTGCTGCAACTGGCGCGCCAGCAGCAGCTTGTCCAGGGGCGTGCGGGCGAGCAGGCGCGGGCCGCCGACCGGCGTGAAGGGGACCGCGCTCAGCAGCTTGGGGTAATAGGCCAGCCCGTGCCGGTGGTAGGCCTGGGCCCAGCCCTGGTCGAAGACATACTCGCCGCGTGAATGGTGCTTCAGGTACAAAGGCACGGCGCCGCACAGCTGCGCGTCCCGATGCATGAGCAGGAAGTTCGCTTCCCAGCCGCTGCGCGCACTGGCGCATTCGCTGTGCTGCAGGGCCAGCAGAAACGCATGGCGCACAAAGACGTGTCCGCCGGCCAGCTCGTCCCAGTCGCGGGCAGACAGGTCGTCCAGTCGGGTCAGGAGCGAGAAGCGGACAGATTCGGAAAGCGACATGTAAGCATTGGTAAAGGTGGCGGTGTCGGGGTCGCCGCGGACGAACCCGGCGGGAGTGGGTTTGTATACTAGCCAGCGTTGCGGTCAATGTGAAGGATAAACCCTTGAGACGGCTTGGTTCGTCCGGGATGCGGAACAATGAAGAAAACGGTGATGAGCGGCCTGCTGGCCGCCTTGGTGGCAGGAGCGGTCCAGGCAGGGACGAGCTGCGATTTCCTGCTCGAGCGTATAAGCCTGCAGGGCCAGGACGGGGCGCAGTTGCAGGTTCAGGACAGGGATGGCGTATGCGTCATGCGGCGCGGGCAATGGAACGTCGAGCACGCATCCGTGGTGCTGGCTTTTGATGAGCTGAGTTTCAGCGGCGCGGGATTGGATCAGGATGCGGAGGAGGGGGCCTTGCCCCGGTCCCTGAAGCTGGATGTTTCGGGGATCTACACGTTGACCGGACGTCTGCCGGGCCAGGATTATCTGATGCGCCTGCAGGCCTCCCCCATGCGTTTCGGCTTGGACTACGAGTGGGACGAGCAGGCCGGGCGACTGCATCTGAAACGCGCCGTGCTGAGCGGCGAGAGCCTGCGCGAGATCAGTCTGCAGGCGGCGGCCCATGCCCCCGAACTGGCGGGGCGCGCCCTGCATGGCGATGATCTGCAGGCCCTGAAATTGCAAAGTCTGGCCTTGCGGCTGGACAACGTGAGGCTGGTCCAGAACATGATCATGCCGGCCGTGGTGGGCTTCGTGGGCATGTATGAAGACCCCAGGCCAGCCATCCAGGCGGCGCTGCTGGGGGCGCGCACGGCCGTCATGGTCATGCCGCCGGCCACGGCCCCGGCCGCCAGCCGCAAGGCTCTGCAGGAGTTCATTGGCGAACTGCCTGCGCCCACGGGCCGGTTGGACCTGAACCTGTCTTTCGACCCGCCGCTGGACAGCGCGGCCCTGGCCGGCGCCCAATCCATGGACGAGGCGCGCAAGGCCTTGTCCAGCATGAAAGTCCAGGCGCGTTACGATCGCGGCGAGCTGCCTGCGGCCTATGTGCGCGTGCGTGACTGGATACGGCGAGTGCTGGCTGTGTCCGAGCGCCCGGGGGAATAGGGAAGAGCCCGCTAGTTGAAGCGTATGCGCTTCTGGTTAATACCAATTAAACTGGATTTATCAAAATAATAAAGTGTAGACGCTAAATATAAGCACATGCCGAGGCGGTTTTAGCCTGGCATGATCCACCAAGGAGACACTGTGCATCAGATACGCATATCGCCCGCCATTCTGGAGCGGGTGAGGCAGTTGCGCGGGCCGCGCGCGGCAGAACCGATGGATTGGCGCAGGACGGCCCACCTCGTCATCGATATGCAGAACGGTTTTCTGGAGCCGGGGGCGGCCGTGGAGGTGCCTCCGGCGCGTGACATCGTGGCCAATATCAACCGGGTCAGCGCTGCCGTGCGCGCTGCGGGCGGGCTGAATATCTTTCTGCGCTATACCTATGATCCTGATGAGACCACGCCCTGGACGCGCTGGTACGACGGTTTCTGCGCGCCCGAGGCGGCAGAGCGGTCGCGGCGGGCGTTCCTGCGCGGCGCGCACGGACATCGGCTCTGGCCCGGGCTTGCGGTGCATGACGAAAACCTCATCGTGGACAAGACGCGCTTCAGCGCCTTCACGCCCGGCACCTGCGATCTGCACGAGCGCCTGCAGGAGTCGGGGGTAGGTACCGTGATCATCTCGGGCACCTTGACCAATTGCTGTTCGGAAAGCACGGCCCGCGACGCGCATCAGCTCAATTACCGAGCGATCTTCCTGGCCGATGCGAACGCCACCCTGACGGACGAGGAGCACAATGCATCCTTGAATAATTTGTGCGCCTATTTCATCGATGTGATGCGGGTGGACGAGCTGCTGGCCCTGGCGGCCAGTCAGGAAGGCAGCGCGCAACCGCTGGTATGATGGATGCGGTCGGGGATCGCAGCCGTTCGGCATGAGCCGCGAGACCCCGTGCGTATCGACAGGAGGATCGCAAGTTGATAGCCAAGGGCATGAGGCTGCCGTCCATTCCGCTCGCCGCAAGCAGCGGAGGACACGTCGATCTCTCCAGTCTCCAGGGGATCGGGGTCGTCTATGCCTACCCTCGGACCAGTCCGCCGGATTCTCCGCCACTCGAGGGATGGGATCGGATTCCCGGCGCGCGAGGCTGCACGCAGCAGTCCTGCGCTTTCAGGGATCATCATGCCGAGCTTGCGGGCGCCGGGGCGCGGTTCGTTTTCGGACTGTCCACTCAAACGACCGCCTATCAGTCGGAGGCGGCCGAACGTCTTCACTTGCCGTTCGCCCTTCTGTCGGACGCCGAGCTCAGGCTGGCCCGCGCGCTGGGGCTGCCTACCTTTTCGGCTGGCGGAATGACGCTGCTGAAGAGGCTGACTTTCATTTTCTGCCATGGATATGTCGAGCAGGTGATGTTTCCGGTCGACGATCCGGGTCGGAATGCGCAGGAGGTCCTGGTCCGGCTTGGCCGGCTGAAGGGGCAGGCGTATTCCTGATTCCGGGCAGCGCGCAACTGCGGGGGGCGAAGGGGGCGCCGGGGCTCCAAGGCACGGCCTTGGCGTGCGGATTCCGGCGTGAGGAGGGAAGCGGGCAAGAAAAAACCGGGCAAGGCCCGGTTTTTTTGGCGAAGCTGCCTGAAAAGGCAGGCTTGCTATGTTTGGTTGCGGGGGCAGGATTTGAACCTACGACCTTCGGGTTATGAGCCCGACGAGCTACCAAGCTGCTCCACCCCGCGTCAGAAAGTTAACTATAACACATTTTTTGAATGTGTACATAGTATGACTGTTTTCTTTCAATTCGATCGGGATCGGCGCGCGGCGCCGGCGAGACGGCTTGACGTTTCTTTCAGGCAATTTTCTTGCGTCGAGCCGGTCGTGATGGTGTAATAGCACTGTGAGTACCGGCTTGGCCTGACTGGCATTTCAAAAAGCTCAAACGCGCAAGCAGCCAACCGTACCCCGCCTGTACCTTTATGGTCAACACGGCGCTGTATTGGCAGCCGGCCCCCGATATGCAGGGCGCCCCGGCGACGAATTTCTCTGTTTCAGGTTTTGGCAGTCGATGGTCTGTGCTTCAGCCGCGCTGCGCGCCGGGTCCCGGCGTCTTGTCAGACCGCCAGCAGTCGCTTCGATTGTTCCTTGTGCTGTTTTTGCGCCGGCCCGGCCGGCGTGGATTCATCCTGGTATTGTTCCTGGACTTATCCAAGCATGTATCGTTCCGCGAGCCTTTTTCTATCCGCCTTTGCTGTACGGCCTGTTCCGGGCGCAGCGCCTGCGCGCGGCGCGTGCGCGATCAGCGGGCAACAAAAAAGCCAGCACGTGATGGCTGGCTGCTTTGATGTCCCAGAAGGGTTCCGGAAAATGGTTGCGGGGGCAGGATTTGAACCTACGACCTTCGGGTTATGAGCCCGACGAGCTACCAAGCTGCTCCACCCCGCGCCGGAAAAAAAGAATATTAACATTGAATTTTTACCTTATGCAAGTATTGTCTTACAGTGAGGCTTCCCAGCAGTGACCGAAAGTGAAATAATTCGCGTCCTGGAGACGGCCCTGCTGTGTGCGCAGCAGCCCATGAACAGCGCCGAGCTGCGCAAGATGTTCGTATCGCCGGAAGTGTCGGCTGATGACCTGCGCCGTTATCTGGCCCTGCTGCAGCTGGACTGGAAGGAGCGCGGCCTGGAGCTGGTGCAGGTGGCCGGCGGCTGGCGCTTTCAGAGCCGGCCCGCCATGCAGGTGTTCCTGTCGCGGCTGAGCCTGGAGCGTCCTCCCAAGTATTCCCGCGCGGTGCTTGAGACCCTGGCCATCATCGCCTGGCGTCAGCCCGTGACGCGGGGTGATATCGAAGATATACGCGGCGTCAGCGTATCCACCCAGATCGTCCGCACCCTGGAGGACCGGGGCTGGATCGAGGTGCTGGGTTACCGTGATGCGCCGGGCCGGCCCGCCTTGCTGGGGACGACCCGCCAGTTTCTCAATGATCTTGGATTGCGTTCGCTGGACGAATTGCCGGCCGTGGAGTCATTGGACTCGCTGGACGTGCTGGCGCAGTTGCCCGACGGCGGCGCGACGTCCGACGAAGGGTCGTCCGAGCGAACGCCGCCCGACGGAACGCCGTCCGACGGAACGCCGTCCGGCGAACCGACGCCGGGCGATGAGCAGGAATCCGTGAGCGTTGCCGCGGAGCAGGAGTCGGCGCCGGGCGCCGAGATGGAATTTGAACCGGCCGTGCAGCAAGAGGCTGTCGCCGGCCGGGCGTCCGAAGAGGCCCTGCCGCAGGCCGCCCTGGCCGATGTGGAATTTGACCCGGATTCGTTGGAGCCGGCCCAGGCGGATGCCGGGCGGCAGGATGCGGAGCCGTCGGAAGAAATAAGAAACTCTGGAGTAAAAGATTAAAAATGACTGATTCGCACGAGACGATGACAGCCCCCGCGCCGGAAGCCCAGGATGGCGCCGGCGGCAAGAATGCCCGCGCCAAGGGTCAGGGCCGCAAGCTGCGGACGCCGTTCCGGCGCCGGCGCGGCGATGCCGCGCAGGAATCGGCGCCCCGCCAGCGCGAGTCCGCCGAGGCGGCGGCGCCGGCCGAGCCCAAGGTCAAGCCGGCCCGCGCCCAGAATCGGCGCAAGCCCGCGGCGAATCCGCGCCGTCCGGCCGGCCAGTCCGCCCGCGGCGGGCGGGGCGGCGCGCGGCATGCGGCGGACGAGGCTCCCGTGGTCATTCTGGAAGGGGATGACGACATCGCCTTCGGCCACCTGGACAAGCAGGGCCGCCTGTCGCAGAAGCTGGGCAAGTACATGGGCAGCGATCTCGTGCAGCCCAAGCTGCACAAGGTGCTGGCCGAGGCCGGCATCGGTTCGCGCCGCGACATGGAGGAGCTGATCATCGCCGGACGGGTGTCCGTGAACGGCGAACCCGCCCACATCGGCCAGCGCGTCGGCGCAGACGACAAGGTGCGCGTCAATGGCCAATTGATCAACCGCGCCAGCGGCAAGCGTCCGCCCCGCGTGATCCTGTACCACAAGCCGGCCGGCGAGATCGTCACGCACGATGATCCCGAAGGCCGCGCCACCGTGTTCGGCCGCCTGCCGTCCCTGAAAGTGGGCAAGTGGCTGTCGGTCGGCCGCCTGGACTTGAACACGGAAGGCCTGCTGATCTTCACGACTTCCGGCGACATCGCCAACCGTTTGATGCATCCGCGCTACGGCGCGGAGCGCGAGTACGCGGTGCGCGTGCTGGGCGAACTGGGCGAAGAGCAGATGCAGTCCCTGCGCGAGGGCGTGCAACTGGAGGACGGCCTGGCCAAGTTCGGCGTTCTGGAGTATCTGGGCGGGGAGGGCAGCAACCGCTGGTATCGCGTCACCATCCATGAAGGCCGCAACCGCGAAGTGCGCCGCATGTTCGAGGCGGTGGGCGTCACGGTCAGCCGCCTGATCCGCACCCGCTTCGGGGAAGTCGGCCTGCCCAAGAACCTGCGCCGCGGCCGCTGGGAGGAGCTGGACGCCGATCTGGTGCTGGCTTTCATGCTGCGCCTGGGCCTGGTCAAGGACGGCGACGAGGACGGCCATCAGCGCCGCGAACGCCAGCCTCTGTCGCATGACAGCGCCTTGCCGCCCGGTTTCGGCACGCTCGAGCACAATCGCCTGAGCGGAGCGCGCCCGGGACAGACGGCGGACGCCTGGCCGCCGCCCGCCCCCGCGCGTCGCGCGTCGCGCAGGTCAACGAGTCGGCCAATGGCGCGCTGTTCATCAGCGGCGGCCTGGCCAACGGCCATCCGGATGCGGGCCGCCGCGAGCAGGGCGGCCGGCGTCAGCGCAACGAACAGCCGCGCGGGCCCCAGGACGGGCGTCCCGCCGCCCGCCGCAAGTCGGGTGCGGATCGCGCCTCCGCGGGCCAGGCCGGCAAGTCCGGCGCCAAGAAACCCACGGTGGTGCGCCGCCGCAGCCGCCGCGACGACGACTGGCAGCCGGCCGGCGCCGCCGCCCATGAGTCCCAGCTCGGGCGCGGACGCCGTTGAGCGCCGGGCGCCGGGCTTGCCGCCCGGCGCAGCCTGTGGCGTGCGGGCGTGTAAAGCCGCGTGAATGCACGTATTTTCCGGATTTCTGGTAGAATAATGAACTTGGCTCAGTGGCATTTGTGCCGCTTGAGTCTTTTTTGATGCTGCATGCCAGCGATCGGCCTTGTCTTCGCGGATATGCGGGGCGGGGCGCATCATCCAGTCTCGTTGCGCTTGCGGCAAGACGGATATTGCGTTGGCAGTGCGCGAGGCCAGCGCCGTTTGCAAGGCAGGCGGCGGACTGGCATGGTGACCATGGGCTGGCGTACAGCCCATTTTTTTTGGATTTTATGGCAGACATTCTAGCTTTGGCACAAGAGACCCTGGCGGGCACGGAGTTCGAACTGGTGGACGTGGAACGTGCGCCGCTGGGCCTGTTGCGAGTGGTCATCGATCATCCGGAAGGGGTGCGTATCGAGCACTGTGAATGGGTGTCCAAACAATTGTCTCGCGTTTTCGAGGTCGAGAACGTCGACTACAAGCGCCTGGAAGTGGCCTCGCCGGGGGTGGACCGCCCCCTGCTGCGCGTGGGCGACTTCGTGCGTTTCGCCGGTCAGCGCGTGCAGGTCCGCCTGCACGAGGCGATCGACAATCGGAAAGTATTCGTGGGTACGCTCCACGCCCCAGAGGGCGCCTCGCCTGCCGATGTGCCCCTGGATACCGTTTTTAGGCTCGAACTGGACGAAGCATCGGGCAAGCTGACGCAGGTCGACTTCACCTATGACCAGGTGGATCGTGCCAAATTGGATCCCGTTCTTGATTTCAAGGGTAAGAAGCGATGAGTCGCGAAATTCTATTGCTGGTCGATGCGCTGGCGCGTGAAAAATCCGTAGCACGTGAAGTTGTTTTCAGCGCGCTTGAGAGCGCCCTGGCCTCGGCCATGAAGAAACGCTTCAAGGAAGACGTCGATATCCGTGTGGACATCGACCGGGAAACCGGCGCCCACGAAGGCTACCGGCGCTGGCTGGTCGTGCCCGACGAGGCCGGCCTGCAGGAGCCGGACAAGCAGGAGCTGTATTCCGACGCCCTGGAGATCGATCCCGACCTGCAGGTGGGCGACTACATCGAGGAAGCGCTCGAACCCATCGAGTTCGGCCGCATCGGCGCGCAGGCGGCCAAGCAGGCCATCCTGCAGAAGATCCGCGACGCCGAGCGCGAACAGGTCCTGAACGACTTCCTGGAGCGCGGCGAGACCATCGTCTCGGGCACGGTCAAGCGCATGGACAAGGGTGACGCCATCATCGAGATGGGCAAGATCGAAGCCCGCCTGCCCCGTTCCGAGATGATCCCCAAGGAAAACATCCGCGTGGGCGACCGCGTCCGCGCCTGGGTGCAGAAGGTGGACTACGCCGCCCGCGGCCAGCAGGTCATCCTGTCGCGCACCGCTCCTGAATTCATCAAGGAGCTGTTCGAGAACGAAGTGCCCGAGATCGAGCAGGGCCTGCTGGAGATCAAGGCGGCCGCCCGCGACGCCGGCGTGCGCGCCAAGATCGCCGTCATCGCCTATGACAAGCGCATCGATCCCATCGGCACCTGCGTGGGCATGCGCGGTTCGCGCGTCACCGCGGTGCGCAACGAGTTGGGCGGCGAACAGGTCGACATTGTGCTGTGGGCCGACGACCCAGCCGAATTCGTGATCGGCGCGCTGGCGCCCGCGCATGTCGAATCCATTCTGGTGGACGAGGACAAGCACGCCATGGACGTCGTGGTGGACGAGGAAAACCTGCCCAAGGCCATTGGCGCCCGCGGCCAGAACGTGCGTCTGGCTTCGGAGCTCACCGGCTGGCAGATCAACATCATGACGCCCGAGGAAAGCCGCAACCGCCAGGACGAAGAGCGCGAGGAACTGCGCGCCACCTTCATGTCCCGCCTGGATGTGGACGAGGACGTGGCCGACATCCTGATCGACGAAGGCTTTACCGGCCTGGAGGAAATCGCCTACGTGCCCTTGCAGGAGCTGCAGGAGATCGAAGCCTTTGACGAGGACATGGTCAATGAGCTGCGCGCCCGCGCCCGCAATGCGCTGCTGAGCGAGGCCATCGCCAAGGAAGAGCTGGTGCAGACCGCCGCCAAGGAGCTGGCCGGAATCGAGGGCATCACGCCGGAGGTCATCGCCAAGCTGGCCGAAAACGAGGTTACAACGCTGGACGATCTGGCCGAGCTGGCCACCGATGAGCTGTCCGACATGACCGGACTGGGCCAGGACGAGGCCAGCCAGCTCATCATGCGCGCTCGCGCCCACTGGTTTGACGACGAGGCCTGATCATGACCAGCTAGGTCCCGCGCGTTGTATTCATTAAGAATAGTTGTAGTAAAGCAAGAGAGAGTCGAATGCCGAGTAACACTGTCGCCCAGTTCGCTCAAGAACTGAAAATGCCTGCGAACGTTCTGCTGGAGCAGCTGCGCACCGCAGGTATTGAGCTCAAATCGGTGGATGATGCAATCACCGATTCGGATAAGGCGAAGCTGCTTGAATCGTTGCGCCGCTCGCATGGCGGTCAGGAAGGGAATAAAATCACCCTGACCCGCCGCAAGACATCGGAGATCCGTCAGGACGACGGGTCCGGCCGTTCGCGCACGATCCAGGTGGAAACACGCAAGAAGCGCGTGTTTGTCAAACGTGATCCGTCCGAGCTGGTGGCAGAGGCAACGGCTGCGCTGCAGCAGGAAAACGCCCGGCAGGCGGCGGCCAAGGCCGAAGAAGCCAGCCAGGCCGCTCCTGCTCCGGCCCAACCCGCCGCGCCAGCCGCCGAGCCCGCTGCACCTGTGGCGGCGCCCGAGCCGGCAGCCGTCGTCAAGCCCGAACCCGCGCCCGCCGAACCGGTCGCCGAAGCGGTTCCCGAACCGACTCCTCCTGCGCCGGAACCTGTCGCTCCCGCCGAGCCGGCCGCCGCCGTCGAGGAAAGTCACTCTAAACCCGAGCCTCAGCCCCAGGAGCAGGCTGCCGCGCCTTCGGAAAGCCCCGAAGCCGCCGAGCCCGCCAGGACGACCGAAACGGTCGAGGCTCCATCCACCCAGGCCAAGGCCGAAGAGAAGCCAGTGGTACCTACTAAATCTGCTTCAGAAGCTCGTCAATCTACTCCTGTGAACAAATCTCAGCATCCTCAAGGGGCGAAAACGCCCGCTCCGACCGGAAAGCCCCGGGACCTGCCTGGCGCGAACCAGCGCCGTCCGGCTCGTGGCCCCGCCATTCCTCCGGTCGCGGCCGATGTCGAGCAGGACCAGGATCGCGAGCGCGCCCGCAAGGCGGCTGAAGCAGAGGCCGCCGCGCTGCGCGAGATGCTGAACCGCCCGCGCAAGGTGCTGCGCGCTCCCGAACCGGAAGCCGAAGGCGCCGGCAAGGCAGGCGCCAAGGGCGCCCTGAAGAAGGACGTCAAGGGCGTCAAGGCGGACAAGGCTCCCGGCAAGGTCGTCAAGACCGACGCCGCTCCCGGCTGGGGCGGCGATGCCAGCCGCAAGAAGCAGCCCTCCAAGGCGGATGTCGCCTCGGCGGGTGCCGGCGGCGCGCGCGAAGGCTGGAAAACCAATGCCAAGGCGGGCCGCGGCAAGAACGCCCGCGGCGGGCGCAATGCCCAGCCCGAGCGCCGCGAACCGCAGGCGGCCGAGTTCATCGCCCGCGAAGTGCACGTGCCCGAAACCATTTCCGTCAGCGACCTGGCGCACCGCATGGCCGTCAAGGCGGCCGAGGTCATCAAGCACCTGATGAAGCTGGGCCAGATGGTCACCATCAACCAGGTGCTGGATCAGGAAACCGCCATGATCCTGGTCGAGGAACTGGGCCACAAGGCCATCGCCGCCAAACTGGACGATCCCGAGGCCTTCCTGGTCGACACCGAGGCCAGCGACGCCGAACTCAAGCCTCGCGCGCCCGTGGTCACCGTCATGGGCCACGTGGACCACGGCAAGACCTCGCTGCTGGACTACATCCGCCGCACCAAGGTCGCCTCGGGCGAGGCCGGCGGCATCACCCAGCACATCGGCGCCTACAACGTGAAGACCGATCGCGGCACCGCCACCTTCCTGGACACCCCCGGTCACGAGGCCTTCACGGCCATGCGCGCCCGCGGCACCAAGGCCACGGACGTGGTCATCCTGGTGGTGGCCTCGGACGACGGCGTGATGCCCCAGACCCGTGAAGCCATCCACCATGCCCGCGCCGCCGGCGTGCCGCTGGTCGTGGCCATCAACAAGATCGACAAGCCCGAAGCCAACCCCGAGCGCGTCAAGCAGGAACTGGTGGCCGAGGAAGTGGTGCCCGAAGAATACGGCGGCGACGTGCCGTTCATTCCCGTGTCCGCCAAGACCGGCCAGGGCATCGACGAATTGCTGGAAAACGTGCTGCTGCAGGCCGAGATGCTGGAGCTGACCGCGCCGGTCGACGCGCCCGCCAAGGGCACCGTCATCGAAGCGCGCCTGGACAAGGGCCGCGGTCCCGTGGCCACCATCCTGGTGCAGAGCGGCACCCTGCATCGCGGCGACACCGTGCTGGTGGGCGCTTCCTTCGGCCGCGTGCGCGCCATGGTCAACGAACTGGGCAAATCGCTCAGCTCGGCCGGGCCGTCCATCCCCGTGGAAATCCAGGGCCTGACCGAAGTGCCGGCCGCCGGCGACGAAATGGTCGTCATGGCCGACGAGCGCAAGGCGCGTGAAATCGCCTTGTTCCGCCAGGGCAAGTTCCGCGACGTGAAGCTGTCGCGCCAGCAGGCCGCCAAGCTGGAGTCCATGTTCGACAACCTGGGCGAAGGCACGCAGACCCTGTCGCTGATCATCAAGACCGACGTGCAGGGTTCGCAGGAAGCGCTGGTGCAGTCGCTGCTCAAGCTCTCCACCGACGAAGTGCGCGTGGAAGTGGTGCATGCGGCCGTGGGCGGCATCTCCGAAAGCGACGTCAACCTGGCCATCGCCTCCAATGCCGTGGTCATCGGCTTCAACGTGCGCGCTGAACAGAGCGCCAAGAAGCTGGCCGAGGCCAACGGCATCGATCTGCGCTACTACAACATCATTTACGATGCGGTGGACGAGATCAAGGCGGCCCTGTCGGGCATGCTGGCCCCCGAGCAGCGCGAGGAAATCATCGGCATGGTCGAGATCCGCGAGGTCTACCACATCTCCCGCATCGGCAACGTGGCCGGCTGCATGGTCACCGAAGGCGTGGTGCGCCGCGACTCGCAAGTGCGGCTGCTGCGCAACAACGTGGTGCACTGGACCGGCCATCTGGAATCGCTGCGCCGCTTCAAGGACGATGCCAAGGAAGTGCGTTCCGGTTTCGATTGCGGTATCACGCTGCGGGGCAACAACGATATCGAAGTGGGCGACCAGCTCGAGGTCTTCGAGATCAAAGAGATCGCCCGGACGCTTTAATTCATGGCAAGACACAAGTCCAAACCCAATCCGGGGCGCAATACGCGCCTGGCCGACCAGATCCAGAAGGATCTGGCGGTTCTCATCCAGCGCGAGATCGACATGACCCGCGCCGGTCTGATCACCCTGACCGGCGTGGAGTTGTCGCCTGATTACGCACACGCTAAAATTTATTATTCGGTGCTTGGCGCCGAACCCGAGGCGGCCCAGGCCGTTCTATCGGAGAAGGCGGGCTGGCTGCATTCGCAGCTGTACAAATTGCTGCACATCCATACCGTGCCCACCCTGCATTTCCATCACGACAGGCAACTGGAGCGCGGCATGGAGCTGTCCAAGCTCATCGACAGCGCGACCAGGGCCGACAGCGAACTGACCGGCTCTGCCTCCCAGGCCGACGACCCTGACGAACAGTCCTGACTAGGCTGTTGTTTTCTCACGGACTGACACACAATGGCTACGCGACGACGCGGGCAGTTGATCGATGGCGTGCTGCTTCTGGACAAGCCTGAGGGCCTGTCCAGCAACCACGCCCTGCAGCGCGCCCGCCGTACCCTGGACGCCCGCAAGGCCGGCCACACCGGTACGCTGGACCCTTTCGCCACGGGGCTGCTGGTCTGCTGCTTCGGCAGGGCCACCAAAATCTCCGCCACCATGCTGGAGGCGGACAAGGCCTACGAGGCCACGCTCGCCTTCGGCGAGGAAACCGATTCCGGGGACCTGACCGGCAACGTCACGGCCCAGGCCGCGGACTTTGCGGGCGTGGCCAAGGACGCGCTGGAAGCGGCGCTGCCGGCCTTCCGGGGCCCCATATCGCAGGTGCCGCCCATGTATTCCGCGCTCAAGCGCGATGGCAAGCCCCTGTATGAATATGCCCGCCAGGGCATTGTGCTGGACCGTGCACCCCGACGCGTCGTGATTCACGGATTGACTGTGCTGGCATGCACGCCGCGCTCGGCGCGCCTGTATGTACGCTGCAGCAAGGGAACCTATATCCGGACCCTGGCCCAGGACATCGGACGCGCGCTGGGATGCTACGCCCACCTGTCGGCCCTGCGCCGCACGGAACTGGGACCTTTTAATATCGACGATGCCTTCAGCCTTGACACGCTGCAGGCCATGGAAGACCCGATGTCGGCCTTGCTGGCCATCGAGAGCCTGCCTACTGAGATTTTGCCCAAGAAACTTCAATCAGAAGGATGAGTTATGAGTCGCGCATTGCGCAATGTGGCCATTATTGCCCACGTCGACCACGGTAAGACTACCCTGGTCGATCAACTGTTGAGACAGGCCGGTACGTTCCGCGAGAACGAACATGTCTCGGAACGCGTCATGGACTCGGGCGATATCGAGAAAGAGCGCGGCATCACCATTCTGGCCAAGAACTGCGCCGTCGAATACGAAGGCACGCACATCAACATCATCGACACCCCCGGCCACGCCGACTTCGGCGGCGAGGTCGAGCGCGTGCTGTCCATGGTGGACGGCGTGCTGCTGCTGGTGGACGCGGTCGAGGGCCCCATGCCCCAGACCCGCTTCGTGACCCGCAAGGCGCTGGAGCTGGGCTTGCGCCCCATCGTGGTGGTCAACAAGATCGACCGCCCCGGCGCCCGTCCCGACTACGCCATCAACGCCACCTTCGACTTGTTCGACAAGCTGGGCGCCACCGACGAGCAGCTCGACTTCCCCATCATCTACGCATCGGGCCTGTCGGGCTACGCCGGCCTGACCGAGGACGTGCGCGACGGCGACATGCGTCCCCTGTTCGACGCCATTCTGAAGCACGTGCCGCAGCGCGAAGACGATGTGAACGCGCCCTTGCAACTGCAGATCTGTTCGCTGGACTACAGCTCCTACGTGGGCAAGATCGGCGTGGGCCGCGTGAACCGCGGTCGCGTGCGTTCCGGCCAGGACGTGATCGTCAAGTTCGGCCCTGAAGGCGAACCCATCAAGGGCCGCATCAACCAGGTGCTGAAGTTCAAGGGCCTGGAACGCGTCCAGGTCGAGGAAGCCGAGGCCGGCGACATCGTGCTGATCAACGGCATCGAGGAAGTGGGCATAGGCTGCACGGTCATGGAGCCCGCCAATCCCGAGGCGCTGCCGCTGCTGCGCATCGACGAGCCCACCCTGACCATGAACTTCATGGTGAACACCTCGCCGCTGGCCGGCCGCGAAGGCAAGTTCGTGACCAGCCGCCAACTGCGCGACCGCCTGGAACGCGAACTGAAATCCAACGTGGCGCTGCGCGTGAACGACACCGACGACGATACGGTGTTCGAGGTCTGCGGCCGGGGCGAGCTGCACCTGACCATCCTGATCGAGAACATGCGCCGTGAAGGCTACGAGCTGGCCGTGTCGCGTCCACGCGTGCTGATCCGTGAAGAGAACGGCGTGAAGATGGAGCCCTACGAACTGCTGACCGTGGACGTGGAAGACGGCCACCAGGGCGGCGTCATGGAAGAGCTGGGCCGCCGCCGCGGCGACCTGCAGGACATGATCCCCGATGGTCGCGGCCGCACCCGTCTGGAATACCGCATCCCCGCCCGCGGCCTGATCGGCTTCCAGGGTGAGTTCATGACGCTGACGCGCGGTACGGGTCTGATGAGCCACATTTTCGACGAGTTCCGCCCCATGCGCGAAGGCACGGTGGGCGAGCGTCGCAACGGCGTGCTGATCAGCCAGGACGAGGGCGACGCCGTGGCCTATGCACTGTGGAAGCTGCAGGATCGCGGCCGCATGTTCGTCTCGCCAGGCGAAGCCCTGTACGAAGGCATGATCATCGGCATCCACAGCCGCGACAACGACCTGGTCGTCAATCCCATCAAGGAAAAGAAGCTGACCAACGTACGCGCCTCCGGCAAGGACGAGCACATCGACCTGGTGCCGCCCATCCGCCTGAGCCTGGAGTATGCAGTGGACTTCCTGGATGACGACGAGCTGGTGGAAGTGACGCCCAAGTCCATCCGTCTGCGCAAGCGCTACCTGAAGGAGCACGAGCGCCGTCGCAGCCTGCGCGAAGGCTGATCGTTTCTTTTCAAGCCCTCAGGAACGCCTGCCTCGTGCAGGCGTTTTTTTTTATCTTGTTGAACAACATGAATTTCTGGTGAATAGTTTGTAAATATGGCGGCTAATAAAAATGCGGAATAAAAATCAGAATGCCGGATAAATCAAATTGATGGTCCATGGCGCGCTGATTATCTAAGGGAAAATAACCCTGGATAATAAATAATTGTTTTACTAAGCTATGGCCACGCCCTGCAGCCCGCCGGGCGCAAGGGGCATCTACGCCTGAATCGCGCCGGCATGGCCGGCGGCGGTTCGCTGCTACGAAGTTGTTGGTTTCGGTTCGGCTTGCATCGACGGCTTGGCGAGCCCGAGCCCGCTTTTCCATAAGGAGAACACCGATGGCGCAGCATATTGTCATAGTAGGCGGAGGCATTGGCGGCACCATGACCGCCAATCATCTGGTCACCAAGCTGTATCCGGAAATCCGTTCCGGAAAAGTCCGCATCACCCTGTTGTCCAATTCTCCCTGGCATTATTACAAGCCGGCTTTCATGTATGTGGCCTTCAATGCCTTTTTCCGGGATGAATTGCGGCGGCCGCAGATTTCGCTGCTCCGGCCGGAAATCGATTTTCAATTGGAAGAGGTGACCGGTTTTGATTTTTCGGCCAGTCGCCTGTATTGCGCCAGCGGTAGAAAAATACCGTATGACTATCTGGTCATCGCCACGGGCTGCGTGCCGGCGCCGGAAAAGATCGAAGGCCTGAAAGAGGGCGGCGACCATTTCTACCAGCATGCCCCGGCCCGCCAGTTGGCCGACCGGCTCAGCCGCCTGGAGAAAGGACGGGTGCTGATCACGGTGACCTTTCCCAAGACCCACAACGTGCCCCATCAATGCGGCATCGCTCCGGTGGAGACCACCCTGATGCTGGACGAATTCCTGCGCAGGCGCGGCGTGCGCGACAAGGTGCAGATTTCCTACACCTATCCCACGGTGTCGCAACTGCTGCGCAACTGCCTGTTCCTGCAGGACGAGGTCTGCCAGGTCCTGCCCCCCATCTTCGAGCAGCGCGGGATTCATCACCAGCGGGGCTTCACGCTCAGCCGCGTGGATCCGGAGCGCAAGGTGGCCTATTCGGAAGAGGGCGGGGAGGAACCCTTCGACATCCTGATGGCCACCCCGCCGATCACGGCGGTGCCGGCCGTGCGCGACGCCGGCATCTCCCAGGCGGCCGATGACGAGGGCTGGGTGCCCACGGATCACCAGACGCTCAAGGTGCTGGGGCTGGACAATGCCTACGTGCTGGGCGATACGGTGGACCTGCCCATCAGCAAGGCGGGCGGCTCCTGCCATAACCAGTCGCCCGTGCTGGTGAACAACCTGGCTTCCGAGCTCCGCTTCGGGCGGACTTGCGACGAGTACGACGGGCGCGTGGTGGCCGTGGCGCAGATGGGGCTGGAAGGCGGCATGCCGCTCTGGTACGACTACCAGGAGGATGTGCACCCCACGCCGCCCACCAAGCTGGGCGGATTGATGCGCAAGGGCTTCAATCGGGGCGTGTACTGGGCCGTGGCCCGCGGACTGGTCTGAACAAGGAGAGCATCCATGAAAGCAGAACTGGACAAGGAGCTGGAGCAGGGCATGGCGGGCGCCGCCGGGCAGGCCGGCCCCTCGCGCCTGGAATCATTGCTGGGCGAGGATCCGGGCATCAAGGGTCTGGAGGAGTTCCTGGCCAAGGTGGAGCCGCTGCTGGCCGGCGGAAGACTCAATCGCCTGGTGGACGTGGCCTCGCTGATGGCCGACCTGGTGGACATGAGCGATGACTACATGGTCGAGAAGCTGGCGCGCGCCTTCGAGGAGGGCGTGGGGGCCGCCTGGGCGGCGGGCAATGCGGCGCGCATGGCGGCCGACCAGTTGCGCGCCAGCGAGCAGACGCCCTCGCTGATGGGACTGGTGCGCCTGGCCAAGGAGCCGGACGTGCGCCGCGGCCTGACCTTCTTCCTGTTGATGGCGGGGGTGATGGGCCGGCAGATGCGCTACCAGAACCTGGACTACACGGGCGACTGAGAGGCGGCGGGGCGCGTCGTGGCCGCGCCCCGGCCCTGCAGCCGGCTCAGCGGTTCAGGAAGGCCATCTGGCGCTTCTCGACGATGCGGAACAAGCCGACCAGGGCGAAGGACACGCCCAGGTAGATCAGTGCCGCGATCCCGTAGGAAGTGAAGGTCTGGTAGGTGGCGGCATTGGCATCGCGCGCGATCTTCAGCAGGTCGGGCACCGTGGCGGTGAAGGCCAGGGAGGTGGCGTGCAGCATCAGGATCACTTCGTTGCTGTAGGCGGGCAGGGCCCGCCGCAGCGCCTGGGGCAGGATGACGCGCCGGTACAGGGTCCAGCCCGACATCCCGTAGGCCCGCGCGGCCTCCACTTCGCCGGGCGGCATGGAGCGGATCGCGCCGGCGAAGATCTCGGTGGTGTAGCCCACGGTGTTGAGCGTCAGCGCCAGCACCAGGCAATTGAAACCGCTCTGGAAGAAGGCTTCCAGAGGCGGCACCGCCTTGATGATGGCCAGCTTGTACATGGCCGTGTAGATCAGCAGGATCTGCACATACAGGGGCGTGCCGCGAAAGAAGTACGTGAAGGCGCCGATGGGTCGGGAGAGCCACTGCCTGGCCGAGACCCGGCCCATGGCCATGAAGATGGACAGGAAAAAGCCCATGGCGACCGACAGCACGAGCAGCCACAAGGTCATGGCCAGGCCCGAGAGCTGGCCGTTGCTCTGGTACAGGTAGGCGCGCCAGAATTCGTTCAATACGTCCATCAGAATTCCGCTCCCCGCACGCCCATGTTGTAGCGCCGCTCCAGATGGCGCAGCCCCACGTTGCTGACGGCCGTGAGCGCCAGGTAGATCAGGGCGGTCAGGCCCACGAACAGGAAGGAGTTGAAGGTGGCGTTGCCCGCGTTCTGGGCGATCTTCACCACGTCGCTCAGCCCGATCAGCGACACCAGCGCCGTGGACTTGAGCAGCACCTGCCAGTTATTGCCCAGGCCCGGCAGGGCGTAGCGCATCATCTGGGGAATCTGGATGCGGCGCAGGATCAGCAGGGTGCTCCAGCCGCAGGCCTTGCCGGCTTCGATCTGGCCCTTGGGGATGGCCAGCAGAGCGCCGCGGAA
Organism: Alcaligenes sp. Marseille-Q7550; assembly: GCF_965112015.1. Taxonomy (NCBI): domain Bacteria; kingdom Pseudomonadati; phylum Pseudomonadota; class Betaproteobacteria; order Burkholderiales; family Alcaligenaceae; genus Alcaligenes; species Alcaligenes sp. Marseille-Q7550. The sequence goes on from NZ_CBCOPU010000001.1 coordinate 1,262,679, forward strand.
GGTCTCGGCGAAATAGGCTCCGTAGATGAAGCCCAGGGTGACGACGCCCGCGCCGAAGGGATCGATCTCGATCATGTCGATCTCCAGCCAGTCGGTGAGGTCGTTCAGCCAGATCTGCAGGCTGAAGAAGAACAGCATCAGCAGCACCAGGTCCGGAATGCCCCGGATCAGCGTCGTGTACAGGCCGCCCGCCAGCCGCAGCAGCGGCGCGCGGGACAGCTTCATGAGGGCCGCGAGCAGGCCCAGCGCCAGGGAGACCAGCAGCGACAGGATCGCCAGCTTGATGGTTTCCCAGGTGCCGGCCAGCAACTGTGGCCCATAGCCGTAAAGCAGCATGGTCTGGCGTCCAGGTCAGGGGGCGATGCGGATGTTCTCTTTCTGGAAGTACTTGTCCGCGAAGGTCTGCATGGTGCCGTCGGACTTCATCTCGCGCAGGGTCTGGTCGATGGCCGTCTTGAGCTTCTTGTTGCCCTTGCGCATGCCCATGGCGATGGGCTCGTTCAGGATGGGGCTGTCGGTGATGACCGAGCCGGTCAGTTCGAAGTCCGCGCCGGCCGGCTTGGTCAGAAAGCCTTCAACGGCGTTCTGGGCTTCCTGGAAGGTGGCGTCCACGCGTCCGCCTGCCAGGTCGTTGAAAGCGTCCGTATAGCTGGGGTAGGCCACCACGGTCACGCCATTGGGGGCCCAGTACTGGCGGGCGTAGGTTTCCATGGTGGTGCCTTGCTGCACGCCCACGCGCTTGCCCTTGAGCGATTCGGCCGTGGGCTCCAGGCCGCTGCCCTTGCGGGCCGCCAGGCGCACCGGAACGATGTACATGGGCTCGGAGAAGTCGATGACCTTGGCGCGCGCGGCGGTGGCGGTCATGGTGGAGTTGGCCAGGTCGAACTTGCGGGCCTGCAGGCCGGGGATCAGGCTGTCGAACGAGGTGTCTATCCAGACGCACCTGGCTTGCAGGCGCTTGCAGATCTCATTGCCGATGTCGATGTCGAAGCCTTGCAGCTCGCCGCTGGGGCTCAGGTATTCGAAGGGCGGGTAGCCCGCTTCGGTGGCAAAACGGATTTCCTCGATACCGGCGGCGTGCGCCGCGGGCAGCGCAGCGCTGCAAAAGGCCGCCATCAGAAGGCGGGCAAGGATCTTGTTCATGTGTGCTCCTGCAAATATCGACAAGCTTGTGGCGTTCAATACGAATTCGGCCCTGCTGATGGAGGGCCGAGGTAAGAGAACGCAAATTTAACCCGTCCGCCTTACTGGGGCAATGCGGGTTCGGCCCTAGGCAGCACGCAGCACTTGTTGATGTAGGTCATGACCTCGTCCAGATCGTCGGTGACCACCAGCAGATCCAGGTCCTTGGGCGCGATGAGCCCCAGTGTCAGCAGTTGTTCGCGGATCCATCCGATCAGCCCGGACCAAAACTCGGTCCCGATCAGTACAATGGGAGCCGGCGGTACCTTGCCGGTCTGCACCAGCGTCATGACCTCGAACAGTTCGTCCATGGTGCCGAAGCCGCCGGGCAGAGCGATGTAGGCCCAACTGTGCATGAAGAAGGTGGCCTTGCGCGAATAGAAATATTCGAACTGCAGGCTCTGGGTCTGGTAGGGGTTGTTGGTGGTTTCGTGGGGCAGGCGTATATTCAGGCCGACGCTTTGCCCGCCCGCCTCGAACGCGCCCTTGTTCGCGGCTTCCATCAGGCCCGGGCCGCCGCCGGCGATCAGGGTGACGCCGGCTTCGGCCAGGCGGCGGCCCACTTCCTGGGCCAGTTGATAATAAGGGTGACCAGGCTTGATGCGCGCGCTGCCGAACACGCTGACGCCCGCGCCCATTTCTTTTAATGTATCGGCCGCAGTCTGCAGTTCCCGCATGATGGTCGGAATCTGCTCTGTGGCCGGTAAACGGACGATTTTATTGTTAGACATGAAAAAAACCTTGTTGCTTGTTGATGGTTCCAGCTATCTGTATCGAGCGTACCACGCGATGCCCGATCTGAGAAACGCCCAGGGTCAGCCCACGGGCGCGCTGTATGGCGTCATCGGCATGCTGCGCCGGCTGCTGCAGGATTATCAGGCCGACTATATGGTGTGCATATTCGACGCCAAGGGCCGCACATTCCGCGACGACCTCTACGAGCAGTACAAGGCCCACCGTCCTTCCATGTCGGAAGACCTCGCCCAGCAGATCGAACCCATCCATCGCGCGGTGCGCGCCATGGGCTGGCATCTGATCTGCGCGCCGGGCGTGGAGGCGGACGACATCATCGGCACGCTGGCTCGCCTGGCGACCGAGCGCGGCATAGACACCGTGGTGTCCACCGGCGACAAGGACCTGGCGCAGTTGGTCAACGAGCGCGTCCAACTGGTCAACACCATGAGCAACGAGCGCCTGGACATCGAGGGCGTGATCGCCAAATACGGCGTGCGTCCGGACCAGATCATCGATTACCTGATGCTGATCGGCGACACCTCCGACAACATCCCCGGCGTGCCCAAGGTGGGGCCCAAGACGGCCGCCAAATGGCTGAGCGAACACGGCAGCCTGGATTAATTGCTGCGCCACGCGGACAGCATCAAGGGCGTGGCCGGCCAGAACCTGCGCGATTTCAGCCCCAACTTCGAGCTGACGCGCAAGCTGGTGGCCGTCAAGCTGGACTGCGACGTGCCCGGCTTCAGCGGCGACTTCGCCGCCCTGGCGCCTCTGCCTCCCGATCTGGACGTCCTGCAGGACATCTACGAGACCTATGGCTTTCGCAGTTGGCTGCGCGAGCTGACCGGCGATCCGGACCGCATCCCCGCGCAGGACGGTCGTGTGCAGGCGCAGGTCCAGGCCGCGCCCGACCAGTTGGACTACCAGACGGTGACCACGGAGCCGCAATTGCGCGCCTTGCTGCAACTGCTGCAGCAGGCCGAATTGACGGCGCTGGATACGGAGACGACCTCGCTGGACCCCTTGCAGGCGCGCCTGGTGGGCCTGTCCGTGGCGGTACGCACGGGCCAGGCCTTCTACGTGCCGGTGGCGCATCGCGCCACCCACGAGCTGGAGCAGTTGGACAAGGAGCTGGTGCTCGATGTGCTGCGGCCCTGGCTGGAGGACTCCCAGGCCGCCAAGCTGTTGCACAACGCCAAGTACGACAGCCATGTCTTTGCCAACGAAGGCGTGGCATTGCGCGGCATACGCGAAGACACCATGCTGCAGGCCTACGTGCTGCAGTCGCACAAGCGCGTCAACATGGAAGAGCTGGCCCTGCAATGGCTGGGCTTGAAGGGGACGTCCTACGAGGACATCTGCGGCAAGGGCGCCAAGCAGATCTGCTTTGACGAGGTGGACATCCCGACGGCGTCGAAGTATGCCTGCGAGGACGCCGACTACACCTTGCGCCTGCACGAGTGCCTGCGTCCCAAGGTGGCCGAGCAGGCCGGCCTGGAGCGCGTCTATCTGCTGGAGGTCCAGACTTCGGAGGTGCTGACCATCGTGGAGCGCAATGGCGTCAAGGTGGACGTGCAGGCGCTGGCCCGGCAAAGTCGCGAGCTGGGGCAGACGATGCTGGAGCTGGAGAACAAGGCGTACGAACTGGCCGGCCAGCCTTTCAACATGAATTCGCCCAAGCAGGTCGGGGAGATCCTGTTCGGCAAGCTGGGCATTCCGGTGGTGCGCAAGACGGCCAGCGGCGCGCCGTCCACCGATGAGGACGTGCTGACCCGCCTGGCCCAGGACTATCCCTTGCCCCAGGTCCTGCTCGAGTACCGCGGCCTGGCCAAGCTGAAGTCCACCTATACGGACAAGCTGCCCAAGATGGTCAATCCGCGCACCGGGCGCGTTCACACGCGCTATTCCCAGGCCGGGGTGGTGACCGGGCGGCTGGCGTCCTCGGATCCGAACCTGCAGAACATCCCGGTGCGCACGGCCGAGGGCCGGCGCGTGCGTACGGCTTTCGTGTCCGAGCAGGGCAAGGTCGTGTCCGCGGACTATTCCCAGATCGAGTTGCGCGTCATGGCCCATGTGTCGGGCGACGTGAACCTGCAGCAGGTGTTCGAGCAGGGCGGAGACGTGCATACGGCCACGGCGGCCGAAATCTTCGGCGTGAAGACCGAGGAGGTCACCTCGGACCAGCGCCGCGCCGCCAAGGCCATCAACTTCGGTCTGATCTACGGCATGGGCGAATTCGGCCTGGCCAGCAACCTGGGCATCACCCGGGATGCGGCGCGCGCCTACATAGATCGCTACTTCACGCGCTATCCCGGCGTGGCCGACTACATGAGTCGCATCAAGGCGCTGGCGCATGATCAGGGCTTCGTGGAAACCGTGTTCGGCCGCCGCCTGTGGCTGCCGGAACTAAAAGGGGCCAAGGGGCCGCGCACGGCCGGCGCCGAGCGCGCCGCGATCAATGCGCCCATGCAGGGCACCTCGGCCGACCTGATCAAGATGGCCATGGTGGCCGTTCAGGACTGGATCCGGGAAAAGGGCCTGAAGACGCAGATGGTCATGCAGGTGCACGACGAACTCGTGTTCGACGTCCCCCCGGATGAGCTGGAACTGCTGCGCGAGCAGTTGCCCGGCCTGATGTGCAATGTGGCCAAGCTGGATGTTCCGCTGGTGGCCGAGGTGGGCGTGGGCGAGAACTGGGAGCAGGCTCACTGACTGCCGGAGACGGAAAAGGGGCGATTCGACGCCCCTTTTTTTCTGCCTGATCGAATCGCCTTCAGTTTCCCTGGTCGCGCACCCGGTTGGGCAGCAGTTCGTCGTGCTTGGCCAGTATGGGATAGGCCGCCGCGCTGACCAGATAGGAGTTGATGGTGCGCACATCGCGCAGGATCTCCAGGTAGAGCGAGCCCTGGTCGGCCGAATCCAGCTGGCCCGACTTGATCTTGCGGATGTGGCGTTCGGCCGCGCCGGCCTCCAGGTCGCGGAAGTAGTCCTTCTCGAACGCCAGGAAGCGGGCCGTCTTCACGTCCTCGGCCACGAACAGGGCGGCGGCCTGGCGCTGGTTGCGGATCAGCCGGTCCATGACCTTGCCGATCTCCTCCTGCTCGTCGCTCTGCAGGATCCAGCCCTGCTTGCGCAGCTTGCTGGTATGGGTCAGCAGGCCGCTGACGCTGATGGTGGCGGCGTGCGCCATATTGGTCGAGAAGGCCAGGATCTCGTTCAGGCGCCGCGTGTCGTTCTTGCTCAGGTTGTCCTGGTCCAGGCGGGCCAGGTAGGTGGTGATCAACTGGTCCAGCCGGTTGACCGCGTTGCTGATGTAGCGCGCATGGTTGATGCTTTGCGCGCTGTTGCTGATCAGGGCCTGGCGAGCGGTGCCCAGGATGCTCTGCAGCATGTCCGACAGGCGCAGCGCCTCCCGGGCGGCATTGCCCAGGGCCACGGCGGGCACTTCATGGGCCGATTCGTCCAGGTAGAGCGGCTTGCCGGGATCGTCCGGATCGCTGCGTCGCGGCAACTGGCGGCTCAGCAGGCGCGAATAGGGCTTGAGCAGCGGCATGAACACGGCGGCCACGGCCAGGTTGAAGAACGTGTGGAAGTTGGCCGCGGCGCGCGCCGCGTCGTCCGTGAACCAGCTCATCAGGCCCGGGATCCAGGGCAGCAGCAGCATGCCGACGACGCAGCCGGCCACGCGCGTGCCCAGATTGCCCAGCGGCAGGCGCTTGCTGGCCGGGTCCTTGTTGCCGCCCGCGCCTTCGAGCACCGGATTGATGGCCGTGCCCAGGTTGGCGCCCAGCACCAGGGCGTAGGTCAGTTGCGGATCCATGTAGTGATGGTTGGCCAGGGAGATGATCAGCACCACGATGGCCACGCTGGAGTGCGCCGCCCAGGTCAGGAGGGCGGCCAGGATCAGGCCCGTCATGGGTGAGTCGGACAGCGCCTGCAGAATGGTCTTCAAGAGCGGCGCGTCCTGGATGGGCGAGAACAGCGCGACCAGTTCATGCAGGGAGAGCAGGAGCAGGCCCAGGCCGATGAAGACTCGTCCCAGGTCGCGGCGGCGTCCCGACTCGTGGGCGCGGAACAGCCAGACGCCCAGCAGGATCAGGGCCGGCGCCAGCGCGGTCAGCTTGAAGGACAGCAGCTGCACGATCAGGGTCGTGCCCACGTTGGCGCCCAGCATGGCGGCCAGGGCCGGCACGAGCGCCACCAGGCCGCCGGCCGCGAAGCTGGTGATCATCAGGCCGGTGGCGGTGCTGCTCTGGATGGCGGCGGTGATGGCCGCGCCCGCCAGTAAGGCGCGGTTGGGACGACCCAGCGCGCGCCCCATCCAGACGCCCAGCTCCGCGCCGAAGGCGCGCTGGACCCCGCTCTGCACCATGTGGACGCCCCACATGAGCAGCGCGATATACCCCCCGAAATCGAGTAATGCAAAGATTTCCTTCATGAATGAATCATAGCGCAGCGCGGACTCGATGGTGGCGGCTGAAGGCCGATCGCCGAGCGGAACCCATCCAGGAGCGCCAGGGGCGCAGGGATAAAGAAAGCCCGCCATGAAGGCGGGCTTTTCGGGGAGGGGGGCTTACACGGCCTGGGCGTTCTGCAGGGCCTGGATGCGGGCCGCGATGGGCGGATGGGAGGCGAACATGGCGCTGACGGCGCCGCCGCCCGAGATGCCCGAGGCCTCGAAGTTCTTGGGCAGTTCGCCCGCAGTCATGCCGCCCAGGCGGGCCAGGGCGTGGATCATGGGCTGGCGCGAACCGAGCAGGCGCGCCGAGCCGGCGTCGGCGCGGTACTCGCGCTGGCGCGAGAACCAGGCCACGATGATGGAGGCCAGCACGCCGAAGATCAGTTCGAACACGAAGACCGAGGCGTAGTAGCCTATGCCCACCTCGCGCTCGTTGCGCAGCAGCACGCGGTCCACGAAGTAGCCGGCCACGCGCGCCAGGAAGATCACGAACGTGTTGACCACGCCCTGGATCAGGGTCAGCGTGACCATGTCGCCGTTGGCGATGTGCGCGACCTCGTGGCCCAGCACGGCCATGACTTCCTCTTCGGTCATGCCGCGCAGCAGGCCGGTGGACACGGCCACCAGGGCGTCGTTCTTGAAGGCGCCGGTGGCGAAGGCGTTGGGCTCGCCTTCGTAGATGGCCACTTCGGGGCGGCCGATGCCGGCGCGGTCGGCCAGCTGGTGAACGGTGTCGACCAGCCAGGCTTCTTCGGCATTGGCGGGGGCGTTGGGATCGATCACCCGGGCGTTGACGCTTTGCTTGGCCATCCACTTGCTCATCAGCAGCGAAATGATGGCGCCGGTAAAGCCCACCAGGCTGGAGAAGATCAGCAGTTGGGTCAGGTCCAGGCCCTGCGCGTTCAGATACCGTCCCACACCGAGGATGCTCATGGAGGCGCTCAGCACCAGCATGACGGCCAGGTTGGTGATCAGGAAGAGAACAATTCGTTTCATGAATGCGGATTCCGGTGTGACTGAGAAAAACGGGCCGCGCCGCGGTCCGTGGAAAATTTTAGCCTTAATTGAAAGCGGGAAGACAAGAAAATTCAGCTTTTCGTCAGCTTCTGGCTTGCAGCGCCGCGGCGGCGTGTCGCAATCCTGTCGCATGGCTTGTTCAATATGGGGACGCGGGCGTTTTTTTACAAGTCGGGGGAGTATAGTAATGACTTCCCCTTATTTTTGATTCTGGTTTGTTCGCATGCAGTCATTATGGATGCTGGTGGCCTGTGCCATGTTTGCCATCATGGGGGCCTGTGTCAAAGTGTCCGCCGATGCGGGGGCGTCCATGCCCCAGATCGTGCTGTTTCGCGGACTGCCGTCCGTATTGCTGCTCTATTTCTGGGCCAAGGCGGGGCGACGCCCCATCGCCCCCAAGAGCTGGAAGCTGCACATACGCCGCAATGTCTCGGGTGTCACCTCCATGTGGCTGGGCTTTCTGGCGCTGGCCTATCTGCCGCTGTCCACCGCCGTCAGCCTGAACTACACCGCGCCCTTGTTCATCGCCGTCTGGATGCTGGCCTGGGGCGGGTCCCAGCGCGATCCCGTCCGCATTCTGGCCGTCCTGCTGGGCTTTCTGGGCGTGATCGGCGTATTGCGGCCCAGCATATCCGAAGACCAGTGGTTCGCCGCCATGCTGGGCTTGTGCGCCGGCGCCCTGTCGGCGATTGCCATGATGCAGGTGCGGGCCCTGGGGCGAGCGGGCGAGCCGGAATGGCGCACGGTGCTGATCTTCTCCTGCTTCGTGGTCTGTTCAAGCGCCGTCGGGCTGCTGCTGGACGGCTGGCGCGACCTGGACTGGCGCGCCTGGCTGGCGCTGCTGGGCGTGGGCCTGGCGGGCCTGTTCGGTCAGCTGACCATGACGCGCGCCTTCGGCCTGGGCTCGGCCCTGTTGACGGCGGCCCTCCAATACACCACCATTATTTTTGCCGCTCTGATCGGCATCGTATTTTGGGGCGATCTCCCCGACTGGCTGGCCTGGACCGGCATGGCGCTGATCATCGGATCGGGCCTGCTGTCGGCCTGGCGCACGTACAGCGAGGACCGCATCCTGCGCGGCCAGCAGCCGCCCGGTCCGGAGGCGCCCGCCAAGGAGGCAGAACATGTTTGATTACCTGGTTACCCCGGAGCAGCTGCGCGCCAACCTGGGCCGCGCCGACTGGCTGGTGTTCGATGTGCGCCACGACCTGGCCGATCATCAGGCGGGGCGACGCGCCTATGAGCAGGGCCATATCCCCGGCGCGCTGTTCCTGGATCATGAAACCGACCTGGCCGCGTCCAGGACCGGCGCCAACGGCCGCCATCCCTTGCCCGACCGCCAGGACCTGGCGGCGCTGATGCGCCTGCAGGGGCTGACCTCCGGCATGCAGGTCGTGGCCTACGATGCGCAAGGTTCGCTGTTCGCCAGCCATTTGTGGTGGATGCTGCGCTGGCTCGGACATCCGCATGTGGCCATCCTGGACGGCGGCTGGCAGGCCTGGCGGGAGGCCGGCGGCGAGGTCGAGACCGGCCGGCGCCAGCCTTCGGTTTCCGAGGCCCAGGCCGTACAGAGCCTGAACCTGCCGCGCCAGGCCGCCATGCCCACGGTACAGGCCGACCAGGTCCTGGCCAATATCGCCCAGCCCGTCTTCACCGTGATCGACGCGCGCGCGCCCGAACGTTATCGGGGCGAAGTCGAACCCATGGACCCGGTGGCCGGGCAGATCCCGGGCGCTCTCAACCGTTCCCACACGAACAACCTCGACGCCCGGGGCCGCTTCAAGCCTGCCGGGCAATTGCAGCAGGAATTCCAGGCTCTGCTGGGCGACACGCCTGCCTCGCAGGTCGTGCATCAGTGCGGTTCGGGCATTACCGCTTGTCACAATCTTTTTGCCATGGAGCTGGCCGGGCTGAACGGCTCGCGCATCTACCCCGGCTCCTGGAGCGAATGGGTCAGCGACCCGACGCGGCCGGTGGCGCGCGGCTGAGCGCAAGCAATGCAGAAGGGCCGCTTCCAGGCGGCCCTTTTTCGCGTCCATGACCTGCAGTCCCGCTTGTGCTTGAACGGCGCGTTGTCCGCCGCTCCCGTACAATGCGTTTTTCAGGCGGGCGCCATGGCCGCCCGGGCAGTCCTCACAGAGCAGGAAAAGGTATGGTTACATCTCGCGACGAAAATCAGGCGGCCGGCGAACCGGCGGCCGGCGTACCGGCGGCCGACGTGTCCGCCGAGCAGGACTTCGAGTCCGCGCTGGCGCAGCTCGAGGCGCTGGTGGCGCGGATGGAGAGCGGCTCCTTGCCGCTGGAGCAGGCCTTGCAGGCCTATGAGCAGGGCGTGGAGCTTGCCAAATTCTGTCAGCGCAAGTTGGACGTTGCGCAGGAACAAGTCAGTGTATTGCAAGGAAATCTGCTGCGTCCCTTGTCCGGGGACGAGGCGGATGGAGACATTTAAGATGGTTTCTGTGAGTTTTACCGAATGGCTGCAGGCGCGGGTCGAGCAGACTGAAGTCGTGCTGGATCAGTTGCTGCCCGCCGCCGCCCAGGAGCCGTGCCGCCTGCACGAGGCCATGCGCTATGCCGTGCTGGGCGGCGGCAAGCGGGTGCGCGCCGCGCTGGTCTATGCCGCCGGCGAGGCGGCCATGCAGGGCAAGCCCATGGCGACCGCCCAGCTGAAGGCGCTGGAGCTGGCGGCGGCGGCGGTGGAGTTGATCCATGCCTATTCGCTGGTGCACGACGACCTGCCTTGCATGGATGACGACGAGCTGCGGCGCGGCCGCCCCACCGTGCCCATCCAGTTCGACGAGGCCTGCGCCATGCTCGCCGGCGATGCGCTGCAGCCGCTGGCCGGCGAGCTGCTGGCGCAGATGCCCATTGCTCCCGCCCTGGTGGTCCAGGCGATTTCCCAGCTGGCGCGGGCCGCCGGCAGCGCCGGCATGGCCGGCGGCCAGGCCATCGATTGCGCCAGCGTGGGCCTGCAGCTGGATCGCGATCAGCTGCAGACCATGCACAGCATGAAGACCGGCGCCATGCTGGAGGCCAGCGTGCTGCTGGGAGGCATCGTCGCGGGAGCTTCGTCCACGGTGCGCAAGGGCCTGGAAGCTTATGCCCAGGCGGTGCGCCTGGCCTTCCAGGGGGCCGACGACATCCTGGATGTCACCGCCGACACCGCCACGCTGGGCAAGACGGCCGGCAAGGACGCCGCCGACACCAAGCCCACCTATGTGTCCATCCTGGGCCTGGAAGGCTCCCGCGAACTGCTGGGCGCCCTGAACGAGAAGGCGCAGCTGGCCCTGCGGCCGGTGGGACCCTCGGCGGCGCGGCTGACTCAGCTGGCCGATTACATCGTGGGCCGTGACCGCTAGTTTTGGCGCTGGCGGCTAAGCGTTTTACAATAGTTGATTGGCGATTGTTCCACAGCAGTCGTTTCACTTATTTGCCCGGATAGACGTCTTTCAGTATGACAACCGTTTCCCTAGAACAGATCCAGTCGCCCGCTGACCTGCGCAAGCTCGATCAGCGCGATCTTCCCGAACTGGCCCGTCAGTTGCGGGAGTTTGTTCTTCAGTCCGTCTCCAGAACCGGTGGGCATCTGTCTTCCAACCTGGGCACGGTGGAGCTGACCACGGCCCTGCACTATGTATTCGACACCCCGCACGATCGCATCGTGTGGGATGTGGGGCACCAATCCTATCCGCACAAGATCCTGACGGGGCGCCGCGACCAGATGGCCACGCTGCGCCAGCAGGGCGGCATATCGGGCTTTCCCAAGCGCTCGGAATCCGATTATGACGATTTCGGCACGGCCCATTCGTCCACCTCCATCTCCGCCGTGCTGGGCATGGCGGTGGCCTCGCGCAATGCGGGCGTCGAGCGCCAGCACATCGCCGTGATCGGCGACGGCGCCATGACGGCGGGCATGGCCTTCGAAGCCCTGAACAATGCCGGCGTCACGCCCGACGTGAACGTGCTGGTCGTGCTGAACGACAACGACATGTCCATCTCTCAGCCGGTGGGGGCGCTGAACCACTACCTGGCGCGCCTGATGTCGGGCCGCTTCTACGCCGCCGCCAAGAACGTGGGCCGCGCCGTGCTGCAGCATGTGCCGCCCGTGCTGGACCTGGCGCGCAAGTTCGAGGGCCACGCCAAGGGCATGCTTTCCCCGGCCACGCTGTTCGAGGAACTGGGCTTCAATTATGTGGGGCCCATCGACGGCCATGACCTGGACGCGCTGGTCGCCACCCTGGGCAACCTTCGCGAGCTGGGCGGGCTGCAGTTCCTGCATGTGGTGACCCGCAAAGGACAGGGCTACAAGCTGGCCGAGGCCGATCCGGTGCTCTATCACGGTCCCGGCAAGTTCGACCCCTCCGTGGGTCTGGTGCAGCCGGCCACCCCGCCGCGGCCCACCTTCACCCAGGTGTTCGGCCAGTGGCTGTGCGACATGGCCGCCGAAGACGCCCGCCTGTACGGCATCACGCCGGCCATGCGCGAGGGCAGCGGCATGGTGGAATTCGAGCAGCAGTTTCCGCGCCGCTATTTCGACGTGGGGATTGCCGAACAGCACGCCGTCACCTTCGCCGCCGGGCTGGCCTGTGAAGGCCAGAAGCCCGTGGTGGCCATTTATTCCACGTTCCTGCAGCGCGGCTACGACCAGCTCATCCACGACGTCGCCCTGCAGAACCTGGACGTCACCTTCGCGCTGGACCGCGCCGGCATCGTGGGCGCGGACGGCGCCACGCACGCGGGCAATTACGACATCGCCTTCCTGCGCTGCATCCCGAACATGGTGGTGGCCACGCCTTCGGACGAGCGCGAAACCCGCCTGCTGCTGACCTGTTGCTACCAGCATCCCGGCCCCAGCTCGGTGCGCTATCCGCGCGGCGCGGGCGTGGGCGCGGCGCCCGGGGAAGACCTGGCCACGGTGCCGCTGGGCAAGGGCGTGGTGCGCCGCGAGGGCAAGGGCCTGGCTTTGCTGGCTTTCGGGCCGGTGCTGCACGAGGCGCTGAAGGCGGCCGAGAGCCTGGATGCGACCGTGGTGGACATGCGCTTCGTCAAGCCGCTGGACGAGGCCCTGCTGCAGGAGCTGGTCCAGGGCCATCAGGCCTTCGTCACCCTGGAGGAAGCCTGCATCATGGGAGGAGCCGGCAGCGCCGTGCTGGAATTCTTCAGCCGCGAACGCATCGTCGCACCCGTGCTGCAACTGGGCTATCCGGATGAATTCATAGACCATGGCGATCAGAAGAAGATCGCCGCCGCGCTGGGCCTGGACGCCGCCGGCATCGAGCGCGCCGTCCGTGAACGTTTTTCAAGTTTGCTTGAGCCCTGACGCAATTTGCGGCGCCCGGCCGGCCGGGAACGCGCAAATATGCACCCTGTTCTTAAGGTTATCGAACTTTCGCCTCGATAAGCATAAGATAATGTTCCATTACTGATTAATTGCGGTCGCGGCCCTGCCGCGGCCGGACTGACTGATATGAATACAGTGTCGGAAATGCCCTTGACCATGCCGGACGTGCAAAGCAGCGTGGACACCCGCCGCGTTGCCATCCAGCGCGTCGGCGTGCGCGGGGTCCGTCATCCGATGATGCTGGACCTGGGGCAGGGGCAGTCCGTGCCCACCGTGGCTCAATGGGAACTGACGGTGGCCTTGCCGCCCGAGGAAAAAGGCACGCACATGTCGCGCTTCGTGGCCCTGCTGGAGCAATACCGCCGCCAGGCCATGACGCCGGCCGGGTTCGTGCAGATGGCCCAGGCCATGCTGCCCTTGCTGAACGCGGGGCGGGAGCACATCAGGGCCTTATTTCCCGTAATTCTGCAAATGATCGCGCCGGTCTCGGGCGTGGCCAGCCTGATGGACTACACCGTCGGCTGGACCGCCCGGGTGGGCGTGGACGCGCGGCCCGAGTTCGAGCTGTCCGTGATGGTGCCGGTCACCAGCCTGTGTCCTTGCTCCAAGGCCATTTCCGAGTACGGCGCCCATAACCAGCGCTCCCATGTCACGGTGCAGGCGGTATTCGCCGATCCATCCGCCGTCGACCTGCCGGACCTGATTCGTCGCGTCGAAAGCCAGGCCTCCTGCGAACTGTGGGGCCTGCTCAAGCGCACGGACGAAAAATACGTCACCGAACAGGCCTACGACAATCCCAAGTTCGTCGAGGACCTGGTGCGCGATGTGGCCGTCAGCGTGCGTTCTCTGCCCGGAGTGTTGCGCTACCGCATCGAAGCGGAGAATTTCGAGTCCATCCATAACCATTCCGCCTACGCCAGCGTCGAAGGCTGATGGCGTGCAGCTTGTCAGCGCGCCTGGCCTGGTGCTAATATTTATGGTTTCTTGCTCGACCCGGTTTTGACGGGCGGGCTGTCGCGTCTGCTGTGCCTGTGTTCTGTTTGGCCGGGTGCAGACAGTCGATATCCACAAGGAGTTGTTTCATGCGTCACTACGAAGTAGTGTTCATTGTGCATCCCGATCAAAGCGAGCAAGTGCCCGCCATGGTCGAGCGCTATTCGGCGATCGTCACTTCCGCCGGCGGTACGATCCACCGCCTGGAAGACTGGGGCCGCCGTCAACTGGCATACCCCATCCAGAAACTGGTCAAGGCCCACTACGTGTGCCTGAACATCGAATGCGGTCAGTCCATCCTGGACGAACTGGAGCATTCCTTCCGCTACAACGACGCCATTCTGCGTTATCTCATCGCCGGCACGAAGAAAGCCCCCGAAGGCGCTTCGGTCATGATGAAGTCCGTCGAGCGCGAAGAAGCGCGCAAGGCAAGTGCAGAAGCCAGCGCCCAAACCGCTGAAGCTGAAGAATAAAAGTTCCGACTGCGTGAACCAGGTCAGTCTCGACGGGCAGGTCATCGACATCAAGCCGCTGCGTTATACGCCGGCTGGCGTGCCCGCCCTGGAATTGGCTCTGGAGCATGAATCCTCCGTGATGGAAGCCGGCCACCCCCGGCAGATCGCCCTGGCGATGCAGGTGGTGGCTCTGGGTGAAAATGCCCTGGCGCTGGTGGACACCCCCCTTGGGGCCCGCCTGCTCGTACAGGGCTTCATCGCCCCGGCCCGCAAAGGATCCACGCGACTGGTGCTGCACGTGCAGCAATACCGGCGCAACTTTGCAGGGCAGGCCACGGTCACGGTCTGACAGTCCGACCCGATCGTCGCGAAGCGTTTCTACACTTCGCTTCACATTGAATTCTCCCGGACATCGTCCGGTTACTAACGAGGCACAAAATGGCTTTCCGTAGAGGCAAAGACAAAAAACGCAAATTTGCACAACAGAACCCACTGTTCAAGCGCCGCAAATTCTGCCGCTTCACCGTCGCTGGCGTTGAAGAAATCGATTACAAAGACCTGGACACCCTGCGTGATTTCATCCAGGAAAATGGCAAGATCATCCCCGCACGTCTGACTGGCACGAAAGCGCACTACCAGCGTCAGCTGGACACCGCTATCAAGCGCGCGCGTTTCCTGGCTCTGTTGCCGTACACCGACAACCACAAATAATCCAGAGGAACATTAGTCATGCAAGTCATTTTGCTCGAAAAAGTCGTCAACCTGGGCAACCTGGGTGACGTGGTCCGCGTGCGTGATGGTTATGCCCGCAACTTCCTGCTGCCCCGCAAGATCGCCCGCCGCGCCACGGCTGCCGCTCTGCGGGAATTCGAAGCCCGCCGCGCCGAACTGGAAAAACTGCAAGCTGAAAAACTGGCTGCCGCCCAGGCACAGAACGACAAGCTGAACGGCCAGTCCGTGACGCTGGTGCAGAAGGCCGGCGTCGACGGCCGCCTGTTCGGTTCCGTGACGACCATGGACATCGCCGCTGCCCTGCAGGGTGCCGGCTACGCCGAAATCGTCAAGTCCCAGGTGCGTCTGCCCGACGGTCCCCTGAAGGCTGTTGGCGAGTACCCTGTGCAGATCGCCCTGCACGCTGATGTCGTGGCCGACATCACCGTGGTGGTTCAAGGCGACGTCGCCTAAGCAGCCCGGTTTGCTCATGGTACATTCCTTTCTGGGGTGTACCGGCAAGGCCTGGAAAAAGCCGGTGCAAACCGGCTTTTTTTGTTTTCTTTCCTTGACTTGAAGGTGCGCGCGTGGAGAGCAAGTCCGCCCAGACCGATTCGTCCCTGGATTACCTACGGGTTCCGCCCCATTCCATCGAGGCGGAGCAGTCCGTGCTGGGCGGCCTGTTGCTGGACAACGCCGCCTTCGATCGGGTGGCCGACATCGTCACCGACGAGGACTTCTACCGCCATGATCACAAGCTGATCTGGCAGCACATCACCCGCCTGATCGGCTTGGCCCGTCCCGCCGACGTGGTGACCGTGTTCGAGTCGCTGTCGGTGGCCGGCAAGCAGGAAGAAGTGGGCGGCCTTGCCTATCTGAACGCGCTGGCCCACAACACGCCGTCCGCGGCCAACATCCGGCGCTACGCCGAGATCGTGCGCGAACGCTCCATGCTGCGCAAGCTGGTGACCGTGGCGGACGATATCTCGTCGGCCGCCTTCAATCCGCAGGGCAAGGAAGCCCGCCAGATACTGGACGAGGCCGAAACGCGGGTGTTCCAGATCGCCCAGGAGGGCGCGCGCGGCTCGCAGGGCTTTCTGGACATCCAGCCGCTGCTCAGCCAGGTGGTGGAGCGCATCGACGAGCTCTACCACCGCGAGGGCGACTCCGAGGTCACGGGCGTGCCCACGGGCTTTGCCGACCTGGACAAGATGACCTCCGGCCTGCAAGCGGGGGATCTGGTCATCGTGGCCGGCCGCCCGTCCATGGGCAAGACCTCCTTCTCCATGAACATCGGCGAGCACGTGGCCATCGAACAGGGCCTGCCGGTGGCGGTGTTCTCCATGGAAATGGGCGCGGTGCAACTGGCCATGCG
This sequence comes from Alcaligenes sp. Marseille-Q7550, assembly GCF_965112015.1. NCBI lineage: Bacteria > Pseudomonadati > Pseudomonadota > Betaproteobacteria > Burkholderiales > Alcaligenaceae > Alcaligenes > Alcaligenes sp. Marseille-Q7550. Next base: position 1,278,947 of record NZ_CBCOPU010000001.1, read on the forward strand.
TATGGTGGGCTCGGTCGGCATGCTGGACCAGCACCGCATGCGCACCGGCAAGCTGACGGCCGATGACTGGCCGCGCCTCACGCACGCTGTGCAGCAGGTGCAGGAAGCGCAGATCTACATCGACGAAACCCCGGGCCTGTCTTCCATGGAAGTGCGCGCCAGGGCGCGCCGCCTGGCCCGGCAGTGCGGCCAGCTGGGGCTGATCATCATCGACTACCTGCAGCTGATGTCCTCCAGCGGCGGCGAAAACCGCGCCACCGAAATTTCCGAGATCAGCCGTTCGCTCAAGGGCCTGGCCAAGGAGCTGAACTGCCCGCTGATCGCTCTGTCGCAGCTCAACCGAAGCCTGGAGCAGCGGCCCAACAAGCGCCCCGTCATGAGCGACCTGCGTGAATCGGGCGCCATCGAGCAGGACGCCGACTTGATCCTGTTCATCTATCGCGACGAGGTCTACAACCCCGATTCGCCCGACAAGGGCACGGCGGAGATCATCATCGGCAAGCAGCGTAACGGCCCCATCGGCACGGTACGCCTGACCTTCGCCGGCGCCAGCACGCGCTTCCTGAATTACACGCCAGTCTAAGATCGGTTCGGCCGGCCTGGGGGCCGGCCGGAATTTTTCATGCTTGCGTGCGGGCGCCCAGCCGTCCGGCCAGCCAGGCGCAGACCAGCAGCTGCCACTGATGGAACAACATGATGGGCAGGATGATGGCGCCCACGGAACCGCCGGCGAACAGTACATTGGCGATGGGGATGCCGCTGCTCAGGCTTTTGTTGGAGCCGCACATCAGCAGGCTGACCCGGTCCGGCCTGCTGAAGCCCAGCCAGCGCCCCAGCAGCCAGGCCAGCCCTTGAGCCAGCGCCAGCAGCACGGCATTGCCCAGCAGGATCACCAGCAGGGCGCTGACGGGCGTGGATGACCACAGTCCGCCCACGACCGCTCCCGAGAACGCCGTATAGACCACCAGCAGGATGGAACCCTGGTCGACGATCTTGAGCAGCCGGTTGCGCCTGCCCACCCAGTTTCCTGTCCAGGGCCGCAGCAGGTGGCCGAACACGAAGGGAAAGAACAGCTGCAGCATGATCTTGCCCACGGCTTCCAGCGAGACGGCGGCCTGGGTGGCGGTGGCACCCGCCAGCACGATGCCGATGAGCAGCGGCGTGAGGAACACGCCCAGCAAGGTGGATGCCGATGCGCTGCAGATCGAGGCCGGCACATTGCCGCGCGCTATGGCGGTCAAGGCGACCGCCGACTGCACGGTGCTGGGCAGGCAGGCCAGGAACAGCACGCCCAGGTACAGGTTCTCGGTCAGCCAGGGATGCAGCAGGGCCGCCATGCCGCTGCCCAGCAGCGGAAACAGCACGAAGGTGACCGACAGAATGGCCAGATGCAGGCGCCAGTGCGACAGGCCGCCCAGGATGGCCTCGCGCGACAGGCGCGCGCCATGCAGGAAGAAGAGCAGGGCGATGCCGATCTGGGTGGCGTGGTGGAACAGCGGCACGCCCCAGCCCTGGGCGGGCAGGACGCTGGCCAGGGCCACGGTGGCGAACAGCTTGAGCAGGAACGGATCGATGGGCAGGCGCTTGATCATGAGGCGTGGGCGCTCATGGTCAGGGCCAGGCGGTAGGCGCAGGCCAGCGAGGCGGCGTCCGCCTTGCCCTGGCCGGCGATGTCGTAGGCGGTGCCGTGATCCACGCTGGTGCGGATGAAAGGCAGGCCCACCGTGACGTTGACGCCTTCGTCCAGGCCCAGGTACTTCACGGGAATCAGGCCCTGGTCATGGTACTGGGCCACCACGATGTCGAATTCGCCCTGGCGGGCGCGCATGAAGATGGTATCGCCCGACCAGGGGCCGCTGGCCTCCAGCCCCTCGCCGCGGGCCTGCTCGATGGCCGGCGCGATGACGTCGATTTCCTCGCGGCCGAATTTGCCGCCTTCGCCCGCGTGGGGGTTCAGGCCGGCCACGGCCACTCTGGGCCGGGCCACGCCGGCTTGCCGGCAGGCCCGGTGCGCCAGGCGTATGGTCTGCAGCACGCGTTCCCGGGTGATCAGCGCGGGCACGCGGCTCAGGGCCTCGTGGATGGTGACCAGGATGACACGCAGTTCGTCATTGGCCAGCATCATGGCGAAATGTTCCGTGCCGCTGCGCGCGGCCAGGATCTCGGTGTGGCCGGGCGCGTCTATGCCGCCGGCCTGCATGGCCAGCTTGTTCAGGGGCGCGGTGACGATGGCGCGTAGGCGGCCTGCCTGGGCGTCGTCGATGGCGTGGCACAGGTATTCATAGGCGCCGCGCCCGGCCAGGGCATGGACCCGGCCGTAGGGCAGGTCCTCGGGCAGGGGCCGCCAGCGGTTCAGCACCGGGATGACGCCCGCCGGAGCGGCGACCGGATCCCCGACTTCCCGCACCTGCCAGCGCGTCTGTTCGCCGATCAGCGCCAGCGCGCGCCGCAGGGCGCCCGCATCGCCATACACGACGGCCGGATGAGGCAGACCTTGCGTGAAAAGCCGGGCGATGATCTCCGGTCCGATGCCGGCGGCATCGCCCATGGTCAGCCCCACGGGTTGTTCTATGCGTTTGTGCATGCGTTCCAACAATAAAAAAACCGGGTCCTGGACCCGGTTTGAGTTCCGGCGGCGGCCGGTCAGAGCGCGTCGCTGGCGTAATCCGCCAGGCGCGAGCGCTCGCCGCGCTGCAAGGTGACGTGGCCGGCGTGCGGCCAACCCTTGAAGCGGTCCACCACGTAGGTCAGCCCCGAACTGCCTTCGGTCAGATAGGGCGTGTCGATTTGCGCGATATTGCCCAGACAGACGATTTTAGTCCCCGGACCGGCGCGCGTCACCAGTGTCTTCATCTGCTTGGGCGTCAGGTTCTGGGCCTCGTCGATGATCAGGAACTTGTTCATGAAGGTGCGCCCGCGCATGAAGCTCAGCGACTTGACCTTGATCTTGGAGCGGATCAGCTCCATGGTCGAGTTGCGCTGGGGCTCGCCCTGGCCGCCGCCCAGGCTGGCCGAGGACTTGCCCGTGCCCAGATGCAGCACTTCCAGATTGTCTTCCAGTGCGCCCATCCACGGTTGCATTTTTTCTTCCTCGGTGCCGGGCAGAAAGCCGATGTCATCGCCCACGGGAACGGTGGCGCGGGTGATGATGATCTCGTTGTAGCGCTTGGTCTCCAGGGTCTGGGTCAAGGCGCTGGCCAGCGCCAGCAGCGTCTTGCCCGTGCCCGCGTGTCCCAGCAGGGAAACGAAATCGAAGTCGGGGTTCATGAGCAGGTTCAGGGCGAAGTTCTGCTCGCGGTTGCGCGCGGTGATGCCCCAGACATTGTTCTTGCCGTGGCTGTAGTCGCGCAGGGTGGCCAGCACCGCCGTGTTGCCGGCGGTCTCGCGCACCTGGGCGTACAGCGGGTCGTCGCCTTCGGTGAAGACGAACTGGTTGACCATGAACTGGCTGCACAGCGGTCCGCTGATGCGATAGAAGGTAGTGCCGCCTTGCTGCCAGGACTCCATGTTCTTGCCATGCTTGGTCCAGAAGTTGGCGGGCAGGGGCATGACGCCGTCATACAGCAGGTCGGAGTCGTCCAGCACGTGGTCGTGGCGGTAGTCCTCGGCCTGCAGTCCCAGGGCCTTGGCCTTCAGACGCATGTTGATGTCCTTGGACACCAGCACCACTTCGCGCTTGGGCAAGGCCTGCTTGAGCGCGTGCACCACGGACAGGATGGCGTTGTCGGCCTTGCCCACCGGCAACTGGATGGGCAGCGTGGTGTCCAGCGCCGCCGTCTGGAAAATCACCGAGCCCAGGGCTTCGGTGTTGCCGATGCCGTCCAGGTGTATGGGTTTGTCCAGGCCGTGCTCGCCCACCAGGCCCTCCAGGGAGCGGCTGACCTGGCGCGCGTTGCGGGCGACTTCGGACAGGCCCTTCTTCTGGTGATCCAGTTCTTCCAGCACCATCATGGGCAGGAAGATATCGTGCTCTTCGAATTTGAACAGGGAGTTGGAGTCGTGCAGCAGCACATTGGTGTCCAGCACGAACAGCTTGCGCAGTTGCGGGGACAGGCGGGTGCGCTTGGGCGCGGCGCCCGATGCCCGGCGGTTGCGGGCGGGCTTGGCGGCGGGCGCGGCCGCCGGGGCGGGCGCAGGCGCCGAAGCGGATTCGGCTGCGGGCGCCTCCTGGGGCGCGGCCTCAGGAGCGGGTTCCGCCTTGCGCGGGACAGCCGCCGGCTTGCCGCGGGCCGGCTTGGACTTGGCTTGCGGCGGCGCGGCCGGCTCGGGCGCCTGTACAGGCGGTTCGGCAAGGACGACGGAGGCGTCGTCGTCGCCGAGCAGGGCTACCAGCTTGGTGGGCAACTTGGGTAGCGGCATGTAACACGTACTCCTGGTTGTGCGCCGGCGCGGCGGCCGGCGCGGTAAGGGTTCAGGCCTGTTGCTGGACGGCCTGCAACACGGCCTCCACATGGCCGGGCACTTTGACGCCGCGCCATTCCTGGACCAGGACGCCCTGGGCGTCGATCAGGAAGGTGCTGCGTTCGATGCCTCGTACCTGTTTACCGTACATGTTTTTCATCTTGATGACGCCAAACAACTGGCACAGGGTCTCGTCTGTGTCGGCGGCCAGGGAGAAGTTCAGTTCCTGCTTTTCCGTGAAGCGCTGATGCGAGGCCAGCGAGTCGCGCGAGACGCCGATGACCTGGGCGCCGGCGGCTTCGAACCGGGGCAGGGCGTCACGGAAATTCTGGGATTCGGTGGTGCAGCCCGGCGTGCTGTCCTTGGGATAGAAATACAGCACGGTCTTCCTGCCTTTGAGGTCGGCCGTGGAAAACTGGCCGCGGGTGGCGGGTACGGAAAACTCGGGGATGGGCGATCCGGTCTGTACGGCGGTCATGGGGTTTCCTGTATCAGTAGGGCGGCGACGACCTTGCGGCCCTCGGCCATGAGGATATTGTATGTTCTTGCGGCGGCCTGGGTATCCATGATTTCCACACCTATGCCCAGCCGCAGCACTTCCTGCGTGATGGCGGGATTGAGGAAATGCTGGCGCTGGCCGGTGCCGATCAGGATCAGCTCCGGGGCGTTGTCGGGGCGCTCCTGCGGAGCGTCGTCCAGGAAGGCCATGGGGTCCTGCCTGACCTGGTCCAGACCGGCGAAGGAGCGCAGATGCGCCGCCGTCAGCTCGGAGGCGGACTGGATCGCCAGGTCCCGGATCGGGCCTTCCGGGGCGAAGAAGATGGAATGATCGTGGCGTTGGAAATTGATGGCCACATAGTCATCCCCGTAGGCGGTGATGGCGTTGAGGGCCGGATTGTGTTCGCGTTGCAGTTGCACGATGAGTATCTCCCGTTGGAACCAGTCCGGGCTCTCGGCGGCGCTGTCGCCGCACGAAGATCGCGAACCGGTTCTTGCACACCCGATGATAGCGCAAAGCCGTGCCGCCCATGGGCGCGCCCCGGCACCGCACAATGTTTCTCACATTGTCAATCATGGATTAAACTCTTTGATTTGATCTCGCCTTTCCGATTGCGCCTGCCGCTGTCGTCTTTCCAAGGAATATCATGATCCGCTTTCCGCGCATCGAGCGCCTGCCTCCCTATGTGTTCAACATCACCGGCGAGCTGAAAATGGCTGCGCGTCGCCGTGGCGAGGACATCATCGACATGTCGATGGGCAACCCGGATGGGGCGACGCCCGCGCATATCGTGGAAAAGCTGGTCGAGGCCTCGAGCCGACCCGACACGCACGGCTACTCCGTGTCCAAGGGCATCCCGCGCCTGCGCCGCGCCATCACCAACTGGTACGAGCGCCGCTACAACGTGCAGCTGGACCCGGACAGCGAGGCCATCGTGACCATAGGCTCCAAGGAGGGCCTGGCCCACTTGATGCTGGCCACCCTGGACAGGGGCGACACCGTGCTGGTGCCCAACCCCAGCTACCCCATCCACATCTACGGCGCCGTCATCGCCGGAGCCAACATCCGCTCCGTGCCCATGGTGCCGGGCGTGGATTTCTTCGATGAGATCGAAAAGGCGGTGCGCGAGTCCATCCCCAAGCCCAAGATGATGATCCTGGGCTTTCCCAGCAATCCCACGGCCCAGTGCGTGGACCTGTCCTTCTTCGAGCGCATCGTCGCCCTGGCCCGCGAGCACGGCATCCTGGTGGTGCACGACCTGGCCTATGCCGACATCACCTTCGACGGCTACGTGGCCCCTTCCATCATGCAGGTGGAAGGCGCGCGCGACGTGGCCGTGGAATTCTTCACCATGAGCAAAAGCTATAATATGGCCGGCTGGCGCATCGGCTTCATGGTGGGCAACCAGACTCTGGTCAACGCCCTGGCGCGGATCAAGAGCTATCACGACTACGGCACCTTCACGCCCATCCAGGTGGCCGCCATCGCGGCCCTGGAAGGCCCGCAGGACTGCGTGTCCGAAGTCGTCGAGCAATACCGTCGCCGTCGCGACGTGCTGGCCAAGGGCCTGCACGAGGCCGGCTGGATGGTCGATATCCCCAAGGCCTCCATGTACATCTGGGCCAGGATTCCCGAGTTCTACAAGGACATGGGGTCGCTGGAATTCGCCAAGCGCTTGCTCAGCGACGCCAAGGTCGCCGTATCCCCCGGCATCGGTTTTGGCGAGTACGGCGACAACTACGTGCGCTTTGCGCTTATCGAAAACGAGCAGCGCACCCGTCAGGCGGTGCGCGGCATCAAGGAAATGTTCCGTAAGGACGGTTTTGTTAAATGAGTCCCATCAAGGTAGGTCTGCTGGGTCTGGGTGTGGTCGGCAGCGGCACCTGGAACGTATTGAAACGCAACGCTGATGAAATCGCCCGCCGCGCGGGCCGCCGCATCGAGGTCGTGACGGCCGCCGTGCGCGACCTGGACAAGGCGCGCGCCCTGGTGGGCGACCAGATCGCCCTGACCACCGACGGCATGGAGGTGGTGCGCAACCCCGAGATCGACATCGTGGTCGAGCTGGTGGGCGGCTCCACCGTGGCCCGCGAGTGGGTCATGGAAGCCATCGCCCAGGGCAAGCACGTGGTCACGGCCAACAAGGCCCTGCTGGCCAAGCACGGCAACGAGATCTTCGCCGCCGCCCACCGGCGCGGCGTCATGGTGGCCTTCGAGGCCGCCGTGGCCGGCGGCATTCCCATCATCAAGGCGATCCGCGAAGGCCTGACGGCCAACCGCATCCAGTGGCTGGCCGGCATCATCAACGGCACCACCAACTACATCCTGTCCGAAATGCGCAACCGCGGCGTGAGCTTCGCCGAGGCCCTGGCCGACGCCCAGCGCCTGGGCTATGCCGAAGCCGACCCCACCTTCGATATCGAAGGCGTGGACGCTGCGCACAAGCTCAGCCTGCTGGCTTCGCTGGCCTTCGGCATTCCCGTGCAGTTCAGCAAGGCCCATGTGGAAGGCATCACCAGCCTGACCCTGGAAGACCTGCAGCACGCGCAGCGCCTGGGCTACGGCGTCAAGCTGCTGGGCATCACCCGCGCCCGCGAGGAGGGCATCGAACTGCGCGTGCATCCCACCCTGGTGCCGGCCCAGAGCATGCTGGCCAATGTGCAGGGCGCCATGAACGCCGTGCTGGTGCATGGCGACGCCGTAGGCCAGACGGTCTACTACGGCGCCGGCGCGGGCGACCTGCCCACGGCCTCGGCCGTGGTGGCCGATCTGGTGGACGTCACCCGCCTGCAGAACGCCGAACCCGAACACCGCGTGCCCTACCTGGCCTTCCAGCACGATGCCATGGCCGACACGCCCATCCTGCCCATGGACGAGGTCGTCTCGGCCTACTACCTGCGCCTGCGCGTGGACGACCGCCCCGGCGTGCTGGCCGACGTGGCCCGCATCCTGGCTCAGTCGGACATCTCCATCGGCTCCATGTTCCAGGAGCCGGCCGGCGATCACGCCGACATCATCTTCCTGACGCACGAGGCCCGCGAGGGAGCCATCAACGGCGCCATCAGCCAGATCCAGAATCTGCCCTTCGTGCGTTCGGCCGTCACCCGCCTGCGCGTGGAGAACCTGTGATGAAGTACATTTCCACCCGCGGGGGCATGACGCCCCAGCCATTCTCGGACATCCTGCTCGAAGGACTGGCGCCGGACGGCGGCCTGGCCATTCCCGAACAGTATCCCCAGGTCAGCGCCCAGACGCTGGAGTCCTGGCGCGCGCTCAGCTATCCCGAGCTGGCCGCCGAGGTGCTGTCCCTGTTCGCCACCGACATCCCCAGGGACGAGCTGGCTGCGCTGACGCAGCGCGCCTACGCGCCCGGCGTGTTCGACAGCGGGCAGGTCGTGCCCGTCAAGCCGCTGGAGCCCGGCCTGGCCCTGCTGGGCCTGTCGCAGGGGCCCACGCTGGCCTTCAAGTACATGGCCATGCAGTTCCTGGGCCAGGCCTTCGAATACGTGCTGGCCCAGCGCAACAGCACCCTGAACATCGTGGGCGCGACCTCCGGCGACACGGGCTCGGCCGCCGAGTACGCCTTGCGCGGCAAGCGCGGCGTCAGCGTCTTCATGCTCTCGCCTTTCGGCCGCATGAGCGCCTTCCAGCGCGCGCAGATGTATTCGCTGCAGGACGACAATATCCACAACCTGTCCGTCAAGGGCGTGTTCGACGATTGCCAGGACATCGTCAAGGCCCTGGCCGGCGACCTGGAATTCAAGTCGCGCATGCACCTGGGCGCCGTCAACTCCATCAATTGGGCGCGCATCTCCGCCCAGGTGGTGTATTACTTCTGGGGCTGGCTGCGCAGCACCACGGGCTCGGGCCAGAAGGTGTCCTTTGCCGTGCCTTCGGGCAATTTCGGCAATATCCTGTCCGGCCATATCGCCCGGCAGATGGGGCTGCCCGTCCACAAGCTGGTGCTGGCCACCAACGAGAACAACGTGCTGGAAGAGTTCTTCCGCACCGGCATCTACCGCCCCCGCGGCTCGGAGCAGACCTACGCGACCTCCAGCCCTTCCATGGACATTTCGCGCGCTTCCAACTTCGAGCGCTTCATCTTCGATCTGCTGGGCCGCGACGGCGGCCAGGTCAAGGCCTTGTGGGACCAGCTGTCGCGCGACGGCCAGTTCGACCTCAGCGAGCACCTGCCGCGTTTCGAGGCCGAGTTCGGCTTCGTGGCCGGAGCCAGCTCGCACCAGGACCGCCTGGCCACCATCCGCCAGGTGTTCGAGCAGCACCAGACCCTGATCGACCCGCATACGGCCGACGGCGTCAAGGTGGCGCTGGCGCATCGTGACGCCGGCGTTCCCATGCTGGTGCTGGAGACGGCCTTGCCGGCCAAGTTCTCCGAAACCATCGAAGAAGCCATCGGCCAGCCCGCTCCCGTGCCGGCCCATCTGGCCGGCCTGGCCGAACTGCCCCAGAAAGTGGTGGTCATGGACGCCGAGCTGGCGCAAGTGCGCCGTTACATCGAAGAGCACGCGCCGGCCTGATTGGCGCCGACCTTTCTGCTTGTGAAACCCCTGGCTTGCCAGGGGTTTTTTTCTGGTTCTTCGAAGAATTCCAGGGATTCCTCCGTGTTTGGCGAGTCGTTTGGGCCAAGCGGAAAGAGGCTCAGGTTCTCGCAAGGCCGGCCGCGGCGGGCCGGCTTGGCTGGGTCCTTCGCCCGCGCTGCGCGCGGGTTCCCTGGTCAGGATACTGGGGCGGGCGGGGCGCGAACTTGTATGGTTAAGGTGTCGGGGTGGAGGGACACTGTGAACTATCGGCCATCGCCGGACCGACACTGCGAGAGCTCTCCTGCCCCACCCATCATCGTCGATAAGGAACTGAGCGGCGCTGTTCCTTGAACCGCGACCGCCGATCTGAACGCAAGTTAACGAGCCCGATGGCGTACACCCCGACATTGTTCATAATGCGCTCAGGAGGTGCTCCCATGCAAACGACTAGGCTTTATATCGGCGCCGATGTCGCCAAGGCTGACGTGGTCATCAGCGTAGCGGGCGAACGGCCCTGCACCATTGCCAACACGGCGGCTGGTATTACGCGCTGGTTAAAGACGGTGCCCGAACAGGCTCAAATTGCGATGGAGTCAACGGGCCGTTATCACGCCTTGCTGGCTCAGTTGGCTCATCTTCATGGCCTGACGGTGTTTATTCTGAACGCTCGCGACGTCTTTTACTATGCGCGGGCCTTGGGCAGCCGGGGCAAGACCGACAGCCTTGATGCCGAGGTGATTGCCCGCTACCTGCAAGAGCATCAATCCAGCTTGCAGGCCTGGCAACCGCTCAGCATCCAACAGCAACAGCTACGCCAGCTGCTGTCTCGTCGCGCTCAAGTCATCGCTCACCAGGGCGCCTTACGTCAGGCGTTTGCGGATGTGGATGTATCGGGTGTGGATATCCACGCGTTGCAGCAGGGGTTTGAGGCTGTTCTGGCTTCAATGGATCGGCCAATACAGCGCTTGATTGCCGGCGATCCACAGCTCGAACAGGGGTATCAACGCTTGCGCAGCGTCACGGGCATTGGCCAGCAGACAGCGTCCGTGTTAACGGAGCTGCTCAATCGTATCCCCTTCGCCAACGCGGATGCCTTGGTGGCGTATAGCGGATTGGATCCCCGACCCAATGACTCCGGGGCCAAACGAGGACGTCGCCGTATCAGCAAGCGTGGGCCAGCCCTGCTGCGCCGACAACTGTACTTGGCAGCGATGTCGGCGTGCCGTAGTACGGCATGTAAACCGCTGTATGAGGCGTATCGAGCTCGAGGCCTGGCGGGCACAGAGTCGATTGTGATTCTGGCGCGCAAGCTGTTGCGCATCGCCTATGCGGTATGGAAAAGCGGACAAGCCTTCGATCCATCCAAGTTATTGCCTAAAACGACTTGACCCAAACCATAGAACCTCGCAGGGTGATTCGTCCACTGGACGAATCACAAGCGTCCTGCTCGAGCAGCACGCCCCTTGCCTCCCGCCCCCGCATCCCGCCTGCGGCGAAGGCCCTGACTCGCCCGCCGGCCCGCCCCGGCCCGCCTCGCGAGAACGACACCGCTGTATTGGCCCAAACGGCGAGATGTCCGCGCGCGCCATATAACGTGTCAACCTCACATTTCGCTGAGCTTTCTGTTTGATGAATGATGCCTGTGGCCGGGTCGATGCCATCGGCATTTTGAGCCGTTCAAGGCGCGGGAAGATCGGACGGGGCGGGTCGGATGGCTTGCCGCAGGCGGGGCGCGGGGACGGGGTGCAAGCGTCGTTCTGTTCGACGGCGGCGCTTGTTGCTCGCCTGGGGGGCGAGCAACCCGCCGGAGTTAACGACGCGCCCGGCCACTCGTCCCGACCAGGGCACCGGCGCGCCGCGCCGGCAAGCCGTCAGCCCCGTCCGATCTTCCTGCGCTTTGAACGGCGTCTTCAAAAAACCGGTTCGGCATCGACTTGGCAACTCCTTCCTTGGAATTCCTCGAAGAACCTTTTTCTTCCCGGTGGCCCTGGCCTGTGTCGAGGAATCACTCCGCCGACAAAGACTCATCAATGGAATCGATCATTTTCAACTTTATGGATCAATTCTTTCGGTAGAGAATGATCGGGCGTCGGCTTGATCATTGCGAAAGCTTCTGCCTGGCGGCATCAGCCACGCCTACGATTCGAAATGGAGAAAAAGAGATGAGCAAGGACACCCATGTGAAACTTCGGCCCCTGGAGCGCGAAGACCTGCGCTTCGTGCACCTGCTGGACAACAACGCCAATGTCATGCGCTACTGGTTCGAGGAGCCTTATGAAACCTACGGGGAGCTGGCCGCCCTGTATGACGAGCACATCCACGATCAGCGGGAACGCCGCTTCATCGTTCAGTGGGAAGGGCAGGCGGCGGGCGTCGTGGAGCTGGTCGAGATCGACCATGTGCACCGCCGGGCCGAGTTCCAGATCATCATCGCGCCGGAGTTCCAGGGAAAGGGAATCGCTTCGCGCGCCACGCTGCAGGCCATCGAGTATGGCTTTGGCGTCTTGAACCTCTACAAGATCGTGCTGATCGTGGACAAGGAAAACGTCAAGGCCATCCACATCTACAAAAAGTTTGGCTTCGAAGTGGAGGGCGAGCTCAAGCACGAGTTCTTCATCAACGGCCAGTATCGGGACGTGGTGCGCATGCGCCTGTTCCAGCAGGATTTCTTTGCCATTCACCGTCCCGCGCAGCCGAGCATGGTGACGCCGCTCGCCCAGTAAAGGCGTGTCGGCAAGGGCGCGGAGGGCCTGTAGCCCTCAGGCCAGGCTCTGCGCCGCTTGCAGGCCGCTGCGCACCGCGCCTTCCAGCACGCCGGGGTAGCCGGTATCGGTCCAATCGCCCGCCAGGCGCAGGGCCGGCCACGGCGTGACGACGGACGGGCGGCGCAGGCCGGGCAGGGCGGCGAAGGTGGCCCGTTTTTCGATGATGAGTTCAGTGGCGCGCACGGCCGGCATGGGGCCGAAGCGCCGGGTCTGGTTCCGGATCTGTTCCAGAATGGCCGCGACGGCCTGGCCGCGCTCCAGTGCCTGCAGACGCACGGCGTCGCTGATCACCACGCTGGCCAGCGTCTCCGCGCTGCCGGGTTTGAGCGCGCTGTGATCGAACAGCCACTGGCCGGCGCAGCCGGTGTCGTCGGCCAGCATCAGCATGGGCTGCGGCAATTGCCAGGCCCGCTCCAGGTTCAGGTACAGGGTGGCGATGGGCACGTACTGCATGGCCTTCAGGTCGGCCAGCAGCTCCGCACTGCCGTGGGCCGGCGGCAGTGTCTCCAGCAGGCGCAGGGCTTGAGGGGGCGGACAGGCCACTATCGCAGCCTCGAAGTGCCGACCGTCCACTTCCACGCCGTGCTCATGCAGCCGCAATTCGCGCACCCGGCTGCCCAGGTGGACGGGCAGGTCCTGCAGAGCCGGTTCGCACCACAAGCGGCTCAGATCCGTCAACGGGATCAGGGTCTGGCTGGCCGGGCGCGGGCCGCCCAGGCTGTCGCGCAGCACGTGGGCGAACAACTGGGCGCAGGCCTGCTCGATGGGCGTGTTCATGGCGGCCACGCACAGCGGCTGCCAGAACAGCCGGATCAGCTCGGCGTCCTGCCCTTGGCTGTGCAGCAGTTGCAGTACGGTCAGGCCGGGGGGAGTACGCCAGTGGTGTTTCTCGAGCCGGCGGCAGAAGCGGGCCAGCCGGTATTTTTGCGCCCAGCCTATGCCCTGGGCAGTCAGCAGGCCGGCCAGCAGGTGCCAGGGGGCGGGCAGGGCGCGGTTGCGCAGGCGGAAGTCTCCTCGGGCGGCGACCACGTCCAGGTCCTGGCGCAGCAGGCGCGTGGACTCGTCCAGCCCTAGTTCGCGCATCAATTGCAGGGTCTGGGAATAGGCGCCCAGCAGGATGTGCTGGCCATTGTCCAGTTCGCGCCCCAGGCCGGGGCTGCGGACCCGGCGCGCTCTTCCGCCGATATGGCGGGAAGCTTCGAAGACTTCGGGCTGATGCCCCAGGGTCTTCGGGCGCCAGGCAGGGGCGGAGCCGGCCCAGCCAGCGCCGATGACGGCGACGTTCATTTGCTCAGCTTGCGCTGCAGCCCGCGTCCGCCCGACACCCAGGTCTTCCAGGCCAGCCACAGTTTGCGGATGGGCGTGAGCGAAATGCGCTGCTCCAGCACGTGCCAGCGGTCGCGTGCAATTTCATCCAGCAGGGCATGGTAGATGGCGGCCATCAGCAGGCCCGGACGCTGGGCGCGCCGATCGGCGGCCGGCAGGGCGCGCATGGCCTCGCGGTACAGCCCTTGCGCCCGTTCGGTCTGGAAGGCCATCAGGGCTTCGAAGCGTTCCGAATGCTGGTGATCCAGGATCTCCGAGGCGCGCACGCCGAAGCGGTCCAGCTCGTCCTGGGGCAGGTAGATGCGTCCGCGGCGAGCGTCGTCGCCCACGTCGCGGATGATGTTCGTGAGCTGGAAGGCCAGGCCCAGCTTCTCGGCATAGTCGCTGGTCTGCTCCTGCGTCTGGCCGAAGATGCGCGCCGACAGAAGGCCGACCACGCCTGCCGCGTGCCAGCAGTAGCGCTTCAAATCCTCCCAGCTCTGGTAGCGGGCCTGGTCCAGGTCCATTTCCATGCCGTCGATGACGGCCAGCAATTGATCCTCCGGCAGGCCGAAGGCCTGCACGTGCGGCGCCAGCGCCTTCATGACCGGGTGCTGCGTGCGGCCCTGGTAGAGTTCGGCCACCTGGCTGCGCCACCAGACCAGCTTCATGCGCGCCACGGATTCTTCGTGCACTTCGTCCACCACGTCGTCCACCTCGCGACAGAAGGCGTACAGGGCGGTGATGGCGCGGCGGCGCTCGGGCGGCAGGAACAGAAAGGCGTAGTAGAAGCTGGAGCCGCTCTGGGCCGCCTTGTTCTGACAGTACTCGTCTGGGCTCATGGACGTTCAGGACGCTGAGGTGGAAAGGGGGAGCGGCTCAGGCCGCGGGCGATCAGTCGCAGCCAGTCCAGGCGGGCCAGGGTGGGGCGGCGGGAAAACACATCGAAACGCACCGCTTCCAGGCGTTCCAGGATGCGCAGGCCGCCCAGGACCATCAGCTTGAGTTCCAGCCCGATGCGCCCCGGCAGGTGCGCGGCCAGCGGCATGCCTGATTGTAGACGCTGGCGCGCGTCGGTGGCGAGCAGCTGCATCATCTCCTGCCAGCGATCGTCGGCGCCGGGCTGGCGCTGCAGCAGGCAGCGCGCTTCGATGTAGCCGTCGTCCAGGTCGTGCTGCTGCAGCAGTTCCTGCGGGATGTAGACGCGGTTCTTGTGCCAGTCCATGGCCACGTCCTGCCAGAAATTGACCAGTTGCAGGCCGGTGCAGATGGCGTCGGCCATGTCCAGCAATTCGGGCTCGTGGGCCTGGTACAGGTGCAGCATCAGCCGGCCGACCGGATTGGCCGAGCGGGAGCTGTAGTCCAGCAGCGCGGCCATGTCGGCGTAACGCTGCGTGGTGACGTCCTGGCGGAAGGCCGAGAGCAGGTCCAGGAAAGGCTTGAGCGGTAACTGAAAGTCACGGATGGTGGCGGCCAGCGGTACGAAGATGTGGCTGTGCGGGTCGTCCAGCATGGGCGGCTGGTGATACTGCAGCTGCTCGATGCCGGCCTGGAACTGGTCCAGCAGCGCCAGGCGCTCGCCGGCGCTCAGATCGCCTTCGTCGGCGATGTCGTCGGCGCTGCGGGCAAAGCGATAGATGTCCACCACGGGGCGGCGCAGGCGGCGCGGCAACAGGACCGAGGCGACAGGGAAGTTTTCATAATGCTCGATAGACATAGCCCGCCAGTATACGGCAGACCCGGGAGCCTGTTCAGGTTCTTGTTACAGGCGCAACATCCCCACGACTTTCGTTTCCACAGGGGCTGGTTTAGACTCTCAGATTCCTTTGGGGAGAGCCATGCCACGTCCTATATCGGCGACCATTCATGTGTCGTCGCTGCGTCACAATCTCGATGTCGTCATCCAGAGCCTGAACAGCGCAACCTCCATGTCGGGTGCGCGGCGGCCGAATATCTGGGCGGTGATGAAAGCCGATGCCTACGGACATGGCATCGAGAACGCCGTGCGCGCCTTTCAGGCCGCCGAAGGACTGGCCATGCTGGATCTGCAGGAGGCCGTGCGTTGCCGCGAAGCGGGCTGGACGCGCCCCATCCTGCTGCTGGAAGGCTTTTTCCAGCCCGAGGACCTGGAGGTGCTGGCGCATTACGGCCTGTCCACCGTCATCCATGGGCACGAACAACTCAAGATGCTGGAGCAGTGGGCCGGAGGCCGGGCGCTGGACGCCATGGTCAAGCTCAACACGGGCATGAACCGCCTGGGCTTCAGCGTGGACGATTATCCGGCCGCCTTCGCGCGCGCCCAGCGCCTGCAAAAGGCCGGCAAGCTGGGCGTGGTGGGCAAGATGACCCATTTCGCGCGCGCCGACGACAATATCGACGCGACCCTGGAGCAGATCCGCTGCTTCACCCGCATCACCGACGGCCTGCCCGGTCCGGTCAGCATCTGCAATTCGGCCGCCACGCTCAGCCCCGATCTGGGCGCCTACATGCCCGCCGGTCCGGAGCAATGGGTGCGACCCGGCATCTGCCTGTACGGCAGCTCGCCCTTCGCCGACATCAGTGCACAGGATTTCGGCCTGGAGGCCGGCATGACCCTGGCGGCCGAACTGATCAGCGTGCGCGGCGTCAAACAGGGCGAAGGTGTGGGCTATGGTCATACTTATGTGGCCGAGCAGCCCATGCGCGTGGGCGTGGTGGCCTGCGGCTACGCGGACGGCTATCCGCGCCATGCGGGTACCGGCACGCCCGTGGTGGTCAATGGCGTGCGCACCCGCCTGGTGGGCCGCGTATCCATGGACATGCTGGCCGTGGACCTGACGCCCGTGCCCGCCGCGGGAGTGGGCAGCCAGGTCGTGCTGTTCGGCCAGGGCGGCCCCTGCGTGGACGAGGTGGCGGCCGCCGCCGGCACCTTGGGCTATGAACTGATTTGCGCCGTCGCGCCGCGCGTGCCGCGCATCATCCAGGATTAACACCTCGAAGGCAGGGCCATGAAGAACAAATGCGTATTGATCACCGGCGCCACCAAAGGCATAGGCTGGGCCATCAGCCAACGCCTGGCGGACGCCGGCGCCCACGTGGTGGGCCTTGCCCGCCATACGGAAAACATCGACTTTCCCGGCTATTTGTATTCCTGCGACCTGAGCAATGCGGGCGAGACCGAGGAAATGCTGCGCGTCATCCGCGAAAAGTACCCGGTGGACGCCGTGGTCAACAATGTGGGCGCCGTGGCGCCCGAGCCCATCGGGCAGGTGGACCTGGGCAATCTCTACCAGGTCTTCGACCTGAACGTGCGCGTGGCCGTGCAGGTGACCCAGGCCTTCATCCCGTCCATGAAGGCCCGCAAGGAAGGCCGCATCGTCAATATCTGCAGCCGGGCGGTGCATGGCGGCAGCGACCGCACCAGCTATTCGGCCGCCAAGAGCGCCTTGCTGGGCTGCACCCGCACCTGGGCGCTGGAGCTGGCTCCCTACGGGATCACGGTCAACGCCGTCTCTCCAGGCCCCATTGAAACCGAACTGTTCCGCGCCACGCATCCCGTGGGCAGCGAAGCCGAGCAGCGCAGCCTGGCCTCCATCCCGCTGGGACGCTTCGGGCAGGCGGGCGAAGTGGCCGCCGCCGTGACCTTCCTGCTCAGCGACGAGGCCGCCTTCATCACCGGCCAGAACCTGGGCGTGGACGGCGGCGGCAGCCTGGCGGGGCGCTGACGATGGCCATAGGCGCGCGCGCCGGCCGCAAGGCCAAGATCGTCTTTGTCTGCAACGAATGCGGGGCCGACACGCCCAAGTGGGCCGGCAAGTGCCCGGCCTGCGGGGCCTGGAACAGCCTGCAGGAAACCGTGGAGTCGCCTGCGGCGGCTTCCTCGCACCGTTTCGCCTCCCTGGCCGGTTCCAGTCCGGTGCAAAGTCTGTCGGACGTGCAGGCGCGCGAACTGCCGCGCGTGCCCACCGGCATCGGCGAATTCGATCGCGTGCTGGGCGGCGGGCTGGTGGAAGGCGGCGTGATCCTGATCGGCGGCGACCCGGGCGTGGGCAAGTCCACGCTGCTGCTGCAGGCCATGGCCGCCCTGGCCCAGCAGACCAAGGTCCTGTACGTTACCGGCGAAGAATCCGCCGAGCAGGTGGCCCTGCGGGCCCGGCGCCTGGGCGTGCCCACGCAGGGCGTGGACCTGCTGGCCGAGATCCGGCTGGAGTCCATCAGCGAGGCCCTGCAGTCGCACCAGCCCCGCATCGTGGTCATCGACTCCATCCAGACGCTGTATTCGGACCAGCTCAGCGCCGCGCCCGGTTCGGTGTCGCAGGTGCGCGAGTGCGCCGCACAGCTGACCCGCCTGGCCAAGCAGAGCGGCACCGCCATGATCTTCATCGGCCACGTCACCAAGGACGGCACGCTGGCCGGCCCGCGCGTGCTGGAGCACATCGTGGACACGGTGCTGTATTTCGAAGGCGACACGCATTCCTCCTTCCGCATGGTGCGCGCCTTCAAGAACCGCTTTGGCGCGGTCAACGAGCTGGGCGTGTTCGCCATGACGGAGAAAGGCCTCAAGGGCGTGAGCAACCCGTCCGCGCTGTTCTTGTCGCAGCATTCGCAAAGCGTGGCCGGCTCCTGCGTCATGGCCACGCAGGAAGGCACGCGGCCCCTGCTGGTGGAGATCCAGGCGCTGGTGGATTCGGCCCACGTGCCCAATCCGCGCCGTCTGTCCGTGGGCCTGGAAAGCTCGCGGCTGGCCATGCTGCTGGCGGTCATGCACCGCCACGCGGGCGTGGTCACTTACGACCAGGACGTGTTCGTCAACGCCGTGGGCGGTGTCAAGATCACCGAGCCGGCCGCCGACCTGGCCGTGCTGCTGGCCATCTTGTCGTCCCTGAACAACCGCCCCCTGCCGCGCGGGCTGGTGGTGTTCGGCGAGATCGGCCTGGCCGGCGAGGTTCGCCCGGCCCCGCGCGGGCAGGAGCGCCTGCGCGAAGCGGCCAAGCTGGGCTTCGGCATCGCGCTCATTCCCAAGAGCAATGCGCCGCGCCAGCCCATCGAGGGACTGGAGATCTGGGCCGTGGACCGGGTCGAGGACGCGGTCGAGCGCCTGCGCAACCTGTAGCGATTTCATGACAAGTTTTCAATTGATCCTGGCCTGCCTGCTGGGAGGCGCGCTCATCGGCTTTACGGGCGGCGTGCTGGGCATAGGCGGGGGGCTGCTGGCCATTCCGCTGCTGGGCCTGATCCTGGGCATGGACCAGCAGACGGCCCCAGGCACGGCTCTCCTCATGGTGGTGCCGGCCGTGCTGCTCACGGTGCGCCAGTACCATCGCCGCAATCACATCGACTTTCGCCGCGCCGCCCTGGGCGCCCTGTCCTCCATCGTCTTCACCTGGCTGGGCGCGCGCCTGGCCCTGGGCATGGATGCCGTGCTGCTGCGGCGCATCTATTCGGTGTTCGTGCTGCTCATCGCCCTGTATTATTTCCACCAGAGCCTGGGCAGGCGCGGCTCCGCCCGCAGTCGGCCCGATCCGGACTCCTTCGGCTGGTCCTGGTACGTGGGCGTGGGCATGATGGCGGGGCTGGCCGGCGGCATCTTCGGCGTGGGCGGCTCGGTGCTGGTCGTGCCGTTCCTGACCAGCCGCATGGGCTACAGCCAGACCGGCGCGCAAGGCCTGGCGCTGTCCATGATCATCCCGGGCACGCTGGTGGCCTTGCTGACCTACGCCGTGCACGGGCAGGCCAGCTGGCAGGTGGGCCTGCCCATGGCGCTGGGCAGCCTGGCCCTGGTGCCGTACGGGGTGCGCCTGGCCTATCGCCTGCCCGAACCCCGGCTGAAATTCATCTTCGCC
Source organism: Alcaligenes sp. Marseille-Q7550 (assembly GCF_965112015.1). Classification (NCBI taxonomy): domain Bacteria; kingdom Pseudomonadati; phylum Pseudomonadota; class Betaproteobacteria; order Burkholderiales; family Alcaligenaceae; genus Alcaligenes; species Alcaligenes sp. Marseille-Q7550. The sequence goes on from NZ_CBCOPU010000001.1 coordinate 1,298,280, forward strand.
TGCATGCTGGTGCTCATCATGGCCTTGCTGCTGGCCCGCGCTTGAGGAGCCGTTGTGAACGCCACGCCTGATTCCTTCTTTCCGCTTCCGGACGGGGGCGCCTTGCTGGCTCCCGAGCTGGCCGGGCTCCCGGATCTGCGACCGACAGCGCTGCAGCGCTGGTTCGAGCCTGCCGCCTACGGTTCACAGGCCGCCAAGGTGGGGCAGGGCGGACGGCAGGCCGCCTGGTTCGTGCAAGGTCCTTTCGGCGCGGCCGTGCTGCGCCACTACCGGCGCGGCGGCCTGGTGGCCCGTTTCAACGAGTCCTCCTACCTCTGGCAGGGGCGCGAACGCACCCGCAGCTGGCGTGAATTCCAGGTGATGTCTTATTTACACCACAAGGGGCTGGCCGTCCCGCCCGTGCTGGCCGCCGCCTGGTGGCGCCGCGGCCTGTGCTACCGGGCGGCCCTGATGACCCGTCGCCTGCCTGATGTCGATCCCCTGTGCCAGGCTCTGGAAAGGGCCTCGCCCGAGCGGGTGGCGCACGAGATCGCCCGCATGCATCAATTCGAGGTTTGGCATGCCGACCTTAACGCCTACAATATTTTGCTGGATGCGAATGACAAGGTCTGGCTGATCGATTTCGACCGCGCCCGCCAAGGAGGCCTGAGCCGTTCCCAGGCGCTGGACAACCTGCAGCGCCTCAGGCGCTCGCTGGTCAAAGTGTGCGCGCAGCGCGGCGATGCCTGGTGGCAGGAAATGTTTTCCTCATACCGTCATCAAATGCGGTTTTAAATACGACTATTGGCCGCAAAAAAGCTTTATCATCTCGCCTTTTGGGTTTTTCGCTTTCGATAGGAAGGGGACTCGCGATGTCTTTTGGGATGAACAAACCACGGGTACTCGCCGGCCTGCTGGCCGCTGCCGCCATGCTGCCCGCCGCGCAGGCACAGGACAAGGTCGTCAATGTCTACAACTGGGCCGAATACACGGCGCCGGACACGCTGTCCGGTTTCCAGAAAGCCACGGGCATCACCGTGCGCTACGACGTGTACGACAGCAACGACACCTTGCAGGCCAAGCTGCTGACCGGCAAGTCCGGTTATGACGTGGTGGTGCCTTCCACCCACTATGCCGCCCGCCAGATCGAGGGCGGCCTGTTCCAGAAGCTGGACAAGAGCCTGATCCCCAACTGGAAGTACCTGGACCCCGACATCATGGCCCTGCTGGCCGACGTGGATCCGGGCAACGAATACCTGATCCCCTGGGGCTACGGCACCAACGGCCTGGGCTACAACGTCACCAAGGTCAAGGAGATCATGGGCGCGGACGCGGACCTGGGCAACTGGGACATGCTGTTCAAGCCGGAAAACGCCGAAAAGCTGAAGGGCTGCGGCATCTCCATCCTGGACGAGGCCGCCCAGGTGTTCCCCGCCGTGCTGCATTACCTCGGCAAGGACCCCAACAGCAGCAATGAAGCCGACTTGCGCGAGGCCCTGGACCTGCTCAAGAAGATCCGTCCCTACGTGCGCCAGTTCAGTTCCTCGGGCTACATCGACGAGCTGCCGCCGGCGACCTGTGCATGGTCTACGGCTTCTCGGGCGACGTGATGATCTCGTCCGCCCGCGCCCGCGAGGCCAAGAAGCCCTACGCCATCGATTACTACATTCCCAAGGGCGGCGCGCCCGTGTGGTTCGACACCATGGCCATCCCCAAGAGCGCGGCCAATGTGGAGCAGGCGCACGCCTTCATCAATTACATCGAGACGCCCGAGGTGCATGCCGCCATCACCAACACCATGTTCTATCCCAACGCCAACAAGGAGGCGCGCAAGTTCGTGGTGAAGGAAGTGGCCGACAACCCCATGATCTATCCCTCTCCCGAGGTCTCCAAGACCTTGTTCGTCATCAAGCCGCAGCCTCTGAAGGTGCAGCGTCTGCAGACGCGCCTGTGGGCTGAACTGAAATCGGGACGCTAGGCACCATGCAAGATATCCGTACCGGAGCGTCGCCCTGGATGGACGGCGAGGACGCGTTCGTGCGCGTGGACGAGGTCGTGAAGATTTTCGGCGACACGGTCGCGGTCAAATCGGTCAGCCTGGATGTGCGCCGCCACGAAATCTTTGCCCTGCTGGGCAGTTCGGGCTGCGGCAAGTCCACCTTGCTGCGCATGCTGGCTGGCTTCGAGGAGCCGACCTCCGGTCGGATCTACCTGGACAACGAGGACATCACGGACCTGCCTCCCTACCGCCGGCCGGTCAACATGATGTTCCAGTCCTACGCCCTGTTTCCCCACATGTCGGTCGAGGCCAACGTGGCCTTCGGCCTGAAGCAGGAAGGCGTGCCGCGCAACGAGATCGACGAGCGCGTGTTTGAAGCGCTGGACCTGGTCCAGATGGCGGGCTTCTCGCGGCGCAAGCCGCACCAGCTCTCGGGCGGGCAGCAGCAGCGCGTGGCCCGGGCGCGCAGCCTGGTCAAGCGGCCCAAGCTGCTCCTGCTGGACGAGCCCATGTCGGCGCTGGACAAGCAGATCCGCCAGAAGACCCAGATCGAGCTGGTCAAGATCCTGGAGCGCGTCGGCGTCACCTGCATCATGGTCACGCACGACCAGGAAGAGGCCATGACCATGGCCGACCGCCTGGCGGTGATGTCCGAAGGGCAGATCATCCAGCATGGCACGCCCTATGATGTCTACGCCTTTCCGAATTCGCGCTTCGTGGCCGGCTTCATCGGTTCCACCAACCTGTTCAACGGCGTCATCTCCGTGGACGAGCCCGACCACGTGCACATCGAATGCGAAGAGCTGAACCGTCCGCTGTACGTCAGCCACGGCATCAGCGAGCCTCTGGGCATGGCCGTGTCCGTGTCCATCCGCCCCGAGCAGATCCAGGTCAGCCGCGAGATGCCCACGGAAGACACCAATTGGGGGCACGGCATCGTCACGCACGTGGCCTGGATGGGCAGCTACACACGCTACCAGATCCGCCTGGATTCGGGCATGCTGATCGAGGCGCAGATGCCCAGCGGCACGCTGGCCCAGCCGGATGCGCCCGGCGTGGACGAAGAAGTCTACGTATCCTGGTCCGATGACAGCGCAACGGTGCTGAGCGCATGAAGAACCTGTCCTGGCGCAAACTGCTGCCCGCGGGGCGCACGCTGGTGGTGGCTCCCACGTTCCTGTGGTTGATCCTGGTTCTGCTGGTGCCGTTCCTGCTGGTGTTCAAGATCAGCTTCGCGGACCTGGATTTCGGGGTTCCGCCTTACACGCCGCTGGCGCAGTTCGCGGACGAAAGCATTTCCTTCGTGCTGAACCTGCGCGGCTACATCCTGCTGTTCAGCGACAATCTGTACCTGGCCACCTACCTCAGTTCCCTGAAGATGGCGGCCGTCACCACGCTGTGCTGCGTGCTGATCGGCTACCCGGTGGCCTACTACATCGCCCGTTCGTCCCCGGCGGTGCGCAACCTGCTGCTGCTGGCCGTCATCCTGCCGTTCTGGACCTCCATGCTGCTGCGCGTGTACGCCTGGGTGGGCATTCTGCGCAACGACGGCCTGCTCAACAGCGTGCTGTTGTGGCTGGGCGTGATCGACGCTCCGCTGGAGATCTACCGCACCGACCTGGCCGTCTACATCGGCCTGGTCTATGCCTACCTGCCGTTCTTCATCCTGCCGCTGTACGCCAATCTGGTGAAGCTGAACGTGCGCCTGCTGGAGGCGGCCTATGACCTGGGCGCGCGCCCCTGGTCGGCCTTTCTGCACCTCACCCTGCCGCTGTCCATGCCCGGCGTGATCGCCGGCGCCATGCTGGTGTTCATACCCTCGGTGGGCGAATACGTCATTCCGGAAATGCTGGGCGGGGCGGATACCCTGATGATGGGCCGCATCATGTGGAACGAGTTCTTCAACAACGCCGACTGGCCCATGGCCGCGGCCGTGACCTGCGTGATGGTGCTGCTGCTGATCATTCCGCTGATCCTGTTCCAGTACAGCCAGATGCGCCAGATCGAAAGCCAGCGTGGAGGCCGTTCATGACCAAACCGAATCCCTGGCTGCGCGCCCTGGTCCTGCTCCTGGGCTTTGGCTTTCTGTACGTCCCCATCCTGTTCCTGGTGGTCTTCTCCTTCAATGATTCGGCCATCATGACCTCCTGGTCGGGCTTTTCGCTGCGCTGGTACGAATCCCTGTTCCAGGACAAGGTGCTGCTCTCGGCGGCGCGCCTGTCCTTCCTGGTGGCCTTCCTGACCGCCACCACGGCGCTGGTGCTGGGCACCTGGGCCGGCTATGTGCTGACCCGCATGGGGCGGTTCAAGGGCTTCGCCCTGTACATCGGCCTGATCAGCGCCCCCCTGGTCATTCCGGAAGTCGTGCTGGGCATCTCGCTGCTGCTGATGTTCGTGGAGCTCAATTCCTTCCTGGGCTGGCCCGAGCAGAACGGCGTGTTCACCATCTGGGTCGGCCATGTGGTGCTGTGCACCGCCTATGCCACGGTCATCCTGCAGTCGCGCATGCGCGAACTGGACCGCTCGCAGGAAGAGGCCGCGCTGGACCTGGGCGCCACGCCGCTCAAGGCCTTTTTCATGATCGTGCTGCCCTCGATCACGCCGGCCCTGATGGCGGCCTGGCTGCTGGCATTCACCCTGTCGCTGGACGACGTGGTGATCGCCTCCTTCCTGTCCGGCCCCGGTTTCACGACCCTGCCCGTGGAAGTCTTCTCGCGCGTGCGCCTGGGCCTCAAGCCCGAGATCAACGCCCTGGCCACGCTGTTCATCCTGGTGGTCGGCGCCTTCGTCGTGGTCGCCAACCGCCTGCAGGTGCGCCGCGAGCGGCGCGCTTGATCGATACGGAGTATTGCCATGTTCTCGATGTACGGCCTGAAGAATTGCAGCACCTGCCAGAAGGCGCGCGCCTGGTTCGAGGCGCACGGCCTGCCGCTGGAATTCTCGGATTACCGCGACCATCCTCTGGAGCCCGCCCGCTTGCAGGCCTGGGCGCAGGAGCTGGGAGGCTGGCCCAAGCTGGTCAATCGCGCCTCCATGACCTGGCGCCAGTTGCCCGAGGAGCGCAAGGATCCGCAAAGCGACGCCCAATGGCTGGAGCTGATCGCGCAGTTCCCGGCCCTGGTGCGCCGGCCCGTGCTGCTCACCCCGCAAGGGCAAGTCAGCGTGGGCTTCAACGAAGGCAAGTTCGCCGCTCGTTTTCTCTAAATGCCCATCACGGGGGCCCAGCCCCCGATTTTCTTTGATCGCCATGTACACACAGTCCGAGCTCAAGCAACAGGTGGCGCAGGCCGCCGTCGACTACATCCTGCCCCGTCTGACTCCCGAGTCCATCCTGGGCGTGGGCACCGGTTCCACCGTGGACCTGTTCATTGACGCGCTGGCCCCGCACAAGAGCCGCTTCAAGGCCGCCGCCTCCAGCTCCAACCGTTCCACCGAGCGCATGCAGGGCCTGGGCATCGCCGTGCAGGACCTGAACGGCATCGAACGCATGGACTGGTACGTGGACGGCGCCGACGAGATCGACGGCGCGCTGAACATGACCAAGGGCGGGGGCGGGGCGCTCACGCGCGAGAAGATCGTGGCCTCGGTGGCGGACAAGTTCCTGTGCATCGTGGACGAATCCAAGCTGGTCGAGCGCCTGGGCGCCTTCGCCCTTCCGGTGGAGGTCATCCCCATGGCCCTGAACGCCGTGGCCCGCCAGCTGCGCGAACTGGGCGGCCAGCCCGTGGAGCGCGCCGGCTTCGTGACGGACAACGGCGGCCTGATCCTGGACGTGGCCGGGCTGTCCATCGCCGACCCGGCCGCGCTGGAGGCGCGCATCAACAACATCCCCGGCGTGGTCTGCTGCGGCCTGTTCGCGCTCAAGCCGGCCAGCGTGGCCCTGGTGGCGGGCCAGCAGGGCGTGCGCATGCTGGCGGGTCCAGGTTTCTGAACCTTAATGTCTCTGTCATAATCTGCGCTTAAGCTAAGTGCCTGATTGAGCGCTTGGCGAGAGCCACTTCGCCGTTACAGAAGGCCACTATGAACGAACATACCAACAAGCAGTTCCACTCCGACCTGGAAACCACCCGCTCGCTGTTCCTGCAGATGGGCGGCATCGTGGAATCCATGGTCAAGAGCGCCACGGAAGCCTTGCAGACCGGAGACATGTCGCTGGTCGACCTGGTCCGCGAACGCGAAAAGGAAGTCAATCGCCTGGAAGTCGAAATCGACGAGCGCATCACCAATCTGATCGCCCGCAACCAGCCCACCGCCATCGACCTGCGCCTGCTGCTGTCCATCTCCAAGATGCTGACCGACATGGAGCGCTGTGGCGACGAGGCCGAGCGCATCGCCAAGATGGCCCGCCGCCTGCACGAAAGCACGGTCGGCTACGAGCCCGTGGTCGAGCTGCGTCACATGAGCTCTTCCGTGGCCGGCATGATCCACGACGCCCTGGACGCCTTCGCCCGTCAGGATGCGCTGCACGCCGCCCAGATCGTGCGCAGCGACAAGGAGGTGGACCGCGAATGGAAGGGCTCGCTGCGCCACATCATCACCTACATGATCGAGGACCCGCGCACCATTTCGCATTCCATTGACCTGATCTTCATCGCCCGCGCGCTGGAGCGCATCGGCGACCATGCCAAGAACATGGCCGAACGGGTCATCTACATGGTGCGCGGCGATGACGTGCGCCACACCGGGGTCAAGAACACCGAGCGCACCGCGCGCGGCGAACCCCCGCCTGAGGACGAGGAATGAAACTGGCTTGAACGCCAAAAAAAACACCTGCCGCGGCAGGTGTTTTTTTATGAGGACGGGACGGGAGAGATCAGGGCTTGGGCGCCACGAAGCCCTGGGCTTCGACGTCGGCGTCCTCGAACAGATATTTTTCCATCTGTTCTTTCAGGTACTGCCGGGCGCGCGAATCCGCCAGGTTCAGGCGATTCTCGTTGACCAGGCGGGTCTGCACGTCCATCCAGTCGGCCCAGGCCTGCTTGGAGATGTTGCGCCAGATCTTCACGCCCAGATCGCCGGGGTAGGGAGGGAAGTCCAGGCCTTCGGCTTCCTGCTTGAGTTTCGCACACTGGACCATGCGTGCCATGTCTTTTCCTTTTTAATCTGAGCTTGGATGGGGACATTGTACCCAATACAGGCGCCGGATCAGAGCTTCTTGATGAAGACCATGCTGTTGCGCGAACGGTTGTAGTGCGACTGCTTTTCCTTGGGCAGGTCGGACACGCCGCCCTGCACGAAGCCGCGCTTGATGAACCAATGCGAGGTGCGCGTGGTCAATACGAACAGGCGCTTGAAGCCGGCCGCGCGGGCCTTGGCCTCGGTGTGGCGCAGCAGGATCTCGCCTTCGCCCGAGCCCTGCCATTCGGGGTGCACGATCAGGCAGGCCATCTCGGCCATGCTTTCCTCGGGGTAGGGGATCAGCGCCACGCAGCCGTAGATGATGCCGTCGTGCTCCAGCACGGTGAAGCGTTCCACCTCGCGCTCGATGACCGAGCGGCCGCGCGGCACGAGCGTTCCGTCGATCTCCAGCGGCTCGATCAGCTGCACGATGGCGCCCACATCGTCCAGGTTGGCCGGACGCAGGTCGTCCAGGGTGTCTTCCACCACCATGGTGCCCACGCCGTCGTGGGTGAAGATCTCCAGCAGGATGCTGCCGTCCTGCTTGTAGGGCACCAGGTGGGCGCGGGCGATGCCGCGCTTGACGGCCTGGGAGGCATAGCGCAGGAAGGTGGAGCAATCCTCGTCCAGCTTGCCCGAGGCCAGCAGGGCGTCGGCATCGGCGCGCGCCAGCTCCGAGTCGATTTCCAGATTGTTGGAGTGGCCGATGTGCTCGGGCGTCAGGAAGATCAGCTTTTCGGCGCGCAGCGCGATGGCCGTGCTGGTGGCCAGGTCTTCCATGTCCAGGTTGAAGGCTTCGCCCGTTGGGGAAAAGCCCAGCGGGGAGAGTAGAATAAGCGCTCCCTGGTTGAGTATGACGCGCATGGCGTCCACGTCCAGCTTGCGCACCGATCCGGCATGCTTGTAGTCCACGCCGTCGATCACGCCCACCGGGCGGGCGGTCACGAAGTTGCCCGAAATGATGCGGATCTGCGCGTGCGACATGGGCGTGTTGGGCAGGCCCTGGCTGAAGGCGGCCTCGATGTCCAGGCGGATCTCGCCGGCGGCCTCCTTGGCGCATTCCAGCGCGGCCGCGCTGGTGGGCTCGGTGCCGCGGCCGAATTGCGTGGTCTCGCCCTTCAGGCGCAGTTGTTCATTGACCTGCGGGCGCGAGCCGTGCACCAGCACCAGCTTGATGCCCAGGGCGGACAGCAGGGACAGGTCCGGGATCAGCGTGTTGAGCAATCCGTCGTTGATGAGTTCCCCCCCGAAGGCCACCACGAACGTCTTGCCCCGGAAGTCATGCACATAAGGGGCCACTTCCCTGAACCATCGCACGAATTGCGCCTGGGCTTGATCGGGTGGTTCGAGAGCGGTAAACGAGTCGGGGGTGTCTGTGTTCATTGCAGGGGATCTATGCGTCCAAATTCGAGAGCGTACTTGAAGAGATTGAACACGCTCTAAGGCTTGAAGCCAAAATTATAATGATGTCTGTACCAGAAAATACCTTTCATGCACGAGTCCGTAGAATTGACTGAAAACCCCCGCACCCTGCCGCCCATCCTTTACCCCGAAGACCTGCCCGTCAGCGGCCGCCGGGACGAGATAGCCAGGGCCATCAGGGACCACCAGGTTGTCATCGTGTGCGGCGAAACCGGGTCGGGCAAGACGACCCAGTTGCCCAAGATATGCCTTGAGATGGGCCGGGGGCTGGACGGCAGGGTCATCGGCCACACCCAGCCGCGCCGCCTGGCCGCGACCTCGGTGGCCAAGCGCATCGCCGAGGAGCTGCAGTCGGAGATCGGCGACTGGGTAGGCTACCAGATCCGCTTCAACGACAAGACCGGCCCGCGCTCGGCCATCAAGCTGATGACGGACGGGATCCTGCTGGCGGAGTCGCAGCGCGACCCCATGCTCAGCCGCTACGACACCATCATCATCGACGAGGCGCACGAACGCAGCCTGAACATCGATTTCCTGCTGGGCTTCCTGAAGCAGTTGCTGCCCCGGCGCCGCGACCTGAAGCTGATCATCACCTCCGCCACCATAGACGCGGATCGCTTTGCGCGTCATTTCGCCCACAAGGGCAAGCCGGCGCCCGTGATCGAAGTGTCGGGCCGCCTGTATCCGGTGGAGATCCTGTACCGTCCCATCATGGACGAGTCCCAGGGGGACGCGGAGGAGCGCCGCTCGGCCTCGGAAGAGGAGCGTGACCTGATGAACGGCATCGTGGACGCGGTGCAGGAATGCGCCCGCCACGGCAGCGGCGACGTGCTGGTGTTCCTGCCCGGCGAGCGCGAGATCCGCGAGCACACCGAGGCCCTGGAGAAGGACAAGCCCGCCAATACCGTCATCCTGCCCTTGTTCGCGCGCCTGTCGCAGGCCGAGCAGGAACAGATCTTCCGCCCCAAGGGCAATGCGCGCCGCGTGGTGCTGGCCACCAACGTGGCCGAGACCTCGCTGACCGTGCCCGGCATACGCTACGTGGTGGACAGCGGGCTGGCGCGCATCAAGCGCTACTCCTGGCGCAACAAGGTCGAGCAGCTGCGCATCGAGGCCGTCAGCCAGGCCTCGGCCAACCAGCGCGCCGGCCGCTGCGGCCGTATCGGCCCCGGCGTGTGCATACGCCTGTACGACGAGCAGGACTTCAAGAGCCGTCCGCCCTTCACCGATCCGGAGATCCTGCGTTCCTCGCTGGCCTCGGTGATCCTGCGCATGAAGGCCCTGCGGCTGGACGACGTGGAAACCTTCCCCTTCGTGGAGCCGCCCACGGGCCGGGCCATCGCCGACGGCTACCAGATCCTGCAGGAGCTGGGCGCGCTGGACGAGCAGCAGCGCCTGACCCCGGTGGGCCGCTCGCTGGCCAAGCTGCCGGTGGACCCGCGCGTGGCGCGCATGGTGCTGGCCGGACACGAGCAGCACTGCCTGACGGAAATGCTGGTCATTGCCGCCGCCATGTCGGTGCAGGACCCGCGCGATCGCCCCATGCACGAGCGCGAGGCCGCCAACCAGGCACACGCCCGCTTCAATGACGACAAGTCCGAGTTCCTGTCCTATGTGAAACTGTGGAACTGGCTGGAGGAGCAATCCGCCGAGCAGGGCTCGCAGCGCAAGTTCATGAACAGCCTGAAGCAGGCCCTGCTCTCGCCCGTGCGCGTGCGCGAATGGCGCGACGTCCACACCCAGTTGCGCAGCCTGGTGCACGAGCAGCGCTGGACGGCCAATCCCTCGCCGGCCACCTACGAGCAGGTGCATCTGGCCTTGCTCACGGGCCTGATCGGCAATATCGGCCATAAAAGCGAAGAAACCGGCCTGTACCAAGGCACGCGCGAATTGCGTTTCGTCATCCATCCGGGCTCCAAGCTGGTCAAGAAAGCCGGGCGCTGGATCCTGGCCGGCGAGCTGGTGGAGACCACGCGCCTGTTCGCGCGCTGCGTGGCCCGCATCGAGCCGCAATGGGTGGAGAAGGTGGGGGCGCACCTGCTGCGCAAGACCTGGTCCGATCCGCGCTGGGAGAAGAAGGCCGGCCAGGTGGTGGCCAACGAGCGCGCCACCCTGTATGGCCTGATGATCTACAGCGGACGGCGCGTGCATTTCGGCAAGATCGATCCCGCGCAGGCGCGCGAGATCTTCCTGCGCCAGGCCCTGGTGCCCGGCGAGATCGACTCCAGCTTGCCGTTCCTGCGCCATAACCGCCAGCAGATTTCGGCGGTGGAGCGCCTGGAGCACCAGTCGCGCCGGCCGGACATCCTGATCGACGAGGAATTGATCTACGCCTTTTACGACCAGCGCATCCCGCAGGATGTCTACCAGACCGCGACGCTGGAGAAGTGGTACAAGGGGCTGTCCAAGGAGCAGGCCAAGGGTCTGGAGTTGAGCCGGGACGAGCTGATGCGGCATGACGCCGCCGGCATCACCACCGACGTCTTCCCGCGGTCGGTGGAGTGGCAGGGCGTCAAGATGGCGCTGGATTACCACTTCGAGCCCGGTTCGGTGCGCGACGGGGTGACGCTCAGCGTGCCCCTGTTCGCCCTGAACCAGATCGACCCGGCGCGCTGCGAATGGCTGGTGCCGGGCATGCTCAAGGAAAAGGTGCTGGCGCTGCTCAAGTCCCTGCCGCAGCGCACCCGCCGCCATTGCGTGCCTTTGCCGGACTATGCCGATGCTTTCCACAAGCGCTGGTTCGACCGTGCGGCCGATCCCGGCATGAGCCTGCTGGACGCCATCGCCCAGGATATGTGGGAGCAGGTCAAGCAGCGGCCGCAGCGCAGCGATTTCAAGCTGGAGACCTTGCCCGCCCATCTGTTCATGAACTTTCGCGTCATCGACGAACATGGCCGGATGCTCTCGGGCGGGCGCAACCTGGACCAGCTCAAGGCCGAGCACGGCCGTCAGGCCCAGGCTTCCTTCCAGCAGATGGCCGCGGCCGACGAGCATGTCGCGCAGGTGCTGGATCACGAGCAATTGACCAGTTGGTCCTTCGGCGAACTGCCCGAACTGATGGAGATCAGGCGCAAGGGCCGCAGCTTCATCGGCTACCCGGCGCTGATCGATCAGAAGACGCATTGCGACCTGGACGTGTTCGACGATCCGGCCGAGGCGCGCCGCCAGCATCGCAAGGGTCTGCGCCGCCTGTTCCGGCTGGCCCTGCGCGAGCAGGTGCGCTTCCTGGAAAAGAACATCGCGGATCTGACGCGCATCAGCATGCTGTACATGACCCTGGGCACGCAAGAACAGTTGCGCGACCAGATCATCGATGTGGCCCTGGAGCAATCGTGCATGATGGAGCCCTGGCCGCATGACCAGGCGAGCTTCGAGGTGCGCGCCCAGGAAGGCCGCAGCCGCCTGGGGCTGGTGGCCCAGGAGGTGGCCCGGCTGGCGGGCCAGATCCTGGTCGAATGGAGCGCGGCGCAGAAGAAGCTGGCCCAGGTCAAGGCGCACCCCGAGGCCTTGAAGGACATGCAGCAGCAATTGGCGGCGCTGATGCCGGCCCGCTTCCTGGAAGCCAGCGAATACAAGCAGCTGGCCCATTTCCCGCGTTATCTGAAGGCGGTGCAGACGCGCGTGGACAAGCTGCGCGCCGACCCGGCCCGCGATCAGCGTCTGATGCAGGACATGGCTCCGCTGCTGGTCAAGTACCAGCGCGCCGTGGCCGCCCTGAAAGGGGCCGAGGACAGCGGCCTGCGCGACTTGCGCTGGATGCTGGAGGAACTGCGCGTGTCCCTGTTCGCACAGGAGCTGCGCACGCCCATGCCGGTCTCGGTCAAGCGCCTGGAGAAAGCCTGGGCGGCCTTGCAGCGCTGATGCGCGCGTCCTTCTCCCGTCCGCTGCTCCGGCCGTCCGTCCCGGCCGCGCCGGAGCAACCATTTTCAATCGGGTTCAGTACAATTCCGACATGAGCGAAACACACACCTCCTTTGTCCATCTGCGATCCCACTCCGAGTTCTCGGTGGTGGACGGCATCGCCCGCATACCCGACATGATCAAGAAGGCGCTGGCCTACGGGCAGCCGGCGCTCGCCCTGACGGACCTGTGCAATCTGTTCGGCCAGATCAAGTTCTACAAGGCCGCGCGCAAGGCCGGCATCAAGGCCATCATGGGTTGCGACATCTGGCTGCAGAACGAGGAGGATCGAGAAAAGCCTTCGCGCCTGCTTCTGCTGGTGCAGAACGAGGCCGGCTACCTGGACTTGTGCGACATCCTGACGCGCGCCTGGCTGGGCAACCAGTACAAGGGCAGGGCGGAAGTGCGGCGCGCCTGGCTGGAAGGGCGCAGCGGCCTGATCGCCTTGTCGGGGGCGCGCATGGGCGACGTGGGCCAGGCCCTGGAGTCCGGCAACATGGAGCTGGCGCGCCAGTGCGCGCGCCATTGGGCGGGGCTGTTTCCCGACGCCTTCTTCATCGAGCTGCAGCGCTGCGGCGCCGACGGCGACGAATTGTATGTGCAGGCAGCGATGCGGCTGGCCGCCGAGCTGGACCTGCCCGTGGTCGCCACGCATCCCATCCAGTTCATCGAGGCCGACGATTTCCGCGCCCACGAGGTGCGCGTCTGCATCGCCGAGGGTGAACAGCTGGCCAATCCCAAGCGCGTCAAGCGCTTCACGCCCGAGCAGTATTTCCTGGATTCGGAGGAGATGGCACGCCGTTTCGCCGACGTGCCCTCGGCCCTGGAGAACACGCTGGAGATCGCCAAGCGCTGCAACCTGGAGCTGGAGCTGGGCAAGCCCTACCTGCCCGATTTCCCCACGCCCGACGGCATGACGCTGGACGACTACCTGGTGCATCAGGCCGAGGAAGGCCTGAAAAAGCGCATGGAGCAGCTCTACCCGGACGAGGCCGAACGCCAGGCGCAGTATCCGACCTACGCGGAGCGCCTGCGCTGGGAATGCAACACCATCATTTCCATGGGCTTTCCAGGCTACTTCCTGATCGTGGCCGGCTTCATCAACTGGGGCAAGCACAACGGCGTGACGGTCGGTCCCGGCCGGGGTTCGGGGGCGGGCTCGCTGGCCGCCTACAGCCTGGGCATCACCGACCTGGATCCGCTGCGCTACCACTTGCTGTTCGCGTGTTTCCTGAATCCCGAGCGGGTCTCCATGCCCGACTTCGACGTGGATTTCTGCCAGGACAACCGCGAACGTGTCATCGATTACGTGAAGGAAAAATACGGCCGCCAGGCTGTCAGCCAGATCGCCACCTTCGGCACGCTGGGCGCCAAGGCGGTGGAGCGCGATGTGGGCCGGGTGCTGGAGCTGCCCTACAGCATGTGCGACGGCCTGTCCAAGCTGATCCCCTTCAACCCGGCCGATCCCTGGACCCTGGAGCGCGCCCTGGCGGACGAACCCGCCTTTCGCGAACGCTATGAGAACGACGAAGAGGTCAAGGCCCTGATCGATCTTGCCCGGCCCCTGGAGGGCCTGACGCGCAGCGTGGGCATGCACGCCGGCGGCGTGCTGATCGCGCCGGGCAAGCTGATCGACTTCTGCCCGCTGTATTGCCAGCCCGGCCCGGACGCCAATGCCGTGTCCCAATACGACAAGGATGACGTGGAAGCCGCCGGCCTGGTCAAGTTCGACTTCCTGGGCCTGCGCAACCTGACCATCCTGGACTGGGCGGTGCGCTACGTGCGGCAGTTCAATCCATCTAAGCGCGACTTCGACATCATGGCATTGCCGCTGGACGACGACGCCTCCTACAAGCTGCTGTGCGAGGGCAACACCACCGCCGTGTTCCAGCTGGAATCGCGCGGGATGAAGGAGCTGTTGCGCAGCCTGCGGCCGTCCACCTTCGAAGACATCATCGCCATGTTGGCCCTGTATCGTCCGGGGCCGCTGGAATCGGGCATGGTGGTGGACTTCGTGAATCGCAAGCACGGCCGCGCCGAAGTGGACTACTTCCACCCGGACCTGGAAAGCACCCTGCGCAGCACTTACGGGGTGATCGTCTACCAGGAACAGGTGATGCTGATCTCGCAGATCATCGGCGGCTATTCGCTGGGCGGCGCCGACTTGCTGCGGCGCGCCATGGGCAAGAAAAAGCCCGAGGAAATGGCCAAGCACCGCGTGCTGTTCGAGGAAGGCGCCGTCAAGAAGGGGCATGATCCCGAGCTGGCGGTCAAGCTGTTCGACCTGATGGAGAAATTCGCGGGCTACGGCTTCAACAAGAGTCACTCCGCCGCCTACGCCCTGATCGCCTATCAGACGGCCTGGCTCAAGGCCCATCACCCGGCCGAGTTCCTGGCCGCCACCTTGTTGTCGGACATGGACGACACCGACAAGGTGCAGATCTTCTGGAAGGATGCGCTGGCCAATGGCGTGCAGGTCCTGCCGCCCGACATCAATGCGTCCAACTACCGCTTCGAGCCCGTGGAGGACAGCTACACGGCGCAGGGGCTGCCGCCGCGCACCATGCGCTACGGCCTGGGCGCCGTCAAAGGCACGGGTCAGGCCGCGGTGGAGGCCATCGTCCAGGCGCGCGCCCAGGAAGGGCCGTTCAAGAGCCTGTTCGACTTCTGCCGCCGGGTGGACCGCCACCAGGTCAACAAGCGCACCATCGAAGCCCTGGTGAGGGCCGGCGCCTTTGACTGCATCGACGACAACCGCGCCGCGCTGCTGGCCACCATAGGCGCGGCGGTGGAGGCGGCCGAGCAGGCCGAGCGCAGCGCCAACCAGTCCGCCCTGTTCGCCGACGATTCGGACGACATCGTGGAAGGCGAAGTCGCCAAGGTCGCGCCCTGGAGCCTGCAGGAAAGGCTGCGTCAGGAAAAGACGGCGCTGGGCTTCTATTTCAGCGGCCACCTGTTCGACGCCTGGCGCGACGAGGTCCGCCGCTTCGCGCCCACGCCGCTGGCGCGCCTGGAAGCCTCCCGCAATCCGCAATGGTTCGCCGGCGTGCTGTCGGCCGTGCGCGTGCGCATGACGCGCCGAGGCAAGATGCTGTATGCCATGCTGGACGATGGCTCCGCCCAGATCGAAGTGGCCATCTTCAACGAACTGTTCGAGGAGCACCGCCAGCGCCTGAAGGAAGACCAGCTCGTCATCATCCAGGGCAAGGTCAGCAATGACGACTACACCGGCGGCCTGCGCGTGACGGCCGACGCCATCTTCGATCTGCAGCTGGCCCGCGAAACCCGCGCCAGCTGCCTGAGCATCGTCCTGGGAGACCAGGCCGACGCCGCCTGTCTGCAGAACCTGCTGGCGCCGCATCGCGCCCCGGAAGGGGGAGGGGTGGCCGTGGAAGTGCAACTGCATCGACCCGATTATGAATGCGTCATCCAGCTGGGCCGGGACTGGCGGGTGCGCCTGGCCGACTCCATGCTGGAGCAGCTGGAGCAATGGGACGCCACGCGGGAAGTGGAGATCAGCTACCGATGAGGCCGCTGCGCATCCTGCACTCGGAGGCCGCCACGAGCTTCGGCGGCCAGGAGAACTACATCCTGCGCGTGATGCGCATCCTGCGTGAACGCGGCCATCATGTGGAGGCCGCCTGCCAGCCTCATGCGCAATTGGCGGCGCGCCTGCGCGACGAAGGCTTCGTCGTCCACACCCTGTACATGGACGGCCCCCGCAACTACCTGCGCGGCGTGCGTCAGTTGCGTCGCGTGCTGCGCCAGGGCGGCTTCGACGTGGTCAACAGCCACAGCCGCCGCGACGCCCTGCTGGCCGGCATGGCCGGGCGGCTGGCGGGCACGCCGCTGATCGTGCGTACGCGCCACCTGGCCAAGAAGGTTGGATCGCTGCTGTCCTACACCATCGTGCCCAAGCGCGTCATCACGCCCAGCGAGTACGTGCGCGAGCATCTGATCCAGCGCGGCGTCAAGCCGGAATCGGTGCAGGTCGTGTATCCCTGCGTGGATCCGGCCCTGCTGGATTCCGCCCCCGCGCTGGACCTGCGGGCCGAGCTCGGCCTGCCGCCGCACGCGCTGCTGGTGGGCTGCGTGGCCGTGCTGCGGCGCGAAAAAGGGCACCGCGAACTGATTGCGGCCATGCAGCCCCTGTTCGCCTTGCACCCCGATCTGCATCTGGTCCTGGCGGGCGGAGGCTCGCCAGGTTTCGAGGAACTGCAAGCTCTGGTGGCCGGGCAGGGCCTGCAGGAGCGCGTGCATCTGCTGGGCGCCCGCTCGGACGTGCCGTCCCTGCTGCCAAACCTGGACATCTTCGCCCTTGCCACCCACATGGAAGCGTCGGGTACGGCCTTCGTCGAGGCCGGCAGCGCCGGCCTGCCCGTGGTCGGCACCCGGGTGGGCGGCGTGCCGGAAATGATGCTGGAAGGGCGCAGCGGCCTGTTGGCGCCCCTGCACGACATAGAGGCGCTGCGCGCCGCCCTGCATGAGCTGATCCGGGATCCGGAGCGCCGCCGCGCCATGGGCGCGGCCGGGCGGGAATTCTGCCGCAGCGATGAACGATTCACTCCCAAGGCGATGGGCGACCGGCTTGAAGGCGCGTACTACCGCTGGCTGAAGGAACTGCAAAAATGAGAATGGCCACCACCGTGCCGGTGATGATGTATCACCACGTCACCCCCCAGGGCGGCATGATCAATGCATCCCCTGAGCATTTCGAGCAGCATCTGCAATGGCTCAAGCGCCACGGCTGGACCAGCCTGACCACCGAGCAGTTCGTCGGTCACCTGCAGGGGCAGGGCGTGCCGCGCAAGTCGGTGCTGATCACCTTCGACGACGGCTATCTGGACAATTGGGTCCATGCCTACCCCCTGCTCAAGAAATATGGTTTCAATGCCGTCATCTTCCTGGTGACCTCCTGGGTCAAGGACGGCCCGGTGCGTCCGCACGCTGGCCAGGGCGATGTCCCCGAATGCCCCGATCACCGGGAATGCGAAGCGCGCATCGCGGCCGGACGCAGCGACGAAGTCATCCTGCGCTGGAGCGAAATCCGCGCCATGCAGGAAGAGGGCGTGTTCGAGTTCCACAGCCATACCCATACGCATACGCGCTGGGATCTGGGCGAGCAGCGCGAGCACAAGAACGAGAAGATGCGCTGGGAGCTGGAGCAGTCGCGCCAGACTCTGCGCGCCAAGCTGGGTTCCGTCTCGGACCAGTTCTGCTGGCCGCAGGGCTATTTCGACCCGGACTATGTGCGGATCGCCCAGCAGGCGGGCTTTCGCTACCTGTACACCACGCGCGCCTTCGGTTCGAACCAGCCGGGCACGGACCCGCTGCACATCTACCGTTTCGCCGTGCGCGACACCACCGGCGCGTCCGTGGGGCGCCGCCTCAACGTGGCCGTGCATCCGCTCATCGGTCCTATCTTCAACAGGTGGAAGGCATGGCGACGCCGGCAGCGCCAGAAATGAACGGGACGGCCCAGCCGCTGCCGCGGCTTTCCGTCATCCTGATCACCAAGAACGAGGAGGCGCATATCCGCGCCTGCCTGGAGTCGGTGTCTTTTGCCGACGAGATCATCGTGGTGGATTCGGGAAGCACGGACCGCACCTGCGAGATCGCCCGCGCCATGGGCGCCCAGGTCACCGTGACGCCGGACTGGCCGGGATTCGGCCCGCAGAAGAACCGGGCGCTGGATCTGGCCACGGGCGAATGGGTGCTGTCCATCGACGCGGACGAGCGCGTCACGCCCGAGCTGGCCCGCCTGATCCAGCAGGAGCTGGCCCGACCCCGGGCTGTGGCCTATCGCATCGCGCGCCTGTCCGAATTCGCCGGCCGCTGGATACGCCACAGCGGCTGGTGGCCCGACCGGGTGCTGCGCCTGTTCCGGCGCGGCACGGCGCGCTTCAAGGACGTCAAGGTCCATGAAAGCGTGCAGACCGACCAGCCTACGGCGATCCTGGACGGGCATTTCCTGCATTACCCCTATGCCAGCCTCGAAGTGTTCATCGACAAGATCAATACGTATTCGACCGAGGCGGCGCGCCAGATGCAGGCGCGCGGCAAGACCACCAGCCTGCCCGGCATCGCCGGCCATGCGGTCTGGACGTTCCTGCGGCATTACGTCGTGCGGCGCGGCTTCCTGGACGGCCCGCAGGGCTTCATCCTGGCCTGCATGGCTGCTTCCGGCAGTCTCTTTCGTTACAGCAAGCTCTGGTACTACACGCGCCGGAAGCAGACCTAGGGCCTGTTCACGCATGGCCTTTGCAGGACGGGAGGAGCCATGAAAAGAGCGCGGACAGGCTCATGGCTGCTTATAATGCCGCTATGATTCCGATTCTCATGTACCACCAGATCGGGTTGCCGGCGCCCAAGGGCTCGCCCTATCGCGGCCTGACCGTGCACCCCACCGACTTCCGTCGCCAGATGACCTGGCTGAAGCGGCTGGGCTACCGCGGCCTGTCCATGGCCCAGCTCATGCCCTACCTGCGCGGCGAGAAGCAGGGCAAGGTGGTGGGCATCAGTTTCGATGACGGCTATCGCAACGTATTCCAGAACGCCATGCCGGTGCTGGACGAGCTGGGTTTCACCGCCACCAACTATATCGTGGCCCGCCACCTGGACGGCTCCAATTTCTGGGACCAGCCCAAGGGCGTGCCGCACTCCGGCCTGATGTCGCTGCCCGAATTGCGCGCCTGGGTGGCCGCCGGTCACGAAGCCGGGTCGCATACGCTGGACCACGTCCATCTGACCGAGGTGTCCTCCGAGATCGCCCAGTACCAGATCGTTCAATCCCGGGTCGAGCTGCAGGACCTGTTGCAGGTGGAGGTCAACGCCTTCTGCTATCCCTATGGCGACCAGACCCGGGCGATCCGCGATCTGGTGCGCCAGGCGGGCTACCATAACGCCACCACGACCAATCGCGGGCTGGCGCGCGCCGACGACGATCTGTTCGACCTGCCCCGCGTCACCGTGGCGCGGTCCACGAATATTCTCCGTTTTCTGCAAAAGTGCATCACGCGCCTTGAAGACCGGCGCCGCACCTCGTCCCCATGAGCGACACCCAGCCTTCCGCGGATCAGAGTCCGGCGCGCCTGCGCATCGCCTTCGTGGTGGATCGTTTCGGCAACCGCTTCGGCGGCGCCGAAGCCTATGGCGTGGAACTGATGCGCGAACTGGCGCGCCATCACGACATCACGGTATTCGCGCGCGACTATGACAGCCGCTGCGATCTGAAACTGCCCTACGTGCCCATCCGGCACTGGTCGCGCTGGCCGGGCTGGATACGCAGCTGGCTGTTCGCCCGCAAGGCCGCTCAGGCCACCGCCCGGGGCTTCGACATCGTGCATTCGCACATGAACGGCTGGTGCGGCGACGTGGAAGTGGTGCACGTCACGCCGGTACGCTACAACTGGCGCGTGCGGGCGCTGCCCTGGTTCAAGAAGCTGGGCTCCTGCTTCAGCCCCAGGGTCGGCATGTACCTGCATCTGGAGGGCCGCAGGCTGCGCCCCGGCCCGCATGCCGTCGTGGCCGTCTCCGGCCTGATCGCCGAACAATTGCAGCAGGCCTACGGCAGCGTGCACCCCTATCCGGTCATCGCGCCGGGCGTACTGCTGCCCGAACCCGACGCCGGCGGCCAGGATCGCGCGCAGACCCGCGCCAGGCTGGGACTGGACGACGAGCACATCGTCTGCCTGCTGGTGGCGCGCAATCCCTTGCGCAAGGGCCTGGTCACCGTGCTGCAGGCCTTGGCGCAACTGCCGTCCCGCTACCGGCTGCTGGTCGTGGGCGGCAAGCCGGGCCTGCGTGACGCCATGCGCCAGCAACTGACCGGCTTGGGCCTGGAGGACCGTGTCGTCCTGCTGGGCGAGACCTCCAATGTGGAGCCTTATTACCGGGCAGCCGACATTTATGTGCATCCCACTCTGAACGACAGCTTCGGCATGGCGCCGCTGGAGGCCATGTCCTACGGCTTGCCGGTGGTGCTCAGCCCCAGCCCCTGGTGCGGTTTTGCCCAGTATGTGCGCGCCGGGCATCATGCGCTGCTCCTGACCCATCCTGAAAACGCCCAGGAACTCGCACAAGCGGTGCGGCAACTGGGCGAGGACTCGGCCGCCGTCCGGCAACTGGTGGAGAATTCGCGCGAACTGCTCTCCGAGTTCAGCTGGCCCTCCGTGGCCGCCCGCTATCAAGCCTTGTACGACGAGGTTCTGCAACGCCGCTGAACGGCAGAAGTGTTGTATTTAAGTTGCGTTCAGCCGGTTTTCACTCTGTTCAGTTGTTGTTCAGCAAGCTTGCTAACAGATAAACTCCGACACGTACGGGCATCCGTTCGGGGTGCGTATTGAGCAAGCTGTCCAGGCAGGCTGTTGGCGGAGCGATTTGTGAAAGTTCTCATTAACGATATTCATCATGGCAATGGCGGCGGTCATGTGACCTATGTCCTGAGCCTGTTGCGGGAGATGGCGGACCGCTGCGAATTCACGCTGGCCGCACCGCCGACCGGGCGCCTGTTCCGGGAGGCTTCGCGCCTGCCCAATGTGCGTGTGCTGCCCGGCCTGTCCACCTCGCGCGTGTTTTCCGCCGTGCCCGAGATCTTGCGCCTGCGCCGCTTCCTGAAGGCCGAACGATTCGACATCGCCCATTGCAACGGCGGGGCGGATCATCGCCATCTCATGGCCGCCAGCCTGGGCCTGCGCGAAGCGCCGGCCATTGTCTGGACCAAGCACAATACCAACGAGGTCGACAGTTTCGGCCACCGCCTGCGCGCCCGTTTCGGCACCCAGTCGGCCATTGCCGTGTGTGAATTCGTGGAACGGCAGCTGCGGCAATCGGGCTATGCGCGTGCGCCCATCACCGTGGTGCGCAACGGCATCGACATTTCCTACCTCCAGCCGCCGTCCCGCAGTCAGCGGCAAGAGGCGCGGCAGGCGTTTTTCGGCAGCTTGCCCTAGGATGCCCTGGTCTTTGGCAGCATAGGCGGCACGGATCTGAACAAGGGCTGGCTGCTGTTGGTGGAGGCGGTCAGTCGGCTGGCTCCAGCGCAACGCCGGCGCATCCGCATACTGGTGGCCGGCGATCCGCCCAACGATGCCATGATGGCGCGCGTGCGCGAACTGGGCATGCTGGAGTCGGTCAATTTTCCCGGTCTGGTGTCGGATGTGCGCCGGGTGCTGGCGGCCAGCGACGTCGGTTTCGTGCTCTCGTATCGGGAAGCCGCGTCCTACGCCAGTTGCGAGACCATGGCGGCTGGCCTGCCCACGCTGGTATCCGCGGCCGGAGGCCTGCCGGAAAATGTGCGCGACGGCCTGGACGGCTGGGTCGTGCCCGTGGGGGACGTGCAGGCCTTGCAACAGTACCTTCAGCAATTGCTGGACGGGCAGTTCTGCCTGCGCACCCTGGGCGGCAACGCCCGGCGTCGTGTCGAGCAGGAGTTTTCCATGAGCAAGTTCGCCGCCGATACGGAAGTGGTCTACCGTCGCGCCCGCTCCATGCTCAACAAGAATCGCCAGGCCGCCCTGAACTACTGACCCGAGTCAGCCTGCTTGCGCGGTTGTTTTGTCAATGACACGAATGTCTGCGGCAATATCGCCCGCTTTGAAATCCAGCTTTCAAAGCGGGCGTGATGTTTCATCTGTTTGGCGCCCTGCCGCCCGGCATTTCACAGCGAAACCGAGGTCTCTCTTTCCAGGCGCTCCAGCCAGTGCAGCGCCTGTTCGCGGCTGTCGCCGCACATATCGCCGCTGGGCCGCAGGGAGCCGCAGACTGCCGGCCGCTCGGGGCGGCCGAACACGTTGCAGCGGTTGTCTTCGTCAAGCTGGGCACAGCGGACTCCCGCCGGCTTTCCCGAAGGCATTCCAGGTATAGGGCTGGAAATCGACGGGGCGATGCAGCAGGCGCCGCAGCCTTCGCGGCAGATCATGTCCAGCCCCGCGACCAGTACACCAGGATGCCCACGTATTCCTTGATGATGGAGCGGCTGGACTGCAGCGCCAGCAGGCTGGGCTTCCAGCGCGAGAAGCCGGGCACGTCCGGCAGGGTGATCTGGGGCGCCGCGCCGGCCGGGATCACGTCCACTCCTTGCTTGCGGAAAATGGCCATGGCGCGCGGCATGTGCAGGGCGGAGGTGACCAGCAGCACGTGCTTGAAGCCTTTTTCATTCAGCAGCCGAGCGGTGTATTCGCCATTCTGCTGCGTGGTCAGGCTGTTGTTTTCCATCAGGGCGGCCGAGGCCGGCACGTCCAGCGTGCCCAGCGTATGGGCCATCATTTTCGCTTCGCTGACGCCGCCGTCCAGGGCGGCGCCCGACAGCACGATATAGGGCGCGCGCTCGGCCTTGTACAGGTCGGCGGCGCGCTCCACGCGGGCCGAGGTCTTGCGCGCCGTCTGGGGCAGGAACCAGTTGCTGCGGTTCTGGGCCGTATAGCCGCCCAGGACCACGATGGCGTCGGCCTGCGGGACCTGCGCCGCCGCCTGGTAGGGATACATGTTTTCCAGATAGCCGCCCACCCACAGGCTGGTGGCGGGCAGGGACCAGGCGCCCGCCCAGAGCAGCCCGCTGAGCGCCAGGGCGGCGGCCGTCTTGCGGTGGCGAGTGGCGAACAGGATCACCGCCAGCAGGAGCAGGGCGGCAAACAGATTCAGGGGAATGACCAGGCTGGTCAATATGCTGGACAGGTTCATGCGGGCTCCGGTACAGGCTGGAGAGCGGACAGGACGTCCTGCAGTTCGGGCCACTGGCCGTCGCGTCCCAGGCACAGGGCGCGGGGCGACCAGGGGCCGGTGTCTTCAGGATCGGTGACGCCGCACAAGGTCAGTTGCCGCGCCTGGACTGCGGCGGCCACATGGGATACGCCCGAATCGTTGCAGATCACCCATTGGGCCTGCTGGCATAGCCGGGCGAAGGCGCCAAGAGGCAGGGACGGCAGGCAGCGCGCTGTGGGGGCGTTCGCCAGGGCGGCTTCGTGCTCATTGGGCGGCGGGCACATGACCACGGTCCTGCCCAGGGCCTGCAGGCGACGGGTCAGGGCGTCGAAGTGCGGCCAGACCTTGACGCGGCCCTTGTGCAGGCCGGTGGCGGTCGGGGCGATAAGGATATAGTCGCCCGGGCGCAAGGCCGCCTGGCGCAGGCTGCTGTCGCCCTCCTGGCGCTGCAGGGGCGTGAGCTTCAAGCCCAGGGCGGCGGGTGCGGCCGCGGGCACCGGATCCAGCCGCCAGCGCAGCAGCGCCTGGCGCACGATGTGGAACCAGGACTCGACCGCATGCCTCTGCGCCTTGGGCTTGGCCAAAGGCCAGCGCAGCAGCAGGCTGCGGCCGTCATCCCGATAGCCGCAGGCCGGCAGGCCCGCCAGCTTGAACGTCAGGGCGCTGGTCAGGGAGTCGGGCAGCAGTATCCCGGCGGCGCGGCGGTGGCCGGCCTGCCGGCGGTAGCGGCGCACGGCCCAGCCGTCGCGGCGCCAATTCCCGCTCATGGGGATGAAGCCGTGCAGGGGATAGGCGGACAGCAGCTCCCTGGCCCAGGGGCGGGCGCAGACGACGACCGGCCGGCCGGTGTCCAGCAGGGCCTGCAGGCAGGGCAGGCTCATGCAGACATCACCCAGCCAGTTGGGAAGTCGCAGGTAGAGGGCAGATGGTTGAGGCATGAACAGGACTGCTCGGGAACACGATCTTGAGCGGGAACGCTCAGCGTCTGGCAATGAACGTTAAAATGAACACAATCACATAGTATATAGGTGTCCTCGTTGTCCAACGCCATAGAAACAAAAATCCGGCCCGCGGGCCACGATCCGGTCAAGTCGGAATTGTGGAAGCGCATCTACAGCCGCCTGCTGCCCTATTGGAAGGCGGTGGTGGTGGCGCTGGTCCTGGTCGCCATTTCCTCGGCGACCCAGCCCGTGCTGGCGGTGATCATGAAGCCGCTGCTCGACGACGGCTTCACGGGGGCCAAGCCATACTATGTCTGGTCCATTCCCCTGGCGGTCATAGGCTTGATGTTCGTGCGCGGGATCACCACCTATGCCAGCACGTACCTGTTCGCGTGGGTGGCCAACAAGATGCTGCTGACCTTGCGCGGGGATATGTTCACCCGGTTGCTCAGCCTGCCCGACGAGGAATTCAAGCGCGGGGACACGGGGCGCCTGCTCAACCGCTTCACTATCGACGCCGGCACCATGACGGGCGTAGCCAACGAAGTGGTGACCGTCATCGTGCGCGAAGTGCTGACCGTGGTGGCGCTGCTGGGGGTGCTGCTGTACATGTCCTGGCAACTGACGGTGATCGTGTTCCTTGTCATGCCCGCCTCGGTATTCGTCGCCAAGCTGGTTTCGCGGCGCCTGCGGCGCATCAACCGGGATACCGTCAACATGAACGCCGAGCTGACCCGCGTGGTGGGCGAGGCCATCGACGCCCAGCGCGTCATCAAGCTGTTCGACGGCTACGAACGAGAGAACGCCCGTTTCTCCTATGTGAACGGGCGGCTGCGCCGCTTCGCCATGCGCGCGGCCTCGGCGGATGCGGCCCTCTCGCCCATCACCCAGTTCTTCGTGGCCATCGCGGTGGCGGGCGTCATCTTCGTGGCTCTTTACCAGGCCAATTCGGGCGTGCTGACGGTCGGCAGCTTTGCCGCCTTCATGGCCGCGCTGGGACAGATCTTCGATCCCATCAAACGCCTGACCAACATCACCGGCACCATGCAGCGCATGCTGGTGGCGGCCGAAAGCGTCTTCAAGCTGGTGGACCAGGATGCCGAGCGCGATACGGGCGAGCGGGAACTCCCCGCCGAAGTGCGCGGCCACATCGAGTTCGACGGCGTGCACCATCGCTTTCCCGATGCGCATCGGGACACGGTCTCCGATGTCAGTTTCTCCGTGCAGCCGGGGCAGACAGTCGCGCTGGTGGGGCGCTCGGGCAGCGGCAAGACGACGCTGGCCAATATGCTGCGCGCTTCATCGAGCCCACCGGCGGACAGGTGCGCGTGGACGGCATTGCGCTCCCGGAGCTGAAGCTGCGCAGCCTGCGCAGCCATATATCCCTGGTCAGCCAGGACGTGGTGCTGTTCGAGGGCACCATAGGCCAGAACGTGGCCTACGGCGCCGGGCAGGACGTTTCGGACGAGCGCATCTGGGAGGCGCTGGAAGCCGCCAATCTGCGTGACTTCGTCGCCGGCCTGCCCCAGGGCCTGGACACGCCGGTGGGAGAAAATGCCAATGCCTTGTCGGGCGGGCAGCGCCAGCGCCTGGCCATCGCGCGCGCCCTGATCAAGAACGCGCCCATCCTGGTGCTGGACGAGGCCACTTCCGCGCTGGACAACGAGTCGGAGCGCCAGGTCCAGGCCTCGCTGGAGACCTTGATGAAGGGCCGCAGCACCCTGGTCATCGCCCATCGTCTCTCCACGGTGCAGAAGGCCGACCAGATCCTGGTGCTGGACGAAGGACGCATCATCGAGCAGGGCCGTCACGACGAGCTTCTGGCTCGCGATGGCGTCTACGCCAGCCTGTACCGCATGCAGTTTCAGTTCAACGAATGAGCGGCCCGGCGCCGCAAACCAAGGAACATCATGAAGAAAGGCATCATCATCCTGGCCGGATTGGCCGCATTGGCCGGGTGTGCGGCCCAGAACGGGCAATTGCGCGAAGACGATCTGCGCCGCTCGGTCTACCTGCAAAGCGAGCGCCGCATCAATACGGATTTCGTGGGGATCCAGCGGGCGCTCTTCAAGCATCAGGCCGAGTGCGGCAAGGCGGCCGTTTTCAAGATGGACGAGCGCCAGGCGAGCTACGGCACCTTGCGCTATCCCTTGGAAGAGGGGGCGGGATGGGAAAAAACCATTCTGGTGGACCTGACCTTGATGCAGAAGGGCTGGGTGGACGCCAAGGTCTACAGTTACCAGGCCGGCGTGCAGCAGCAGATCAAGGAGATCTTCACCTCCATCCGGGCGCCCGGCGTCTGCAATCCGGACGAGGCGCCCAAGGAAGTGCAGCCCGAGGATGACTTCAAGCCGGTGGTCCAGTAAGGCCGAACCGGGGGTTTTCTTCTCCCATGATCCATTCGCGCACCGCTGCCGTTATTTGTACCGCCCGCGCAGGGCGGAATGGTGCGCATTGAGCGCCCGCCCATCGGTGCGCATCACAGCAGAATGATGTCGTACTGTTCCTGGGAGTAATGCGCGTCCACTTCCAGGGATATCGGCTTGCCGATGAAGTCGCCCGCCACCGCCAGATGCTGGCTTTCTTCTTCCAGGAACAGGTCCACCACTTCCTGGGCGGCCAGAATGCGGAACTCCTTGGGATTGAACTGCTTGGCTTCGCGCAGCACTTCACGCAGGATTTCATAGCAGACCGTGCGCGCGGTGCGGATGGAGCCGCGCGACTGGCAGGTGGGGCAGGGTTCGCACAACTGGTGCGCCAGCGAATCGCGGGTGCGCTTGCGGGTCATTTCCACCAGGCCCAATTGGCTGAATCCATTGATGGTGACCCGGGTACGGTCCTTGCTCAAGGCTTTCTGCAGTTCTTCGAGCGCTGATTCGCGGTGGGCGGGATCATCCATGTCGATGAAGTCCAGGATGATGATGCCTCCCAGGTTGCGCAGGCGCAGTTGGCGGGCCAGCGCCACGGCCGCTTCCAGATTGGTCTTGAAAATCGTGTCGTCGAAGTTGCGGCCGCCCACGAAGCCGCCGGTATTGACGTCCACCGTGGTCAGCGCCTCGGTCTGGTCGATGATCAGGTAGCCTCCGGATTTCAGGTCCACGCGCCGCGACAGAGCCCGCTTGATTTCCTCGTCCACATTGGCGGTATCGAACAGGGGGCGGCTGCCTTTGTGGTGATGGATGCGCTCCAGCACGGACGGCGTATAGATCTGCGCCCATTCCTTCATTTCCTGCACGACGGTGCGTGAATCCACGATGATGGAATGCGTGTTGGGCGTGACCATGTCGCGCAGCACCCGCTGCGCCAGGTTCAGGTCGGTGTACAGCACGGAAGGCGCGCCTTGCTGGCGTATGCGTTCCTGGATGCGCGTCCACAAGGTGCGCAGGTAAAGCTGATCCGCTGCGATTTCCTCGTCCGTGGCGCATTCCGCCTGGGTGCGCACGATGAAGCCGCCTTTCTCGTCCTTGTCCATCAGCCGGGTGACGCGTTCGCGCAGTTCGATGCGATCGGCATCGGAGCCGATGCGCTGGGACACGCCTATATGAGGGTCGAAGGGCAGGTATACCAGCATGCGTCCGGCGATGCTGATCTGCGTGGAGACGCGCGCGCCCTTGGTGCCCAGCGGGTCCTTGATGACCTGCACCAGCAGGGACTGGCCTTCGAACAGCAGTTTTTCGATGGGCGTGGGCGCATTTCCATGGTTGCGTTCCACGCGGTTCTGGCGCAGGTCGGCCACGTGGATGAAGGCGGCGCGCTCCAGCCCGATATCGATGAAGGCGCTCTGCATGCCGGGCAGTACGCGCGCGACCTTGCCCAGATAAACGTTCCCGACGTACCCGCGCTGGATGCTGCGCTCGATGTGTATTTCCTGGACGGCGCCCTGTTCGACCAGGGCGACGCGGGTTTCAAAGGGGGTGACGTTGATCAGGATGTCTTCATGCATGGTGGTTTCGCTGTGAGTATCTTTCTGGGAGTAGTGTAGGGCCAAGTCAGGCAGGCTGCCATGCCTTTATAGAGAGAGCAGCTATATATAGAGATGGCTTGTCGAATAGACGCCTGCCGGGGGAAGTCCGGGTGCGGGAGCGCGTAATCCGGGGCATGTCTACCCTGTCTCCCTATATAGATATGGCTCATTCAGGCTGTGTCGGACCTGCTTCTTCTGCAGAAAGCGGGGTACGGGCGGGCGACGCCATGACAAGTTCGTAGCGCAGTAAAAAATATTACATTTGGTAATGTATAGGGTTAATTCGATATGCATCAATGGCTTAGGGTTAATGCTTAGTGCAAGCCGCAGTCCGGCGCAGGATAATGGACTCCAAAAAGCTTGCGTTCGCGAAAAACGCCGTGCTATAGTTTCTTTCTTGCTGCAGCGAACAGGGTTTTCCCGGAGCGATGCGGCAAGCGGATTGAACGGCTTTCACCGCCTTGGCCCAGAGGCCCGCACCGAAAGCGTTCAAGCTGAAGCAGAAAAGAAAACTTGCACGGATTTAAATTCTTGTGTTATAGTTTGAGGTTCTGCAAACGAGACGGCAATGCTAAGTGTTCGAGTTAGAAGATTTAGCATTGCGGCTTGTGAAGGGGTTGAGGCAGTACGGAGCTTTGGGTTCCGGTCAGGCAGGAACGAGTGGGGTGGTAAATAAAACTTCCCAACGAACTTCAAAAAATGCTTGACACGCTGCACGAAACGCTTCATAATCTCGTTTCTCTGCTGCTTCAACAGCAACGCTGATTCAGCGCTGCCAAGGCAGCCGGGACGACAGGCAACTGTCACTGCTCTTTAACAATTAACAGCCGATAAGTGTGGGCGCTTGGCATGAGCGGGCCGAATCCCTTGATGGGAATCGCCACAAGTTTGTATCAAGTGCTCACAGACGAAAAATGAAGATTTACCTTGTGTAAACTCTGAATTTTTCTTTGAGACACAATCGGTCTCGTCGCAAGACGGGACAACCACAGAGATTAAACTGAAGAGTTTGATCCTGGCTCAGATTGAACGCTAGCGGGATGCTTTACACATGCAAGTCGAACGGCAGCGCGAGAGAGCTTGCTCTCTTGGCGGCGAGTGGCGGACGGGTGAGTAATGTATCGGAACGTGCCCAGTAGCGGGGGATAACTACTCGAAAGAGTAGCTAATACCGCATACGCCCTACGGGGGAAAGGGGGGATCGCAAGACCTCTCACTATTGGAGCGGCCGATATCGGATTAGCTAGTTGGTGGGGTAAAGGCCTACCAAGGCGACGATCCGTAGCTGGTTTGAGAGGACGACCAGCCACACTGGGACTGAGACACGGCCCAGACTCCTACGGGAGGCAGCAGTGGGGAATTTTGGACAATGGGGGAAACCCTGATCCAGCCATCCCGCGTGTATGATGAAGGCCTTCGGGTTGTAAAGTACTTTTGGCAGAGAAGAAAAGGCGCCCTCTAATACAGGGCGCTGCTGACGGTATCTGCAGAATAAGCACCGGCTAACTACGTGCCAGCAGCCGCGGTAATACGTAGGGTGCAAGCGTTAATCGGAATTACTGGGCGTAAAGCGTGTGTAGGCGGTTCGGAAAGAAAGATGTGAAATCCCAGGGCTCAACCTTGGAACTGCATTTTTAACTGCCGAGCTAGAGTATGTCAGAGGGGGGTAGAATTCCACGTGTAGCAGTGAAATGCGTAGAGATGTGGAGGAATACCGATGGCGAAGGCAGCCCCCTGGGATAATACTGACGCTCAGACACGAAAGCGTGGGGAGCAAACAGGATTAGATACCCTGGTAGTCCACGCCCTAAACGATGTCAACTAGCTGTTGGGGCCGTTAGGCTTCAGTAGCGCAGCTAACGCGTGAAGTTGACCGCCTGGGGAGTACGGTCGCAAGATTAAAACTCAAAGGAATTGACGGGGACCCGCACAAGCGGTGGATGATGTGGATTAATTCGATGCAACGCGAAAAACCTTACCTACCCTTGACATGTCTGGAAAGCCGAAGAGATTTGGCCGTGCTCGCAAGAGAACCGGAACACAGGTGCTGCATGGCTGTCGTCAGCTCGTGTCGTGAGATGTTGGGTTAAGTCCCGCAACGAGCGCAACCCTTGTCATTAGTTGCTACGCAAGAGCACTCTAATGAGACTGCCGGTGACAAACCGGAGGAAGGTGGGGATGACGTCAAGTCCTCATGGCCCTTATGGGTAGGGCTTCACACGTCATACAATGGTCGGGACAGAGGGTCGCCAACCCGCGAGGGGGAGCTAATCTCAGAAACCCGATCGTAGTCCGGATCGCAGTCTGCAACTCGACTGCGTGAAGTCGGAATCGCTAGTAATCGCGGATCAGAATGTCGCGGTGAATACGTTCCCGGGTCTTGTACACACCGCCCGTCACACCATGGGAGTGGGTTTCACCAGAAGTAGGTAGCCTAACCGCAAGGAGGGCGCTTACCACGGTGGGATTCATGACTGGGGTGAAGTCGTAACAAGGTAGCCGTATCGGAAGGTGCGGCTGGATCACCTCCTTTCAGAGCGAAGGTCCCGCAAAGCGAAAGCGTCCACACTTATTGGCTGTTAGTTAGGTCATGACCATAGGGTATCGCCCACTGGTGACAGATGGGTCAGTAGCTCAGTCGGTTAGAGCACCGTCTTGATAAGGCGGGGGTCGTTGGTTCGATTCCAACTTGACCCACCACGATTACCTCGGGGGATTAGCTCAGCTGGGAGAGCACCTGCTTTGCAAGCAGGGGGTCGTCGGTTCGATCCCGTCATCCTCCACCACCGCCCCTGCCGGGCGGTACGGCGACAGTACTAGACGTCATGACATGAGCGGGGCGCGCCCGGGGTTCACCTGGTCGACGCGAGATTCAACGAAGAGCGTTCTTTTGCAAGAGCGCTGCTCGTTGGGTTATGCGACCCACGATCTGCTCTTTAACAATCTGGAAGAAGCACAACGAAGGTGTGTTGTCTGATACGCATCGACTCTCAAGAGGCGGTGTAGACAATGCACGGGTTGTGATTGCAACACGAACAATTTATGTTCAACAAGTTCTCAAAAATATAGACGTTGTCCCCTCTTTGGAAGGGATGACAGCTAAGGATTGATGAACGGCAACAACGTATACTCATAGGTTCTATAGCCGTAAGCGTTATAGGATCAAGCGAATAAGTGCATATGATGGATGCCTTGGCGATCACAGGCGATGAAGGACGCGGTAGCCTGCGAAAAGCTACGGGGAGCTGGCAAACAAGCTTTGATCCGTAGATGTCCGAATGGGGAAACCCACCGCAGCAATGCGGTATCCCACACTGAATCCATAGGTGTGTGGAGGCGAACCGAGTGAACTGAACCATCTCAGTAACTCGAGGAAAAGAAATCAACCGAGATTCCGGAAGTAGTGGCGAGCGAAACCGGAGCAGCCTGGACGTTTTAGCGTCTTGGATAGTCGAATGGAATGGAAAGTCCAGCCGTAGCAGGTGATAGCCCTGTAGACGAAATCCAGGACGTGGAACTAAGCGTCGAACAAGTAGGGCGGGACACGTGAAATCCTGTCTGAATATGGGGGGACCATCCTCCAAGGCTAAATACTCGTGATCGACCGATAGTGAACCAGTACCGTGAGGGAAAGGCGAAAAGAACCCCGGAAGGGGAGTGAAATAGATCCTGAAATCATATGCATACAAACAGTAGGAGCCCTTTCGGGGGTGACTGCGTACCTTTTGTATAATGGGTCAGCGACTTACATTCAGTGGCAAGCTTAACCGAATAGGGGAGGCGTAGCGAAAGCGAGTCCGAATAGGGCGATTCAGTCGCTGGGTGTAGACCCGAAACCAGGCGATCTATCCATGGCCAGGTTGAAGGCACGGTAACACGTGCTGGAGGACCGAACCCACTAATGTTGAAAAATTAGGGGATGAGCTGTGGATCGGAGTGAAAGGCTAAACAAGCCTGGAGATAGCTGGTTCTCTCCGAAAACTATTTAGGTAGTGCCTCACGTATTACTGTCGGGGGTAGAGCACTGTTATGGCTAGGGGGTCACAGCGACTTACCAAACCATGGCAAACTCCGAATACCGACAAGTACAGCGTGGGAGACAGAGCACCGGGTGCTAACGTCCGGACTCAAGAGGGAAACAACCCAGACCGCCAGCTAAGGTCCCTAACTATGGCTAAGTGGGAAACGAAGTGGGAAGGCATAGACAGTCAGGAGGTTGGCTTAGAAGCAGCCATCCTTTAAAGAAAGCGTAATAGCTCACTGATCGAGTCGTCCTGCGCGGAAGATGTAACGGGGCTAAGCCATAGACCGAAGCTGCGGATGTGTACGTTAGTACACATGGTAGGAGAGCGTTCCGTAAGCCTGTGAAGGTGTCCTGTGAGGGATGCTGGAGGTATCGGAAGTGAGAATGCTGACATGAGTAGCGATAAAGGGGGTGAAAAGCTCCCTCGCCGTAAGTCCAAGGTTTCCTGCGCAACGTTCATCGGCGCAGGGTGAGTCGGCCCCTAAGGCGAGGCAGAGATGCGTAGCTGATGGGAAGCGGGTTAATATTCCCGCACCGTCGTAGAGTGCGATGGGGGGACGGATTGCAGAAGGTCATCGGGGTGTTGGATGTCCCCGTTGGCGCATCGTAGAAGGCACTTAGGCAAATCCGGGTGCGTAATTCAAGGGTGTGACTGGATAGAGCTTCGGCTCTAAACTGACTGGAAGCAGTTCCAAGAAAAGCCTCTAAGCTTCAGCTCTACGAGACCGTACCGCAAACCGACACAGGTGGACGGGATGAATATTCCAAGGCGCTTGAGAGAACTCAGGAGAAGGAACTCGGCAAATTGATACCGTAACTTCGGGAGAAGGTATGCCTCTGTAGTGTGAAGTGCCTGCGCACGGAGCATGACGAGGCCGCAGTGAATCGGTGGCTGCGACTGTTTACTAAAAACACAGCACTCTGCAAACACGAAAGTGGACGTATAGGGTGTGACGCCTGCCCGGTGCCGGAAGGTTAAGTGATGGGGTGCAAGCTCTTGATCGAAGCCCCGGTAAACGGCGGCCGTAACTATAACGGTCCTAAGGTAGCGAAATTCCTTGTCGGGTAAGTTCCGACCTGCACGAATGGCGTAACGATGGCCACACTGTCTCCTCCTGAGACTCAGCGAAGTTGACATGGTTGTGATGATGCAATCTCCCCGCGGCTAGACGGAAAGACCCCATGAACCTTTACTGTAGCTTTGCATTGGACTGTGAACCGGCCTGTGTAGGATAGGTGGGAGACGTTGAAGCGTGGTCGCCAGATCGCGTGGAGTCATCCTTGAAATACCACCCTGGTCTGTTTGCGGTTCTAACCTAGGTCCCTCATCGGGATCGGGGACCGTGCATGGTGGGCAGTTTGACTGGGGCGGTCTCCTCCCAAAGTGTAACGGAGGAGTTCGAAGGTACGCTAGGAACGGTCGGAAATCGTTCTGATAGTGCAATGGCATAAGCGTGCTTGACTGTGAGACTGACAAGTCGAACAGGTACGAAAGTAGGACATAGTGATCCGGTGGTTCTGTATGGAAGGGCCATCGCTCAACGGATAAAAGGTACTCTGGGGATAACAGGCTGATACCGCCCAAGAGTTCATATCGACGGCGGTGTTTGGCACCTCGATGTCGGCTCATCTCATCCTGGGGCTGTAGCCGGTCCCAAGGGTATGGCTGTTCGCCATTTAAAGAGGTACGTGAGCTGGGTTTAAAACGTCGTGAGACAGTTTGGTCCCTATCTGCCGTGGGCGTTGGATACTTGACGGAGCCTGCTCCTAGTACGAGAGGACCGGAGTGGACGTACCACTGGTGTATCGGTTGTCATGCCAATGGCATTGCCGAGTAGCTACGTACGGAAGAGATAACCGCTGAAGGCATCTAAGCGGGAAACTCGTCTGAAGATTAGGTATCCCGGGGGCTTGACCCCCTGTAGGGTCGTCCGAGACCAGGACGTTGATAGGCTGGGTGTGGAAGTGCAGTAATGCATGTAGCTAACCAGTACTAATTGCCCGTGTGGCTTGATCCTATAACCCTTGGGGTTGTAGCGAGTACAAGTTGTTGACCACAGAACGTAAATATTGAATGCGCAGCGCAACCCGCGCGCCAACCCTTCGAGACACGTGTTCGCGATCCGTACTGATCCGAATACGGTGCTTCTTCCATATTGGCCAGGCCGCCTCCCGAGGCGACCCGGCAACCAGTTACGCTTGACGACCATAGCAAGGTGGTCCCACGCCTTCCCATCCCGAACAGGACTGTGAAACGCCTTCGCGCCGATGATAGTGGACGGACGTCTGTGAAAGTAGGTCATCGTCAAGCTCTTATCCGTCAAAACCCCCGCAAGCACCCCTTGCGGGGGTTTTGCTTTTTACGCGCGCCCTAAAACAGCGCCCGCGCCTTCGCGGCCCGGCGCGCGTCGGGGTCGGGCCAAGAAGCGGCCCGCGGCGCTCCCCAAACGCCTCGCCCGCACGAGGCGCGGCCCGCTCGGATGCCCTGGCCGCTCTCCGCCTATCCCAGGTCCCGCCATGCCCGCCCCTCGCTCGGGCGGATTGCTGCGTTTGCCCTTGGTTTCCCTGTGCGGCATAGCCGTCACCTGCTGAACTCCAAGCAGTCTCTTAAAACGACCCATAAAAAATCGTGCGCTCGCACGAACGCATGTGTTTGCGCTTCTCATTTGCCAGCGTTCACGCGTAGAATAGTCTAAAAATAGTTTAGAACTAAAGGAGTTGTCGATGGTGGCGGATGTCGTCGCGGATGCAGTGGTGATAGGGGCGGGGTATAATGGCCTGGCGGCCGCCGTGGAGCTGTGCAGCCGGGGCTGGAAAGTAGTGGTCGCGGAGGCCAAGGATACGGCGGGCGGTGCGGTCAGCACCCAGGAGCTGACTCTGCCGGGCTTTCGCCATGATGTCTGCGCCATGAATCTGTCTTCCTTTGCCGGATCGGCTTTTCATGCGCGCCACAAAGATGCGCTGGCGCGTCACGGCCTGGCCTTTGCGCCGGCCCAGCACTGCTTCGCCAGTGTGTTCCGTGATCAGACCTACCTGGGCGTCAGCACTGACCTGGAGACGACCCTGCAGCGCATCCGCGCCGTCTCCGAGAAGGACGCGCTGGCCTGGCAGGCGATGCTGGATGATTTTCAGCGCAAGGCGCCCCATCTGTTCGGCGTGCTAGGCAGCCCCATGCCCTCCTGGGGGCTGGCCAAGAGTGCGTGGCGCAGTTGGCGGGAGCTGGGCAAGGAGGGCGTTGCAGAGCTGCTGCAATTGCTTCTGGCCACGCCGCGAGACTTTCTGGACCGGCATTTCGAGAGCGAATCCCTGAAGGCCATGATGGCTGCCTGGGGCTTGCACGTGGACTTCACGCCGGACACGGCGGGCGGGGCCTTGTTCCCCTACCTGGAGTCCATGGCCAACCAGGCCTTCGGCATGGTCATCGGCAAGGGCGGGGCAGACGTCATCATCCATGCCATGACGGGCCTGCTGCGCGAGTTGGGCGGTGAACTGCTGCTGAACGCAGCGGCGCAACGAATAGAACAGGAGAACGGTCGGGCCAGCGCCGTGGTCCTGGCGGACGGACGGACGCTGCGCGCGCGCAAGGCCGTCATCGCCAACCTGAACCCCCAACTGGTGTTCGGCCGCCTGGTCGACGCCCAGTCCGTGCCGGCCAAGTATCAGCAGAAAGTGGACGAGTTCCGCCCCGGCCTGGGCACCATGATGATCCATCTGGCCCTGGAGAGCTTGCCGGACTGGAAGGCGGGGCCGGAACTGCAGGGCTTTTCCTACGTGCACCTGGCGCCGGACCTGGCCATGATGAGCCGGGTCTATGCCGAGGCGGCCGCGGGCCTGCTCCCGGCCGAGCCGGTGCTGGTGGTGGGGCAGCCCACGGCCGTGGATCCGGGGCGCGCGCCGCAAGGGCGGCATGTGCTGTGGGTCCAGGTGCGGGTCTTGCCGGCACAGGTGCGCGGCGACGCCCTGGGATGCATCCCGGCGGCGGACTGGGCCCAGATCAAGCAGGACTATGCGCAGCGCGTGCTGGACGTTCTGGAGGGCTACGCGCCGGGATTGCGCGCCAAGATATTGGCCAGCCATGTGATGTCGCCGCAGGACCTGGAGCAGTTCAACCCCTGCCTGATCGGCGGCGACAATCTGTCGGGCAGTCACCACCTGGACCAGAATTTCTTCTTCCGGCCAGTGACCGGCTATTCGCGCTACAACACGCCGATCAGGGGTTTGTATCTGTGCGGCGCCTCCACCTGGCCCGGCGCCGGCACAGGAGCGGGTTCTGGCTTCATGCTGGCGACCCTGCTCGCGGGCTGACCATTCACAAGGCCGGGTATTGGCCACACAAGGAGACAAGAGCATGAGCGAGATGACATTGCTGTCCTATGGCGCCAGCCATGAACAGCAAGTGGAATGGTTCGAGCCTGCGTCTGCAGGTCGCGTTCAGGGATTGGCCATGCTGGTGCACGGCGGATTCTGGCGCGGGCGGTTCAACGCAGGCATGATGCACCCCCTGGTCCAGGATCTGCTGGCCGACGGCTGGGCGGTCGCCAACATCGAGTATCGCCGCGGCGGCTGCGGCGGGCAATGGCCTGTCATCCTGGAGGACGTGCAACTGGCCATGCGCCAGTGCCGCTCTCGCTGGGAAGGCCGGGATGGCCCGTGCATCGGCATCGGGCACTCGGTGGGCGGCGAACTCGTGTTGCTGGCGGAAAAAGAACAGGATGCCGTGGTGGCCCTGTCGCCGGTGACCGATGTGCCGCGCACACAGCGCGAGGGGCTGGGAGAGGACGCCGCCGTGGAGTTTTTTGGAGCCACGGCCGAGCAGGTCCCGGATGTGTATCGGCAGGCTTCGCCATTGGCGCTCTTGCCCTTGCATCGTCCTGTCTTGCTGGTGCATGGCGATCAGGACGAACGCGTGCCCGTGGAGCACTCCAGGGACTATGTGCGCCAGGCAGGCGGCGTGAATCTGGATTACCGGGAGTGGCCGGGCCTGAATCACATGGACATGATTGACCCGGCCGCCGGGCACTGGGTGGACGTCAAGCGCTGGATGCAGGAGCAGGCCGCGCACAGGTCCTGATACGGCAGTCCTGTCCGGCTTGCAGCGCCATCCGTGCCGGCCCCGGCATGGGGCATGGGCCGCGATCTACAGGCCGTTCAGGCGCTGGCGCGCGTGCTCCAGTCGTTCCTGTCGGGCCTCCAGCTCCCGCAGCTGCTTGCGTATGCCGTCGATATGCTCGCGCGCGGCCCGGCGCGCCTGGTCGGGCTGGCCCTGGGTGACGGCGGCGCACAGACGCGCATGCTGACGGTCCAATTGGCGTTTGGATGACTGATTGGGATACAGGTGCCGCACGGAGACGCGCACCGTGGACAGCATCAGTTCGTTGAACAGGCTGATCATGTGGACCAGCACGGGGTTGTGGGACGCTTCGCAGATGGCCAGGTGAAAGGCGTGGTCTGCGCGGGCGATGTCCTCGGGCGCGCAGTCCTGGGCGTGCAGGTCTTCCAGTTCCTGGAAGCGGCGCCGTATCAGGATGTGGTCGGCCTCGGTGCCTCGGGAGGCGGCCAGCCTGGCCGCCTCGCTTTCCAGCAGCTCGCGCACTTCCAGCAAATCGTACAAGGTGCGTTCCTGCTGCAGCAGCAGATGCTCCAGCGGATTGCTGGCGGCTGACTGGACCAGATTGGCCACGAAGGAGCCCTTGCCGTGGCGCGTCTCGATCAGGCCCCGGGCCCGGAGCAATTGCAGCCCTTCGCGCAAGGCCGAGCGCGATACCGCCAGGCGCTGCGTCAGCAGGCGTTCGGAGGGCAGGGCCTGGCCGGGCTTGATCACGCTGTCCATGATCAGGGTTTCGATGCGCCGCGCAACCAGTTCAGCAGTGGGCGCGGGCCGGCCGGCAGAGGTGGAATCCATAGTGGTCAGACCAGTTTGAGGCCATGGGCGGAAGTGCCTTGTTTGCCTTTCAGTTGCTTGATTTTAAGGTCAAAAATTTCAGCGGGAAAATAACTTAGGGTAAAAACTGGTCTGACCTCTTGTCCGAGCACTGGACAAGCACGGTGTCATGACAGACCATGCGGCTCAGGAGACTTTAGCTACAGGAGGCGCCATGAGCTTGCGCTACGACGAACGACTGGACGGCGCGCTGCCCCGCATCGACAGGACGCGGCTGCTGAGCCGTCTGCGCGACGACATTCCGGACCTGGACGTGCTGCATACCGACGAGCAGTTGCGGCCCTACGAGTGCGACGGCCTGAGCGCCTACCGCACCCGCCCTTTGC
This sequence comes from Alcaligenes sp. Marseille-Q7550, assembly GCF_965112015.1. Classification (NCBI taxonomy): domain Bacteria; kingdom Pseudomonadati; phylum Pseudomonadota; class Betaproteobacteria; order Burkholderiales; family Alcaligenaceae; genus Alcaligenes; species Alcaligenes sp. Marseille-Q7550. Next base: position 1,336,595 of record NZ_CBCOPU010000001.1, read on the forward strand.
TGGTGGTGCTGCCGCGTGACGCCAGGCAGGTGCAGGCGGTGATGCGCCTGGCTCACGAAATGGGCGTGCCGGTGGTGGCGCGCGGCGCGGGCACCGGCCTGTCCGGCGGAGCGCTGCCCCTGGAGCAGGGCATCTTGCTGGTAATGGCGCGCCTGAACCGCATTCTGCACCTGGATCCGGAAGCCGGCATCGCCCGCGTGCAGCCCGGCGTGCGCAATATCGCCATTTCCCAGGCCGCCCAGCCCTACGGCCTGTACTATGCGCCCGATCCCTCGTCCCAGATCGCCTGTTCCATCGGCGGCAATGTGGCCGAGAATGCGGGCGGCGTACATTGCCTGAAGTACGGCCTGACCGTGCACAACATCCTGCGCCTGGAAGTCATCACCGTGACGGGCGAACGCCTGGTGCTGGGCTCGGAGGCGCTGGACAGCCCCGGCTTCGACTTGATGGCCCTGTTCACCGGCTCGGAAGGCATGCTGGGCGTCGTCACCGAGATCACGGTGCGGCTGCTGGCGCGCCCTCCCTGTACGGTGGTGCTGCTGGCCAGTTTCGACGAGGTCGAGAAAGCGGCCGACGCCGTGGCGCGCATCATCGCGCAGGGCATCGTGCCCGCCGGCCTGGAGATGATGGACCAGATGTCCATCCGGGCGGCCGAGGATTTCATCAAGGCGGGCTATCCGGTGGACGCCCAGGCCATTCTGCTGTGCGAGATCGACGGCGCGCTGGCCGACGTGCAGGACGATGTGCAGCGCGTCGAGCAGGTGCTGTTCGATTCTGGCGCGCAGGAAGTGCGCGTGGCCCGCGATGAGCTGGAGCGCCAGCGTTTCTGGGCCGGGCGCAAGAACGCCTTCCCGGCGGTGGGCCGCATCTCGCCCGATTACTACTGCATGGACGGCACCATTCCACGGCGCCAGCTGGCCCACGTCCTGAAGCGCACGGCCGAGCTGTCCGAGGAGTACGGCCTGCGCGTGGCCAATGTGTTTCACGCCGGCGACGGCAATATGCACCCCCTTATCCTGTTCGACGCCAATGCGCCGGGCGAGCTGGAGCGCGCCGAGGCGCTCGGCGGCAAGATCCTGGAACTGTGCGTGGCGGTGGGCGGCACCATCACCGGCGAGCACGGCGTGGGCCGCGAGAAGATCAACCAGATGTGCGTGCAGTTCAACGAAGACGAGCTGCGTTTCTTCCATGCCGTCAAGGCGGCTTTCGATCCGCAGACCCTGCTCAACCCCGGCAAGAACATTCCCACGTTGAACCGCTGCGCCGAATTCGGCGCCATGCACATTCATCATGGGCATCTGCCTTTTCCTGAATTGGAGCGTTTTTGATGAGTGCGATGGAACAGACGAGCCGGGACCGGAGCGCGGAGTTGCTGGAACAGGTGCGCAGCGCCCTGGCGAGCAAGACGCCCTTGCGCATCCGCGGCGGCGACAGCAAAGGCTTCCTGGGGCGCGCCGTGCAAGGGCAGGATTTGAACCTGGCCGGACACGAAGGCGTGGTCGATTACGATCCGGCCGAGCTGGTGGTGACGGTGCGCGCCGGCACCTCGTTGGCCAGGCTCGATGCCGTCCTGCGGGAGCAGGGCCAATGGCTGCCTTTCGAGCCGCCCGAATTTGACGGACGGGCCACGGTCGGGGGCGCCATGGCTTGCGGCCTGTCCGGTCCGCGCCGGCCCTGGTCCGGTTCCTTGCGCGACTATGTGCTGGGCTGCCGGCTGATCAGCGGCCTGGGTACGCATCTGCGTTTTGGCGGCCAGGTCATGAAGAACGTGGCCGGCTACGATGTGTCCCGCCTGATGGTGGGCGCGCAAGGCTGCCTGGGCGTGATCACGGAAGTTTCCTTCAAAGTGCTGCCCCGCCCGCGCAGCACGCACAGCCTGGTCCTGGACGCGGCGCATGAGGATCTGGCCGGCCTGTTGCGACAGTGGCGCGACCAGAGCCGCCCCATCAGCGCCATGTCCTGGCAGGACGGGCGCCTGCATGTGCGCCTGGAGGGCGGGGAAAGCTCGGTGCGCCTGGCGCGCGAGGAACTGGGCGGCGAACCATTGGATGCGTCCTACTGGGACGAGCTGCGTGAGCAGCGCCTGTCCTTTTTCCAGGGGGCGGGCAGCCTCTGGCGCATCGCCTTGCCGGTGGATGCGCCCGCCCAGCGCTGGCCGGGCGCCATGCTGGTGGATTGGGGGGGCGCGCAGCTCTGGCTGAAGTCCGACGCCACGCCTGAACGTATCCATGAACAGGCACGTGAATTGAAAGGACATGCCCGTTGCTGGAGCGGGCCGGACGCCGGACAGGACGAATTGCCGGAATCCTTGCTGGCCTGGCATCGTCGCTTGAAGGATCAGCTCGATCCTTCCCATATCTTCAATCCCGGCCGGCTATTCGCCGCGTCCGGATCGGAGGCTACATGCAAACACATTTGACCGACTGGGCTCGGCAACTGCCCCGTGCGGAAGAAGCGCAAGCCATTCTGCGCTCCTGCGTGCACTGCGGTTTCTGCAACGCCACCTGTCCCACCTACCTGGACCAGGGCAATGAGCTGGACGGTCCGCGCGGGCGCATCTATCTGATCAAGATGTTCCTGGAGGGGGAGGCCACTTCCGAGCTGACCCAGCGTCATCTGGACCGTTGCCTGAGCTGCCGCAATTGCGAGACGACCTGTCCTTCGGGCGTGAAGTACCACGCCTTGCTGGATATCGGGCGCTCCGCGCTGGAGCCGCGCGTGCAGCGGCCCCTGAAGGCGCGCGCCGTGCGCGTGGCGCTGGCCCGGATCCTGCCGGAACCGGGGCGCGTGCAGGCGCTGCTGGGCGCGGCCCGGGCCGCGCGCCCCTTCCTGCCCGATTCCCTGAAGGAGAAAATCCCGCAAAAGGATGCCGGCAGCACGGCCCGGCCGGCCCCGCGCCATGAGCGGCGCGTACTGATGCTGGAAGGCTGCGTGCAGCCGGCCATGGCGCCGTCCATCAATGCCGCCACGGCCCGCGTACTGGACAGGCTGGGCATCAGCGTCACGCCGATTGCGCAGGCGGGCTGCTGCGGAGCCTCGTCCTTTCACCTGGGCGCGCAGGAGCAGGGCCTGGAACAGGCGAGGCGCAATATCGATGCCTGGTGGCCGCAGATCGAGCAGGGGGCGCTGGCCATCGTGCAGACGGCCAGCGGCTGCGGCGCTTTCGTCAAGGAATACGCAGACCTGTTCAAGGACGACCCGGTCTATGCCGAAAAGGCGAGGCGCGTCAGCGAGCTGGCCCGCGATCTGGTCGAGGTGCTGGAGGAGCTGCCCCTGGAGACGTGCCTGGACGCGCGGGAGCGTCCCCGCCTGGCTTTCCATTGCCCGTGCACCTTGCAGCACGCCCAGAAGCTGGGCGGGCGGGTGGAGGCGGTGCTGACGCGCCTGGGCTTCGAGCTGGGGGCCGTGCCGGATGGTCATCTGTGCTGCGGTTCGGCGGGAACCTATTCCCTGACCGAACCCGACATCGCCCGGCGCCTGCGCGACCGCAAGCTCGACGCGCTGGAGAGCAGCCAGCCCGATGTGATCGCCACCGCCAACATGGCCTGCGGCAATCATTTGAACAGTGCGGGACGCACCCGGGTCAGGCACTGGATCGAACTGGTGGACGAGCACCTGGCGGCGCCTGCCTAAGCCTGCGTCTCGGGCTCCGGCGCTTGATGCCTTGCGTGCAGTTCAGGATAGAAGCGTTGCGCCACATCATGATGGGAACGGATGCGGCTCTTCAAGGCGTTGGTGCCTATATGTCTGAACAAGGGGTTCTGCGGATCGCTTTCGGGGCCGCGGGCCTGATTGGCCAAGCAGGGCGGCAGGTTCAGCAAGGGGACGTGCTGCGCATGCAGGCTGGGCGAGAAGAAATAGGCGATGGAATAGCGGCTCAGGCCGGTCGCGGGAGAGAGCACGCGATGCACATTGGCGCGCAGGTAGCCATTGGTGGCCAGTTCCAGCATCTCGCCGATGTTCACTACAAAGGCGTTCTTGCGGGGCGGCACGTCCAGCCAACCCTGGGCCGTCCGGACTTGAAGTCCGCCGACCTGGTCTTGCAGCAACAAGGTCAGCAGGCCGCCGTCCTTGTGCGGTCCTACGCCCTGTCCGGGCCGGATGTCGCCCTGCTCAGGGTAGTGGATGACTTTCAAGCGGTGGTTGCGCGGCGCGGCTATCAATGCATCCAGTGCACTTGCCGGCTGTTCCAGCGCAAGGAGAAACGCACGCAGCAAGCGCGTCGCCACGCCGCGCAAGGTTTCCATCCAGGCCAGGATCTCGGTCTTCAGTTCCGGCAGGGCTGAGGGCCACTGATTCGGACCCTGCAATCCCCACCAGGCCTGAGAATCTTCAGCTTGCGCGATGGCAGGCAGTTCTTCGCCGAAGTCGATCTGTTCGCGCAGATCGGGCCGCAGGCGGGTGATCTCGCCCCCGACGCCGGTGTAGCCGCGGAAATGTCGCGAATTGCCAATGGCAATCTCCTGTTTTTCTCCGGTGGAGAGCGCAAAGAAACGGCGGACCGATGTTTCGATCTGCTCTATCCGGGCGCTCTCGACTCCGTGCCCTTCCAGATAAAAGAAGCCTGTGTCGCGTGCGATGCGAGCCAGGCAGGCATGGGCCGGGGTGTGATGCGAGGAATCGCCGAGCTCGGCCAGATCGATGACCGGCAGGGATTCCGGCCTGTGATCCCGGGTTTGTGCGGCCTGCTGCGGGGCTGAGGGCGTTTCGAGGGCGGCGGACGTTGAAGCGGGCATGGAGGCTCCTGAAGAAATGCAAGGCAGGGCGCACGAAGGAAGCATGCCGCCATGGGCCAATGCCGAAGCCGGGCTCAGGGCGCATGTTCGAGCGCTCGCCTTCCATGTTCGGGCAAACCGTCCAGGCGGGCTACGACGCTTTTTCTTTATGCATATATGACTTCATTCATGACCCCGTCCGCCGCTGGGGTCTTATTCGTGCTGGAGGATATTGACGAGCTTGCCCAGCGGGTCCCGCAGGAAGAAACGTCGCACTCCCCACGGTTCGCGGCTTGGCCCGTATTCGATGGGAATGCCGGCGCGCCGCACGCGCTCCAGCGCCTCTTGAAGATCGTCCACTTCTATGGACAAGTCGGGGACGGGCGTATCGGAGCCGCCCTGATCTGCAACGCTTACCTGCACCGTCATCTTCTCCGGGCAAGCATAGGTGCGAAGCCAGCCATGATCCATGACCACGTCCAGCCCCAGTACATCACGATAAAAAGCGTCTGCCCTGGAGGGGTCCGGCGCAACGATATTGGCGACTATCCGTTTGACGTTCATATCAATCAGCCACGTGCAAATGACGACGGGACCAGCATAACCCGAGTCCATCCGCAGTCAGCAGTTGCCGTCAGGCGAGGCTCAGGGGCGGCCTTGCGGCAAGCAGGATATCCAGGGCAAGGTTTCCTGCTTGCCGGCAAAGACGAGCGTCAGAACTGCCAGCTTGCCCTTGCCTGGATGCCATGGTCCCGTGTGGCGCCGGCAAACTGGCCGGTGTACAGCAGGCTCAAGCGGCTATTGCGGCTGGTGGTCAATTCGATGCCTGCCTCGGCCAGCAGAGCGTCGCGGGCCATGGGGGCGCCGCTGATGCTGAATCCGGGACCGGAAGCGAATCGCAACTCGCTGTCGGGCGCATTCTTGCCGATCAGGTGGCGCCAGCCCAGGCCCGCCGTGGCGGCCACTAGCCGCTCCGCTGTCCGGGAAAAATCATAACGCCCTCGCAATCCCAAGGTGGAGAAGGCCGTGGAATGGCGCTGCGAATCACCCTGCAGCGCACCCGCCGCACCGTCTTCCGCCAGGCTTCCCCTGCGGGTCCAGACCTGGGCCAGATTCGCGTAGGGCTCCAGTGCCGCTGCTTCCCACTGGCGGGTGTAGGCGACTTCCGTGAAAACCTGGGTCGAACTGGCCTGATAGTCGGCCTGCTGCCTGCCCATTCCCTGATAGTCGATCTGGCGCTGGGTGGTGATGTCGTACCACGAGTAGGAAGCGCCGCCGCGCAGGGACCAGGGGCCCTGCGCGGTGCTGGCGTAGGCCATGAGATGGTAGCCGTCCGCCTTGGCCGATCCCATGGCGGCGGTTCCGTAGGAGGAGCGTGTCAATGCGCCCGCCAGTCCGGCGCGGCCTGCCGCGCCGATGCGGGCGTCGGCGCCGAACATCATGCCGCCTATGGAGCGGGTCATGCGCGAGGCCTCGTCGCTGGCGCCCAGCGCGCCCCAGCTTCCCAGCACGCGCGCCCAGGCTCCATAGGGAGCGGATGACGAGGACGCGGCGTTCGTGAAGCCTACATCGGCATGGGCCAGCCTGCCCAGGGTCGCCTGTCGCAAAAGACCGCTCGTGTCGATCAGCGCCGACAGGGTCGAGGCGTGGATTTCCCCGGAGAGCTGGCCGTACAGGCGGCCGGCCGCCTGCGCGTCGGGCAGCAGCAGGGCCTGGCCGTACTCGAGGCCGCTGCGGCCCTGTTGTTCGATGGCCTGGGCCACCGCAGCCTGATTGCCGTTTGCCGCCAGTGCGGCGAATGGCAGGCTGCTGCGCCGGACCGCCAGCTGCAGGCTGGTCGTTGCGAACGAAGTATCGGCCTGCTGCACCGTCATGTCTATGTACGGCAGCCCCAGCCTGGCGGCATTGTCGAAGCCGCCGCCATCGCCCAGGCGGGCGGCGGTCAGGAAGGAAATGTCGCGATCCAGCGCACCGGCCGTCAGGCCCAGCACCTTCAGTTCGCCGCCCTGAATGTCCGCGGTGCCGTGGACGTTCAACACATCGGAGCGTCCATTGGGATCCATTTCGATCTCGAGCGTGGAGCCGGCCATCTGCGTATAATCGCCTTCCACGGTCAAGGTACCGATGGAGTTGCCGGGCTGCACCGTACCCGCGGCAGTCACATTGCCGAGGGTGCCGGTGCCGCCCAGGGCGCCATCGCGCTCGACAGTGAGGTCCGAATGGCGCAGTGTTCCGTTCACGGTGAGCTTGCCGGCCTCCACCTTGGTGGCGCCCTGATAGGTGTTGGCGCCGCTCAGCACGAGCTGGCCCGAGCCGGACTTGATCAGGCCGCCTTTGCCGCTGATGTCGTTGCTCCAGACGGAATCGAACCCTTTGGTGTCGGCATGGAATATTTCTGGGAACCCTTCGGCGCCCAATTGCACCGGGCCGCCCACGGCGCGTCCCAGGTCCAGCATGCCCCAGCCGTAGATGTCGCGGTCTCCCCAGTTCTTGTCGCGGTTGTTGGCCGAGGTGAGCAGTACCTCGATGATCTGCCGCGCCGTCATGTAAGGAAAAGCCTGGCGCAGTACGGCGGCCGCTCCGCTGACGACAGGGGCCGCAATGGACGTGCCCGCCATGTAACCGTACCCGCCGTCCGGCATGGTGGAGAAGATCAATGAGTCCTTGGGGGCGTAGCCGATTGTCGGAGCGTCGCCGCCGGGAGCCGCGATGCACCACAATTGCGCATAACCGCAGCGATTGCTGTAGCTGCTTATCTCCCCGTTCCGGTCGACGGCCACCACGGCGATCAATGACCCTTGCAGATTGGAGTAGTCCAGCTCGAGCAGATCAGGATCATTGACGTCGTTCACAACCCAGGTATCCGGATTGTTGAGGTCGAGCTTGGGGTCGTCTTCATTGACAAGGAAGCGGTACCAGCCTTTCCGGGTGTTCTCGGGCGTCAGCGCCGGCAGCAGGGCGTTGCCGCTGGGAGAGGAGCTGGAAATCGGCTGTGCGCCGTATTCATTGCCGGCTGCAAACACCATGACGATGTCGGCATTCGCTGCGCTCAGGACAGCCTGATAGTCGGCTTCGATGTTCGACACCACGGGCAGGAAATTGATGACCCGGTAATGTGGGTTGGGCGTTTTTGCCCCAGTTTCGGGATCCTCGATCATCGCTGGCGGATAGGAGGAGGGGCCGTAACTGCCATTGAGCACTCCGGCGCCTTGAGCGATGGCGCGTTTAAATGCTTCAGCTTCGGCATTGGCTTGGGGGTCGGCCGGCCCCAGGATGCGCAAGGGCAGGACCTGCGCATCATAGGCGACGCCATGCATGCCATGGCCGTCGCGGGCGGCGGCGGCGATGCCGGCCACGTGCGTGCCGTGGCTGAATTTCTTGTCGCCGGGCAGACGGCCGACGTAGGAAGGGCCACCCTTGGTCAGGAAGTTGGCCATATGGGGCGAGACCCGGCCGGCGAATTCGGGGTGATGGATATCCAGTCCGTCGTCCACCACGGCGATCAGCACGCCCTGTCCGGTGTAGCCCTTGGCGTAGGCGTACTGGGCGCGTATGTCCAGCAGTGTGTGAGCGGCCATGAACTCGGGCGTGATGAAAGAGTCCGGACTATTGTTTTGGGCCATCAGCGGACCCGCGCACAGGCAGGCCAGGACGCCGGCCAGTGCGTTCAGCTTGAACTTCCCATTGGTCTTTGTCTGTTCTTTATGCCAGGCGCGACGCGTGCTCCGGCCGTTTACTTTTGTTTCCACGGACTCCCCTCATGATCTGGTCTTGTAGCCTGCCGCGCAGGCTGGGAAAGAGTACCGTTTTACGGTCGGCATCGGTGTTTAATAAGAGCATTTTCCGCGCTTGTTTCTTTTTTTGTAACGCTGAAATCCTTGGCGTTGGCCGGGCTGGGGGGCTGTAGGCTGATCTGTTTTTGTACGAAGAGGGTGAGGCCGAGCCGGCAAGGCGTTCGACGTGTCGCTAAAGGAACGCGAGGCATACGACGGTTACTCAAATTTCGAGTCGGCAACTTGCCGTACACAGCAAAGCAGGGCGCCGATTTTGAAGCTGGACGATGGCGATTGATTGAATCGCGTATCGAGGAAGGGCCGGGGCGGCGGCAGTCTCTTGCCATGCAGGACCGTATCTGCGCTGGCTGCCATCGATTCTTTACGCATGTGCCAAGCAGTATGCGTACTAGATGCCTCCTTTTAGCAGGAGGCTGACTTTTTTAAGGAAGTTGGTCATGGCTATTCAATCCCTTAATTCCTCTATTCCGTCCGCTGACCACCGATCGCAGGCGCCGTGGGTGCTGAAGCGCAATGAGATGGGGGTTAGTCCTCTGGGGTCGCTTGGCAACCTGCAGTACTCCGTGGAGCAGGGCGGGACACCGTGCGGTTCCGTGCTCGTCAAGCTCTGGACGGACATACGCTTAATAGGGGGGTCCCTGGCAATGTGTTGCACCTGTCCGCCCGAGGAAGTGTGGACGCAGCGCGTGGCCAGGGGGCGGGCCTACGACACCAGCTGCATTCTTGGCGAGCTGTTGGGCAGTCTGACCGCTCGTCGCGACGACCGCTAGGGCCGCGCCAGGATTGTCTCATTGCTGACGCGTTTGAGCTGGTGGTCGGAGAACGATACATCAAAACTGGTGGGTTGGCGGCACAGCGTGTCTGTTTACATGAGAGAGTTGTCAGATGCGGACATCAGGGCCATGCTCAACGGGGTCCTGGGCAGTCAGAGCGCCAAACTGGTGGCGCTGAATCAGATCTCGCGTAGTGAAAATGACCCATCCCGTCAGCTGGCGTCTCAGTTGCTGGGCAAGATTGAGAAGGAGCTGTATCGGCGAGCGACCGGCGATACAGCGACGATGAGATAGCTTGCTGCCCTGTTGTCCATCCGATGGATGCAAGAGCTTGGATACAGGTTCAAGTTTTGCGGACTTGCCTGCTGATTCTCATCGGCGTTTCTCCTTCAGAAGGTGGTAATCAGGATCGGGAGCGGCGCTCGACACTGCCGGGGTGTATGCGCCTGCGCCGTAGACCTGGGCGGTGCGCTGCAGCTTGATCTGTTTCAGTAGAAACGGGCGGTGGTCGAGCCGGCAACCTGCTCGACGCGCCGGTGAAGGAGCGCCAGGTGGCCGTCGGCTACCAAACGTTGAGATGCCCGCGACTGCGCTGTGACGATCATGTGTTTTGGTCTGTGGCGCAGACCATCAGCGTTCTTGATCCTGGTTTCGGGGGCGGGGCTTGATCGCTTGCAAAGGGCCGTCATGCTTATAGCATCCCAAAATACCTTTCTTTCCCTTTACCCTTATAAGATGATTGTTCCCTTGGGTAGCCCGCAGGATCCACCGCTGAGGCGGACAGACCTGGAGCCTGGTGCCTTGGGAATCAAGGGCAACCTGCAATTCACCGAACAGGAGGGCGGCACGGTTCCCGCCCCCCGCGCCGGTGCGCCGTCGCCGGAAACGTCCCCGTCATTTACCGGGCGCCGGGCAGTTTTGGAAGCTTGCGTCACCGGCGAATCCTCGGAAGTGCGGGTGCATCGCGAGTCATTGGTCCAGGCCCGTGCTGAGGTCCGCGCCAACAGCCGTCTCATCGGCAATTTGCTGGGCAGCCTGACGGCCAGGGTGGATGGGGCAGGTCATTTCGTCAACCCCGATCACTGCTCTGCAATTGCCCAGGCGCTGAAAGAGCTGAACACGCCGTTGTCGGGGGCGGGGTTTTACTTGATAAAGGGAGCGAAGTACTGCCTGGACACTTACCTGGAGGAGCTAAAAGAATTCGATCTTGTGGCTCTGACCCGCGGGGTACTGAGCAGGCAGGAAGCGTGCAAAGCCGTTCTGGACATGATTTCGCCTCGTGAAGATGATGCGTTGCGTATACAGGCGGCCTGTGTATTGCGGGATGTTGCAAAAGCCGTGGATCAGCGGGTGGTCTGTCGTTACGTGCATGAACCTTTGTCGAAGGTCGTTGATCTGCTGGACGCCCACCCAGTGGATCCGCACAAGCTGTGTGCGCAATTGATAAAGGTTTCCGACAATGAGTACATGCTGGACCAGTATTTCAAAAAATTGTCGGCGGACGAGCTGAAAAAACTGCGGTCCGTACTGCTGCCCGAGAACTCGAGTCGCGCCCGACAGGCCCTGTTTCGAATGACCGCTCAGTCGCAGAATGAGGCCCTCGCCAAGAGGGATGCCCTGGCCGTGCTGGGACAGGTCAGTTGGTCGTTTGAATCAGCATATTCTCTTCGGGCTAACGAAATCATAGGGGAGGAGATGCTGTTTCGTCTGCGCAGAGCCGTGGATAATGAACATCGGTTCGATGTGTGCACACTCTTGCGTCAGTTGAGCGTCAGGGTGAGCAAGGTTTTAGCGATCTTCGGAGAGCTGCCTTATTACACAATCATGGATGTGCAGGACTATACCAGCCAAGCCATGGACGTACTCCGTGATCAACAGAACAATCCGTTTGGCGCGCTCAATGGGCATTCCCTGCGCAAGCTGGATGACGGCATGCGTAAAAATCTCGGCGCCGCCGCCGTGGTCTTATGCAACTTTGGGTTGGAGATGGAGCCTGAGTTGCGTGTTTGCTAGTCGGTGATTGTTTGGCCGGACCGGATGCAGAAGGGATGCCGCACCTTGTAGACAGGCTGCGGCTGCTATTGATGTGTGAGTTGCTAAAGAGCTTTGAACGGACATTGGCAACGCTTTTTTACATCGTCCTTTTAGTTTGGCGAAGAGCAGGCATTTCGCAGGCCTGTAGGGTAGGTCGAGCAAAAAAACCGCCTAGTTAGGCGGCGGCTGAGGTGTGCTTGAAGTGTGCTTTGGTTTTAAAGTACGTCGGTTCGACTTTTCTTAAGCTCTTCGGAGCATGTGGCGAAATTAGCAAACTCATAGCCGATGGTTATATCAGCAGCGCTAATCCTTTCTGCGGTGGCTTCAAGGGCTATCCCATTTAGCGTGGATGGCAAAGATGTCTTCCCGCTGGGATCTTCAGGCTTTGTCCAGAAAGAAGCCAAGATACGTTCCTTTTTTATAAGCCCTATCATCCAATCCTCGGGGTCGGTCCAAAGGCTCCCGTTTCGAAGGAAGTCAAAAGAGCGGGTTGGCGTCCCGTACTTGTCGGTTAAGGAGCTTTGTATGAAGCTGAATTTTTCTCTTACAGCATCGCCGAACACAGAACTCTTGACGGTCAAGTGGGCGGAAATGGAGCACAGTCCAGATTTTTTGCTTATTAGTGCGATATAAAAACTGGTGCCAGGAAAGTGCTTTGGAGCGGTAGTGAAGACGAAGCTGAAGTCAGTCACCTTTTTCAGCTCTGGGATTTTTTTTCTTAATTGTTCTTCTGTCAGCCCCATCTCGACCCCAAACGGGCCGTTCCATTCTTGAGCGTATGCTGTTGCTTGTATGGCAACTTGAGCGAAAAATAGCGTCTTAAGAAGAAGATTGCGCATGCGAATACTCGAGCCTCATGTTAAGCAAAAGGACGGCAGGATGCTTTGAGGTGACTCGAAGTTCATGCCTTGCCAAGCCAAAGAAAGCGTCCAAAATTCTTGGCTATGCCAAACTTTAAAAAACGCCCTAGGCTATGGAATTCCCTATTAGGCGTAAAATTGGGGGGTTATGGGCTGTTTTTTTCGGGTATTGCTCGAATTGCCAGCCTGTATTCAGTAAGCATGCGTTGCAAACGCTTTGCGTACTCGTTATTGTCAATACGTGAAAAATAAATAGAATCAAATTAAACCGTAATTACGTAGTTGCCCGCCGATAGCGAGTCATCAGGAGACTATGTTGTTTTCGATTCTCCTATTGTTCCGCCAGCCGCGTAACTGCGAATTATACAGTTGGTTTTATTGATTGGGCCTCTTTTTGGCGGACGCTGGGGGCGCCGAGGGCTGTGGACGCCTGGGACACTTTTTCGGCGATTGAAGGGCTGAAACCCGTAATTTTTATGCCTGAATTTTTCGCGAATTTTGCTGTCGCTTCGATGTTTAAAGGGCGCCACCCAAGAAGGTGCTGAGACACCATTTCTTGCGGCCTGCCGCAGACTCACCGCCAAAGGCGACCTAGCTCATGGGCTTAAGACCGTCGGCCGGTTGGCGCGCCAGTATGTGTTGCCGCTGGACGATGACCTAAGCTTGCCCTGGCTCGAGGCCGCCAAGGCGATTTCTCGCAAGCGCAAGCTTGAGGCTATGGCCTCACGTTTTGCTGGAAGCGATTCGCTTTCCCAGGCGTAGGACGCGCAAGGACGAAGAACGAGCTTGATCTGGGCGCGATAGCCCGCACGTCGTGTGATGCTTGCCATATGCCTATTTTCGTGGGGCCTGCCGTAGGGCCTGCTTGGGGCCTCAGGCGTTGAAAAGTTGAAAGCAGGCCATCAAATGCTTCCATGGCAAGGAAGCTGAACCCTTGATTTTCTTGATATTGATTGTTGGGAATCAATGGGTTCAAGTTGGTTGGTGCCGGTGAAAGGAATCGAACCCTCGACCTTCTCATTACGAATGAGCTGCTCTACCGACTGAGCTACACCGGCTAACCGAAGACATGAAGTATAGCCTGAATTTTTTGTTTTTGTAAATCCTGCTCGGCGTTTTCAAGCGGCGCGTGCTATGTTGGCGTTTTCAGGACTTGGGAAGGGGACGGCGATGCTCGGGATCAAGATCGGTTTTCTGGTGGCGGCTTTCCTGCCGTGGATGGCGGCGATCTGCGCCAAGGCAGGCGGCAAGGGTTTTGACAACAACAACCCCCGGCCCTGGCTGGCCGGCCTGACAGGCTGGCGGGCGCGCGCCAATGCGGGCCAGGCGAACGCCTTCGAGGCCTTGCCCTTTTTCTACGCCGCGGTGCTGGTCTCCCTGTGGTCGGGGGCGGACGTCCAGCGTGTGGAAAGCTTGATGATCGCCTGGCTGGTGTTGCGCGTGGTGTATCTGTTGATGTACCTGTCGGGCAAGGGGACGCTGCGTTCGCTGGTGTGGTTCCTGGCGCTGGCGGTCAACATCTGGATCTTGTTTCTGCCGGTGCTGATCACCTGACGCGACGCCTGCAGGCGATGGACAGCCGGCGTCACAGGATGTGGGCTGTGCCTTGTCGCGCCATTGAGGCAAGGCGCAACAAGGCGCGTTGATTTTCCGATTGAACGGGAGGGAAGGGTACAGCCCATTCGCCTCCCGAGTTCATGGCTTGGCCAACAAGCCCTGCAGCAGCAGTTCCAGCGCGGTGGCGCCTCGCTTCAATCGTGAATTGCCGTCTTCGCCATCGGCGATCCAGAACGCCGCCTCAGCCAGGCTGCCGTATATCAGCGATGCCAGCGCTTGGGGGTCGGCCTCGGCCATCACGCCCTGTTGAATCAGATTGTCGATCAATCGCCGCATCGACTCGACACAATGGCGCTGGGACTGCGGCGAAGCGCCGCCCAGCACCGCCCTGGCATCGCGCAGCACGATACGCTGGATTTCGGGCTCCAGCGCCATTTCAAGATAGGCGTGGCAGCGCTTGCGGAAACCTTCCCAGGCATCCTCAGCCGTGGCGGAGATCTCCTGCAGGCGCGCATCCACCTCGGCGTCGATCTGTTCCACCACCGCAGCCAGCAAACCCTTTTTGTCGCCGAAGTGATGATAGAGCGCACCGCGCGTCAAGCCCGCCTGCGCGGTGAGATCGTCCATGGAGGCGTCAGCGTAGCCGCGTTCGCAGAAAACCTTGCGGGCTGTTGCCAGCAGTGTGGCACGGGTTGCTTCCATTTCGGCGCGAGTGCGGCGGGCCATCCACTTTCCCCTTACATACGAGTTGCATGTTTATTTACATACGTTGCGTATGAATATATGATCTTATTCATACACACTGTATGTATTATCGTCGCAGCGTCATGGCATGACAAGCGGATGCACCCTGGAGAGCAAATTGTCCAATCCTTATCGAGAACTTTTCGCCGCACCCGGCGCCAAGGGCTTTGTCCTGGCGGGCCTGCTGGCGCGGATTCCCCTGCCGATGACGGGCATCGGCATCATCACCATGTTGTCGCAACTGCGCGGCAGCTATGCGCTGGCGGGAGCCGTGTCCGCCACTTTCGTGCTGACCTACGCGCTGCTGTTGCCGCAGACATCCTGCCTGGTGGATGGCCACGGGCAAGGCCGCGTGCTGCCCGCAGCCGTGGGCGTCAGCGTCCATCGGCATGCTGCTCCTGATCGCCGCCGCCGGTCTGCAAGCGCCTGACTGGACCTTGTTCCTCGGTGCGCTGCTGGCCGGTTCCATGCCCAGCATGTCGGCGATGGTGCGGGCGCGCTGGACGGCAATCTACCGAGGCCAGTCACGCCTGCAGACCGCCTATTCGCTGGAAACGGTACTCGATGAAGTCACCTTCATCGTCGGGCCGCCGCTGTCGGTGGGACTGTCCGTGGCGGCGTTTCCCCAGGCCGGCCTGCTGGCGGCGGCCTTGTTGCTGATGCTTGGCGTGGTCGCCTTGGTCGCGCAGCGCGGCACCGAGCCGCCCGTCCAGGCGCACGAGGCTGCCGCAGACCGTTCGGAGCCGGTGATCCGCGTGGCAGGCATGCGCTTGCTGACGCTGCTGATGGTGGCGATGGGCGTCATCGTCGGCACTGTGGATATCGTCAGCGTGGCCTTCGCTGAACAACTGGGCCGACCGGCAGCCGCGAGCCTGGTCTTGTCGGCTTATGCCATGGGCTCCTGTTTGAGCGGTCTGCTGTTCGGCGCGCTCAAGCTGCAGACTCCCTTGCATCGCCTGTTGTTGCTGGGCGGCGTGGCAACGGCCGCGGCCGCGCTGCCCCTGCTGCTGGTCGGCAACATCGCTGCACTGGCCGCCTCTGTGCTGCTGGCAGGCTTGTCCTTCGCGCCCACCATGATCGTGGCCATGTCGCTGGCTGAGCGCCTGGTGCCCGAGCGCCGCCTGACCGAAGGCATGACCTGGCTGCTGGCCGGGCTGAACATTGGCGTGGCCTTGGGCGCGGCGGCGTCGGGCCATGTCGTGGATGAAGAGGGCGCGCGGGCCGGGTTCATTGTCGCAGTGTGCGCCGGCGCCCTGGTTCTGCTGGCGGCGCTCCGGGCGCATCAGCGCCTGCGCGCGCTCGGCCCATCCGGACTTGCTGCCGCCTTGGATTCGGCCTGACGACGAATCTGTGGCTGGCGGGCGGTTTTGCTGCGCTCGCCTTGCTGGTGTCCATAGGGATTCACCAAGCCCGAGAGTGCAGGGCTTGGTGAATATCCATCATTCCAGCCATCAACCGGCGCTCATGGCTGGTTCGCCGGCGGTTCGTCCGCCTCCTCGCGAGCGCGGATGGCGGAGGGGAACAGGTCCCAGCAGGCGATGAACATGGCGGCGATCAGCGGGCCGATCACAAAGCCGTTCAGGCCGAAGATGGACAGGCCGCCCAGGGTGGAGATCAGGATGATGTAGTCCGGGATCTTGGTGTCCTTGCCCACCAGCAGGGGGCGCAGCAGATTGTCCACCAGGCCGATGACGAAGATGCCGAAGGCGGTCAGCACGATGCCTTCGAAGTAATTGCCGGAAACGAAGAAGTAGACGGCGACCGGAGCCCAGATCAGCGAGGCGCCCACGGCGGGCAGCAGCGACAGCAGCGCCATGAGCACGCCCCAGAACAGGGCGCCCTGGATGTCCAGGAACCAGAATATGACTCCGCCCAGCGCGCCCTGGGTGGCGGCCACGGCGATATTGCCCTTGACGGTGGCGCGCACCACGGTGGTGAACTTGCGGAACAGGTGGGTCTTCTGGTCTTCGCTGAGCGGGATCAGCTGGCGGCAGTGCCGGCCCAGCTCCACGCCGTCGCGCAGCAGGAAGAACAGCATGTACAGCATGATGCCCATGCTGACCAGGAACTGGAAGGTGTTCTGGCCGACGTTGACCGCCTGCTTGGTCAGGAATTGTCCGCCCTGGACGGCGAACTGGGAGAATCTTTCCTGCAGGGAGGCGAAGTTGTCCAGGCCGAAGCGGGCCGCCAGTTCGTGCGCGCTGGGGGGCAGGGCGTTCAGGATCTTCTGCAGGTAGGCGCCGGGGTTGAGCTGGCCGCTGTTCATCAGGTCGTACAGGGTGGCGATCTGCTGCACCAGGGAAATGGAGATCAGGGTGACGGGGATGATGACGATCAGCACGATGATGAGCAGGCTGATCAGCGCGGACAGGGAGCGCCGGCCCCGGGTCCTGGCCAGCAGCTTGCGCTGCACGGGCGCGAACAGGATGGCCAGGACGGCGCTCCAGAAGACGGCGCCGTAGAAAGGCAGCAGGATCCAGAGGAAGGCGGCGGACACTGCGGTCAGAAGAAGCAGGAACGTGCGGAACTGCAGAATGGGCCGTATGGACATAGGACGTTTTCCAGAAGCTTGGACTGTGCCGATTGTACGGGGGAATCGGGCCTGCGGGCGTGATTGTCGGTATCGGGCGCGACGGTCCGCAGGGCCCGGGCGGCCGGAGGGCTTTCACATGCATGTCATATAGGTTTCGCATCCTTGAGCGTGGCGGGCAAGCCTGGGACAAGGCAACCCCGATAAACCCACTGCAAAGGACTGCATCATGAAAGAACTGGACCTGGACGATATCGCCGCCAACCCGGGCGCGGCGGAAACATTCGAAGACGTGGTGGCGCGCGTGGCCTCGCGCCGCCGTTTCCTCAAAAGCGGCCTGGGCGCGGGCGCGCTGGGCTTCCTGGGGCTGGGCGCCGGGCTGTCCCGGTCCGCGCAGGCCGCCACGCCTGCCGCGTCGCCGGCCGGCGCCCCGCAGGGCGCGCCTTCCATCGGTTTTGCGGCGGTGCCGGCGGGCACGGATGACGCGGTGGTCCTGCCGCCAGGCTATGCGCACCAGGTGATCAATCGCTGGGGCGATCCCCTGTTCACGCATTCCGCTCCTTTCAAGGGCGACGCGTCGGATGGCGGCGAGGTCCAGGCTCAGCAAGTGGGCTACAACCACGACGGCATGCATTTCTTTCCCATCGACGCCAGCGGCAGCCAGCCGGGCAGCAACAGCCGCGAAGGCCTGCTGGTGACCAACCATGAATACATCACCCCGCATTTCTTTTTCCCGGAAGGCGTGGTGCCGGCCAACGAGAAGTGGAACGCCGACTGGGTGCGCAAGTCCCAGCATGCGCAGGGCGCCTCGGTCGTGCACATCCGCCTCAATGGCGACAAGGGTTGGGAGCCGGTGCTGGATTCGCCCTTCAATCGCAGCATCAACGGCAATACGCCCATGGTCATGGTCGGGCCGGCGGCCGGCCATGCCTTGCTCAAGACCGGCGCGGACGCCTCGGGCCGTCAGGTGCTGGGAACCTTCGGCAACTGCGGCAATGGCTACACCCTCTGGAACACGTATCTGACCTGTGAAGAGAATTTCACGGACTACTTCGGGATCGGCGAGCAGGACGAGAAGGCGGTGAACTACCATGATGCGGCCCAGCAGGCGCACCTGCAACGCTACAAGGGCGGCAGCAAGGCAGCGGATGCCGACTATCGCTGGGATACGCACGACGCCCGTTTTGACTGGACTCGCGAGCCCAATGAAAGCAACCGTTTCGGCTGGATCGTGGAGATCGATCCCTTCGATCCGCATTCCACGCCCAAGAAGCTGACCGCGCTGGGCCGCTTCAAGCATGAAAACGCCGCCATGACGCTAGCCGACGACAAACGCGTCGTGGTCTACATGGGTGACGATCAACGCAGTGAATACATCTACAAGTTCGTGTCCGAGGGCCGTTTCGATCCTGCCCAGCCGGCCCGCAACCGCCTGTTGCTGGACAGCGGCGTGCTATATGTGGCGCAGTTCAGTTCCGAAGGCGGCGCAAAGGACGGCGCCGGGTCGGGGCGCTGGATTCCGCTGGTGCTGGATACGCCCACCACGGACGGACGCACGCTGGGCGACCTGTTCGCCGACATGGGCGAGCTGCTGATCAAGACCCGCCAGGCCGCCGATGCGGTGGGCGCCACGTCCATGGACCGCCCGGAGTGGGTGGCCGTGCATCCGGTGACGCGCGAGGCCTACGTCACCCTGACCAACAACAGCGACCGCGGCAAGGACAAGGCGCGCTGGCCGGGCGGCCCCAAGCACCCCGGGGTGGATGCCGCCAATCCGCGCGTGGAAAACCCCTACGGGCAGATCGTGCGCTGGCGGGACAAGAACGGCGACCCTGGCCAGGACACCTTCGAGTGGGACATTTTTCTGCTGGCAGGCAATCCGCATATCCACGCCGAAGGCGACCCCTTGCGCGGCTCGGCCAACGTCACCAAGGACAATGCCTTCAACAGCCCGGATGGCCTGGCCTTTGATGCGCAGGGGCGCCTGTGGATCCAGACCGATGGCAACTATTCCAACAAGGGCAAGTACGAGGGGCATGGCAACAACCAGATGCTGATCGCCGATCCGGCCAGCAAGCAGGTGCGCCGATTCCTGGTCGGGCCCAAGGGCTGCGAGGTGCCCGGCATTACCTGGACGCCGGATCAGCGCTATGTGTTCACCAATATCCAGCATCCCGGCGAGGGCATGGATGTGGAAGCTTCCCAGAAGACGCCCACCGCCGTGTCCACCTGGCCGGACGGCGGGAAGGCCAGCCGGCCGCGCCCGGCCGCCGTGGTGATCTGGCGCACGGACGGAGGCGTCGTGGGCGCCTGATCACGCTGGCGCAAGGGGGAGCGGATCAGCTCCCCGAGGGCCGGCGCCGATAGCCGGCTGGCCCGCCAGCGCCGTCGAAATCCTTCAACCCCGCGGGAGAGCGGAACTGCATCGCTCTGGGCGTAGCTGTGCTGCCGCGACACAATGAAAAACGCCCGCTTGGCGTGTATGCCAAACGGGCGTTTCGGTATAAGTGGCTCCCCGAACAGGGCTCGAACCTGTGACCTGCGGATTAACAGTCCGTCGCTCTACCGACTGAGCTATCGGGGACCAGCAAAGAAAATGATTATATAGGCAGTGTTCGAGCTTTGTAAAGAAAAATTTTAAAAAGCAGGTTTTCGTGCACTTGCATATGAAGGGCCTGCTTGGCAATAGGAAAAAATCCTGATCGGCTCATCCAGAGAATACCAGCCGGTCAGTTATGGTGGATCGCTGCCTGGGCAACAAACGGTTACAAAGGCGGTGGCCGTTGAGCTGGCACCCAAAAAAGGGCGACCAGCCTGATGTACGGCTGTTCTCGCAGACTAGGGAAAATGCTGAGAACCGCGCAGCGACACGTCTCTCCAGGTTCATTGACATGAATATAATTTAAACCTCAAATATAAAAACTTGAATTTTCTTGTGGAAGTGCGCTGAGCGGGCCGATTTTTTCGGCCAAAAGGCTTAAAGACCTGTTGTTGGGTTTTTTGGGGTCGGCGCTTCCCGGAAAGACAAGTTGCGACCGCGCGCGTGCATTTGGGGAGGTGTCCAGGGAGGCGCCGCGGCGATAGGGGACTGGCCCGACGATGGTGCAAGCCGCGGCGGGATATGCCAGGCCGACATTATTTCAACAAGAGAACAGAGATGTGAAAAAAATCATGTTGGCCGCTCTGGCCATGCCGATGCTGGCCGTTTCGGCCCATGCGCAATCCACCGTCACCTTGTACGGCGTCGTGGATACAGGCCTGGGCTATGAGCAGTGGAAGGGCAGCGACCTGGCCGGAGGCGCACAGAAACAGAGCCGTTTCGGCCTGTATGACCAGGGTTGGCTGGGCAACCGCTGGGGCCTGATGGGCAGCGAAGATCTGGGCAACGGCCTGAAAGCCAACTTCCTGCTGGAAAGCGGCTTTGACCTGGGCCAGGGCACGCAGCGCCAGGGCCGCCTGTTCGGCCGCCAGGCCACGCTGGGCCTGCAGGGCGAGAGCTGGGGACGAGTGGACATTGGCCGCCAGGTGACGGTGACTTCCCAGTACTTTGCGCCGGTGGCCAGCCCCTTTGGCGGCAATGGCTACCAGTACGGCGTGGGTGCGGCCTTCGCCGCGGCCAATACGGTTCGCTATGACAATATGGTGGCTTATCAGTCGCCTGAAGTCTCCGGCTTCCAGTTGGGCGTGGGTTACTCTTTCAACACCAACGGCGCCCAGAAATGGAGCCGCAGCGATCTGTCCGCCGGTGTCATCAATAGCGATGAAGCCAATGTGAAGGCCTACAGCGTGGCGCTGCGCTACGGTCAGGGCCCGCTCAAGGCAGTGGCCACCTTCGACCAGGCCCGCTACGGCGATGCGCGTGAGCGCAACGGCGTGCTGGTGGCGGGCGAGAGCGGCAATGTCAGCGCCTGGAACATCGCGGCCAGCTACGACTTCGGCCTTGCCACGGTGCATGCCGGCTTCGGCCAGAGCCGCGACGGCTTCATCGGTGATTCCCTGCAGATCGAGCAGTTCGGCTCGGGCCTGCGCAAGGGGCTGAAGATCAATGCCTACACCTTGGGTGCGACTGTGCCGGCCGGCAAGGCGGGTTCGGTGCTGGCTTCCTGGACCATGGCTGATGCCACCTCGGTTCCGCGCGCCACGGACGATGACAAGAGCCAGCACGTGTTCAGCCTGGGCTACCTGCACAAGCTGTCCAAGCGCACCAATCTGTACGCCATCGGCTCCCATGCACGCAATGTGGGCTTCTACAACGATTTGAAGACGTCGGTCGTGACGGTTGGCGTGACGCATCGCTTCTGATGCGTCTGCCGCGTCGGCTCCGCATGGGGAGCCGGTCGTGTCGTGCAAAGGGCGGGGGCGAACCGTAGCGTTGCCCGCCCCCTTGGGCCACCTGAGCGGTGGCCCAAGGTTTTTTAAGGCTCGGGGTCGGCCCGGCAAAAAAAAAAACAGCCCATTGGATAATGGGCTGTTTTCGGTGTTTTTCTTGGCTCCCCGAACAGGGCTCGAACCTGTGACCTGCGGATTAACAGTCCGTCGCTCTACCGACTGAGCTATCGGGGACCAGAGAAGATAAATATAGCATGCTTTTTGAATGATGCGCAAGCTAAAAGGCAGGGCATGAACACCGCGTTCCTGTCTTGAACGGCCGGACCGGGGCCCGGCCGTTCCTCAGTGCGCGCCTGCCGCGGCGTCCGCGCTGCCCGCCGAGGCCTTGCGGGGCCGGGCGATCCAGACCAGGCTCAGCAGCAAGAGGAAGATGATGGCGGAAGCCAGGAAGATGTCAGTCACGGACAGCGTGCGGGCCTGCTGCTCGATGATCTGGTTCAGTACCGCCGCCGACTGCTGCGGATCCAGCCCGGCCTGGCGCAGGCCGTGCATCATGGCGTCGAAGGCCGGTTCGCCGGGGCGGGCGAGTTCGGTCAGGTGCGCGTGGTGCATGCTGGCGCGATTGTCCCAGAGCGTGGTGGTGATGGAGGTGCCGAAGGCGCCGGCCAGCAGGCGCGCGAAGTTGGACAGGCCCGCGCCCGCGGGCACGCGCTCGGGCGCCAGCCCTGACAGCGTGATGGTGGTCAGCGGAATGAAGAACGTGGCCATGGCCGCGCCTTGCAGAAAGGTTGGCAGCATCACCGACAGGATGTCCACATCCGTATTGAAGCGCGAACGCATGTAGCTGGTCAGGGCGAATACCAGAAAGGCGAAAGTCGCCAGCAGGCGCGGGTCATAGCGGCCCAGCAACTTGCCCACCACGGGAGACAGCACGATGGCCAGGATGCCCACCGGCGCCAGGGCGATGCCGGCCGAGGTCGCCGTGTAGCCCATGGTGCTTTGCAGCCACAAGGGCATCAGCACCACCGCGCCGAAGAACACGCCGTAGGCCACGGACACGGACACCACGCCGGCGCTGAAATTGCGCTGCTTGAAAAGCGTCAGGTCGACGATGGGGTGGCGTGCCGTCAGCTCCCAGATCAGGAAGTAGACGAAGGCGATCACGCTGACGATGGCCAGCACCACGATGGTCGGGCTGGCGAACCAGTCCAGTTCCTTGCCCTTGTCCAGCAGGATCTGCAGCGCGCCGACCCAGATCACCAGCAGGACCAGGCCCATGGTATCGATGGGCAGGCGCATGCGGCGCGATTCGCGTTCCCGGTAGATCTGCCAGGACGCCCAGCCGGCCAGCAGGCCGATGGGCACGTTGATGTAGAAGATCCACGGCCAACTGTAGTTGTCGGAGATCCAGCCGCCCAGCAGCGGGCCGGCGATGGGGCCGACCAGAATGGTCATGGACCACATGGCCAGTGCGAAGCCGGTCTTGTTGCGCGGATAGCTGCCCAGCATCAGCGCCTGGGACAAGGGGATCATGGGACCGGCCACGGCGCCCTGCAGGACCCGGAACAGCACCAGCGATTCCAACGACCACGAAAAGCCGCACAGCCAGGAGGTCAGCACGAAGAGCATGACCGAGATGACGAACAGCCGGACCTGTCCGAAGCGCTGCGTCAGCCAGCCGGTGAGCGGCACGGTGATGGCGTTGGCCACCGCGAAGGAAGTGATCACCCAGGTGCCCTGGGTGCTGCTCACGCCCAGGTTGCCCGCGATGGTGGGAATGGATACGTTGGCGATGGACGAGTCCAGCACGTTCATGAAGACCGTCGCGGACAGGGCGATGGTGCCCATCACCCGCGCGCGGCCTTCCAGCGGCGGATAGACGAGCGGGCCCTGGGGCTTGTCCGCCGCGGCCTGTTCGGTTCGGGCTTGCTGTTCGCTCATGATGCGAGGTTGGCCTGGATGATGCGTTCCACCTGCGCCTGGGCGCCCTGGACGCTGTTTTCATAGATGCCGGTCTTCAGGCCGTGCCCGGGTTCGGCAGGCGCCTGTTCAGGCGTGCTGTCCAGGTCCACGGTCACATGCATGGACAGGCCGATGCGCAAGGGGTGGGCGCGCAGGTCCTCGGGGTTCAGGCGGATGCGCACAGGCAGGCGCTGCACCACCTTGATCCAGTTGCCGCTGGCGTTCTGCGCGGGCAGCAGCGCGAAGGCGCCGCCCGTGCCGGCCGACAGGCCCACGATCTCGCCGCGGTATTGTGCGGACTTGCCGTAGAAATCGGCCATCAGCGTGACTTTCTGGCCGGGCTGCATGTCCTGCAACTGGTTTTCCTTGAAGTTGGCCTCCACCCAAAGCTGGTCCAAAGGCACGATGCTCATCAGCGGCGCGCCGGCGGCGATGTGCTGGCCGACCTGCACGGAGCGCTGGGCCACCATGCCGTCCACCGGCGAGACCAGTGCGGCGCGCTGCCGGGCCAGCCAGGCCTGGCGATAATGCTCGGCGGCCTGCTGCACGTCCGGGTGATGGGCGACGTCGGTGCCCTCTGTCAAGGCCTTGTTGGTCTCCAGGCGCGCGCGGGCCGATTCCACGCCGGCCTGGGCCTGCGCCAGGGCGCTTTGCGCGGCCTGCACGGCGGTCTGGGCGTGACGCAGCTCTTCGCCGCTGACCCCGCCTATCCGGCCCAGCGCCTGGCGGCGCTGCAGGTCGGTGCGGGCCTTGTCCAGGTTCACCTTGGCCTGCTGCACGTCGGCCTGGCGCGCGGCGATGTCGGCCTTCAACGCATCGTTCTGGGCGAACAGGCTGCGCGTCTTGCGCACGCTCTGCGCCAGGGACGCCTCGGCCTGGGCCAGGGCGATGTCCACATCGGCGCGGTCCAGGCTCAGCAGGGGCTGGCCGGTGCGGACCATCTGGGTGTCGTCGACGGCGATGTCCACGACCGTACCGGGAATCTGGGCGGACACCTGGACCATGTTGCCGTGGACGTAGGCGTCATCGGTGGTTTCGGTCCTGCCCGAGAGCATCACCCAGACGCCGTACAGCACGGCGATCAGGATGATCAGCACGGTGAAGCCGACCAGCAGGCGTTTGCGGGATGAGGAAGCGGGAGTTTGTGCAGACATGATGATTAAGGCTGGTTGCGTTCGTTATGGTTTGGAGGCGGTCTGGGGTTCCTGGTAGCCGCCGCCCAGGGCCGTGGCCAGTTCGGCGTCCAGATTGAAGGCTTGCACGCGCAGGTCGGTGTCGAGCAGGGCCTGGCGCAGCACGTCGTTCTGGGCCAGCAGCACCTGCAGATACGTGCCCAGGCCGGACTTGTAGCGCTGCTGCGCGATGTCATAGGCGTGCTGGATGGCGGCGTAGGCCTTGGCCTGTTCCTGGCGCGTCTCGCGCAGGGACTGGATGCGGGCCAGGGAGTCGGCCACTTCGCGCAGGCTGTCCAGCAGGGTCTGGTTGTACTGCGCCACGGCCATGTCCTCTTCGGCCCGGCGCGAAGCCAGTTGGGCGTTCAAGGCGCCGCCATGGAAGATGGGCAGGCTGATCGCCGGGCCCGCCCCGTAGATCTGGCTGGAGTCGCGCACCAGCTTGTCCAGCCCCAGCGACATGAAGCCGGCGAAGGCGTTCAGGTTGACGTTGGGGTAGAAGTCGGCGCGGGCCGCCTTGACCGTGTGCCGGCTGGCCTCGACCGCCAGGCGGGCGGCGCGGATGTCGGGACGCCGGCCCAGCAGCTCCAGCGGGAGCGCGGCCGGCAGCAGGGTGTCGGGTTGGGGCAGGGAAACCAAAGCGACGGGCGCGGCCTGTTCGGGAGACTGGCCGCACAGGCTGGCGAGCTGGTTGCGCAGCAGGGCGGCGTTGCCATGGGCCTGGCGTTGCTGCACGCGGGCCGAGGCCAGGGCCGACTCGGCCTGGCTGACCTCCACTTCCGTGTCCAGGCCGGCCTGACGGGGCTGCCGCGTGATCTCCAGCACGGATTGGAACTGCTTGCTGAGCTTGTCCAGCGTCTGTTCCTGGGCCAGGGCGTTCTGCAGATGGAAATAGGTCTGCACGATGGCGCTGACCAGGGCGTTGCGCGCGGCGGCGTAGTCGGCCTGCGCGGCTTGTTCGCGCGACAGCGCGGCGCTTGCCAGCGAACGCTGCTTGCCCCACAGGTCCAGGTCAAAGCCCAGCTTCAGCTGCAGGCTGTTGTCGGTCAGCATGGAGCCGGCGTAGGGCGCCGGGTAGATGTAGTTTTCCGAGAAGCGCTGGCGCGTCAGGCTGTAGCCGGCGTCCAGCGTGGGCCATTGCACGGCGCGCGCGCCCTTGAGGGCCGCTTCGGCCTGGCGGATGCGGGCCTGGGCCAATTGCAGGCTGGGATGGTTCTGCAGGGCCCGCTCGAGCAGCGTGTCCAGTTGCGGGTCCTGATAGCGCGTCCACCATTTCTCCTGCGGCCACTGGACCTGGCTGTCCTGCAGCGCCAGGGCGGGGCCGTCCAGGGCGGCGACGGGAGGCGCCTGGGTATCCAGGGCGGCGCATCCGGACAGAAGGGCAAACAGCAGTAAAGGTGTGAGGCGCTTCATGCTTACATTCAGCTTAAAAAGACTGCCTAGGTTGTTTCTGCCTAAGCAGTGATTGGTTGAAAAAAATCAGTCGGGCTCGGCCTTGCCTTCGGTCGCCTTGCGGCCGTTGTCGATGACCCGGTGCAGCAGGGAGAACAGCGTATTGATCTCGGTGGCGGAAAAGCCTTCCAGGTGCTCGTTCATGGACTGGGCGATTTCAGGCAATATCTTGCCGGATACCTCGTGACCTTCCGGTGTCAGCTCCAGCAGGACCAGGCGGCGGTCTTCGTCGCAACGCTGACGCAGCAGAAACCCTTTGGCTTCCAGCCGGTCCAGGGTGCGCGTCATGGCGCCGGTGTCGATGTTCATCAGGCGTGCGATCTCGGCCGGCGTACGGGCGTTGTGATAGCGCAACATGATGAGCGGACGCCATTGCATGGCCGTCAGACCCAGCGGCGCCACGCGTTGATTGATGGCCAGATGCAGCGACGCCGACACGTTCTTGATCAGCAGACCAAGATTGGTGGGAGCGTTAAGGACATCGGTACCTTGACGATAGTAAGGTTGGGCCGTCTCAGGCATGGGCAGCAGCGTTGGGCAAGAGTAGAATCATTCCACCGAATATTTTAAATCTTTTTTTATTGCCTAGGCAATAACTGATGTGTGAGGCAATTCGCCATCGGGGGCCGGGCGAAGCGACGATATCGACATGCAAGCAAGTCAGCGCCCAGGCGCGCAGCGTAGTTCCTTTTTGATTGGTCTGGCGCTGGCGGGATTCGGCTCCATCCTGTTTTCGGCCAAGGCGGTGGTGGCCAAGCTTACCTATCAATACGATGTCACGGCGCTGACCGTCATCGGCTTTCGCATGCTGCTGTCGCTGCCGTTTTTCCTGGCCATCGCCCTGTGGCAGGTGCGCAAGGTGCGCCGCGGCGAATTGCCGGCGCTGACCGGGCGCCAGAAGCTGGAACTGGTCGGCCTGGGCTTCATAGGCTATTACCTGGCCAGCCTGCTGGATTTCATCGGCCTGGAATATATCTCGGCCGGGCTGGAGCGCCTGATCCTGTTCCTATCGCCCACCTTCGTGCTGCTGTTCTCGGCCGTTTTCCTGAAGCGCGTCATCCTGCCCAAGCAATGGCTGGCCCTGGCCTTGTCGTACCTGGGCGTCAGCCTGGTGTTCGTGCAGGACCTGAGCCTGTCGGGCGAAAACGTGCTGCTGGGTTCCTTGTGCGTGCTGGGCTCGGCCATTTCCTATGCGGCCTATCTGATCGGGTCGGGAGAGCTGCTCAAGTCCATCGGTTCCACGCGCCTGCTGGCCTATGCCATGTCCTATTCGGCCGTCTACACGCTGCTGCATTTCTTCGGCGCATTCGGCTGGCAGGGCCTGGTGCAGCCGGCGGGCGTCTATGGCCTGTCGCTGATCCACGCCATCTTCAATACCGTGCTGCCCACTTTCATGACCATGTGGGCCGTGGAGCGCGTGGGCGCGCCCATGAGCGCCCAGATGGGCCTGGTCGGGCCGGTATCCGTGCTGTTCCTGGCCAACTGGTTCCTGGACGAGCCCATAACCGGCATGCAGCTGCTGGGCACGGTCTTCGTGCTGGGCGGAGCCATGGTGCTGAGCCGCCGCAAGTCCTGAGAATGAGTCCAAGCGAGAAGCAGCCAGCAGTGACTGCTTCTCGTCTGGCGAATCCGAGGCGTACGCCTATTTTCCGTTTGCCAGCCGCTCCTCGATCTCGTCGCGGTGCACGTCGTAGGTGGCGAAGCCGGACAGATTGTCAGGCATGCTCAACCTGTCCCTGTGCTTGAGCGTCTGGCGTATGTCTTCCAGGCCGCTGCGCCAGTGCTCCTTCATGGTCACGCGCCCGAACTGGTAGTCCTTGTAGTGCTGCTCGTAGGGCTGGTTGCGGTAGATCAGGTGGATGACGTTGTAGCGCTTGTTGTTGGCCATTTCCTCGGCCAGCCGGCAGGGCAGGAATTCCTTGCGCTGTTCTTCGGGTATGGTCTCCAGCAGGCGCGTCATGACATGGCGCATGTACTGCGAGCGCCGCATTTCTTCCGTCACCATGCGGGTGCGGCTGGAGTAGCGGATCTCGTTGATGCGGTCGCTGACCTCGCTCATGTTGGTGGGCACGGGGCCGCGCGCGCTCCACAGGTCCACCTGAAAGACCAGGGTGTCGCGGCGCGGCGACTGGTCCAGCACGTACGACAGCGGCGTGTTGGACACCAGGCCGCCGTCCCAGTAGTACTGCCCGTCGATTTCCACCGGCGCGAAGGCCGGCGGCAGGGCGCC
This sequence comes from Alcaligenes sp. Marseille-Q7550, assembly GCF_965112015.1. Lineage (NCBI taxonomy): Bacteria > Pseudomonadati > Pseudomonadota > Betaproteobacteria > Burkholderiales > Alcaligenaceae > Alcaligenes > Alcaligenes sp. Marseille-Q7550. The sequence goes on from NZ_CBCOPU010000001.1 coordinate 1,364,747, forward strand.
CGAGGCCATGAAGTGTTCGGCGCGCAAGGTCGTGCGGTGATTGTCGAAATACACGAAGTTGCCGGTGCCCACGTTGACCGCGCCGACCGAGATGCGCTGGCGCGCGTCATTGATGCGGTCGAAGTCGCACAGGCGCTCCAGCGTGCTCTTCAGGGCCGAGGTGTCGTAGTAGCTGGCCGCCTCGGGCACGCCGGGAGTGGTCTGCGGCGGCGGCGGAAAGCGCGGACGGAAGAAGCCGTTCTGGCCCAGCAGGAGCGCGCTGCCGGCATGGAAGGCGCTGACGGCCTCGCGCATGACATCGTTGATGCCGAACAGCGTCTTTTCCATGCAGCTCGGCGCCGGCAGCCCGTAATAGGGCTGGCAGATGGTGTCCCAGAATTCGCGCAGGCGCTCGATCCGTGTTTCGGGCGGATTGCCCGCGATGATGGCGGTGTTCAGCGCGCCGATCGAGATCCCGGACAGACAGTCCGGCTCGATGCCGGCCTCCAGCAATCCCTGGTAGACGCCGGCCTGGTAGGCGCCCAGGGCGCCGCCGCCCTGCAGCACCAGGGCCACGGTTTCATACGGCGGCAGGTAGTCGGGCCGTGCGAAAGGAGGCGCGGGCTGTTCCAGCAGGTCGGGCTTGGTCTCGGCATTCATGGCGGGGCTCTGTCTGAAAAGAAGGACGTGTGCGCTGCAACAAGCATAGCATTGCCGCGGCGCGTGTCCGAGGATGGAATGCAAAGCAGAGTGAAGCGGTTCCGGGCCTGTCGGCGCTTTGGGAGCAAGTCGCCTTTGAATGGCGCCCGCAGGCTCTAGGCGGGGGCCTGCAGGTGTTGCGCAAAAGCGGCAAGCACGGCGCTGCGGTAGCGCTCCTTGTGCAGGACCAGGGACAGGCGGCGTTTCAGGTCCAGGAAGGGAGTGTGAAGGATGCGCAGACGCCCGTTGGCCACCGCGTCGACCGTGGCTGCCTGCGGCAGGCAGGCCAGGCCCAGGCCGGCGATCACGGCCTGCTTGATGGCTTCGACCTGTCCCAGTTCCATCAGGACGTGGCCTGCGGGCAGGACATTGAGCGCCTGCTCGGTCAGCGCGCGCGAAGCCGAGCCGCGTTCGCGCATGATCCAGCTGGCGCCGGCGAAGTCGGCGTGCTCCAGTTCGGGTATGGCGGCCAGCGGATGGTCCGGCGCCGAGCACACCACCAGGGCGTCGTCGCGCCAGTGCCAGGTCTCCAGTTGCGGATGATTCACCGGGCCTTCCACACACGCGATGTCGCAACTGTATTCCAGCAGGCGGTTGACGATTTCCGCCGTGTTTTCCACCGTCACGTGCAGGGACACGCGCGGGTGCCTGCGCGCGAAGCCGCCCACCAGGTCCCCGATCAGGTAATTGCCCACGGTGTTGCTGGCGCCGATGCGGATTCCGCCGCGCAATTCGCTTTCATCCTGCAGGCTCTGCATCTCGCGCAGGCGTTCCAGGATCTCGCGCGCCTGTGGCAGCAATTGCTGGCCGCGGCTGGTCAGTTGCATGCGGCCGGGTGCGCGCTCGAACAGGGAGCAGTCCAGCTGCTTTTCAAGCTCGGCCAGAGCCATGCTGGCGGCCGGCTGCGACAAGTGGATGCTCTGTGCGCAGGCGCGCACCGTGCCCAGCGCGGCGATGCCGACGAACACTTCGAGCTGTCTGATGCTGATGGCGTTCATGATCAAAAAAATTGATACTTACGATAAGTAATAATGAATTTTTTTATATGGCTGGTCAACCTAAAATTACTTTCAATTATTAGAAAATGAGGTTTTCTACTATGGCCAGCACCACAGATTCATTGTTGAGCCGCGCCGGCGCGGCTGCCCAGGTCCGGACGGACCAGCCCCTGAAGCCGTCGCGCTGGTGGGGCTTCCTGCTGTCCCTGGCCGTGGGCGTGGTCGCCCTGGGTCTGGGCGAGTACTGGCCCTTGATCGGCGGGCCGGTATTTGCCATCGTTCTGGGCATGGTGGTGCGCAACCTGATCGGCGTGTCGCCGGTGTTCCGTCCCGGCCTGCAATTTTCCTCCAAGGTCCTGCTGCAATGGTCCATCATAGGCCTGGGCTTCGGTCTGAGCCTGCCGCAGGTGATGCGCACCGGCCTGGATTCGCTGGCGGTCACCCTGGTGACCCTGTCGGTGGCCTTCGTGGCCGCCTATGTGCTGGGCCGCATGCTGGGCATACCGTCCAAGCTGCGCACCCTGATCGGCGTGGGCACGGCCATCTGCGGGGGATCGGCCATTGCGGCCGTCACGCCCATCATCCGCCCCGAAGAGCACGAGACCGCGCTGGCGATCTCCACCATCTTCATTTTCAACATCCTGGCGGTGCTGATCTTTCCAGTGGCCGGCCACATGATGAACATGTCCGACGCCGGATTCGGCATCTGGGCGGGCACGGCCATCAATGACACCTCGTCCGTGGTGGCGGCCGGCTACAGCTACAGCAATCAGGCGGGCGACCACGCCACCATCGTGAAGCTGACGCGCGCCACCTTGATCATCCCCATCTGCCTGGTCCTGACCGGCCTGGAGATCTGGCGTTCGCGCCAAGACGGCAGGGACTTCGACCTGATGCGCGTGTTTCCCTGGTTCATCCTGTGGTTCATCGTGGCTTCCACGCTGCGTTCGCTGGGCCTGGTGCCCGTCCAATGGCTGGAGCCCCTGCGCTGGACGGCCCAGTTTCTGATGGTGCTGGCGCTGGCGGCCATAGGCCTGTCGTCCGATCTGAAAATCATGGCGCGGGCCGGTCTGCGTCCCGCCCTGCGGGGCCTGGGCGTGTGGGCGGCCGTGGCGCTCAGCAGCCTGGCGGTGCAGAGCTGGATCGGCGTCTGGTAAATCCTGTGCACGTTCATGGCTGGGGCTGCGGAGCTCGCCGCCCCGGCCAAGGAATCAGAAGAACCAGGAGCCGGGGCTGTGGCGCAAGGCCACGCCGACGATGTAGACGAAGATGGCCACCGCCAGCACGGCCGCCCAGGCGCGGCTTTGCGCGGTCTTGCCGCGCTTGATGGCGTAGCTGCCCACGACGATGTAGGCCGCCAGCAGCACGATCTTGGTGATCAGCCAGGGCTGGCCGGCGGCGGCGCCCAGCATCCCGGCCAGGGCCAGGCCGGAGACCAGCAGGACCGTGTCTATCACGTGGGGGGCGATGCGCACGAAACGGTTTTGCAAAAGGGCGGAGCCGCTGACCGACCAGAAGGCCCGGATGATGAAGAACAGAATGCTCAATCCTGCCGCGGTCATGTGCAGGTGCTTGATGGCCATGTATGTCATGCCTTGGATTTCCTCTGAACGGTCATGTGAATGAAAGGGGGCGATTGCAGTATACGCAAGCCCGTCCTGTAACAGGTCTGCTCCAGCTCAGAGTCGGCGACATGGCCGCAGGTTCCCCGGCGGGGGATCAGAGCAGGTTCAGCGGCAGTTTCAGATACGCCTGGCCGTTGTCTTCGGGCTCCGGAAAATGTCCGGCGCGGATGTTGATCTGAACGGAGGGCAGGATCAGGCGCGGCATGGCCAGGGTCTTGTCGCGCGCTTCGCGCAGTTCCCGGAACTGCTCTTCGGTGACGCCGTCGCGCACGTGGATGTTGCCGGCTCTCTGTTCAGCCACCGTGCAGTTGCAGCGCGGCTCGCGCCCCTCGGGCGGGTAGTCGTGGCACATGAACAGCACCGTTTGCGCTGGCAAGGCCAGCAGACGCTGGATAGACCGGTACAGGTGGACGGCGCTGCCGCCTGGAAAATCGCAGCGCGCCGTGCCCACGTCGGGCTGGAACAGGGTGTCGCCCACGAACACGCCCAGCCCCTGGACGTGATAGGCCATGTCGGCCGGGGTATGGCCGGGAACGTGCAGGGCCTGCACGGGCAGGGCGCCGATGTGGAAATGCTGCTGGTCGTCGAACAGGGCGTCGAAGGGCGTGCCGTCGGCCTTGATCTGCGCTTCTATATTGAAGATGCGGCCGAACGTCGCTTGCACCTGCCGTATCTGCCTGCCGATGGCGATCTTCCCGCCCAGTCGCTCCTGCAGCCAGACGGCGGCGGACAGGTGGTCCGCGTGCGCGTGGGTCTCCAGTATCCATTGCACCTGCAGCCCGCGCCCGCGCACAAAATCCACGATTTCCTGGGCCGAATCGCTGCGGGTGCGGCCGGCCGCGGCATCGTAGTCCAGGACGGAGTCGATGATGGCGCATTCCTTCTGGCCATCGGCATGGACCACGTAGGAGAAGGTGGAGGTGTCCGGATCGAAGAAGTGGGCGACCTGAGCTTGGGGCATGGCGGTCCTCTTACGTTATTTAAAAATATAATATATAATAATATATATTGTTTTCTGGCTGATTGATATGAGTCAACCCGATCTGCAGGCCTTGCGCCTGGTGGCCGATCAGGCCAGCAATCTGTTGCGCAAGCTGGCCAACCCCGATCGCCTTCTCATTCTATGCGCCTTGGTGCAGGGGGAGTGCAATGTGGGCGAACTGGCGCAACGCAGCGGCATCGGCCAGCCCACCTTGTCGCAGCAATTGACGGTATTGCGCCGTGAAGGGCTGATCGCCAGCCGCAAGGACGGCAAGTTCGTATATTACCGGCTGGAGCATCCGGATGTGCTGGCGGTGATGCGGACCTTGTACGGGATTTTCTGCGCGTAGGCCTTGAACCGGTTCTCAGGAGAGCAAAACATGATTCACATCGACTGGGCGTCATTCACGCCCTGGAGCGCCCTGCTGGGAGGCGCTCTGGTGGGGGGCGCGGCCGCCGTCCTGGTGCTGCTCAATGGCCGGGTGTTCGGCATCTCGGGCCTGGTCTCGGGCACCTGGAGCGCAGCGCGCGGGGATCGCGGCTGGCGCTGGATGGCCTTGCTGGGCCTGGCGGCGGCGCCCTGGGCGTATCGCCTGGCAGGCTGCACCGTGCCGGTTCCCGGCGGGCAGCCCTGGCTGCTGGTGGTGCTGGCCGGCTTGCTGGTGGGGTTCGGGACGCGACTGGGATCGGGGTGCACCAGCGGACACGGGGTCTGCGGTTTGTCGCGCCTGTCGCCCCGCTCGCTGGTGGCTACGCTGGCATTCATGGCCAGCGGTTTTCTGACGGTGTTCGTTGTACGCCATCTGCTTTAAGGAACGGGATGTGACTTACATCATTGCCTTGCTCAGCGGCCTGGTCTTTGGCCTTGGGCTGCTGCTGTCCGGCTTGGCCGATCCGGCCAAGGTGCTGGGGTTTCTGGACCTGGCCGGCGCCTGGGACCCGTCTTTGGCGCTGGTGATGGCGGCGGCCATTGCGGTGGCCATTGTCCCGTTCACGCTGGCGCGGCGCCGCACGCGCACATATTTCACGAACCAGCCCATGCAGTTGCCCGCCAGCCGGCGCATCGACAGGCCGCTGGTGCTGGGCGCGCTGGTCTTCGGCGTGGGCTGGGGGTTGGCGGGTTTTTGCCCCGGTCCGGCCGTGGTGCTGGCGGCTTCGGGTGCGCCCATGGCCCTGCTGTTCCTTGCGGCCATGCTGGTCGGCATGTGGCTGGCGGGGAGGTTGCGCGGCTGAGCATGCGCCTTTGCGCCTCTCTTCGCCGCTGCCTGTGACGCGGCCCGGTCGATGCGGCCGGGCCGGCGCCTTCTGGCGCCGGGACAGCCTCAGCCCAGGTGGGTGGTGGGGCCCGGCGCGCGGTCCGGGTCCCGGTCCCCCGGGCCCGGCAGGATGCCGCAGTGCTCCAGTCCGCCGGCCTGGCCGCAGCGGTGGCGCAGTTCCTTCAATTGTTCCTGCAGGTGTTCCAGTTCGCGGATGCGCACGGCCACGTGTTCGATATGTTCGTCGAGCAGGCTGTTCACGGGCTCGCAATCCTGGGCCGGGCCGTCCATATGGGCCAGCAGGGCGCGGATTTCTTCATGCGTCATGTCCAGGCTGCGGCAGTTGCGGATGAAGCGCAGCCGTTCCAGGTGCATGGCGCGGTACTGCCGGTAGTTGCCTTCGCTGCGTTCGGGCTCGGGCAGCAGGCCGACTTTTTCGTAATAACGGATGGTTTCGGTGTTGCAGTGGCTTTTTTGCGCCAATTCGCCGATTTTCATGACAAGGCTCCTGAAGGCTTGACCTTGTAGTTACTTTAGGCTTTCTACTGCAGGCATGCAAGAAAGCGAGGAGCTGCAATGACTTCTTTCGACAAGACCAGAACAATCCCTCCCACGGGCAGCGAAGCGCGGGGCGACCATGCGCACGATCATTCCCATGATCACTCGCATGACCATTCCCATGACCATGGGCATGACCACGGCCATGATCATGGACGCGCCCAGGCGGGCGCCGCCGCCGCGGCCTGCTGCGCCATGCCGGCGTCCGCGCCGGCCGCCGCCCTGGCCGCCAGCACCGGCACCCGCCTGGCGGCGCCCATTGCCGACATGGATTGCCCGGCCGAGGAAAACATGATCCGTTCGGGCCTGAAGCGCGTGCCGCAGGTGCGCGAGCTGGGCTTTGACCTGATGCAGCGCATCCTGACGGTGGATCATGCCGAAGGAGCGCGCGACATAGTGCTGCAGGCCTTGCGCGGCCTGGGCTTCCAGCCTCGCATGGCGGACGAGGCCCCCGCAGCGGCCGCTCCCGCACGCCAGGGCCTGGTGCGCATTGTCGCCGCCGTGGCGCTGGCGCTGGGTGCGGAGATCAGCCACTGGCTGGCCGCGCCCGAATGGCTGGTCATCATCCTGTCGCTGGGGGCCATTCTGTCCGGCGGCGTGCAGGTCTACAAAAAGGGCTGGATCGCGCTGCGCAACGGCCAGTTGAACATCAATGCGCTCATGAGCATTGCGGTCACCGGCGCGGTGCTGCTGGCCCAATGGCCGGAAGCTGCGATGGTGATGTCCTTGTTCAGCCTGGCCGAATGGATCGAGGCCCGCTCCCTGGACCGCGCCCGCAACGCCGTGGACAGCCTGCTCAAGCTGGTGCCCGACGATGTGCAGGCCAGCGCCGACGGGCGTGGCTGGAGCCGCCTGCCGGCCAGCCAGGTGCAGGCGGGCTGGTCCGTGCGCGTGGCGCCGGGCGAGCGCTTCGGACTGGACGGGCAGGTCGTGGAGGGGCTCAGCGCCGTCAACCAGGCGCCGATCACCGGCGAGAGCGCGCCCGTGGACAAGGGGCCGGGCGACGAAGTTTTTGCAGGCACCATCAATGGCATGGGCGAACTGGTGTACCGGGTGTCGGCCGCGCACGATGATACCTTGCTGGCGCGCATCACCCGCTCGGTCCAGGAGGCCCAGGCCAACAAGGCGCCCATCCAGCGCTTCGTGGACCAGTTTTCCCGTGTCTATACGCCGCTGGTGGTCGTGGCCGCCGTGCTCATGGCCGTGGCCCTGCCCCTGGTGTGGGGGGTGAGCTGGCTGGACGCGGTGTATCGCGCCCTGGTGCTGCTGGTGATCGCCTGCCCATGCGCGCTGGTGATTTCCACGCCGGTAGCCGTGGTCAGCGCGCTGGCGAGCACGGCGCGGGCCGGCATCCTGGTGAAGGGCGGCGTCTATCTGGAGCGCGCTCGCCAGTTGCGCTACCTGGCTGTGGACAAGACCGGCACCCTGACGCTGGGACAGCCGGCGCTCGATGTCTACGGCAGCCTGCGCGAAGGCGTGTCGGACGAGCAGGCCCTGGACCTGGCGGTGGCGCTGGCGGAGCGCTCCGATCATCCGGCTTCGCAAGCCATCGCCCGGGGCCGGCATGCGTCCGGCCTGGCGGGCCTGGAGCAGTTCGAAGCCATCGCCGGACATGGCGTGCAGGCTCGCGGCCTGAACGGCGCGCTGCGGCTGGGCAAGCGCAGCTGGGTTCTGGAGGGTGCGGATCCGGCTTCCCTCAGCCAGGCTGAGCAGCAGGCCCTGGAGAGCGGCGCCAGCATGGTGTATCTGGGCGACGGCAAGGGGCTGCTGGCCTGGTTCGCCGTCCTGGACACGTTGCGCCCCACCACGGCCCAGGCCATTGCGGCCCTGCAGCGGCAAGGCGTGCAGGTGGAGATCCTGTCGGGCGACCATGAGCAGGCCGTGCGCCACGTGGCTGCTCAGGCCGGCATCGCGGACTACCGGGCCGGGCTGCTGCCGCAGGACAAGCTGGAACGCATCGAACAGCGCCTGGGCCAGGGCCTGGTGGCCATGGTGGGCGACGGCATCAACGATGCGCCCGCCCTGGCTCGCGCCGACGTGGGCATTGCCATGGGCGCGCTGGGCTCGGACATCGCCATCGAAACAGCCGATGTGGCGCTGATGGACGACGACCTGGGCAAGATTGCCTTGCTGATGCGGCAGTCCCAGGCCCTGCACCGCGTGTTGTGGCAGAACATCAGCCTGGCCTTGGGCATCAAGGCCGTGTTCCTGGTGATGGCCTTGAGCGGCCAGGCCACCATGTGGATGGCCGTGTTCGCCGACGTGGGCGCCAGCCTGCTGGTGGTGCTCAACAGCCTGCGACTGTTGCGTGCGCGACACTGAGCATACTTCCGTCCGACTTCCCCGCCTGGCGACAGGCGGTTTTTTTGGCGGCCGGCCCCGCTTCTGTATGGGCAAGAATGCGAATAGTATTATCATGTAATGATAACTAATAGGACCGGCCTGATGTGGCGCGGGGCCTGTCCGGCGCCTGTCGAAATACGCAGGCTGGCCGGGTGTCGCAAGGACGGACGATGATTGCACTGCTGGAAGCGGGCCGAGCCGGCCTATTGAACCGCCGTCATTGGTTGAACAATGTGCTGGCGGGCCTGATCGTGGGCGTGGTGGCGCTTCCCCTGGCCATGGCGTTCGCGATCGCCTCGGGCGTCAAGCCGGAGCAGGGCCTGTACACGGCCATCGTGGCTGGTTTGGCGGTGTCCGTTCTGGGCGGCAGCCGCGTTCAGATCGCCGGCCCCACGGGCGCCTTCATCGTCATCCTGTCAGGGGTGGTGGCTCAGCATGGCGTGGCGGGGCTGCAGATCGCCACTCTGATGGCGGGCGTCATACTCCTGCTGCTGGGCCTGCTGCGGCTGGGAGCGGTGATACGTTTCATTCCCGACCCGGTCATCGTGGGCTTCACGGCCGGCATTGGCGTGATCATCTGGGTGGGGCAGTGGCGCGACTTCTTCGGCCTGCCGGTCGTCCAGGGCCAGCACTTCCATGAAAAACTCTGGTTCCTGCTGCAGAACCTGCCCGCTCTGGACCCGGCCACCACCGGACTGGGAGTGCTGTCCCTGATCATCCTGCTGGTTCTGCCCCGGGTGCGCGGCCTCTCGCGCATTCCAGCGCCCCTGGCGGCGCTGGTGCTGGTGACGCTGGTGCAGGCCGTGTTCCGCTTCGAGTCGGTGGCCACCATCGGGTCCAGCTTCGGTGCCTTGCCGACCGGCCTGCCGTCGTTCCAGTGGCCGCAGATCACGCTGACGCGTGTGGTGGAACTGATCGGGCCGGCCTTTGCCATCGCCATGCTGGGTGCGATCGAATCCCTGCTATCGGCCGTCGTGGCCGACTCCATGACCGGCGCCAGGCACGATTCCAACCAGGAGCTGGTGGGCCAGGGCGTGGCCAATATGCTGGCGCCCCTGTTCGGCGGCATTGCCGCAACCGGGGCCATCGCCCGCACCGCGACCAATATCCGCAATGGCGGCAACAGTCCGCTGGCGGGCATCGTGCATGCTGCCTTCCTGGTGCTGGTCCTTCTGTTGCTGGCCCCATTGGCGGCCTACATTCCCTTGGCGGTGCTGGCCGCGATCCTGTTCGTCGTGGCCTGGAACATGAGCCAGGCGGGGCTGGTGCTGCGCTTGCAGCGCCGTCTGCCGGCGGCCGATCTGCTCATCCTGTGGGTGACCTTCGCCCTGACGGTGTTCGCCGACCTGGTGGTGGCTGTCAACATCGGGGTGGTGCTGGCCATGCTGTACGTGCTCAAGCGCACCTCGGACGGCGTGCAGGTCCGTTCGCTGGAGGGCAGGGAGCTGCAGCGCGTGCTGGACGTGGAGCCCGGCGCGAGCCCGCGCGAGGACATACGCGTGCTGGTGGTGGAGGGGCCGTATTTCTTCGCCAGCGTGGATGCGGTGAACCGCGCCTTGCAGGAAGTGCCGGAGGCGGTGCGGGTGATCGTGCTGCGCCTGAACTACGTGCCCTTCATGGATGCCACCGCCTTGCAGGCCCTGGAGACGGCCCTGGATGATCTGGCGCGCCGCGGCGTGCAGGTGGCGCTGACCGAGGCCAACGAACGCGTGTCGCGCAAGGTGCGCCGCATGGGCCTGTTGGCCCGCGTGCATGGCCGGCGCATCTACGACACGGCGACTGAAGCCTGGCTGGGCGCGGCAGCCGGCCTGGACCGGCCAGGGCCTGTCAACGCTATTTAGAAAGCTCGCATCGACAGGTTCTAGGCCGGCGGGTCTATGCGGGGATTGCGCGCGGCGCCGGGGTAGTCCACATCGTGGCGGGCCAGGTAATCACGTATCAGTTGTCGCACGACCTGGGGCGGCGTCAGGTCCTGCCGCTGGCACAGGGCCTCGAACGCCTTCTTCTTGGCCGGGTCTATCAGCACCGTCAGCCTTGCAGTCTTGTTTTCCATGGCGGGTCAGCGGCTCAGCGTGAATTCGTCATTGCCCATGAACGCGTAGCGCAGGGCGTCGATCAGGGCCAGGATGTAGGCCAGCGGGGCCCAGATGACGAACAGCACGACGAACAGCAGGCCCCAGCCTATCTGCCCGAGATAGAAGCGGTGCGCGCCTATCCAGCCCAGGAAGATGGCCAGCACGATGGCGATCTTGCGGTGGCTGGTGGGGCGTTCCAGCTCTTCTTTCTTGGCGCTGGCGATCCACATCACCAGGGGAATGGTGATCAGCAGGGCCAGCAGCGCCTTGCCCCAATGCAGCGCCAGGTATTCGCGCACCTGGAGCGCCAGGTCGGCGAAATCATCGATGATGAAGCCCAGGTAGGACAGCAGCTCGCGCAGCACGGCCTCGCCAAAGGTCAGGCCCAGCAGCACCAGCACGAAGATGGCGATGCCTAATATGATTCTCTGCAGCATGGTGTTCCCATCAAAAAGAGTCGATGTTCATTGCGTGCGCGCCTGGCGCACCGCCTGCTCCCAGCCGTGCATCAGGGTCTGGGCCTGGTCGCGCGACATGGCGGGCTCGAAGACCCGCTCGCTGCGCCAGAGCGTGGCGATCTCCTGAGGGTCTTTATACAGCCCGCAGCCCAGTCCCGCCAGATAGGCGGCGCCCAGCGCGGTGGTCTCGATGTTGTCCGGGCGCACGACGGGCAGGCCCAGCAGGTCGGCCTGGAATTGCATGAGCAGATTGTTGGCGCTGGCGCCGCCGTCCACGCGCAATTCGTGCAGAGGGCTTCCGCCGCTGGCCTGGACGTCCCGGTTCATGGCCAGCAGCACGGCGGCGCTCTGGTAGGCGATGCTGTCCAGGGCGGCGCGCGCTATGTGCGCCATGGTGCTCGAGCGGGTCAGGCCGGTGATGACGCCGCGCGCCTGGGCGTCCCAGTAAGGTGCGCCCAGCCCGGTGAAGGCCGGCACCAGATGCACGCCCTGGGCGTCGGGGACGCTGCGCGCCAGCGCTTCCACCTGGGCGCTGTGCTCCAGCGCGCCCAGCCCGTCGCGCAGCCACTGGACCACGGCGCCGCCGATGAATACGCTGCCCTCCAGCGCGTAGGAGGGGTCGGGGCCGTGGCGGGCGGCGCAGGTGCCGATCAGGCCGTTGTGCGAATCGGGGGAGCGCGACCCGCAGTGCATCAGTAGGAAGCAGCCCGTGCCGTAGGTGTTCTTGGCCATGCCCGGCCTGAAGCATGCCTGGCCGAACAGCGCGCTTTGCTGATCGCCCGCCACGCCGCAAATGGGAATGGCGCGGCCCAGCAGCGCCGGGTCGCAGTCGCCGAAGTGGCCGGCCGAGTCGCGCACCTGGGGCAGGATGGCGGCCGGGATGTCGAACAGCGCCAGCAGCTCCTCGTCCCATTGCGCTTGATGGATGTTGAAGAGCAGGGTGCGCGAGGCATTGCTGATGTCGGTCGCATGGACGGCTCCGCCGGTCAGGTGCCAGATCAGCCAGCTGTCCACAGTGCCGAAGGCCAGCTCCCCGCGTTCGGCCCGTTCGCGGGCGCCGGGCACCGAATCCAGCAGCCAGCGCAGCTTGGTGGCGGAGAAATAGGCGTCGATGGGCAGGCCCGTCTTGCGAGTGATGAGTGCTTCGAGGCCCTGTTCGCGCAGTCGCGCACAGAGGTCCTCGGCGCGCCTGTCCTGCCAGACGATGGCGGGGTGCACGGCCAGACCGGTGCGCCGGTCCCAGAGCAGGGTGGTCTCGCGCTGGTTGGTGATGCCGGCGGCGGCGATGTCCTGTGCCGTCAGCCCGGCCTGCTCGATGGCCTGGCGCGCGGTGGCCAGCTGGGTGTCCAGGATTTCCTGCGGGTCATGCTCGACCCAGTCGTTGCGTGGATAGTACTGGCGGGTTTCCTGTTGAGCCTGGGCGAGGATGCGGCCGTCGGCCGCCACCACGAGGCTTCTGGAGCTGGAAGTGCCCTGATCGAGTGCAAGAATGAATGTCATGCGGGTCCGGCCGATGAAAACAAAAGCAGCCCACAGTGTACCGGCTGCAGGCCGGCTCTGCGCGCCACGCGTGGTGCGGCGCCTGATTCTTGGGATGGCAAGTTTCGCTGCAAGGTGGAGAGCAAGAGGTTAAAATAAGGGTAAATACCGACTCGGCCCGCCCTGATCCGGGCTGCCGCCGGCTCCAGACTCGACGATAGCTCCCATGACCACTCGACACTCACCGTTGCTGACCGATAGGACGCAAATGCTGGGCGCTCTTGCGCGCACAACACAGGCCGACCTCGTTGTGGTGGGTGGCGGCGCGACCGGGCTGGGCATTGCCCTGGATGCGACGCTGCGCGGGCTCAAGGTGGTGGTGCTGGAAGCCTGGGACTTCGCCAAAGGCACCTCGTCGCGGGCCACCAAGCTGGTGCACGGCGGCGTGCGCTACCTGGCGCAAGGCAACATCTCCCTGGTGCGCGAGGCCCTGCACGAACGCACCCATCTCCTGCACAACGCGCCGCATCTGGCCCAGCCCCTGCCGTTCGTGATGCCCAGCTACAAATGCTGGGAAACCCCTTTCTACGGGCTGGGACTGATGGCCTACGACGCGCTGTCGGGCCGCGAGGGCCTGGGCAGCACGCAGTTCCTGGGCGCCGCGCGCGTGCGGCAACTCTTGCCCGGCGCCCGCCGCAGCGGCCTGAAGGGCGGGGTCAAGTATTGGGACGGCCAGTTCGACGACGCCCGGCTGGCGCTGGCGCTGGCGCGTACGGCGGCGCTGTACGGCGCCTTGCTCGTCAATTACTGCCCGGTCACGGAAATCCAGCACCACGAAGGACGGATAGCCGGCGTGCGATGCCAGGACAGGGAAAGCGGGCAGACCTATCAGGTGCGGACATCTTGCGTGGTGAACGCCACTGGCGTCTGGGTGGACCGGTTGCGCGAACTGGACGGCCAGGAGGGCGGCCGCCAGGCGCGCCCCATGGTGGCGCCCAGCCAGGGCGTGCATCTGGTGGTGGATCAGGACTTCCTGCCCGGCGACCATGCCCTGCTCGTGCCGCGTACGCGCTATGGGCGCGTGCTGTTCGCCGTGCCCTGGCTGGGCAAGCTCATCCTGGGCACGACCGACACGCCGCGCGAAGACGTGCCGCTGGAACCTCGGCCTCTACGCCAGGAAATCGATTTCATCCTGTCGGAATCCGCTCATTATCTGCAGAAGGCGCCGCGCGAGCAGGACGTGCGCAGCGTCTGGGTCGGCTTGCGCCCGCTGGTCCGCCCGGTGGACGAGTCCGGGGATGGCAAGACCCAGTCCATCAGCCGTGAACATACCGTGCTGGTCAGCCCCAGCGGTCTGGTCACGGTCACCGGCGGCAAGTGGACCACCTATAGGGCCATGGCCCAGGATGTGCTCGAACGTTGCGAACGGGCCGGACTGGTGGGCAAGCTGCCGGCCTGCAGCACGCTGGATCAGCGCCTGGTCGGCGCGTCGCACGCCGCGGCGCGGCGCTCGCTGGGCAGCGCGCCGGGGCTGGACGCCTATGGCAGCGAATCGGACTGGGTCAAATCCCTGCCGGGTGCGGACGTGGAGCTGGCGCCGGGCCTGAGCGAGGCCATGGTGCGTTTTGCCTGCCGCTATGAATACGCCCGCACCGTCGAGGACATGCTGGCGCGGCGCTCGCGTCTGCTGTTCCTGGACGCGCGGCTGGCGCAGCGCACGGCCCCGGCCGTGGCGCGGCTGATGCAGGAAGAAACCGGCCGCGATCCCGAGCTGGACGCTTTCCTGAAGCTGGCGCAGACGTACGCCACCTTGCCGGCTGCGTGATCGCGGGCCGTTGAGCCCCTCACCGCAAAGTCAGGTACTGCCTGGTCCATGCGGCGCTGGAAGCGCTCCTTCCTTGCCGCCAGCACATCCCGGCCGCCAGGCAGCAGACCTTCTTCTGGGTTCTTATTCGAAAAATGTCCGGGCCGTCTCGAAGCGCCTGGCGAAATAGGGGTTGTCCATGGAATCGATGCGCACCCGCCCGCCGCTGGAGGGGGCGTTGATGAACTGGTTGTTTCCTATATAGATGCCCACGTGCGAATTGGGCCTGCCCAATGTATTGAAGAAGACCAGGTCGCCCGGCCGCAACTGCTTGCGGCTGATGCGGCGGCTGGCGCCTGCCTGCTCCGCGCTGCTGCGCGGAATGGGGGAGCTCGAGCGCTCCTGGCTGAACACATAGTGCACCAGCCCGCTGCAGTCAAAGCCCGTGGAGGGTTCGCGTCCCCCGTAGCGGAACGGGGAGTCGAGCAGCGTCATGGCCGAGAGCACCACGGCGGAACGCCGTCCGTCTTCGACGGTAACACTGGATCGGGAGGCGGGGCCTGGCGGGGCGCCGGCGCAGGCAGACAGGAGAGCCAGCAACAGCAAGGCGATCAGTCGTTGCGTAAAAGCAGCAAGGTTCATATGTGGTTACAAACTTGTGCGCCGGGAATGGAACTTCCCGCTTCTGCCTGCATTATGCCGATCTTTCGTTCTTTTCGGCAGCTTGAGTAAAAAAAAACCATGGGGAGAAGGGCTTAGGCTTTCCGGCCGCTGGCGCGGAACACGTCCGGGCGCCCGGCGTCTTGATCTCGGTCACGTAACATCCAGTTTTATATCTACAACATTAAGTGAGCATCTGATAAGATTCAGTCTGCAATTGATACATTTAATGCATATTTTTCACTGTATTCATGTCGATGTCGTATTGTTTCTCGGCGTGAGTCGGTAAGAAATAGCGGTATGGCAGGGTGCTCGTGCAAGGTTTCTCTAGAACACGATACGCATCTTTGTAACATTTCCCGTGTTAAATGTTGTTTGTTACAAGAAATTAGCTGGTTGAACCAGTTTTACAAGGAAGGCTGACATGCCCGTATCGGAAAATTCGCTGCTGAATGACATTCAGGAAGTCAATTTGTCGTACTTGCTGCTCGCACAACGCCTGCTTCGCGAGAATTTTTCGGCAGGAATGTTCCGGCTGGGGTTCGACGCCGATGTGGCCGAAACCCTGATGCATCTGTCCCCCGCGCAATTGGTCAAGCTGGCCAGTTCCAGCTCCCTGATCTGCGGCTTTCGCTTCAACGACTACGATCTGCTCACGACGCTGACGCAGAATGTGCTGGGCGGCGTGCTGCAGCAGGCCCATTCCACCATTCTGCTGTCCCAGAGAGCGACGGCCGGTCAGGCGGGCTGACGGCAGGGACGATCCAAACGTTATGGCTACAAAAAGCGTCGCCAAAGAGGCCCAGGAAATCGGCCTGGCTTCGGAAATGATCGAGTTGGGGGCGCGTTTGCAGGTGCTGCAGGCGGAAACCTCGCTCAGCTACGACCGTCTCGCGCGCCTGTATCGGGAAGTCAAAGGATGTTCGCCGCCCAAGGGCATGCTGCCGTTCTCGGTGGACTGGTTCATGACCTGGCTGCCCAACATCCATTCCAGCCTGTTCTACAGCATCTATCAATTCATGGTCGCGCAGACTCCCTGCGGCAAGAGCCAGGCTCTGGTCGAGGCGTACCGTCTGTACCTGGAGCAGTCGGCCGCCGGCCGCGTCGAAACGACGGCGGACGAGGAACCCGTGCTCAGCTTCACGCGCGCCTGGATGCTGCTGCGCTTTTTCGACAGCGGTCTGCTGCAGCTTTCCCAGTGCGAGCGCTGCAAGGGCGGTTTCGTTGCCCACGCCCATGATCCCGAAGCCGGTTTTGTCTGCGCCATATGCCGCCCGCCGCCGCGTGCGGGCAAGACGCGCGCCAGCAAGGCGCGCGGCAGCCGCAAGGTCGAGGCCGCCAGCAAAGAAGCCCGGCCTGCCCGCGAAGAGCCATGCGCCCCGCGCCGCGCCCCGGCCGCTTCCCGGCGCCAGCTCCAGCCGGACGTGCCCGCCCGCATCGGCTAGCGTCCGCGCGCCGGCCGTTCCAGTTTCCTGAAGTGTTTCCGATGTGCAAAGAGGACCGGAAGCGTCGATCTATGCGGGAAAAAGCCCGTTGAAGCGGCGTTTTGGCCCGGCCACTTGCCGCCATCATTAGTTGCGTGTACTTGAAGAAGGCGTATCCGTGCTTATTCTGATTGGATATATCGTTGTCTTTGTCTCCGTGTTCGGGAGTTTCGTGGCCCTGGGCGGGCATATGGGCGCCCTGTACCAGCCTTTCGAATTGCTGCTGATCGGCGGTGCGGCGATGGGCGCCTACTTCGCGTCCAACAGCGGCAAGTCCATCAAGCTGCTGGCCGGGGCCCTGCCCATCGCGTTTCGCAGCAGTCCCTACAACAAGCAGTTGTACATGCAGCTGATGGGCATGTTGTACGTCCTGCTCAACAAGGCGCGCCGCGACGGCATGATGTCCATCGAGTCCGATATCGAGAACCCCGAACAGAGCGCCATCTTCGCCGATTACCCCAACGTGGTGAAGGATCCGGCCCTGATGAACTTCATCGCGGACTATCTGCGCCTGATGATCAGCGGCAACATGAGCTCCTTTGAAATCGAGACCCTGATGGAGCAGGACATCGAGACCCACCAGCACGAGCGCAACGTGCCCGCCCGCGCCCTGCGCGAAGTGGCCGACGCACTGCCCGCCTTCGGTATCGTCGCGGCGGTGCTGGGCGTGGTCAAGGCGCTGGCGTCGGTGGACCAGCCGCCGGCCGTTCTGGCCGACCTGATCTCCAAGGCCATGGTCGGCACTTTCCTGGGCATCTTGCTGGCCTACGGTTTCGTGGCGCCGCTGGCCGCGACCATCGAGCGCCGCACGGCCGACTCGGTCAAGGTGCTGGAGTGCATCAAGGTGACGCTGCTGGCCAACATGAACGGCTATCCTCCCCAGCTGGCGGTGGAATTCGGCCGCAAGGTCCTGTTCTCCACGGAGCGCCCGTCCTTCCAGGAACTGGAGGAGCATGTGCGCCAGGCCCGCTCTGCAGGTGGCGGCCGTAAAGCCTGATCGGAAGCAGTCATGAGCAATCACAAGGACAGAGTCGTCATCCGCCGCAAGAAGACGGCGCACGGCGAACACCATGGCGGAAGCTGGAAGATCGCCTACGCGGACTTCATGACGGCCATGATGGCCTTTTTCCTGGTGATGTGGATCCTGTCGCTGGTCCCCAAACAGGACCTGAAGGAGATCGCCGACTACTTCCGCATGCCGCTGATCGACGCCGTCACAGGCGGCCAGCAGGGGGATCAGTCGCGCAGCGTCATTCCCGGAGGGCAGCCCAGCCTGATTCCCAACCCCCATCCGGGCGCGACCAACAGCGACGCCATGCAGGATCGTCAGGATGTCGAGCGCCTGGAAGACCTGAAGTCCGCTCTGGAAGAGCTGATCCGCATCGACCCGGTGCTCAAGGAGTTCCGGCCGCAGTTGCTGCTGGACATGACCCAGGACGGCCTGCGCATCCAGATCATCGACCGGCAGAGCCGGCCCATGTTCGCCACCGGCAGCGCTCTGGTGCAATCCTATATGCGGGCCATCCTGCGCTCCCTGAGCCAGCCCCTGAACGAGATGCCCAACCGCATCCAGATCACCGGCCACACCGACTCCATGCAGTACGCCAGCGGCGAGCGCCTGTACAGCAACTGGGAGCTGTCCGCGGACCGCGCCAATGCGGCTCGCCAGGAACTGGTCGCGGGCGGCCTGGCCGAGGCCAAGGTCAAGCAGGTGCTGGGCCTGGCCGACACGGTCAGCCTGGTTAAAGATAACCCCGCGGCGGCCGTAAATCGGCGTATCAGTCTGCTCGTGCTCAATAGCCGCGCGGAACGACGCATCGATGAGCAGAATGCCAGCGGTTCCGAGGAATTCGACCTGCGCGAGGCCATGCAGGAGCCGGAGGGGCCCATCAGCGTGCGCATCCCCGGTCTGCCTGAGTTGCCCGGCGCTCTGCCTGTCACGCCGTAAAGCCCGCACAGACGGGCTGGACTTTTTGTTTAGATGTTCTAAGCCATTACCAAGAAGGAAGTGTTCATGAGCTCCGGCGTAGATCTGAGTCAGTTTTACGAAACCTTTTTCGATGAAGCCGATGAGCTGCTGGCCGACATGGAGCGCTTGCTGCTGGAGCTGGACCTGGACCAGCCCGATCGCGACCAGTTGAACGCCATCTTCCGTGCCGCCCATTCGATCAAGGGCGGGGCGGGTACATTTGGCTGCTTCACCCAGCTGGCTGAGACCACGCACCTGCTCGAGAACCTGCTGGACCTGGTCCGCAACGGCGAAATGCAACTGCGCAAGGACATGATCGACCTTTTTCTGGAAACCAAGGACGTGTTAACCGGACAAGTCACCGCCTACCGCGATGGAGAGGATCCCGACGAGGACGCCTACCGCCGCATCTGCGAACAATTGCGGCAGCTGGCCCTGGAACAGAAGGGCATCCTGACCACGCAGGAGCAGGCGCCCGCCGTTGCGGCCGAGCCTGAACCGGAGCCCGAACCTGAGCCGGCCCAGCCTGCCGAGACGTCGGGACTGCCCCTGTGGGTGTCGCTGGGCCCTGTGTCCGACAAGGATGCCGAGGCCCTGCAGCAGGAAATGGAATTGATGGGCACCATCGTGCACCAGTCGCGCGAGGGCCAGCGTCTGGACATCTGGCTGGAAACCACGGCCTCGGCCGATGACATCCAGGCCGTTTGCTGCTTCGTGGTCAACGCTGACCAGGTGACGGTCAAGTTCAGCGCGGCGCCTTCCCAGGCCGCCCACGCAGCGACATCCGCCGCGCCGGCGCCCGAGCCTGCCGCCTCGGCCCAGCCAGTTGCGGCCGCTCCCGCAGCGCACCCCGAAAGCGCGCCCGCCCCGGCTGCTGCCAAGCCAGCCGCCAAACCCGCGGCGAACGCCGCCAAGCCGGCCGCCGCCAAGGAGTCGGGCACCATACGCGTGGGCGTCGAGAAAGTGGACCAGATCATCAATCTGGTGGGCGAACTCGTCATCACCCAGGCCATGCTGGTGCAGACGGCCTCCACGCTGGATCCGGTCGTGCACGACCGGCTGCTCAACGGCATCGAACAGCTCGAGCGCAATGCGCGCGACCTGCAGGAATCGGTCATGTCCATTCGCATGATGCCCATGGACTACGTGTTCAGCCGCTTCCCCCGCGTGGTGCGCGAGAGCGCCGCCCGCATGAACAAGCAGATCCGCCTGGTCACCAAGGGGCAGGCGACCGAGCTGGACAAGAGCCTGATCGAACGCATCATCGATCCGCTGACGCACCTGGTGCGCAACAGCATCGACCACGGCATCGAGATGCCGGAGGATCGCATCGCCGCGGGCAAGGATGCCGAGGGCGTGCTGACGCTGTCCGCGCAGCACCAGGGCGGGCACATCATCATCGAAGTCGTGGACGACGGCGCGGGCCTGAATCGCGACAAGATCCTGAAGAAGGCCATGTCCTCGGGGCTGCCTGTCAGCGAAACCATGCCGGACGACGAAGTCTGGCAACTGATCTTCGCCCCGGGCTTCTCGACCGCCGACAAGGTCACGGAAATCTCGGGCCGGGGCGTGGGCATGGACGTGGTGCGACGCAACATCCAGAGCATGGGCGGCCATGTGCAGCTCTATTCGCGCGCCGGGGTGGGCACCACCACCCGCATCGTGCTGCCCCTGACCCTGGCCATCCTGGACGGCATGTCGGTGCAGGTGGGCAAGGAAGTGTTCATCCTGCCCCTGGCGCACGTGACCGAATCCATGCAGCCCACCCATGAACAGTTGCGTCGCGTCTCGGAAACCGACCACGTCATGTTCGTGCGCGGCGAGTACCTGCCCCTGATCTCCCTGCGGGACATCTTCTCGGTGGAGGACGCCGAAGTCGACGTGACGCGCGCCATCGCCGTCATCCTGCAGGCCGAGGACATGCGTTTCGCGCTGCTGGTCGACCATCTCATCGGCCAGCACCAGGTGGTGGTCAAGAACCTGGAAGCCAACTATCGCAAGATTCCGGGGATTTCCGCGGCAACCATTCTTGGTGACGGCAGCGTAGCCCTGATTGTTGATGTATTTGCCTTACAGCGTCTGGCCCGCGATCGCGCCGCCGCGCTGGTCTGATCTATCCGGAGACATGCATGTCCAACGACTTTAATTCCCATTCCGAAGCCGCTGAAGTCGGCGGCAAGGAGTACCTGGTTTTCACTCTGGGCGACCAGGAATACGGCATCGACATCCTGAAGGTGCAGGAAATCCGCGGCTACGACACCCAGACCGTGACGCGCATCGCCAATGTGCCCGGTTTCATCAAGGGCGTGACCAATCTGCGCGGCGTGATCGTGCCCATCGTGGACCTGCGCATCCGCTTCAACATGGAGAAAGTGGACTACGACCACCAGACCGTCGTCGTGATCCTGAACCTGAAGGAGCGCGTCGTGGGCGTGGTGGTGGACGGGGTGTCCGACGTGCTCGTGCTGCAATCCTCGCAGATCAGCGCCGCGCCCAGCTTCGGCACGGCCTTCTCCACGGAATACCTGACCGGCATCGGCACGCTCGGCGAGCGCATGCTGATCCTGGTCGATATCGAAAAACTCATGACCAGCGAGGAAATGGCGCTGGTCGACAGCGCAGTGGCCTGATCGCCGCAGGAGGCGCAGGTCGGGGGAGGCGCCAAAAGTGCCTCCGGTGTTCGGGTCTACTCTAGACAAGGTGCTTGTAATGCTGGATGGATTACGGTTGGCCAATCTGAAGGTGCGTACCAGTCTGATTCTGGTGCTGGTGTTCTTTTTGCTGATGCTGGTTGCAGGCGCGGCCCTGGGGATATTGTCCCTGCGCGGCAACAATCTGGCCCTGCAGAGCATCGTGACCAATCAGCGTGTCGGCTCTGCCATGTACCAGGCCATCGAGCGCTACAAGGACACCCAGACCCTGCTCGGGCGCGCAGCCGTCAGCTACGTGGTCAACAGCGATCTCCAGAATCAGGAGCTCATGTCCCAGTGGGGCGACGGCGACACGGCCAATGCCATCAGCTCGGCCACGCGCGAGATCATGGATGCGGCCCGCAAGCAGTTCGACCAGACGCAGAAAGCTTTTGCGCACTACCAGGAAATGGCCAAGCAGCTCAAGGACGGCGACGGCTATTATTCGCGCGTGGACGCCGCCTTCGCCTCCCTGATGCAGGGCGGCGTGCTGCCCTTGATCTCCTATCTGGACAAGGGCGACATCAGCGAATTCCGCAGTTACGTCACCACGACCACCAAGCTGCTGGAAGAAGACCTGTACAGCGCCCTGGGCACCTTGCACCGGAATCAGCAGGCCTCCATCGACGCCCAGTACCAGAAGGAAGCGGACCAGTACAACCTGGTCATCCGTCTGGTGGGGCTGGCCATGATCCTCTGCGTGCTGATCGCCCTGGCCGTCTATGTATTCCTGAACCGCATGGTGCTGCGTCCGCTGCGCCAGGCCGGGGAGCATTTCGACCGCATCGCCGGCGGCGACCTGACCCAGCGCGTGGAGATGAGCTCCACCAACGAGATCGGCGTGCTCTATGACGCCGTGCGCCGCATGCAGAGCAGCTTGCAGCGCATGGTCATGACGGTGCGCGAGGGCGTGGAAGAGATCACCTTCAGCTCGCGCGAGATCTACATGGGCAATACGGATCTGAGCAGCCGCACCGAGGATCAGGCCTCCTCCCTGCAGGAGACGGCGGCCAGCATGGAAGAACTGGCCAGCACCGTGCGGCAGAATTCGGACAATGCCCTGCAGGCGGACCGGGTTGCCAAGGGCGCCTCCGAAGTCGCCCTGCGCGGCGGCGCGGCCGTGGCCACGGTCGTTCGGACCATGGAAGAACTATCGGCCAGTTCGGGCCAGATCGCCCATATCGTCAGCGTGATCGACGGGATCGCGTTCCAGACCAACATCCTGGCTCTGAATGCGGCCGTGGAAGCCGCCCGCGCTGGCGAGCAGGGCAAGGGTTTCGCCGTGGTGGCGGGCGAAGTGCGCAGCCTGGCGCAGCGCAGCGCCCAGGCGGCCCGCGAGATCAAGGGCTTGATCGAGGAATCGCTGGCCAAGGTGGAAGCCGGCACCCGGCAGGTCGACGAGGCTGGCGAAGTCGTCAAGGAAGTGGTGGCGGCCGTGCAGAGCGTCACGACCATCATGGCGGAGATTTCCTCCGCCTCCAACGAACAATCCGAAGGCATCGAGCAGGTCAACCGCGCCGTGACGCAGATGGATACGGTAGTGCAGCAGAACGCCGCCCTGGTCGAGCAGGCGACGGCCGCGGCAGGCTCCCTGCAGGACCAGGCCACGCGCCTGTCGGACGCCGTGGCGGCCTTCAAGGTCAGCGCGCAGGACGTCATCGATGTGCCCTTCGACACTCCAGAGCTGGGCCGTTCCGGTTCGGATCCCGCCTTGTCGGCAAGACCTTTGGGCGGGGCGCTGGCCAGCCTGTAGTCTATGAGTACACCTGTGGAACCTTTCGTCTATACACTGCCGGTCATTCCGCAAGCCTCGCGCGCGGATTGCGAGCGGGCCGCGCGCCTGCTCAAGTCCCATGCGGGCATCATTCTGGGAACCCACAAGGAAGACATGGTGGCCCGGACGCTGGGCATGCGCACCCAGAAAGCCGGCATGACGGAGGTGCGCCAGTACCTGGACCTCCTGGAGCGTGATTCGCACAGCCTGCAATGGCAGGACTTCGTCAACGCCTTCACCATCAATCACACGGCCTTCTTTCGCGAACAGCATCACTTCGACATCCTGGGCAAGTTCGTCAGCAAGCGGCCCAAGCCGCTGGACATCTGGTGCAGCGCGGCCTCCACGGGCGAAGAAGCCTATTCCATCGCCATGACGGTGCGCGAGCATTGCGCTTCCCCCGATTCGGGGGTCTCCATCCTGGCGACCGATATCGACTCGGACGCGCTCGACAAGGCCCGCCAGGGCGTCTACACCCTGGAGCGCATCGAGCCGGTGCCCGAAGCCTGGCTGCCGCGCTATTTCCAGCGCGGGGTGGGCGCGCGCAAGGGGCTAGCCCGCGTCAAGCCGGCGCTGCGCCAGATGGTGGAATTCGACGAGTTCAATCTGGTGGGTTCGGCCTGGCCGGCGAACAACAGCTTCGACGTGATCTTCTGTCGCAACACGATGATCTATTTCGACCGCGAAGACCAGACACGCATCCTGGAGCGGTTCGCCGCCGTCATCAAGCCGGGCGGGCTGCTGTTCGTCGGGCATTCTGAAAACTTCTCCTACCTGACCAAGGCGTTCCGCCTGCTGGGCCAGACGGTCTACGTCAGGGATTGACCGCCCTCGGCGCTCGGAATCGGGACTTTGCAGCAATGAAGAAAATTCGAGTTTTATGTGTGGACGACTCCGCCCTGGTGCGCAGCCTCATGGTGGAGATCATCAACAGCCATGCGGACATGGAGGTCGTGGCCGTGGCGCCGGATCCGCTGGTCGCGCGCGAGCTCATCAAGGAACACAATCCGGATGTGCTGACGCTGGATGTGGAAATGCCGCGCATGGACGGCCTGGACTTCCTGGAGCGGCTGATGCGCCTGCGCCCCATGCCCGTGGTCATGGTGTCCTCGCTGACCGAGCGCAATTCCGACGTCACCCTGCGGGCGCTGGAGCTGGGCGCGGTGGATTTCGTCACCAAGCCCAAGCTGGGCCTGCGCGACGGCTTGCTAGACTATTCGGACCTGATCGCCGACAAGATACGCGCAGCCTCGATCGCGCGGCCGCGCCGCGCTGCGCCCCAACCGGCGGGCGCCGAGCCTGTGCGCAAGCTCACGCATGCGTTCTCCACCACGGAGAAGCTCATCATGATCGGCGCGTCCACCGGCGGCACCGAGGCCATCCGCCAGGTGCTTGAGCCCTTGCCGGCCAATTGCCCGGGCATCATGATCACCCAGCACATGCCGGCGGGCTTCACCCGCTCTTTCGTGAATCGCCTGGACGGGCTGTGCGCCATGCAGGTGCACGAAGCCGAGGATGGCCAGCGCGTGCTGCCCGGCCACGTGTACCTGGCCCCGGGCGGGGTGGCGCATATGAAGCTGGCGCGCTCGGGGGCCAATTATGTGGTCAAGCTGGTGGACAGCGAGCCGGTCAACCGGCACCGTCCGTCCGTGGATGTCCTGTTCCATTCCGCCGCCGAGGTGGCCGGCCGCAACGCCGTGGGCCTCATTCTGACCGGCATGGGCAAGGACGGCGCGCAGGGCCTGCTGGCCATGAAGCAGGCCGGCGCCCAGACCTTCGCGCAGGACGAAGCCACCTGCGTGGTGTTCGGCATGCCGCGCGAGGCCTTGCAGATCGGCGCCGCCGAAGTTGCGCTGCCCCTGGGGCAGATCAGTGAACGAATTCTGGCCAGTGTGGGGGCCTTCGGTCACCGCGTCTAAGCGGGCCGAAGCGCACTGGCAGTTACTCAATTGGAGAATGTGAATGGTACAAAAAAACTTAAAAATTCTCGTTGTCGATGATTTCCCGACCATGCGTCGGATCATCAAGAACCTGCTCAAGGATCTGTGCTACGAAAATGTGGACGAGGCCGAGGACGGCCAGATGGGGCTGGAGAAGCTGCGCAACGGCAATTTCGAGTTCGTGGTGTCGGACTGGAACATGCCGAACCTGGACGGCCTGGAGATGCTCAAGCAGATCCGCGCCGACGCGAACCTGTCCTCCCTGCCCGTGCTGATGGTCACGGCCGAGGCCAAGAAGGAGAACATCATTGCCGCGGCGCAGGCCGGCGCCAACGGCTACGGGGTCAAACCCTTTACCGCTGCGACGCTCGAAGAGAAGCTGAACAAGATATTCGAAAAGATGGGCGGTTGAAACGGAGGACGACATGGACCCACAGCAAACACCCACCCACCCGGAACCGCAGAACGTCCCGGCCGATCTGGTCTACCGCATCGCGAACCTGACCCGCATGCTGCGCGAAAGCATGCGCGAATTGGGGTTGGATCAGGCGATCAAGGATGCCGCGCACGCCATTCCCGATGCGCGCGACCGCCTGCATTATGTGGCTCGCATGACGGAGCAGGCCGCCAATCGCGTGCTGAACGCCGCCGAGCAGGTCCGTCCGTTGCAGGAAACCCTGCAGGCCGACGCCCAGGAGCTGGACGCCCAGTGGGAACAGTGGTTCGATCAGCCTCTGGATCAGGACCAGGCGCGCGACCTGGTCAAACGCACCCGCGCCTTTCTCAGCGACGTGCCGGTCAAGGCGCAGCAGACCCAGGACAATCTGCTGGAGATCATCATGGCTCAGGACTTCCAGGACCTGACCGGTCAGGTGATCACGCGCATGCTGGGCGTGGTCGGCGCCATCGAGACTGAACTGGTGCAGGTGCTGGTGGACAATGTGCCTACCGAAAAGCGCGAAGAGACGAACAGCCTGATCAACGGGCCGGTGGTGTCGGCGACGGCTTCCGAGGTGGTCACCAGCCAGGATCAGGTGGACGATCTGCTGGCCAATCTGGGGTTCTAGATCCTGCCCTGCGCCTGCCTGCGGGCAAATTTTTTCAAGGCGCTGCCCATGGCGGCGCTTTTTTTGCCGCCGGGCCGCCCCAAGGCAGAAAGCGCCCCCTCGGGGGGCAGCAAGCCGAAGGCGCAGCGTGGGGGCATTTTTTCTTGCGCGGGAACAGCCCGTGTTTATCGCCTTAGCTCCCGGCTATCAGGAGGGTGCAGGTCTCTTAGAATGACGGTCGGCGGCAGTGCGGGCGTAGGTCCCGCGCTGGGCGCCGGCTCCCCGTCCACCCATTCAATCCCATGCGTCTCGGCAGTCAATGGCAGAAGACAGCGATCTCGAAAAAACCGAACCGGCCTCGCCCCGGCGCCTGGAAAAGGCGCGGGAAGAAGGGCAGATCGCGCGTTCCCGGGAGCTGACGACTTTCCTGATGCTGTGCGCGGGCATAGGGGGCATCTGGGTGGGAGCGGGCCATTTCTACGAGACCCTGAGCGGTGTCGTGCGGCGCAGCGTATGGTTCGACCCGCGTCTGGGCCATGATTCCAAGGTCATGGTCACGCAGGCGGCCAACCTGGCGTTCGAGGCGCTGCTGGGCCTGGCGCCGCTGTTTCTCCTGCTGGTGGTCGTGGCCATGCTTGCTTCCATGGCGCTGGGCGGCATGACGTTCAGCAACAAGGCGCTGGCGCCCAAGTTCGAGCGCATGAATCCGCTCAAGGGCGTGCAGCGCATGTTCTCCGCCCAGACGGTCGTGGAGCTGATCAAGACGCTGGCCAAGGCCGGCTTGGTCGGCTCCGTGGCGGTGTATGTCATCTGGTCCCACCGCGACCAGATGACGGCGCTGATGTACGCCAGTCCGACCGAGGCCATCGCCTCGGGCATGGGCATCATCATCAAATGCTGTGCGTTGATCGCGGCCAGTCTGCTGGTCATCGTGCTGATCGATGCGCCCTGGCAGCTCTGGAGTTTCTACAAGAAGATGCGCATGTCGCGCCAGGACGTCAAGGAAGAACACAAGGAAAGCGAAGGCGATCCGCACGTGAAGGGCCGCATTCGCCAGCAGCAGCGCGCCATGGCGCGCTCGCGCATGATGGCGCAGGTGCCGGCGGCCGATGTCGTGGTGACCAACCCCACGCATTACGCGGTGGCCCTGCGCTACCAGGAGGGCAATGGCTCGGCGCCGCGCGTGGTGGCCAAGGGCACGGGCCTGGTCGCGGCGCGCATACGGGCGGCGGCCGCGCAGCACCACGTGGCCATGCTCGAGGCCCCGGCCCTGGCGCGCGCCCTGTATTTCAATGTCGAACTGGAGCGGGAGATTCCCGTGGACCTGTATGCCGCGGTGGCGGAGGTCCTGGCCTGGGTCTACCAGCTCCGCAACTGGAACAAAGGGCAGGGCGAACGGCCCGTGACGCCCACCCGGCTGAACGTGCCGGCCGGCATGGATGCCGGCCGCCTGCATTCGCGCACACACTGACGCAATGAACTCTATTTTCGCTCTATTCAAACAGAACGGCGGGCAGCACGCCCGCATGATGGCCGGCCCGGTGCTCATCCTCATGGTCATGGCCATGATGATTCTTCCCTTGCCGCCGTTCATTCTGGATCTGCTGTTCACGTTCAACATCGCGCTGGCCGTCATGATCCTGCTGGTGGCCATGTTCACCAAGAAGCCGCTGGACTTCGCCGCCTTCCCGGCCGTGCTGCTGTTCGCGACCCTGCTGCGGCTGGCGCTGAACGTGGCCTCGACTCGGGTGGTGCTGATGCACGGTCACAAGGGGCCGGACGCAGCGGGGCAGGTGATCGAGGCATTCGGGCATTTCCTGGTCGGAGGCAACTTCGCCGTCGGCCTGATCGTCTTCGTGATCCTGGTGATCATCAACTTCGTGGTGATCACCAAGGGCGCGGGGCGCATCGCGGAAGTGGGCGCGCGCTTCACCCTGGACGCCTTGCCGGGCAAGCAGATGGCCATCGACGCCGATCTGAACGCCGGCCTGATCGGCGAGGACGAGGCGCGTCGCCGGCGCAGCGAAGTGTCCCAGGAGGCCGAGTTCTACGGCTCCATGGACGGCGCCAGCAAGTTCGTGCGCGGCGATGCGGTCGCGGGCCTGCTCATCATGGTCATCAACGTGATCGGTGGCCTGATCATCGGCGTGCTGCAGCATGATCTGTCTTTCTCGGAGGCCGGCCGCGTCTACACGCTGCTGACCATCGGCGACGGTCTGGTGGCCCAGATTCCCGCCCTGATCATCTCCACGGCGGCCGGCGTGGTGGTCTCGCGCGTGGCCACGGACGAAGACGTGGGCCAGCAGATGGTCAGCCAGTTGTTCCGCAATCCCGTGGTGATGTACATCACGGCGGGCATCCTGGGATTGATGGGCTTGATTCCGGGCATACCCAATCTGGTCTTTCTGCTGCTGGCGGCCATTCTGGCCGGCGGCGCCTGGATGATGCAGAAGCACCAGGCCGAACAAGTCCAGCAGGCCGGGGAGCCGCCCGAGCAGGTCCAGGCGACTGCCGAGGCGGCGGCGGCCGAAGCCAGCTGGGGCGATGTGACCATGGCGGATCCCTTGGGGCTGGAGGTGGGCTACCGGCTCATTTCCCTGGTGGATCACGCCCAGAACGGGGAGTTGCTGCATCGCATCCGCAGCCTGCGCAAGAAATTCGCCCAGGACGTGGGCTTCCTGCCGCCCGTCGTGCACATACGCGACAACCTGGAGCTCAAGCCCCACGATTACCGCATCCTGCTGTCGGGCGTGGAGATCGGCCGCGACACGGCCACCCCGGGCCAGTGGCTGGCCATCGATCCGGGCGGGGTCACCATGAAGCTGCCCGGCACGCCGACCACCGATCCCGCCTTCGGCCTGCCCGCCGTCTGGGTGGACGTGTCGCTGCGCGAGCAGGCGCAGATCGCCGGCTACACCGTGGTGGACGCCAGCACGGTGATCGCCACGCACATCAATCATCTGCTGCATCGCCATGGCGCCGACCTGCTGGGCCGTCAGGAAGTTCAGCAACTGCTGGATCACGTGGGCCGCGAGGCGCCCAAGCTGGTCGAGGACTTCGTTCCGCAGACCATTTCGCTCAGCCTGCTGCTCAAGGTCCTGCGCGGCCTGCTGGCCGAGGATGTGCCCATCCGCGACATGCGCACCATCGTGGAGACCCTGGCCGAGCATGCGCCGCGGCTGCTGGGCCAGAATGGCGCCGCTACCGGCAACGAGGCCGGCGAGTTGCTGGCCGTGCTGCGCGTGGCCTTGGGCCGGGCCATCATCCAGCAGTGGTTCCCGGGCGAGGGCGAGTTGCGCGTCATCGGCCTGGATGCGCGCCTGGAACGCGTGCTGACGCAGGCGCTGACCAGCAGCGGCGCCCTGGAGCCGGGCCTGGCCGAATCCGTCCTGACCGAAGCCATGCGCGCTTCGCAGTTCCAGGAAGAGCACGGCGATCCTCCGGTGCTGGTCGTGCCGCCCGTCTTGCGCGCGTCCCTGGCGCGTTTCCTGCGTCATCACATCCCGCAGCTGGGAGTCTTGTCGAATGCCGAAATTCCTGAAGAGCGCATGCTTCGGGTGACAACAATCATTGGTCAGTCCGCATGAATATAAGCCGTTTTTTTGGCAGTACCAGCCGGGAAGCCATGCGCCAGGTGCGCATCGCACTCGGGCCGGATGCCTTGATCGTTTCCAACCGCCGCGTCAACGGCGGCGTCGAGATCCTGGCCACCGACGCCACATCGGTGCCGGAATCCGCCATCCGCGACGTGCCTGCGCCGGTCGCCCCTGCGCCGGCTCCCAACCAGGCGGCCGGCATGCGCCAGGAGATGGCGCCGCCGCCGGGCGCCGACAATGTCATGGGCGCCATCGGCGCCTTGCGGGGAGCCCTGGAAGGGCGCATGGACGATCTGGTCTGGAGCCACCAGATGCGGCGCTCGCCAGTGGCCGTCAATCTATTCCAGTCCTTGCTGGCGCAGGGGTTCAGCACGGCCCTGCTGCGCGCCATGCTCAAGCGCCTGCCGGACAATCTCAGCGCTCGCGCCGCTCTGCAATGGGCGCGCACCGAACTGGAGACGCATCTGCCGGTGCTGCGCTCCGAAGAGTCCCTGTGGCAGCCCGGACTGGCGCTGGCGCTGGTCGGCCCCACGGGCGTGGGCAAGACCACCACGCTGGCCAAGCTGGCGGCGCGGGCCGTGCGTCGTTTCGGCCCGGAGCGCGGGGTCCTGCTGACCACGGATACCTACCGGATCGGCGCGCACGAGCAGCTCAAGATCTACGGCGATCTGATGCGGGTGCCGGTGCATATCGTCCAGGACGTGCAGCAGTTGCGCAGCCTGGTGCTGGGCGTGCGCCCCGACCAACTGATCCTGATCGACAACGTGGGCATCAGCCAGCGCGACCGCTACGTGCGCGAGCAGGCGGCGCTGCTGGCGGGGGCCGGCCGGCGCGTGCAGCGCCTGCTGGTGCTCAACGCGGCCAGCCAGGGCGACACGCTGGATGAAGTGGCACGCAGCTATACCCAGGACGGCGGCACGCCGCTGAGCGGCTGCATCGTGTCCAAGGTCGACGAAGCCATCAAGCTGGGGGCCCCGCTGGACACGGCCATCCGCTTCAAGCTGCCCATCCATTATGTGTCCACCGGCCAGAAGGTGCCCGAGGACCTGCGCTTCATGTCCGCCGCCGAACTGGTGGACTCGGCCTTGCAGGTGCGCGAAAGCCAACGGCCGCTGTATTCGCCCACTCAAGGCGATCTGGCTGCCTTGCTGCAGTCGGACGGACAGATTGCCCAGGAACAGGAGCTGGAGCAGGAACGCCGCGCGCGGGTGCTGCCACGGCTGTTGGCCGCGGCCTCGGCCGGGGCTCCCGTGTCGGTGGAGCAGGCGCGGCGCGCGGCCGCCGTCCTGGACGAGCGTCTGGCCTGTGCGGAGGCGTATGATTTCTGGAGGGATCTGCACGCGCAGGACGTCCAGCCGGAGCTGGGCGAGGTCGCACAGCGAGGAGCGGCCTTGATGCGCGCCGCGCGGCAGGAAATGACGGATGCGGACGTCAAGCGCCTGCTGGTCATCCATGCGGATCAGGCACTGACAGGCGGCCAGGAGCAGTTGTCCCTGAGCTATCTCTTCAGTCCTCAGGGCCAGGCCCTGAGCGTGCCGTATTATCAGCGCCAATCCCCGGCGGACTGGTCCGACGCGCGGGGCGTGCGCACGCT
Source organism: Alcaligenes sp. Marseille-Q7550 (assembly GCF_965112015.1). Taxonomy (NCBI): domain Bacteria; kingdom Pseudomonadati; phylum Pseudomonadota; class Betaproteobacteria; order Burkholderiales; family Alcaligenaceae; genus Alcaligenes; species Alcaligenes sp. Marseille-Q7550. The sequence continues at coordinate 1,395,755 of NZ_CBCOPU010000001.1, forward strand.
GCAGCGCCCCAGTCCCGCCCAGGCTTTGAGCCAGGCCATGGAAGTGCTCAACAGCCAGGCGGATCCCGTGAGCCTGCTGCATATATTCGAAGGCGGCTCGCCCACGATGTGGCGGCAGTGGGCGGCCATGCCCGCCGACTGGCTGGCGCTGATTCCGGGCGCCTCCTCCTTGTGGCACAAGGATGGGCAGACCACGCCCAATGCCTTGTGCAAGCAATTGTCTTTCCATGCCGTACCGGACTTGCCCGCCCGCCTGCACATGGAGTCCCTGGGACGCTTGCGCCTGGGCGAGATCGCCCTCTGGCATGCGCATACGCGGGTGCACCTGAGGCAGAGGAACGCGCCCCCGGTGCCGTTCGACCTGGTCTTGCTGCGCACGGTGCGCCGCCACGACGGCAAGGTGCTCAAGACACGGTTCGCGCTGGTGCACATGCGTGATGGCGTCGAGCCCATCGCGCCAGCCAGCCTGGCCTGCTACATGATGTTGCGCGCCGAAGCTCAGGACATGGCGCGCCTGCTGGCGCCCATGCTGCCATTCTTGCGGCCGGCCGCCTCCGCCGCCGACGAGGAGCTTCGTCTGCTGGCGGCGGGCCAGATGAGCCTGGCGGCGTGGGATCTGTTGCAGGCTCCGGAAAACATGGGCGTGCGCCAACTGGCCGGCCGCTTGTTGGGAAAGGGCGCACTGAAGACGGGGCAATCGGTGGACGCCCTGGTCAAGATGCTGGTGCTCAAGGAAGCCATGAGCTGAGCGGACCAATGGCGGCCACAGCGGCCAAGCAGACAGAACAAAGGCCCCTCGCGAGGGGCCTTTGACTTGAGTGCAGCGCTTGCGTTCAGGCCTTGAGGCTGAGCGGCGAGCTGCTGGACTGCGACTTGCCCGACGCGTCGTAGAAATGGGTGCGCCCGCTGAAGGCGGCCAGGGCGTCGAGCGCTTGCTGGTTGTCCGCCAGGAAGGCGTCCACCAGTATCCCGTTGTTTTCGCTCAGGGAACGCACGCGATCGCTGAGCTCGAACATCTGTTCGAGCTCGTCCTGGAGCTGGTCCTGCTCCGCAGCCAACCGCAAGCCTTGGGCTTGCGTATCCAGCTGCCGGTCCTGAAGCAAGGCGACGCGCTGTTGTTCGAGCTGCTCGATCTGCTCCAGGATCTGGTATTTGCGCAAGGTGATCTGCGCCAGTTCCTGGGGTTCGAAAGCGCGCAACAGCAGCGCGTTCTCGTCGATCAGCAGGGTTTCAAGAGTCCGCAGCGTCTGCAGGTGGTCGGCGAGGCAGTTTTGCAAAGACATGGCCGTGGCGGAGCGGGTTTATTTGAGAAGGTCGCGCGCGGTGGCGATGAGCGAGTCCGCGATGCGGCTGGTGTCGATCTTCAGTTGCCCCGAGGCGATGGCATCGCGCAGGGCGCTGACTTTCTGCATGTCCACGTCGCCGGCGCTGTCCTGCAGGGAATTGAGCTGCCGGGCGGCGGCGCTGAAATCCACTTCCTGGCTGGCGGTCGGCGAACCGGCGCCGTAGGCATTGCGCGCCTGGCTGGAGACGGTGCCGCTGCGTTCAGCCACGGGCGTCTTGAGAGGGGAGGTGGTGATTTTCACGTGTTTCTCCGTGGGGCCTGTTCTTTGCGTTGATCTTGTAACGGCGGGGCAGCCGGGAACTTTAGCATGGCGGCGGATTCCCGTCCTACATCATGACCTGGACGGTGGAGGCGTCCAGCACGGTGGCCGAAATGATCTGCCCGGAACTGGCCTTGATCTGGATCTGCATGCCAGGCGCGCCGCTCTGCAGGGCCTGGCCTTCGCCCGTCGCCACGAAGCCCGCGCCGCGCGCGATGGTGCGCACGGTCTGGCCGCGCATGACCGACTGCGGATCGCGCAACGCCGAGCTGCGGATGGGAGTGCCCAGGGCGATGCGCTGGCTGGCGACAAAGCCCACGATCTGGCTTGGGTCGAATGCCACGCCGGAAGCCAGTTGCAGCAAATCTCCTTCGCGCGCCACCAGATCGTCCAGGCTGATTGTCTCTCCTGGATTGATGCGGCGATTGGTGACGTAGTAGTGGCCTTGGACCGACAAGGTGGCGTTCACCGAACTGCTCCAGGGCTGGGGGGCCAGGCAGCGCACGCCCACGCTCATGCGCGCGCGCAGGCGCTGGCCGCTGGGCAGGAAGGCCTGGGCCTGGCGGCAGGCCGGCATGGCGTGCAGGCGCGCCGCGTCCAGGGTGATCTGCGCCTGGCCGGGAAGGACCTGCGCCTGCGCCAGAAGGTAGTCGTGCACCATGGCCTGCATGTCCTCGACCGTCTGGACGGCGGGCTGCTCCTGCTGTTCTTGTTGCGGCTGCTGCGCGCCCGCCGGGCAGGCCAGGCAGGCGGCGGACAGGTACAGGACGGAAAGCAGGCGATTGGGCGTCATGAAGGCATTTTACGGAGTCGGGCTCGTCGTCAAGAGAAGAACTGGCAGACAAATAGCGTTTTGTTCCCTGGTTTGTGCCTGGACGCCTCTGGCTACCATTCTGTTATGGCGGTGAAAGGCTTGCGCCTGTTCACCCGTTTCGAACCCATAGTGATTTCCGCTTGATTCCATGATCGATCGCATCGGTGCCGACCTGAAGTTCTACCAGACCGCCCTGGCTGTGCGCCAGGAGCGCCAGGAAGTGCTGGCTTCCAATATCGCCAATGCCGACACGCCTAATTATAAGGCGCGGGATATGGATTTCTCCGCGTCGCTCAAGGCCGCCCTGGGCGGGGGAGGCAATCAGCGCCTGCCCGATACCAGCCTGTCCCTGACCTCGGCGCGCCATATCGCGGCCAAGGCCGTGACGCCGCCGGTCACGGACCAGCTCTTGTATCGCCTGCCCACCCAGCCTTCCATCGACGGCAATACGGTCGAGATGGACGTCGAGCGCGTGCAGTTCGCCGACAACACCATGCATTACCAGAGCACCATCAGTCTTCTGTCACAGCGCCTCAAGGGCCTGATGACCGCCCTGCAGCAATAAGCGCGAGTTCCCATGTCCAGTCTCAGCATTTTCCAGATCGCCGGCTCCGCGCTGGCGGCCCAGTCCCAGCGCCTGAACGTGTCGGCCAGCAATATCGCCAATGCCGACAGCGTGGCGGGGCCCGATGGCCAGCCTTACAAGGCCCGCGAGGTCGTTTTCCAGATGACGCCCCAGGGGCAGAGCCCGATCGGCGGCGTGCAGGTCGCGGCCGTGCGCGAAAGTTCGGCGCCCGGTCGCCTGCAGTATGACCCGGGCAATCCGCATGCGGACGAACAAGGCTACGTGATGATGCCCAATGTGGACGTGGTGGCCGAGACCGTCAACATGATTGCGGCCTCGCGTTCCTACCAGGCCAACGTGGAGGTGATCAATACCTCCAAGAATCTCATGATGCGCACTTTGAGCATCGGTCAGTAAGCCCGAATACGGAGCAGATCTTGAGCACTGTCAATAACAACGTTGATGCGTCGGTCGCCGCACTGGGCATGGCCAACGCCCAGAGCAAGAACCTGATGGCCGACACGCAGGATCGTTTCCTGACGCTGTTGGTGACGCAGCTGCGTAACCAGGACCCCCTCAACCCCATGGACAACGCCCAGGTCACTTCGCAGATCGCGCAGATGTCGACCGTCAATGGCATCACGCAGCTGAACAACACCCTGATGGCCGTGGCCGGCCAGATGGATGTGACCCAGTCCATGCAGGCGGCCGGGCTGATCGGCAAGGAGGTCCTGGTTCCCGGCAGCAAGGTGTTGCTGGGCAGCGACGCGGAAGGCCAGAAGGTCGCCACGCCGTTCGGCATAGACCTGGCCGAGCTCGAGCACCACGACCAAGGTCCAGATCCTGGACAGCAGCGGCAAGGTGGTGCGCGAGTACGACAAGGGCGCCCTGAAGGCCGGCGTCTATTCCATGGAATGGGACGGACTTGACAACGACGGCCTGCCGCTGGCCGACGGCGCCTACACCGCCAAGGTGCTGGCGAGCAATGACGGCGAGGCCGTCACTGCGGAAGCCCTGACTTACGGGAAGGTGGGCAGCGTGGCCTACACCTCCACTGGATTGAAGCTGGACCTGGGACTGGCGGGTTCTTACTCCCTGCTGGACATACGCAAAATCATGTAAGGCCCGCGCGCGCGCCGGACCTGTTCAACGGTTAAACAAAAGGAATACTCATGAGTTTCGGACAAGGCTTGAGCGGCTTGAACGCTGCCTCCCAGAACCTGGACGCCATCGGCAACAATATCGCCAACGCCGGCACGGTGGGCTACAAGTCCTCCACGGTGCAGTTCGCGGACGTCTACGCCAACTCGCGCATCGGTCTGGGCGTGCAGGTCTCGCGCGTCAACCAGCGTTTCTCCATCGGCAACATCAGCAGCACCGGCAATCAGTTCGATATGGCCATCGACGGCGAAAAAGGCCTGTTCCGCCTGGAGCAGGCCAATGGCGCCGTCGTGTATTCCCGCAACGGCCAGTTCTTTCCCAACAAGGAAGGCATGCTGGTCAACGCCCAGGGCCATTATCTGACCGGTTACGGAGAAGGCTCCAGCACCCTGCAGCGCCTGCAGGTGCCGTCGGGCAACATCCCGCCCAAGGCCACCACGGAAATGCGCCTGAAGCTGAACCTGCCGGCCAATGCGGAAAGTATTGTGGCTGAAAAGCAGAGTTTTAATCCGGATGGCACTCCTGTCCTGGATGCCAATGGCAATCCTGTCATGGTGCCGACTTTTGACCCCAAGGACGATACGACTTATACCCAAACCTTCAATTACACGGTCTACGATTCGCTGGGCAACAGCCACAATGTCACTCAATACTACGCCAAGCGCCCGGCAAATGCCGCAGGTGACAGCGAGTGGGACGTTTATTACATGGTGGGCGATACTCCGCTCAACCCGGCCTCGGCCAAGCTGACCTTCAACGGCGCGGGCGTGCTGACCACCGATCCGGCTGTCGTGAGCCTCACCCTGGCCAATCCGGGCGGCGCGGTTTCGCCTGCCGATGACCTGGTCTTTGACCTGCGCTACACCGGCACCACCCAGTTCGGCGGTGAGTTTTCGCGCGGCAACCCTTACCAGGATGGCTACGCCACCGGCGAATACGCCAGCATGTCCATCGACGGCGACGGCACCATCATCGCCGCCTACACCAATGGCGAGACCATGCGCCTGGGCTCGCTCGTGCTGGCCGACTTCAGCAACCTGCAGGGCCTCAAGCCCATTGGCGGCAATGCCTGGACCGAGACCGGGGCCTCCGGCCAGCCCATCCTGGGCCGCCCGGGCGAGAACGGCCTGGCCACCGTGAAAGGGCAGGCGGTTGAAGAATCCAATGTGGACATGGGCCAGGAACTGGTCAACATGATCATCGCCCAGCGCACCTACCAGGCCAACGCCCAGACCATCAAGACGCAGGACCAGGTCCTGCAGACCCTGGTCAACCTGCGCTAACAGCCGTCATGGACCGTCTGATCTACACCGCCATGAACGGCGCGCAGCGCATCCTGGAACAGCAGGATGTGATCACCAACAATCTGGCCAACCTGAGCACGTCGGGCTTTCGCGAACAGCTCGCCTACTACCGCTCCGTGCCCGTGGTCAGCGACATAGGCTCCCAGACCCGCGTGGCCACGGCCACGGTGTCTCCCGGCAGCCGCTTCCAGCCTGGCGTCATGGCCGAGACCGGCCATGCCCTGGATGTGGCGATCGCCGGCGAGGGCTGGCTCGCCGTACGCACGCCTGGCGGCGATGAGGCTTACACGCGCGCCGGCGACCTGGCGGTCAATGCCCAGAACCAGTTGGTGACGCAGTCGGGCCTGCCGGTGTTGAGCGTGGACGGCCAGCCCATCGAAGTGCCCGATCGCGGTACGGTGACTTTTTCCAGCGACGGCCGGCTGACCGCCCTGGGCGCGGGCGACAATCCGCGCGACATCCAGATGGTGGGCCAGCTCAAACTGGTCAATCCGCCTGCCGCAGACCTCGTGCGCGGCCAGGACGGCCTGTTCCGCCAGGCCAACGGCGCGCCCGCGCAGGCCGATCCGGCCGTGCGCCTGGTGGCCGGTTTCATCGAGAAAAGCAACGTCAATCCGGCCGAGGCCATGGTTGCCATGATCGCCAATTCGCGCCGCTTCGAGTCGCAGATGAAGATCATCCAGGAAGCCGGTGCGCGCGAAGACCGCGCCAATTCGATTCTTTCTTTCAATGGCTGAACCCCGCCCGCGGCTGGGAACTAGCAGCAAGGATTACTCATGATTCGCTCCCTGTGGATTGCCAAGACCGGTCTGGAAGCGCAGCAGACCAATATGGATGTCATCTCCAACAATCTGGCCAACGTCAACACGGTCGGCTTCAAGCGCACGCGCGCCGTGTTCGAAGACCTGATGTACCAGACCCTGCGCCAGCCCGGCGCCCAGGTCGGCGCGGCCAATCAACTGCCGTCGGGCCTGCAGGTCGGCACGGGCGTGCGCACCGTGGCCACCGAGCGCATCCATTCCCAGGGCGACCTGAAGAACACCGGACATGAAATGGATATCGCCATCCAGGGCCGAGGCTTTCTGCAGGTCGAGATGCCGGACGGCACCTTTGCCTACACCCGCGACGGCAGCCTGCAGGTGGACCAGAACGGCCAGTTGGTGACGGCCGGCGGCTAGCCCATCCAGCCGCCCATCAACATCCCCGATAACGCGCTGCAGATCACGATTGCGCGCGACGGCACCGTCTCCGTCACCCAGCCCGGCGCGGCCGGCGCCAGCGTGGAGGTGGGCCAATTGCAGTTGAGCACCTTCATCAATCCCACTGGCCTGCAGAGCATGGGCGAGAACCTGTACATCGAGACCGATGCCTCGGGTCCCGCCAATTTCCTGCAGCCCGGCATGGACGGCGCGGGACTGGTGCTGCAGGAGTACAACGAGACGTCCAACGTCAATGTGGCTGAAGAGCTGGTCAACATGATCAGCACGCAGCGCGCCTACGAAATCAACAGCAAGGCCGTATCGACGGCCGACCAGATGCTGGCCCGTCTGACGCAGCTGTAAGGTTCGGAAAGGGCTGTCGAGGATGAGCAGTGCCCGGTTGGCGCGTTTGGCTGTTGGGCAGGTGCTGGACCTGCCGGGCTGCGCGCCGATTCCGCCCGAGCCCGTGGTGACCGGGCCGCTGACGGCCGCGCCGCCGCCCGCGCCCCTGCCGGCGGCCATTGCCAATGGCTCCATCTACCAACCCTCGGCCTATGGCAACTATCCCCTGTTCGAAGATCGCCGGCCGCGCAATGTGGGCGACATTGTCACCATCGTGATCCAGGAGCGCACCAACGCCGCCAAGAACGTGTCCACGAACACGGACCGCAGCGGCAGCGGCGGCCTGGACTTCGCCCTGGCGCCGGCCGCGCTGCCCAACGAGGTGGGCGCCAAGCAGAATTTCGAGGTCACCGGCTCGAACAAGGCGCAGGGCAAGGGCTCCAGCCGCGCCGACAATACCTTCAGCGGCACGCTGACCACCACGGTCGTGGGCGTGCTGCCCAACGGCAATCTGCAGGTGGCGGGCGAGAAGCAGATCGCCATCAATCGCGGCAGCGAGTACATCCGCTTCTCGGGCGTGGTCGATCCGCGCTCCATCACGGGCAGCAATACGGTGTCTTCCACCCAGGTGGCGGACGCCCGCATCGAGTTCCGCAGCAAGGGCGTCATGGACGAGGTCCAGACCATGGGTTGGCTGCAGCGCTTTTTCCTGAACATTTCCCCCTTCTGAGCCGCGGCTAGCCATGGTGTCCTCTCTTCGTCGTATCCGTTTCGCTTCCTTGGCCCGACTGCTGCGCGCCGGCCTGCTGGGGCTGGGCCTGATGCTGGCCCCGGTCAGCCAGGCTGAGCGCATCAAGGACCTGGCGTCCATCCAGGGCGTGCGCGAGAATCCGCTGATCGGCTACGGCCTGGTCGTGGGCCTGGACGGCAGCGGGGACCAGGTGCGCCAGGCGCCCTTCACGCAGCAAAGCCTGACCAACATGCTGTACCAGCCGGGCGTGACGATTCCCCAGGGCAGCAACATGCAGCTCAAGAACGTGGCCGCGGTCATCGTTACGGCGCGCCTGCCGGCCTTCGCCCGTCCGGGCCAGGCGCTGGATGTGGTGGTGTCCTCCATGGGCAACGCCAAGAGCCTGCGCGGCGGCACTTTGCTGATGACGCCGCTCAAGGGCGCCAATGGCCAGGTCTACGCCATCGCGCAAGGCAATCTGCTGGTGGGCGGCGCGGGCGCGGAGGCCGGCGGTTCCAGCGTGCAGGTGAACCAGCTCAACGGTGGGACCATTCCCGGCGGCGCCACGGTGGAGCAGAGCGTGCCGACGACCTACGCGCGCGATGGCATGATCAACCTCGAAATGAACACGTCTGATTTCGGGACGGCCCAGAATGTGGTGGCCGCGCTGAACAAGCATTTCGGCCCCGCCACGGCGACCGCATTGGACGGGCGCCTGATCCAGGTGCGCGGTCCGCTGGATCCGCAGGCCCAGACGGCATTCCTGTCGCAGATCGAGAACCTGCAGGTGAACCTGCCGCCGGCGCGCGCGCGCGTGGTCATCAATGCCCGCACCGGATCGGTGGTCATGAACCGCAGCGTCACCATCGACGAGGCGGCCATCGCCTACGGCAATCTGTCTGTGGTCATCAGCCGCCAGCCCCAGGTCAGCCAGCCCGACACGCCGTTCGGCGGCGGCCAGACCGTGGTGTCCGAGAGCACCCAGATCGAGATGCGCAGCCAGGGCGGCTCCCTGCAGCGCGTGCGCACCAGCGCGAATCTGGCCGATGTGGTGCGGGCCCTCAATGCCCTGGGCGCCACCCCGCAGGACCTGCTGTCCATCCTGCAGAACCTCAAGAGCGCCGGCGCCCTGCGCGCCGACCTGGAGATCATCTGATGAGCGTGCAGTATTTCCCGCGTCCCGGCGCCGGGGGACAGGTGTCCATCTTCGATTCCCAGCAGCTTGCGCAACTGCGCCGCAACGCCGGCCAGGACGGCCGGGACGAGGCCACGCAAATGCAGGTGGCGCGCCAGTTCGAAGCCTTGTTCATCCAGAACATCCTGAAGCAGGCGCGGGCGGCCAATCCGGAAGGCGGGCTGTTCGACACGCAGGCCGTGCGCATGGCGCAGAGCATGGGCGACGAGCAACTGGCCTTGCAACTGTCCGACCCCGGCATAGGCCTGGCCCAGGCGCTGCTGGCCCAGATGCGCGGCCAGGCTTCCGGGCCTGCCGGCCCGGAGGCGTCCCAGCCTGAAGCGGCCCGCTCGCGGGTGGCCGTCCTGCGCTCACGCACGCCTGATGCGCGCCCGGCGGACGCTTCGTCCATCTCCGCCCTGATCGCCCAGCTCACGCGCAACAGCACGGTGGAGCGTGTCTATTCTTCCATCAGAGGCGCGCCCGAGCATATCCGCCAGTTCGTGGACCGCATGAACTCCGCCGCCAAGATCGCCGCCGAGGACAGCGGCGTGCCTGCCAAGCTGATCCTCAGTCAGGCGGCGCTGGAGTCGGGCTGGGGCAAGAAGGAGATCCTGCATCCCGGCGGCCGCACCAGCCACAACCTGTTCGGCATCAAGGCCACGCCCGGCTGGAAAGGGAAAGTGGTGGAAGTGATGACCACCGAATTCGAGAACGGCGTGGCCCGCAAGGTCAAGCAGCCTTTCCGCGCCTACGACTCCTACGCGGAATCGTTCTCCGATTATGCGCGCCTGATCGGCAGCAGCAAGCGTTACGAGGCGGTGAAGCAAGCCGCCACCGCGGAGGAGGCCGCGCAGCGCATCCAGGACGCCGGCTATGCCACGGATCCGTCCTATGCGCAGAAGCTGATCGCAATCATGTCGTATTTCGATGCAGGAACGCGTTGAGTCCCGATTTCGGACTAAAGCTTGGGCGTTTGCCGCCGTAAAAAGCAACAGAATGTTCATTCTTCGCCCAGGGCGTTACAAGCCGGGCAGGACATAAAGGATTTAGCATGAATCTCGCCAATCTGGGTCTTTCGGGCTTGTTCGCCGCGCAGAAGCGCCTGCAAGTCGCGGGCCACAACCTGAACAATGCCGATACCGTCGGATACAACCGCCAGTCCGTGCTCTCGCAGACCGCTGGATCGGTAGGAACCGGCAGCGGATTCTATGGGCGGGGCGTACAGGCCGTCACGGTGCAGCGCTCCTACGACAACTTCCTGTACCAGCAACTGGTGCGCTCGCAGACGGCAGGCGCGGCCCTGGTCAGCTATGGCAACGAGATCAGCCAGCTGGACAACCTGTTTTCCGACCGTACCGTGGGCATCAGTCCGGCCCTGCAGAAATTCTTCGACGGACTGGAGGCGCTGGCCTCCAAGCCGGCCGATTCGTCCGCCCGGCAGGAACTGCTGGGCCGCGCCGAAAGCCTGGCCACGCAGATCAACGACGCCACAGCCTACATGAACCGCGTCAGCGAGAACATCAATACGCAGCTCGACACGACGGTCACCCAGATCAACAGCTATCTGGAACGCATCAACGACGTCAATCAACAGATCGTCACGGCCAAGGGCACCAATCCCTTCCACGAACCCAATGACCTGCTGGACCAGCGCGAACAGCTGGTGTCCGAATTGAGCCAACTGGTGGACGTGCGCACTGTCGAACAGAACGGCCGCATCAGCGTCACCACGGTGGGCGGCCAGCTCCTGCTGGGCGCGGACAAAGTGTATCCGCTGCACGCCGTGCGCTCGGCAGAGAATCCGGAGCGTGTGGTGGTCGGCTTCACATCCTCCCTGGATGACAACGGCAAGCCCGTCATCAGCGAATTCCGCGACGGCGCCCTGAAGGGGGGCTCGCTGGGCGGCTTGCTCCAGTTCCGCGTGGAAAGCCTGGAGCCCGCCATCAACAGCCTGGGCCGCCTGGCCGTGGGACTGGCGCATTCGGTGAATGACCTGCATCGCCAAGGCTACGATTTGAAGGGCGATCAAGGCGCGGACTTCTTCAGCGTCAGCGGTCCCAAGGTCACGGCCAACGGCCGTAACAGCCAATCCGCAGGAAAGCCTGAAGTCAGCTTCCTGGCGGGTTCCAGCAATGAGCTGACTGGCCAGAACTATCGCATCGAGCGCGTCAATGGCCAGTTTCAGCTGCGCAATCTCAGTACCGATGTGGTCAAACCGCTGGATGGACCCGGCGGCGTCACCGAGGTCGATGGCTTGAAAATTGATATTTCCAAGCTTGGAGGAGCTGTTGATGGCGATTCCTGGCTGATCCAGCCTACTGCTGAAGCGGGCACCAGCCTGTCCGTCAATATCAAGAATCCGCAGGACATCGCCGCAGCCGCCGGCAATACCGGCACGGCCAATGGGGACATCGCCCAGAAGCTGGCGTCCTTGCGCAACGACAAGGTGCTGGGCCAGGGTTCCCTGAGCCTGAACGACGCTTTCGGGCAGATCGTCAACCGCATTGCGGTGCAGACCCAGCAGAACGGCACGGCCGCCAAGGCCCAGGCCAAGCTGATCGAGCAGAACTACGCGGCGCAGCAGGCCTTGTCGGGCGTCAACATGGACGAGGAGTACATCATGCTGGAGCGCTACCAGGAGCAGTATCGCGCCGCCTCGCGCCTGATCGACATCAGCTCGCAGCTGTTCGACACCCTTTTGAACCTCCGTACCTGATTGCGGTTCTTTCGTCCTGAACGTGGATAATTGCCATGCGTATTAGTTCTTCTCTTTACTTCCAGACGGGCTTGAACTCCATCAACAAGCAGCAGTCCGATCTGGTGCGTATTTTCCAGCAGATCGGTTCGGGCCAGCGCATGGTCAATCCGTCCGACGATCCCCTGGCTGCCGCCCAGACGATCAATCTGGCGCAGGCCCAGGCCATGAACGAGCGTTACGGGGAAAACCGCGAGGTCGCCAAGGGCGCGCTCGGCGAAGAAGAGAACATTCTCAACTCCATCACCTTGCAGCTTCAGGATGTGCAGACCCGGCTGGTCGAGGCGGCCAACGGCACCTTGTCCGATGCGGACCGCAACACCTTGGCTACGGTGCTCGAGAGCGCGCTGGATACGTTGATGGGGTATGCCAACAGCAAGGACGGCTCCGGCCAGTATCTGTTCTCGGGAGCGCAGGGCGACAAGCAGCCCTTCGAACGCATGGGATCGAGCTACGTCTATCGCGGCGATACCAACAGCCGCGAGATACAGGTCGAGCAGACCCGCAAGCTGGACTCCTCCGACCATGGCCAGAACCTGTTCGAGCGCGCCAATCCGGGGTCGACCTCCTACCTGACCCAGGCCCATGGCAACACCGGGACGGCGGTGCTGAGCGCGCCGAGCGGCAACTCGACCGCGGCCGGCGCATTCCCCAGCTATGCCATCAGGTTCACGTCGGAAACCGATTACGAAATCACGGCCGGCGGCGTCACCACGCAGGGCAGCCTGGACGATACGGGGCGCCAGCGCATCGAATTGCCCGGCAAGGTCAGCGTGCAGATCGAAGGCGCGCCTGCAGCCGGCGACACGTTTACGATCAAATCCATGGACAGCAGCTCGCCGGCCGAGATGAACATGTTCAACACCTTGCAATCGGTCGTGACGGCGCTCAGGCAGCCCTCCGGTGAGGATCCGGTCGCCAAGGCGGCGCTGCGCAACACCATGAACTCCGCGATTCAGCGCATCTCGGAGAACTACGACAACATCCTGACCGTGCGCTCTTCGGTGGGCACGCGTCTGAACGAGATCGACGCGCTGTCGGCCAACGGCGCCTTGCGCACCATCAATTACAAGCAGGAACTGTCGCGTCTGGAAGATCTGGATTACTACCAGGCGACCACGCAGCTCGAACTGCGCAAATCCGCCCTGGAGGCCGCCGCCCTGGCGTTTCGCAAGATCCAGAGCACCAACCTGTTCAGCATCAACAGCAAGGGCTGACACCCTGATGTCGGGCTGACATCTTTCTCAACCAGCAGCCAGGAACCACCTGCGGGAATTTTCTATGCTATTTAAGAATATAAGCCTCAAGGTCGGCATGACCTTCTTCGTTGTTATTCTGATGGTCTTGGCGCTGGCATCGGCGGGCTCCGCGCTGTATTACTACCATGCGCTGCTGGACCAGGGCTCCAGCGGCGACGTGCTGCGGACGCTCCAGGAACACCAAGGGCTGGTCAACGGCGCATACGGCGTCCTGCTGGTCCTGGCCATTCTGGTCAGCCTGGCCACCCTGGCGTATTTCCTGCGCCGCGTGGTGCGCCCGCTGGGCGACTTCGCCACGTACTTCGATGCCATCGCCAAGGGCGACCTGACCCAGCGCATCAATGTGCTGACCGAGAACGAGATCGGCGAGCTGTTCGCTTCGCTGCGCCGCATGCAGGAGTCGCTGGTCAAGACCATGACGGTGATTCGCAACGGGCTCGAGGAAATCCAGGCCGGCTCCCAGGAAATCGCCCAGGGCAACAACAACATCAGCAGCCGCACGGAAGAGCAGGCCGCCTCCTTGCAGCAGACCGCCGCCAGCATGGAGCAGCTGGCCGGCACCGTGCGCCAGAACGCCGACAACGCCCAGCAGGCCAACCAGCTGGCCGCCACGGCCTCGGACGTGGCCCATCGCGGCGGCAGCGCCGTCAATGAAGTGGTTGCGACGATGCAGGGCATCTCGGCCAGTTCGAACAAGATCTCCGACATTGTCGGCGTGATCGACAGCATTGCCTTCCAGACCAACATCCTGGCCTTGAACGCGGCCGTGGAGGCCGCCCGCGCCGGCGAGCAGGGCAAGGGGTTCGCCGTGGTGGCCGCCGAGGTCCGGGCCCTGGCGCAACGCAGCGCCCAGGCCGCCCGCGAAATCACCGGGCTGATCGAGGATTCCGTGCGCAAAGTCACCGAGGGCTCTTCCCAGGTGGAGCGCGCCGGGTCGACCATGCAGGAAATCGTCGATTCCGTGCGCCGGGTCACGGACATCATGGGCGAGATCACCGCGGCGACCATCGAGCAATCCTCGGGGATCGACCAGGTCAATCGCGCCGTCTCACAGATGGACGACACCACACAGTACAACGCGCGTCTGGTAGAGCAGGCGGCGCTGGCCTCGGCCGGCCTGAGCGAGCAGGTCAATCAGGTCAACGAAGCCATTGCCTCGTTCCGCGTGCCCGGCACCGAAGTCATCGATGTCAACGCCCGCCGCGTGGCCAATCGCCGCGCCGTCTCGGGCTCGGCCGGCCGCGAGGCCCGTCCGGGTTCGGCGCTGCCCGGCAAGACGGCAGCCGCCAAGCCAGCCGTCGCCGCCAAGGGCCTGGCCGCTCCGGCGCGCAGCCCCTCGCGCCCCGGCCGCCAAGACGCCCGCCGCGCCCCGTGATGACAGCCAGCGCTTGCGTCGTCCGGACCTGAGCGGCAAGGCCACCAGTGCGTCTTCGGACGATGACTGGGAGGAGTTCTGATGTTCCGGACCCGACTGGCCGCTCTGGCCGGACAGGTCCGCAAGGCGGCCGCCGGCCTGGCATTGACGGCGCTGGCGGCCTGCGCCACGCAAGGCAATTCTTTCGAGGCCTCGGGGCTGAATCACATGATTCCCGGCCAGACCACGCGCGCCCAGGCCGAGGTCCTGCTTCACGCCCCCCCTCATCAGGTGTACCGGCAGTTGGACGGCAGTGAGCTGGCCGTCTGGCTCCACGGCGCCACTGTGGCGACCGATGCGCTTTACTTCCGGCAGGAGCTCTGGCTGACGTTCGACGCAGCCGGGCGCTTCCAGCAGGTGGTCAAGCGCAATAACATCCCGCGTACGTATCGCGAACAAGCTCCCACCAGGCCGACCGGCTCCATAACTATCGAATCTCCGGATTCGGACATGATCACAATCCTGCCTGTCAGCCAATAGTCTATTAATTGGGTCTATCCATGTTGGGTATTCAGAAAAAAAGCAGTTCTGCGTCTCGGCAATCGAAACGCGCTACCAGGAAAGAATTCCGCGCACGCAGCACCGGCCCTACCGGATTCAAGATCAGCACCTTGCTGATGTTGGGGATGAGCATCTTCATGCTGCTCATCGTGCTGGTGGGCGGCCTGTCGGCCTATTATCTGCAGCAGAACGGGGACTCTCTGCGGACCTTGAGCAAACAGAATGACCGCGCCGAGCAAGTGCTCGAGCTGAGCAACGACATGCTGCAGGCGCGCATGACCTTGATGACGGCAGCCCGTTACTATCAGGAAGCCGAGATCGAGAACGACGAAGGCATCTTGAACAACGCCCAGGCGGCGGTGCGCAATGCCGTCGACAAGCTGGACGTGGTGCGCAAGAATTTTGGCGCCCTGCGTGCGGACATGAACACCGAACCCGAGCTGCGCCGCCTGATCATGGGGCTGATCGCCTCCTACCAGGCTTACCTGGACGATGGCATCGAGCCCATGGTGCAGGCGCTGGAAAGCAAGGACTACAACACCTTTTATTTCGTCAGCAACGGCTTCGGCGTCATGCGCGCCCTGGCGTTCCAGGCCAGCATCGAAGAGCTGGGCCGTTACTTCGACCTGTTGACCGAGCGCCACCTGGCGCAGGCCGAGCAGCAGTCCAGCCTTGCCATGACGGTGATCGGCGCCAGCCTGGTGTTCGGCCTGATCATCATGGTGATCCTGCGCATCGTCCTGGGCAAGCTGGCCTTGAAGCCGTTGCGCGAGGCCGGGGTGCATTTCGACCATATCGCCAACGGCGACCTGACCAAAAAGATCAGCTACCAGTCGAGCAATGAAGTCGGCGTGCTGTACGACGCGATGCGTCGCATGCAGCAAAGTCTGCAGGGCATTGTTGCCACGGTGCGCCAGGGCGTGGACGAGATCGCCTCCGGCTCCAGCCAGATCTTTGCCGGCAACACGGACTTGAGTTCGCGTACCGAGCAGCAGGCCGCCTCCCTGCAGGAGACTGCGGCCAGCCTGGAAGAGCTGGCCAGCACCGTGCGCCAGAACTCCGACAATGCCAACCAGGCCGACAAGCTGGCGCAGAACGCTGCCGAAGTCGCCCGCCGCGGCGGCGAATCCGTGGGCGCGGTCGTGAACACCATGAACCAGATTTCCGTGCGTTCCGGTCAGGTGGCTGATATTGTCAATGTCATCGATGGCATCGCCTTCCAGACCAACATCCTGGCGCTGAATGCGGCCGTGGAAGCCGCCCGTGCGGGCGAGCAGGGCAAGGGTTTCGCCGTGGTGGCGGGCGAAGTGCGCAGCCTGGCGCAGCGCAGCGCGCAGGCCGCCAAGGAAATCAAGGGCCTGATCGAAGCGTCGCTGGACGAGGTGCGGACCGGTACGCAGCAGGTGGCCAGCGCGGGCGAGATCATCCAGGACGTGGTTCGCGCCGTGCATAGCGTCACGACCCTGATGAGCGAGATTTCCTCCGCGTCGCAGGAGCAGACGTCGGGCATCGACCAGATCAATGTGGCGGTCACCCAGATGGATGCTGTGGTGCAGCAAAACGCATCGCTGGTCGAAGAGGCCGCCGCTGCCGCCGGTTCGCTGCAATCCCAGTCCGAGCGCCTGGCCCAGGCAGTGGCGCAATTCAAGATCAACGAGGGCGACGTCATCGACATGCCCGAGAATGAACCGGAGCAACTGGAGCGCAATTCCGCGGGCTTGCTGGGACAGGCTGCCTATAGCTGAAATCCCTTAGGAAAACCGCT
The DNA here is from genome assembly GCF_965112015.1 of Alcaligenes sp. Marseille-Q7550. Taxonomy (NCBI): domain Bacteria; kingdom Pseudomonadati; phylum Pseudomonadota; class Betaproteobacteria; order Burkholderiales; family Alcaligenaceae; genus Alcaligenes; species Alcaligenes sp. Marseille-Q7550. Next base: position 1,412,345 of record NZ_CBCOPU010000001.1, read on the forward strand.
CGGCGGAGGGCATGCTGCATGGCACAATCAACCTGTGCCAACTGCAGCCGGAGCAACCCATGTCGTTCGCCATCCCCGGTGAGTCCGTGGCCAGGACGGCCGTGCGCCAGAAGGCGCCCGGCATCCTGGCCTGGTTGATCGCCTACCCGCCTTTCAACCAAATGCAGGCGCAGCACTGTGACTATCTGATAGAGCACAGCGAGCTGCGCTTTTTGCGTCCGGCCAGACCCTGCTGCCGGCGGGCGAGCGGGTGGAGCAGCTGTACATCATCCGCCAGGGACAGGTGCGCAATGTGGAACAGGACGAAGAGATCGATCACGTGGCCGGCGATCTGCTGCCTTTGCGTGAACTGGTCTCGGGACAGGCGTTGAGCAGTGACTACCACGTTCTGGAGGATTGTTTCGCCTTGTGCGTGGCCGGCCCGGCCGTGGCCCACCTGCTGACCGCCAGCGAACCGTTCCACGAGTATTGCCTGCGCGGGGCCAGCAGCCTGATGGCCAGTGTCTGGCGATCGGCCCAGGCCCACGCGAGCGCCGAGCTGGGCGCCAGCTATACGCTGGACATGAGCCTGCAATCGCTCGTCGAGCGGGGCGTGCTCGGCTGTTTGCCGGACTGTCCGGTGGAGCAGGCCGTCAAACGCATGCACGAACGCCAGGTGAGCAGCATCGTCGTGCTCAATGCCGACGGCCATCTGCTGGGCATCTTCACCTTGCGGGACCTGCGCCGCCTGATAGCCGGCGGGCATTACGACCCCTTGCAGGCCATGGCCGAGGTCATGACCGTCGACCCCGTATGGCTGACTCCGCAGGCCTCGGCTTTCGACGCCGCCTTGCTGATGGTGGAGCACCACATCGGCCACGTCTGCCTGGTGCAGGATCACAAGGCCGTGGGCATGGTGTCGGAACGTGATGTCTTCTCCTTGCAGCGCGTGGATCTGGTCCATCTGTCGCGGGCCTTGCGCTGCGCCCACGACGTTGCGGCGCTGGTGCAATTGCAGGCCGATATCGGCCGGCTGGTGGATGCCATGCTGGCGCACGGCGCGCGGCCCGAGCAACTGACGGCAGTGGTGACCCGGCTGAACGACCATACGGTGCGGCGCGTCATCGAGCTGTGCCTGCCGGGCCAGGCGCTGGCAGGCATCGACTTCTGCTGGCTGGCCTTCGGCAGTCAGGCGCGCGGCGAGCAGACGCGCTTCACCGACCAGGACAACGGCATTCTTTTCATTGCCGATTCCGCACAGCATGCCCGGACTTGCCGCGAGCTGCTGCTGCCCTTTGCGCGACGCGTCAATGAAGCGCTGGACCGCTGCGGCATGCGCTGGTGCAGCGGCAACATCATGGCCAGCAATCCGGCCTTGTGCCTGTCCGAGCAGGAATGGCTGCATCGTTTTCAGGTCATGATCGAGCGGCCGGCCGCCGAGCAATTGCTGGAATCCACCATTTATTTCGATTGCCGCGCCATCTGGGGCAATGACAAGGTGCTGCAGCGCCTGCGTCGCCGCGTGCTGGGCATGGTCAATGACAATCCTGCGTTCCAGCGCATGATGGCCCAGAGCGCCTGCCAGGTGCGCGTACCCAGCGGCAAGCCGCGCAGCCGCCTGGAGGCGCTGGTCGGCCAGGGCGAGGATGTGCTGGACATCAAAAAGCAGGCTCTGGCGCCTCTGGTCGATGTGCTGCGGGTGTTGGCGCTGGCACATGGCTGCGAGCAGCCGGCGTCGCTGGACCGCTTGAGCTACCTGACCCGGCGGGGCGTCTTCTCCCCCGGCGAATCCGAAGGTCTGCATGAAGCCTATCGCTATCTGCAGCTCCTGCGTCTGCAACATCACCAAGGGCAATGGCAGCGGCGGGTGGAGCCCGACAATCTCGTGCGCCCGCACGGCCTGGGCGCGCCCGCTGCCCGGGTGCTGCGCGAAGCGCTGGCCCAGGTGCGTCGCGCCCAGCGCATACTGGCCCTGCGGTATCGCCTGTGAATGCGCCGCGGTGGTGGCCCTGGCGGCGCGGGAATGCGGCTCGCGACACGGTCGGGTCCTGGGCCTATTTCGATGCCTGGTTCTGGCGGGACGCCTTGTTCGCCGTGCTGGATCTGGAGACCAGCGGCCTGGATGCGCGTCGCCACCATATCGTGCAGATCGGTGCGGTCCGGCTGGAGCGGGAAGGCATAGCGCTTGGGAACCTATGGTCCGGTTTGGTTCAAGGGCAGGGCGAGCGCAGCGCCGAAAGCCTGCTGATTCATGAGATCAGCCCCCAGCAGCAGGCGACGGGGCACGATCTGGCGCAAGTCATGCGGGATTTCGCGCAATACGCCCGGGGAACCTTGCTGACGGCCTGGGACGCGGATTTCGATCTGTCCTTTCTGGAGCCGGCCTGGCGGGCCGCCGGGCTGGATGGCCCGATGCCTGTCTGCCTGGACCTGGCCGAGATGGCGGCGTGCCTCTTGCCGGAATGGCAGGGTCGGCGTCATGGCCTGGATGATTGCCTGGCATACTGCGGCCTGCCGGCGATCGAGCGGCACGATGCCCTGGGCGACGCCCTGGCCAGCGCCCAGCTGCTCCAGTTGCTGATGAGCCGCGCTGAGCGCAAGGGGCTGCGCACCGTGGGCCAGGTGCGCAAGGCCATGCAGCATCACGGCCGGCGCCTCGCGGCCGTGTTCTAGGCGTGGGGACAGGCTCTAGCCGCCTGCCAGGCCCAGGGCGACGCGCATCATGGCTTCGTAGCCGCTATTGAAGAGCTGGGCCAGGAATGGCGTGGTCTGGGGAATGACTACCGTCAGCAGCACCAGTCCTATGGTCAACGTGATGGGAAAGCCCACCGCGAAAATGGTCAGTTGCTGGGCGGTACGGTTCAGGATGCCGAAGGCCAGGTTGATGGACAGCAGCACGATGATCAAGGGCAGGGCCAGCAGCATGCCGGCGATGAACAGTTCGCTGCTCCAGTCCAGCAGCACGCCCCAGCCGCCCACATCCAGGCCCAGGCCAATGGGCAGTACCTGAAAGGTGCGTGCCAGCACACCCAGCACCAGCAGGTGGCCGTTCAGGGCCAGGAACATCAGCACGGCCACCACATTGAGCAGGCGCGACAGCACGGCGGTGTTTGAGCCGGTGGCAGGATCGAAGAAAGATGCGAAAGACAGGCCCATCTGCAGGCCGATGAATTCGCCGGCGGCCTGTACCGCGGCGAATATGATGCGCATGGTCAGCCCCAGGGCCAGGCCGATCAGCACCTGCTGCGCAGCGATCAGCAGCGCCGTCCAGGACGCCGTGGGCACGGCGGGCAGCTCGGGAAGGGAAGGGGCGACGACCAGCGTCAGCAGCACGCCCAGCCCGACCTTGGCGCGCTTGGGAATGGCGGATTCGCTGAAGAAGGGCAGGGCGGCCAGGGTGGCCAGGATGCGCACGAAGGGCCACAGAAAGGCGTTCAGCCAGGCATAGAGCTGTTCCGCGGTAACCTGGAGCATGTGCCGACCTTCAGAGCCTGGTCAATGTCTTTTCATGGTGCCGGTCGCTCAGGCCGGAGCATGAGCGGCGCCCCGCGCCTGGATGGACGCGGCAGTAGGATGGGCGGGCGCTATGAAAAGGCATTGAACAGGTTCTCAGTTCACCAGGCCGGGAATGCCGCGCAGCAGGTTCTGCATGTAGTCCACCATGGTGCTGATCAGCCAGGGGCCCAGCAGCACGACGGTGATCCCCATGGCGAGCAGCTTGGGGATGAAGGACAGGGTCATCTCGTTGATCTGGGTCGCGGCCTGGAAGATGCTGATGCCCAGGCCCACCACCAGCACGACGATGAGCATGGGACCGGCCATGGTCAGCGCCAGCTTGAGCGCGGTGTAGGTCATGGACATGACGGCTTCGGGAGTCATGGCAGTCCTTTTTACTGGTAGAAGCTGCGCGCCAGCGAACCCAGCAGCAGGTGCCAGCCGTCAGCCAGCACGAACAGCATGAGCTTGAAGGGCAGCGAAATGGTGACGGGCGGCACCATCATCATGCCCAGCGACATCAGCACGCTGGCGATGACCAGGTCGATAGTCAGGAAGGGGATGGAGACAGTGAAGCCTATCTGGAAGGCGGTCTTGAGTTCGCTGGTGACGAAGGCCGGGACCAGCACCCGCAAGGGCACGTCCTGCGGGCTCTGCAGTTCTCCCACGTCGGCCATGTCGCCGAACAGTTTCAGGTCCGCCTCGCGGGTCTGGTGCAGCATGAAGGTCTTGAGGGGCTGCGCACCGCGTTCCAGCGCGGTCTCGAAGGAAATGCTGTTTTCCGACAGCGGCTTGTAGGCCTGTTCGTAGACTTCGTCGAAGACCGGCGACATGGTGAAGAAAGTCAGGAACAGGGCCAGGCCCACCAGCACCATGTTGGGCGGCGCCGTACCGGTGCCCATGGCGTTGCGCAGCAGGCCCAGCACGATGATGATGCGGGTGAAGCCGGTCATCATGAGCAGCGCCGCCGGCAGGAACGACATCATGGTCAGCATGGCCAGCGTCTGGATGCTGAGCGACCAGGTCTGTGATCCGTTGGGGCCGGGCGTGGAGGTCAGGGCGGGCACCGCCTGCGCCCAGCTGTCAAGCGGCGCGAGCAGCACGAGCAGCGCCAGCAGCATGAACAGCCGGCGGAACAGCGGAAAGAAGGAGGATGCGGTCATGGTGCCTCAGGACGAGCGCGCTTGATCCAGGTGGGAGCGGAAGTCGTCGTCATCGCGCGGGGCGGCGCCGGCGTGCAGCAGACTGATCTGCTGGGGTGTGACGCCGATGAGGATCTCGCGGTCGTCGACCTGGACCAGTGCCAGGGGGGCCCGCGCGCCCAGGCGCTGGCTGTCCAGGATGCGGATGCGCCGCGTCTGGCTCTGGCGCAGCAGCCCGCCGCGGCGGGCCGCCCAGGCCGCCGCCAGAATCATCCCCACCACCACGATCAGGCTGAGCAGGACTCTGACGAGTTGGCCCTGATCCATCAGCGTCGTCCGTTCAGGCGCTGGATGCGGTCGGACGGGGTGATGATGTCGGTCACGCGGATGCCGTACTTTTCGTCCACGACCACCACTTCGCCCTGGGCGATCAGGTAGCCGTTGACGTAGATGTCCAGCGGTTCGCCCGCCAGGCCGTCCAGCTCAACGACCGAGCCCTGGCCCAGTTGCAGGATGTTCTTGATGGTCAGGCGCGTGCGGCCCAGTTCGACGGACAACTGGACGGGGATGTCCATGATCATGTCGATGTCGCTGCCGCCGCCTTCGCTGCTCTGGTGGATGGGCTGGAACAGCGTGCTGGCGGCCGGCGTCGGCTCGGGCGTGGCGGCGGCCGTCTGCTCGGCGAGCGCGGACGCCCAGTCGTCGTCCATGGACTGTCCCAGGCCCTGGGCCTGATTGGTCTGGCCGGCCTGCTGCTCGGCCATGGCGGCGGCCCAGTCGTCCTCGGGAGCAGACCGGTCGTTGGGGTTGAGAGGGTGGGTCATAGGGACTTACCTTTAGTCAGGTCGGTGGCGTTGGTGGCCAGTATGTTCTGCACGCGCAGGGCGTAGCGGCCGTTGGACGTGCCGTAGCGGCATTCCAGAACGGGCACGCCGTCCACGTGGGCTTCGATGATGTCCGGGATGTCGATGGGCAGCACATCGTTGACCTTGAGTTGCGTGAGCTGGGAGATGGTCATGTCTATGCTCACGAAATCGGCGATCAGTTCCACCTGGGCGCTGCGCACCTGGCGCGAGAGCTGGTGCGTCCAGCGCTGGTCGATGGCGTTGGAGCCCGTGTCCTGCAGGGGCCGGGTCAGGATGTCGCGCACCGGCTCGATCATGGAGTAGGGCAGGCAGATGTTCAGGTTGCCGCCCTGCGCGCCGAATTCGATGTTGAAGGAGGTCACCACCACGATGTCGTTGCTGCTGCTGATGCTGGCGAACTTGGTGTGCATCTCCGAGCGCATGTACTCCGCTTCCAGCGGGTAGATGGATTCCCAGGCGCCGCAGTAGCTCTCCAGCGTCAGGGTCAGCAGGCGCTGGATGATGCGCTGTTCGGTGGTGGTGAAGTCCCGGCCTTCGACGCGGGTGTTGTAGCGGCCATGGCCGCCGAACAGGCTGTCGATGATCAGGAAGACCAGGTTGGGGTCGAAGGTGAACAGGGACACGCCGCGCAGGGGCTTGAGCGAGATCATGTTCAGGTTGCTGGGCACCGGCAGGTTGCGCTCGAAATCCGAGTATTTCTGGATGCGGATCGAACCCACGGTGATGTCGGCGTTGCGGCGCATGAAGCTGAGCATGGTCGAGCGCAGCCGGCGGGCGAAGCGTTCGTTGATCAGCTCGAGCGTCTGCATGCGGTGCCGCACCACCCGGTCGGGCGAGGTCAGGTCATAGGCCCGTACGCCCGAGGTGTTCTCGCTCAGCGGCTTGGTGTCAGCGCCTTCGCCGGTGACACCGGCCAGCAGTGCATCGACTTCGTCTTGGGATAGGAAGCTCTGATACGACATTATTGGATGACAAAGGCGGTGAACAGGACATCGTTGATGCGCGGCTGGGCCGGATTCGGAGGATACTGCTCCTTCAACCCGGCAGTGAGCTGCTGGACCAGGGCTTGGCGGCCCTCCGGCGTCTGGATGTGGGAAGGCTGCTGTTCGGCCAGAATCTTGAGCACGCGGTCCCGCATCATGGGCATGTATTCGAGCAGCATGGCGCGCGAGCCGTCGTCCTGCACGCGCAGCGTGATGCCTACGTACAGGATGCGCGAGCGCCCGTTTTCGCTCAGGGTGACGGTGAATGGATCGAGCGGCGCAAAAATGGGCTTAGCGGCGATGGGCGCTGGCGCGCCATCGGCTTCGCCGGCGGCGGCGGGATTGCCTTTTTCCGACCACTGCAGCCAGGTGGGCGGGCTGTCCTGCTGCCAGGAATAGTACAGGGTGGCGCCCACGCTGGCGGCGACAATAAACAGAACCAACAGACCGGTCTTGATCAGGCGTGCGAGTTTGGTGGATGCTTTTCGGGCCATGTGAGTGTGAGCGGTGGGTAACTAGCGTAATACGGTAGGACAAGCGTGCATGCGGCCTGGGCCGGCACGCTTCCCAAGGGTATTGTGCCCGAGGCGCAAGGCTGCGGGCGCGGCGAATAGACGCTGCTTTTCAAGCTTGATCATGCTTTTTGCCGTGGAGACCGTCGGGCTGGTGGTCAGGCGAAGGTGTCCACCAGCGCGTTGGCATCCAGCAGGCGGGCGGGCGGGGCGGCCGGCGCAGCGGCTGCGTCGGCTTCGGCATGGCCGTCCAGGCTGAATGCCGATCCGCTGGAAGCTTGGTGGCGGGCCGCCAACTGCTCCTGGAACTGCTGATGCGAGGCGTGCTGGTCGCCCACGTCGGCCTGCCCCAGAGTCAGGCCGCCGTCGGCGAACTGCTGCTGCAATTGTTGCAGAGACTGTTCAATGGTGTGGCGTACCTGGGCATGAGGGGAGGTGATCATGGCGTGGGCCACGCCGTCCTGGATATGCAGCGTGATGCGCAGAGGCCCCAGTTCTGGAGGATCCAGGCGAATGTCGGCGCTCTGGATCTGCCCTTGGGACTGCTGGGCCAGGGCGATGAACTGTCGACCCAGGGCGGCGCTCCAATCGGGCGACTGCAGCGGGGTTGTGATGCTTGCCTGAACGACAGGAGCCGTGCTTGCGGGTATTGGTGCCGGGGCCGCGGGTATGCCCAGCGGCTGGGCTGCGATGCGTGGCGCTGCAGCCTGTTCGTTCGGCGCCGGAGGCGCTTCGGCGTTCACGCGTGGTTCCGGAGCTGTGGAGAGGACCGTGACGGCCTGCGATGTGGGCTCGGATCTGGCGCCGGCGCGCGGCGCGGCGTTCTGGGAGTGAACAGCGGAGGCGGGCGCCAGGCGCTGGCTGCGCGCGGCGTTTGACACGGCGGCCGTCAGGCCGGCATCGACGGTAGGGGGCAGGGCTGAACGCAGCGGGGCATCCTGGCCGGGCGTTGGAGAGGTCGCGTCGGGGGATGAAACAGTTGCCGAGTCGGCGTCGAGAGCGGCGGCCAGGGTCAGGCCAGGCAGCCTGCGGACGTCCGTCGGTTCTTCAGCCTGGGCGGCGGGCAAGGACGTTTCGCTGCGAGCGGCGCCTTGGCGCAAGGCCTGGATTTCGGACAGGATGGACAGCGCCAGGGCGGGCAGGCCGCTTTGCGCGGCGTCATCGGCGGCGTCCACGTCCGCCTCATCCGTGGGCAGCAAGGCGGTCGGGTCCTGGTCTGTGATCAGAAGGGGCAGGGCGGCATCGGTCTCGGCCGCCTGTGCGTCGGCGGGAATATCGCCGTTCGTCGGGCGCGCGCCGCCCTGGACTTGCTGCTGTTGCGCCTGCAGGTGCACGGCGAAGGCGCCGTCGCCCGGTTGCGCGGCAGCGCCGGTGTTGACGGCGGCGTCCTTGCCGGCGGGGCCGGCCGAAGGGATAACCAGGAGGGTGGGCGAGGTCATGTGCGGCGCTTGTTCAATAGGCTGACTGGCTGCGGAGGAACAGGCGCGCGGCGATCTCGTCGCTGGCGCGCTGCTCCATCCGGAGTTGTTTGCGTTGCTGTTCCTGCTGGCGACGGTCGATCAGGGTTTCGTAGGCGTTCAGGCGCCGCTGGCGCGCATGCCACTCCTGGCGTCCTTGCTCGATCTTGTCTTCCAGCGTCAGGATGATCTTATTTTGCTGGGAAATCGCCTCGTCCAATGTGGCGATAAAGCGGCGGAAATTGTGGTAGTTCGCCATGGACAGTCCGGTCCGGCCGGCGTCCAGCAGGCGCTGGGCGTAGTCCTGCCGGTAACCTTGCAGCATGTCCAGCTGGCTGTTGGCCGCATCGCGCTGGCCGGTCAGCTCCTGGAGCTGGCGGCCGGCCTCATCGACCTGGCCTTGGGTCAGGTCGACCAGCGTATGCAGGGAGGCATTGGCTTTCATGGTCATTGTCCGTGGTTCAGTACGGCATTCAGTTCGTCAAAGGCGCGCGCCACATCCACACGCTGCTGCATGCCCTGCTTGAGGTAGGCCTCCAGCCAGGGGTAGCGTTCGATGGCTTCGTCGATGCGCGGATCGTTGCCCCGGGTGTAGGCTCCCACGGCGATCAGGTCGCGGTTGCGCTGGTAGCTGGAGAGCAGTCCCTTGAAGCGGTGCACCTGGCTGTATTGCTCAGGCTGGACGATGGCCGACATCACGCGCGAGATGGATGCCTCGATGTCGATGGCCGGATAGTGGCCGGTCTCGGCCAGGCTGCGCGACAGTACGATGTGTCCGTCCAGGATGGCGCGGGCGGAGTCGGCGATGGGGTCCTGCTGGTCGTCGCCTTCGGTCAGCACGGTATAGAAGGCCGTGATGGAACCGCTGCGACCCTGCGCGTCGGGTTCGCCGTTGCCGGCGCGCTCGACCAGCGCCGGCAGCTTGGCGAACACCGAGGGCGGATATCCCTTGGTTGCAGGGGGTTCGCCGATGGCCAGGGCGATCTCGCGCTGCGCCATGGCGTAGCGGGTCAGCGAATCCATGATCAGGAGCACGTTCTTGCCCTGGTCGCGGAAGAACTCGGCCAGGCGGGTCGCGTAGACGGCGCCCTGCAGGCGCAGCAGCGGCGAGACGTCCGCCGGAGCCGCCACCACGACGGAGCGCTGCAGTCCGTCCTGTCCCAGGTTGTGCTCGATGAATTCCTTGACTTCGCGGCCCCGTTCGCCGATCAGGCCCACGACGATGATGTCGGCCTGGGTGTAGCGCGCCATCATGCCCAGCAGCACGCTCTTGCCCACCCCCGAGCCGGCGAACAGGCCCATGCGTTGTCCGCGCCCGACGGTCAGCAGGCCGTTGATGGCGCGCACGCCCACGTCCAGCACCGTGTCGATGGGGCTGCGGTTCAAGGGATTGGGCGGCGTGTGGTTCAGCGATACCGAGGCTTCGGCCTCGACCGGACCCAGGCCGTCCAGAGGGCGTCCGTTGCCATCCACGACCCGGCCCAGCAGGCCCATGCCGACGGGCACGTGGCGCGAGCGGGCCTGCGCGGGCAGGCTGTCGGGCTGGTCGGAGCAGGGCAGGGGAACGGGCGGCTGCACGTCCGGCTCCACGGGAACCACGCGCGCTCCCGGAGGCAGGCCGGAGATATCGCTGAGCGGCATCAGGTACAGCGAATTGCCCTGGAAGCCCACCACCTCGGCTTCCGCCCAGATGCCCTGGGCGGCCGACAGCTCGATCCTGCAGGCGGCGCCCACCGCCAGTTTCAGTCCGGTGGCTTCCAGCACCAGCCCGGTGGCGCGCACCACGCGGCCGCTGCGCAGACTGGGTTCGATGGCCTGCACGCGCTGCTGGGCCGAGAGCAACTGGGCCCGCCAGCGATCGGAGGCATCGGCATAGGGACAATAGGCGCGATGCGGCATGGTGCTCAGGATTCCTGGTCGGGTTGCAGGCCCAGGGCGGCCAGGGCGCGTCGCCAGCGTGTCGTCAGTGTCGCGTCTATATCGCCGTAGGCCGAGCGCACGATGCAGTCGCCGCGTTGCAGCTTGGCGTCCGCCTGCAGGCGCCAGGGACGCAATTCGGCTTCGCTGCTCAGGTATTCGCGCACCAGGGCCACATCTTCCGGATGCAGGGACAGCACCAGCAGACTGGTGTCGCCTGGGTCGGCGCGCAGTACGTCGGCCACCAGATCCCGGATGCGTTCGGGTTGGGCGTCCAGGGTGCTGCGCAGCACGTGTTCGGCAATGCGCGTGGCCAGGCTGATCAGCGCCTGGCCGATCTCCTGGTCCAGAGTTTCTATGGATTGGCTGCATGCGCGATTCAGGGCCATGAAGGCCTGGGCGTGCTGCTCGATCTGTTCCTGGGCCTTGGCCATGCCGGCCGCCACGCCGGCTTCATAGCCCTCGGCGTGGCCGCTTTCCCGTCCAGCCGCCTCGCCGGCGGCGCGGCCTTGCTCATAGACGGCCTGATAGCCTTCCTGGTGGCCTCGTTCCTGGGCCTGCGCCCGCTGATCCTCCAGTTGCCGCTGCAGTTCTTCGTCAGTGGGCGGAACGAACTCGGGCTCCGCCGGGACGGCCGGCTCCTCGGGTTCGTCCAGCCCCTGCATCTGCCAGCGGCTCCAGCTCTCCTGAAGCTCGGCGTAGGCAGATGCTTTGTTAGACATATTCGTCCCCGCTCATGCCGCCCAGCGTGATCTGGCCGTTTTCGGCCAGCCGGCGGGCCACCTGCACGATGGCTTTCTGTTCCTGCTCGACCTTGGACATGCGGATCGGGCCCTGCGATTCGATGTCTTCGCGCAGCATCTCGGCGGCGCGGTTGGACATGTTGCGGAAGAACTTGTCGCGCAGCTCTTCGGGCGCGCCCTTCAGGGCGATGGTCAGCGCCGAGGTCTCGATTTCCTTGAGCAGCAGCTGGATGGCGGTGTCCTCGATGTCGGCCAGGTTCTCGAAGACGAACATTTCGTCCACGATGCGCTGGGTCAGGTCCGCGTCCATGCTGCGCAGGCTGGTCAGCACGGATTCCTCGGTGCTGGCGTTCATGTAGTTCAGCATCTCGGCGGCGGTGCGCGGGCCGCCCATCTTGCTGCGCTTGGCGCCCTGGCCCGACAGCATGGAGTTGAGCACTTCGGTCAGTTCGTGCAGGGCGGCCGGCTGCACGCCGCCGAAGGTGGCGATGCGCAGCACCACGTCGTCGCGCAGGCGTTCCGTGAGGTGGCCCAGGATGTCGGCGGCGCGGTCGCGCTCCAGGTGCACCAGGATGGTGGCGATGATCTGGGGGTGCTCGTCGGCGATCAGTTCGGCCACGCTGGAGGCGTCCAGCCAGTTCAGGGCGTCGATGCCGCTGCTGGCGCCTTCGCCCACTTCCAGGATGTCCTCGATGAGGCCGGCGGCGCGATCCGAGCCCAGGGCCTTGGTCAGCACCGAGCGTATGTAGGCGTTGGAGTCCAGGGTGACGGCCATGAACTGGTCGGCTTCCTGGCGAAAGCTTTCCAGGGCCTCGTCCATGTCGGCGCGCGTGAGCTGCTTGAGCGAGGCCATGGCCGAGCTGAGCTGCTGCACTTCGCGTGGCGAGAGGTAGCGGAATACCTCGGCCGCCGCGTCCTCTCCCAGCGACATCATCAGGATGGCGCTGCGTTCAACGGAGTTGTCTGCTTTAGCCGTTTTCATTTTTGTCTTCTTTGGTCAACCAGGAGCGCAGCACCATGGCGACCGCGCGTGGATCGCTGTGGGCCATGGCGCGCGCCGTGTTCAGATTGTCTTCGTAGCGGTTCATCTCGGCGGCGCGCTGTTCGGCGGCCTGTTCGCGCGCCTTGTCTTCCTTCTGGCGCTCGACGCGGGCGTCCGCGTTGGCCTTGGCCTGGATCAAGCCCTGGATGATGGGATTGACGACGATGCGCCAGGCCATGAAGAGGATGAAGGCGAAGACCAGGTATTTGATCATGTCCATGGCGAGCTCGCGGTACTCCGGATTCTTCCAGAAGGGTGGGTCGGTTTCGCCTTGTTCGTTGAACAGGCCGTTGACCACGCTCAAGGTGTCGCCCCGGTCGGCGGAGTAGCCCACCGCCTGCTTGACCAGGTCGCGGATCTTTTCCAGTTCGTCCTGTTCCAGGGGCTGGCTTTCGTCGTCCTTGTTGCGATAGTTGACCACCACGGCCACGGACAGGCGGCTGAGCTGGCCCATTGGTCCCTTGACGTGGCTGATGGTGCGGTCCACTTCGTAATTGATCGTGGCGTCGTTGCGGGCGTTGCCGGCGCTTTGCAGCAGGCGCGCCTGCTCGGCGAGCGAGCCCAGGGACGGATCGTTGGCGCCGGCATTGGGCGCGTTATTGCCCGCCGCCTGGGCGTTCTGTGCGCCTTGCGCGTTCTGGGCCTGGCCTTCCTGGCCCTGGGGAGGATTGACGATATCGGCGGTGGCATTGGCCGGCGGCTGGTTGCTGAGCGCGCCGGGCACGCCTTGCGCCTGCGTCGGATTGCGCTGCAGCGTGGAGCTGGTCTGCTGGCTGCGCACGGCGGCCTGGCCCGGGGCCTGGTTGGGCTTGTAGACCTCGGATGTCTGTTCGCGGCGCGAGAAGTCCACTTCGGCCGTTACCTGGGCGCGCACATTGCCGGCGCCCACCAGGGGATTGAGCAGCGTCAGGATGCGTTGTACGGCGCGGTACTCGATGTCGTTGACGAAGTTGCGCTGCAGGCTGTCGGCGCCCGATTCGCCCGATGGCGCGGTCAGCAGGCGGCCGTTCTGGTCGATGATGGAGACTTTGTCCGCGGCCAGGTTGGGGACGCTGGAAGAGACCAGCCAGGTAATGGCCGACACCTGGCCTTCGGTCAGGCTGCGCCCGGGATAGAGCGATACCACCACGGAAGCGGTGGGCGACTGGCGGTCGCGCACGAACAGGGTCTCGCGCGGCATGGCCAGGTGCACGCGGGCTTCCTGGACGGAATGCACGGCCTTGATGGAGTTGGCCAGTTCGCCTTCCAGCGCGCGCTGGTAGGTGACCTGTTCATTGAACTGGCTGGCGCCGAAGCGGCTCTGGTCCAGCAATTCGAAACCGGCGTTGCCGCTGCGCGGCAGGCCTTGAGCGGCCAGCTGCATGCGGGCTTCGTGCACGCGCTCCTTGGGAACCAGGATGGCCGTGCCGGCGCCATTGAACTGGTAGGGCACGTTCATCTGGCCCAGGGCGGAGACGATGGCGCCGCCGTCGCGGTCGTCCAGATTGGAGAACAGGACCTGGTAGTCGGGGCTGCGGCTCCACATCAGGAGCCCGGCGACCAGGGCGACCAGGGCGGCGCCCAAGCCGATCAGCGCGACCTTGGGCAGCGAACGGATTGCGTTGTAGCCAGGAATTCTGCTCAGCATTTCTGCTGTCTGACTCATGGGTGACCTCGGTGAGGCAGATGCGGGGTTCTGCATGGAATCAGTGGAGTTCAAATCAGGGCGGGCTCAGGCTGGCGGTGGGAGGAAGGGCGTATGCCGCGAGTGGGATGGCAGCCTTAGACAGGCATGCTGGCGATTTCCTGGTAGGCGGCGACCAGCCGGTTGCGCACCTGGACAGTGGCCTGGAAGGCGATGCTGGCTTTCTGCAGGTCTATCATGACGTCGTTCAGGGAGACGCCCGGCTCGCCCAGTTCGAAGGCCTGCGCCTGTGCATTGGCAGCATTCTGGGCCTGCGACACCCGGCTGAGCGAGCGGGCCAGTTCGGCGGCGAAGCCGCCTGTCGCGGAGGCGACCGCCGGCGAGGAGGCCGAGGCGGGAGCGCCGGCGGCCTGGGCCACGGCGCGCATCTGGGCCAGAACGTTTTCAATGCTGGAGAGATTGGAAATCGACATATTCGCTTGCCACAAAGTCACGATGGGCTGCGCACGCAGGTGCGGGCAGCTTGCCTTGCTTAATGTAACGTTTTGAGCTCGACGGTAAGCAGGGTATCTATCGCCAAAAACAGGGGCTTTTCTTCCCTTATGAACGGCACGGTCAGGGTTGGCCGTTTTCTTTCAGCGCCTGCAAGGCCGAGGCGGCCTGGGGATGGCCTTGCTCCAGTGCGTACAGCCAGGCCAGCAGTTCGGCGACGGCCTGGTACAGCTGGGGCGGCACATGGCGGTCCAGGTCGACCTGCATGAGCAGGCCCACCAGCTCGGGGGACTCGTGGACGTACAGGCCGTGTTCGCGCGCGGTGCGCAGGATGTTCTCGGCCAGAGTGCCGTAGCCTTTGGCGACGACCCGCGGCGCGCCGTCCTGGGGATCGTAGCGCAGCGCGACGGCCTGCTGGCGGTTGGAGGAGGCGTCAGTCGACATGGTGGGGCTCGTCCGGTTCAGGCGTTTCGGCCTCGATGTGCAACTGGCTCAGGTGCAGGCCTTGTTCGTGCAGCCGCTCGCGCAGCGCCAGGCTGTGCTCGTCCAGATAGGAAGCGGATTGCTGCGCCTGGATGTTGACCAGCAGTTGCTGGTCCAGCAGATTGAGCCGCAGCGTGACCGGGCCCAGGGTGGGCAGATCCAGGTGCAGGGTGCTGGACCAGTGTTCGGGTTCTTCGTCCGGCCCGGCCTCGTGGCGCTGGATGGTCCAGTCCATGTCGGCCTGCGGCCAGGCCTGCCCTTGCCACTGTATGGCCTGGTTGGCCAGCACGTCCAATTGCTGGCGCACCAGCAGGGCCTGCGACTGATCGGCCTGCTGGGCGGCGTGGCCGGAAGGGCCTGCGGACGGCGCGGGGGAGGCCGGGTCGGCGGCCGGACGCGGGGCGAGGTTCTGGGGTTCCTGCTGCAGTTCGGCTGCGCTGCGCTGTCCGAAATGCAGGTCGGACAGATGGGATTCATAGAACAGGCCGCTATGCTGCAGCGCCTGGGGCAGGGCTTGCGCGAAGTGGCGCGCCAGCGTGGCTGCCGGGCCTGCGTCGCCGGCCTGGGCCGTGGACGCCTGTGCGGCCGGTGCGGCCGGTGCGCCGGGGCCCGCTGCGCCCGGCGCTGGTCCGCCGGTCGCAGGCAGGGGCAGGCGTTGCTGCGCCAGCGTCTGCACGAGGGAGCCGCCGGTTTGGGCCGGAGCCTGGTCGGCGCGAGCGTTGCCGGCCGAGTCCGTGGCCGGGCGTTGCGGAGAAGACGTTTGCGGATCGGGATCGGCGGGCAGCAGGGCCTGTCGCCCCTGGACGGCGGGAGCGCGGTCGGGGAAGCGCTCCAACAGAGCCAGGATGAACTGGGCGGTGCGCCCCAGCGTGGTGGGAGCCGAAGGCGTGCTGGAGGTATTGGTCCCGCTGTCCAGCAGCTTGGGATCGACCGGCATGCGGCCGCCGTGAGTGCGCAGAGGCGTCGATGCCTGGCGCTGCGATTCGGCCCGCACGTGATCGACGCTTTGGCGCGGGTCGCGGCCCGTGGTGTTTTCCGGGCGCTCCGCGCGCGTGCTGCCCGGGGTCTGGCTGACGGCGTCCGGACGGGCGCCGCTGGCGATATTGCTTTGCTGGGAGGTGCCTATTCCCAGCACGGCGTCCAGCCGCTGGATCAGCAGCGTCCCCAGAGGGGATGGGCCGCCTATGCTCATGAATGGACGCCGGGGCTGTAGTAGGCCTGCAGGACGGTCTGTTGGCGTTTCATGTTGCCCAGCAGCGCGCCCAGACGGGCGAGTTCAGGCATGGCCAGGTGGCGGATCTCGGCGTCGTCCTCCAGAATCTGGGTCAGCAATTGGCGCCGCGCCTGCTTGTCGGTGGCAGACAAATCTTCCATGTTCTTGAGCTGCTCGACGGCTTGCCGATAGTGTTCGGACTGCTCGAGCACATCGTCCCAGCGCGCCGTACGGGCGAGTTCCAGCATGTGGCGGGTAATGCCGGCGATGGTTTCGTATTGATCGACGATCAGGCTTGGGGTATCGCTCATGTTCGTACCAGGCGCTTGGGGCGCAAAAGAGATTGAGGGTGCAGAGGTGCTGCCGTTCTGCCGGCCCCAGGCTCAGGCCGGGGCCTGGGTGCGTTGAGCGTCGACGCTGGAGGTCCAGGCGTCGGCGATATCCACCAACATGCGTTCGGCCAGAGTCAGCTTGTCCTGGTCGTTGCGTAGATTGGCCAGCATCAGGTTATGAAGGATGATGTCATAAGTTGCGACCAGATTGCGCGCCAGTTCGCCGCCTTTTTCCTGGTCCACGGCCATCTTGAGGCCGGAGTCCACGATATCCAAGGCCTTGGAGATGGCCTGCCCCCGTCCTGCGATATTGCCGTTTTCCATGTGCAGCCGCGCTTGCATGATTGCCGCGCGGGCGCCGTTGAAAAGCAGGGTGATCAAGTGTTCCGGGCTGGCGCTGAGGACCTGGGTCTCCAGGCCCACCTGGGCATAGGCCTTGGCCGATTGCTGACCGAAACGACGGGAGGGGGCGGGATAGCTCATGGGTGTTTACTTGTTGCTGTTCATGTTGCCCAACATGGATAGTTGCTGGGTCAGGTAGCTGCTGATGCCTTGCATCTGGTTGACCATCTTGTCCAGCTGGACGAACTGCTTGCGGTAGGCTTCGATCTTGTTGTCGATGCGCTCGGCGGTGGCAAGAGCCTGTTTTTCCAGAGTTTTGCCGATCTTGTCGGCGCCTTCGGTGGCATTGTCGATGAAGCCGTCTTTCTTGACGTATTCATCGGCGGCTTTGTAGATGCGGTTGCCAATGGCTTCGTCGCCCACGAACAGGCGCTGGACGTCGGCCATATTATCTTTCAGCGCAGCGGCCAGTTTCTTGTCGTCCACCAGCAGATCCCCTGTTTTCGGATCGGCGGTGATGCCGATCGAGGACAGCGTGCGCAGGTCACCTTCGCTGGAGGCAAAGCTCAAAGCCGTGCGCAGGTTGGATTGGGCGCGACGGGGAATCGAGTCGCCGGTCAAGGGCGAACCTTTATTGTTTTCGATATCGTACGAGGTCAGTGACCGTATGGTGCTGTTCAGCGTATTGTAGGCGCTGACGAAATCCTTGAGAGCCTTGGTGGGAATGCTGTCGTCGCGCGTGACGTCCAGCTTGACGGGGTCGGCGCTGACTTTGCTGAGCGTGATTTCCAGGCCTTCGACGGTATCTTTCAGGGTATTGCTCTGGCTGGTGATTTCAATACCGTTGATTTTGGCTTTGGCATTCTCGGCTTTGGTCAGGACCGACATGCCGCGCGCCGGCGGAGTCGGATCACCTTCATTGGCCGGCGGGGTTTGGACGGCCGGAAAACCCAGCAGGTCCTGCAGGCCGCTGTTTCCTTCCACGGCTATGCTTTTTACGGCCGCCTGTCCGCCGGTGTCGGCAGCGGTAAGCACCAATTGATACGGATGATCTTTGTCGCCGTTATTGATAATGGTCGCCGTAACGCCCAATTTGGGGTCGGCGTTGATGGCTTTCATGACGCCTTGCAGGGATGTGTCCTTGCCGGTCAGGTCTAGCGTGTGTTCTTTGCCATTTTCCAATGTGACGGTAATCTTGCCGCCCACGCCCAGCGGGCTGTCGCGGGTGTCCAGGCGATTCGTGCTCAGCGACTGCTTGGCCGCCAGCTTTTCCACTACGATAGTGTATTGTCCGGGAGTGGCTTTGTTGCTGCCCGTGGCGGTAATGACGCCGTCTCCGCCCGCATTGACTTTGACGGCGCCGTACAGGGTTTCGTCATTTAGCGCCTTGCCGGCGGTTTGCAAGGCTGTGATCGTGCTTTTCAACTTCCCGTAGGCGGAAATGCGATTGACGTTTTCAACCTGGCGATTTTGGATAACGGTCAGCGATGCGTTCTCGGCTTTACGCAAGCTCTCGAGAAGCTCGTCCAGCTTCAGGCCGGAGCCGATGCCAATCGAAGAAATAGCCATGTCAAATACTCCTGTAATGTCCTATTTTGTCGCGGTTTTGTCGCGCGCAAAGCCCATGTCTATGGGATGTTTCAATGCTTGTTTGGTTTTATGCCTTGACGCTGACGGCATTGCCTTGCAGTTGCACGATCATTTTGGCGATCTGTATGACGGCGTCCGAGGGGACCGTGCGCAACACTTCGCCGGTGCTGTTGTCCACGATGGACACGACCAGGCGCTGGGCTTCGTCGTCCATGTCGAAGCGGATGCCGGTGGACCAGGCCTGCAGGGAGCTGTTTATCTGCTCCAGGGTGTCTTCCAGCGTGTTGACCATGCCGGGCGCGGGTTCGCGCCGCTCGGGCCAGCGCTGCTGAAGCTGCGTGTCGGTACCGCTTTCCTGGACGGGTGTGACGGTGGTGGCCGCCGAAGGCTGGATTGCGCCGGGATTCTGGTCCACCGGAGGTGAAAGGGGCGCCAAGGCCGTCGTCTGAGATGAAACTGAATGGATCATGACATCACTCCTGAAGGGGCTTGGTGACAGGCCCCCGCAATCGAGTTGAGCTTGGCGCCTGTGCCTGTAACGTTACGATTACGGCATGGCTTGAGGCTTCTTTAGGCGTTTTTTTCCCTGTCCGCAGCCATAAAGGGCGAACAAGATGGCGAAAGACTGCTTGATTTGCAGACTGTGGGCGGAACGGGGCAGGCACAATAAGCCAGTCTAGTCATTTCCGGATTCTGTGCCAGCCCATGCCTCGTTCTGAAGACGCCTTGGTCGAGCAGTATGCCCCTCTGGTGCGCCGCCAGGCCCTCCAGCTGGTGTCGCGCCTGCCTTCCAGCGTGGAACTGGACGACCTGATGCAGGCGGGCATGATGGGCTTGCTGGTCGCGGTGCGGCGCTATCAGGTGGTGGCCGAGGCCCAGTTCGAGACCTACGCGGTCACACGCATCCGTGGCGCCATGCTGGACGAGCTGCGCAGCCAGGACTGGCTGCCGCGCAGCGTGCGCACCAAGGCGCGGCAGATCGAGTTCGCCGTCACTTCCCTGCGGCAGAAGCTGCTGCGCGAACCGTCCGAAGCCGAAATCGCCCAGTCCCTGTCCCTGTCGCTGGACGACTACTACGAATTGCTGGACGAGGCCGCCGGCGTGCAGGTGATCCACTACGAGGACCTGACCCGGCATGCCGACAACGGCGCCGATGCCCTGGAGTTCCTGGAGGACGGCACCCGGGATCAGGCCTATTTCGACAATCCCCTGAATCTGCTCACCTCCCAGGGTCTGCGCCAGGCGCTCATCAGCGCCATCGACCAGCTTCCCGAGCGCGAGAAGCTTCTCCTGTCCCTGCAGTTCGAGCAGGACCTGAATCAAAAAGAAATCGCCCTGGTCATGGGCGTGACCGAGGGCCGGGTGTCTCAGTTGCGCAGCCAGGCCGTGGCCCGCATCCGCGCCGCGCTGGCCAAGGATCAGTGGGACGCCATATCCGACAGCGCGGAGTTTCAGGTCTTGCTGTAGCAGCGGGCCGCGTCCTATAGGAACAGCAGAACCGGACAAGACTTTTTTTCTAGGCCGGCTCTCGTGTGATCCTTTATAGAAGATGCTTTAACCCTGTTAATGCGATATCTATAATTTAATTTAAACAACGAAAAGAACAGGTTTTTCTTCATAAATATCGTGTTATAGTTAATAAAACGATATCTATAAATTTTGTGCGTATGCCAAAAAAATCTCGTTCTCCGTCGCTGACCCCCACCTTGGTGCAGGAACGGTTGCTGATGTGGGGCCGCAGCATTCGCAGCCAGCGTGTCGCCCGTCAGATCCGGGCGGCGGATCTTTGCGCCCGCATTGGTATTTCCGACGCCACCTTGCGCCGCGTCGAACGCGGCGATCCCGGCGCCAGCGCGGCGGTTTATCTATCGGCCTTGATGGCTTTGGGACTGCTGGATGTAGTGGCGCCGGCGCTGGAGCCTGTCTTTTGGCAGCAGCCCGCCACGGCGCGCGCGCGGCCATCTTCCTTCGACGAAGATGACGACTTCTAAGCCCTTGTACATCTATTTGCAAAGGCCCGATAACGGCGAGTGGGTGACGGTCGGGCGTTACAAGCTCGATGGCGGACAGGGGCGTTTTCTATACGCTCCCAGTTATCTTCAGGCGGGTCTGCCATGGTCGATCGATCCCGTCAACCTGCCCCTGGTGGCCGACACCGATTATGCCGCCATGCGGTATGGGGGCCTGCATGATGTCTTGCGTGACATCTCTCCCGATTCATGGGGAAAAATGCTGCTGCAACGCGAGCACCACTTACCGGACGATGCACACGACAGCATATATCTGCGCCTGGCTCGCAACGCGCAGCGTTGGGGAGCCTTGGCGATCGGCACATCCAAAAGGCCGGATGTGGCTGGTCTGGCCAGCCCCGGCCTGCCGCAGCTTGCGGCGCTGGCTCAGGAGTTATTGGCTTTGTTCGAGCGCAGGCCCGTCGTGGATGTGCGTGTGCGTCGCTTCCTGATGGCTACGCCCAGCATGGGGGGCGCGCCCCAAAGGTACCGTCAAAGACCGGGATGATTATTGGTTGGTCAAGCCGGCCTTGCCTTCGGATACGGTTGATATACCGCTGTTGGAGCATGTGGCCCAGCAATGGGCCAGTCTGGCCGGCCTGCATTTTGCCCGGACCGAGCATGAGCAAGTGGGGGATGGCTTGAGCGTTCTGCGCAGTCTGCGTTTTGACCGTCATGGCGCGCAGCGTCATATGACGCTCAGCGGCGCCACGCTGCTGCGCACAGAATACCCAGGCCGGCTGAAGCCTCAGCAATGGAGCTATCCGCGCCTGGCGGAAGAATTGTTGCAGCTTGGCGCGCCGCTTGAGGATGGCCGGGAGCTGTTCGGTCGAATGGTATTCAATGCACTGGTTGGCAATGACGATGATCACCCCAGGAATCATGCCGCGGTGTACAGCCATCGGGAGGGCCGCTGGCGTCTGGCGCCGGCATTCGACGTCGTACCCAACCCGGACCAGACACCGGATCGATTGTGCATGCAATTGTCCATGGGACGTTTCGATATTTCCCGTGAAGCCGTGCTGGCCGACGCACTGCGTTTCGGCTTTCAAAGTTCAAGCCAGGCTGATGATTTCTTGATTGCATTGGTAGATCGGGTCGAAGATGGTTTTGATGCGGTGGCTGTTCGCTTGGGTAGCGAGATCAAGGACTTTTTGGCGCAACGCATCGTGTTTAACCGGGGGCGCTTGCTGGGACCGTAGCCGGCAAGGCCTTCTTGCGGCGAAGACGGTGTTCCAAGACAGCGGCAGACTCATGCCAAAGCGTCATGCCTGCCGCCAGCTCAGCCTGGTAGAGCCGCCTGTCCGGCAAAGCCCAGCCTTTTCCCGGGCTTGATCAGGGGTTTGGGGAAGGAGCGTCCATATTATCCTGATGGTTTTGCATGATGCCGGAGCCTGATGTGGATGCCCTTGTCGATTTTGACCAGAAAATAGCCGAACACTACAACAGACAGCCGTACACTTCGAACCCGTTTCCTTACACGGCGCCGGCTCATCTGCGGGCTGCCGCTCATTTGTATGGCGTGGAGACGATGCCTTTGCAGCATGCAAAGGTCCTGGAGCTCGGCTGCGCCGCCGGCGGCAATCTGGTCCCTTTTGCCGCCCAGCATCCGCAAGCGCTGGCGGTGGGGGTGGACCTGTCGCCGGTGCAGATCGAGCAAGGCCGGGCGCTGGTCAAGCACATGGGTCTGGAGAACGTGCAGCTTCATGCCATGAGCATCAGCGACATAAGCGCCGAGTTCGGGCAGTTCGATTACATCATCGTGCACGGCGTGTTCAGCTGGGTCCCTCCCGAGGTGCGCCAGGACATTCTGCGCGTCTGCCGGGAGAACCTGTCGCCAAAGGGCCTGGCCTACATCAGTTACAACACCTATCCCGGCTGGAAGGCGGGCGAGATCGTACGCGACGCCATGCTGCTGCACAGCCATTTCGCGGACGAAGAGCAAAAAGTGGACAGCGCCAAGGCCATGCTGACCTTGCTGTCCGACGGCTTGGCGGCCAGCAATCCCTTGCGTCCTTCTTTGCTGGGGGCCGTGCAGCAGTTGCTTACGCATTCCGACTATTACATTGCCCACGAGTATCTGGAAACGTTCAACAGCCCCTGCTATTTTGTGGAGTTCGCGGATGCAGCCCAGCAAGCCGGCCTGGTCCATGTGGGCGACTCCGAGCCGCGTCTGGAATGCAGTCAGGTGTTCGGCCGGAACGTCCAACTGAATCACAGCCTGATCGCCCTGGGGCAGAACCGCCTGCTGCGCCAGCAATACCTGGACTTTGCGGTGGGGCGCAATTTCCGCAAGAGCATGCTGGTGCACGCGGATCGGGAAGGCGAAATCTTGTCCAGCCCGGATCTGAGTCGGCTGTCGGACCTGCGATTTGCCGGATATTTCGAGTCGGCCAAAAAGAACGACGATGCGCCTGAGCACGTGCGCGCCTACAAGAATACCCGAGGCGAGCTGCTGCATATCGATGGAGCAGGACTGCAAGCCGCCTTGGATATCTTGCACCAGGCTTGGCCGCAGGCTGTCAGCGGTCAGGACCTTGCGAGGCGCCTGATGCAAGTCGCTGAAGTGCAGACGGCCGAAAAAGCGCAGGCAGCCATGGAGGCATTGTTCAACTTTGGTCGCTACACCATGGAGTTGGACGATGAAACTTCCCAACCTTGGATGCAGCAGGGCTTGCTGGCGGGCTTTGCACCCTTGCTGGAGTGGCGGCGCCAGGTTCACGAAGGCATAGGCCAATACAATCGTTGGCATGGCGGCGCCAACATCAAGCTGACGGAGGCGGAGTATTTTGTACTGCAGCACATGGCCAAAGGCCTGGCCAGCGACGCCGAAATCCGTCGCAATCTGTGCGATGCCTGGACGGCGGGGCGCATTCCCGGCAACGACGGCGCCAGTTTGAAGGGCCAGCGCAACCTGGATCCCAAAGCCGCCAAAGTGATGGCGGATTTGAAGCAGCTGCTGGTGCGCCAGGGTTTGATGCAGGCCTGATTTTCAAAGTCCGGTCGCACCCACCACCATGCGCGCCAGACTGCTCAGGTCGAAGACCGGCAAGCCGGTGCGGGCCTGCAAGGCGGCGGCAAAATGCGACAGGTCCGTGCATTCCAGCACCAAGGCGCCCACATGCGGGTGCTGGGCCAGCAGGGCGTCGATGACTTGATTCAGCTCGGCGGAGAATTGCTCCATGTCCAGCTCGTTGCGCTGGGCGGACAGGATAACCTCGCGAAACTGCGCTTGATCCTGCATCCCTGCAATGACGATAGGCTCGTCCGTGATGCCGACCCCCTCCAGATGGGCCCTTGTCAGCGCATGCTGGTCGGCGACCACAAGCCCCACGGGCCGGCCGGCGCCCAGCATGCGGGACACCAGAGGCACCTGGATCAGGCTGGACATGAAGACCGGGATGGATACGGCTGCGGCGATTTCTTTTTGATACAGGGCCAGGAACCCGCAACTGCCGGTAATGGCCTTGACGCCTTCCTGCTCCAGCTCCCGGGCCGCATCCAGGAACGGAACAAGCAGGGCGGGGTCCCGTTCTTTGATCAGGCGAGCGACGGTGGCGCCTTTGACGGTCTTGTACAGGATGGGAAAGTCGAAGCTGGCTGCATGCTTGATGTGATTGGACGGTTTGGGAAAATGCGAGTCCAGCGAAATCACGCCCAGGGGGATGCCGTAGTAGTTGTATCCGCCGTTCAGAATCATGGCATGGTCCTTGTTGCAGAGAAAGAGGTGAATCGGGCAGGAGAGTAGGGCGCGATTTCGGGCAGTTCGGCGCCTGCGCGCAAGCTTTCGCTGATCAGGCGGCCCGTGACCGAGGACAGGGTCAGGCCCAGATGGCCGTGTCCGAATGCCACCCAGATGCGGTCCTGCCCGGGCAGGCGTCCGATCACCGGCAGCGAATCCGGCGTGGATGGCCGGCTGCCTACCCACGTCGAGAGCACGGGCGGCAAATGTCCGAGCATGGCCTTGGCGGTTTGCTGCATCAGAGCCTGTCGTGCGCTACTGGCCGGCGCGGTTTCCGACGCGAACTCCGCTGTACCGGCGACACGTATGCCGTCTTGCATCGGTGTCAGGAAAATGGCTTTGTCCAGCCAGACCACGGGGCGCTGCAAGGAAATGCCCGTGGCATCCAGCATCAGGTGATAGCCGCGTTCGCTGGCCAGCGGAATGCGCGCGCCCAAGGGGGCCGCCATGGCGGCGCTGGCCACGCCGCTGCAGATGACGATATGGTCAAAGCGCAGGTTGCGGCCGCTCGCGCTCAGCGTGCAGGATTGCGGGCCGGGTGACAAACGGCCTACGTCGGCCTGGATGAACCTGCCCCCGTTCCGGGTGAAGTGGTTTGCGTAGCGTTGGCTTAAAGCCAGCGGGTTGATGGTGAAGCGGGTGTTCGGGTAATAGGCGCCGCCTGCATGAAAGTCTCCCAACGCCGGTTCCATCTCGGCCACTTCCTGACGATCGAGCATGGCAATGGCTGTGCCCAGTTCGGCTCGCAGCTTCAGGTGGCCTTCCCGGGCTTGCCGCACGCCGTCTTCAGTCGAGCACAAGGCCAGTGCGCCGTTGGCTTTCACCAGGTCGTTCGCCTGGGCCGCGTCGAGCAGGACGGCGTCGTCCCGCGGCGCGGTGCGCTGCAGTTGCGTCATGGCCCGGCACCCGGCCAGAAACTGTTCCGGCCGGCAGGCTCGCACAAAGCGCAGACCGAATGGCAGCAGTCTGGGAAGGTAACTGGCCTGGATCGACAGCGGGCTCCGGCGATCCAGGAGCTGGCCGGGCAACTGCTTGAGCTGCGCCATGCTGGCAAAGGGAACCCGTCCATAGTCGGCGAAGACTCCGGCATTACCGGAAGAGGTGCCTTCACCGGGCTCCTGGCGGTCGAGCAGAGTCACCCGGCAACCCGAACGCTGCAGCCACAGCGCAGTGGCCAAGCCCACGATGCCTGCGCCGACGACGCCTACATGCAGGGTGTTGGCCATGCTTATGCCCCGGCGCCAGAAGCAGGCCCCCGCATCTGTGCGGGAGCGGCGCGCCATGCGGTCACCTGCATTTCGACTTTGAGTGTCGGCCTGGCCAGGGCGGCCTGGACACAGGCGCGCGCCGGCGGATTGGCCCGATCGACCCAGGCGTCCCAGATACTGTTCATGCGCTGGAAGTCCTGGATATCGGCCAGCCAGATCGTCACCGCCAGCAGCTGCGACTTGCTGCTGTGCACTTGCGCCAACAGGGACTCGATCTGCGCCAGGATCTGCCGCGTCTGTCCTTCGATATCCTGGGCGGGGTCTTGCGCGACCTGGCCCGCCAGGTAGACGGTGGGGCCGCAGGCAACGATCTGGCTCATGCGTTGATTGGAGTGGTAGCGTTCAATATTCATGGTTCAAGGCGTAAAAAGGCACCCCCGGCCTGATGACAGGCCGGTTCTTGTGCGGTGGGCGAGGCTGCTGGGCTTACAGGACTTACCGTTTCATTTTTGCGGCGGCCTCTTTCATCAGCTCATAGGTTTCGCGCGTTTCCCGGATCCACGCCTCGCCGCTGCGAAAGTCCACGTTGGCGCCCATATTGGCGTAGGCCGCCTGGACATCGGGCTTGGCCATGGCTTTGGCGCTGGCGGCGATCAAAGTATCGATGACCTCCTTGGGAGTGCCTTTGGGCGCATAGATGCCAGACCAGCCTTCGAAGGAGCCTTTGATCCCGAAGTCGGCAAAAGTGGGTACGCCCGGATATTCATCCATGGCCTGGTTCAGGACAAGCAGGCGCGCGCGCCCGGATTTCACGTGGGGGCCGAAGGCCGGGGGAAGGAAACCGCTGAATCGATATGGCCGCCGATCAGGTCCACCATGGACTCCGCCGTGGTGTTGCCGTGCACGTATTTCACGGTATAGCCGGCCTGGTCGGCCACGATGCTGGCCAGTACGGTGCCCGAGGAGGCGGCGCCCCAGGACCCTTGGGTCAAGGTGCCGGACTTGGCGGCGGCGATGAATTCCCGGAAGGTCTTGTAGGGGCTGTCGACGGGCACCAGAATGCCGAAGGGCACGGATGAGAGCTTGACCACGGGTTCGAAGCTGTCGATGTCATAGGGAGTCTTGCTGAAGTTGGGGGTGACTTGCACATTGCTCAGACCGGCATTCACCAGGGTGTAGCCGTCTTTCTTGCTGTTGGCCACGAAGGTGGTGCCGATGACGCCGCCGCCGCCGGCCTTGTTGATCACCACCACCGGCTTGCCCAGCTCATGCTCCATGGCGTCGGCCCACAGCCGCGTGGTCAGATCCGAGTCGCCGCCCGCCCCCAGGGCACGATGACATTGATGGGCTTGACGGGGTAGTCCGCGGCAGCGGCGGATGCCGTGAACAGCGTGGCGACGGCTGTGCTCAAGGCCAGTATGGAAATGCGCAGGTGTTTCATATCGTTGTCTCCGAGGGTTTGATATCGGGTCTTGTTCAGACCCTGTTCTGGTAAGGGGGTCAGGCTCGGGCCTGTGTTTCCGCTTGGTTCATGATGGCGGCCTTGAGGCGGGTCCTGCGCTGCAGGCGCAGCGCGGAATACACCGAGAACAGGCTCAAGGCCGTGAATATCCAGACCATGGGCGAGCGGGCCAGCATGCCGTATTCCGTGCCCACGATGGTCACCGCCTGGTCCAGGTTTTGCTCCAGCAGCGGGGTCAGGATGAAGCCGATGATGAAGGCCGCCGTGCTCAGGCCCAGCCGGCGCATGCCGCAGCCCAGGATGGTGAATACGATCAGCAGCAAGATGTCGTACATCTCCTGGTTGACGGTGTAGGCGCCGAAGAAGGCGAAGACCGTCACGCAAGGGAAGATGTAGTAGCGGGGCACCGAGGCCAGGCGCGTCCAGAACTTGAAGCCGGCGCGCGCGATGATCAGCAGGAACAGATCGGTGATCAGGAAGCCGGCGAAGATGCCGTAGATGACGTCGGTATGTTCATAGAAGATGGTGGGGCCGGGCGTGATGCCGTGGATCAGGAAGGCGCCCATCAGCAAAGCCGTGACGTCGTCGCCGGGTATGCTCAGCGTCAGCATGGGGATCATGCTGGAGCCGCACACGGCGTTGTTGGCCGATTCGGCCGCCGCCACGCCATGCAGGGAGCCCTTGCCGAACTCGTCGGGGTTCTTGGAGGAACGCTTGGCCTCCCCATAGGCCATGAAGGCGGCCGCACTGGAGCCCAGGCCGGGCAGGGCGCCGATGAAGGTGCCTATGCCGGTGGACTTCAGGATGGTGCCCAGGACCGAGCGGAATTCGCGCCCGGTGACCCGGCTGTCGTCGGGATTGGCCGAGGCCGTGGGAATCAGATCCAGGGGCGGCGCCCGGCGGCGCTTGACGGCCTCGATCACTTCCGGCATGACCAGCACGCCCATCAGCAAGGGCAGGAAGGTGAAGCCGCTCATCAATGCCGGAATGTCGAAGGTGAAGCGGGCGGCTCCCGTGATGGGCGACATGCCCACCATGGCGAACAGCATGCCCAGGCAGCAGGACAGCATGCCGCGGGCAATGGATTCGCCCGTCATGGAGCCGACGACGGTGAAGGCGAAGATCAGCAGGAATACTTTTTCGATGGGGCCGGCCTGCAGCGAGATCACCGAGATCGGGGCCGCCACGAAAATCAGCACCAGCGTGGCCAGCGCCTCGCCCGTCACGGAGGCATAGAGGGCCATAGCCAGCGCTTTGCCGGCCTTGCCCGCCCTGGCCAGGGCATGCCCATCCTGCGCCGTCAGGAAGGAGGCGGCGGCCCCTGGCGTGTTGATCAGGATGGCCGAAATGGATCCGCCATAGATGCCGGCCTTGTAGATCGCCAGCAGCATGGTGATGCCGATGACCGGATCGACGTAAAAAGTCAGCGGCAGGACGATGGCGATGGCCATGATGCCGGAAATCCCCGGAATGGCGCCGAAGAAAATCCCGATGCACACGCCCACGACGATGGCGGCGATGGGACCGGGCGCGAAGATCGTGCCCAGGCCCCCGATGAAGTTATGCAAGATGTCAGTCATGCGAGTCCCCTTCAGGACAGGGACCAGACCGGCAGGAAGACGCGCAGGAAAGCGCGGCTGCCGGAGTCGATCATCAGCGGCGTGATAATGGATACGGCCAGCATGGGCCACCATTTCCGGGCGCCCAGCAGCCGGCCGATCGCCAGCATGGCCACTGGGGTGGCGACCACGAAGCCTGCCAGCGGCATGGCCAGCCAGTAGGCCAGCAGGATCGCCAGATAGAGGATCACGCCGATCGCATCCTGCGCGCCGGCCCCGGGGGAACTGGTCCTGCGGGTGGTTCGCAAGATGCCGAGCAGGGCGGGCAGGCCCATGCCAAGAGCGAAAATGATCATGAGCGCCGCGACGATCCGCGGCAGGAACAGGGAGCCCAATTCGGTCTGCACGCCGCCCTCGACCAAGGCGTCGTTGCTGATGATGAGTATGGAAATCAGGATGATGGCGCTGGAAAAGGCCACGTCGACGCGGGGTTTATCCATGACACCCCCTTGGCTTCTTGGTCATGTTTGTCTCCATGAGTTTTATTGGCGTGTATCGGGACCGCCGTTTATCGGGTTCAACCCTATTTAGTCTTAGCCGAGATAGTGGCTAAATCGTTTGATCAGCGCAAATCTTATTTTTTTAGGACTTCATCAGTTTTATTGATGTTTTTGAATCATGAACCTACGCCACATGGAAGCGTTTCGTCTTGTGTTGCTGACCGGGTCGGTGTCCGATGCGGCCCAGCGTCTGTTCAAGACGCAGTCGGCGGTCAGCATGAATATTGCCGCTCTGGAGGAGCAGTTGGGTTTTCCGCTGTTCGAGCGCCGCAAGAAGCGCTTGTATCCCACGCCGGAAGCCAAGTACCTGTATACGGAGCTGGAGGCCATCGCAGGCCGCATGCAGGAGCTGACCGAAACCCTCAAGGACATCCGGAACAAGCAGCAGGGCGTTCTGCGCATCGGTTGCATGCCCGGTCCTTCTTATGTGTTCATGCCGGACCTGGTCGCGGATTTTCTGGATGACTATCCCGGCGTGCAAGTGTCCTTGCAGACCCGGACTTCGGAAAGCATTCTGGAATGGACGGCTTCGGCGCAGTATGACGTGGCCCTGGCCGAGATCGGCGGACCGGACCCGTCCATCGAGGTGGAGCTGTTCGACATGGAGTGCGTATGCGCCGTGCCGGCCGGCCATCGCCTGGCGGGCGAACCGGTGCTGACGCCGGCTCTGCTGGCGGACGAGCCCATGATTGCGCTGTATCCGGATCACAGCACGGCGCATGCCTTGAGCCAAGTGTTCGATGCCGCGCAGTGCCGCCTGAACGTGCGTGTGCGTACCCGATTCTTCATCCCCGCCTTGCGCTTCGTGGAGCGCGGGCAAGGCATCTGCCTGCTGGACCCGATCACCGTGGCCAGTTATGGCCCGCAAGCAGGCCAAGGCGTGGTCTTCAAACCCTTCAAGCCCATGGTGCCGTTCCGGGTCGGATTGCTGCATCCCGCCCACCAGGCCAGGTCCCGGATTACCCAGGAGTTCACGGAGCGGCTGCGGGCCCGCCTGGCGGGGCTGCTGTCCGGTAATTGATCTGAAGGGCGCTGTTGCTGTTGTTCAAGATGTAGCGATGGGCATGGGGCCGTTATGCGACAAGCCAGCGCCAAGTGAATCGCTTCGGGTCCTCTGGGCGTTCGCGTGGTTCTTCGATATCGTTCTGGCCGTCTTTCCTTTCTTCACTTTATTCTTGACGGCTTTATACTGCTAAAATAGCGCTAATTTCATAGCTTTTTTGGGAGTCGATATGGACCTGATCTATGCCGATTACTCTATCAGCATGTCCGAATTCAAGAAGAATCCGGCACAAGTGCTGCGCACGGCGGGCGAGAAACCGGTTGCCGTACTGAATCACAATCGGACGGCGTTATACGTGGTCGCGACACGCTTGTTCGAGGCGCTGGTAGAGGAAATGGCCAACCGCGAGTTGGCTGATCTGGTGCGGCAACGGTTGGCGTTGAAAGACACGGCCGTCGAGGTCGATTTTGAGCAGCTCTGAGCCCAAGGCGCCGAAATACCGGCTGAAGGGCTTGCCGCAGGCACTGCAGGAATGGCAGCGGCTGGATGGCAGTGTGAAAACGGCGTTCAAGAAATTGCTTCGCAAACGACTGGACGTGCCCCATGTGCCAGGCTCCGCCTTGCATGGCGACCTGCGGGATTGCTATAAGATCAAGCTGCTGAAACAAGGGTATCGTCTGGTGTATCTCGTCGAGGATGATGTTCTCGTCGTCTTGGTGCTGGCCGTGGACAAACGGGAAGATATGGCGGCCTATCGCGCCGCTATCCAGCGACTGAGTGACGGTCTGGGCTAAGGAAGAAATGCAAGAAGCCAGCCCGAGGGCTGGCTTCTTGCAGGCTGTCTGCCCCTTGCGCAAGGCAAAGAGCAGGGCTACGCAGAAATTAACGCAGCAGCGACAGAACCGTTTGCGGAACCTGGTTGGCCTGGGCCAGAACCGAGGTGCCGGCCTGTTGCAGGATCTGAGCGCGGGTCATGTTGGACACTTCGACGGCGTAGTCGGCGTCTTCAATGCGCGAACGAGCAGCGGACAGGTTGGTCACGGTGTTGTTCAGGTTGGCGATCGTGGATTCGAAGCGGTTCTGAACAGCACCCAGCTCGGAGCGCAGGGAATCGACGCTTGCCAGGGCCTTATCCAGAGCGGCCAGAGGATCTTTCGTTGCCGTGCCTTCGCTAGTAGCTGCAACTGTCAATTTACCATTTGCATCGATGAAAGCCGTTTTACCCAAATTATCGCCAGCGCTGGAAACTGTGACTTCGCCATTGTCAGAATTTACCTTATAGCTAACGGTTTCGGTGCCGGTCGTGGTGAAATTTCCCTTTGAGTCGATGAATTGAGTAGTCGAGACTCCCAGGTTGTTGAGGTTGATTTGTCCGTTAACTACGCCATCACCAAGTGCAACAGTCGTAGTACCGCCAGTAGCATTGGTTTTGACTTTGGTAAGCAAGTCGGAAGAACTGATGGAGTCTTTAAAACCGATGATGCCTGCAGTAGTGCCATCGGCCTGTGCTTGCGTGGTTGTGTAGGTCTTACCGTTTACAGTGATGCTTGCATTTTGCTCACGCAGTACTGCATTCAAAACATCGTCAAGCGTTGCTTGCGCTGTCGCAGCACCCTGGTTGGCACTAAGAACCATCTTTCCAGAGGTGTCTTCTTTCACCAGATAAAGTGCGTCGCCATTGCTTGCAGACACCTTTCCGTCAGAAGCGATGCTGATGCCAGTGAAGTCGGTGCCAGCGAGATTTACAGTGACATCCGACTTTGCGCCCGAGCCAATAGCTGCTTTGACTTTATTGACGGTATTGGTTGCGCCAGCGGTAGTGTTGGCTGCATCAGTGAAGCTGTTGTTAAAGCTGAAACTACCGCTCTTTGCGTCGTAAGTGTACGCAACGGCAGGATTGGTGCCGTCATCAACAGTTACTGTATTTCCATCAGCAAGTTTGGCAAAAGCGTCTTCAGCACGGACTGCTTCATTGTCGGTGACAACGTCATAGGCTCCAGCGTTCAGAGTTCCGCCAGCGGCGGTCAGATCGCTTAGATTTGCCTTGCGATTAGCGATGACACCGGACCCGCTGACATTGAAACCATCCAGACCAAGGGTCTTGGCGGTGATTTCTTTCAGATTGATTTCGATAGTCTGACCGTCGTGTGCGCCGACTTGTACCGACAGCTTATTGTCGCCGGCCAGCACTTTGACGCCGTTGAACTGGGTCTGACCGGAGACGCGGTCGATTTCGTCCAGACGCTGTTGGATTTCGTCCTGGATGGACTTCAGGTCGGAAGGCGAGTTGGAGCCGGTGGCGGCTTGCACGGACAGGTCACGCACGCGCTGCAGGTTGGCGTTGATTTCGTTCAATGCGCCTTCGGTGGTCTGAGCGATGGAGATGCCGTCGTTGGCGTTGCGGGCGGCTTGCTTCAGGCCGTTGATGTTGGCGGTGAAGCGGTTGGCGATGGCCTGGCCGGCGGCGTCGTCCTTGGCGCTGTTGATAACGCTCTCCGTAAGCCGCTGATAATAATGAGAAAAACAAGGTTTTTACTCCGATTTCCAGAAATTACTACTCTGTGACTACGGCTTGTCGACGAAAGTCGAGGATTCCGACCGTACAGATTTGACGCAGGTACGATAAGAATCAATGACTTGTTAGCCGTCTTTGTCGGCAAGTTTTCTACGGGCTTTCTACGTTGCCCAAACCTAGTTCTGATCCGTCACGGCACCCAAGGTGTCTGTTTTGGGAAGAGACTATTTCTTCCGGTCGGGCCGTCTAAGGGCTGTGTCGTGCAACCTGCCTTCCAGGACTGCGATGGCCCGCTCATCAAAATGCAGGCTCACGCCGTCCTGATCGGAGTCAATCTTGATGCCGAGTTCTTCGAGCTGCTCGACCATGCGGGTGTAAAGCTCGCCGTTCATCGGCATCTCAAGAGTTTCACTTCGCGCAATCGTAGGCTTGGCACTGCCGATCAATTCGGCAAACTGGACTTGGTTATATCCGATGGCCGAACGAACCGACCGCATTACCAGGGCAATACGCACCTGTTTTTTCTTCTCTGTCGTTGTCATAGCAGCCAGAAGTCCGTCCTATACCAAACACGCATTAAATGATACTATTAGTATCGTTATTGGTTTTGTGTGATCTTGCCTCTGCCTCGTACATTACTGACTCAACATATGGTCGATTCGATGCTGTGTCCTGCGGGCAAACGTAGGGTCGACTATTTTGACACACGGCTACCGGGGTTCCTCGTCAAGGTCTCTGATAGTGGCCGTCGTTCGTACTACATCCGGTATCTGGATACGCATGGCCGTACCAAGGAGAAGCGATTTGCCGATGCAGGAATCATGTCATTGGCAGACGCGAGGAACAAAGCGAAGGAACTACTGGCTCGCCTGAGTCTGGGCGACGATCCTTTCGTTGAAAAGAACCAGCGCAGAACCGTCCCGACCTATCGCGATTTCATCCTGAAGCGCTATCTACCTTACATGAAGACCCACAAACGTAGTTGGCGGGTTGATGAGGCGCAATTGCGGTTGCACATCCTTCCTGTATTGGGCGGGCTGTATATGGATGAAATCAAGAAACAGCATGCAATCGAATTGTTGCGGCAGCATCGCGAAGAAAAGCGCTTCAAACCATCCTCCACCAACCGCATGCTGAACGTCGCTCACAGAACTTTCAGCTGTGCGCGGGAATGGGAGATTCAGGGTGTGGCATCCAATCCGATCTCTGCGGTTCGCAAGCTTCGGGAAAACAATCTGCGAGATCGATATTTGAGCAACGAAGAACTCCGCAGACTGATTGCCGAACTCGGTGCTTCGGAGCATCCCAGGATCAAGGAGATCATCGTCATGCTGATCCTGACTGGCGCACGACGCAATGAGGTGTTGGGTGCGAAGTGGTGCGATGTCGATTTCCAGAACCGGATCTGGCGAATTGAATTCAACAAAAGCGGCATTACCCGATACGTTCCGCTATCGACGGGAGTAATTCAACTGCTGCGCAATATTGAGCGGGTTCCTGGAGTGGACTACATCTTCTTCAACCCCGCCACGATGCAGCCTTACGTCAATATCTTTCATGCATGGAATCGAGTACGGGAACAGGCGGGCATAGAGGATGTGCGGCTGCATGATCTACGCCACAGCTACGCCAGCTTTCTCGTCAACAAGGGCCGATCCATTTACGAAGTGCAAAAAATACTGGGTCACTCGAACGTGAAGACGACGCAGCGCTACGCCCATCTGAGCAACGACACTCTGCTGGCAGCCACCAATTCCGTGTCGGACTATGTTTCGGATATATCTGGACGCGTGCTGGACGGCAGAATGAATAAGATTGCTACGACATTGCCTTCGTTGGAAATGGAAAAAACGGGCTTTCTGCCTTCAAGGGCTTTTGAACTGGAAAGGGGAGTGAATGCCGGATAAAAACCTTGCCGCGCTCTACGGGCAAACTGTGAATCGGTTCGTGAATGCCATCCACAGACAGTTCAAAACGTCGAATCGGCTGGCCGATCACTGGGGACAGTTTGAAACTCACTTCCGCGAAATCGCTGAACAGCACCGCAGCGCGATCCTCGCTGAACTGGCCTTATTTGAACGTCATTCGAAGCTTCGGCTGACGATTACGGAAAAGCTCGATGAATTGCTGGAGCAAGACGGCTTCTATCAGGTCTTGATGGCCGTCGAAAAGCGCAAGGAAAGGCTTTCTGACATCATTGCCAAGCTCGACTATGACATCTGGTATGTTGGGTTCTTTCGGCTGCGTGCTCAGGTCGTCATCTATCTGTTGGAAGCCGAGCAGGATGACTTTCTGAGAGAAGAAGACCGCCACATGTATGAACGGTTCCGAAATCGTCA
Source organism: Alcaligenes sp. Marseille-Q7550 (assembly GCF_965112015.1). NCBI lineage: Bacteria > Pseudomonadati > Pseudomonadota > Betaproteobacteria > Burkholderiales > Alcaligenaceae > Alcaligenes > Alcaligenes sp. Marseille-Q7550. The sequence continues at coordinate 1,446,954 of NZ_CBCOPU010000001.1, forward strand.
AAGGGCGATGCGCAACCCCATCTATTGGCGTGGTGCCGGTACGGTCATCATGGAACCCACCGAAGATGTCGTGGCCTTGCGGTATCTGCGGGATTCCGACACGGTGGTCATGACGCGTCATGCTGGTGCCTTACATGCGACTTTCGAGCGGCTGAAGCATGATGCCCATGGAATATTGAATTACTTCAATAAACGCGAATTCTTTGGGCGTCTGGGAACATCCGTGAGGGAAGTGATCGACAGGAATCCCGAAGCAGAAGAGCAAGAACTGGTGCTGGCTGCATTAGGGGGCATCAAGCAACTTCTGTCGGAGTGGTCCGGGCGATACCTTCATGCCGGAACTTTGAATGTCGTGGATGAAGGGAAACTCATGAAGCTGACGACTGAAGCCAGATACCCATGAATGACAAAGAGGCCCATACATCGAGCCTCGCAGAAAGATGGGTAAAGACGGAGATCGGCTGTTAACGAACTTTCCGTCCGGTAAGGCAGCACAAGTCATAGATGATGGTGTCGTCGTACCGGTAGCAGTCCTTGGTCATGTAACCAGCTAGCCGTAGTATATTTCCCTCGCGAACCGGTTCAAACCATGAATCTTCGGGATTGGAGCGGGAAGAAGTCATATCCAGATTCGTACTTGCCACCTTGAACCAATTCCGCTTGACTAGATCCCGTATTCCATACATGCCAATTGGTGCATGTGGTTTCGGTTCTTTGAGCAATGCATGGATGTGAAGTGACCCGTCGTCATGTCGTTCAATTGCCGAGTAGTGAATAATTCGGTTTTTTGATCTCTTGCCGTATATCTCACTGCTTAATCGGTCAAAGAATTTCTTCCCCAGAGAAACCACTTCGTCGTGGTCGTTTTTCTTATACCTGAAAGTCAATGTGACGAACCATTCGAAGTCCTGCTGGGTGATGTCGTAGATGTGCTGTGCCCGTTGACTGATACGAAATTGCTCTGGCTCTTTGAGTGATGTGCTGAAGTGGAATTCATCCATTAGGGCGGATCTGATGTCCTCAAGTGTGATGGCTTTGTTGCCGTTAGGGCTATTTCCCTGTAGGGATTGGGTGTTGTGATGCGTGGTCATGTATGTCCTTTATTTGTGTTGTTGTTCCCATTACGGGCGGACTGATGTGAGATATGTGAAGTAGATCAGTCATGTGGTCAACATTTCTTAAATGAAGTGGTTAGAGGAAAATGTTGATTAAAGGGATATTTTGTCTTTTCTTTGGTGTTTTTCCTGACTGGTGATTCCGTGTATGTGGTTCACTTCACCATCTTCATTACAGATATTTTGGGCATAGTTTCACCAAGGGCATTTCCAAATGCCCGACGAATGTCCTGAACGACTAACCCCACGTTCTTAATCACAAAGTCGCCTGTAGCGTTAAATTGTGTCCTCACAGGCAGATGCCAATGAGTTCAGATTGATGAGATGAGGCCACTTGCTATCCCGGTTAAAAGTGCAAGAACACAAGTGGCCGGGTATTTATCTACAGCCGTCTAAAAAGCGCCGGTTTCTGAGGTGATTTGGCTCATATGTGTTATCGTTTTTCTATGAGCAAGCAGCGATCAGCCGACGAGCGATTTCAACTGGTACAGACCATCTACAGCGCCGCGAATCATTTCGACAAGAAGAAGCGAAGAACAGTCACGCAGGCTTGTATGGATGTGGGGCTGGCCCGCAGTACCTACAATCGATGGAAGAAGTTGCTAGACGAGAATCCGGAATGGATCAAGAAGGGCGTATTGCCTGCCCGGAGTAGAGCGCCGAAGAAGAATGGAAAGGCATTGCCTGTGGGTGTGAGGCAACGTATTGAAGATATGGCTCGGTCAGGCCAATACGCCAATCCAAGTCAGATCGGCAAGGCATTACGAGCGGAAGGTGTCAACGTCAGCGATAACGCTGTGAGGAATAACTTGGAGGGGGCTGGCCTCTACGGGTATGGGACCGTCGTGGGAAGCGATGGAAGGCCGGTCAAGAAGAAGGTGATCTTGCGATAAAAGGCGATCCCTTCAGCTATTGCAGCATCCCAAATAGCAAAAACCACCAATCCCGAAGGAAAGGCGGTTTCGAGTTCTGTATGGGGACGGTTGCCCATCCCCATGCCTTGCCGAGAATTAACGCAGCAGGGACAGAACGCCTTGCGGTACTTGGTTGGCCTGAGCCAGAACCGACGTACCAGCTTGCTGAAGGATCTGAGCGCGAGTCATGTTGGAGACTTCGACTGCGTAGTCAGCGTCTTCAATACGCGAACGAGCTGCGGACAGGTTGGTGACGGTGTTGTTGAGGTTAGCGATCGTGGACTCGAAACGGTTTTGAATCGCACCCAACTCCGAACGCAGGGAGTCAACTGTGGAAAGAGCGTCATCTAGCGTCTTCAGAGGGTCGTCCGTGGCTTTTTCGGCAGCGGCTGCGGCTTCCGAAATGATTTTGACGTTACCTGCTTCAGTACGCGAAATGAAAGCAGTGACCGCCACGGTACCACCGGCACCGTCGTCCTGATCAAATGTCAGTTTGCTTCCGTCGGCGTTAGCGGTGTAAGTAGCGCCACCCAATTTGAGCTCGCTGCCAGCTTTCTTAGCCCCTTGCAAATCGAGATCAGCCAATTTTGCCAGTCGGTTAGACGAGGTTTCTTGCAGAGTAAGGGACCCGTCGATTTCGGATTTGTAGACAGTCTTATCAATGGCTAGCGCTTCATTACTACCGTTCGCATCACTAGTCAAAGTCAAGGTGACCTTTTCGCCGTCAATCATAGCGGTGGCCGTGCCTTCGGCCTGAACTTCATCACCTGCCGTAGTGTCCGCGCGAACAAACGCTGTGTCAACTGTGAACTCGACACCATCCAGTTCAAAGGTGTCGCCCTTTTCTAAGCCAACGATTGCGGCGTCAATTGCATTGACATCATCAAAATCGCCAACCGAGGTATTGGTGATTGTCTTTTCCGTCGTCAAGCTACCATCAATAGCATTGACGTAGACGCTTTCTTGAGTGGTATTGCCAGCGTTCGTAACAGCGGTGGTAATTTTACCGCTGTTCAGATCGACACGGATCTCTTCGCCGTCATTTGTGCCGGCAACCGTTGCGCCTTCGTATTTGTCGAAACCGGTAGCACCTTGGGCACGGAGGTCGCTAACGGTGGCTTGACGCGCACCGTCAATGCGAAACTCCTGAAGGCCGAGCGACTGAGCGTCGATCTTCTTCAGGTTCACGGAGATCGTCTGGTTGTCGTTTGCACCAACTTGGATCTTCAGGGCGTTGTCGCTAGCCAGAACTTTCACGCCGTTAAATTGCGTTTGTTCGGACACGCGGTTGATCTCAGCCAGACGCTGGCCGATTTCATCCTGGATCGACTTGAGATCAGAATCGGAGTTAGTGCCGTTCGTGGCTTGAACAGTCAACTCACGGATACGCTGCAGATTATTGTTGATTTCGTTCAGAGCGCCTTCCGTCGTCTGTGCGATGGAGATACCATCGTTCGCGTTACGCGAAGCTTGGGTTAGACCCTTGATGTTGGCGGTGAAGCGGTTAGCAATGGCTTGACCAGCAGCGTCGTCCTTGGCGCTGTTGATGCGCAGGCCGGAGGACAGGCGCTCGATGGCCTGGCCCAGCGCGCCTTGGGATTTGTTCAGGTTGCCCTGGGCAACCAGCGACAGGTAGTTGGTATTGATAACAGACATGGTAACTCCCAATGTTGAGTAGAGCGGCGAAACGGTTTCGCCCTTTGCCCAGGAAAGCGTTGACGTTCTGCTGGGCCCCGGAGGGTTGATCGCGCATTCGACACGCTGCGTTCTTCCTGTTCAGTTGCATTTACGGAGGACAGTATGGGAACTTTAGGGGGAGGCGGAAAAAATTCAGTTGTCTGAGCTCGGGCTGCTGTCTGGGGGCGGTCGATAGATGTTTCCTGCCTGCGACCGGGCGTGTCCAAGCGATCCGGGCAGGGCACCGATACCCTGGTCATTCGTTCTATTGCCATGTGGTATGGGGGCTACCCTTGGCAACCTCGTTCCACCATGCCCATCAGCAAGCTGCGCTGCTCCGGATATTTTCTTGAAGCACGGCCTCGAGACTAAGGAGCCGTTGCCATGGCCGCACACCGCTGTTCTCTGTTCTTTCTTATTGACTCTTGATGGACTGAACAATGTCCGTATTTTGTTGTTAATGGCGGAGTTGCATGTTGAGGGTGCTAGTTAATCTATTGATTTCGCCGAGGCGGCGGAGCATCGGGTCAGCTCTGTTTTTGGTCAGGCGGGTCAATTGGAGAAGATATGGCAGTAAGGACGGCAAAGGGGCCCGTAGGCATCAGGCAATTCGAGGATGCTGTTCATGAAGGCATTCGGAGAGCGTACGAGGACTATCCAGACTTGTCGGATTGCGACGTCATCGACGCGCCGGAATACTATTTGACGGTGAAAATTGCTGATGAGTTGAAACAGCTCAATTTGTTTGTGAACTTGGAGTGCTCGGTCAAGAACACATTGCGTTTGGCCGGCGTGGTGGAGGCTGAGAATATTCGTAAAGAGTTGCGAGGCAATGGTCGCTTTGATTTCGTCGCACATTCCATTCAGAACAAACCGCGATTTATGGGCGAAGTCAAGCATCCGGTTGCTGTTCTGAGCCGTCTCGACGGCGATCTTGAGCGAATTTGCGGTATTTTGATGTGCGGCGGGGTCAATAGTTTTCAATCCGGCGTTATCGCGTTCTATGCATTCAAAAAAAAGAAGAAGGCGCTGGCCAGTCTGGATAAGCTGATTGCCGATATCAAGGCGCGCTGTACGGCAGCCAGCAGTGAATTGTCTTGCAAAGTTCAAATGAGCTGGAGGCCCCTGGCGCGGCGCGAGAATTATGCCAGCGCATCGGTGTGCATGGTGGTCAGGCCCCGATAACGGTGATGGCTGTATTCGTGCTCGGCAGTACGAACGCATGAACGACGCTTAGCACACCACACTCCGGAGCAGGACGTGCCTGGCGGAACATTGATCGAAAACAGCGCATGGCGACAGACACCCTGCCGCGCGCTCGCCGCTCTTTATTATAGATGCCCAAGTCTGCCTTCCTCGTCGGCGCACAAGCCGGGCAAGTTTCTCCGGCGGCGTACGCGCTTCGTACGTAGCCTATGACGCTGCGGTGTCCTGGGCAGGCAAGGAAGAGGGGAGGCTCGTTTGCCGAGACCTATCGGGCGAGAGGCGCCGAGGAGCAATAGGAGAGCCGGGCCGCGCAATCTCCCTGTTTTTCAGCAATTCTCCCGTGCGACATAGATTGTCGCCTGTCAGTGAAATAATCCCTCCCATAGACTTGAATCGTTTCGAAAGGGCGGTTGCCATGAAAGAGTTTGTTTGTTTTTCCATGGGATTGATCTTGGGCGCAATGCTGATGAAGCGTAGCCGGATGATTGATGAACTGCAGCGGGAATTGGATCGTGAGCGGCAGCGTAGCGATCATTAGACAGGGGGTTAATTGACCGCGAAAGAAGTTGCTCTTCTTCACGAAGGTCGAAATAATTGTTACAAAAGCTGTCAAAAAAGTGCGTATGGAGATGGTGATGGAACGGCAAGGATATGGCTATGTCTGTGCCCAAGGATAGGCTTTTCAGGCACTTGGCCATGTTGCGATTGATACCGCGCGCGCCCAAGAGCATTTCCACCACGGATTTGCTGGAGAAGCTCAAGGCGGAGTGCTTTGATATTGATATGCGCAGCCTGCAACGAGACTTGTCGGGGCGGCTGTCCATGGATTTTCCTTTGCAATGCGACGAAAGCCAGCGCCCTTATCGATGGAGCTTTTCGAAAGATGCCCCGGAGTTTGCCTTTCCGGCCTTGGATACGCCAACGGCTTTGGCATTTGTTCTGGCCGAGCATCATCTTCGCAAGTTGCTGCCTCCCAGCGTGCTTGGGCTGCTCGCGCCACATTTCGACCTGGCGCAACGGCAGATGCTCGGCCTGAAGAACAATAATCTGGGGCGATGGGCGGAGCGGGTGCGAGCCCTTCCCAATGGCAAGGCTTTGCAGCCGGCGCAATTGGATCCACTGGTCTGGGAGCAGGCCGCTATTGCCTTGCTGGAGCGGCGGCAGTTGACGATTCACTATCTGAGCCGTAGCAAGGGGGATCACAAGGTCCTGTCTTTGCATCCCGCGGCCCTGGTATCGCGGCATTCGGTCAGCTATTTGATTGGCGTTGTGGATGGTTATGCGGACGTGCGGCAATTCGCCTTGCACCGCATCAAGCAAGCACACTGTTCGGATGCGCCTGCGCATGAACCGCCGGGCTTTGACCTTGATCGCTATATCCACAGCGGCGGTTTCAACAACCCCGAGCCTGTAGCGCAGCTGCGCCTTGTCGCGGATGTGGCGCCGCAAATCGCATGGCTGCTGCGGGAGACGCCGCTGGCCCCGGAGCAAGACCTGGAGGCAATCAATGGCAGCGATTGGGAGCGCTTGTATGCCCGGGTTCCGGATGATCAGGAAACTTTATGGTGGATATTCGGGCTAGGGGACAAGATCCGTGTGCATGAGCCCAACCATTGGATTGAAAAGATCAAAGCCAGGCTTGATGGAATGTCCAGCTTGTATTCAAAACCCAGCAGTACCTCAACCCAATGTCTGGAGACTTTATGAACCCTTATGAAACCGAGTTTGACGCCGACGACTCCAAGGATGAACGCAAACGGACGAGCCGCGACATGGATCGCACTGCTGCAGCGCTGGCAGCGCATGAAACGGTACAGCGCTTTGGCAGCGCCGGCGCGGAGTACATCAAAGGATACGCGGGCCTGGATAGAGAAACCGGACAGCGCCTCGCCAAGGGATTGGCGGGCATTTCCCAGTCCAAGGTCAATGATGATCCCGTCTATGCCGCCCAGAATATTCGGCAGCAGGCGGGCTTCAGCGCAGAGGTGGCCGCGACCAGCCGGGATAATGCGCAAGCCATCATCAAAGGCTCTCCGGTCCGTACGTCTCGGACAGACGATTTGTCTCAATTCGGCGTCAATCACAATGTAGTCGATCGCGTACTGATACTTGACGGCAAGATCCTCGATGGTTCGCAGTCACAGATGAAGTTTGTGGGCAATCGCAATGAGTTGCTCGACAGTATCGCTCGCGAGGATGGCAAATTTGCCCGATACCGGGGTGTGCAGTTGGAACTGCCGTCAGAACAGTTCAAAGGGGATCAGGGTTATTTTCTGGAGCAGGCAAAAAGGCTGAGAGCGCGCGCCGAAGTGATCGGTGCAGATCCTGTCAAGTCAGGGCAGGCGCAACGCTTGTTGCAAGAGGCGGATTCACTAGAACAATACATTGCAGGGCCGGATTTTCAGCCCGAGTCCGTTGCCCAGTATTGCTTGAAGCAGGCCAGGCAGCGCCGCGCCAATGCCGTACAGGCGGAGACGCATGGCCATACAGAGGCGGCCGGTAAGTTGAAAGCGGAAGCGGAGCGTTATGAGCGGTTGGCGGACAAGGTGCGTGACAGCGGCCTGACCACTCAGGAAGCCATTTTCTATCGTGAACATCCGGCCATAGCAACATTGCTGGATATTGGCCGCACGTCGCACCGTGCCGGCCTGGAAGGAGCGCGCATCGGCGCGACCGTGGGGGTCAGCATCTCACTGTTGCGTAACTTCTTTGCGGTTGCGCAAGGAGAGAAGGAATTGGCCGACGTGTTCACGGATGTGAGCAAGGATGCCGTACAGGCCGTTGCCGCGGGTTACTTCACAGGTTTTGCCGGTGCAGCGATAAAGGGAGGAATGCAGCAATCCGAGAGTGCGTTTGCGCGACAGTTGGCGTCCACCCATGCTCCCGCACTGGCCGTGAACATCTGCCTGTCTCTGGGGGCCAGCGTCAAGCGTTATGTCAGGGGTGAGATCAACGAGGCCCAGTTTTTGTCCGAAGTCGGAGAAAAGGGGGCGGGCATGCTGTCAAGCAGCATGATGGCGGCGGTGGGGCAGATAGCGATTCCCATCCCGGTCGTGGGAGCGGCCATCGGCGGACTGATCGGCTATACCCTGTCGTCCATGTTCTATCAGAGTGCCCTGGACGCTGCCCGGGATGTCGAGCAGTCCCGCGAGCACCTCGAGCGGGTGCGCCGGGCAGCGGCCGAGACAAGAGCGCGCATCGCTATTGAGCAAGAACAGCTGACCCGGTTTATGAGGCGCGAATTCCCCCGGTTGCAGCAGGAGACCGTCCGACTCATGGACGTATTGAGCTGCGCCGATGACGGTGGAACGGACGCGATGGCCGCCGCCGTGAATCGGTACGCCTCTTTGCTTGGGAAACAGCTGCAGTTCGGGGGGCAGGCCGAGTTCAACGAATTTATGGCGTCGGACAAGCCATTGATTCTCTAAGGGATGGGTGTGTGCCGATGATTTTCATGAAGGGAGGTGAAGAGGTTCATGTTCTATAAGTTGCTCAATAGTGAGGATAAGAAGTATTTGCTGAGATTGGCGAAGCTTCTGGTCTTGTGCGATAAGCCTTTGTTGTGGGATGGCAAGCCTTCCAGCAAGATTACAGTTGGGACGAATCTGGACATGTTGTCCGTGTTGGAAAGCGAGAATGAGAAGGCGATCATTGATGAGCTTGAAATAGTGGCCGGAATGGCCGATGGATTGGGTTCCAGGGACGTGGAGTCATCAAGGCGGGTTCACGATGCATTGATCGGGGCCTTGAAAGAATATCCGGTCTCCACCATGGAGAAGCCGGAGGTGCGCTTGCAGGCGGCGACCAAGGTGTTGAAGAAAATCGTCGCCGGCAAGGGGTTCGATGTGCCGGCCGTGCCCAAGATCGTTCTCTACGAGCTGTTGATGGTGGCATTGGGTGACGGTCATGTGGCGGGAATCAAGTGGGCGCTGCTCAAAGAGTTTCAGCGGCACCATCAACTGGACGATTTTATTTTTAATGACTTGCTAGAACGTGCGGAGACGCTCAGCCGGGAGACTAGCAAGACAATATCTATTATTCTGGAGTAAGAAATGGCTATTCCATTGATTGTCGGCGCCGCGGCCATCGCTGCTGGCGTGTATGGCGCGGTGAAGGGCGTGAGTGGCGCCATGGACCATAGCAATGCCAAGGATATGAACAACGACGCTCGTTCCGTCGTGGACAAAGCCAATGACGACGTCGAGGCTCAGCGCAAGGCGACCAATCATGTCCTGGAGGATTATGGTCAACGCAAGTTGCGGGCGTTCAATGGCGTCGTGGCGGAGTTCATCCAGACATTTGAACGACTGAAAAACGTTGACCTTGGTGAAGGCCCCGGGCTTGACAAATTGACCGGGGGAGCATTCTCCAGTGAGATCATCGTCGGATTGCGCAAGGATTACCAGGCCCTTCAGGATGCCGGTTTGGGTCTGGGGGCCGGTCTGGGAGGAGGCGCCGCGTTGGCATTTGGAGCTTATAACGGCACGATGCTGTTGGCGACGGCCAGTACGGGGACCGCTATTTCTTCCTTGGGGGGAGTGGCGGCGACCAATGCAACCCTGGCCTGGCTGGGAGGCGGATCCCTGGCGGCCGGAGGGTACGGCATGGCGGGTGGCATAGTGGGTCTGGGAGGGATCGTCGCCGGGCCTGCGCTGGCTATTTTTGGCCATATTCTTGGCAGCAAGGGGGGAACGGCGCTCAACGAAGCCAAGAGCAATATGGAGCAGGCTCGAACCCTTGCTCAAGAAGCCGAACTCATGGTGACCAAGCTGAAGGCGATCGAGAAGGTGACTACATTAGCAAATAGCACTTTTTCCAAGATCAGCTCTCATCTGCGCCGGGCTGTGGGTGATCTGAAAAGAATCATCGAACAGGAAGGCGAGGACTTCCAGGCGTTTTCGGATGACAGCAAAGCGGCGGTATTCAGGGCGGTGAAGTTTGCCCAGCTGTTAAAAGCCATGATTGATACGCCCATTCTGGATGAGGCCGGCAACCTGGTGTTGTCGACTGAAAAGCGTATTCAAGAGGTAGTCGCTGTCGCCAACGGCCAGAAGGATGAGTTGGATAGACACGGCAGCTAAGTCAATCAAGGCAAATTCCCCCTGTGTGACAGGGGGACTCAATTTCATGCAAAAAATTCTGCAGCATAAGGCGTTTCCTTGTGTCCAATGTGGCTTGTGCTGCCAGATTGTTCATCTGGCCGCCGAGACCCGTTTTCTGGACCGTGGTGACGGAACGTGTAGAAACTTCGATGTGGAGACCAAAGGCTGCCGGATTTACGCGGAGCGTCCCGATATTTGCAGAGTGGATCGGCAGTACGAGCTGCGCTATTTTCGGCAATACAGCTGGGACGATTTTGTGTCGCTGAATCTCAAGGCATGTCGGCAGATCGCAGAACATGTGCTGCCTTGAGCGTCCATCAGGTCTATCTTGTTCGTTTTTTTTTTTGAGATTGAATGGCGATGTCAGCGTGTGCCCGGGTTTTATCCGCCCCCGAACACCGCCTGCGCAAGATGAAGCTCAGCGCTCTGGCGCTGTTGGTGGTCACTGTCTGCCTGTTCCTGCTGAGTCACGCCATGATGCGTCAGGGCGAGGCGGCGCCGGCGGCGGGTCTGTGGCCCTGGCTGCGGGCCTTCAGCGAGGCCGCCACCGTCGGGGCTCTGGCCGACTGGTTCGCGGTCGTGGCCTTGTTCAGGCGGCCCTTGGGGCTTCCTTTGCCGCATACGGCCATCATTCCCAACAAGAAGAACAGCCTGGGCGACAGCCTGGCCGTGTTCGTGCGCGATCATTTCCTGGACTCCGCCGCCATCCTGGAGAAGCTGCGCGCCCTGGACCCGGCGGCGCGGCTGGGGCAGTGGCTGTCCCGGCCGGAGCAAAGCGGACAAGCGGCGGCCTACATGCGGACGGGCCTGCGGGAGGCCTTGCGTCTGCTGGATGAGCAAAGCGTCAAGCAGGCGCTGACGGACGGACTGCGAGCGTACCTGCTGCGCTGGAACCTTGCAGGCACGGCGTCCGAGATCCTGGGCCTGCTGACTCGCAATGGCCGCCATCAGAGGCTGCTGGACGAGGTCTTGCAGCAGCTGGGCCTTTACCTGGCGGACGAGGCCGTCAGGCAGCGTGTTGCCGGCGTTTTGCTGCGTCATGCCCAGAACGAATGGCCCGGCATCCTGAAGCTTGTGGGGGTGGTCGCCTCGGTGGACGATCTATCGGGCAAGCTGGCCGACAAGCTGGCGCGCGCCTTGGTGGACGAGCTGCAGGACAGTCTCTGCCAGCCCGATCACGAGTTGCGCCAGGATTACGAACGCTGGGTGGAGACCTATATCCAGCGGCTGGGACGCGATCCCGCACTGATCGAACAGGTGGAGTCCATCAAGCAGCGCCTTCTGGAGCATCGGGAAGTCGGCGCCTATATCGATGGCCTGTGGAACGACGTCATCAGGACCTTGCGCACTGACCTGGACAGGGACGATTGCGCGGTCGCCGCGCATCTGCGCCAGTTGGCGCAGGACCTGGGACAGCGCCTGGAAAAGGATGAAGAGCTGCGGGCCACCTTGAACGAACACATGCTGTCCGCCGCGGCGGGCCTGGCCGAGCATCTGCGCGAAGGCGCGAAAGACCATATCTCCCGCACAGTGCGCAACTGGGACGACCAGGACCTGGTGCGCGAACTGGAATTGAGCGTGGGCACCGACCTGCAATTCATACGCTTCAATGGCACGCTGGTGGGCGGCCTGGTGGGTGTTGCGCTGCATGGCTTGTTGATGCTGTGGGTGGCGTGACGTTCAGGCCAGACGCTGCGCCATATCTTTGATGACGGTGTGCAAAATAGTCCTCAAGCAGCGAGACTCTCCTGCCATGGTGGCTGCAAGCCCCGGACGGGCCTGGACAATGCGCATGTTTTCCGTTTGCACTTCATCGTAGAGCGCTTGGGCCTCCAGCTCGATACGTCCACGGATATGTTCCAGCAGGCGTTCCGCCGTTCCTTTAGTCAGGCTCAAAACCGCTCCAGCCTCCAGCACCAGATCCCGGTGGATGTCCGAGAAGCGATTCGCCCCTAGAATGGGCCAGGCCAGTGTAGTGTGGGTCGGCCAGCCTTGCCGGTCGAATGCCCGTGATTCGTAAGCGGCAATGCTGAGCAGGTCATAGAACGGTGCTAGTTGAATGCCTTCGTGCGACACCAGGAAGCTCAGATTTTTCAAATGCGCGTCGCTGTTGCCGATAAGCACATTGAATACCAGCCAGACGAAGATGCGGGATCTAGCGACCGCCGGGCTGCGGCAAGCCATGGCCAAAGAGGCCAGGTTGTCCATGTTGCCTTGGCTGTACTTGAAGCTGCGATCGAAACCTAGCAACTGGCAAGCGTCTATCGCGTGCTGGCGTTGCCAGCCCTGCGGGGTTGGTATTCGATCAAAGCGATTGATCAGATACACGGGAGAAGGTGTATAGCGTCGATGCACGTCAGGCACATCCAGACGAAGCCGTTTAGCTAGACGCATAACAAACTATTCGTTAATGACGGAATGCGGGTAATCTTCGTCCGGATGGTTCGGCTTGAGGATATGAGTGGAAGGGGTGGCGCCGGCGGGCTCAAACAACGCCCCGTCGCGCAGGACGATGGCCAGTTTGTGTTGCGCGCCAGCTAAAGACATGCGCTTGATGGCGGCACGGGTCAAAGGGGCCTTGGGTAACTGGCGTATCCGCGCTTCCAGGTGGTCGTCCGACAACGGCCGCAAGGGTTCAGCGGACTGTGGCGGCGCATCTGTGGGCAACAATGTCAATGACCCTGCGGATTCTGCGCCGTACCAGGCCAACAGGCTGAAAGAGTCGGCGGCATTCAGCCTGGCGTCTTTGGCCAGCAAGAAGCGCTGGTTTTCTTCTGGCAGCAGATTGTCGAAATACCATTGTACAGGGCGTTTGCTTGCGCCATCTACCAAAGGCTCCAGTGTCAGTGGCAGGTGGGGGCTGAGTGCGAAACATCGAGGGTTTTTCAGCCATGGTTGAGCGTACTGGAAACTCCACAGGCCCTGGATTTCCTGCAGAATGCCGACCGGGGTTTGATCGATGAATGCCTGCAACGTGCGGCCGCTCATGATTTCTCTTTCCCGTCAGGGCCATGGCCCAGATAGGAGGCGACGCTGTCGGGTACGTCCAGTACCACGCGGATTCCCAGCCCTTCCATAACCTGGAACAGTTTTCCCCACTGAACAGTTTCGCCGCCACGCTCGATCTTGCCCAGAAAGTTTTCGCTGACCCCGATGCTGCCGGCGGCGTCGTCTTGCCGTATTTTCTGGACCTTACGGCTGGCGCGTACTATTTGCCCGATGGCGCTCGCTTGGTCTATAGGTATTTTCATAAAAAATCCTCATGACCATGAGGATTTTAGATTGAAATAGTAAATTCTGCAATAAAACCGCATGATCGTAAGGATTTTTGATCGCCTCTGGGTTGTATGTTCATAATCCTTGCGTTCGTGCGGTTTTAATGAATTCCTTCTCGTGCCGGATCATGGCTTTCTTGCGCTCCACGCCCCAACGGTAGCCGGTGATGCCGCCGTCGCTGCGCAGGATGCGGTGGCAAGGGATGAGCAGGGCGATGGGGTTGGAGGCGCAGGCGCGGGCGACGGCGCGGGTGGCGGCGGGCTCGCCGATGGCGCGGGCGATGTCGGTATAGCTGCGTGTCTGGCCGGGCGGGATCTGGCGCAGGACGTTCCAGACCTTGAGCTGGAAGTCGGTGCCATGCAGCTCCATGGGGATGTCCGGCGCTTTTGCGGGGGCGTGCAGGTAGTCCGCCAGCTTTTGCAGGGCGGGGACCCTGTCGGCTGGCACTTCGTGCAGCTGCGCGCCGGGGAAATGGCCCTGCAGATCGGCGCGCATCGCGTCCTTGTCATCGCCCAGGCTGGCGGCGATCAGTTTCTTGCCGTGCATGGCCGCCAGCAGCAGCCCGAAGTCGCAGGGGGCGATGGCGTAATTCAGTTCCAGGGTGTCGGGCATGGTGTTCTCTCCTGGGGATGCACGCTTTCTGCCTGGTCGACGAGGCATTTCCAGCCGAAAAGCGCGGGCGGAATGTGAAGCTCTAGTGCAGCGCAGGCTGAGGAGGAGGGCAAGCGGTCCTGCCGGCTGTCCGATTGTTTGCCGGCCCCCGACGCAGCCAGCCCGTTCCATACGCCATGGGGCGTGGTCTTTCCGGGCGGCGTTCCACGTTCAGGGCTACCGGTAGGACCGGCGACTATCAGTCTCATGTTCGTTCATGCCATCCGTCTGCGATCGGCGTCTGCGTTCTTGATCAGGCCACTTTCAACAAGGGAATGGGGTCCTGCGTGGCGCCGGGGTCGGGGATGTAGGTGGAGCGTCCATGACCGGTGTTCAGCAGTTGAATGGACAGCTTCAATTCCAGCGCCTGCCGGCTGAGCTGGCTGACGGTGTCTCCCAGGTTGCGCGCCAGATCGGCGTTGTCGTTGGTGTCCTGGTCCATGTGGGAGACCGCTTCGTTGATCTGCGCCAGGCCGCTGGCCTGTTCGTCCGAGGCGGTGGAGATTTCGTTGATCAGGTGGGTGACGTCCGAGACCGACTGCATGATCTCGTCCATGGTGGCGCCAGCCCGATCGGCGTGGCGCGCGCCGGTGGCCATGCGCTGCAGGGAATCGTCCACCAGGGCCTTGATCTCGCCCGCCGCCTGGGCGCTTTTCTGGGCCAGGCTGCGCACTTCGCCCGCCACCACCGCAAAGCCCTTGCCGGCCTCGCCGGCGCGGGCCGACTCCACGGCGGCGTTCAGCGCCAGGATGTTGGTCTGGAAGGCCAGGCCCTCGATCATGGTGACGATGTCGCCGATGCGCTCGGAGCTGTTGTGAATGTCCTGCATGGTGTTGACCATGTCCTGCACGACTTCTCCGCCGCGCCGGGCCGTGGACAGGCTTTGGCCAGCCAGCTTGTTGGCCAGGCGGGCGTTGTCGGCGGTCTGCTGCACGGTCATGGTCAGCTGTTCCATGCTGGCCGCGGTGCGCTGCAGTGAACCGGATTGGGCCGAAGTCCGGCTGGAAAGCTGGCGGTTGCCGTCTTCCAGGCGGGTCGATACGTCCAGGGAGGCCTGTATGCCCTGGTGCACGTCGCGCGCCAGGCCCAGCAGGCTTTTGCGCATCATGTCCATGTAGAAGTAGAGCTGGGCGACCTCCTGGCTGCGCGTATGCTGCGGATTCAGTTCGATCAGCAGGTTGCCGGTGGCGATCTGCTGCGCGATGTGGGTGGCGCTTTGCAGCGGCCGCATCATGCGTTGGGTCACCACCCAGCCGTAGGCCAGGGTGGCCAGTCCGGCCGCACCCAGGGCGCCCAGCCCGCCGGCCAGGTAGGCCGCGGAGGCGCCGCTGCCGGCCAGCAGGGCGGCGCACAGGGCCAGCAGGCCGCCGGTCAGCAGGCCGAAGCGCAGCAGGCTGGCGCGCAGGCTGCGGTTCAGCGGCTGCAGCATCGCGCGCCGCCGCGCGCCAGCCGGTGGATTGCAGGCGGCCTTCCCGGATGCGGAAATCGCGCAGGCCCTGTTCGTTGATGGCCTGATACAGATGTTCGGCTTCGCGGATCTCCTGCGCGTCGGGCCGCACGCGCACGGAGGCATAGCCGCTGACCCGGCCGTTTTCAAGCAGGGGAATGACGCGCGCCTTGACCCAGTAGAAGCCGCCGTCCTTGCGTCGGTTCTTGATCAGGCCCGACCAGGGTCGCTGCTGTTTCAAGGTCTGCCACAGGTCCTGGAACAGGACGGGCGGCATGTGGGGATGGCGCACGATGTTGTGATGCGAGCCGATGAGCTCGTCGTGGCTGTAGCCGCTGATTTCGATGAAGGCGGGATTGGCGTAGGTGATGCGGCCTTGCAGGTCCGTCTTGGAGATCAGGTAGACCTTGTCGGGCACCTGAGTTTCATGTGAGGTGATGGGATGGTTTTCGCGCATGATCAGGCCTATGGAGGGCTAAGCAACAGGGAACGCAACCCCTTATGTTACTGATCTGCGTCTTCCTATTACATCGTGTTAATCATGGAATCTAAATGTGTCACGCTGATGACGTGGCAGATAATTGTTTTAAGCACTCCGCGCTTTTTTCACATGCGCTTGATTTATTTATTTTATTTTTATCGCGGACGCTGAATCCGGATTTTGTTCGGGAGTTTTTTGAATTTGTCTAGCTGTCAGTATTGACAGGGTCGGAAATCCTGCCACGGTATCCGACCCTGTTTTGGCGCTTCAGCGGCGCACGGCGCTCAGCCGGGCCGATGCCGTTCGCGCGCTGGGCACGACAGCGGCCGGCGAGGGCTGGTAGGAAAGCACCTGCGGGGCAGGGGCCCGGGAGAGGCGGGCGGCCGGGGGCGCCGTGTCGGCCTTGCCGTCTTCGCCCGTGTTCAGGGCCTTGATGGCGTCGGCCAGTTCCGACGCTTCCTGGGCCAGGCCGCTCATGGTGTTGCCCAGATCCTGGACCAGGGCGGCGTTCTGCTGCGTGACTCCGTCCATCTTGGCCATGGCCTGGTTGATCTGGTCCAGGCCGCTGGCCTGTTCGATGGAAGCGGTGGAGATCTCGCCGATGATGTCCGTCACGCGCTTGACCGAATCCACGATTTCTTCCATGGTGTCGCCGGCGCGGGCGGCTTGTTCGGCGCCTTTGGCCATGCGGCCTACCGATTCATCGATCAGGATCTTGATCTCGCCGGCGGCCTGGGAGCTCTTCTGGGCCAGGCTGCGCACTTCGCCGGCCACCACGGCAAAGCCGCGTCCGGCCTCGCCCGCGCGCGCCGATTCGACCGCCGCGTTCAAGGCCAGGATGTTGGTCTGGAAGGCGATGCCTTCGATCACG
Organism: Alcaligenes sp. Marseille-Q7550; assembly: GCF_965112015.1. NCBI lineage: Bacteria > Pseudomonadati > Pseudomonadota > Betaproteobacteria > Burkholderiales > Alcaligenaceae > Alcaligenes > Alcaligenes sp. Marseille-Q7550. The sequence goes on from NZ_CBCOPU010000001.1 coordinate 1,463,694, forward strand.
GTCACGATGTCGCCGATGCGTCGCGAGCTGTCGTGTATGCCCTGCATGGTCTGCACCACTTCGTTGACCACGGCGCCGCCGCGTTGCGCGATATGCATGCTGGCGTCGGCCAGCTGGCTGGCCTGGTTGGCGTTGTCGGCGTTCTGGCGCACGGTCACGGTCAGCTCTTCCATGCTGGCGGCGGTCTCCTGCAGGGAGGCGGCCTGGTCCTCGGTGCGCGCCGCCAGGTTGGTATTGTTCACCTCCAGGATGCGGGCGGCATGGATGGACGCCTCGATGCCATGGCGGGCGTCGCTGGCGATGCCCACCAGGCTCTTGCGCATCAGGTCCAGGCAGAAGTAGAGCTGCCCGATTTCCGAATTCCCTTCACTCGCGCTGATGTCGATGTCCAGCTGCAGGTTGCCGGTGGCGATCTGCTGGGCGATCAGGGAGGCCTGGTCCAGCGGGCGGATGACGCGCTGGGCGATCAGCCAGCCATAGGCCATCATGGCGGCGCCCGCCAGGCACAGGCCGCCCGTCAGCCACAGGCCCGAGCCTTGGGGAACGCCGCCGGTCAGGGCGAAGTACAGTGCCGCGCCGGTCGCGGCCAGCGCCAGGGCGCCCATGCGGAACAGGCTGGCGCGCAGCGAATTGCTGAAGGGCTTGCGCAGCAGCTGCACGCCGCGCCGCCAGCCCGTGGGCACCTTGCGGCCTTCGAACACGCGATAGCCCTGGGCGCGTCCTTCGTTGATGGCGCGATAGAACTGGTCGGCTTCCTCGATCTGTTCCTGGGTGGGCTTGACTCGCACCGAGGCGTAGCCGGTGACGGCGCCGTTCTCGTAGATGGGCACCGCCATGGCGTAGACCCAGTAGAAACCGCCGTCCTTGCGGCGGTTCTTGACCACGCCCATCCAGGGGCGTTCTTTCTGCAGCGTGTCCCACAGGTCCTGGAAGGCCTCGGGCGGCATGTCCGGATGGCGCACGATATTGTGCGCCTTGCCGACCAGTTCCTCTCGCGAGAAACCGCTGATGGCGATGAACGCGGCATTGGCGTAGGTGATGCGGCCTTTCAGGTCCGTCTTGGAAATCAGGTACTGATCAGCCCGGACACGCACCTCGTCCTGGGTAACGGGAAAATTCTTACGCATTCAACATCCTGCAGGAACACTACGTGTGCTGTTCAAGGTCAGCCGGACCGACGGAAATCGTCGGGAGACGCACGCACGGGCAAGTCTTTTTCTGAATATGACCTTAAACCACACAAATCTCTCTATTTTTGCGAATGGCTGACAGCGGCAAAAGCAGAAACTAGGCGCATATCCGGTGTCTGACCGGCGGCTTGAACTGACATAACGTTTTAGAAATAGGGTTTATCAGCTTTACGGATAGTCGCTTTTTTTCTTTAGATCTGTACTTTTTCATCGGTATATTTTGCCGCCCCGTCCATCGTAACGCGTCGGGTTCGTGTGTTGGTTCGGCGCCGTATGTGCTGCGTTTATAATTCGGCGACGCCGCCCGCTTGCGGGCGCGGTTTTCAAGGAGAGCATGTGATCGAACTGCAGGAACCCGCCGTCAGCGCCGAGCTGGTGGCCGTACTGGTCGCCGTCACTGATGGCGAGCCGCGCGTGCTGACGACGGATGCGGGCAAGGCCCTGCCGGCCGGCCCTTTCCAGCAGGCGCACCGTTCCTTGCAGACCGGCCTGCGCGATTGGGTGGAGGCGCAGACCCATCATCCCCTGGGCTACGTGGAGCAGCTCTACACCTTTGCGGACCGGGACCGCTTCGACGCCCACGGGGCGCGCGTGGTGTCGGTCAGCTATGTGGGGCTGACGCGCGAAGTGGGGCGGCCGGACGTCGCCCAGGTCATCTGGCAGGATTGTTATCGCTACTTCCCCTGGGAGGATTGGCGCCAGGGCGCGCCCGCCCTTATCCAGGATCTGATCGCGCCCGCCCTGATGCAGTGGTGCGACCAGGATCCGGAAGCGCAGGCCATACGCCGCCAGCGCGTAGCCTACAGCTCCGGGCTGGCGGGTGCGACCTGGAACGAGGATTTCGCGCTGCAGCGCTACGAATTGCTGTACGAGGCGGGTTTGCTGCCGGAGGCGATCCGCCGCCGCGAACCGCGTCCGGATGCGGTGGGACAGGAGAACCGCCTGGGGTTGCCCATGATGCATGATCATCGGCGCATCCTGGCCACGGGCCTGGCTCGCCTGCGGGCCAAGATCAAGTACCGGCCCGTGGTGTTCGAGCTGATGCCGCCGGAATTCACCTTGCTCCAGCTGCAACAGGCGGTGGAGGCGCTGGCGGGCCGGGGCCTGCACAAGCAGAATTTCCGGCGCCTGATCGAGCAGCAGGCCCTGGTGGAAGAGACGGGCGCCATGAGCCTGGGCGGCTCGGGCAGGCCCGCCAAACTGTTCCGGTTCCGGGGCGACGTGCTGCTGGAACGCGCTATTTCCGGCAGCAAGCTCCCGCTGGCCAAACAGGCCCGCTAGGAGGAAGAGGGCAAGGCCTGCGGCTTGACAGCTTTTATGCTCAGGAATAGCATAAATGCATGGTGCCGACAGGCCTTCTTTTTATCCTTTTTAATACTCAAAATGAGCATAAAAGAAATCACTGCGCCGACCGCGCAAATGACAGTCCCCGGCGTGAACCGCGTCCCGCCGCTGCCGGACGTCATCCTGGAGCCGCTGGTGCGCGCCGCCCTGCAGGAGGATCTGGGTCGCGCCGGCGATTTGACGACGGATGCCATTGTGTCGCCCGAGGCCCGCACCCGGACTCGGCTGGTGGCTCGCGAGCACGGCGTGCTGGCCGGCCTGGACCTGGCGCGCATCGCCTTCAGGCTGCTGGATCCGTCCTTGCGATTCGAGGCCCGGCTGCAGGACGGCGATGATCTGGCACCCGGCGCGGAAATCGCCGTCATCAGCGGTTCGGCCCGCGCCATGCTGCCGGCCGAGCGCTGCGCCCTGAATTTCCTGGGCCATCTGAGCGGGGTGGCCTCGGCCACCGCGTCCATTGCCCGTGCCATCGCGCCCTACGGCACCAAGGTGACCTGCACCCGCAAGACCATGCCGGGCATGCGCGCCCTGCAGAAGTATGCGGTGCGGGTCGGCGGAGGCAGCAATCACCGTTTCGGCCTGGATGACGCCGTGCTCATCAAGGACAACCATATTGCCGTGGCCGGCGGGGTGCGCGCGGCGGTGGAAGCGGCGCGGGCCTACATCGGCCACCTGGTATGCATAGAGGTGGAGGTGGACACGCTGGAGCAACTGGACGAAGTCCTGGAGCTGGGCGTGGACAGCATCCTGCTGGACAATATGGACACGGACACCTTGAAACAGGCCGTGGACCGAGTCGCCGGCCGGGCCAAGACCGAGGCCTCGGGCCGCATCACGCCCGAAACCGCCGTGCAGATCGCGCGCTGCGGGGTGGACCGCATCGCCGTGGGCTGGATCACCCATAGCGCCCGGGTCCTGGACATAGGCCTGGACGCCTGATAGACCGTCACCTTACTGGAAACACCATGTTGTCGTTCCTGAAGCGTTGCGCACTGGGCGGCGCAGCGCTGGCCGCCGCTTCACTGGCGCTGGCTGCCCCGGCGGACGCGGCGGGCCCCGCGGCCCCTGCGCAAGACCAGGACTATCCCAGCCGACCCATCACCATCATCGTCACCTTCCCGCCGGGGGGCGGCACCGATCTGCTGGCCCGCAAGCTGGGCATGCGCCTGCAGGAAAGCCTGGGCCAGGCGGTCATCGTGGACAACCGCCCCGGCGCAAGCGGCAATATCGGTTCTCGCGCCGTGGCCTATGCGCGCGCCGACGGCTATACCTTGCTGATGGCCAACAGTTCTTTTGCCATCAACCCCGGCGTCTACCGCAACCTGGGCTTTGATCCCAAGGCCGATTTCGCGCCGGTGGCCAATGTGGGATTCGTGCCTTCCGTGCTGGTGACGGCGGAAGGTTCCGGCATCGCCTCCTTGCAGGACGTGCTGGCGGTGCGCTCCGAGCCGTCCCTGGCCTATGCGTCCTGCGGCAACGGCACGCCGCAGCACCTGGCCGGGGAGATGCTGTACGAGACCAGCGGCACGTACCTGCTGCACATCCCGTACCGGGGCTGCGGCCCGGCCTTGAACGACGTGGTGGCCGGGCAGGTGCCGGTCGGCATCGTCACGCTGTCCAGCGCGTCGGCGCTGATCGCGTCCGGGCGCCTGCGGGCCCTGGCGGTGACCTCGCCCCAGCGCAGCCCCGTGCTGGCGGACGTGCCGACCGTGGCGGAAATCATCGGCCAGCCCTTCGAGCTGGATCAGTGGCACGGCCTGCTGGCGCCGTCCCACACCCCGGCGCAGGTGGTGCGGCGCTTGAACGAGGCGGTGCGAGAGGCCGTGGCGCAGCCCGTCATGCAGCGCGAACTGATGGACCTGGGCTATACGCCGCAATCGCCGGGGAAGCAAGCCCTGGCGCAGGGATTCCGGGACATCGTCTGGACCGATATCGACCGCTCCGGCCTGCTGGCCCGCAAGATCGGCCTGCAGGTGGACTGACGCGCCCGGGTGGGGCGCGTCTCGGGCCGGCATCAGAACAGCGGATCGTCGTCCGGTGTTTCGGGCACGGGTTCGGCGCTGAACCAGTGTTTTTCCAGCAGCAGGGTGTGCATCAGGCCGTCCTTGCTGCAAGGCGGGGTGATTTCGATCTCGCCGCGCTGGCTGCCGTCTTCATTGAAATTATCGGCCTCCACCTCGGCGGCGGCGTAATAGGCATCCAGGTTCAGGTCGGGCAGGCCACGGTCTTGCACGAATTGGCGGACGGCTTCACGACCCAGGTCATTGAGGCTGTAGGTGTTGCTCATGGCGCGCTCCTTGTTCTTGCTGTTCCAGGTTCAAGTCCTGCTGCGCAAATCGTAGCATGTCCGGCGCGCCGGCAAGCCGGGGACAACCCTGGGGCCGTCCCCGGCGCCGGGGCCTAGCTCACCATGCCGGGCGTGGCCAGGATCAGGTCCTTCATGGCCTGGTGGTAGCGCACATAGCCGGTGCAGCGGCAGATGTGGTTCTGCAGGCCCTCGGACACCTTGGCCTCGACCTGGTCGCGCGCCACCGGCTGCTTCTGCAAGGATTCGTACAGCACGATGCCGGCATTGACGAAGCCCGGCGTGCAGTAGCCGCACTGGAAGGCGAAGTGCTCCAGAAAGGCTTGTTGCACCGGATGCAGTTCCGTGACCTTGTCCTGCCCGTCGCGCTTGGCGTGCGCCTCGATGGTGCGCACTTTCTTGCCTTCGAAGTAGCTGGCCGGCATGACGCAGGTGCGCACTTCTTCGCTGCGCCCGTCCGGATGGTCCACGATCACCACGCAGGCGTGGCAGATGCCCATGCCGCAGCCCAGGTGCGTGCCGGTCAGCCCGGCGTATTCGTGCAGAAAGTCGATCATGGGCAGATCCTGGCTGACTTCCATTGCCTGCAGGTCGACCCGGTTGATGTTCAGGCGCAGTTTCTTGGTCGGATTGCTCATGCCAGACGCTCCTTGATTTTTTCGGCGGTGACGGGCAGTTCGCGGAAGAACTGTCCGGTGGCGTGATTGACGGCGCTGACGGCGGCCGGGATGATGGGGATCATCACCACTTCGGCAATGCCCTTGGGCGCGTCGGTCTCGGACAGCGGCTCCAGCAGTTCGAAGCTGGTGTTCCAGACGGCCACGTCCTTGGCGCGCGGCAAGCGGTAGCGGTGGAAGTTCCAGGTGCCGTCGCCGGGACCTCCTTCATACAGGGGCAGGTCCTCGTACCAGGCCTGGCCCAGGCCCATGGCCAGGCCGCCTTCGGCCTGGCTCATGACCAGTTGCGGCACGATGGGCTTGCCGCAGTCCACCCAGGTGTGCGCGGATAGCAGCGTCTGCTCGCCGCTCTTGCGGTCGACCTCCACTTCCGTCAGCACGCCCACCGCCGAGTAGTACAGGTAGCCGCCGCGGCGCCGCGCCACCGGCGGATAGGCGATGTTGCGCCGCTCCAGCCGCTGGTAGCCATTCAGCTCCCTGGCCTTGGGATCGCCCGCGCCGTAGCGCAGCGCCAGCCCGTCCACGGGCAGGCGCACGTTCTGGCCGGCCACGTCGTAGTCGGCTTCGGCCCACTGGTAGCGGTTGAAGGCGTGCAGCACCACGCCGGTCACCAGCTTCATGTCGTGCGCGCGCTTGGCCAACTGCTCCAGGGGCAGGGGTTCCAGGCCGCCGGCGCTCAGGCGGCCGTCGCTGGTCCAGCGGGCGTCCTCCGGGCGCACGGTCAGCGGGGCGATCTGGCCGCCGCCATAGCCTTCGCCCCAGATGGACACGGCCGCCGGCCACAGGCCGTAGAGGAACAGCAGGCGGGCGGCTTCGGAGGTGCCGTGCGAGCCGAAGTAGGACGAACTGCTGGCGTACGAACCGGAGGACAGCACAGGCGTCCAGCGCGAGTTGGCTTGCTGCTTGTCCTGGTCGGCCTGCTTCAGGATGTAGGGGTTGTGGGTGGCCTCCATGCCCAGCTCGGGCCAGTCCAGGTGCGAGGCCTGGACGGTATTCGCGGCGCGGCCCACCCATTTGGCGCAGATCACCGCCTGGGAAGTGGCCGAGCCGGTGCCGATCTCCACGATGGAGGTGCGCAGATGCACCTGGCCCTGCTCGTCGATCTCGATGCCCGAATGGTAGCCCTGCGAGCCCGTGCCGTAGTTCTTCATGACACAGGCAAAGCCCACGCCGTACAGCTTGCCGGGGTTGGCGGCCTCGAACGCTTTTTTCTTCTGCTCGCGGTCGGTCCACAGCGGGTGCCGGCGCGCCTTTTCCAGGATTTCCCGCGCCCGCAGCGAGCCGGCCGGGATGCCGCCTTCCATGTTCTTCTGGCCGCTGAGCATGACGTTCTTCAGGCGCAGGTCTATGGGGTCCATGTTCAGCCGGGCCGCCGCTTCGTCCATCATGAGCTCGATGGCGGTCATGGTCTGGCCTTTGCCAAAGCCCCGCATGGAGCCGGCTTCCACGGCCCGCGAGGCCAGCGCCACGCCCCAGGCGTCGCTCCTGGGCAGGTAGTAGATGCCTTGGGCGCTCTGCGCGCCGCCCGTGGTGACGGGCCAGCTGCAAGTGGCCCGGCCGCCGCCGTCGGACAGGCTGAAGCTCTGATACTGCATGATCTTGCCGCTGGCCTTGTCGATGGCGATACGGTTCTTCATGCGGTAGGAGTGCCGTTTCTGGCCGGCCTGGAACTGCTCGAAGCGATTGTTGGCCAGGCGCACCGGCAGGTTGCCGGCGAACAGGGCCGCCACCACGCCATAATGGTTGAAGGCGCTGTGCTCCTTGACGCCGTAGCCGGTGGCTGTACAGGGGTGCACGACCACGTTCTTCAGGCCAAAGGACGAAGCCGCCACCATGCCCGCCGCTTCGGCGCCGTCCGCGCCGGGTGTCTGGGAGCCCACCACCATCTGCAGTTCCTGCTTCTTGCCGTCGTACCAGCAATTGATGCATTCGGGCTCCAGGGGCGAGCCGTCGATGGACTGGGAGTAGTAGTCGCCTTCCAGCACCAGCCAATCGCCGGGCGGCTGCTGGAAGTCCTTTTGCATCTGCTCGCTCAGGGCCATGGCCTTGGCGACGGGGGAGTCTCCCTGGCTGGATGGCCAGACAGGCGCCTCGCCCTGGACCTTGTCCGGGAAGACGGCGCCGTCGCGCATGCTGGAAAAGACATCGTCGGGCGAGCCGCCGGCGCCTTCGACGCGGATGTAACGGGCGCCGCCGTAGGCGTCCAGTTCCCGGAAGCCGGTTTTTTCGCCATAGCCCACCACGCCGGGGGTCTGACTGGCATTCTTGGCGCGGCGGTAGCGATCGAAGTCCTTGTAGATCAGGATGGCGACCGGGTGGCCCAGAAAGCGGGCCGTCTTGCCGGCGGCCAGCAGCATTTCGTCATTGTAGTAGTCGGGCAGCTCCAGGCCGGCTTTCTTCAGGTCTTCGGCCTGGATCAGAATGTCGGGCTGCAGGTCCGCGCCCAGCTTCTGCAGGTCCAGGCCGGTATACAGATGATCGGCCTGGGTGGCGCGCAGAATGAAGGCGTGCGCCTGTTGCTGCGGCCAGCCTGGCATGTCCTTGGCGCGTATGTCGCGCACGAAGAATTTGCTGCCGGTGACCTGGCGCGTGCCGTCGATCTTGAAGGGCGCCTGTCGCCCCGAGGCATTCCAGGGCGTGGGCCGGGTGTTCTGTTCCCCCAGCAGCGTGGCTTGCGCCGCCTTGGGCAGGAAGGGCGCCATGTAGATGGATACGCCGGATACGACTCCGAACTTCAGGAATCGGCGCCGGCTGAATGTTGCAGTGGTCATGCAGGACCTCCGGATAATGGAAAGATGCGTCGCGGTATCGAGAGCGGCACGCAGCCGGGCGCGCGCAGTCTTGCTGCGCCGCACGTGACTGCCTGGAGCGGGGACGTGTCAGAACCGAGGGTAGGGCTGTTGGCCGAGTTGCATGTGCGTGTCTCCGAATCGTTGTTGTTGTGTGGGATCCCGCTTGTCGTGGCTTTTTCCGGACGCGGGATCCGGCTTGACCCGGTTAGTTAACTAACTTTGTAAGAATCAAGTTGTTGGGATAGTGACGGAGAATGCATGCATTTTGCGTGATAATGATTATATTGTTTTGGTTATGTTATTGCTTTTTTCATAAAAAACATGGCCTTGTTACTGGTTTCATCGGGCTCGGTGTTTTTACTGATCGGCTTGTGGACGGATTTTTTGTTGTGGTTTTCTTGAGTTGCCGCCGTTCTGACGAACGCGGCTGGCGGGAGGCCCGGCAAAGAAAAAGGTTCTTCGAAGAATTCGGGGGACTGAATTGCCAAGTCGATGCCGAACTGGTTTTTGAAGACGCCGTTCAAGGCGCGGGAAGATCGGACGGCGCTGATGGCTTGCCGGCGCGGTGCGCCGGTGCCCTGGTCGGGGCGCCTGGCCGGGCGCGTCGTTAACTCCGGCGGGTTGCTCGCCCCCCGGGCGAGCAACAAGCGCCGCCGTCGAACAGAACGACGCTTAGCTCCCGTCCCTGCGCCCCGCCTGCGGCAAGCCATCGGACCCGCCCCGTCCGATCTTCCCGCGCCTTGAACGGCTCAAAATGCCGATGGCATCGACCCGGCCCTGAACATCCATACCAAGCAGAAAATTCAGCGAAAGGTTGATACGTCGTCATACGGCTTGCGCGGACGTCCCGCCGTTTGGGCCAAAACAGCGGCGCCGTTCTCGCGAGGCCCGCCGCGGCCTGCTTCGCGAGAACCCGAGGTTCTTTCCGCTTGGCCCAAACGGCTCGCCAAACACGGAGGTATCCCCGGCATTCTTTGAAGAACCAAGAAAAAGCCAGCCTTGCGGCTGGCTTTCTTCGTGTCGGCATTGTGGTGTCAGAAGCTGCCGAACAGCGTGCCCAGCGTGATGACGACGGCTACGGCAATCAGCGGCCATACCATGGTGACGACGGCGATGTTGCCATAGGACTGGCGGTGGTTCAGCTTGCAGATGGACAGCAGGGTGATCACCGCGCCGCAGTGGGGCAGGGTGTCCAGGCCGCCGGCGGCCATCACGGCCACGCGGTGCAGCAGTTCGGGACTGATGCCGGCTTGCTGGGCCATCTGCAGGTAGTCCGAGCCCAGGGTCTGCAGGGCAATGCTCAGGCCGCCCGACGAGGAGCCCGTGATGCCGGCCAGGGTGGTCATGGCCACCGCTTCGGAAATCAGCGGATTGCCGGGCGCCAGGTTCAGGACGAAGTCGCGGATCAGGACAAAACCTGCCAGGCTGGCGATGACGGCGCCGTAGCCCACTTCCGAGGCCGTGTTGAACAGCGGCAGCATGAAGCCGAACACGCCCTTGTTGATGCTCTCGCGCAGATTCTTCCAGCGGCCCAGACGGCTGACGATCAGTACCAGGTTGGAGACCACCAGCGCGATGATCAGCGCCCACAGGCCGGTGATCTTGGCGGGGGCGATCTGCGGGAAGCGCTCGGCCAGGTAATCGAAATTGGTGCCGGGGAAGATGCCGTAGGTGAACAGGGCGTTGACGCCGATCACCAGCAGCAGGGGCAGCACGGCCAGGAACAGCGGCATGTGGCTCAGGCCCTGGTGATCCTCTTCAGGGATGTCGCCCAAATCCTCCAGGTGTTCGCCGTAGCCTTCGCCATCGGCGGCCGCCTTCCTGGCGCGCGACTGCAGCCACCACAGGCCGCCCAGGGCCATGACCAGGCCGCCGATGATGCCCAGGCCCGGCGCGGCGAACACATTGGTACCGTAGTAGGGAATGGGAATCGCGTTCTGGATGGCGGGCGTGCCGGGCAGGGCCGTCATGGTGAAGGTGAAGGAGCCCAGCGCGATCGATGCGGGGATCAGGCGCTTGGGCACATTGGCCTGGCGGAACAGATCCTTGGCGATGGGATAGATGGCGAATGCCACCACGAACAGGGACACCCCGCCGTAGGTCAGCACGCCGCAGGCCATGACCACGGTGGCAATGGCGTGGCGATGCCCCAGCTTGCGCGTGATCCATTGGGCGATGGTGTGGGCGGCGCCCGAGTCGGCCATCAACTGTCCGAACAGGGCGCCCAGCAGGAAGATGGGCAGGAACTGGAGCACGTAATTGCTCAGCGCGCTCATGAAGGTGGACGTGTAGATGGGCAGCAGAAAGCCCGCATCGCCCGAGAGCAGCACCGCCAGCGCGGCCATCAGGGGCGCCAGCAGCAGCACCGTCACCCCCCTGTAAGCAAGAAACATCAACAGCAACAGCGAAACAACAATAGCAAGCGTACTGGCCATAGGAAAAAGCTCCTGTCGGAGTCCGGATCGCGGACGAGAAATAGGGCAGAACAGGCGGGTCGCCAAGCCGCCAGTGTAGCAACGCCTTCGGCGCGCGCCGCTTGACGGCCGTCAACGCTCCCCACGCAGCCCTGCATGAGACCAGATAGACAGTCTGGATACCTTATGTGACACTTTTTCGCGGAGGGCGAAGAAATTCTCCTGCGCCTGAGCCAGCATTCATGCGGGTTTCGGAAGGGTTTGCAGAATTTTCTGCAAGGGCAGGCAAAAAATCTCCCGAAAACGTTTGCCAAAATCGAAAACCTTGCTATAATTTCTTCTTCGGCGCATTAGCTCAGCAGGTTAGAGCGACGGAATCATAATCCGCAGGTCCCCTGTTCGAATCAGGGATGCGCCACCAAGATATAAGCGGCTCACAGCGATGTGAGCCGCTTTTTCTTTGCCGCCAGATATGGCCTGAATTTTTCCCGAAGCAGCTCAATCACCTCCGAGATTGAAGGGCCGCTGACTGGCGGTGGATCCGGGCGTTCGCAAAATTCGCGCCATACGAACAGCGTCAACTCAGCTCCATCCGTCAAGCTGTTGCTTGCCCCGTCTGTGAAGGTCTCAAGCAAGCGATACCGATGATCCTTCCAGAACAGGTCTGTCACCCAGTCGTATATCGGGATCACATGAAAATGGACAGGACAAGCGGGTGTATGCCCGTATCGGCCTATATAGACCCATTGAGCGTGCAATTCATGCTTCAAGACGCGCTGAGCAACTGCCAGCAACGGGCCGAGCTCGCTTAGTGCAGTATCCGAAAGCTCAGATAGATCCTGGGCGTCTACTTTTGAGCTGATCATAAGATAGCCGGGAAGGGTGGAGTTCATTCGGTGGCTCACAACCCATCCGGAGCCTTCAAAAATACGAAAATTCTCTGGAGTATTCACAGGGGGCTTCGTGCCTTTTGCGTTTCAAAGAGTCGGATTAAGCTGGAAACGCGCCGATGGGGTGTTTTCTCTGAACAATCCCGCAGGTCCGGCGGACGTGGTGGGGTTTGCTGCTGAGGGTTGATGTTGCCGGTGAGCATGCCTGTCAGCGCTTGCATAACAGGGCCACGAAGTCCTTGCTGGGATGTGGCCCTGCCCGCATCTGATTGGCCGCCTGAGACTGACACTGCGCCGTTCAGGGCCATGCGGTATATGGAGGCTGTAAGCGATAGGTACGCTCAGCTAGGTCTGGATGAGAGCTAATTCAAGCGTACAGGACCACGGAAGATTTTCTGTGGAGCAAATTGGCTGGGCGATGACCGTGGTGCTCTTTCCTGCGCCCGGTAGCTGTGCAGGTCGCCGGGCCAGAGCTTGAAGCCGAGGCAGGCGTGCCATTTGTCTTTCTGGTAAAGCCAGTGCGTATGGCAGACTGAGCAGCGATACAGGCTTTCGGCGCCGTCCTGCCCGAAATCCTCCAGCCGGGTAAGAGGGTGCATGTTTATATGTCGAGAAGTGTGTGGCTTTGATAGCGGCAGGGTCTGGCACATGATGCACATTGTTCCGTGGTCAAGCTTACCCATTTCCTTCTCCTCTTAGAGACTAAATAACGAAAAATCGTGGGTTTGACATCCGTTTTCAGAGTGAATATGCGTGTAACGAGACGCGTGGGAATAATACCCAACCGTTCCGGAGTTACAAACCCATAAACGTGATCAAGAGTCTCAAATGTATCTTTATGTCTCTGTTTTGGGGGCTGATCTCAGGGATGACAGTTGGACTGGCAACAGGACGGGATGGCCTCTGGTACAGGAAATGAGGTCGACGGCGGCTGCGCGCAACGCGGGGACAGACCTGGAGCGCGGCGCCGCCGGAAATGGAAGTTGGACGCGTTCTCGTCTCGGCGTCAGGGCGGCTGCAGCGCCTTTATTCATCAATACATATGTAATTGTTTCATGCAAAAGACGCGAGCCAGGCGATGGAGCTCCAAAGGCGCACGAGCGGCCGGTACGCCGCTTTTATAGAGATCTTTTTTGTGCTGGCTGTAGTTCTGATACGCTACTGTCATGAGGAACATTCCCAGATCGCGGAAAGGGGAAGGCTCCATACTGTGTATGAATTTAATGTTCTCATTTAAAGCGCCGATTGCATGTTCATCGCCGTTGAGCTCAGCTTGGATAAATTCGTGCACCCAGCCGGGATAAATATTGGTGCACAGCTCACTGGCCAGCAGGACGGTTTCGCCATCCGGCAATCCGCGAGTCGGCGCCGCCTCGCTGTGGCCATGCGCGCCGAGCCCTAAAAAAATGCCAGCCGCGACAAGCGGTATCAGACGTATGAGCATTGTGTATCTCCCTTGTCGCAGGCTATGTCTTTAATCCCGCGTATGGCCTGTTGCCATCAATTATCTTGAAAAGGCAGGTACCAGAAGAGGGCGATTTCCCGGCTGTCGGGGTGCAGTCCGCGGTACAGATAACGATCATGGCCGCCGAGCAGGAATCCGTAACGCTTGTAGACGCGGCAGGCGGCCACGTTGACGGACTGGGTTTCAAGCCGCAGGCCTGCCAAGGACGCTTCCCGCGCCCATGCCACTGCCGTGTCCAGCATGAGGCGGGCTATGCCGTTTCCTCGATGGGGAGCATCCACCGCTATGTCTTCTATGACGGCGTAGTTGTTCCAGCCTGGGGATACGGCCATGTAAGCAACAGGGGCCCCGCGCGCCAGGGCCACGAAAAGCCCCCCATCGGACAGATCAAGGTAATCCGCCAGCTCATCCGCGTCAAAGCCATAGTCTTTCCGGTAAGGCGGCTCGACTGGTGCAGTCTGCATAGCCTCGAAGGGTTCGACAAGCTCAGCGGCGACCTCGAAGGAAAAGTCGCAGAGGGCAAGGCGCGGCAGGTCGGCGGCTCCTGCGCGGCGGACGGTGACGTTATGCGCTTGCATCGACGCGAGAGTCCTCATGAGAGCTGGTTCCTGTCATTGTTTGCGCCGCGCAGGCTCCGGCGGCTTCAGGGGCGGGTTCGAATATGGCAAGTTTATCGCCGGCTTGCCAGGCGTGCAGTCGACTGGCGTGTCCATTTTGACACGCGAGTTAATGCAAAGGGCTTGTGCAATAAGAGGAAATACGGAATCAGGGCAAGCTCGCGCAAATCGAATGTCTTGCTCTGCCATTTCATGCACAGGATAATGACCCGCGGTCGAACGGGAATACTTCTTTTTTCGGCAAGCTCGCATAGCTGCAGGCCAGGCGGTTGCGGCCGTGCAGGAATGCGGGGACTCGTCGCTGAAAATCGGAACATTACCCGTTTTTTCTTGACCGCATAATCAAAAAAGTCAGGGAGATTCGTGATGCAGGAGCAGTATGGCCGAGGTAAAAAAGAGCGTGTTGTCTTCGCGTCTCGGGGCGCCATGTTCGTTGCCGCCTTTGGGCTCATGGCATATGACAGCCAGTTCGTTCTTGCCCAGACAGCCGAACCTGTTTCCGTTCCGCTGATGCACGTCTCAACCGACAATGATGACAGTTACGATGCGCTCGGCATCATGATCGGCGTCGATGGTTCGACTCCTCGTCTTTTCCAGTTTGATACGGGCTCCGACGATTTCATGGCGCCGTTCGACGCAAATGCGGCCGGCATAAAGCCCGTTCCTGGCGAAAAGCCCAAAATGGTTGCCTATGGCGACGGCTCGTATGGCTATTGGACGCAGAGGGTCAAGTTCGGCGAGCTGCATTACCATGATCCAAAAAGGCCTTCCCAAGGGCCGGTTGCATCGACGGCAGGCGATTTTGCGGCGGGCAGGATTCTCGACTGGGTGTTCACCCGGGATCACTATGGGTTCAAAGAGCACAAGACCTCGGCTAGCCCGGTCGGATACGATGATGAAACGCCGCTTTATGCCGACCTGGAAGTCCGCGAACGCATCAGGACTGGGAAGCCCACGGATAATCCGCCGTTTTACGGCACTTACGGCGCGGGCGATTTCAAGATGTCGGAGGGCCCGTCCGCCAGCTTGGGTTCGCAGACAAGGACAGGGTATGTGATTGCCGCCAACGCAAACGTGGGCAAGGAGAAGACGCCCGGTTGCGCGCCATGCCTGGTGCTTCATCTGAATCCGAGCATACGCTCCCAGTTCACCGCCGTGATGCCTTGGGGCGAGCTGCCTTATGATGACGAGGGCTATGACAGGCGGTTCGACCAATCGGGCGCCAATGCGTCCAATCAGCACGAAGGGGCGTACAGCTACACTATCTCCTTCAAGGTCGGGAAGAAGAAGCGCGCCGTTGAATTCAAGGGGCCCATTCTGTTTGATACCGGCACGTCCGACTTCATTTACGTGGAGCAGGACAAAGTCTTGAAAATGCTTAAGGCCAAAGGTTTCAAGCTGGGTGAGCATGAATCGGACACGGTCGATTTCAAGCTGCATGGTTTCGCCGACAAGCTCAACGATGTCGAATTCGACGATGTCGAGATAAGCCGCATCAGGGATGAGGACGAAGGCGACGGCGTGACCATAGGCCTGCCGTTCTTCCAATCCAATTCCTTGATGTACGATCTCCAGAACAAGGCCACCGCTTATTCGCCTTATTTCGTCACCATCCAGGATTTCACGACGAACGGCCCGGTTGACAGCGCGGGCCATTTGAGCCGGATCACCGGCGAAACGGGCAGTTCGGGATGGATAGGGCTGGCTGGCCGCCTGTCCGGTTCAGGCGATTTCGTGCTTGAAAAAGATACCAACGTACGCATGACCGGCATCAACGACTATACCGGCGCCACCCATGTCAAGGCCGACAGCCATCTTCATCTTGCCGGCCAGGGCTCTCTCGAGCAGTCATCCCGCGTGGTGGTCGACGGCGCACTCTATATAGACCAGAAGGGCGGCTATATGGCGGCGTGGCGCGTGCCGGACATGACGAGCGACACCCGGCTGCGCAGCATCGAGGGAGGCAAGGCGGGCTCTATCTTCCTGGGCCGGCACAAGCTGGTCCTGACTGCCGCGAACGGGCGTTTCGACGGTTCCATCTTCGACTACGCGACAAAAGGGAAAGGAATCTTGGCGGCAGTCTCGTGCTGGATAAGGGCAGGCTGGTCCTGGGCGGAGACAATGACTACTCCGGTACCACGGAAGTGGCGTCCGGCGCGGAACTGCATGTGGCAGGCTCGCTGACGGGGAATGTGTCGGTCTTCGGCGCGCTTGTTGTCGACGGACAGATCGACGGAACCGTCACGGTCCAAGACGGCGGGCGCTTGTCCGGCCAAGGGAAGGTAGGCGATGTCCAAGTGTTGAGCGGAGGCACGGCTGCCGAAATGAAAAAGCTGGCTGCCGGCTGAATCGCGTTGCCGGGACGGGGCGCGCCCCGGCGTGATGTTGCAATGCCAGATCACGATCAAAGCCAGGGAACCATAGGCTTGCGCGCCGCTCTGCATCACCGCGCATGTGGTGGAGGCAGTGCTTCAAGCGAAAGACCAGGACTCTTCATCAGGGCCTTCCATGTCTAGACTCGTTTTGTTGTTCCAGGCGCTGCGCCGCTCCCTGTCGGGCATGGGCCTGTTGCTGGGGACTCTGTTTTTTGCGGCAGCGCTGACGCCCAGTCTGGCGCCGCGCAGTTTCGTCATGCAAGGGGTCTTGTGCGGGGTGGCCTTCAGTTGCGGCTATGGCCTGGGCTATCTTTTGCGCCTTTTGTGGCGCTACCTGGAGTTGCCCGAGCCGGGCGCGATGCTGCGCCGCCGCGCACTGACCGTCATCGGCCTGGCTTGCCTGGCCGCGGCGATCGCGGCGCTGGCCTTGTCGGTAGGATGGCAGAACGCCATTCATGCCGTGATGCGCATGGAGCCGGTCGACAGCGCCTATCCCTTGCGCGTCTCGGCATTGGCGCTGCTCAGCTTTTTCATCCTCTTGCTGCTTGTCCGGTGCGCGCTGTGGCTGGGCGGCTGTATCGTAGCCGCCGTCCGCCGCTATCTGCCGCGCAAGGCGGGGACGGTGCTGGGGGTGAGCGTGACGGCGGCGCTGCTCTGGACTCTGGTCAACGGGGTCTTAGTGCAGGCGGTGTTCACGCTGGCGGATCGGTCCTTCCAGGAATATGACGCCCTGATCGAGCCCGAACGGCCGCAGCCCGCGCAGGCCGGCAAGACCGGGGGGCCGGGTTCCTTGCTGGCCTGGAAGGATCTGGGACGAGCGGGGCGGGAGTTCGTGGCGTCCGCTCCGGGCGCGGCCGACATCCGTTCCGTGACGGGCCGCGATGCCCTGGATCCTGTGCGGGTGTACGCCGGCTTGAATGTGGGGCAGTCCGTGCAGGACAGGGCCAGGCAGGCGCTGGCCGAGCTGATCCGGCAAGGCGGCTTCCAGCGCGACGTGCTGGTCATCATCACGCCCACGGGCACGGGCTGGGTGGATCCGGCCGCCATCGATGGCCTGGAGTATCTGCATGACGGGAACGTGGCCAGCGTAGCCATGCAGTACTCCTACCTGAACAGCCCTTTGTCGCTGCTGTTTCAGGCGGACATGGGGGCGGATTCGGCCCGCGCATTGTTTTCCGAGGTCTATGGCTATTGGAAGCAACTGCCCAGGCAGGAGCGTCCCCGCCTGTATCTGCATGGCCTGAGCCTGGGCGCCATGAACTCCGAAAAATCCCTGCTGCTGTTCGAGATGCTGGAAGACCCCATACATGGCGCGCTATGGAGCGGCCCGCCCTTCATGAGCAGCGACTGGCGGCGGATTACTCGGGACAGGAACGCCGGCAGCCCGGCCTGGCTGCCGGTGTTCCGGGATGGCGCGTTCGTGCGCTTCCTCAATCAGGACGGCCAGGCTCCCGGCAAGTATGAGGATTGGGGGCCGCTGCGCATCGTCTATCTGCAGTACGCCAGCGACGCGGTGACCTTCTTCGACCAGCATGCGCTGTACCGGCAGCCGGAATGGATGAACGCGCCTCGTGGTCCGGACGTCTCGTCGCAGTTCCGCTGGTATCCGGTCGTGACCTTTCTGCAGCTGGCCCTGGACATGAGCCTGTCCATGGGCACCCCCTGGGCTACGGGCACGTGTATGCGCCCGAGCACTACATCGATGCGTGGCGCGAGGTGGCGCCGGGGCGTTCCTGGTCGGACGAGGACCTGCTGGCATTGAAGCAGCATCTGCGCCGGCGGATGCTGGCGGCCCAGGAAGACCTGCGCGGCGGCTAGGCGATGTGGCGGCAATAGCCGCCTACGAACCACAGTCCGTCCTCCGTCGGCTGCAACAGCAGGCGCGCCGTATCGCAGTTCGGGCCGCCCTGAAGGATGTTCAGGGGCCAGGGCCGGTCGCCGCAAACCAGGGCGGCGACGGTGGGCGCGATGTTGCCCGTGGCCATGTCCTCGTCCAGGCCTGCGGCCAAGGGGAAGTGACGGCTCAGGATGTCGCCGTGCGCCGACACGGCAAAGGGATAAATGCCGGTCAGCTCATGCTGCCGGCAGAAGCGGTCGCGCCGCTCGGCATCCAGGCTTATCCGGGCCAGCCAGCGCGGACTGGACAGGGCGATCAGGGCCTTGCGCCGCTGCTTGCCGCCCAGGTGCAGGGTCACGTCTTCCCCTTGCAGTTCCGGCAGCCCCAGCATGGCGCGCAATTCCTTAAGCAGGGGGCGGGTCATGGGGTGTTCGCGGGTATTGCCGGCGGTGTCGGTGAAACCTGTCTGGCCATCGTTGTGCCTCTGCATGAGGATTTCGCCGCCCTGATGGACCAGCAGCAAACGATCCTGCGCCTGCCTGGCCCGCATCGCCCAGGCCGCGGCCGCCAGGGCGCCGTGGCCGCAGAAGGCGATCTCGCCCGTCGGTACGTAAAAGCGGGCCCGGGCCGTGCCGGGTTCGCCGGTGAAGTGCAGGTGCGTGACCTCGCAGCCTTGGGCGCGGGCGAGGGCGATGAGCTCGCTCTGCCGCGTCGCTGCGGGCTCCGTGCTGGCGATGACATAGGCCGGGTTGCCGCCGCGCTCTCCATCAGCGAAAGCATGGATGCGCTGGCGGCCTAGTTCATGGGGCATGGCGACGCCCTGCAATGGTTTCCATGGTTTCATGACAAGGGCTTCAAGGTATGCAGGTCCAGCAGGGTGAAGCGGCCGCCTTCGCGCCAGCCCCCGGTGTCGATGAAGTAGACGTTGCCAAGCTGGAGCATCGTGCGGGTGGTGCGGTGGCCGTGGATCAGGGCGCGCACGTTGCGCACGGTTCCGGCGTAGCGGGTTTCGTAGCGGTCTATGGACCACAGGCAGACATATTCGTCGCTGGCGTCGAAGTCTGGGCCGTGGATGGCGCTCCAGTCTTCGTAGGGGAAGTCGGCGTGCACGATGCCCACCACGCCCTCGGGCGTGTCCACCTCCATGGCCAGGGGCAGGGCCTGCAGGCGCCGGGCGATGCGCTGCTGTTCCTCGGGCGGGCAGTCGTCCAGCCACAGGCCCCCATGGATGCGATGGTCGAATTCCTGGATGGGGCGGCCGACCGCGCGCCGCCAGGTCATCAGTTCGTGGTTGCCGCAGATGGCATGGAACCAGGGCAGGTCCAGCCATTGCAGGGCCTGCCTGGATTCCGGTCCGCGGTCGACCAGGTCGCCCACGGAAAACAGCCTGTCCTTGGCAGGATCGAAACGGACCCGGCGCAGGGCCGCCTCCAGCTTGCTGAAGCAGCCGTGCACATCGCCCACGGCGATGTCCCGCCCCTGGGTGTTCAGGGTGAAATGAGGTATGCGCATCATTTTTTCCGGGGAGTGCGAAGCGTGGCCCTCAAGGTACCCAGAGGCAGTCGCATCGTCAACCTGCGCTTGCCCGCATGGACTAAAATCACCGTGATCCTTATATCTTTTGTTTCTGAATCCCGAGGTCTTCATGTCTGATACAAGCAATTCCGTCGATCCCGGCGGCCTGCTCGAATATTCGGTGGTCTACACCGACCGCGCCCTGAACCATATGTCCAAGACCTTCCAGCATGTGATGCGCGAAATATCCCGCACGCTGAAACAGGTCTACCAGGCGCATTCCGCCATCGTGGTGCCGGGCAGCGGTTCGTTCGGCATGGAGGCGGTGGCGCGCCAGTTCGCCACGGGCCGCAAATGCCTGGTGATCCGCAACGGCTGGTTCAGCTATCGCTGGACGCAGATCTTCGACATGGGCTCCATCCCCTCCAGCACCACGGTGCTCAAGGCCCGCCCCGTCGAGGCCGGCAGCCAGGCCCCTTATGCGCCCGCGCCCATCGCCGAGGTGGTGGCCGCCATCCATGCCGAAAAGCCCGCGCTGGTCTTCGCGCCTCATGTGGAGACCGCTTCGGGCATCATGCTGCCGGATGATTACATGCGCCAGGTGGCCGAAGCCGTGCATGCGGTCGGCGGCCTGTTCGTGCTGGACTGCATCGCCTCGGGCACGGCCTGGGTGGACATGAAGGCGGTGGGCGTGGACGTGCTGATCAGCGCGCCGCAAAAGGGCTGGACAGGTTCGGCCTGCTGCGGCCTGGTCATGCTCAGCGAACGCGCCCGGCTGCACATCGAGACCACGGTCAGCACCAGCTTCGCCTGCGACCTGCGCAAGTGGCTGCAGATCATGGAAACCTATGAAAGCGGCGGCCATGCCTATCACGCCACCTTGCCCACGGACTCCCTGAAAGTGCTGCAGGAAGCCATGGCGGAAACGGAAAGCCATGGCTTTGACGCCATCCGGACCCGGCAGCTCGAGCTGGGCCGTCGGGTGCGGGCCTTGCTGCGCGAACACGGCTTTCGCAGCGTGGCCGCTCCCGGCTTCGAAGCGCCCGGCGTGGTGGTGTGCTACACCACCGACGACGGCATCCATTCGGCCGCCAAGTTCGCCCAGGCGGGCCTGCAGGCCGCGTCCGGCGTGCCCCTGATGTGCGACGAACCGGCGGACTTCAAGACTTTCCGCATCGGCCTGTTCGGACTGGACAAGCTGGACAAGCTGGACCGCACGGTGGATCGCCTGGACAAGGCCCTGCGGGCCATCGAGGCGAACTGAACCCGCGCGCCGGCGGCGTTCACGGCAGGGCGGGCGCCTGGTTCAGCTCGCCCATGGCAAAAGCCAGGTTGACCGAGCCCACCAGGCCGGCCGCATGGGCGGCGCTCTGCGCTTCCAGCGCGCCCAGCAGGCCGCTATGGGCCTCGGTCAGCAGCGTCATGCCGGTCAGCCCTTCCTTGTAGGACTCCAGCGCGCCGTCGTAAGTGACCTGGGCGGCCTGCACCAGCTCGCCGGCGGCGCGATGGGATTCAAGGGCCGCGCGCAGCACGTCGGCGGCGATCACCATCTGCTTGTAGGCGTCCTGTTCCGTTTTCTGCACCCTTTCGCGGGCGGTGTCGGCGCGCAACTGCGCCTCGCGGGTCTGCTTGGTCCGCAGCCCTGCGTCGTACAAGGGAATGGACAGGGCCAGCACCGCGCCGCTGGAGGATGCCTGCGGGCTGACTTCGGGCAGATTGCCCACGCTCAGCGATCCGATCCGCCTGGAGACAAAGCCCATCAGCATGAGCTTGGGCATGAAACTGGCCTGGGCCGAGTCCACGCCGGCCAGACTGGCCTGGTGCGCCGCCTGCATGGCCTGCACGTCGGGACGCCGGGCGATGGCCTGCCGCAAGGCGGCGTTGCCGGGAATGTCCAGGTCTTCGGGCAGCGGCCGTCCGGCGCTGTCGGCCACCTCCAGCCGGGTATCGGGCGCAAGTCCGACTGCGCCCAGCAGGGTCTGGTAGGCCTGGCGGGCCAGCGTGCCGGCGTTGACGTGGTGCAGGCGGGCCTGGGCCTTCAGTTGGCGCGCCTGCGCCACTTCGATGCGCGTACCCAGCCCATTGCGCTCTTTCTCCAGGGCAATGTCCTCGATCAGGGCTGCGTTCTTGAGGCCTTGCGCAGCGATCTGCTCGCGCCGGCGCGCCGAGTTGTAATTGAAGTAGCTGATGGAGACTTCCGCGATGACTGCCTGGTGCACGCCGCTGAAGGTGATGCGGCTGGCGAGCGCCAGCTTGTCGGCGGCCTCCTGCAGGGCGGCGCGCTTGCCGAAGTCGAACAACAGCCATTGCAGCGTCAGGGCCGGCACCACGCCGCTCAGGTGCGTGTCGTAGTTCAGCTCCACGTCGCGTCCCAGCAGGCGCGCGCTGTCGCTGCGGTCGCTGCGCACATAGCCGCCGACGATATTGGCGGAAATCAGGGGCAGGTAGGCGCTCTGCACCATGCCGGCGGCCTGCGCCGCCTGCTGGGCCTCGCCCCAGGCGATGCGGGTGCTGGGATTGAGCTGCTGGGCCAGGTCGATGAGCTCGGGCAGGGTGTACTCATGGCCGGCCCGCACGCGGGGCGCGCCCGGGGCTTCGTGCGAGACGCCGGTCCCGGGCTCCATGAGCCGGGGCGGTTCGGGCGCATCCTGCCTGGGGACCGGGCCGGCGGCGGCCTTGGCGGCAGGGGCGGCGCAGGCCGCCAGGGCCAGCGCGGCGGCCGGCAGGGCAATGCGCAGGGAGCGAAGGGCGGGTTTGGTCATGGGGTCAGGAAGCAGGCAGAGCGTTCTTGTAGATTTTGCCATCCTTGATGATCAGCGCCAGGCTTTGGTCCGGCTGGTCCAGGAAGTCCAGGCTCCGCTCGGGTTCGCCGTCGACCAGCAGCAGGTCGGCCAGGGCGCCGGGCTGGATGACGCCCAGCTCGCCCCCGTAGGGATTGCGCAGGCCCGACATGCGCAGCAGGCGGCCGTTGTCGCCGGTGGCCATCTTCAGCACGGTCAGCGGATCGTAGAAGCGGGTGAGCTTGGCGAGCATGTGGCCCTGGCGCGGCAGGTGCTGCGGGCTGAACAGGATGTCCGTGCCCCAGGCCGTCTGGATCCGGTGCTTCTGGGCCAGCTCATAGGCGCGCAAGGTGCCGGCGGCGACCTGCTGCTGCTTGGCCTTGCTGCGCGGATCGCGCTGGGTGTTGGCGTCCTCGTCGCCCAGGAAGGGCTGCAGGCTCCACCAGACGCCTTCGCCGGCCATGATGCGCGCGGTCTCCTCGTCGGCCAACTGGCCGTGCTCGATGGACTTCACGCCGGCCTTGACGGCCCGCTGTATGCCTTTGGCGCAGTAGACGTGCACCATGACGTAGGTGCCCCAGTCCTCGGCGGCTCCCACGGCGGCGCGCAATTCCGCATCGCTGAACTGCAGGCCTTCCAGGGGATCGTACAGGGAGGTCACGCCGCCGCCGGCCATCAGCTTGACCTGGCTGGCGCCCAGCATCAACTGTTCGCGCACGCGCCGCAGCACCTGGTCCGCGCCGTCCGCAATGCAGGCGACCCCGGCGCGCTCCGTATGGCTCAGCTCGTCTTGCGCGCGCGGCACTTCGTAGCGCATGCGAAAGTCCGCATGGCCGCCGGTCTGGGCGATCATGGCGCCCGACGGGTAGATGCGCGGGCCGTGCAGCAGGCCCATGTCTATGCCGCGTTTGAGCGCAAAGCTCGGGCCGCCGGCGTCGCGCACCGTGGTGAAGCCGCGCAGCAGGGTGCGCTCGGCTTGCTTGGCGGCGATCAGGTGCAGGTCCGCGGGGTCGGCCATCATGGCCGTCATCTGGTCCACGCCGCACAGCAGGCTGTGCCAGTGCGCATCGATCAGGCCGGGCATCAGCACCTTGTTGCGGCAGTCCAGGGTCGGCGCGTCGGGCGGAACGTCGGCGCTGTCCAGGATGGCGGCGATGCGGCCCTGGTCGATCTGTACCGCCAGGCCCTGTTGCAGTTGCGTGCGCAGGCCGTCGAACAGGCGCAGATTGGTCAGGAACAGCTTGGGCGCCAGGGCGAGCGGTTTCTGTTCCAGGGCATTGTCGGACTGAAAGGCCGGGAGCCCGTTCGGCGCGGCCGGCGCGGCGGCCGCGTCCAGGCGCCGATGGACCAGGGGGATGGCCGGATGGGCGCAGACGCAGGCGGGCAGGCCGCGGCGATAGGCGTGTCGTTGCTGGCGGGAGGCGCGGGACTGGCCGAGATAGGTATGGGTCTGCATGAGCGTTCTTCTGGGGTCAGGGGCGGTTGGGGCTGGACGCGGGCTCAGGACATGAGCACCTCGATCAGGTCCAGTAGGCGGACTTTCTCGCGGGCGATCTCATCGGATATCTGGTGCTGGCGCGCCAGGGCGAATACGGCATTGCGGGCGGCGGCGATAGCCTGCATCTGCATGCGTTTCTCCAGATCCTGCTCGGCCGGATCCCCGGCGGCTTTGCCGTCGTCGCGGTCCTGGTTCAGGCTGGCCAGCACGCGGTTGGCCATGGCGGCGTAGCGCTCGCCGGGTACATCGGGGTTCTGCTCGATCAGCTCGTTCAGGGTGTGCGCGACGCTTTGCACGCAGGCCTGGCGGGCGGCCTGGTCGGCCAGTTCCGCCTGGCCCTGGCGGCGATGCAGTTCGGGAAGCTTGACCTTCTTCATCAGGGGCGGCAGGCTCAGGCCGCCCATCAGCAGGGAGACGATGATGACGACCGACGCCAGGAAAATGGCCAGGTCGCGGGCGGGGAACGGGCTGCCGTCGGGCAGTTGCAGGGGAAGGGTCATGACGCCGGCCAGGGTCACGGCGCCGCGCACTCCGGCCACCGACAGCACCAGGACCAGACGCGGGCTGTCCTTCCCCGTGTCGTGGTTGGCGCCCAGCAGGGACAGGCCGCGCCGCAGCCACAGATAGCCGTAGACGCACAGGAACCGCAGCAGCACCAGCGCCACGCAGATGGCGACGGCGTAGACCAGCAGCCAGGCGGGGTTGTGGTGTCCGGTCTCTTTCACGACCTGCACGGCGCCGCGGAAGATGGCCGGCAATTGTTCGCCCAGCAGCACGAACATCAGGCCGTTCAGACTCAGCTGCAAGGTGTCCCAGACGGCCTTGCGCTGGGTGCGCGTGGCGGCCAGGGCGTTGCCCGACAGTTCCGCGTAGCTCATGGCGACCCCGGCCGCCACGGCGGCCAGGATGCCGGAAGCCTCGAGCTGCTCGGCCAGAAAGTAGGCGGCGAAGGGCAGCAGCAGGCTGAAGAGGATTTCCGCGCCCGGCTCTTCGCCCCAGCGGCGCACGAAGGCATTGCGCAGGAGCAGCAGGCCGCGCGTGACCAGCACGCCCGCCGCCAGACCCGCCAGGGTCAGCCAGAGGAAGTTGCGGCCGGCCGAGGCCATCGAAAAGGAGCCGCCCATGGCCAGCGCCACAGCCAGCCGGAACGCCACCAGGCCGCTGGCGTCATTGAATAGCGATTCCCCTTCCAGTATGGCCTTGAGCCGGGGCGGGAGCGGCACCCGGCGGGTGATGGCGGACACGGCCACCGGGTCGGTGGGCGAGACGATGGCGGCCAGCGCGAAGGCCACGGGCAGCGGCATGGCGGGAATCAGCCAATGCAGGAGATGCCCCAGGCCGAACACCGTCATGAATACCAGCACGAAAGCCAGCACCAGAATGCCGATGCGGTCCCGGATCAGGCTTTCCTTGGAAATGCGCCAACCGTCCAGAAACAGCAGGGGCGGCAGAAAAAGATAGAAAAAGGTCCGGATTCAGCGTCATGCCATGATTGAACCAGCCGGCAATCATGAAGCCCAGACTGATCTGCACCAGCGGCGCGGGCACTGCAAGAGGAATCATCTTGACCAGGCTGTTGCTGATCAGCACGGCAGCCAGCATGGTCAGGGTCAGATTGACGTCATTCATGGAGTTTTTCTGAAAATGGCGCGCTTGAAAAAACGGATCTGAAATGTGGTTCCCACTATAACCGCTATCGCGCCGGGCAAGCCTATACTGTCCAGTTCCGGAATAAATAAGCGCAAGGGCGCAGGACCCGCGGCGCGGGCGCCGGTACAATGGCCGGGGTTCGCGAATGAATACCGCAAGGCGCAGGCGCCATTCATAGTGTTGAAGAAAGTCGGGGAGAAGCATCGCATGCTTGCGCGTATCGGCTGCATGATGAGTTTGCCGCTGCTGGGGGATGCTCCAGCGCGCCCACGGTCTATCTGGCCGGTTCCTATTTTCCTGCCTGGCTGCTGGCCGTACTAGGCGCCATTGTCCTGACCTTGCTGATCCGCTGGGGCCTGATCCGGGCGGGCGTGGACGACGCCCTGCCGGCCCGCCTGCCGGTGTACGCCTGCCTGACGCTGGCCCTGGCGTTTGCCGCGCTTCTTCTTTTCTTCGAGTGACCGCGCCATGACTTCGCCATCGCATTCCCGTTCCCGCAAGAGCCTGGCATGGCTGCTGACGGCCGCGGCCGTCATCGCCGCCTTTGCCCTTGGTTGGCGCTACCTGCAGCGCGCGGCGGACAATCCGGCCTCGGAAGATGCCGTGCTGGGCGCGGACGTGGTGCACGTGTCCAGTTCGCTGCCGGGACGCATCGAGCAGATGGCGGTGCGCGACGGCCAATATGTCCGCCAGGGCGAACTGCTCTTCACGGTGGATCCGGTGTTCTATCAGTTGCGGCTGGAGCAGGCGCAGGCCGAACTGGCGCTGGCGCAGGCCACGCTGGAGGTCAAGCAGCGGGCGGTGCGCGCCGAAGGGCACAACGCCACGATCGCCGACGAGCAGATCACCCGCGCCCGCACGAACCTGGCCATGGCCGCGCAAAGCCAGCGGCGCCTGGCCAATCTGGCGGCCAAGGGCTATGTGTCCCGGCAGCAGCTGGACGAGGCCAACACCCTGATGCGGGACGCGGAAGTCACCTTGAAGCAGGCCCTGGAGCAGGCGGGCGCCGCCCAGGCCCTGGTGGGCGACACGCAGGCCGAGCAGGCCATGGTGCAGATGCGCCAGGCGGGCCTGGCCATGGCGCAGCGCGACCTGGAACACACGCAGGTCAAGGCGCCGGTCAATGGCCGCATCGTGGGCCTGCGCACCGGCCCGGGCGAACACCTGCTGCCGGGCGTGTCGGTCTTCACCCTGATCGCCACGGACGCCTGGCACGCCACCGGCATGTACCGCGAAACCGACCTGAAACGCATCCGCCCCGGCGCCTGCGCCACGGTCTACGTGCTGGCCGATCCGTCGCGCAAGCTGAGCGGCAAGGTGGAGGAGATAGGCTGGGGCGTCAGCAGCCAGGAAGAGATCAACCTGCCGCGCAGCCTGCCCTTCATCCAGAAGTCCCTGAACTGGGTGCGGGTGGCGCAGCGCTTTCCGGTGCGCATCCGGCTGGACCAGCCGCCCGAGGATCTGATGCGCATGGGCGCCTCGGCCACGTCCATCATTCACGCCGATGGCGACTGCTAGCGCAAGCCCGTCCGGCCTGTGGCGGGTGCTCCTGCAGGACCTGCGGCCCACGCCCGGCCGCCTGGCGCTGAGCTGGCGGGTCGCCGCCCTGTGCGCCCTGATGGTCATGCTGGCCATGAACTACGGCATCCCGGAATCGGCCGTCAGCTGTTTCGTCATTTTCTTCGTGATGAAGTCCGATTCGGGCGAAAGCTCGGTCCTGGCCTTGGCCCTGGTGGTGCTGGTGTCGCTGGTCGTGCTGCTGATGGTGCCGCTGATCCAGTTCACCATCGAATATCCGGCCCTGCGCTTGCTGGCCATGGTGCTGACGTCTTTTGCGCTGCTGTTTCTGGGTGTGGCCAGCAAGCTGGGGCCGCTGGGCGGCATCATCGCCCTGGTGATCGCCTTTGTGCTGACCCTGCTGGGCTACGTGCCGGTGGGGGAGATCGCCACGCGCGCCTTGCTGTACGCCTGGCTGATGGCCAGCGCGCCCATGGGCCTGGTGCTGGTCTTCAATCTGTGTTTCGGCCTGTATCCGCACAAGGTGCTGCGCCGCGAACTGGGCGCGCGCCTGCGCCTGGCCGCCCGAGACCTGGACGGGCGGGCGGACGCGCAGGCGCTGTGGGCCGAGCTGGCGTTGGGCGTGGCCGAGCAGCAGAAACGCCTGGGCTGGGTGCGCCTGTTCCACCTGCTGCCGGCGCGGCGCCAGGAGGAACTGGATCAGGCCATCCTGAACACGTATCGCGTCCTGCTGGCCGTGGCCGTGTTGCGCGAAGCGGACGCAGATCCCGCGCAAGGCCTGGCGCTGGCCCGGGCCTGCGAACAGGGCGCCCAAGCTCTGGAGCAAGGTCTGGCTCCCCAGGCTGTGGATCTGCCCGCACCGCCGGCCGACGGCGGCCCGGCGGCGCTCGAACTGCATCAGGCCTTGCAGTCTCTGGCGGGCGTCACGCCCATCGGGCGCGCCGATCCGCCGCGCGAACCCTTCTTCGTACCCGATGCCTGGACCAATCCCATCTATCAGCATCACGCCTTGAAGGCGACGGCGGCCGCCGTGCTGTGCTATCTGATCTACAGCGCCCTGGACTGGCAGGGCATTCACACCGCCATGATCACCTGTTATGTGGCGGCCCTGGGATCGACGGGAGAAACCGTGCACAAGCTGGCGCTGCGCATCGCCGGTTGCCTGGCGGGCGCGGCGCTGGGCTTTTTGACGGTGCTGTTCATCATGCCGCATCTGGTGGATATCGGCGGACTGATGGCCGTGGTGTTCCTGGTGTCCCTGCTGGGGGCCTGGGTGTTCTACGGACCGGAGCGCATCTCCTATGCAGGCATACAGATCGCCTTCGCATTCTATCTGGTGACTTTGCAGGGCTTTGGTCCCAGTTTCGACCTGGATTCGGCGCGCGACCGCGTCATGGGCATCCTGCTGGGCAATACCGTCATGTACCTGATGTTCACCCTGGTCTGGCCGGTCAGCATCGTTGGTTCTGTGCGCCGGCGCCTGGCCGGGGCGGCGCAGGGCCTGGCCGGACTGGGAGAGCTGTGGAGCCGCCGCCCCGCGCAAGCCGTGCAGCAATCGGCCGGCGTGGCGCAGGACCTGTCGGCGGCCCGGTACGGCCTGGCGCTGGTGAAGCTGGAGCCGCAGGGGCTGCGGCCCGAGCCGCAAGCCGTGCAGGCCTTGACCGAGCAGTGGGAGCAGTTGCGGGAGCAATTCCTGCAAGGCGCGGACGCGACGGTCTCGCGCCAGGACTGAGGTTCGAGCGGATCCTGGCTGCCTGTCGTGCTGCGGAATGCGGATCAGGGCCAGGTCCTGTCGCCCTTCAAAGACTAGGGAAATCAAGCATGGAGCCTGATGGCTTGCTCTTTTATATTTAAAAATATACCGAAGTATATTTTTAAATATAGAGGAGGTATCCATGCGCGCGACGATGTTACGGATAGGAGCGGGGATCCTGCTGTTGTGTCTGTTCCCGCTGGCCGCCCTGGCCGCTTCCATCAACCTTGTCTTGCCGTTTCCTCCAGCGGGAGCGGTCGATCAACTGGCCCGGGACCTGGCGCCATCGCTGGCACGGCAGTTGGCCGAGCCTGTGGTGGTGATGAACAAGCCGGGCGCGGGCGGCATGTCGGCCATTCAGGCCACGGTGGCTCAACGCGCCGGCGAGCGGAATTTCCTGATCGCCCACACCGGCCTGCTGTCCTTGAATCCCTTTTTGTTCCATGGCGCCGAACAGCAAAAGGCGGCCGAGCGCTTGAAACCGGTCGCCTTGTTGGCGCAGGCCCCTTTGCTCTTGCTGGTGCGCGCCGATAGCGGCCTCAATTCCCTGGACGATGTGCGGACCTTGGGGCAGCAGCGCCGCTTGCGGTATGGGTCGGCGGGCATCGGCACGGTCGCGCACCTGGCCGGCGCCCAGTTCTCCCGCGACCTGGGACTGGAGGCCGACCACATTCCCTACCGCGGCGCGGCCCAGGCGCTGACGGACCTGGCCGCAGGCGAAGTGGATTTCATGTTCGACTTGCTGGTGGGCAGCGCGCCCTTGCTGGCAGAGGGGCGGCTGCGCGCGCTGGCCGTGGCGTCCGATGAGCGACTGGCGCAGGCGGATCGGATTCCGACGCTGGCCGAGCTGGGGCAGCCCCTGGCGTTCTCCAGCTGGTGGGGACTGGTCGCGCCTCGGGAGGCGCCGGACGCGGCGGTGGCGGCGATGCAGGACGCGGTCGTCCAGGCCATGGCTCAGGCCGACATACGCGCCCGGCTGGAGGCCAAAGGCATGCTGGTCGATATACGCACGGGCCAGGATTTCGAGCAGTTCATCCAGGCGCAGTCCCGGCTGTATGGACCCATGATCCAGCGTCTGGCCATACGGCTGGACTGATTCTTCATTCATTGACGGAGCGAGACGATGAAACTTGCCTATATGTTGGCTATGGCTTCTCTGGCGGGAGCGATGCCGGCGGGGGCGGCCCCGGCGCAATACCCCCAACGGCCCCTTTCCCTGTTTGTCCCGGTCGCGGCCCCAGGCGGGTCGGACACGCTGTCGCGCCTGATCGCCCAGAAGGTGGCCGAGCAGCAGTCGGTGTCCATCGTGGTGGAGAACCGGCCCGGCGGCAACACCACGATTGCCGCGCGTCACGTGGCGCGCGCCAAGCCGGATGGCTACACCGTGCTGACGGCCATCGACGCCACCATGGTGTTCAATCCGGTGCTGTACAAGGAACCGGCCTACGATCCCGCCAAGGATTTCGAGCCGGTGGCCATGGCGACCTTCATGCCGCTGGTCCTGAGCGTGGCGCCCGAGTCCAGCATCCAGACGGTGGGGCAGTGGGTGGAAAGCCTCAAGCAAGGCCAGATGGACTATGCCATGTACGCACACGGAGCCCTGCCGGGCCGCATCGCCATGGAGGTGGTCACGCGCGCGGCGGGCATCTCGCCCACGCCGGTGCCATTCAATGGCAGCACGCCGGCGCTACAGGCGGTGCTGGGGGCTCATGTCCCCGTGCTGATCGATGCCCTGGCCCCGTCCCTGCCGCATCTGAAGGCAGGCAAGCTGCGCCCCTTGATGGTGACGAGCCAGGAGCGCACGCCCATCCTTCCCCAGGTTCCGGCGGCGTCCGAGGCAGGGTTCCCGGGGGTGGACGTGGCGAGCTGGACAGGCTTTTTCGTGGCGGCGGGCACGGATCCCGCGCAGCGCCAGTGGCTGGAGGATGCTTTTGTTCAGGCCCTGTCCGACCCCGGCCTGGCGGCCAAATTGCGCGAACTGGGCATGGACGTGACCATCAAGCGCAGGGATGAGTTCCAGCAACAGATCGACCAGGACAGTATCCGGTACCGGCAGGTCATCACCGATGCCGGCTTGGCGGGAACCTTGTAAGGGAGCAGGATGAGCAATTTCGTCTCCATTCTGGCCGACGACCTGGGCCATGCGGATCTGGGATGCTACGGCGGCTTGCCCGACACCAGTCCGAATCTGGATCGCATGGCCCGCAATGGCCTGCGCTTCACGCGGGCCTATGCCAATTCGCCGGTCTGCTCGCCGACACGCTTCGCCCTGATGACGGGGCGCTACCAGTATCGTCTGCGCGGCGGCGCCCACGAGCCGCTGACGCCGCGCTTCAAGGGCGACAAGGTGGCCGGCCTGCCTCCGGAGCACCCCACCTTGCCGTCTTTGCTGCGCGAAAAAGGGTACCGGACCGCCCTGATCGGCAAATGGCATCTGGGCTATCCGCCGCACTTCGGTCCCTTGAAAAGCGGGTATCAGGAGCATTGGGGCATTCTGTCGGGCGGGGCGGACTATTTGCGCCATACGGACAACAAAGGAGAGGGGGCGCTGTACTGCAATGGCGAGCCCATCCGGGCCCAGGGCTACCTGACGGACCTGTTCAGCGAGCGCGCCGTGCAGTTCGTGCGCCAGCGTGGCCGGGACAGGGAGCCGTTCCTGCTCAGCCTGCACTACACCGCACCCCATTGGCCGTGGCAGACGCGCGCCATGCAGCGTGATGCGCAGTACGAGTTTCCGGCCGCGTTGAGCGATCTGGAAAGCGGCTCCATCCATGTCTACCAGCAGATGATCCGCGAGATGGACGAGGGCATAGGCGTTCTGATGCAGGCGCTGCGCGAGCAGGATCTGCTCGATGACACTCTGGTCGTGTTCACCAGCGACAATGGCGGCGAGCGCTATTCCAACAACTGGCCTCTGGTCGGCGGGAAAATGGATCTGACCGAGGGCGGCATCCGGGTTCCCTTGCTGGCGCACTGGCCAGCGGCGGTGCGCCCCGGAGTGTGCGCGGTCCCGTGCATGACCATGGATTGGACGGCGACGTTCTGGGAGCTGGCGGGCGTGCGGGCTCGCGCCGGTTTCGAGCCTGATGGCGTGTCGCTGGCCTCGCTGCTGCGGGGCGGACCGGGTCCGGACGTGCGGCGGCCGCTGTTCTGGCGCATGAAGCATCGGGACCAGCGCGCCTTGATCCAGGGAGACTGGAAATACCTGAAGGTGGACGAAGTCGAGTACCTGTTCAACCTGGGGCAGGACGAGCGCGAGCGGGCGAATCAGGCTCGGCGCGATCCCGCGCGCCTGCAGGATATGCGCGAACGCTACCTGCAATGGGAGCGCAGCATGCCGCCCATTCCGCCCGAAGCGCGCGCGGACCTGGTCTATGGACCCTGCGACATGCCGTCGCGCTGAAGCGCGTCCCGGCCGGAGCCTGATAACCCTCATTACCTTGACGTGATTTTCCGCGCCGGGCCGGCTCGTAGAATGGGGCCTCATTTCCCATTGCCGGGATCAGAAGAAACGCCGCAAAGGCGCCGGTCGGGGAGGAGACGACCCCCGCTCACCTATTTCTTTTCTGCATGCATGCCTGCGTTTTTCCGCGGGCAGGACGGGTGCTGGCCGCTGCCTGGCGCACGCTCCTGGTTCAGGCCATGAGAGATGCCGCTCCCCTGTCGGGGGCGGGTCTGTCCATTAATGATTCCTGATGACGGCAAAGCACCGTTTCAGACATCAAATACTGATAAAGGAGCATGGATCATGGCTGAGCAAGAAACCGCATTGCGGGCGAGGCAGCAGGCCCTGGAAGCCCCGACGGCCGGCGGCTGGCTGGAAAAACATTTTGCCTATCGCGAGCGAGGCAGCTCCCTGCGCCAGGAGATCCTGGCCGGGCTGACCACCTTTCTGGCCATGGTGTATTCGGTCTTCGTGGTGCCGTCCATGCTGGGCAAGGCCGGTTTCGATACGTCAGCGGTGTTCGTGGCGGTCTGCCTGACCAGCGCCTTCGGCTCGCTGTTGATGGGTTTCTGGGCCAATCTGCCCATTGCCGTGGGCTGTGCGATCTCGCTGACGGCCTTCACGGCCTTCGACCTGGTACTGGGCCAGCAGTTGACCCCGGCCGTGGCGCTGGGCGCGATTTTCCTGATGGGGGTGATCTTCACCGCCATTTCCGCCACGGGCATACGCACCTGGATCCTGCGCAATCTGCCATTGGGCATCGCCCACGGCACGGGCATAGGCATAGGCCTGTTCCTCTTGCTGATCGCCGCCAATGAAGTCGGCCTGGTCACGCGCAACGCCGGCGCCGGCCTGCCGGTGGCGCTGGGCGATGTCACGGCCATGCCGGTCTGGCTGTCCGTGCTGGGGCTGGCCGCCATCTTCGGCCTGGAGCGCCGCCGCGTGGCCGGAGGCATCCTGATCGTCATCCTGGTCCTGTCGGCCATCGGCCTGGCTTTCGACCCGGCCGTGCGTTTCACGGGCCTGTTCGCCATGCCGGCGCTGGGCGGCGAACACTCGCTGATCGGCGCCATGGACATAGGCGGCGCCATGAACGCCGTGGTCCTGCCCAGCGTGCTGGCCCTGGTGATGACGGCCGTGTTCGATGCCACCGGCACCATCCGCGCCGTGGCGGGCCAGGCCGGCCAGCTCGATGACAAGGGCCAGATCATCAATGGCAGCCGCGCGCTGACCACGGACTCGGTCAGCTCCATGGTGTCGTCCACGCTGGGCGCCGCTCCGGCAGCGGCCTATATTGAATCGGCGGCCGGCACGGCGGCCGGCGGGCGCACGGGCCTGACGGCCGTGGTAGTGGGCCTGGGCTTTCTGGCGCTGATCTTCCTGTCCCCATTGGCGGCGCTGGTGCCCGCCTACGCGACCGCGCCCGCCCTGATGTACGTGGGCCTGCTGATGCTGGGCGGCGTGCGCCACCTGAACACCGAGGATTCGGTGGACACCATGGCCGGGCTGGTCTGCGCCGTCTTCATCGTGCTGACCTGCAATATCGTGACCGGCATCATGCTGGGTTTCTGCACCTTGGTGCTGGGGCGCCTGTTCGCCGGCGAGCTGAACAAGCTCAATGTGGGCACGGTGCTGATCGCCGTGGCCCTGGCCGTGTTCTATCTGGGCGGCTGGGCTTTGTAGGGCGATGGTTTGAGAAGGGCGCCCTTTGCCCGTAAACTGCCTGTTTTCCAGACAGAAAGGGGCGCCCGTGTTGGTGGCTTTTGACTTCGACGGCACGATTACCGACAGGGACAGCCTGCAGGACTTCGTGCGGCGCATGCGCGGCTGGGGCGTCTGCCTGAAAGCCTACCTGGCCTGCGCGCCGCGTGTGGCGCGCCTGGATCGCGGACCGGCGCGGCGCCAGGCCATCAAGGCGCGCTTCCTGGCCAGCGCCCTGGCGGGCCTGGACCGCCGGCAACTGGAGGACCTGGCCCAGGCTTATGTAAGCCGCCACCTGCCCAGGCTGTTGCGTCCGGAGATGCTGGAGCGTCTGCGCGAACACTGCCGGCGCGGCGACACCGTGGTGCTGGTCAGCGCTTCCCCCTCTCTTTACCTGGACATCTGGGCCCGACAGGAAGGCCTGGCCCAGGTGCTGGCCACTGAACTGGGTTTCGATGC
This sequence comes from Alcaligenes sp. Marseille-Q7550, assembly GCF_965112015.1. Lineage (NCBI taxonomy): Bacteria > Pseudomonadati > Pseudomonadota > Betaproteobacteria > Burkholderiales > Alcaligenaceae > Alcaligenes > Alcaligenes sp. Marseille-Q7550. Next base: position 1,497,919 of record NZ_CBCOPU010000001.1, read on the forward strand.
CCAGGGCCGCTATATCGGCTTGAAGAGCGCCAATTGCTGGGGCGAAGAGAAAGTGCGCCGCCTGCAGGGCTGGCTGGGCACGCCTGCGGTGCAGCTGGACATGGCCTACGGGGACAGCCAGGGTGACGCGGCCATGCTGGCCTGTACCCGCCGGCCCTGGCTGCGCGGTTCGCAAGCTGCGTTGCCCAGCTTGCCGGAATGACGCGATGACGGAAAAAAAACCGCTCCACGGAGCGGTTTTTTTTTATGGGAGGGCAGGTTTACCGCGGGCCGACGCGCTTGATGGCCATGCCCAGCAGCAAGGTCGCCCAGCCCTGGGTCAGCAGGTCTATGCCCAGGATCAGGCCCAGCACCCAGACGCTGTTGCCGGGCCAGCCGGCGGCGATGATCAGGCCTGCGGCCAGGGTGATCAGGCCCGAGACGGCCAGCCAGCCGCCGCCGGGCTGGGCGCGGTTCTGGAACCAGACCCAGAGCCGGAACACGCCCGAGGCAATCAGGAAGGCGCCGAAGATCAGTGTCAGGATGGTGGCGCCCACCAGGGGATTGCTGATGGCGACCACGCCGGCCAGCAGGTAGAGCACGCCGCTCAGGCTCCAGAGCAAAAAGCCTTTCCAGCCCTTGGCGCTCCAGGCGTGGGCTAGCTGCAGGACGCCGCCGATGGCCATGAGCACGCCCACGTACACGACGCTGGCCACCGTGGCGCCCACGATGTAGGCCAGGGCGAGCAGGCCGAGGATGATCAGGGCAATGCCCAGCCCGATCAGCCAGCCGGGTTTCAAGGGCAACTGGCGCAGCAGTTCAGAGGGATTGCGGTCTTGGGGGGCTAAGGCCATATGCGTGCTCCTGTAAGAAGAAACCATACATGACACATCTACTGTACCGCAGTCGCGCGCGCCGGCCTAGCGTGGTTCAGGGCTTGGCCAGGTCGAGTTCGATGGTGCCCTCGTCGGTAGCCTGACCCTGGAGCAGCCAGGCTTGCAGCGCCTGCCGCCAGCGATGCAGATGCCCGGCCTGGGGAGCGCCCTCCCATTTGTCCAGTGCGGGAGTCCAGTCCAGCTGGTTCAACTGGTGGAAGCGTTCGTAGATGACGGGCAGGACGGCGTCGGTGGCGTACAGCAGGCGGGCGCGCAGCGGTTCGCCCTCCAGCAGTACGCGCACGGGAAGGCTCCAGACCACATTGCGCAAGACAATGGCGAACAGCACCTGAGCCAAGTGGGTGGGGGCGTCCTGTGCGTCGATGTAATAACTCTTGAGCAGCGGCAGCTTGTGCCGCAGGAGGGTGTTCGTCAACTCCGACCCCGACTCCAGCGCCTGCGCGGCGGCCTCGTCCTGGCCATGGCCCGCCAGCAGCGCGCCCACTTGCAGCATCAACTGGGCCCGGGCGGCGGCCTGTTCTTCCTGCATGGGCAGCTCGGCCAATTGCACCAGAAGGTCCAGGGCGAGCTCCGGCGACAAGGCCGCGCCCAGCACGGCCAGCAGGTCCGGCTCCAGAATGAACAGGGCAAGCGGCTCGGTGTGGGAGCGCGCCAGCGCCTGCACGGCGGGGCGGACCTCCTGCGGGCTCAGCACGCCGGAGTCGCGCATTTCCAGGATGTTTCGGATGGCCAGCTGGATGACCTTGTTGGTGATGTCGTCCTGGGCCAGGCTCTGTCCGCCGGCGATCTGGCTGGCGGTGCGGGCCAACTGGTGCAGCGGCTCGCCCTGCGAGTCGGGGCGGATCAGGCCCATGCGGTGATTGTGCGACTGGAACACGTCCAGCAATTGCCGGACGTGGTATTGCAGCACCGAGGAAAACGAGCGCGTGGGTTCGGTCACCAGGTCGATGTAGCCGTCGGTGTCGACTTGCAGCATGCGCAGATCATGTACCAGCTGCTCTTCCTGCCGGTCCACGCAGCGCTTGATCTCTTCGCGGCTGGGCAGGGCGTTGATCAGGTCCACGAAAGCCGCCGTGCCCAGGTCGATGCGCCATTCGTGGGGCAGGGGCGAGTTCAGCCTGACGCGGCGCGAGTGCTTGAGCAGGACCACGCCCAGGAAACGCAGGCCGAATTCCTCGGCGTAATTGTCGGCGGCTTCCGCCCCGTCGTTGATCTCGGTGTCCAGCAGGTGCCGCATCAGTTGCGGGTTTTGCTGGCGATACTGCTCGGACAGGGACCAGCGCAGGGCGATGCCGGCCAGCGCCGCCAGCGCGGCCATGATCAGTTCCTGGCCGTGCAGGCTGCGGGCGCGCTGGGCCAGGTGGTCCGAGATGGCCAGGTAGTCGCTGGACAGCACGGCATTGAGCAGGGGCAGGTCGTCGCGGTTGCTGTCCTTGAGCCAGATCTGGTCTATGGTGTTGATCAAGGTGCCGCCGCGCAGCTTGGTTTCCAGCAACCGGCGCAGGGCCGGATCGGCATAAATCACTTCCAGGGCGGCGCGCAGCCGCTCCAGGGTCTGGCACAACTGCTGGCTGGCGCCGGCGAGGGATTCGCGGCTGCCTTCGGGGCCGGCGCCCCACATGCTGGCGCTGAAGTTGATCGCCTTGCTGGCCATGCCGTAGACCGCCAGCGAGCCCAGGTTCAGGTCGCGCAGCGTCAGGGCCAGTTCGTGAAAAGCGTGCGAGGCCCGGCCCAGCTTTTCCTTGTACTGGTTGCTTAGTTCGTTGCGGTTCAGGGCCTGGGTCTGTTCGTGGCTCAGCCGGGACAGGTTCATGCTCTGGCGAGCCAGGTAGATGGCGTAGACGGACCCGGCCAGGGCGATGGGCATGCCCAGCACGATCTGCATCACGCCGGTGTAGGACTGCAGGTCGAAGACCCCTTCCTGGTCGCCGCGCACGAAGTCGCGCGAGCCCAGCCAGCGGTAGAAATCGGGGAAGTAAGCGTACAGGAAGATGGCTACGCCCAGGGTGAACAGGGCGGTGATCAGGGCAAAGATCAGGAAATCCCGGCCCAGACTGTCTTTCTTCAAGCTCATGATGGAAGGTCGGCTCGCAGGTGTGTGACGGCGCGGCAAGGCGCAAAGCGAGATAGTAAAGGAACTTGTTGGCAATCGTTACGTTTATTTGCTTTTGGGGCGCAGCGCCGGCTGTCTTGCGCCTGCCATCTGGCTGGGCCATCATGGGCTGGTTGCCGGCGCGGCCCGCGTCCGGCTTGCGCCCTGGTGCAGTGGGGCTTGTGTCCATAGTCAAAGGAGCAGTGATGAGCAAGAAGATCCTGATGATCTGCGGTGATTATTGTGAAGATTACGAGACCATGGTGCCGTTCCAGACTTTGCTGGCGGTGGGCCACCGGGTGGACGCCGTCTGCCCCGACAAGAAGTCCGGCGACACCATCGCCACGGCCATCCATGATTTCGAGGGCGAGCAGACGTATTCGGAGAAACGGGGCCACAACTTCCGCCTGAATGCGGATTTCGACGCGGTGCGCGAGCAGGACTACGACGCGCTGGTGATCCCGGGCGGCCGCGGTCCCGAGTACCTGCGCCTGAATCCGCGCGTGATCGAGATGGTGCGCCATTTCTTCCAGGCCGACAAACCGGTGGCGGCGGTCTGCCACGGCGCCCAGCTGCTGGCTGCCGCCGATGTGCTGAAGGGCCGCCAGTGTTCTGCCTATCCGGCCTGCCGCCCTGATGTGGAGCTGGCGGGCGGACGCTACGCGGACATTGCCGTGACCGAGGCCGTGACGGACGGCAAGCTGGTCACCGCGCCTGCCTGGCCCGCGCATCCGCAGTGGCTGGCGCAGTTTCTGAAGGTGCTGGGGACGACGATCTCGCACTAGCCGGCGGCATGGTCCGGGTCAGCCGGAACAGGACGCCGGCCGGCGGAAAGCCGACCGGCGTCCGTTCCGCCGCCAGACCAGGCGGGGATCATTGCGCCTTCAGGCAGGTGCTCATGAAGGTCTTGCGCTCGTCGCCTTTCAGGGCCTTGGCGCTTGCCTGGGCGTTGCAGTCGCGCATGCGCTGCTGGGAAGCGCTCAGCGCTTTTTCGGGCTGGGTGATCTCGCCCTTCAGGCAGCGGCTCATGAAGTCCTTGCGTTCGTCGCCGGCAAGGTCCTTGGCGTTGGCATTGCAGGTGCTCATGCGTTGCTGCTGCGGGGTCAGGGGCTTGGCGGCATCCGCAGCCGGGGCGGCGTGGACGGCGCCGGCCAGAAGAAACAAGGAGCTTGCCGCCGAAGCGAGGGTCAGGGCCAGTTTCATGAAGATTCTCCCCAAAGTCAGGAACAAGGCCTGCCGGTCGGCAGCCTTGCGCCAAGCATAATCCAGGCCGCCGGCCCGTGCCAGATGGGAAATGTCAGCAATTGAACAGGGCTGAAAACACGAAGGCCCTACCGTTGCGGTAGGGCCTGTTTGCCGCTTTTGCGGCGGTGAACTGCCATGATGGCAGTTGAGGGAAGCTGCGGTTTTAAGGCAGCTCACTGACGCTGTGTCAGTGACTTCACTTTACGCTCGGCGGCTTCGCCTTGCAAATTAAGGAAAACCCGTAATTTGCATCCGCCCTTCAATGGGCCTTGTGGCCGTGGCCGCCCGCCTTGGCGTTGAGCGCTCGCACGGGCGCGCGGACAGTGATTTCCTGTTTCTGGCCGGCGTCGGTCTCGACCAGCAGGGTCAGGTCCACGTCCGTGCCTTCCTGAACCTGCTTGTCCAGACCCAGCAGCATGATGTGATAGCCGCCTGGCTTGAGCTCCACGGTCTTGCCGGCCGGCAGTTCGATCTGCTGCACCTGGCGCATGCGCATGACTTCTTTGTCCATGACCATTTCATGCACTTCGGCATGTTCAGTCAGCGGGCTGCGAACCCCGACCAGGCGGGCCTTGTCGGAGGACTGCAGTTTCATGAAGGCGCCGGTGGCCTGCTGGCCGGCGACGGTGGCGCGCACCCAGGGATCGGTGACGGTGACTTCGGCCTGGGCCAGGCCGGCGGCGCCCAGCAGGGCCAGGGAGAGCAGGGAGGAAATAATGGTACGTTGCATGATGAAATTCCTTGTTCGTTCAGCGGGACAGGGCCAGCACCTGGCGCAGGTCGGCCACGGCTTCCTCGGTGGTCTGCGTGTGGCGCAGGGCGAGCTGCAGGCGGCCGTTGGCGTCGTAGACGTAGGTCAGCGCGCTGTGGTCCATGGTGTAGCTGGAGCCGGTGGGCACTTTCTGATAGAAGACCTTGAAGTCCTTGGCCGTCTTGGCCAGTTCCTCGGCGCTGGGGCGCAAAGCCACGAAGCTGGGGTCGAAGGCCTGCATATAGGCCCGCAATACGTCGTTGCTGTCGCGTTCCGGGTCTACGGAGATGAACAGGACCTGGATCTTGTCGCCGTCTTCGCCCAATTGCTCCTTGATGTCCACGGCGCGCGTCAGCGCGGTGGGGCAGACGTCGGGGCACTGGGTGAAGCCGAAGAAGATCAGCACGATCTTGCCGCGGTAGTCGGCCAGGGTGCGCCGCTGCCCTTCGGTGTCGGTCAGGCTGAAATCCTTGGCGAAGTCGGCGCCGCTCATGTTGACGCCTTCCAGATTGGTCAAGGCGGCCTGCTTGGGCGCCTCGTCTTTGCAGGCGGCCAGCGCCAGGGGCGCGGCCAGCAGGCCGAGCAGCAGCCGGCGGCGTGGTTGTGAAGCCTTCATAGGTAAGTCCCGCTAGATTCAGAGTGGTGCGGCCGTTGGCGGCCGCGCAAGATGCCGTCAGGAACGCAGCGGGGCGGGAGGAGCGCGGGCGCCCACGGCGGGGCCGGGCAGGGGCAGCAGCGGGTCGGGGGCCGGCGCGGCGGCGTTCCAGGTGTGCACGGGCAGGAAGGCCGGCGTCCAGGCCGCAGCGTCGGTCAGGGGCAGCACGCCTTGCGCCTGGGCCTGGCCGAAAAGGCAGGCCGGATGGGCGGCATGGCCGTCCTGGACGGGCGGGGGCGCCTGCCCGCTCCAGCTTGCCAGGCCGGGCTCTCCCTGCACGCAGAAGGTGAGCGCGCCGGCGTAGTCCGGGCCGGAGGCCGGCATGTAGCCGGCCGGGATCAGGCCGCGCAGCAGCAGCGCGCACAGCGCCAGGGCCAGCAGGAGCCGGCTGCCTGAGCGATGCGGGAAAAGTGCCGTGTGCCTCATCATGATCCCTGCATTCTAGTACAGTTGGAAACCCCGCTTGCGGGATTTTCTGGCACAGTGGGAGGCAATCGTGAAGGAGTTGATATGCGACAAGTCGTTCGGGCCGTGGCCCTTGTACTGATGGCCGCCAGCCTGGGCGCCTGCGCGGCGCGCGACAGTGGCGGCGACCCCGGCCTGAGCCGTTCGGGCGTACAGGTGTACGGGGAAATGGACGTGGGCGTGGGAGCGGTGCGGCAGTCGCGCTGAGGCGCGCCGCCGCTGCCTGCGGGGATCAGGCCAGCGCCTGTCCCGCGCTGTCGGCCGAATCCTGTTTTTTCAGGGGTTCGTCGGGTTCGGCCTCGTCGTTCAGGCTGGAGAGCGCCTTGCTCAGGCTGTAGGCCGGTTCGAAGGAATCGGGATTGGCCATGGGCCAGCCCACCCGGAAGATGGTCTGGCGGTAGTGGCCGCGCAGCAGTTCGCCCTTCTGCAGATCCGGGAACAGGGCCGAGAGCACGCGCACTTCGCCGTTGCTGATGCGCCGGGCGATGTGGTGCGGGCGCAGTTCGGCCGGATGCTCCAGGCCGGCGGCCGCCAGCAGTTCGGCCAGGGCCTTCAGGGTGTTGGCATGAAAGCTCGCCACGCGCAGGGACTTGTCGTCCACCACCAGCGCCTTCTGGCGCAGCGGATCCTGCGCGGTCACTCCCGTGGGACATTTGTCGGTGTGGCAGGCCTGGGCCTGGATGCAGCCCACTGCGAACATGAAGCCGCGCGCGCTGTTGCACCAATCCGCGCCCAGGGCCATGATGCGCGCCATGTCGAAGGCGCTGATGATCTTGCCCGAGGCCCCCAGGCGGATCTGCTCGCGCAGCCCTATGCCCACCAGGGTGTTGTGCACCAGGCGCAGGGCCTCGCGCAGCGGCGTGCCCACGTGGTCCACGAATTCCACCGGCGCCGCTCCCGTGCCGCCTTCGGCCCCGTCCACCACGATGAAGTCCGGCGTGATGCCGGTCTTGAGCATGGCCTTGGCGATGGCGAACCATTCCCAGGGGTGGCCGATGCACAGCTTGAAGCCCACTGGCTTGCCGCCGGACAATTCGCGCAACTGCGCCACGAAATGCAGCAGCTCCACGGGTGTGGAGAAGGCGCTGTGGCGCGAGGGCGAGTTGCAGTCCACGCCTTCGGGCACGCCGCGCGCCGCGGCGATCTCCGCCGTCACCTTGGCGCCGGGCAGGATGCCGCCGTGGCCGGGCTTGGCGCCCTGCGACAGCTTGATCTCTATCATCTTGATGTGATCCTGGGTGGCGCGTTCGGCAAAGCGTTCCGGGGAAAAGCGTCCCTGCTCGTCGCGGCAGCCGAAATAGCCCGAGCCTATGTTCCAGATCAGGTCCCCGCCGTGGCGCAGGTGATAGCTGCTGACGCCGCCTTCGCCGGTGTCATGGGCGAAATTGCCCATGCGCGCGCCCTTGTTCAGGGCCAGCACGGCATTGGCCGACAGGGCGCCGAAGCTCATGGCCGAGATGTTCAGCACGGACAGGGAGTAGGGCTGGGTACAGGCGGGGCCGCCAACGTTGATGCGGAATTCCGGAGCGGTGATATGGGTGGGGTTCATGGAGTGGTTGATCCACTCGTAGCCGTTGCCGTAGACCTCCTGCTGGGTGCCGAAGGGGCGCTTGTCCACTTGCTGCTTGGCGCGCTGGTAGACCAGGGAGCGGTCGGCGCGGGAAAAGGGCAGTTGCTGAGTGTCGCTTTCCAGGAAGTACTGGCGTATCTCGGGGCGGATGGCTTCGAACAGAAAGCGCAGGTTGCCGATCACGGGATAGTTGCGGCGGATCGCGTGGCGCGTCTGGGTCAGGTCCACCAGGCCCAGCGCGCACAGCGCCATGCCCGGCACGGCCACCCACAGCCAGCCGGCGCCCGAGACCAGGGCCAGCAGCAGGGACAGGACGGTGAGGGCGATGATCACATAGAAGGCTGTGTAGCGTGTCAGCCACTGTTGCATAATGACTCCTGCCAAAAATGAACACGACGGCAAGCTCGACCTCGTGGGTCGGGGCGCCGGAATCGCTACATCATAGAACGGCGCAGTACGATTTGGCCATGTGCCTTTGCGCATACCTCGCCGCTGGCGGCGAGGTCAGGCAAGGACGGATCGATGCGGCGCCGCAAGCGGCCCCGCATCGCGGCCAGGCTGCAAGGCTGGAGCGCACGTCGTTTGCCGCAACGGGTTTCACAGGACAGAAAAGCATGAAAAGCATTCAGGAAGCACAGGAGCTGCGCCTGCGCACCGGAACTTGGGATGAACTGGGCGAGCAGGCGCTGCAGGTGCGTCTGGCGGTCTTCGTGCAGGAGCAGAAGGTGCCTCTGGAGGAAGAGGTGGACGCGCAGGACCCGCTCAGCGTGCATGTGGTGGCGTACGACGGCGAGCGGCCCGTCGCCACGGGGCGCCTGCTGGCCGACGGCCATATCGGCCGCTTGGCGGTTGCCGCGCCCTGGCGGGGCAGCGGCCTGGGAAGGCGCATCCTGGATCATCTGATCGAATTGGGCTGGGAGGCCGGGCACGCGGAGCTGCGCCTGGCGGCACAGCGCCAGGCGCAGCTTTTTTACCGCAAGCGCGGTTTTGTCGAATACGGCGAGATCTTCGACGATGCGGGCATTCCCCACATCATGATGCGGCTGGAGAAAGAGCAGGCCTGATGGCCGGAAGCAGAAGTGTGCGAGCCCGAGACGGGGCGGGCCCACTCCAGGAACCGGTCATGACGGCTGGGCATGATTCTTTTTGTTACGGAACGCTTGTCAAATAGATAGCTAAGCTAACTATATAATTGAGCTTTAGCTGTTTCCCATTTCCATGTCTTCTTCTTCCAAGCTGATCCAGTTGGACCGAGCCTCGGTCCAACTGGGCTTGCGTCTGGCGCTGGCCGCCTGGCTGTCCTTCACGATCGCCGTGCTGCTGGGCGTGGACAACCCGTACTGGGCGGCCATGCCGGGCTGGGCGATTTCCCAGGCCTCGCGGGGCCTGATCTACGAGCGCGCGCTGTTTCGCGTCGGCGGCACCTTGCTGGGCGCGGCGCTGGGGCTGGCCTTCCTGCACCTGCCCGATCCTTACCTGCAATTGCTGTGCATGGCTCTGGTGGTGGCGGCCGGCTCGGCGCTGACCCATGTGCTGCGCGGCGCCCACAGCTATATGCCCATGCTGGCCGGCATCACCGCCGCCGTGGTGGTGCTGCCTTCCGTGCTGGCGCCCGAGGCGTCTTTTGAGCTGGCCTTGTCGCGGGTGGAATGCACCCTGATCGGGGTGCTGGTCGCGACGTTGATCTCGGGCTGGGCGACCCCGCACAGCCGCCGCGCCGATTATTACGAGCGCGTGCGCCAGCTCGCGGCCGACGCCTTGCGCCTGGCGGCTCACCATCTGGGCCCGCGATTCCAGGAGGAGGACAGAAACCTGAGCGCGCGCGTGGTGCGCGAAATCTGCGAACTGGATGCGCAGGCCCGTCTGACCGCCGCCGGTTCGCTGGATGCCTACCGGCGCATTCCCTATGTGGACGCCTTGCTGTATGCCGCCATCGAACTGGTCGCGGCCGGCCAGGTGATCGCCCGGCAACGCGCGCGCGGTCTTGCCTGTCACCCTGAGCATGCGCAGTGGCTGCTGGACCAGGCCCAGGCCTTGCAGGACGGGGAGGATATTGCCGTGCTGGAGAAACGTCCCGCTTCAGGCGGGCAGGAGGTCAGCCTGGCGCGTCTGCGGCGCGCCATGGGGCAGATCCGGCGCGCCCGGCAGGGCCTGTTCGCGCCGCGCCCGGAGCAGTTGCAGCGCCGCATCCGCGCCGTACGCGTCCCGGCGGCGGCGGTGGACTGGCCGCTGGCCCTGCGCACCGGCGCCATCTCGGGCGCGGCCGGGTTTGCGGCGGGCGCCGGCGCCTACGCTCTGGGCAGTCCGGTCCTGGAGCTGGCCGCCATCGGCGTGTGCATCTTCTCCATGATTCTGGGCTCCATGCCGCGGCCGCAGTTGATGGCCAAGCACATTTTCACCGGCATTGTCGTGGGCGCGGGCGCGGCGGGGCTGTACCGCTATGCCGTGCAGCCTCATCTGACGCAGGACTGGCAGGTCATCGCTTCGGTGCTGCCCTTCATGGTCGCGGGCGGTCTGGCGCGCGCCAACCGGCCTACCGCGCTGTGGGCGCTGGACGCCAATATGTGTTTCCAGCTGGCCAGCCAGGCCGGCATGGCGGCCGTGGCCCTGCCGGCCATCGTGCAAGGATCGGCGGCCCTGATTGCCGGCTCGGCCGTGGTCTGTACGGCTTTTTATTTTCTGCCGAGCCGTACCCACTCCCGGGGGCGCGCGCTGGCGCGTCGCATGGTGCGCGAAATCCATCCGCTGATACGTAGTCAGCCGCCGCGTCATGTGCAGGCCTGGCGCAGCCGGGCGGCGCGCCAACTGGTGCGATTGCTGCAGTGGACGGGGGCCGAGGCGCCGCGCGGGGCGGTGTCCCTGATCAATCTGGGCTATGGCATCGTGGCTTTGCAGCGGCTGGCCACCGTGGGCCCGCGGCAGCGGGCCTGCGTGCAGCATGTCTGCGCCTTGCTGGACGGCTTCGAGCGGCGGCCGCGCGAGGCGGCCAATCAATTGGCGCGGCTGGCTCCCGAGTGCGCCGATCCGGTGCTGGCCGACGCGGTGCTGGACGTGGCGCAGGCCCTGGACGGGGCCCGTGCGGTCCTGGATTATGCCTATCCCGCCCAGGGCGGGACGGATTTTGCGAGGAAGCCATGACAGAGCAATCGCTCGAAGAACAATTCGGCCTGTCCCTGGTCGTGCTGGCGCGCCTGTACCGGCGCGAGCTGGACCTGGCGCTGCGCCAGTACGGCGTGTCCGAGGCCACTGTGCTGCCCATACGCTATCTGGCCCAGTTGGGCGACCAGACGCGCCAGGGGCAGCTGGCGCAGATGATGCGCCTGGAAGGGCCGACGCTGGTGCGCGTCATCGATCAGTTGCAGGCGGGCGGGCTGGTGGAGCGGGTGCCCGACGAAGAGGATAGGCGCGCCCGCCTGATCCGCCTGACGGACAAGGGAAGGGCCTTTCACGATCATGTGCTGGATCTGCTGCGCCAGTTGCGCGCGCGCCTGTTCGAAGGGATGGATCCGCAGGACATGCAGGCGGCCTTGCGCTGCTTCCAGGTGCTGGCGCGCAACCTGGGCCAGGGCCCGGCCGAGGTTCCCGGCCTGTTCGATCTCTAGGTGTTTTCTGGACGAGCCGCCGCGTCGCGCGCCTTGCGTTTCATCCCGAACCGCAACGTCCGCTTACCGCTGGACTTATTCAGAGAATTCCTGGAGCCGGGCCGGGTTTCGTCCTTTTCTGCTTTATGTTTGAATAAACACTCCTTGTTTCCGCTGATAAGGAGGTGCGCCATGACAGAGCAGGATCTTGCACGGTTGGTCAAAAACCTGATCGATTCGCAATGGACGATCGCCACGGCGGAGTCCTGCACGGCGGGACTGATAGCCTCGACCCTGGCGGACCAGCCCGGCGCCGGCGGTCTGCTGGATTGCGCCTTCGTCACGTATTCGCCGCAAGCCAAGTACCGCTGCCTGGGGGTGGACCAGGCCGTGCTGGCGGCCAACAACCTGACCAGCGAAGCCGTGGCCCGGGCCATGGCCAAGGGTGCGGCCGAGCTGACGCCGGCCAACCTCATCATCGCCAACACCGGCGTGGCCGACGACACGGCCGCGCCGCGCATCCCGGCGGGAACCCAATGCTATGCCTGGCTGTTCAAGCCCCGGGATCCGTTCGATCCCCTGGTGGTGTATACCGAGACCATCGCCTTCGATGGCTCGCGCGAAGAAATCCGCCGCCAGAGCGCCGACTACGCCATCCTGCGCATCGAGCACTGGCTGCAGATGCTGAAACAGGAACGCCAGGGCCTGAGCCCTGGCGTCTGATCGACGGCCTTCCGTGAAGCATCAGGCCTGCAGATAGGAGCGCCACACGCGCGGCAGAATGCCGCCGTGGCGCCAGTATTCCACGTCCTCCATCGTATCCAGGCGCACGGTGACCGGCACGGCCTGCCGGCTGCCGTCCAGGCGGTGAATGATCAGCTCGGCCTGCGAGCGCACGCCCAGGTTTTCCTCCAGTCCCTGCACATCGAAGGTCTCCGTGCCGTCCAGTCCCAGCGTGTCGGCATTGACGCCGTCCTGGAACTGCAGCGGCAGCACGCCCATGCCCACCAGATTGGTGCGGTGGATGCGTTCGAACCCTTCGGCCACCACAGCCTTCACGCCCAGCAGCGCCGGCCCCTTGGCGGCCGAGTCGCGGGATGAACCGCAGCCGTAGTTCTTGCCGGCGATGACAAGCAGCGGCACCTGGCGCTCCTGGTAGAGCTGCGCGGCCTCGAAGATGCGCATGACTTCGCCTTCCGGCATGACTTTGGTGACCCCGCCTTCCACGCCGGGCACGATCTTGTTGCGCAGGCGTATGTTGGCGAAGGTGGCGCGCTTGACCACCTCATGGTTGGCGCGGCGCGTGGTGTAGTTGTTGAAATCCTTCTGGGCCACGCCCTTGGACAGCAGGAAGTCCGCGGCCGGCGTGCCCAGGCTGATGGAGCCGGACGGGGAAATGTGGTCCGTGGTGATGGAGTCGCCCAGGATGGCCAGCGGGCGCATGCCGCGCAGGTTCGCCACGGGAGCGGGCTCGCGCTGCAGCCCGTCGAAGTAAGGCGGCTTGCGGAGGTAGGGGCTGTCGGCCTCCCAGGGGTAGCGGCCGCCGTCGCTCTGGCGGGCCAGCGCGTCCCAGGGCGCGCCGCCGTCGTACAGCTCGGCATAGCGCTCGATGAACAGGTCGCGTTCGTAGGAGCCCTGGATGGCCTGCCGGACCTGGGCGGCCTTGGGCCAGATGTCGCTCAGGAACACGTCCCGGCCCTGTTCGTCCCGGCCCAGCGGTTCGCGCGTCAGGTCCACGTTCATGTTGCCGGCCAGCGCGTAGGCCACGACCAGGGCGGGCGAGGCCAGGTAGGCGGCGCGCACGTTGGCGTGGATGCGTCCCTCGAAGTTGCGGTTGCCCGAGAGCACGGCGGCGGCCACGAGCTTTTCCGATTCGATGGCCTTGACGATGTTGGGCGGCAGCGCGCCGGCCTGCAGGACAGCCTGGACGCGCTGGGCTTCAATATCGAAGCCCAGCGCGTCCAGGCTGTCCTGCAGGCCGGCGCGCTGCAGCACATCCGCGGTGACCTGGCTGCCGGGCACCAGCGAGGTCTTGACCCAGGGCTTGCTGCGCAGGCCGCGAGCCACGGCGTTGCGCGCCAGCAGGCCGGCGGCCATCATGTTGGCGGGGTTGGCCGTATTGGTACAGGACGTGATGGCGGCGATCACCACGTCGCCGTCGTGCAGGGCGTAGTCCTCGCCCTCCACAGGCACGGCGCGCTGGGGGTCGTAAGGACGGTGGGCGATTTTCTGGTGGTGCGCGGGGAACTGCGCGGCGGCGGTCTCCAGGTCCAGGTGGTCTTCAGGATTGCTGGGGCCGGCCAGGCTGGGCTTGATGCTTCCCAGGTCCAGCTTCAGCACCGTGTCGTAGACGGGGGCGGGCGCCTGCGGATTGCGCCACAGCTTCTGGACCTTGCTGTATTGTTCCACCAGGGCAATCTGCTCCTGCGGGCGGCCCGTCATGTGCATATAGTCCAGGGCGGCCTGGTCGATGGGGAAGAACACGGCGGTGGCGCCGTACTCGGGGGCCATGTTGGCGATCATGCCCCGGTCGCCCAGCGAAAGCTGGTCCACGCTGGGGCCGAAGAATTCCACGAATTTGCCCACCACGCCCAGCTCGCGCAGCTTCTGGGTGATGACCAGCACCAGGTCGGTGGGCAGCACGCCGTCCTGAAGCGAGCCGCTCAGTTCGATGCCGACCACGGCGGGCAGGGCGATGGCCACCGGCAGACCCACCATGACGGCTTCGGCCTCGATGCCGCCCACGCCCCAGCCCAGGATGCCCAGGCCGTTGACCATGGGTGTGTGGCTGTCCGTGCCCACGCAACTGTCGGGGTAGACCAGTTCGCCGCTGTCCGTCTGTTCAGACCGGACGACCTGGCCGATGTGTTCGATGTGCAACTGGTGCATGATGCCCTTGCCGGGCGGCACGACCTTGACCCCTTCGAAATTGCTGGAGCACCAGCGCAGGAAGGCGAAGCGTTCGCCGTTGCGCTGGTATTCGCGCGCCAGGTTGATGTCGGCGGCCTGCGGGTTGGCCCAACTGTCCACTTGCAGGGAGTGGTCGATGATGACGTCGATGGGCACTTGCGGGCGCACGCGGCTGGCGTCGCCGCCGGCCGCTTCCACGCCTTCGCGCAGCGCCGCCATGTCCAGCAGCATGACCAGGCCCAGGATGTCCTGGCCGAACACGCGCGCCGGATAGAAAGTGATGCCGTCGCCCACCTTGCGCGCGAGCAGGGAGCGGATTTCCTCGTCCACGTCCGCGCCGCGCACAAGCTTCTGGCGGCAGAGGTTTTCCAGCAGGACGCGCAGCGAATAGGGCAGGGTGTCGACGCCGGGAATGTCGGCGATGGGCACGTAATGCAGGGAGCGTCCGTTCACAGACAGCTTGGCGAGGGCAGGAGACTGGGACATGGCAAGCGATTCATCCGTACTATGAAGGCCGGAGGGGGCGGCCTTACCGTGAAAGGCCAGACAAAATATGCGTCTGGAGTGGTTGCGGAACAATAAAATTGTATTTTGTTTGTATATAATACAATAAAACGGCGACCGCGTCGTGGATGTTTTCATGGATGCCTGTATGAAGAACGAGTTCAATTCCCTGCACGTCACGCTGGCGCACCGCCTGCTGGACTACGTGCGGGCCGGTCATCTGCAGGCCGGGCATCACCTGACCGAACAATCGCTGGCTCAGGCGCTGGGCGCTTCCCGTTCGCCCGTGCGCGGCGCGCTGGCTTACCTGGCCGAAAAAGGCGTGGTGGGCCCGCAGCCGCCGCGACGCGGCCTGTTCCTGCTGAAGGGCGCGGACGAACTGGGCGTGGTGGAACAGGAACTGGGCGCCAGCCAGGACGACGAGGCCTATCTTCAGCTGGCGCGCGACAAGCTTTCGGGCCTGTGGGGCGACACGCTCTCGGAAAACGACGCCATGCGCCGCCACGGGCTGACGCGCGAGCGCCTGCGCCGCATCCTGGCGCGCGCGGCCAACGAAGGCTGGATGGAGCAGCGCGCGAGCAAGGGCTGGTCCTTTCTGCCCATGATAGACGGCCCCCAGGCCTGCGAAGAGAGCTACGCGCTGCGGCAGCTGCTGGAGCCCGCCGCCATGCTGCTGCCCGGCTTTGCCATCGATACCGCCGTGCTGCGGCGGGTGCGGCGCCAGCAGCAGGCCCTGGCCGAGGGCGGCTGGCGTCATGCCGGCCATGCCGAGATGTACCAGGCCAACGCCACGTTCCATGAGGCGCTGGCGTCCCTGTCCGGCAACCGCTTCATTGCCCAGACCGTCACGCGCCAGAATCAGTTGCGGCGCCTGCTGGAATATCAGGAGACCATAGACAGGCAGCGCATCCGCCGCCAGTGCCTGGAGCACCTGGCCATTCTGGACCTGCTGGAGCAGGGCGAGCGCGCCCGCGCCGCCGAACTGCTGGCGCGCCACCTGGGCAATGCCAGCCATGAAAAAGTGCAGCAGCTGCAGCGCGCCGCACACCCATCTTCTCTTTTCAACCCAACGGCGCAAGCCAAGCACCAGGAATGACGATGAAACAGAAATCCCTTCCCGCCGTATTCATGCGCGGCGGCACCAGCAAGGCGCTGATGCTGCACGCCCGCGACCTGCCGGCCAATCGCGATGACTGGACGCCGCTGTTCGCCGCAGCCATGGGCTCGCCCGATCCTTATGGGCGCCAGCTTGACGGCATGGGCGGAGGCGTGTCTTCGCTGTCCAAGGTGTGCATCATCGGGCCGTCCAGCCATCCCGACGCCGATGTGGACTATACCTTCGCGCAGGTGTCCATCAAGGAGCAGAAGGTGGATTACCGCGGCAATTGCGGCAATATGAGCTCGGCCGTCGGGCCCTTCGCCGTGGAAGAGGGCCTGGTGCAGGTCGAGGACGGCGAGGCCTGCGTGCGCATCTTCAACACCAATACGCAGAAAATCATCCACGCCCGCTTCACGGTGGAGGATGGCCAGCCGCGCTACGACGGCGATCTGGCCATTCCCGGCGTGGGCGGGACGGGCTCGCCCATACGCCTGGATTTCGTCGAGCCGGGCGGGGCGTCCACGGGCGCGCTGCTGCCGACCGGGCAGGTTTCCGAATGGCTGGACGTGCCCGGCGTGGGCCGCATCGAGGTCTCGCTGGTGGATGCGGCCAACGCGGCCGTGTTCGTGCGCGCCGCCGATGTGGGCCTGACGGGGCTGGAGCTGCCGGACTGGCTGGAGTCGCAGCCGCAGATCCTGGAGCGCCTGGACGCCATCCGGGTGCAGGCCTCGGTGCGCATGGGCATTGCTCCGGACGAAGATTCCGCGCGCCAGATCCGCATCGTGCCTTTTGTCTGCATCGTGGCGCCGGCCCAGGAAAGTCCCACCCTGTCCGGCGAAACCATCTCCGCCGGCGACATAGACCTGGTGGCGCGCGTGATCTCCAATGGCCAGCCGCACCGGGCCTTGCCGCTGACCATTTCGCTGTGCACCGCCGTGGCTGCGCGCATGCAGGGCAGCCTGCCTGCGCAATGCCTGTCCGCATCGGTGGCGCCGCAGGGGCCGCTGCGCCTGGGCATGCCGTCGGGCGTGCTCACGGTGGGCGCGGAAGTGGACCGCCGGGACGGCCAGTGGCATGCGCGCGCCGGTTCTTTCTACCGCACGGCGCGGCGTCTCTTCGATGGCCGCCTCTGGGTGCCCGGCCAGGCCTTGGAGGCTTGATCCCCCTTGGCGGGCTGATCAGTTGGCCCGCAAGGACTGCGAGGGATTGCAGCCGAAGCGGGCCTTGTAGTCGGCGCAGAAGCGGCCCAGATGGCCGAAGCCGAAGCGCAAGGCCACATCGCTGACCAATGTCCCGGGCGGCGCGGCCTGCAGGGCGGCATGCGCCGCCTCCAGCCGGATCTGCTTGAGGAACTGCATGGGGCTCTGGCCGCGTTCGTCCCGGAAGGCCTGCGTCAGGCTGCGCACGCTGACGCAGGCCGCGCCAGCGATCTGCTCCAGCGTCAGGGCCTCGTCCAGATGGGCCCGCATGAAATCCTCGGCGCGCTGCACGCGGCGCGAGCCCGCCGGCGCACAGCCCAGCCGCAATTGCTGGCTGTAGTTGCCCGGCTGGGTATGGAACAAGTGCAGCAGCAGATTGTCCTCCACCTGGCGCAGCCAGCCGTCCAGTTCGCCCGGCGGCTGGGCGCCGTAGGCCAGCAGGCTGCCCACCTGATGCTGCCAGGCGCGCCCCTGGGGCGAGTCCAGCGCCAGCGTGGCGGCAAATTCGATGGGCCGCTCCAGGTTCAGGCCCAGGCAGCGGCGGGCCACGTCTTCCAGCCGCACGCGCGGAATCTTGATCAGGAATTGTTCGCAGCCCTGTTCCCAGTCCAGCTCCAGGGGCAGGGAAGGGGAGATGACGCCGGCCGTATGAGGGTCGGCGCGCACCAGTTCGCGGCCGACCCGTATGCAGGAGCGTCCCTGGATGGGCACCTGGAACAGCAGGAAGTCTTCCAGCGCGCCCGGCGAAACCTGCACGGCAGCGCCATATTTGAGCAGCACGAAGGAAAAGCTGTGGCTTTTCGCATAACGCAGCGAAGCGTCCACCTGGCCGCCATTCCAGGTCAGGCGGTGCTCGGTCAGCACGCCGGCGGTCTCGCTGCGCGTCTGGTCCGGGCAGCGTGATTGTAAGCGCGGTGTGCTGCGCTGCAGGGGCGTCAGCCCCGACATGAACCACGCCTGCATGATGTCTCTCCTAATTTCTGCCGGATCCGGATAAGGCTTGCTGCTTCCGGATAGCCCGAAGGCCCGTCCCTGGCCTAATGTATTTCAAACTTAAAACAGTAAGTCCTGTCGATGGCACGTTATCAGATCGGGGCAGAGCTGTGAATTGACGTCTTTACTTAGCACCTTCTACGAAAGACAGAGGACGGAGACAAGCATGAACAAGCGATTTGCGGGCTGTATGACTGCTGTGGCCCTGGCGGCGGCCAGTTCCACGGCCTGGGGGCAGGATGTGTTCAAGGTCGGCCTGCTGACCACCTTGTCGGGGCCGGGCGCGGCCATCGGCTCGGAGATCCGCGACGGCTTCGAGCTGGGCGTCAAGCACGCCGACGGCAAGCTGGGCGGGATCGAGACCGCGGTGACGGTGGTCGACGACCAGCAGAAACCCATGGAAGGCCGGCAGGCCGTCGAGCGCCTGATCAAGCGCGACAAGGTGGACGTGATCACCGGCATGGCGTTTTCCAACGTGCTGCTGCCCGTGATGCCCACCATCCTGGGCAGCGACACGATCTATATTTCGGCCAACACCGGTCCGGCGGACTACGCCGGCGAGCGCTGCAACCCGAATTTCTTCGCCGTGTCCTGGCAGAACGAGGACATCCCGGCCGCCATGGGCAAATACGTGACCGACAAGGCGCACAAGAAGGTCTACCTGATCGCGCCCAACTATCCGGGCGGGCGCGAATCCATCGAGGGCTTCAAGCGCACCTTCAAGGGCGACATCGCCGACGAGGTCTACGTGAAGCTGGGCCAGGTGGATTTTGCCGCCGAGCTGGCCCAGATGCGGGCCTCGGGCGCGGATGCGGTGTTCTTCTTCCTGCCCGGCGGCATGGGCGTGGCCTTCATCAAGCAGCTGGTCAACTCCGGCCTGTCCAGCCAGATGGCGGTCTACACGCCGGGTTTCTCGGCCGACCAGGACACGATCGCCGCCATCGGCGATTCCATGCAGGGCATGGCCAACGCCGCGCAATGGTCGCCGGATCTGGACAACGCCGCCAACCAGCGCTTCGTGAAGGATTTCCAGCAGGCCTATGGACGCCTGCCCTCCATGTACGCGGCCCAGGGCTATGACGCCGCCCGCCTGCTGGACGGCGCCCTGAAGGCCGATCCCAAGGCGGCCCACGACCGCGAGGCCTTGCGCCAGGCGCTGCGCCGCGCGCCGTTCGAGTCCGTGCGCGGAGCCTTCGCCTTCAACAACAACCAGTATCCGGTGCAGACCTACTACATGCGCGAAGTGGCTCCCAATGCGCAGGGCCAGATGAGCAACAAGATCGTGTCCACCGTTTTCGAGCAATTCCAGGATCATTTTGCGCCGCAGTGCAAGATGGACAGCAACAAGAAGGGCGCCTGACGGGCGCCCGGCAGCAAGGAGGCAATCATGAGCTATAGCAACGAAGCCCTGGCCGCGCTGGTCCGTGAGGACAGCGTGCACAAATCGGTCTATACCGATCCCGAGATCTTCCGCCTGGAGATGGAGCGCATCTACGGCCGCGCCTGGATCTATGTAGGCCACGAAAGCCAGGTCCCCAACCCCGGCGACTACCACACCACTTCGCTGGGCGGCCAGGACGTGATCATGGTGCGCGGCAGCGACAAGAACGTGTACGTGCTGTACAACCGCTGCCCGCACAAGGGCGCCAAGGTCGTGGCCGAGGGCTGCGGCAATACGGGCAAGTTCTTCCGCTGCCCCTACCATGCCTGGACCTTCAAGCTGGACGGCCAGCATCTGGCCGCGCCCATGAAGAACGGCTTCGAGGGCACCTGTTTCGATCCCAAGCATCCGGACTTCTCCATGCGCCGCGTGGCGCGGGTGGAGAGCTATCGCGGCTTCGTGTTCGCCAACCAGAGCGCCGAGGGCCCGGGCCTGAAGGAGTTCCTGGGCCATGTGATCACCTCCATCGACAATCTGTGCGACCGCTCGCCCGTGGGCGAGGTGGAAGTGGCGGGCGGTACCTTCAAGGTCTGGCAGCCCTCCAACTGGAAGGTGTTCTACGAGAACCTGCACGACACCATGCATGCCAACGTGACGCATGAGTCGTCCTACACGGCGGCGCGCGAGCAGGCGCAGGACTACGGTTCCATGCCCCTGGAGCTGCACATCATGGACGGCAACGGCGAGCCTTACGGCTTCTGGGAGAAGCTGGACCTGTACGCCTTCGAGAACGGCCACGGCTATATGGAAGGCATCTTCAATCCCGGCGCCATCGAGACCGACCCGGTGTCCAAGGCCCACTATGAATCGCTGAAAGAAGCCTATGGCGAGGAAAAGGCGCTGAACATCCTGGGCCAGAACCGCCACAACACCATCATCTACGGCAGTGGCTCGCCGCACACCGTGTTCCAGCAGTTCCGCGTGATCCGTCCCGTGGCCGTGGACCGCACTCATGTCGAGATCCAGCTGTTCCGCCTGAAGGGCGCCCCCGAGGAAATCTACAAGCGTGGCCTGATGTACGCCAACCTGATCAACTCGCCCTCGTCCAACGTGATGCCGGACGACATCGAGGTGTATGGCCGCTGCCAGGAAGGCAATCTGACCCGAGGCGGCGAGTGGATCAGCATGCACCGCTACAACGGCACGGACAAGGCCATCGAAGGCGGCATGGTGGCCACCAACGGCACCAGCGAATTGCCCATGCGCAATCAGTTCCGCGCCTGGAAAAAGTTCATGACCGCCTGACCGAGGAGACCTGCCATGTTGTTTGATATTGATTTTGATGTGGGCGTGGACCGTGTGACGCCCGTGAGCCTGAGCCAGGACGCCATCCGCGGGGTGGAGCAGTACATCTACCGGGAAGCGCGCCTGCTGGACGAGCGCCGCTGGCAGGAGTGGCTGGACCTGTGGACCGAGGACGGCATGTACTGGATCCCGCACAGCTTCGACCAGACCAGTCCCTATGAGCACATTTCGCTGTGCTGGGAGAACAAGCTGCTGCGCGAGCTGCGCATCCGCCGCCTGGAGAACAGCCGCAACTGGTCGCAGCAGCCCGTCACCCAGTCCTGCCGCGTGGTCAGCAATGTGATGATAGACGGCACGGATCCGGACGGCTATCTGGTGGTGCGTTCCGCCTTCCATTCCATGGAGTGGCGCGGCAAGGAGCAGGTGCACCGGGTCGGCTCGCTGATCCACAAGCTGCAGGCCCAGGAGGACGGCGGCTGGAAGCTGCGCATGAAGCAGGTCAATCTGGTGGACCGCGATGCGGTGCACGGCGCCATCCAGGTGTATATCTGATGGGCGCGCCGAGCCGCACGGCCCTGCTGGCCCTGCACTACCAGAACGATGTGCTGCATGCGGACGGCCGCATCCGGGTCGGCCTGACGGCCGACAGCCCGCTGCGTCAGCAGGTCATCGCGGCGGCCGGCAGGCTGCTGGCGCAGGCCCGCGCGCGCGGCGTGCCGGTGGTGCGCGTGCGGGTCGGCTACCGGCCCGACTACGCCGATCTGCTCACCAATGCCCCCATCCTTCGCAATGTGCAGCGCATCGGGGCCATGCAGGCCGGCAGCTGGGGCGCGGACTTTTACGAAGGGCTGGAGCCCTTGCCGCAGGAGTTCGAGGTGCACCACACGCGCATCAACGCCTTCTTCGGCTCGCAACTGGAGCCGGTGGTCCGGCGTCTGGGAGCGGACCGGCTGGTGGTGGCCGGCGTGGCCACGCATTCGGTCGTGGAAAGCACGGTGCGGCACGCCGTCGACATGGGGTTCGAAGTGGCCGTGGCCGCCACGGCCTGCGCGGCGCCGCCCGGCACGCATGAAGCCTCGCTGGCCAGCATGGGCCTGATCGTCCATATCGACCAGCAGGAAGATTGGGATACGGTATTCGGCGGCTGAGGCCGTCGGCAGGGGGAAGAATGGAACAGGATTTTTCAGTCAATCTGCAGGGCAAGGTCGCCATCGTGACCGGCTCCACCCAGGGGCTGGGCGCGGATATCGCGCTGGCCTTGTGCGCGGCCGGGGCCTGGGTGCTGATCGTGGGGCGGGGCCAGGATGAAGGGCGCGCCACCGAGGCGCGCCTGCAGGCCGTGGGCCGGGCGCGTTTCATGGCGGCCGACATCCGCGACGACGCCCAGCTGGACGCCTGCGTGCAGGCCGCCCTGGAGCAGACCGGGCGCATCGACATCCTGGTCAACAACGCCTGCAGCTACGGCGACGAGGGCCTGGCTTCCAGCCGGGCGCTGTGGCACGAGACGCTGGATGTGAACCTGGTGTCGGGCGCGATCCTCGCGCAGAAGGTCAGCCCGCACATGGAACGGGGCGGGGTCATCATCAATATGGGCAGCACGGGCGGCAAGTTCGGCGTGGCCGGCCGGGCTTTGTACCCGGCCTCCAAGGCGGCCATCCTGCAGTTGACCAAGAGCCTGGCGGTGGAGCTCGCGCCGGCGGGCATCCGCGTGCTGGCGGTCTCGCCCGCCTGGACCTGGTCGCCTTCCGTGGAGCGCATGAGCGGCGGCTCGCGCGAGCAGGCCGACCAGGTGGGCGCGCAGGTCCATCCGCTGGGCCGCGTGGGCTCGGGCTCGGAAGTGGCCCAGGCGGTGCTGTTCGCCGTGTCCGGCGCGGCTTCCTGGATGACGGGCGTGGACCTGCCGGTGGACGGCGGCTTTTCCGTGCTGGGGCCGGAGCAGGGGCGCTCGCCCCGCCACTGGTTCCAGGTCTGGGCGCAGAAACAGGCTTCCTGATCCGCCGCGAAATGCGGTACAAGATGCGTTGGCCGCCCAGGGGGCGGCAAGAACAAGGATGGTGGGATGACAAGCGAAACAATAAAAAACAACGAGCGGCATGCTGTCGTGGTGGTGGGCAGCGGCATCAATTCCCTGGTCTGCGCGGCCTTGCTGGCCCAGCGCGGCAAGCGGGTGCTGGTGCTGGAGCGCAACGACAGGGCGGGGGGCTGCATACGCACCGAGGAGCTGTTTCCCGGTTTCACGCATGAAGTGTTCTCGTCCTGGTATCCGCTGTTCACCTCGGGCGCGGCCTATGCGCGCCTGAAGGACGACCTGGCGGCCCAGGGCGTGGAGTTCCTGGACAATGGCTATACCACGGGGGTGGTGGGCAGCGACGGGCGGGGCCTGGCCCTGCGCAATGACGTGGGCGACGCCGTGCAGCGCATCAACGCCTTTGCCGCGGGCGACGGCGCCGCCTTCGGGCAGATGGCCAGCCAGTTGTTCGAGCGCGACGCCGCACTGACCTTCGGCCTGCTGGGATCCGAGCCCTACAGCCGCGGCCTGCTGGGCCTGCTGTTCTCCCAGTGGCGCAAGCGCCGCCTGGACGGCTTGATGCAATACGGCCGCGAATCCCTGGAGTCCTTCCGCCGCTGGGCCGAACGCGAAGTCAAGGATGATCGCGTGCGCGGCATGATGGCGCCCTGGGTGCTGCACTCCGGGCTGGGGCCGGACGACGCTTGTTCGGCGCTGATCGGCAAGCTGACCTTCGCGGCGGTGGTGGCCGGCGGCATGCCGGTGGTCAAGGGCGGCGGCCGGAACCTGGTGCGCGCCCTGTGCGCACTGGTCGAGAAGGCCGGCGGACGCGTCCAGCTCAATACCGAGGTCGAGGAAATCGTGCTGGACGGGCAGAAAGCGCGCGGCGTGCGCGCCGGCGGCCGGCTGTATGAAGCCACCGAGGCCGTGGTGTGCAATGTCACGCCGCCCCAGCTTTACGGCCGCCTGCTGCCGGGCGCGCCCGCGCCGGTGCGCGAGCAGGCGCAGGCCTATCGTTTCGGGCGCGGCGACATGCAGATCCACATCGCCCTGGACGGCATGCCCAACTGGAGCGATCCGGAATTGCTGAAAGTGCCTTTGCTGCATTTGTCCGACAGCCTGGAGGATGTCAGCATGAGCGTGGCCCAGGCCAACAATGGCCTGATCCCGGCCAAGCCCACGGTGGCCATCGGCCAGCCATGCGCCGTGGATCCGGGGCGCGCGCCGCAGGGCAAGTGGATTCTCTGGATGCAGATGCAGGACATGCCCTCGCGCCTGCGCGGCGATGCGGCCGGCAAGATCGCCGTGCCGGAAGACGGGCAATGGAACGAGGCGGTGCGCGAGGCCGTGTGCGAGCGCATCGTCGACCAGCTGGAGGCCATCCTGCCGGGCTTGCGCCGGCAGATCATCGGCATCAAGGCCCTGTCGCCGGCCGACCTGGAAAGAGCCAACTGCAACCTGGTGGGGGGAGACCCTTATTCAGGCGTGTGCTCGCCCGACCAGTTCTTCTGGATGCGGCCCTTCGCCAGCAGCCAGGGCGCGCGCTCGCACCGCACACCCTACAAGAATGTCTACCACATCGGCGCCTCCACCCACCCCGGCCCCGGCCTGGCGGGAGCCTCGGGCTTCATGGTGGCCGAGCAGATACGGTAGCGGCCGGCGCGTCTGACCCGTTCTTTGCAGCAATCAGATCAGCGTCCCGGGCCGGCATATTGCCGGCCCGGACGCTTTGGGGCGGGCTTTCCTGCAAAAAAGATGTGTTCCCGGTTTCACCGGGTAGCACTATGGCCGCGATTCTTGAGTATTCTGTGCATGTTTTCACGCTGCCGTGCGTACCGGGTCCGACAGTAGGGCCGGCGCGCGGCCTTGCCGGATACCTGGAGCCATCCTGATGCAGTCCATGCGCCGCCTGGGCCTGTGCGCCCTGTTCAGCCTTTGTTTTCTTGTCCTGTTCCTGGGAATGCAGGGCGCGCCCGCGCATGCCGCCGAGCCCGCCGCCGTCCAGGCCGAAGAAGCCGGCAAGGCGCTCGACGGCTTGCGCCAGACCTTGCAGAAAGTGCAGGGCCGGCTGCAGAAGCCGGATGATCTGACTGATTCCGATCTGGTCGAGTTGCGCAACAGCCTGACCGAGGCCCAGGAGCAGGCGCAGGAGATAGGTTCCCGGCTGGAGCCGGAGCTGAGCAGCGTGGAGGCGCGCCTGACCCAGCTGGGGCCGGTGGACGAGCAGGCCGGGGAGTCCGAGGACATCGCCCGCCAGCTGGCCCAGCTGCAGCAGGCCCAGTCCAACCTGGACGGCCAGACCAAGCTGGCCAGGCTGATCGGGGTGGAGACCCGCCAAGGCATAGACCAGATATCCAAGCAGCGCCGGCAGATCTTCCAGGCCGAGCTGGGCCGCCGCTCGCAGTCCATCCTGACGCCGCGCTTCTGGAGCAACGTCAAGCGCGATCTGCCCGGCGACCTGGGCCGGGTCGAGCGCATGGTGGGCGATCTGGAAAAACGCATGGTGGATGCGCCCGCGCGCGTATTCTGGCTGGCCGGCGCCCTGGCGCTGCTGGTGCTGGGCGTGGCGATCCTGCTGGCGCGCGGCCTGGCCGACTTCACCATCAATCACACCAAGCCTTCGCGCCTGCGGCGTTCGTTCTACGCCGCCGCCCTGATCGTGCTCTACACGCTGGCGCCGGGCCTGCTCGGCTCCATTGCGTCAATGCTCTTGCACTGGCAGGGCGAGCTGCCCGCCGAACTGGACAGCTTTGTGTCCAAGTGCGTGTTCGCCTTGTACCTGGGCGGTTTCGTGACCGGCATGGGCCGGGTGCTGCTGGCGCCGCAGCGGCCAAGCTGGCGCCTGCCGCCCATTCCGGGCGACGTGGCCACCAAGCTGGCCCGGCTGCCCATCGCCCTGGGCGTCATGGTGACGCTCACCTGGATGTCCCAGCAGTTGCTGGGCCTGATCAACGCCACGCTCAGCGCCACCTTGCTGGTGAACAGCTTCAACACCCTGACGCTGAGCATGCTGATCGCCTTTGCCGCCTGGAACCTGACCCAGGGCCTGCGCGTCCGCCAGCCGGCGCAGCCGCCCGAGGAGGGCGCCAAGCCGGAACCGGCGCCCAGGGTCAACGGCTGGTTCCGCTCCGTACCCATGGTGCTGGGGGCGGTCATCGCCGTGGGCTTGCTGGCCTTTCTGCTGGGCTACATCGCGCTGAGCAGCCTGATCGTGCAGGAGACGCTGTGGCTGAGCATGGTGATCTGCACCTGTTACGTGCTGGTGGCCCTGGTCGGCGACATCGGCAACAGCCTGCTGCTGCAGTTCAAGGAGAAGCGCGCCGCCAACGAACTCTCCAATTCGCAGTTGCGCGCCCGCAGCCAGCTTGTGATCCTGCTGTCCGGAGCAGCGCGCCTGAGCCTGATCGTGGCGGCCGTCACGCTGGTCCTGCTGCCGTTCGGCGAGGATCCTGCCGAGTGGCTGCAGCGCCGCCTGGGATTCCTGATGACGGGATTTTCCATCGGCCAGGTGCAGATCAAGCCGGGTTCCGTACTGGCGGCGCTGCTGGTGCTGCTGGTGGGCATTTTCGCCGTCAAGGTCCTGCAGCGCTGGATGACGAACCAGTTGCTGCCGGCCACGCGCATCGACGCGGGCATGCGCGTGTCCACGGCCAATCTCTTCAGCTATGTGGGCTATTTCGTCGTGCTGGCCATGACGATTTCATCCTTGGGCATAGGCCTGGAGCGCATGGCCTGGATCATCTCGGCCCTGTCGGTGGGCATCGGTTTCGGCTTGCAGGCGGTGGTGCAGAACTTCGTGTCCGGCCTGATCCTGCTGGCCGAGCGCCCCATCAAGGTGGGCGACTGGGTCAGCCTGAACGGCGTGGAAGGCAATGTGCGCAAGATCAATGCGCGCGCCACCGAGATCGAGATGTTCGACCGCTCCACCCTGATCGTGCCCAATTCGGAATTCATCACCAAGCCCGTGCGCAACGTCACCCTGACCAATCCGCTGGGCGTGGTCAACGTCAAGATCAACATGCCCATCGACACGGACGCCAAACGGGTGCGCGATATCATGGTGGAGGCCATGCAGGACCACCCCGACGTGCTGGAGGATCCGGCCCCGGGCGTGACCCTGGACGGATTCGACGCCAATGGCCTGGCGTTCACGGCCAGCAGTTTCGTGTCCTCGCCGCGCCTTTCGGCCAAGACGCGCAGCTCGCTGATGTTCGAGATACTGGATCGCCTGCGCCGGAACGGGCTGGTGCTGCACCATACGCAGACCATGACGGTGCTGCCCGCCACGCCCGCGGCAAGCCAGGCGGGCAAAGATGGAACCCTTCCCCTTGCAGCCGACACTCAATAGGTTGGTGTCTGGAATCAGGACTGCTTACAACACGGTAAAGGACGATATGAAGGCGTTGCGGGAAGTGTGGCTGATCGTTTTTCTATGTCTGAGTCTGTGGATGCCGATCGCGGCGCAAGGCCAGGTCGTGCCGGTGGGGCCGGCCGATCGGGAGCTGTTGATGCAGCTGCAGCAGGCCCAGGACCGCGTGCGCCTGCTGCAGCTCCGTCTGGAGGACGGGAGGGAGACCTTGCGTCCCGAGGCGGCGCGTATGCAGGAGGACCGCCTGACCGAGGCCTTGGAGCTGTCCGCCCGCACCGTGCAGCAATTGGAGCGGCGCAGCCAGTTCCTGCAGGCGCGCCTGCAGGAACTGGGCGAGGAAGCCGAAGGGGATGACGAGCCGGAAGCGGCGCGCCTGGAGCGTGCCCAGTTGCAGCGCGCAGTGGCGGCTTTGCAGGCCGAACTGAAAGTGGCGCGCCTGGTCCAGGTCGAGGCCGAGCAGACGCGCCAGCTCTTGCGGGACGCCGGCCAGCGCTACGAAGATGAACAGCGCTGGAAACGTTCGCCATCCCTGTTGTTTCTGGAAGGAGTGCCCCAACTGCGCCAGGCTTGGCCGTCCGATCGCCAGCGCCTGTCGGATTATGCGCAGCAATGGCGCCAGAGCCTGTCCCGATCCAGTTGGCAGCAAAGCAGCGGCTCGGTGTGGCTGGTCCTGGCCGCGCTGCTCGCGGGCGTGGCGCTGTTGCGCGTCTTGCCGGCCCTGGTCACGCGCCATGCGCCCGGCGGGCGCTTGCGGCGCTCGGGCCTGGCCATGGCCAATTTCATGGTCTGGATGGGCATGGCCTGGATCGTGGGCAAGGAAATCATGTTGTTGCTGCTGGACAGGCCCGGGCTGTCGGAACCGCAACTCAAGCTGGTCGCCTACACCCAACTGGCCGCCTTCATGGGGGCCCTGGTGCTGGCCGCCATGAAGGCGGTCATCTTCCAGCCGCGCAGCTCCTGGCGCCTGCTGCCTTTGTCGGACCGCGGGCAACGCCGGTTGCGCTGTTTCCCCTGGCTGTTCATGCTGACGACCTACGTCGAGTTCCTGGCCGATATGTTCAGGACCACCCTGCCCATGTCCGAGATCTTTCTGCTTTCGGTGGATGGCGTGGACACTGTCCTGTACATGGTCTTGTTCGTCTACGGCCTGTGGGGGCTGCGGGCTGAACGCTTCTTGTCCGCCCAGCCGCCGACGGGCGGGAAAGGGCAGGGGCTGAGCGAGCGCGGCTATTATTGGTCGCGGCTGGCGTACTACGGGGCGGCGGGGATCTACACGCTGGCGCTGCTATTTTTCCTGTGCGGCTGGCAAGGCCTTGCGGATGAACTGCTCTCGCATTTCCTGACCCTGATGCTGGTCTTCGGTTCCATCGGCTATCTGCTCATGGTGCTGCTGCAGGACATCTGCGACAGCCTGCTCGCGCACCTGCGCGGCCGCAGCCGCACGGTCGGGAGCGAACAGCTTCGCGTTCAGAGCCAGCTCATCGTGGTCATATTCGGTCTGGCGCGCGCCTCGGTGCTGGCCCTGACGGTCTGGGTCATCAGTTCGGACTGGCTGACCGCGCCCAAGCAGATGCTGGAATCGGGTCTGGACGTCTCGCGCGAGGTGTTGCGTCTGGGAGCGGTGCAGTGGCGCCTGGACCTGTGGCTGATCGCGCTGGGCGTGATGCTGCTGGGCATCGCCGTGATCCACGTGCTGCGCAATTGGCTGCGCCATCGCTTCATGCCCAACACCAATCTGGAGCCGGGCTTGCAGAACGCCATCGTCAGCACGGTGAGCTATGTAGGCTATTTCGTCCTGCTGGTGATCTGCCTGTCCATGTTGGGCGTGCCCATCGAGTCCGTCACCTGGATATTCACCGCCTTGACGGTCGGCGTGGGTTTCGGGCTGCGTGGCATTGTCCAGAATTTCGCCTCCGGCCTGGTCCTGATGCTGGAGCGCCCCGTCAAGGTGGGCGACTGGGTGGAAGTGGACGGCAGCGAGGGCACGGTGCGCGAGATCCGCATGCGCGCCACCTATGTGGAGAAGTTTGATTGCAGCATGCTGACGGTGCCCAACGCCGACATGGTGGGCCGCCAGGTGCGCAACCTGACTTACACGCCCGCTTCCCTGGGTGCGGTGGAGGCGCGTCTGTTGCTGCCGCTGGACGTGGACGCCGATCTGGTCATGGAGCTGTTGCAGCAGGCCGTGCGCGCCCAGTCCGAGATACTGGAGGATCCGCCGGCGCAATTGTATTGCGACGGCATCCAGGGCGATGGGCTGGCTTTCGGCATGCGCTGCTTTCTGGGCAGCATGCATCCGCTGCGTCGCGTGCGCAGCAACCTGATGCTGGATCTGCTGCGCCGGCTGCGGGCGCATGGCATCAGCCTGCATCCGGCGCAGCGCTGGCTGCCCCAGGAAGAGGGCCGGGGCGCAGATGAGTCCGCACGCTCATGATGACTGCCGCACTGATTGAATGCTGAAATATTCGTCCGTATAATTTGTTTAGCCACACTAAACAAAATAGGGCGCACTAGGCGCAATAGGACGGACGAGACATGCAGGACAAGCAGACAAACCCAGCGCCTCCGGGCGTGTCGCCCTGGCGCGCGGCCAGCGCCGCCGGCTTGGGCACCATGATCGAGTACTACGATTTCCAGTTGTACGGCGTGCTGGCCGTGACCCTAAGCATGCTGTTCTTCGTAGGCGAGAACGAGAACGCCGCCTTGCTCTCCACGCTGGCCGTCTTCGGCGGGGCTTTTCTGGCCCGGCCGCTGGGCGGCATTTTCTTTGGCTGGTTCGGCGACCGTCACGGCCGCACGGCCGCTCTGATGGTGACCATCGTGGGCATAGGCGTGGCCAGCGCCCTGATGGGCCTGTTGCCCACCTACGCCACCCTGGGGCTGGCGGCGCCGGCGCTGCTGCTGCTGTGCCGCCTGCTGCAGGGCTTTTTCGCCGGCGGGGAGATCACCGGCGCGGCCACTTATGTCGCAGAGTGTTCGCCGCCGAACCGGCGCGGCTTCTTCGGCGCTTTCAATCCGGCCGCCGCCACGCTGGGACTGTCGCTGGCCACCGGCGTGGCCGGGCTGGTCACCACGGTCTTCGGCAAGCAGGCCATGCAGGAGTGGGCCTGGCGCATTCCGTTCCTGCTGTCCGTGCCGCTGATCCTGCTGTGCGTGTGGGCTCGTTCGCGCATCGAGGACTCGCCGCGCTTCCAGGAGCTGCTCAAGGAGCGCCGCCCCGAGCATTCCCCCATGTCGGTGATCCTGCGCGAGCACGCCCGTCCCCTGGCGCAGGTGATCGCCATCGGTTTCGCCCAGAATGCCGCCGGCTATGTGGGCGTGGTCTACCTGAGCACGCATCTGACCCGCACCCTGAAGTACGACGCTTCGGCCGTGTTCTGGCTGGTTTCGCTGGTGACGCTGGTGTCCGCCTTCCTGATGCCGCTGGCCGGCGGGCTGTCCGACCGCTTCGGACGCAAGCCGCTGCTGACCGTGGGTCTGCTGGGCTATCTGGTGCTGGTGCCGCTGACCATGTGGGTGGCTTCATGGGGCAATTTCGCCGTGGCGGCGGCAGCGGTGGCCGTGTCCATTGTCCCTTTCATCATCGTACAGTCCGTGGGCTATCCGCTGTACGCCGAGCTGTTCCCCACGCGCGTACGCTACAGCGGCGTATCGCTGGGCTTCAATATCGCCACCATCCTGGGCGGCGCCACCGCGCCCTTCGTCGCCTCCTGGCTGACCAATCTGACCGGCTCCAGCATGGCGCCCGCCTTCTATGTGATGGCGGCCGCGCTGGTGGGCGTGGCGGCCCTGGCCAGCGTGCAGGAAACGTCCGGCCGCAGGCTGGCGGATTGATTCACAAGGAAACCACAAGCAATGTCAGGCTATTTTCTCTATCACTCCATCGGCATGTTCGAGGGCAAGCAGGCCCGCATGCAGGCCGAGCTGGCAGAATTCTCGCGAGTCTGGTCCGCGCCGGACGACAGCCAGTGGGGCTATGCGCTGGGTCGCAAGCAAGCCTTCATCGAGGGCTGGGCGCAACTGATCGGCGGGCGCGCCCAGGACATCGCCCTGAGCGAGAACGTCACCGGCGGGCTGTACAGCATCCTGGGCGCCTTGCCATCCCATGTCCTGCGCGGCCGCACCTTGCTGGTGGCGGGCGACTGCTTTCCCAGCCTGCACTTTCTGCTGCAGAAGCTCGCGCAGCGCCTGGACTTCACGCTGCGCACCGTGCCGCTCAGCCAGGGCCTGTCCTATGTGACGGACGATGACTTCATCCGCGCCTGGGACGACAGCGTCGGGCTGGCGCTGGTGACCTGGGTCAGCTCCACGTCTTCGCACCGGGTGGACGTGGACCGGATGGCCCAGTGCGCACGTGAACACGGCAGCCTGATGGCGCTGGATCTGACGCAGGCGGCCGGCCTGGTGCCGTTCCAGTTGCATGACGGGGTGGCCTTCACCTTGTCGGCCTCGCTCAAGTGGGTGTGCGGCGTGTCCGGGGCCAGCCTGCTGCATGTGCGCCCCGACCTGATCGAGCAGTGCGAACCGGAGTTCCGGAGCTGGTTCAGCCAGGACAATCCCTTCAACTGGAATCTGGACCAGTTCAGTTACGCGCCCGATGCGCGCCGCTTCGACCACGGGACTCCGTCGGTGCTGGGCAGCATCGCCTCCTTGCCGGGCATGCGTTTCGTGCTGGAGACCGGCGTGCAGAACCTCTGGGAACAGAACCAGGCGCTGACGGCCCTGATCCTGGAGCGCGCGGCGCGTCAGGGCTGGCCGGTGCTTACGCCCTTGCCCGTGCAGGAGCGCGGCGGCAGCGTGATGCTGCGGGCGAGCAGCGCGGCGCGCGCCAAGGCGCTGGTGGATGCGCTGGGCGAACAGGAGATGTATTGCGATCATCGCGATGGGGTGCTGCGCCGGTCGCCGGGCAATGTGTGCGACGAGGCCGATGTGTTGCGCCTGTGCGATACGCTGCAGGCGGGCTGGTGATGCAAGGAGCGGACATGGAAATGAGCTGGGCGCATCAGGCCAGCCGCCGCATCGAGCGGCCGGCTGCCGAAGTTCTTGATTTCATGGCTGACCTGAGCCTTCTGGGGCAATGGTCGCTGGGGTGTTTCGACACCCGGCCGGCGGGCGAGGGCGTGGTGGCGGGCACGTCCCTGTTCGACGGCGGGCAGACCCACGTCAGCGTGGAGGTCCTGCGCGAGCAGGGGCTGCTGCGCTATTGGGTGGGCGGTGCCGCCGAGCGCAGCCCGCGCATCAGCGCCTGGGTGCAGCCCATCGATGAGCGCGCCTGCGTGCTGGTGATGATGGCCGCGCGCACGGCCGGCATGGACGAGGCGCGCTGGCAGCGCCTGCAGCGCTGCCACGAAACGGAGCTGGACCTGATCCAGGCCCAGTTGCACAGCGGTTGGCGGCGCCGGGCTCAGTAGCTGGGCGGGGTGATGGCGACGATGAAGCGCACGTCCTGGTCGTAAGGATTGCGATAGGCGTGCGGCAGGCTGGAGTCGAAATAGCAGCTGTCGCCCGTCTCCAGGCAGTGGATGTGCCCATCCACATCCACCATCAGCCGGCCTTGCGTGACGACCACGCATTCTTCGGCCGGGTGACTCCAGCGCTCTCCCACGGAGGCGCCGCCGGGCGGCAGAAAACCCTCCAGCATCTCGATCTTGCCGAAACCGGGAGAGATGCGCCGGTACTGCACGCCCGAGGCCGAATGCAGCGTCATGCGCTCATGTTCGCGCACCACGGCCACCCGTTCCAGATTGTCTTCCAGCAGCGAAAAAAGAGGCGTGTCCAGAGCGCGCGCGATCTGGCGCAGCGTATCCAGGCTGGGCTGGGTCAGGCCGCGCTCGACCTGGCTGATCAGGCCCGGGGACACCTGGGCGAGTTCGGCCAGCTTGCGCAGGGAAAGTTTCTTGTGCTGTCGCAGTTCACGGATACGCAGGGCGGCCATGACGGGGAGGGGGTGGTGGCAAAGCCTGCATTGTAAGCCATGGCCGCCCGGACGCATGGTCATCAGGCTGTCATGTGCGCTGCCTAGACTGCAGGGGCTGATCGAATCCCAAAGAGGAGCTTCCTGCATGTCATTGCTTTCCCGCCTGCGGCGGCGCGCGTTCGCGCACGCCCATCCTCCGGACTCCGCCTGCGCGCCTGACGTTCCGCCGGCCTGTCCGCTTTCCCTGGACCGACTCGTCTATCGCTACGGCGCCCAGCCCGTGCTCGACGGCATCAGCCTGGAGGTGCCCGCCGGCCAGGTGCTGGCGCTGCTGGGGCCGTCGGGCTGCGGCAAGAGCACGCTGCTCAAGGTGCTGGCCGGACTGATCCAGCCCCATTCCGGCAGCGTGCGGCTGGGCGCGCGCCAGTTCAACGGTCCGCAAGTATTCGTGCCGCCCGAGCGTCGCGACCTGGGCATGGTGTTTCAGGACTACGCCTTGTGGCCGCATCTGTCGGTGGCCGACAACGTGGGCTTTCCGCTGCGCATGCGCGGACTGGAGCCCAAGCTGCGGCGCGAGCGCGTCGAGTGGGCGCTGGAGCGCGTGGGCCTGGCCGGTTTCGGGCCGCGCCGCCCCGCCCAACTGTCCGGCGGGCAGCAGCAGCGCGTGTCCCTGGCCCGCGCCCTGGTGGCCGCGCCGCGCCTGTTGCTGTTCGACGAACCCCTGTCCAACCTGGACCGCGAGCTGCGCGAGACCCTGTGCGAGGAAATCGCCGCCTTGCTGCGCCAGATGAACACCACGGCGGTGTATGTCACCCACGATGCCCAGGAGGCCGGCCGTCTGGCGCATCGCATCGCGCGCCTGCAGTCCGGTCGCCTGCTGGACATTGCCCCCAATCCCGACTTCAAGGTTCACTGATATGCTGCGTACTGCTTTGTTTACTTTCCTGACGAGTTCCATGATGTTTTCCGCCTCCCCGTCTGCCCAGACCCTGACGGTGTATTCCGCCGGCCCCGGCACATTGATCAAGCAGTTGGCCGCTGATTTCGAACGCAGCGAAGGCGTGAAAGTGGACGTGTTCCAGGCCACCACCGGCAAGGTCATGGCGCGCGTCGAGGCCGAGTCGGCCAATCCGCGCGCCGATGTGGTGATATCCGCGTCGTGGGACAGCGCCGCCGAGCTGGATGCGCGCGGATTGCTCGCGCCCCTGGAGACCGGCGAGGCGGAGGGGCAGGTGCCCGCCTTCCTGAAGCAGCCCAATTACGTGGCCCAGGGCGTGTCCGCGCTGGGCATGGTGTGGAACCCGGCCTCGGGCACGCCGGCCCCGCAGGACTGGGCCGATCTGCTCAGGCCCGAGTACCGCGATCGCGTCACCATGCCCGATCCGGCGCTCTCCGGCGCCACGCTGGACTTGCTGCTGGGCCTGCAGGCCGCCAGAGGCGAGGAATTCTGGGCCTTTCTGGCCGGCCTGAAGGAGCAGGGCATGACGATTTCCGGCCCCAATGCCCAGGCTCTGGCGCCCGTGCTGCAGGGCGCGCGCGCGGTGGTGTTCGGCGCCGTGGATTATGTCAGTTATGCGGCGGCGGCCAAGGGCGAAGCCGTCCAGGTCATCTTTCCGCAGTCGGGCACGGTGATCGCGCCGCGGCCCATCATGGTGATGAAATCCAGCCGGCAGCCCGAGCTGGCCCAGCGTTTCGCCCGCTTCCTTCTCTCGGTCCCGGCGCAGCAGGCCGTGGGTCAGGCCTGGCTCATGCCCGTGCGCACCGGCGTGGCGGCGCAGCGGCCCCTGCTGGCCGACATCCGCATCCTGGACGTGCAGGCCGGCGCCAGCGAGCGCCAGGAGTTGCTGCAGCGCTTCAACCAACTGTTCAACCGCTACTGACCGCACAGGGCGCGGCCCGCACGGCCGCGCCGTCTCGCCATGATGATGATTCGACAACGATGGGGTTCGTCCGCCACCGCGGGCGCGCTGTTGCTGCTGGTCGGGCTGCCCGTGGCCATGATCGTGCTGCAGGCGGTGTTCCCGCAGTGGCACCAGGGCTCGTTCACACAAGCTTTCCAAGGGCTGGCGCGCCAACTGGCCCAGCCGCAGGTCTGGGGACTGGCCGGCGACACCCTGGCGCTGGGCTTGACGGTCGCGGCGATCAGCGCCGCCATCGGCATCCCGCTGGGCGCGGCGCGCGCGCTGTTCGCGCTGCCCGGCGCCAGATTGTGGGACCTGCTTTTCCTGATCCCGTTTCTTCTGCCGCCCTACATCTGCGCGCTGTCCTGGACGCTGGCGCTGCAGAGCCGGGGCTACGTGCATCAGCTCCTGGGCTGGGACGGCTCGGCCTGGCTGTTCTCGCCCTGGGGCGTGGCGCTGGTGATGAGCCTGAACACTTTCCCGGTCGTGTATTTCGCCGTGTCGCGCAGCATGGCCGGCGGCGGCCGCTACCTGGGACTGGTCGCCAGGGTGTGCGGCGCCTCGCCCGCCCAGGCGTTCGCCCGCGTCATCCTGCCGCTTGCCCTGCCCGCCATTCTGGCCAGCCTGCTGCTGGCTTTCACCTTGTCCATCGAGGAGTATGGCGTGCCGGCGGCGCTGGGAACCCAGGCCGGGCTCAGCGTGCTGACCGTGGCCATCGAGCGCCGCCTGTCGGATTGGCCCGTGGATCTGTCGGGAGCCGCCATGCTCTCGCTGATCCTGATGCTGCTGGCCCTGACGGCCTATGCCGTCCAGCGCGCCGTGCTGGCGGGACGTCAATTTGAAACCCAGCTCGGCCGCTCCGTGGCCAGCGCGCCGGCGGGCCTGGGATTCTGGCGCTGGCCCGTGCTGCTCGCCTTCGCGCTGACGGCCTTGCTGGCGGTGGGCGTGCCCCTGGCGGCGATGGTTCTGGGCGCCCTGAGCCGCACGGTGTCGGGCGGCGTGGCCTGGGGCAATCTGGGACTGGATCATTTCCGGGCATTGCTGCAGGGGAGCGACGGCGCGCTCCAGTCCCTGGGCTCCAGCATGGGTCTGGCGTTGGCCACGGCCTGCCTGACCGCCTTGCTGGGCGTGGCGGCGGCCTGCCATGCGCAGAACGCGCGCACCCGCCTGGCGGGTTTTCTGGACGGGCTGTCGCTGATGCCGGCGGCCATTCCCGGCATCGTGGTGGGGGTGGGGCTGATCCTGGCCTGGAACCAGGCCTTCTGGCCCCTGACGCCCTATGGCACCATCTTCATCCTCGTGTTGTCCTATTCGTGCCTGCTGCTGCCCTATCCGGTGCGCTATGCAGGCGCGGCGCTGCGCCAGATGTCGCCTTCGCTGGCCGCGGCCGACCGGGTCCATGGCGCCAGCGGCGCGCAGGCCTTCTGGCGCATCACGCTGCCGCAGATCTGGCCCAGCGTGCTGGCGGCGATGCTGATGGTGTTCGCCGTCTCTTCCCGTGAACTGGTGACTTCGCTGCTGCTGGCGCCGGCCGGCGTCAGCACGGTGTCCATCTATATCTGGCGCCAGTTCGAGCAGGGCTCCATCGGCCAGGGCATGGCCATGGCCTGCGTGGCGATGGCGGCCAGCCTGGGCCTGATGCTCGCGGCCCTGCGGCTGCAGCGCCGCGCCGGCTAGACGGCGGACTCTTCCGTTTCGTCAGCCCATTTCTGCTTGATGTCCAGCATTTCCGGCAGGCACTTGTCCAGCAGCGCGACCAGGGCGGGATCGAAATGTTGGCCGGCCTGCTCCCGGATGTGGGCGACGGCGTCTTCCACGCTCCAGGCGCGCTTGTAGGGCCGCTCGCTGGTGAGGGCGTCGAACACGTCGGCGATGGCGATGATGCGCGCCGGCAGCGGGATGTCCTCGCCTTTCAGGCCGTACGGATAGCCGCTGCCGTCCCATTTCTCGTGATGGTACAGGGCGATGGAGCGCGCCAGCTTGAGCAGTCCGTGCGAATGATGGCCGATGATGCGCGCGCCGATCAGGGTGTGCGTGCGCATGATGTCCCACTCGGCGGCGTCCAGCTTGCCGGACTTCTGCAGGATGGCGTCGGGAATGCCGATCTTGCCGATGTCGTGCATGGGCGCGGCGTGCAGCAGTTCATCGGCGGCTTCGTCCGAATAGCCCGCCCAGCGCGCCAGGATGCGGGCGTAGTGGCTCATGCGGATCACATGCCGGCCCGTTTCATTGTCCTTGTACTCGGCCGCCACCCCCAGGCAGCGCACGATCTGCAGGCGGCTCTCGCGCAGCTCCCTCATCTGCACCAGGGACAGGTGGTTGCGGATGCGCGCGCGCAATATGGACGGATTGAAGGGCTTGGCGACGTAGTCCACCGCGCCCAGGTCGAAGCCCAACTGCTCGTCCTGCGCCTGCGCCAGGGCCGTCACGAAAATGACGGGGATGCCCTGGGTCAGGGGATTGGCCTTGAGTTCGCGGCAGACATCGTAGCCCGAGAGCTTGGGCATCATGATGTCCAGCAGGATCAGCTCGGGCAGGTCGCGCTGAGCCAGCTCCAGCGCCTTGGCGCCGTCCTTGGCAAAGAGCAGCCGGTAGTCGTTCTGCAGGGTGTGACGCAGGATCTGCAGGTTGGCGGGTTCGTCATCGACCAGCAGCAGGGTGGGGGCGAGACACGGTGAAATTATTCATGTCGCGGTTTATCGGCGGCCAGGGTTGCGTTCAGCTCGGCGATCAGGCCGGCAAGTATGGAATTGGCCTGTTCAAAGTCGAAGGCGTCGATGGCTTTGTTCAGGCTGGACAGGGTGGTGATCTGGCCCTGGCCTTCCAGATGGCGGCAGACAGCCTGAAAGGCTTCTTCGTCCAGTTCGCTGCGGCTGACGCTGTCCTGCAGCCGGCGCATGCGGGCCAGCGCCTGGGCCGGTTGCAGGGCGGCGGCGGGGTGTTCGGACGTTGCGGCGGGGCGGCTGTGCTGGTTAAGTTCCATGGCGACGCTGTTGAGCAGGTCCTGCAGGCGGTAGATGCGGTCGCGCGTATGGCGGGTCTCGCCGCGGCGGATCTTGTCCTCCAGTTCGCCGGCCAGCTTGGCGACCGGCGTCAGCCCCAGGTTGGCGGCCGTGCCGCGGATGCCGTGCAGACTGCTGAGCATGATTTCCCAGTTGGGCTGTTCATGGCTGGCCTCGCTCAAGGGATAGCGGGTGGCCAGATCGGACAGGAAGCTCAGGATGGCGCGCCGCAGGCGCTCGTGCGATCCCCACAGGCGCACGCCCGCGTCCCAGTCTATCAGTTGCGGATCGACCGGCCGCGGGACCTGCTTGTCGGGCTGGGAAGGATCCAGTCCCAGGACCAGGGCGATCTCCTGGAACAGGCGCGACAGATCCAGGGGCTTGGTGGCGAAGCCGTTCATGCCCGCTTCGCGGGCGGCGCGGCGGTCCGACTCCATGACGCTGGCGGTCAGGGCGATCAGCGGCAGGGGCTTGCGGCCTTCGCGGCGTTCTTGCTCGCGCCAGCGGCGCGCGGTCTCCAGCCCGTCCATGTCGGGCATGTGCACATCCACCAGGGCCAGGTCGAAATGCTCGTCCTGCAAGCGTTCCAGGGCCTCATGGCCGTTGCCGGCCACCACCACGGCATGGCTGTGCTGCTCCAGGGCCAGGGTCAGCAGTTCCTGGTTCAGGGCGACGTCGTCGGCCACCAGGACGCGCAGGGGCGGCAGATGGGGCATCTTCCCGTCGTCGGGCATTTCGGCTGGCGCTGCGCCGGGCTCCAGCGGCACGGTCACCTGAAATACGCTGCCTTGGCCCGGCGTGCTGCGCACGCCCAGCTCGCCCCCCATCAGCTCGACCAGTTGGCGGGAGATGGTCACGCCCAGGCCGGTTCCGCCAAAGCGGCGGCTGATGGACACGTCGGCCTGTGCGAAGGGAGCGAAGACATGGCGCAACTGCTCGGGCGTCATGCCGATGCCGGTGTCGCTGACGCGCATCACCACGCTGTTGCGCCCGCTTTCCACATCGACCCGCACCGAACCGCTCTCGGTGAACTTGATGGCGTTGCCGATCAGGTTGTTCAGCACTTGCTGGATGCGCAGCGGATCGCCCCGATAGTGGTCCTGCAGCTCGGGCGCGTAATTCAGGCGCAGCTCCAGGTGCTTGGCCTCGGCCGCCAGCCGCAGCGAGGCCACGACCTGGCTGCACAGATCCTTCAGCGAGAAGTCGATCTTCTCCAGCTCGACCGAGCCGCGTTCCAGCTTGGTGGTGTCCAGAATGTCGTTGAGCAGACTCAGCAGCGAGCGGGCGGAGTTGCGCACGATGGACAGGTGCTTGTTCTGCTGGGGGTTGAGCTGGCCGCGCAGCAGCAGTTCGGTAAAGCCGATGATGGCGTTCAGCGGCGTGCGGATCTCATGGCTCATGTTGGCCAGGAAGGCGGTCTTGGCCTGGGCCGCCTGTTCGGCGCGCTCGGCCGTCTCGCGCAGCGACATGGCCATGGCCTTGTAGTCGCTCATGTCGGAGACAAAGCCCACGAACAGCGGCTCGCCCGGCTGGAGCACCTTGCCCACGGCCAGCCGCATGGGCATCAGGCTGCCGTCCTTGCGCAGACCGGTCACGTCGCGACCCACGCCGATGATCTTGGGATCGCCGGTGCGCAGATAGTTGGCCAGGTAGCCGTCATGGCGCGAGCGGTCCGGCTCGGGCATCAGGATATTGATGTTGCGCCCCAGCACTTCGCCCGCTTTCCAGCCGAACAGGCGCTCGGCCGAGGTATTGAAGTCCTGGATGGTGCCCTTGCTGTCTATGGTGATGATGCCGTCCACCGCCGTGTCCACGATGGCGCGGATGCGCGATTCGCTCTCCTCCATTTTCAGGAAGAGCTGGCGATAGCGCAGCAGGCCGTTGGCGGCCGTGACCAGCACCGTCACGGTGATGGTGAAGGTGGACAGTGCCAGCGAGGCGAAGGTGCTGTTGAACATGATCATGCTGTCCGGCTGGGAGGCGTCGCCGATGAAGCGCGCGGCCGCCATGCCGGTGTAGTGCATGCCCGAGATGGCCAGGCCCATCACGATGCCGCTGATGACGATGCGCTGCAGCAGCGTCAGGCCCGTGCGGTGCAGGCGAAAGCGTATCCACAGCGCCAGGATGGCCAGCGCCACGGCCACCAGGATGGACACCAGGAAGGTGACCGGCTCGTAGCGCAAGGCGGGCGCCATGCGCATGGCGGCCATGCCGCTGTAGTGCATGGCGCCGATGCCCAGGCCCACCAGCACGCCGCCCAGGACCAGGTGCGAACGCTGCACCCTGGCCTGGGAGAGGATCTGCAGCGCCACCCAGGAGGCGGCGACGCTGGGGACCACGGACAGGATGGTCATGGCCGGATCGTAATGGATGGAGGTGCACAGCTCGAAGGCCAGCATGCCGATGAAGTGCATGGTCCAGATGCCGCCGCCCAGTGCGATGGCGCCGGTGCCGATGGCGACCTGGCGGTACAGGCGCAGGTCTGCCATGCGGGCGATGTGCGCGGTCTGCAGCGCCATGCCGGAGGAAAAGATGGCGACCAGCAGGGACAGGATGACCAGCCCGCTGTTGTATGTGCCGATCAGGAAGGGAGCCGTCTGGTCGGCGCTGATGAAGAACTGGTCGAGAATCTGCATGGGTCCGTGGGCCTGGCTGGGCCGTGAGTTGTTCTTGGTGTCGGGCTCCGCCCGCCGGCGGCGGGGGGCGCAGGTAAAGCCGCGTCGGCGGCTTATCGGACGTATGTAACTGCGAGGATATGTTACTGAAAATCGACGCGGCTGTAGCGGCTTTTTCTGACGGCGGGCCGGGCCCGCCCCGCCTAAAGCAGGGTGCCGGTCAGCAGCAGGGCGGCCACCGAGAAATAGATGACCAGGCCCAGCACGTCGACCAGCGTGGCCACGAGCGGTGCGGACGCGCTGGCCGGATCGAAGCCGACGCGCTGCAGCAGGAAGGGCAGCATGGAGCCTATGCACGATCCGAAGGTGACGATGCCCACCAGGGCCAGCCAGATGGTGAAGGCGATCAGCAGGGAGTGTTCGCCGTAGTCGTACAGGCCCAGATGCTGCCAGAGCTCGATGCGCACGAAGCCCACGGCGCCCAGCAGGGTGCCCAGCACCAGGCCGGCCGGCAGTTCGCGCAGCAGCACGCGCCACCAGTCCGCCAGGCGTACGTCGCCCAGCGCCAGGCCGCGGATCAGCAGGGAGGTGGCCTGTGAGCCGGAGTTGCCGCCCGAGCTCATGATGAGCGGGATGAACATGGCCAGCACCACGGCTTTCTCCAACTGGAATTCGTAGTGCTGCATGGCGCTGGCGGTCAGCATCTCGCCCAGGAACAGGGCGGCCAGCCAGCCGCCGCGCTTGCGTATCATGGTCCAGAAGCCGGCCTGCAGGTAGGGCTTGCCGATGTGCTCGGCGCCGCCGAAGCGGTTCATGTCCTCGGCCGCCTCGTCCATCAGGGCGTCGATCACGTCGTCCACCGTGACGATGCCGATGATGACGTTTTCCTCGTCGACCACGGGCACGGCGAGGAAGTCGTGGCGGCGGATGATCTGCGCGACGACCTCCTTGTCCGTGTAGGCCTGCACGGTGACCGGCGTTTCCCCGCGCCACAGGTCCGTGAGCGGCGCCTGCGGATCGGCGCAGACCAGCTTGCGCAGCGGGACCACGAACTGCAGTTGCTTGAAGGGATTGACCACGTAGATGGCGTACACGGTCTCGCGCGTGCTTTCCACTTCGCGGATGTGCTGCAGGGTGCGTGCGACGCTCCAGTCCAGGGGCACCTGGAGGAATTCGGTGGTCATGATGCCGCCGGCCGTGTCGGCCGGGTAGTGCATCAGTTGCATCACGGAGGTACGCGTGGGTTGGGACAGATGGCCCAGGATGCGCTCGCGCTCGGCGGGCTCCAGGTCCTGGAGCAGGTCGGCCAGACGGTCTTCGGCCAGGGTTTCCAGCATGGGCCAGCGTTGCTGCCGCGCGGCGTCCATCAGTACATCGCCGGCCCAGCGCAGCTCGGGCCGCTCCAGCAGGGTGTGCAGGCGCTGGTCGTCGAAGTCGCGCACGGCGGCGACGGCCTGCCGGCGTTCCAGCAGATTGAGCGCCTGGACGAGGTCGGCCGGATGGGCCTGCAGATCAAGCAGCGAGGTCGCTTGGGAAGAGGGCATGGAGAACTCCGTTGGGCATGCTGAGGCTCGAGGCGGAGTCGGCCGCGCCAGGGCGGTTGCCGACGGGCCTCATTGTAACCAACTGCGAAGGAAGGCAGGCGGATGCGTCTTTGATGCTAGGATGAATTCTGTTTCTTACAACAGGAGCGCAGCATGAAGAACTCTCGTTTGACGATGCTGGCCGCCGCCCTGGCACTGGGCGGCGCCATGATGACTGCGGCCCAGGCCCAGTACGTGGGTCCGTCCGAGCACAAGTCCCTGACCACCGTGGACCAGGTGCTCAAGAATGCCAAGGACGACGATCAGGTGGCGCTGCGGGGCAAGCTGGTGCGCAAGGTGTCGGATGAAAAGTACATCTTTGCCGATGAAACCGGCGAGGTCCAGGTCGAGATCGACGACAAGATATTCCCCAAGGTGCCGGTGGATGAGAACACGCCGGTCGAGATCAGCGGCGAGATGGACAAGAGCCTGATGGGCAAGTCCGAAATCGACGTCAAGGCGATCGCCATCCTCAAGTAGGAGCTTTTTCGCGCCGCCCGGGGCCCGCAGGCCTGGCCTGCGGGCTTTTTTGCGCGCGGACGGTGCTATAGTGCCCGCTTTCGCGCCGCGTCGGCGGAGCGCGACCTTCATTCAGGCTGGGCAGGGTGCCCGCCGCAAGACCAGGAACGACAATGAGCAATGCAGTGGTATT
Source organism: Alcaligenes sp. Marseille-Q7550 (assembly GCF_965112015.1). Classification (NCBI taxonomy): domain Bacteria; kingdom Pseudomonadati; phylum Pseudomonadota; class Betaproteobacteria; order Burkholderiales; family Alcaligenaceae; genus Alcaligenes; species Alcaligenes sp. Marseille-Q7550. Next base: position 1,540,591 of record NZ_CBCOPU010000001.1, read on the forward strand.
TGACAAGGGCAACTACCGTTTCGTCCCCACGGGCGTGAACCGCTATTCGGCCGGCGTGGCCGCCCAGCCCGGCTATGAGATCTGCCGCGTGGTGTTTTCCGAGCCCGTGCCCGTGAAGGAAGGGTTCGACCTGATCCAGGCCGTGCTGGAGGCCGAGGAACGCCCCCTGACCGCCTTGTGCGCCTGCGAGCTGCGCTCGCCCGAACCGGTCAGCGACAGCGGCTTCAACAGCTTCAACGAAAGCTATGTCCAGACCCTGACCGACTGGGGCCTGATCAAGGGCAAGCACAATCCCGTGGCGCGCAGCAATGTTTCGCCCCTGGTGGACGCGCCCGCCGAACCCAGCTTCTATGCCTTCAGCTATACGGTGGACACCGACATCGAGGAGTCCACCTTCGTGATCGCGGGCAGTTGCGAAGCTCCCGAGACGCCCGGCGACTACAAGGATGTGGTCGTGGCCTACCAGGATGTGTCGCCAGAAGGCTTGTTGCAGAAAGCCCGCTGGGTGCTGGACGAGATGGAGCGTCGCATGCAGGTGCTGGGCTTCGAGTGGGCCGACATCACGGCGACCCATGCCTACACCGTGCACGATGTGCATGCCTTCATGGCCAGCGAACTGGCACGGCGCGGCGCCATCCGCAACGGCCTGGGCTGGCATCTGGCCCGTCCGCCCGTGGTGGATCTGGAGTACGAGATGGACTGCCGCCGCGTGCTGAACGAGCGCGTGCTGGTGATCGACTAGGCGGACCGGCCCGCCAGGATTTCCTCGCGCAATTGCGTGAGGATGGCGCAAAATACCGTGGCGGGAAGCGAGGTCGCGGGCGATTCAGGCTCGGGCGTCAGATGCACCAGGACGTGGCCCCGGGTGCTGGCCAGCGCCGCCGTCAGGCCTTCGCTTTGCAGGATGCGGGCGCGGATGGCGCGGCCTATCAGCGCATGGTGCGCGGCGCTGCCGTAGGCCAGCTCCTGATCCTGCCACCAGACCACGCGGCGCTCGGCCTGGGCGCCGGCTTGCTTGGCCTGCATGCCGAAGGTCTCGAAAATGGCCGCGCGGCGCGCATCGTGGGGCGCGAACTTGATGCCCTGGATGAAGCCCTCGACGGAGGCCAGCAGCCGGCCGTCCAGCACGAATGGCGAGAGCACGAAGTTGGACAGGGCCTGGCCGCGCCAGTCCGGCGCGGTGCTGGAAATATTGAATTCGGTCATGCTGTGGTCCTGGCTGGACGGGCAGGCGCGCCTGCGGGTCGTCCAGCATACCATTGTCGGGGCTTGCTAGGTCGCCGCCAGAGCCGCCTGGCGGCGGTAGCGGCGCTGCAGCGCCAGGCCCCAGGCCAGCCCCAGCAGTGCGGACACCAGCGAGCCGCACAGCACGCCCAGCTTGGCGGCATCCAGCAGCCCCGCCTGATCGAAGGCCAGATTGGCCACGAAGATGGACATGGTGAAACCTATCCCCGCCAGCAGGCCGATCAGCGTGACGCCCTGCCAGTCCATGCCGGGAGGCAGGGAGCACAGGCCCAGGCGCACCGGCAGCCAGGTGCCCAGCAGCACGCCCAGCGGCTTGCCGACGATCAGCGCGATCGCCACGCCCAGCAGGGCGCTTTGCGCGCCGGGCGCCTGCAGGTCCAGTCCGCCCAGGCTGACGCCGGCGTTGGCCAGCGCGAAGACGGGCATGATGACGAAGGCGACCCAGGGTGCAGCAGCGCGGGGATGCGGTCCACGGGCGCCAGCATCTCGCGCTGCGCGAGATGCATGTCGCGCAGGGTATGCAGCACCTCGTGGGCATCCTGCTGATGCTCCAGCTTCTGGGCCAGTTCCAGGTTCAGGTGGCGGGCCTTGCGCGGCAGCGGCAGGGCGCGCACCGGGCTCATCATGCCCAGGACCACGCCGGCCAGGGTGGGGTGCGCACCGGTCTTGAGCAGGCCGAACCAGAGCACGGCGCCGGGCAGCACATAGGCCCAGGCCGAGCCTATGCCCATTTTCTGCAGGCCCAGCACGGCGGCCACCCCCACGGCGGCGATCAGGAAGGCGCTGTAGTCCAGGCCGCCCGAATAGAAGAACGCGATGATCAGGATGGCGACCAGGTCGTCGATGATGGCCAGCGCCAGCAGGAATACCCGCAGGCTGCCGGGCAGCGAACGTCCCAGCAGCGCCAGCACGCCCACGGCGAAGGCGATGTCGGTGGCGGTCGGGATGGCCCAGCCCATCAGCACCATGGGTTCGCGGTTCAGGGCGGCATAGATCAGGGCGGGCAGGGTGATGGCGCTCAGGGCCGCGCAGACCGGCAGCATGGCCGAGCGCCAGTCCGACAGGGCGCCGTCATGGATCTCGCGGCGGATCTCCATACCCACCACCAGGAAGAACAGCGTCATCAGGATGTCGTTGACCCAGAAATGCAGGTCCTGGGAGAAGCGCCAGGAGCCCAGTTCGAGGGTGACCTGGGTGTGCCAGAGGGCGTGGTAGCTGTCGGCATGGGAGGAATTGGCCCAGATCAGGGCCAGGGCGGCGGCCAGCAGCAGGGCCACGCCGGCGAGCGCCTCGATGTGCAGCAGGCGTTGCAGTTGTTGCTGCAGGCGGCGGGTGAACGTATGGGCGCGCGGCGGCGGCGCCCCGGCGGTGACGGGGGACATGGTCGGCAAGTCTCCGCGAGGCGGCCCGACCTGCGCATGTATTTAACCTGTTTTGCGGCACCATGCCGCAAAGACACCCAGCCGGCATTATAGGGAGCCTTATTTTTTAAGGCAAATGTCAGCTTGCGGCGCCATCGGGCGGGATGTGCAGGGGAATGGTGACAGGGCCGTCATTGATCAGGCTCACCTGCATGTCCGCGCCGAACAGGCCGCATTGCGTGTCCGGCAGGCGCTGGCGCGCCCGCGCCACCAGTTCGTCGAACAGCGGCTGGCTCACCGCCGGCGGCGCAGCGCGGCTGAAGCCGGGGCGGTTGCCCTTGCGCGTGTCCGCCGCCAGGGTGAACTGGCTGACGAGCAGCAACTGGCCGCCGGCCTGCAGCAGGTTCAGATTCATTTTTCCATCGGCGTCGCTGAAGATGCGCAACGTAAGCAGCTTGTCCAGCAGGCGCTCGGCCTGGACGGCGGTATCGCCGTGTTCCGCGCAGACCAGCGCCAGCAGGCCTGCGTCGATGCGCGCCACGGTCTGTTCCTGGATGTCCACCTGGGCGCGGCGCACGCGTTGAATCAGGGCAATCATGGTTCGGGTCTCGAGTCGGGCCGCGTTCAGTGGGCGACCGTCTTGGAAAAGAGGTTCACGATCAGCACGCCGGCCACGATGAAGCCTATGCCTATCATGGCGGGCAGGTCCAGCTTCTGCTTGAACAGGAACCAGCCTATCAGGGAGATCAGCACGATGCCCACGCCGCTCCAGATGGCGTAGGCCACGCCCACGGACATGGTGCGCAGGCTGAGCGACAGGAAGTAGAAGGCGCCGGCGTAGAACAGCACGGTCAGCAGGCTGGGCGCCAGGCGCGTGAACTGCTGCGATTGCTGCAGCAGGCTGGTGGCGATGATCTCGCAGACGATGGCGATGAAGAGGGTCAGGTAGCTGGCGGCAAGAGGCGTCATGGCGAAGTCAGAAACTCTGGAAGCTGAGCCAGCCCGGCAGCAGCAGCACGCTGGCCCACAGGCAGGCCGAGGCCCAGGCCGAGACATGAAAGGCCAGCGGCGACATGCCGCGGGTGCCGGCGATCAGGGGCACGGTGGCCCGCAGCGGGCCGATGAAGCGGCAGGCCACGATGCTGAACCAGCCCCAGCGGGAGAAAAAAGCCTGCGCCTTGGCGTACAGGTGAAGGCGCTTGCGGGCCCATTCGAAATGAAACAGATTACCCCCATAGCGCTGTCCAAGCCAGAAGGAAATCCAGCTTCCCAGGCCCGCGCCCAGAGACACCGCCAGCCACACGGGCAGCAGCTCCATCTCGCCCGCGCCCACCAGCGCGCCCACGGACAGCAGGATGGCGGTACCGGGCACCAGCAGGGCCAGGAAGGGCAGGGACTCGACCAGGCACAGGGCGAACACGGCGGGCGCCACCCATTGGGGGTTGGCGGAGATCAGTTGCGTGGCCTGGTCGGCGAAGTCGGTAAGCGTGCTCAGCATGAAAGGTCCGAGTAGGGAGCGTCAGGGCAGGGGCAGGCTCAGCATCAGCCTGTCCTTGTGCTGGATGCCGTCCTCGAACAGCGGCTGCTGGTAATGTCGCAGGAAGTAATCGCGCTCCACGGCTACGACGCGAAAGCCGGCGCGCTGATAAAAGGTCAGCGGATAGCCGAAGGCGCCGGTGCCCACGTCCAGCCGCCGCGCGCCTTGGGCGCGCGCATGGGCGATCACGGCCTGCAGCAGGCGGGCGCCCAGGCCCTGGCCTTGACGCTCCGGGCGCACGGCGATGTTCATCAGCTCCCAGGCCTGCCCAGGCAGGGGCCGAAGCACGGCGGCGGCCAGCGTCTGCCGGCCGTCCGTCACCCGCCAGGCCGTGCCGGTGCGCAGATAGCCCTGCACCAGCGACGGGCTGGGATCGGCCTCCAGCAGGAGCTCCATGGGCAGGTCTTTCCCAGACGCTTGTTCGATGCGCAGGCCATCCAGCGGCTCAGTCATGGAAATCGCCCTCCACGTAGAACCAGCGTCCGTCCTCGCGCACGAAGCGGCTGGTTTCGTGCAGGCGGCTGGCGCGCCCGTTCAGCCGGCTGCGGGCCACGAATTCCACGATGGCGTGGTCGGCATCGATCCGCTCATGCCGGCGCACCTGCAGCCCCAGCCATTGCAGCCCGGGAGGATTGGGCTCCAGCGCGGCAGGCCGGGTGGAGGAATGCCAGGTGGCCAGCAGATAGTCCAGCTCGTCCCGCACGAAAGCGCTGTAACGCGAGCGCATCAGCGCCGCGGCATCGGGCGCCAGCAGGCGCCTCTCGCCCGCATGCCATCGGCCGCAGCAGGATTCATAGGCCGCGCCGCTGCCGCAGGGGCAGGAGGCGGCTTGGGAAGACGACTTTTTCACGGGAAGAATCAGGGGAAAACAGACAAGTCCAAAAGCATACCTGAAAGATAGCTGAATGTTTCCTGAATCCGGTGAGCAAAGGTAGCCGCCCCTGCCTGGTTTTCGTCGCGGCGCGCTCCAGGCGGGAAAATCGAGAGCATGCGGACGCGGTTGCTGCCGAAGGGTGCTTGGCCGCAGCGGCGAGGTCTGGAGCGAGCTTGGAGCCACGGTGATGAAATGCAATGAGGCCGGCTTAACTAGAGCATTAAATGGGCTGACTGGACATGCTTTCTGAACACACGCTCTGGTGCTTATGCTAAAAATTTGCCGCGTGACCAGGCGAGCTTGATCTGCGCGTTTCTTCGCGTCGTCCGCTAGCCGTCTACTCGTCTGCTTGATTTCTGCGTACTGGCTCGTTGGGGCCGACCCAGGTGCAAGAAAACTGTCATGGGATGGATAAAGGAGGCGGCGACTATGAGGCTGCGCGGGCCTTCCTCCAGCGTTTCGAGTCGAGAGAGATGCCAAGTCGTTCAGGCCGCCGCGCTGGATTGAGTCGCTATCCAGCATGGCAGTGCTTCAGGCGCGGCTTGGATCCCTGTCTTTGGCTTAGATGCTTTTTTGGTGGACTCTCTTGCTCAGCGCTTGCGCGCTTTCCTTGCGTTCGCTGTAGCGGTCCACCAAGTACGGCGCCAGGTCGCGTGTGAGCAGCGTGAACTTCATCAGTTCTTCCATTACGTCCACGATTCGGTCGTAGTAGGCCGAGGGCTTCATGCGCCCGACTTCATCGAATTCCTGGTATGCCTTTGCGATCGATGACTGGTTCGGGATGGTCAGCATGCGCATCCAGCGTCCCAATACGCGCATCTGGTTGACTGCGTTGAAGGACTGGGATCCTCCCGATACCTGCATCACCGCCAGTGTCTTGCCCTGGGTAGGGCGGACGGCGCCGACCGAGAGTGGAATCCAGTCGACCTGGGTTTTCATCAGTCCCGTCATTGCGCCATGACGTTCAGGCGAACTCCACACCATGCCTTCGGCCCACTGCACTGAGTCATGCAACTCCTTGACCTTGGGGTGATCGACCGGCGCATCGTCCACCAGCGGCAGACCCGAAGGGTCGAACATTCGAGTTTCGCCGCCGAGCGCACGCAGGATGCGCGCCGCTTCTTCCGCGGCCAGTCGGCTGTACGAGCGCTCGCGCAGTGAGCCGTAGAGCAGCAGAAAGCGCGGCGCGTGCGTTGCGCGCTGAGGCGCCAGCAGTTGCCGGGCGTCGGGTTGCTGGAACAGTGCGGCGTCGATATTGGGCAAGTCAAGAAGGGATTCAGACACGGCGCCCCTCCCCGCGTCCACGACCATTTCGCCGTCCTCCTTGTTGAATGCGCCGCGCTGCGGCTGGGGAAGAATGTCCAGCACAGTTTCCGACGGTCGGCACAGGCGCGTGCCCAAGGGCGTGACCACGATGGGCCGGTTGATGAGGATGGGGTGCTGGAGCATGAAATCGATCAGTTGCTCATCCGTCCATTTCGGGTCATTCAGGCCGAGTTCCGTATAGGGGGTGCCTTTCTCGCGCAGCACCGCGCGCACGGAAACGTCCATCTTGGCGATGAGCGCTGTCAGCGCGGCGCGGTCGGGTGGCGTTTTCAGATACTCGATGACGGCCGGTTCTTCCCCGCTGTTCCGGATCATGGCCAGCACATTGCGGGATGTGCCGCATGCAGGGTTGTGATAAATCGTGATGTCGCTCATGGTGCTCGATTCCTCTTATAGGCAGCTCAGGATCCGGCGCTCAGTCGTACGGCCAGCGCCGCCAGGGTGATGAGCAGTACGGGCGTGGTAAGAACTGCGCCCACTTTGAAGTAGTAGGCCCAACTGATGGTCGTGCCTTTCCTGGCCAGTACATGCAGCCACAGCAATGTGGCCAGGCTGCCGGTAGGGGCGAATTTCGGGCCCAGGCCGCTGCCGATCACATTGGCATAAATCATGGCGTCCTTGACCGTACCGCTGGCGGCAGATGCATCGATCGAGAGCGCGCCGACCAGCACAGTGGGCATATTGTTCATGATCGAGGACAGCAGCGCGGAGAGTACGCCGGTTCCCATCGCCGCCCCCCAGATGCCTGCTTCAGCGAATCGGTTCAGCAGCGCGGCGATGTGATCGGTCAGGCCGGCATTGCGCAGGCCATACACCACCAGATACATGCCCAGCGAGAACACGACAATTTTCCATGGCGCGCCATGCAGCACTTTGCGTGTGCTGATGACGGTTCCGCGAGCGGCCACCCCCAGCAGGAGCGCGGCGCCGGCGGCGGCAACGGCGCTGACGGGGACCCCCAAAGGCTCAAGCGCAAAAAAACCAAGCAGAAGCAAGACCAGCACGGCCCAGCCGGTGCGAAACGTGGTCGGATCCTTGATTGCCGCGGAAGGCTGCTTGAGTTGCTCCAGCTTGTAGGCGGCCGGAATGTCTCGGCGAAAGAACAGGACCAGTACGCACAGGCTGGCCAGGACCGAGACGACATTGACGGGCGCCATCACGGACGCATAGCCGGTGAAGCCGATGCCGAAGTAATCGGCGGACACGATGTTGACCAGATTGGAGACAATCAGCGGCAGGCTGGCGGTATCGGCAATGAAGCCGGCGGCCATGACGAACGCCAACGTAGCCGCAGGAGAAAAACCGAGGGCAAGCAGCATGGCCATCACGATGGGTGTCAGGATCAGGGCGGCGCCATCATTGGCGAACAATGCGGCAACGGCGGCTCCAAGCAGCACGATCAAGGCAAACAGCTTGAGTCCGCTGCCGCCGCCCCAGCGTGCAAAGTGAAGTGCGGCCCACTCAAAAAAACCAGCTTCATCGAGCAACAGGCTGATGATGATGACCGCTATAAAAGTGGCGGTGGCGTTCCAGACGATGCCCCAGACGATGGGGATGTCGCCCAGGTCGACGACTCCCAGCAGCAAGGCAATGGCGGCGCCTATCGATGCGCTCCAGCCAATGCCCAGGCCACGCGGTTGCCAGATGACCAGGGTCAGGGTGAAGATGAAGATCAGGGTGGCGGTCAACATGCTCAGCGGGCTATGTCGTTCAGCATTTGCAGGCGGTAGCGGAAGCGGGCGTGCATGGAGCGCCTTGGCAGCAGTTCTCGGTGAGGTACGCCAATAGGTCATTCATCGTTGGAAATTCCGCACGATACAGCACGTTGCGTCCGTGCCGCTCCTGGCTGACCAGCTCGGCATGCGAAAGTTCTTTGAGGTGAAAGGAGAGCGCATTGGGAGCGATGCCCAGTTGCTCCGCGAGGGCGCTGGGAGTCAGACCTTCTGGCCCTGCCACGACCAATGCACGAAAAATTCGTAGTCGGGCTTCGTGGGCCAGGGCGGATAGCGCTCGGATGACGTTGATTTCTTGCATTTGTGTCAATAATACATCAATTGTTGAATTATTGGGGTGTTTTCTAATCCAGTCCCGAGGCCCAACGCGGGCAGGACGGACTTTTTCAAGGAGAAAGGCAAACGTTGAGGCGTGTGGGATGCACTTCAGATGGCGCACGCTTGGTCGATGTTCGGCGCCTGGCACGTCACCTTGCCCAGTTGCCGTGCGACAGGGTGCCGCTGAAACGCAGACCCCGGCCGGGCTGTGTTCAGCAGTTACAGCGCCGGCTCGATGCCGGCATCGGTTACAGACGCAAAAAAGCCCGCCACTGGGGCGAGCTCTCGTGGTGAGTGTCAAATTTTTCCCCACCGAAATTTTGCGCTGGTTCTCAGAAAGCCTGTAAACCCGCATGAATACTGGTGCCCCCCCCGTGAGTCGAACACGGCACCAACGGATTATGAGTCCGCTGCTCTAACCAGGCATGAGCTAGAGGGGCAGATCTGTGCGATCAAGTCGGCAATTATTGCACAAAGTCTTCCCCTTGTGCACAGCGTGTTTTCCGCAGTGCCTGGAGGCCTGCGTTCGCGCAGGGCCTTGGGAGCGCTATTTGCTGAAGCGTGCCCACCCAGGCCGTCCAGGCGCATCGCAGGCCTTTGCCGGCAGGGCGGGAGCTGCGGCTCTGCAGGACTGTCCGGGCGGCGTATTCCAGCACCAGATCCTATTTCTTCAAGGTGGAACTCATGAAACCGGCTACTTCCTTATTGGCGGGCGGCAGGCAGCCTGTGCTGTTGTGCTTTTCTCATCTGCGCTGGAATTTTGTCTATCAGCGACCGCAGCATCTCATCACGCGGTTCGCGCGCGACTACAGCGTGCTGTACTTCGAAGAGCCGCTCTTCGATGCCCGCCAGGATGAGCCGCACCTTGAGGAGCAGCAGCCCTGCGCGGGCCTGCGGGTCCTGGTGCCCCACCTGATGCCGGGGCAGGGCCGCGCGGCTGATGAGCGGGCGCTGCGCAGCTTGCTGGACGCCTACCTGGCAGCTCATCCGGCCAAAGAGCTGCACCTGTGGTACTACACGCCCATGAGCCTGGCTTTCTCCGAGCATCTGCAGCCTGTGACCGTGGTCTACGACTGCATGGACGAGCTGTCGGCATTCCATGGCGCGCCGCCGGAACTGATCGAACGCGAACGCCGATTGATGCGACGGGCCGACGTGGTGTTCACGGGCGGGCACAGCCTGTACGAGAGCAAGCGCAAGCTGCATTCCAATGTGCATCTGTTCCCCAGCAGCGTGGATGTGGATCATTTTGCCCGGGCGCGCGCGCCTGGGCCCGAGCCGGCGGACCAGGCAGGGATACCGGGTCCGCGCCTGGGCTTCTATGGCGTGCTGGACGAGCGTCTGGATACGGCTCTGCTCGATGAGCTGGCCGCCTTGCGGCCCGACTGGCATTTCGTGATGGTGGGGCCGGTGGTCAAGATCGATCCGGCCTGCCTGCCGCGCCGCCCGAACATCCATTACCTGGGCGCCAAGACCTACGAGACGCTGCCCGCCTACCTGGCGGGCTGGGACGTGGCCCTGATGCCTTTCGCCATGAACGAGTCCACGCGATTCATCAGCCCCACGAAAACGCCCGAGTATCTGGCCGGCGGACGCGCCGTGGTGTCCACCCCGGTTCCCGATGTGCTGCGCAGCTACGGCGATTGCGGGCTGGTGCACATAGCGGCCACGGCCGAGGAGTTCGTACAGGCCATCGAGCGCGAGTTGCCCCGCAGTCAGGATCGCGAGGTGCTGTGCCGGCAGGCCGACGCCATCCTGGCCAGCATGTCCTGGGACGATACCTGGCGCCGCATGCGGGACATCATGGCTCGCGTGCGGCGGCGCCGCACGCCGATCCGCCGCCGCTACGATTACCTGATCGTGGGCGCGGGCTTTGCGGGCAGCGTGCTGGCGGAGCGGCTGGCCGCCGGGCAGGGCAAGAAAGTGCTGGTGATCGACAAGCGTCCCCACATCGCGGGCAATGCCTATGATTACCATAACGAAGCCGGCATCCTGGTGCACAAGTACGGACCGCACATCTTCCATACGAACTGCGCGAAGGTGGTCGGCTACCTCTCCCGCTTCACCGATTGGCGCCCCTACGAGCATCGGGTCCTGGCCAGCGTCGACGGGAAGCTGGTGCCCATGCCCATCAACTTGACGACCTTGTCCCTGCTTTACGGGCGTCGCTTCACTCCCGGGGAGGCGACGGCCTTCCTGGCGGCCCGCGCGGAGCCCGTGGGACGTTTCAAGACGTCGGAGGACGTGGTTGTCGGAACGGTGGGTCGGGAACTGTACGAGAAGTTTTTCCGCGGCTATACCCGCAAGCAATGGGGGCTCGATCCCTCGCAACTGGACAGCTCCGTGACCTCTCGCGTGCCGACGCGCACCTCGCAAGACGACCGCTACTTCACGGATGCCTTCCAGTGCATGCCGCGGCGCGGCTATACGGCCATGTTCGAGAAGATGCTGGACCATCCCAATATCGAGGTCATGACCGGCACGGACTATGAGGATGTGCGGGACCTGGTGGATTTCGGGCACCTGATCTATTGCGGCCCGATCGATGAGTTCTTTGAATATTGCTATGGAAAGCTGCCTTACCGGTCGTTGCAGTTCCAGCACGAGACCCTGGAGCAGCCGCGTTTTCAACCGGTTGCCGTCGTCAACTGTCCCTCGGAGGACGTGCCGTACACGCGCATCACGGAGTACAAGTACCTGACCGGCCAACAGCATGACCGTACCAGCATCACTTACGAGTTCCCCAGCGCGCAGGGCGATCCCTATTATCCTGTGCCACGACCCGAAAATGCAGCCTTGTACCGGCGTTACCAGATGCTGGCCGACCGCAATCCCGGCGTGACCTTCGTGGGCCGGCTGGGGTCTTATCGTTACTACAACATGGACCAGGTGGTGGCTCAGGCGCTGTCGGTCTATGAGCGCCTGGCGCGGGGACGGAAGCAGGCGGCGCACGCGCAGCTCCAGCAGCAGTATGCAATGTGACCAGGGGTGCGGGAAGCCATGGATGAAACGGTATTTCACAGTTATTTCATGGGCGGCTTCGAATGTTCGACCAAGCAGCGCTCGGACGGAGTCCGCCTGGACCTGCTCGAAGGCACGAGGCATGCGCGCCATGCCTGTTCGGATTATCGGGCCATGCTCAGGCATGGCCTGGCGACCGTGCGCGACGGGTTGCGCTGGCACCTGATCGAAGCCAGCCCTTACCGGTTCGACTGGAGCAGCTTCCTGCCCATGTTGCGGGCCTCGGTGCAGGCGGGCGTCCAGCCCATCTGGGACTTGTGCCACTACGGCTGGCCGTCGCACATCGATATCTGGTCCGACGAATTTCCCGACCGCTTCGCGCGTTTCGCAGCGGCGGCAGCCAGGCTGGTGCGAGACGAAAGCGATGCACCCCCGCTTTACTGCCCCATCAACGAGATTTCGTTCTGGGCATGGGCGGGGAGCGATCTGCGCCTGTTCGCGCCCTGTGCCGGGGGCAGGGGGCCGGAGCTGAAGAGGCAGCTGGTGCGCAGCGCCGTGCGCGCCATACAGGCCATCAGGAACGTCGAACCGCGAGCGCGCTTTGTCCAGGCGGAGCCCGTCATTCATATTGTCGGCCAGCCGCCGCACAGCCAGGCCGAGGTCGAGGGCCTGCGTCTGGCGCAGTATGACGCGTGGGACATGCTGGCTGGCATGCGAGACCCGGAACTGGGAGGCGGGCCCGACTGCCTGGACATCCTGGGGGTGAATTACTACCCGTACAACCAGTGGTTCCATCTGGGTCCTCCGCTTGACCGCGGCGATCCCGCCTACCGGCCGTTCCGGCAATTGCTGGAGGAGACCTACAGGCGGTACGGCAGGCGCTTGATCGTGTCCGAGACGGGGGCTGAGGGAGACATGCTCAGGCCGTGGTTCCGCTACGTGTGCGACGAAGTCTGGGCCGCCCGGCAGCGAGGGGTGCCCGGGGACGGCGTCTGCCTCTATCCGGTCACCGACTATCCGGGTTGGGATGACGGCCGTCATTGTCCTTGTGGATTGCTTGGCTATCCCGACGAAGGCGGCGGGCGGCCGGTCAATAAAGAAATGGCCGCGGAGCTCGCCTTGCAGCAGCAGCGATTCGGCGCGCCGTCCCGGTTGCGCACATCTGGACATAAGGCGTTTCAAGCTAGCACTTATTTTTAGGCCTGCAGGGCCATACTAACCGTACCGCATGCTGCGGTATGACCAGGAGAAACCGATGGCACTTGAACAATCGACTGAAAAACTCAAAGGCGCGATCGATGAGGGCATGGACACGGCCGAGCAAGCTGGCCGGGAGTTCGCCGCCAGAAGCTCTGAAGTCGCTCAGCGTGCTCGCATCGTTGCACAGGATGCGGGTGAAGTGGGACGCGACGCCTTGGAAAGCGCGCTGGCTTGCGGCAAGGATGTCATCCGCGCCAACCCCATCACGGCCGTGGCCGTGGTTGCCGCTCTTGCCTATCTGTGCGGTCGCATGAAGTCGTGACGCCCGGCTCCCGCCGTAGCCCCGGCTCCGGCGGGGCCTGCCTGAACAGGCCGGCCCTGCATGGTTTTCACCGCTTCTGCGGGAGGGGGAGGCCGTGAGCGAACTGGCCCGGGCCCAGCAGGCGGTCTTGACCGCCCTGGTGCGCCATTCGACCTACAGTCACCGCGCGTCCACGGCGGCGGTCAATCGCGTCTGGAACGAGGTGGAGCAGATCGGCGAGGATGTGCTGGATGACCTGCCTGAATTGCTTGCGGCGCTGGGACCGGCCGAACGGCAGGCGTTCATTCATGAAGACCTGGAGGCGGCCGGCCTGCAGCCCTTGCTGGCGCGCATCGACCAGGCCGTGGCCGACATACAGGCCGTGGTCAGCCGCGAGTGGAGCAAGAGCGCCGCCGAGCTGGCCGCCTACGAAGCCGAGTATATGGGCAAGGTCCTGGAGCGGGCCGTGGACGGGCTGCCTCCTATAAAAGCGGATGGCGCACGCATCCAGGAGACGGCCCAGGCGACTCCCGTACAGGATGGCATCGTACAGGTCGAGGACCTGTTGGCGGAGATTGCCGCCCAGGCTAGGCTGCGGCTTGTGGGCGCCTTGCGCGAGGGCATGCAGGTGGGCAGGGCGGACAAGGACAGCGTCCGGCTGCTGCGGGCAGCGCCCGGCTGCGCTGGCGCAATGGGCTCTGGCAGCGGGGCAGGTTCGATGTGGAACGCATGATACGCACGGCGCGCCACCATGTCGCCATTACCGCGCATGAAGCCGTCTACGAACAGGCGGGAGTCAGGTATGTCGTGGTGACAGCCGTGCTGGACGGGCGTACCAGCAAATATTGCGCCGCCATGGACGGCGCCCTGTATCAGCGCGGCACGGCTTATCCGCGCCCGCCCTACCATATCCAGTGCCGCACGCAGCTGGTGCCCAGCTTTGACGGCAGCCTGGCCGGCAATCGGCCGTTCGTGCTGGCGCTCAAGGTGCGCGGCTCCTATCGCCTGGGCGAAGAAGGCGAGCGCGTGCCCCGGCCGGCGGCCTACCGGCCGGTGGAGCGGATGAGCCCGGCCCAACGCAGGAAGGCGGGGGTGAAGAGAGGTGAAGTCGGCCTGGAGACGAACTACAGCCGTTGGTTTTCTCGCCAGGATCCGCATTACCAGAAGGAATGGCTGGGACCCGCGCGCTACAAACTCTACAAAGAAGGGTATTACGAACTCGACCGTTTCGTGGACCCGCGGGGCAAGACCTACACGCTTGCCGAGCTGCGCGCCCGGGACGAGGAGACGTTCAAACGCCTTTTCGGCCAGTGAGTGCCGGGACGATATGCAGGAGGGGCGGGCATGCGGCCGCCGCGGGGCCATTTGAAAGCATGCTAGAATCAGCCGCAGCCCTTGCCGGGCCGGCGGCTTCATGCCGGAACGCTCCGGCACGCGCCTGTTTTTCTGCAATTTCTTCAGCGCCGCTTCTTGCAAGCGTTTCTTGCGCATTCAGGGATAACCGAAGCTCTGCCTCGAAACCCGATCGGTTTGTTCGGCCGTGTCGGGACGCCATGACATGGCCATTCACGTTCAGAGGATGGAGTGCATGGATCCCCGAATCTTTCTTTTCGCCCTGGCCACTTTCGTGACCGGCACCGCCGAAAACATCATCGTCGGCCTGGTGCTGGATGTGGCCGGCAGTCTTGACGTCTCCGTGGCGCTGGCCGGCCAGTTGACCGCGGTCTTTTCCATCAGCTTTGCCTTGACCGCGCCCTGGGCGCCCTTGCTGGCGGCGCGCCTGGAGCGCCGGCGGCTTTACCTGGGCGCGCTGGCGCTGTTCGTGGCCGGCAATGCGCTGGCTGCCTGCAGCCAGGTCTATGCGGTGCTGTTTGCCGCCCGGATCCTCATGGCCGGCGCCAGCGCCCTGGTCTGCGTGCTGGCCACCACCCTGGCCACCGAGCAGGTGGCGCCGGAGCTGCGCGGCCGCGCCATCGGCATCATATTCATGGGCATCAGCGGATCCCTGGTGCTGGGCGTGCCGGCGGGCATGCTGCTCAGTCAATGGAGTGGCTGGAGAGGCGTGTTCTGGGCGCTGGCCGCCGTGGCCGCCCTGGTGCTGCTGGCGTCCATGCTGTTCGTGCCGCGGGCGCGGCCCTCGGATGCGCCTCGCCTGTCCTACCGGCGCCATCTCGCCAATGGCCGCCTGGTGGCGGCGCAAGGCGTGTCGGTTCTGATGATCGCCGGGCATTTCGTCCTGTTCGCCTACCTGTTGCCTTACCTCGTGCATGCCGCCGACCTGGACGCCGCCGACGCGGCGTATGCCTTCGTGGCCTTCGGCGCGGCCGGCGTGGCCGGCGGCTATCTGGGCGGGCGGATTGCCGATCGGCTGCCGGCCGGGAAGGCGCTGGTGCTGGTGCCGGCGGCTTATTTGCTGGTATTGCTGATATTGCCCTGGCTGCTGAGCAGGTTTGGCTGGGCGGCAGCTCCCGTGGTCATGATCTGGAGCTGCATCAGCTGGATGATCTCGCCGGTGGTGCAGGGCTTTCTGCTGCGCACGGACGCGCCGACGGCCCAGGCGGGCATCAGCCTGAATTTCTCCGCGATGCACGTGGGGGTGGGCCTGGGCACCTTCGTGGGCGGCCTCACCCTGGATCGGTTCACCGTAGCTTACCTGCCAGCGGTCGCCGCCGTTCTTGCGGCCGGGGCCGCCTGCCTGGCAGTGGGCGCGGCCTGCCCGGGCCGCCGATCCGGATGAAATTCCGTTGAAAAGAAATCGGAACAGAAGATTGAATTTCCGCTGATTTTTCAATCCATTAAATATGTGAATAAATGTATACAATTTAATTGTTAAATATTGTTTTAAAAGATGGCCAGGACGCTCGGCGTCATTAAAATCCCCGTTCTGTTCAAACTGAAAAAAGGGAAGAGTGATGACTTTTCGTTTTGGTGCATTGGCTGCCGTATTGGCCGTGGCGGGTTTGACCGCCGGTTGCAAGACGATGGACGTGGGCGGCATGGTGGGTGCGGGCAGCAAGGCGCTGCAAGCCTACAACCTGTCTGATCAGGAAGTGATCGCCCTGTCCGATCAGTCCTGCAAGCAGATGGACGCACAGAACAAGGTGGCCAGCCCCAACAGCAAGTACAACAAGCGTCTGCAGCGCATCGTCAAGCCGCTGAGCAAGTCACTCAATGGCCAGACGCCGAACTTCAAGGTGTACCAGGTACAGGAAGTCAACGCCTGGGCCATGGCCAACGGCTGCATCCGCGTGTACGCCGGCCTGATGGACAAGATGAACGACGACGAGCTGCGCGGCGTGATCGGTCACGAAATGGGCCACGTCGAGCTGGGCCACAGCAAGAAAGCCATGCAGACCGCCTACGGCCTGTCGGCTGCGCGCGATCTGGCGGCCGCCTCGGGCAATGGCGTGGTCACGCAGCTGAACTCCAGCCAGTTGGGCGAGCTCACCGAGGCCTTGCTGAACGCGCAATTCTCCCAGTCCCAGGAATCGGCCGCGGACGATTACGCCTTCGATCTGCTGACCGAGCGCAAGCTCAAGACCCAGGGCCTGGTGACGGCCTTTGAAAAACTGGCCGAGCTGGATGGTGGCGAAAGCAGCGTGATGAGCTCGCACCCCGGTTCCACGGAGCGCGCCCAGCGCATGCAGCAGCGCATCGACGCCGCCAAGTAAGGCGCCCGTCCTGCTTGAAGAAACGCCCGCGACGCGGGCGTTTTTTTATTGCATCAAATGCGGAACGCCTTGAAAAAAAATGGCCTGCTTCAATTCGCGTTTTATTTTTCTTTCTTGCTTTTTCGGGTCCCAAAAATAGCAATGGCGACAATGTTTTGCGCCGCATCTGTTTGGAGTCCGGGCTGATCCGCCCATTCGCCAAGGGCTTGTCAATTATTGAAGATTGCTCCATGGACAGGCGCAAACGGGGCTGTCTAGAATTCGTTCTACTTTTTATTGATGAGGGCAGGCGGCCATGACTTTGACGAAACGTTGCAGTGCGGAATTCTTTGGGACTTTCTGGCTGGTTTTTGGCGGCTGCGGCAGCGCGATCTTTGCCGCGGCCTACCCGGAACTGGGCATAGGCTTTGCCGGCGTGGCCCTGGCCTTCGGCCTGACCTTGCTGACCATGTGCTATGCCATCGGGTCCATCTCGGGCTGCCACATCAATCCGGCCGTGACTGTCGGCCTGGTGGCGGGCGGTCGTTTTCCGGCTCGCGAACTGGTGCCTTACGTGGTGGCCCAGGTGCTGGGCGGATTGGCGGCCGGCGCGGTGCTCTACCTGATCGCCAGCGGCAAGGCTGGTTTCGACGTATCCGCGGGCTTTGCCTCCAACGGGTACGGCGCGCATTCGCCCGACGGCTATCCGCTGGCTTCCGCCCTGGTTGCCGAAGTGGTGCTGACGGCATTTTTCCTGTTCATCATCATGGGCGCCACCCACAAGCGCGGCCACGCCGGCCTGGCGGGCGTGGCCATCGGTCTGGCCCTGACGCTGATCCACCTGATCAGCATCCCCATCACCAACACCTCGGTCAATCCGGCACGCTCCACCGGCGTGGCGCTGTTCCAGGGCAGCTGGGCCATCGACCAGCTCTGGCTGTTCTGGCTGGCGCCCAATGTCGGGGGCGTGCTTGGGGCTCTGGTGTTCCGCGCCTTGCAGTCCGACGAGGCGTAAGCGCCGCGGGCTGCGGCTTTCTGAGCCGCATCGCCGATGAACGGGTCCGGGCCGTATGCGCCCGGGCCCGTTTTTCGTGGTTTTCAAGCCTGGCGGCGGTTGCGGGCGGTTTTCTCGTAGTAGTCGCGCTTGGCGTCGTACATGCGCTGGTCGGCCAGGCGCAGCACGGCTTCCAGGCAGTTGGGCTCGTGCGCCGTCGCTGCGCCGATCGACAGGGCGATCTTCGGGCCGCTGTAGAACTGATTGTTCAGTTCGGCCAGCTTGCCGATGTTCTCGGCCAGGGCGTGGGCCGCGGCCTCGTCGGCGCCGGGCATCAGGATGATGAATTCGTCTCCGCCCACGCGGGCGGCGTGCCAGGGTTTGTCCACGGCCTGCAGCAGCACCTCGCCCACGCGCTGCAGCAGGGCGTCGCCGCTGATGTGGCCCAGGCTGTCATTGGTCTCCTTCAGGTGATTCAGGTCCAGCACCATGACGGAGGTGGGCAGGATGTTCTTGCGGCTCAGGCGGTTGAGCTCATCCACGTAAAAGGAGCGATTCTTGAGCTTGGTCAGCACATCGTGCTTGCCCAGGTACTCCAGGTAGGTCTCGGCCTTCTTGCGGGCGGTGATGTCGGTCAGGGCCAGCAGCACCTGGTTCCAGTTGTCTTCATGACCCTGGAATACGGAGAACTGCAGGTGGATGTTCAGCGGCGTGCCGTCCAGGGTGTGGTTGAGCACTTCGCGCTGCTGCAGCAGGCGCCCTTCCCATAGATCGATCAGCTGCTCGCGGAAGCTGGGAATCATTTCCTCCCGGAACACCTCGGGCAGGCGTGTCAGCAGTTCATCCCTGCTGCCGGCCTTGAACATGTCCAGGGTGTATTGGTTGACGTCCAGCACCTTGATCTCCGCCATGCAGCGCTCCACGAATTCAGGGTGTACGTCG
Organism: Alcaligenes sp. Marseille-Q7550; assembly: GCF_965112015.1. NCBI lineage: Bacteria > Pseudomonadati > Pseudomonadota > Betaproteobacteria > Burkholderiales > Alcaligenaceae > Alcaligenes > Alcaligenes sp. Marseille-Q7550. The sequence goes on from NZ_CBCOPU010000001.1 coordinate 1,559,033, forward strand.
GTGAAGGTGCGCAGGTCCGTGATGCCGTGGCTGCGCAGTTCATCGAGCAGGCCGCGTATGGTGCTGAAGTCTTCCACCCACAGGGAGACGGGCGCCTGTTGGAACAGGCTCAGCGCATGCAGGGCGCTGTCGCGGGCGCGGCGCCGGGCCTGTTCCAGTTCGCTCACGTCTTCGATGACCACCAGCACGCGGTCGCCATGGCGTTCGTGGGCGGGCAGCAGCACGCCCTTGAGCAGGATGTCCAGGCGCCGGCCGTCCAGCGTGTAGTTGACGCTGCGGCCCTGGAAGCGCGCCGCCCGGACCAGAGTTGCAGCAGTTCCTGGATGAGGGACTCGAACGTATCGCCGCGCAGCACTTCGTCGAGCCTCTCGGATAGTTCGTCGACGCTGCCAGCGGCGTACAGCGCCAGGGTGGCGGGGTTCACATGCAGCAGCCGGATGCGCGCCGAGCACTGTGCCGCCAGCTGAGGGCGAGCTTGCAGGAAAGCGCCCAGATCGCTTATGCCTTGCGCCCGCCATTGGTCAAACAATTCAAAGACGCCGCTGTAATCCTCCAGCCACATGGATACGGGGGAAGCGTCAAAGAGGGTCAGGGAAGCGTCGAAGCCCGGGGTGAGGGCTGGAGTGGTCCGGAGGGGAAGTGGCATGATGGCGCGCGGAAAGAGGAGTCGCCTAGCCGTAAGGCGGCAAATGCGACAAATAGTAGCGTGCAGTCGGGGTCTATGGAAGGGGGCATGCCTATGTCCAGGCCGGCGGGTGCCCGAGTGTTGCGCAGAGGGGAGGGAGCGCATGTTGATCGCCTGGCTGGCCGGACACATGGATGTGCCTGGCGGCGTTCGAGCTCCAGTAGCGCTACACTGGCGCGGTCGCGGCCCCGGCCGCCTGTCTCGCGTATATGTGGAACATGGCCAAGATCCTGCCCATTCTGATGCTGCTGGCATCCAACGTGTTCATGACCATCGCCTGGTATGGACATCTGAAGTTTCCTCACAGCCCTTTGCTCAAGGTCGTCCTGCTCAGCTGGGGCATCGCCCTGGTGGAGTATTGCCTGGCCGTGCCCGCCAATCGTCTGGGGCATACGGTCTACACGGCCGCCCAGCTCAAGACCATCCAGGAGGTCATCACGCTGGCGGTTTTCGCCGTGTTTTCGGTGCTCTACCTGAAAGAGAGCTTCACCCTCAACCATCTGGTGGGGTTCGCCCTGATCTGCGCCGGGGCCTTTTTTGTGTTCTATGGGCCGTTGAAGTAGGGCGCCAGCTGGCGGCGGGCGAAAAAAAGTCCCCCAAATCATGGGGGACCTGAAGCCGGACGTACGGGGAGGTGAATGCTTACGCCCGGGATGTATTCATACTAAGGGCATCCAGCCCTCCGGCGGTGTGTCCGAAGCGGGCATTGCGTAACCGTTTATGGCCATTGCCACTGTTTCCCTCGGCTTTGTACTGTATGGTTACCATATCGTGTCGGCGGGTGTCGCAGGCCATGAAAAAACCGGCCCGCAGGCCGGTTGGGGCTGAGCGCCAGAGTGCTCAGGGCTGTACGACCTCGCTCTCCACGACCATGTCCAGCACGTCGGCATGCTTGGAGGCGTCCGCAGGAACGTTCTTCAAGGTGTAGCGGTTGACCCGCAGCACGTTGCGCACCCCAGGTTCGTGGGTGTAGCCCTCGATGTCGCCGTAGTAGTACATCCATTGGCCGGTATGGGTCTTGACGCCATTGCCGTCATACTGGATCTCGCGCACCTTCAGGCACTGGTAATTGGGCATCAGCGGATGCGAGCAGGCTTCGCGCTGCGGCGCCACTTCCAGAAAGACGCGTTCGGGCTCGCTGCCGTAGCGCGTGGATGCGGTAGGCTCGCCCTTCATGCGCCATTTGGTGCCGTCCTGGAAGGTCAGGGTCAGGACGGGCGCCGGATTGTCAGGCGCGGAGTCGGCCTTGGCCATGCTCCAGTCGGTTGCGGTCGGCAGCAGTTGACCCACGGCATGTTCGTCGCGCATCAGCTTTTCGTCGGCGCAGGCCTTCATGGTGCTTACCGGGTGCGTGATGCTGATCCTGGAGCCGTTGACGACATAGCCGCCGCTGAGCAGGTTGCACAGGCCGTCCACGGACACCTGGCGGTCCGTGAAGTTCAGGGTCACCTGCTTGCCGTCCGCGCCCGGGATGGCGGGCAGCGGCTGCCCATCCTTGCCGGTGGCCGCGAACAGGCGCCAGTGATAGGCCTCAAGGGAAATCTCTTTGTCCATTTGACGTTTCGAAATAGGGGCGTCAGACGCGGTTTGCGGAGCCGTGCAGGCGACCAGACCCATTAATGCCAGCGAGCTGGCAGCCAAAGTCAGTGTTTTTTTCATGGGTTTCTTCCTTGTTGAGTCATCAGGACGGGTGAAGCATGCACCCGGGAGAAAAACAGGCATGCATTGTGGGCGGCTCATGGGCCCCCTGACAAGCCTTCTTGACCATGTCTTACGTTTGCGCCTCCGACTGCAGTTGATTCTCCAGACTCTTGCGCAGGGAGTCCGGCAGGGACATCAGGCGCGCCAGCTCGTCCAGGTAGGCGCGTTCCATATAGCTTTGCTCGTCGATGACCAGCAGGCTGGCCAGGTAGATCTCGGCCGCCAGTTCCGGCGTCTGGGCCAGGCTGGCCACAGCTTGCGGATCCACGGGCTTGAGCAGTTCCTTTGATAGCCACAGCCGCGCCTGCTCGGGAGCGGAGAGCTTGGCGATTTCGTTTTCGATCAACTGGCGTTCGGGCTCGCCCATGTGCCCGTCGGCCTTGGCGGCGGACACCAGGGCCGCCAGAATCACCATGGCGTGGGTGTCGGCCGCGTTGGAGGGGGCGTTCTGCACGGGCAATGGCGCCGGCGGCACCGCCTGCACGGGCACGGGTTCCAGGCGCTGGCCGGCGTTCTGTTCCTGCCAGTTCTGGTAGACCTTCAGGGCCAGTGCGCCCAGGGCCGCCGCTCCGCCGTAGCCGGCCATGGATCTGCCCATCTTGCGGAATTTCTTGTTCCCCAGCAGCAGGCCCAGCAGGCCGCCAACGACGGCGCCGCCGCCAAAGCCGCCGGCCTGCTCAGCCAGCTTCCCGCCCAGGCCGCGCTCCTGCCGATCGGGATCGGTGCTCTGGCTGTTTTGCAGGATCTGTTGCAGCAGTTGCTGAAGTGACATGGGATGCCTTTCGCAGTAATAAACAGTAGGCTAGTTATAAACTACTTTCCCAGGGGCTCCGGTCCGCAATTGTAAGCAGACCTGGCCAAAGTCCCGGCTTTGCGCACCCGGTGCCGGACTGAATTTGGTATCTTATGCGCTGATCCGTTCATAGAGGCGTGCGCGCCGATTTTTAGGGGAAAGGGCCGCGCCGTCGGCTCCACGAAAACCATGAAGCTGACTCGAACTTTACTTGCCGCATCCGTCCTGCTGGCCGCCGCGGCTGCGCCGGCCCACTCCCAGGTCAAGATCGGAGTGATCGCTTCGGCCCCCGGGCCGACGGCGGTGGTGGGGCTGCCGCAGCGCAATGCGGTGCCTCTTCTGCCCGCCAAGGTCGGCGACCTGAGCGCGGAGTACGTGTCCATGGACGACGCCAGCGATCCCAACCAGACGGCGACCTTGTTCAAGAAGATGATCTCCGAGGACAAGATCGACGCCCTGATCGGGCCCACCGGGTCGCCCAACGCCATGGGCATCATCCAATTCGCCGCCGATTCCGGCACGCCCGTGCTGGCTCCGGTGGGGGCGGCCTCCGTGGTGCTGCCCATGACGCCGGAGAAGAAGTGGGTGTTCAAGACCACGCAGAACGACGACATCATTGCCGCCGCGCTGGTCAAGCACATGGTCGAACACGGAGTCAAGACCGCCGCCTTCCTGGGCTTCAACGACGCCTATGGTGAAAGCTGGCTGAATGTCTTCAAGGATCTGGCCGCCAGGAACAACATCCAGATCGTGGCCACCGAGCGCTATGTGCGTTCGGACACCTCGGTGACGGGCCAGGCGCTGAAGATCTTTGCGGCCAAGCCTGACGCCGTGCTGGTGGCGGGCACCGGGGCGGCGGCCGTGCTGCCGCAGGTCACGCTGGTCAAGCAGGGCTACAAGGGGCAGATCTACCAGACCCACGGCGCGGCGCTGCCGGCCTTCCTGCAACTGGGCGGCGCCCAGGTGGAGGGCACGGTGCTGGCCGCCAGCCTGATGCTGGTGCTGCCCGAGATCGCCGACAGCAATCCGTCCAAGCCCATTGCGCAGGACTACATCCAGCGCTACACCGCCAAGTACGGCACGGCCCCGGCCACCTTCGGCGCCAATGTCTACGATGCCGGCCTGCTGCTGGAAAAAGCGATTCCGCAGGCGGCGGCCAAGGCCAAGCCGGGCACGCCCGAGTTCCGCGCCGCCTTGCGCGACGCCCTGGAACAGACGCGCGAACTGGTGGCCACGCAGGGGGTCTACAATATGTCGCCCGAGGATCACAGCGGCTTTGACGAGCGCGGGCGAGAGCTGATCACCGTGCGCGACGGCCAGTGGCGCTTGGTCAAGTAAAAAGCGCAGGTCCACGAAAAAACGCGGCCAGGCCGCGTTTTTTTGCTTCGGATGGAATGCCCCGCCGCGGGGCGGATCATGGTCAACCCGGGCTGGCCGGCAGGCTCAGCAGGAAATGAGGTTCCTCGCCTTCGATCTCGGTTTTCAGGTATTTGGCGCCGAAGCGGCTGAGCGCCACCACGAGCTTGGCCGGGACGCCATGCAGAGTGATGTAGTAATCCTCCAGGCCTTGCTCGATGCGTTGTACGACCTCAGGCTGCGAACGTTGCCAGCCTGCTCCCCCCAGATACGTGATGCGTTCGTAGGGGTCCCGACTCATATCTTTCGTGACGTATGAAACCTCGGTCATTTGCCACCTCATGAAGTGCTTGCAGGGACTTCTATGGTTGGGCAAAAACGCCCGCCGCTCCATTAGGGATATCGCGAGGCTGTCCGGTTCAGGCCTGGCCTTTCAGCGCCTTGATCAGGTAGGGGTCCAGGTCGGGCTGGCGCAGCAGCCAGTTCTTGTAGTCCTGCGGCACGTCGGCGATCGCCATGCCCTTGTGCTTGCCAAAGCGCAGCACGGTGGGGATGCGGGCTTTTTCCGACAGTTGCCAGAGCTGCTCCCAGGTGTGGACGTTCTGGGTATGGCTCAGGAGAAACTGCAGCAGCGACAGGCAGTTGCGCACGTCCGCCAAGGCGGAGTGGGCCTGGCGCAACCGCTCGCGCGCATTGGCGCGATCAATATGGTAGATCAGCGCGGACTGGCTGTAGCTGTCCAGTCCGGGCAGCAGGTGGCGGGCCAGCGCCAAGGTGCAGATGCGCTTGATCTCCGGGCGACCGGCGCAGCCCCAATCGTAGTCCACGTTGTGGCCTATCAGGTACTGGGTGTCCGCCGGCAGGGCGAAGTCGGTGTGCGGAGGGCAGTCTTGCAGTTCTTCGTCGTAGATGTGATGCGTGGCCAGTGCGCCCAGAGCGATGGCTTCATCGGGGCGGTAGCGTTGCTCGAATTCTTCGTCGACGAGCAGGAAGACGGGGTCGCTCAGGCGCAGCCAGGCGGCTTCGATGATCTGCGGCTGGGCGGTGCCGGTGGTTTCGGTGTCAAACAGCAGGGCGGACATACGGGAACGGGTAACAGGCAAAGCAGTCATGGTAGTTCATGCGCTGCGCTTTGCCTACACGGCGCAGGCGCTGGTCAAGCGGTGACGGGAGCGATGCGGGCCGCCGCGAGGCCTTGCTCCTGGCTGGCCCCGGGGCTCCGGCGGGAGATTCTCCCCAGGGTTACCCACATTTTTTGTGGATAAGTGCGGTTTCTACAGCGGTTTGAGCCGGAAACCTTCAGGCACGCCCCAGCGGTTGGTGCGCAATAGCCAATGTGTCTGGCAGCGCTGACAGCGATACTGGGTTTCGTGAGAGCCGTCGCGGGCGGGCGGATGCAGGCCGAGCAGGCGCAGATCGGCATGCGGTTCCGCCGTGGCCAGTCCTTGCGGCAATTGCAGGCAGGCTTCGCACAAGGTCGAGCTTTGAACCTGGGGCATGTACGCCTCTGTTATGTTTCCTATTGATACACAAGTATCATGCCCGTTACGGAAACAGTCAAGCGTCCGCTGCGGGACCCGGCCAGTCGAAGGAATGGCTGCGGTCGCGGCCGGCGTGCTTGGCCCGGTAAAGGGCCTTGTCCGCCTGGCGCAGCAAGGCCTTCAGGTCGGGCGTGTCGGCTCCCAGCGTGGCAACCCCCAGGCTGGCGGTCAGCGCCAGTTCTTGCCCGTCCTCGAGCAGCACGGGTTCGCGGGCAACGCTCTGGCGCACGCGCTCCGCCACCGCATGGGCCTGCATGGGACTGCAGTCTGGCAACAGGATGCCGAACTCCTCGCCGCCGAGCCGGCCGCACAGATCGGTATCGCGCAGCGCGGTCTGGATGCGGTGCGCCACGGCCACCAGGGCCTGGTCGCCGGCATGATGTCCATGCGTATCGTTGACCGGCTTGAAATGGTCTATGTCCAGCAGCAGCGCGCTGACCGGCGCATGGCTCAGCCTGCACCGGATCAGCAGGGCCTGGCCTTGCTGGTGGAAGGCGGGCTTGTTGAGCATGCCGGTCAGTGCGTCGTACAGGGCCAGGCGCTGCAATTTTTCCACTGCTTCGTTGCGTGCGGCCATGATGCAGGCGGCGGTGATGGGCGCCAGCGCGATGGAGGCGATGCCGATGCGGATGGACAGCGAATTCAACGAAGACGAGGAGGCATCGGGCAACAGGCCGGCTGCCTGCCACACCGCGAACAGGGACCACAGAACGTAGAGAAGGGTGAGCAGGGCGGTGCCGAACAGCGGATAGCTCAACGCGCACCACAGCAAGGGAAGCACGGGGAAGGCCAGCGAGCCCGGCCCGCCGATGAACAGGCTCAGCAGGCAACTGAGCAGCAGCAGGGCGGCGGGCGCCAGATCCGCCAGCGTCAGGGTGTGGGGCTCGTTCCAGTATTGACGCAGACGCTTCAGGGGCTCGGGCGGCGCAGCCAGGAGCACGGGCAGGATCGCCGTGTAGGTGAGCAATCCCGTGATCAGCCAGGAAAGGCTGGCCGAGAGCAGGTCCTGCCGGGTGTACAGATGATGGGCCAGTCCGCCGGGCAATGACGAGGCGAAGGAGGCCAGCGCACAGTAGGCGACCGGCGCCAGAATGGCCTGGGGACGGCGCAGCGACAGGTCCACATAGGGGCTGCGAGTCAGCAGGCGGTAAGCGAGGCCCAAGCTGAGCATATTGGCTCCCGCCAGCATGGTCGAGATGAGGACGGGGCTTTGATTGCTCAGTTCGGCGCATAGATAGCTCAGGGCGACAGCCAGCCAGTAGACGGGGCGGGCGCCCCAGTCGCGATGGCGCAGGAATAGTCCCAGTGCGATGGCATCGGACGGCCAGAAGGTCGCCAGCATGTCGTGGCGCCGCGTGGATATGCCCAGCAGCGTCAGCATGTAGATCAGTCCGAACAGGCAAAGACCGGTGAGGATGGTCTGGCGCCAGGGAGGACGTAACCAGGGAAGTTGCGTCGAAATAAAACCCATTGCCATTTACGCGCGCGCGTGTGAAAGACGCCTGGCAGCGCCGGGTAAGTTTTAAGCCGCAACTATTGTAAGTCGAAACCGGAAGATTTTTTACGGTTTGTAATATTTGGTGCCGTTAAAGGAAGGGGGCGGGCGGCGCGGAGCGCCGCCACGGGCCATCAGTTCAGATGATGGCCGGCGTGGCGCGGGGCCACGTGATGCACGTCCTGCAGGCGGAAGCGGAACCGTACCTTGGGACCCTGGCCTTCGGTCAGGCTGTCGGCCGTGTAGGTGGTGCAGCCATGCACTGGCGAGCTGAAAATGACGGTGCCAGCCATGCGCGGGCCGTTCTTGGGTTGCAGATAGACCGTGTCGCCGATGCGGATGTCGGTCTTGTTCAGGGTGATATGGTCGGGACGCGAAATCAAACCGGTTGGATAGATGTTCTTCATGTATTTTTTCCTTTTCGTATGGCGCCATTACATCGTGTTCTTGTTGAAGTTTTATGACACCGGGACGGACCGCGCTCTGGTGAGCAAACAGGCCTCATGCTTTAAAAATCCGCCTGAAAGGCGGACGCAGGCCGGCAACAGGACCGATGCGACGCATCGATGCGGCAGGCGGTCTCGTGTTGGGTCGGGAGCGCCGGTTGCACAGCTGGTTTTGTGTGCCGCCTTTGGGAAAAGGTTCCCTGTTCGGGCGGCATGAAAAATGATTATGAAAGTTTTGGCACGCAAGTGCCTCGGTATTACCCAAGGTCCGACGGCAGCAGCCATGGACTTCAAGCATGGCTGACTGGGGTAACGCCATGCGCTTGGGTTCGATCGCAAGTTCTTAATGTAATGGATGATTTGCGCGATCAAGCAACTATTAAGTCATAAGTTAAGTGCTTTGTCAAGTGGTGCTTGTCCGCGGGGCGCCACGTCAAGCGCAGCGCCCGCTCATGGCGACGCGCAGCAGCCAGCATGCAGATGGTCGGGCTGATGCTCTAGAATGTGCCATTGCCCATCATCTTGCTTTGCTTCGTCATGATCACCATTACCGGCCTGTACACCTACCCCATCAAATCCTGCGGCGCCCAGACGCATCCGGACGGAGTGGGAGTCAGCGCGGCCGGGCTGGACCACGATCGGGAATGGGTCGTGGTGGACGAGGCGGGAATCTTCATGACGCAGCGGCGCTGGCCGCGCATGGCCCTGATCCGGCCGCAGGTGTCCGCAGGATGCATCACGGTCCAGGCGCCCGGCATGCCGGCGCTGTCCTGGTCGCTGGACGGCGCGGACCGCGCGCAGACGCCTGTGCCGGTGCGCATCTGGAACGCGGAAACGCTGGGACGGGACGAGGGCGATGAGGTCGCGCATTGGTTCAGCGCCTTCCTGCAGACGCCGTGCCGTTTGTTGCGCCGCCACGACGCGGCGCGGCGCTACGTGCAGCCCGAACGCGTCCAGCCCTGGCTGGACAAGGCGAATGGCTGGCGGGACGTGGGCCGTCAGGAACAGGGCTTCGCCTTTGCCGACGCCTTGCCGTTTCTGTTCGCCAACCAGGCGTCCCTGGATGAGCTCAATCAGCGTGTGGTGCAGTCCGGCGAGCAGGCCGTGCCCATGGACCGCTTCCGGGCCAATATCGTGTTTGAAGGCCTGCCGGCCTACGAGGAAGATTACGTGCTGGGCGTCAGCGCACCGGGTCTGAGCTTCGCCTTCATACGGCCTTGTACGCGCTGCCCCATGCGCAATGTGAATCAGGCCACCGGCCAGGTCGGCGTGCAGCCGGGGTTGGCACTGGCGTCCAGCCGGCAGTTTCCCCAGGGCACCTTGTTCGGCATGCAGGCCATGCTGGCGCAATCCGAGCCGCAGCGTCTGCTGCCGGGCCGCACGCTGGACGTGGAATACGAATTCTAGCGTCTCGGACGGGTCCCAGGCCCGTCGGGGCGTTCAGGCGTAGTCCAGAGGCAGGCGGGTGGTGTATTTGATCTGCTCCATGGCGAAGCTGGAGCTGACATCGGTCAGCTCGATTTCGCTGATCAGGCGCTGGTAGACCCGGTCGAAGCTTCTGATGTCCGGCACGACCACGCGCAGCAGATAATCCGTGTCGCCGCTCATGCGGTAGAACTCCACGATCTGGGGGATGGCATCCACCACCGCGGAGAACTGCCGGTACCACTGCTTGTTGTGCTGATTGGTCTTGATGGCCACGAACACCGTCACGCCCACGTTGAGCTTTTCCTGGTTCAGCAGCGCCACCCGTTTCTCGATATAGCCGTCCTGCTCAAGGCGCTGGATGCGGCGCCAGCAGGGCGTGCTGGACAGGCCCACGCGATCGGCGATGTCCTGGATGGACAAGGTGGCGTCGTTCTGCAGCAGGTCAAGAATGTTTTTGTCGAATTTGTCTAGCAGGAGCAATTATTTTCCTGTTTTCAGAAAGTAACAGGAATTTGATTGTCTTAATTGTGGCTCCAGAGGCAGAAAAACGCAATATTCCTCCCGGCATTTTGCGTAGACTGTTCCTATCGGTCCGCACATGGGCCGGTCACCGACAGGAAAACAGCATGCACAATTGTGACTACAGGGACACCCGATTGACCCATCTGGGCCGCGACGCGGCGGTATCGAACGGTTTCGTGAACGTGCCGGTTTGCCGGGGCTCGACCATTCTGGCCGATACGCTGGAACAATGGACCGAGCGCAAGGAGCCGGACAATCCCTATGCTTCCTACGGCCGCTTCACCAATCCCACCTTGCAGACGCTGGCGCAAGCCGTGGCCGAGCTCGAGGGCGGACACCGCGCCTGGCTGTTTCCTTCAGGTCTGGCGGCCTGCAGCCACGCCTTGCTGGGCGTGCTGGAGCAGGGCGACCATGTGCTGCTGCCCGATTCGGTCTATGGGCCCATGCGCGCTTTTGCCCTGCAGGTGCTGGCCGGCCGCATGGGCATCCAGGTGCAGTTCTACGAGCCGTCCATCGGCGCTGGGATCGCCGCCTTGATCCGGTCCGACACCAAGGCGGTCTATGTGGAGTCGCCCGGTTCGGGCACGTTCGAGATCCAGGACATTCCCGCCATCGCCTGTTGCGCGCACGCGGCCGGTGCCTATGTGATCATGGACAATACCTGGGCCACGCCTTTGTTCTTCAGGCCTTTCGAGCATGGCGTCGACATTTCGGTGCATGCCGCCACCAAATACCTGACCGGTCATTCGGATGCCCTGCTGGGCGTGGCCACGGCCAATGAACGGGCCTGGCCCTTGCTGCGCCGCGCCGCGCATGACTTCGGCCAGACTGCCGGCCCCGACGATGCCTTCCTGGCCTTGCGCGGCCTGCGCACGCTGGGCGTGCGCCTGCGCCAGCACCAGGCCAGCGCCCTGCAGTTGGCGCGCTTTCTGGAACGGCAGCCGCAGGTCTTGCAGGTGCTGCACCCGGCCCTGGAGTCGCACCCGGGGCATGCGCTCTGGGAACGGGATTTCCTGGGTTCCACGGGCCTGTTCGGCGTGGTGCTGGAGCCCTTGTCGGCCGAGCAGTTGTCGCGCTTCTTCCGCAGCTTGAAGCTGTTCGGCATCGGCCTGTCCTGGGGCGGATTCGAAAGCCTTGCCTTGCCGTTGGACATGCCCCGGCGCGATGGCCGGCCGCTGTTCGGGCAGGGGCAGCTGCTGCGCCTGCATGTCGGCCTGGAAGATGTGCAAGATCTGCAGGATGATCTGCAGGCGGCTCTGGCGCAGGCCTACGGCGTGGGTGAGTTGTGCCGGGCCTAAGGGCCTGCCATGCGAAGAGCGCCTGCGGGCGCTCTTTTTTTTGCTTTTCCTCAATGCCGTGGCCGGCGCCGGCCACGGCGTCGCCGTTCAGTTGGGCTTGCCTCCCAGCAGGCTCAGCTGCTGGTTCTCCTGGCGCGCCATCAGGCGGCGCGCCTGCTCTTCATTGATGTTCAGGAACGGGTCGTCCAGCGAAGGCTGTTCGGGGCTGGAGATGCGCTCGGCGATGCGGTTCCAGCGCAGGCCCAGCTTGCTGGGCGTGGCGGGGCGGCGCCGCGTGCGCACCGGCGTTTCGTGCTGGTCGGGGGAATACTGGCTCAGGTCGAACTGGCCGGTGACGATGCCGATCTGCTTGAGCAGGATCATGGCCTGCAAGGGGCTCTTGAAGCTGCGCGGGTCCTTGCTGCGCGCCGTCACCAGCACGGCCTGGCCGGCGCGCGTGGCGATCTGCACGAAAAAATGGTTTCCCTGGCCCTTGATCGACACGCCCAGAATGCCTCCCGCCTGGGTGGCGGCCCGCAATTGCTGCAAAGTGAAAGTGACGACAGCGCCTTGGCTGGGAACAGAGGACATAGATAACCGGCAAATGAAGAAAGCCCGCCTTTGCGGGCCGGACTGGGCGTGGAGCCGCGGCCGCCGCACTGGCGGCCAAAGGCAGTCATTATGCCAAAAAACGCATCGTCACGGGGTGTTCAGACGGCCGCCAGGCGCGGCAGGATGTGTTCTTCCAGCAGCGGGGCCAGGGGCAGTTCGCGGGCCTGGGCCGGGTCGACCCAGCGCGCTTCTTCCAGTTCGGCGGCGGCCTGGATGGCGCGATCCAGCGTCAGGGTGAAGACGTGCGCGTGCACCACATGCCCCGGTTCGTTGGCGGCCGGGCATTCGAAGAAGCCTTCGTAGCGGGCGTGGGCGGTTTCGGAGCCGGCCAGGCCCAGCTCTTCTTCGAGTTCGCGCTGCAGGGCCTGGAGCGGGGTTTCGCCGGCTTCCAGCTTGCCGCCGGCCTGCATGAAATACGGGCTGCCGCGCTTGCGGACCAGCAGGATCTGGCCCGATGGGTTGGTGATGAAGGCAGCGGCTAGCAGGATGACGGGAGCGGACATGGGACTGAACGGGAATTCGAGCAAAAACGTTAGTGTAAATCTTTTTGGATGCGATCCGGCGCGGTGGCGGGGCCGCCCGCTTCCAGGGTCTTGCAGCGCAGCAGATACCAGGTGGCGCCCGCGCCGGGGATCAGCAGCAGCAGGCGCAGCCAGCCGGCCTGTTCGGCCAGCCAGGCCGAGAGCGCCAGGGACAGCCACAGCAGCGCCAGGGCGCGCCGCTTGGCCTGCCGGGTCAGGCCGCGGCCGTCCTGCCAGTTGCGCAGGTACGGCCCCAGCCAGCGGTGCTCCAGCAGCCACAGATGGAACCGTGGCGAACTGCGCGCAAAGCACCAGCCGGCCAGCAGCACGAAGGGCGTGGTGGGCAGCAAGGGCAGGACGGCGCCGGCCACGGCCAGCGCCACGCATACAAAGCCCGCCGCCAACAGGATGATGCGCATGGACCTCAGCGCGGAACGCGTCCCAGCAGGTGGAATTCATCGTTGCAGCGCATGGACATGAAATTGGCCATGCGGTTGCTCAGGCCGAAAAAGGCGCTGATGGCCGCGATGTCCCAGGCGTCCTCGTCGCTGAAGCCATGGTTGCGCAGGTTCTGGAAGTCGGCCTCGCCCAGCTCCTGCGAACGTTGCGAGACCGTCATGGCGAAGTCCAGCATGGCTTTCTGGCGCGGGCTGATGTCCGCCTTGCGCCAGTTGATGGCCACCTGGTCGGCGATCAGCGGGTCGCGGGCGCGGATGCGCAGGATGGCGCCGTGGGCGATGACGCAATAGTGGCACTGGTTGGCGGCCGATGTGGCGACCACGATCATTTCGCGCTCGGCCTGGGTAAGGCCGCCGGGCTTGTCCATCAAGGCGTCATGGTAGGCGAAGAAGGCGCGGAATTCGTCGGGACGGTGCGCCAGGGCCAGGAAGACGTTGGGGATGAAGCCGGATTTTTCCTGCACCGCCTCGATGCGGGCGCGGATGTCGTCGGGCAGGTCGGCCAGCGCCGGCACTGGATAGCGGCTGATGGGGGGCAGGGTGGGGGTGTCGGGCATGAGCATTCTCCACGGAAAAGGTGGTTCGCGCGCGCCGGGTGGTCAAATCCCTCCAGGGCGAGGGTGTCCAGTGCCGGTCCTGACGATATAATGACATATTGACCTTGTCCCGGGCAGGGCCGCCACGCGGTCCGGCGGGCGGGCACGTACTTGCACACCACTACTGACTCGATAATGACAACCATCCTCGAATCCATTCCTGTCGGCCAGAAGGTCGGCATCGCCTTTTCCGGCGGCCTGGACACCAGCGCCGCCCTTCTCTGGATGCGTAACAAGGGCGCCATCCCCTACGCCTACACGGCGAACCTGGGCCAGCCCGACGAGCCCGACTACGACGCCATCCCCCGCAAGGCCCAGGAATACGGTGCGAAGGTCGCGCGTCTGATCGATTGCCGCCAGCAACTGGTGGTCGAAGGCATCGCCGCACTGCAGTGCAATGCGTTCCACATCTCCACCGGCGGCGTCACCTATTTCAACACCACGCCCATCGGCCGCGCCGTGACCGGCACCATGCTGGTGGCCGCCATGAAGGAAGACGACGTCCATATCTGGGGCGACGGCAGCACCTACAAGGGCAACGACATCGAGCGCTTCTACCGCTACGGCCTGCTGACCAACCCCGACCTGAAGATCTACAAGCCCTGGCTGGACCAGACCTTCATCGACGAATTGGGCGGCCGCGCCGAAATGTCCGAGTACATGCGCGAAAACGGCTTCGACTACAAGATGTCGGCCGAAAAAGCCTACTCCACCGACTCCAACATGCTGGGCGCCACCCACGAAGCCAAGGACCTGGAGCACCTGAACGCCGGCATACGCATCGTCAAGCCCATCATGGGCGTGGCCTTCTGGCAGGACGCCGTGGCCGTGCCCGCCGAAGAAGTGCGCGTGCGCTTCGAGGAAGGCCAGCCCGTGGCCCTGAATGGCGTGGAATACGCCGATCCCGTCGAACTGATGCTGGAAGCCAACCGCATCGGCGGCCGTCACGGCCTGGGCATGAGCGACCAGATCGAGAACCGCATCATCGAAGCCAAGAGCCGCGGCATCTACGAAGCTCCCGGCATGGCGCTGCTGCACATCGCCTACGAACGCCTGGTCACCGGCATCCACAACGAAGACACCATCGAGCAGTACCGTATCAACGGCCTGCGCCTGGGCCGCCTGCTCTACCAGGGCCGCTGGTTCGACCCCCAGGCCATCATGCTGCGCGAAACCGCCCAGCGCTGGGTGGCCCGCGCCATCACCGGCGAAGTCACGCTGGAACTGCGCCGCGGCAACGATTATTCCATCCTGGATACCGTCTCGCCCAACCTGACCTACAAGGCCGAGCGCCTGAGCATGGAAAAGGTCGACAGCATGTTCTCGCCGCGCGATCGCATCGGCCAGCTCACCATGCGCAACCTGGATATCGTGGACACCCGCAACAAGCTGTTCACCTATACCCAGACCGGCTTGCTGGCGCCAGCGGCCGGTTCGGCTCTGCCCCAGCTCAAGGACGGCAAGCAGGACTGATCGCCTTGTCGCCATGAAAAAACCGGGAACTTTGTTCCCGGTTTTTTTTTTGCATGGCGTCTTGCTTCTTTCCTGTGCGCAGCCTGTTTCTAGGGGTTTTCCATATACCCCTGGGTAGTATATTTGATATACTGGGGGTATGTAGGTTCAGGGGGTTCTTCGTGCCACACACGCCAGAAGAAAAGAAACGTGTTCTTGCCCGTGTCCGTCGCATACGCGGGCAGCTCGATGCCCTGGAACGGGCGCTGGAGCAGGGGGAAGAGTGCGGGCCAGTGCTGCAACAGATCGCCGCCGTGCGCGGCGCCGTCAATGGACTGATGGCCGGCGTGCTGGAGAGTCATCTGCGCGAGGAGCTCGCTCCCCTGGCCAGCGAGGACAATGCCCGGCAATCGTCCGTGGACGACGCCATCGCTCTGGTGCGCGCATATCTGCGCTGACCCGCCTGGCCGCGGATCGCTTCCTGGACATCTCATTCTTACGCTCACCAACCAAAGGACAGTTACATGAAATCACGCGCAGCCGTCGCCTTCAAAGCTGGAGAACCTCTGCAAATCGTCGAGATTGACGTCGCCCCGCCGCAAAAAGGCGAAGTGCTGGTGAAGATCACGCATACGGGCGTCTGCCACACCGACGCCTTCACGCTCAGCGGCGACGACCCTGAAGGCGTTTTTCCCGCCGTGCTGGGCCATGAAGGCGCCGGCATCGTGGTGGAGGTCGGCGAAGGCGTGACCAGCGTCAAGCCCGGCGATCACGTCATCCCGCTGTACACTGCCGAATGCGGCGAATGCCTGTTCTGCAAGAGCGGCAAGACCAATCTGTGCACCGCCGTGCGCGCCACGCAGGGCAAGGGCCTGATGCCCGACGGCACCACCCGCTTTTCCTACAATGGCGAACCCATCTACCACTACATGGGCTGCTCCACCTTCAGCGAATACACCGTGGTGGCCGAAGTTTCGCTGGCCAAGGTCAACCCCGAGGCCAATCCCGAGCATGTCTGCCTGCTGGGCTGCGGCGTGACCACGGGCCTGGGCGCGGTCAAGAACACCGCCAAGGTGCAGGAAGGCGACACCGTGGCCGTGTTCGGCCTGGGCGGGATCGGCCTGGCGGCGATCCAGGGCGCGAAGCTGGCCAAAGCCGGCCGCATCATCGCCATCGATACCAACCCCGCCAAGTTCGAACTCGCTCGCACCTTCGGCGCTACCGATTGCGTCAACCCCAACGATCATGACAAGCCGATCCAGGAAGTGGTCGTGGAGATGACCGGCTGGGGCGTGGACCACAGCTTCGAGTGCATCGGCAACGTCAATGTGATGCGCGCCGCATTGGAAAGCGCGCACCGCGGCTGGGGGCAGAGCGTCATCATCGGCGTGGCCGGCGCGGGGCAGGAGATTTCCACCCGTCCGTTCCAGCTGGTGACGGGCCGCAAATGGATGGGCACGGCCTTCGGCGGCGTGAAGGGCCGCAGCGAACTGCCCGGCATGGTGGAGGATGCCATGGCCGGCCGCATCCAGCTCGAGCCTTTCGTCACGCACACCATGCCGCTCACGCAGATCAATGAAGCGTTCGATCTGATGCACGAAGGCAAGTCCATTCGTTCGGTCGTGCATTACGCCTGAGATCATGCGCAGCCGGCGGCCGAGGCTCGATGCCGCGGCTGCGCTGCGTGAACGCCCCGGAGCCGACGCGCCCCGGACGAATCGAAGCCCCCCGGTTCTGGCCGGGGATTTTTTTTGCTCAGCGCTGGTTCGAGGGGCGGCTCGAACGCCTGGTCCGTCCTTGGCGAACCGGACCCGCCCAAGGCGCATCGACAAGCAGGCCCCGCGGGGCGCGGCGCTCATCCATATGCCGTCTTATACGCAGGCGCCTAAACACATCCCTGAATTTATACGGGAAATCCTAGACTTTTCACGTCTGCTGCCGGTTTGCGCAGCGTCTGCGCCGTCCGGTTCACCGACGGTCCGGGCGCTCCAGGATCGGCAGTCCTGAAAACACGAAGTTCCGGTTTCCGGCCAGTGTCCGCCTGAGGATGCGGCCGGCTTGCGGATTCGACTGGGAGTTCTCGATGACTGCCTCATTGACCACCATTCTGGCCGGCGCCGTTTCAGCCGGCCTCTTTGCCTATCTGTTGTATGCCCTGGTGAAGGCTGAGAGGTTTTGATGTCCGGTCCAAGGGGCTTTCGCGTTTTTCATAGGTGCATATATGGGTGATCTTGTATTCGTGTCCCTGGCAGTGATGTTCTTTGCGGTGGCGGTCGGTTTGCCATCGGTCTCGAGAAAATCTGATGGAGGCCGTCATGCTTGAGGACATTTTTCAATTCGCCGTTATTCTTGCGGTCATGGCGCTGCTGGCCGTGGCGCTAGGCAAATGGATAGCGCATCTTTTCACCAGTCCCCGTCATGGCTTTCTGGAGCGAGGCACTTACCGGATGCTGGGCGTCGATCCGGACGAGAAAATGTCCTGGAAGCGCTACGGCCTGGCCTTGCTGCTGAGCAACGCAGCCATGCTGCTGCTGGGCTATGTGCTGCTGCGCCTGCAGGGCCTGCTGCCCGGCGATACGCTCGCGCGCGCCGCACAGCCGCCTGATCTGGCGTTCAACACGGCGGTGTCCTTTACCACCAATACCAACTGGCAGGCTTATTCAGGCGAATCCAGCCTCTCCAACCTGTCGCAGATGGCCGTGATCACCTTCCTGATGTCGGTCAGCGCGGCCACGGGGCTGGCGGCGGCCGGCGGGTTCATGCGCGGCCTCAGTCGCAAGAGCGCGGCCGACATCGGCAATTACTGGGTGGACTTCACCCGTTCTCTGTATCGCCTGCTCCTGCCCGCCAGCTTTCTGATTGCGCTGGTCTACGTCTGGCAGGGAGTGCCGCAGACGCTGGACGCGCAGATCGTGGCGGACACGTTGGAAGGTGCCAGGCAGCAGATCATTCTGGGCCCTGTCGCCAGCCTGGAGAGCATCAAGCACATAGGCACCAACGGCGGCGGCTTCTTCGGCACGAATGCCGCGCACCCCTTCGAGAATCCGACCCCGCTCACCAATACGCTGCACATGCTCGGCATGTTGCTGGTGCCCTCCGCCCTGACCTATGCCTTCGGCGCGATGGTGCGGCGCAGGAGCCAGGGCAGGGCATTGTTCGCCGCCTTTGTCGTGATGTTCATCGGATTTCTGTGGCTGGCCTACAGCGCCGAGCAGGCCGGCAATCCCTTGCTGTCGTCCCTGGGAGTGGATCAGAGGCCGAGCGCCGTGCAGGGCGGGGGCAATATGGAAGGCAAGGAAGTGAGGTTCGGCATCGCGCAAAGCAGCATGTTCGCCACCGTGACCACGGCGGCCACGACCGGCTCGGTGGACGCCATGCATTCTTCGCTGACGCCGCTCGGCGGCCTGGTTCCGATGGCGCAGATGATGCTGAACAATGTGTTCGGTGGCATAGGCGTCGGGTTCATCAGCCTGGTCAGCTACGCCATTCTGACGGTTTTCCTGGTGGGCATGATGATAGGGCGCACGCCGGAGTTCCTGGGCAAGAAAGTCGAGGCGCGCGAGATGAAGTACGTGATGCTGGCCCTGCTTGCGCGTTCGTTCAGCATTCTGGGCTTTACAGCGCTCGCCAGCCTGATGCCGTCGACCCTGGACAGCCTCTCCAACCTGGGGCCGCACGGCTTCAGCGAAGTGCTGTACGCCTATGCGTCGGGCACGGCCAACAACGGTTCGGCGTTCGCGGGTTTCAATGCCAATACCCCATTCTTCAATACAACCATAGGCCTGGCCATGCTGACCGGCCGTTACCTGACCTTGCTGCCCTTGCTGGCCGTCGCGGGCGTCATGGCGGCCAAGAAAACCATTCCCGAGGGGCCGGGCACCTTGTC
Organism: Alcaligenes sp. Marseille-Q7550; assembly: GCF_965112015.1. NCBI lineage: Bacteria > Pseudomonadati > Pseudomonadota > Betaproteobacteria > Burkholderiales > Alcaligenaceae > Alcaligenes > Alcaligenes sp. Marseille-Q7550. Next base: position 1,577,802 of record NZ_CBCOPU010000001.1, read on the forward strand.
GACCTCCTCGGCGCTGTTCACCGGCTTGCTGATCTTCGTGGTCCTGGTGGTTGGCGGGCTGACCTTCATGCCGACGCTCGCGCTCGGTCCGATTGTCGAACATCTGCTGATGCTCGACGGAACAAGTTTCTGAGGTGCGAATTTCATGTCGACCATCATTATTTCCGCTGCGGGCAGCTCATCGCCATCATTTTTCAAGAGCCTGGCCCGGCCCGTGATCGTTTCGGCCGTCTTTTTCATGATGCTCGCGGGGGTCGCATACCCGCTCGCCACGACAGGGGTCGGCGTCGCCCTTTTTCCGGATCAGGCTCAGGGCAGCCTGGTCGTGAAGGACGGCAAGGTGGTGGGATCCCGCCTGATCGGCCAGCACTTCACCGGGCCGGAGTATTTCCACGGCCGACCCAGCGCGACCATGGGCGCCGCCCCGGACGACCCGTCCCGCGCCGCCGCCCAGCCCTACAACGCCGCAGCCGGTGCGGCGAGCAATCAGGGCGTGCTCAGCAGGCAGCTGCGCGACGCCGTGGCCGAGCGCACCCTGGCCTACCGGAAGATGAACGGCCTGGCGGCCGACGCCCTCGTTCCCGTCGATGCGGTGACGGCTTCGGCGTCGGGCCTGGACCCTCATATTTCGGTCGCCAACGCGCAATTGCAGGCGCCGCGCGTCGCCAGGGCCCGGGGCGTGCCGGTGGAACAGGTGCGGCTGCTCATGGATAGATACACCAGCCCGCGCCAGCTAGGCGTGCTGGGTGATCCGCGGGTCCACGTGCTGGAACTCAATCTCGCGCTTGATCTGGCCGTCCCCGCTCGGCCCGAAGCGCATTAAGACAGGGAGCTCGCCATGTCCTTCATCGTTATGAAAACGCGGCAAGACGCCGCTGTTTCCGAAGTCCCCGGACCTCTTGCCTGGCGGGCGCTGTGCGCCGCCGCCTTCAGGAAGCTGTCGCCGCGCGTGCAGATCGGCAATCCGGTGATGTTCGTCGTCTACCTGGGCAGCATCGTCTCCACCTTGCTGGGCGTCCAGGCGCTGCTCGGCCAGGGCGAGGCCCCGGCCGGCTTCATCCTGGCGGTAGCGGCCTGGCTCTGGTTCACGGTGCTTTTTGCCAATGCCGCCGAAGCCGTGGCCGAAGGCCGGGGCAAGGCGCAGGCGGACGCGCTGCGCGCCACGCGCCAGCGAGTGGTGGCGCGGGTGCTCAAAGAGCCAAGGCGCCACAGCCCCTCCTGGCCTGTGCCCAGCGACGAACTGGTGGTGGGCGCCTATGTGCGGGTGGATGCCGGCGAGCTCATTCCGGCCGATGGCGAGGTGCTGCAGGGCGCAGCGTCCGTGGATGAATCGGCGATCACCGGCGAATCGGCCCCCGTGATCCGCGAGTCGGGAGGCGATTTCTGCTCGGTCACGGGAGGCACCCGCGTCTTGTCCGACTGGATCGTGATGCGCGTCACGGCCCGGCCCGGCGAGGCCTTCCTCGATCGCATGATCGCCATGGTGGAAGGCGCCAAACGGGGCAAGACGCCCAATGAAGTCGCGCTGAACATCCTGCTGGTCGCGCTGACCCTGGTGTTTTTGCTGGTGTGCGTGACGCTGCTGCCGTTTTCCCGCTTTGCCACCCTGGTGACCGGAGCAGGCTCGCCGGTGACGATCACGGCCTTGATCGCCTTGCTCGTCTGTCTGATCCCGACCACCATCGGCGCGCTGCTGTCGGCCGTCGGCGTTGCGGGCATGAGCCGCATGATGAAGGCCAATGTGCTCGTCACCTCCGGCCGCGCCATCGAGGCTGCGGGCGATGTCGATGTGCTGCTGCTGGACAAGACGGGGACCATCACGCTGGGCAACCGGGAGGCCTCGGCATTCATCCCCGCTCCGGGCGTGACGGAACAGGGGCTGGCAGATGCGGCGCAGCTCGCCTCGCTGGCGGACGAGACGCCGGAGGGGCGCTCGATCGTCGTGCTGGCCAAGCGCAGATTCAACCTGCGGGGGCGCGAACTGCACGGCGCCCGGACGGTCGCATTCAGCGCGCATACCCGGATGAGCGGCATCGATATCGGCGGGCGCCGGATCCGCAAAGGCGCGGCCAGCGCCATCCGTTCGCATGTGCAATCGCTGGGCGGCGTGTTTCCCGACGAGCTGGACAGACTCGTCGACGAGGTCGCCAGGCGCGGGAGCACGCCGCTGGTCGTGGCGGACGGCAATATGGCGCTTGGCGTGGTCGAACTGAAAGATATCGTGAAAGGCGGCATCAAGGAGCGTTTTGCCGAGCTGCGCGCAATGGGCATCAAGACCGTCATGATCACTGGCGACAACAAGCTCACGGCTGCGGCGATCGCGGCCGAGGCGGGCGTGGATGACTATCTGGCGGAGGCCACGCCGCCGGACAAGCTGCAGCTGATCCGCTGCTACCAGGAGCAGGGGCATCTGGTCGCGATGACCGGCGACGGCACCAATGACGCGCCCGCGCTTGCGCAGGCCGATGTCGCCGTCGCGATGAACAGCGGCACCCAGGCGGCCAAGGAAGCCGGCAACATGGTGGACCTGGACAGCAGTCCGACTAAGCTGCTGCGCGTGGTCGAAGTCGGCAAGCAGATGATCATGACGCGCGGCGCCCTGACGACCTTCAGCGTCGCCAATGACCTGGCCAAGTATTTCGCCATCATCCCGGCGGCGTTCGTGGCCACCTATCCGGCGCTGCAGGCGCTGAACATCATGCAGCTGCACAGCCCGGCTACCGCCATTCTGTCCGCCGTGATCTTCAACGCCCTGATCATTGTCGCCCTGATTCCGCTTGCCCTGCGCGGGGTGAAGTACAGGGCGGAACCGGCAAGCCACCTGCTGCGGCGCAATCTGCTCATCTACGGGGCGGGCGGGCTTGTCGCTCCGTTCGCGGGCATCAAGCTGATCGACATGCTCTTGACGCCTTTCTTCTGATGAGAGCGTAATATCGAGGCCAACTTTCCTGAAAGGAGCACGGGAGCAGATGATGATCGAGGAGCGGCCCGATCCGGACGCACTTTTGAAGATCGTGGGCGATGACCCGCATCGGCCCCGCCGGGGTCAGCTCAAGATATTCTTCGGCGCCTGCGCCGGCGTGGGCAAGACTTGCGCCATGCTCAAGGCGGCGCACCAGCAGCAGGCGGACGGCGTGGCCGTCGCCATAGGCATCGTCGAAACCCATGGGCGCCAGGAAACGCTGGCGCTGGCCCAGGGGCTGCCTGTGCTGCCGCGCCAGGAGCGCGTGCGCAACGGCCGCGTGCAGGCCGAGTTCGACCTGGACGGTGCGCTCGCCTCGGGCTGTCGGCTGCTGGTGGTCGACGAGCTCGCCCACTCGAATGCCGCGGGCAGCCGCCATGCCAAGCGATGGCAGGATGTCGAGGAGCTGCTGGACGCCGGCATCGATGTCTACACGGCCTTGAACGTGCAGCATCTGGACAGCCTGAACGACGTGGTGGGAAGCATCGTGGGGGTGCGCGTCCGGGAAACGGTGCCTGACCGGGTCTTTGACCGGGCGGCCGATGTGGTGCTGGTCGATCTTCCGCCCGACGATCTGCTGGAGCGGCTGAATTCGGGCAAGGTCTACCTGCCTTCGTCGATGGCCCAGGCGCGCCGGAATTTCTTTCGGCGCGGCAACCTCATCGCACTTCGCGAACTGGCCCTGCGCCGCATGGCGGACAGGGTCAACGCGGATGTCCGCGTGTACCGGATCTCGCATGCGATCCGCACGGTCTGGCCCACGCGCGAGCTGCTGATGGTGTGCGTCAGCGCGGAAGGCGGCCAGGACGCCTTGATCAGGGAGGGGGCCAGGCTCGCCCAGCAGCTGCAGGCCCAATGGATCGTCCTGCATGTGGATCAGCCCCATGAAAGCGCCAGGCCCGAGGCGCAGGAGGCGCTGGCGCGCCTGGCCGCCAGCGCGCAGCATGCCGGGGCCGAGTTCGTCAATATCGCCGGCCTGGAGGTGGCGCGCACGATTCTGGCCTATGCGCGCCAGCGCAATGCAACCAAGCTCATCCTGGGTGCAGGCAGGGCGCGGTCTGGCTTTTCGTTTCAGCCCCGCCTGGCCGAGCGGATCGCCCGCACCAGTCCCGAGATGGGCCTGGTGCTGCTGCGCACCGACTCAGGTCGACGACCGCCGCGGCGCCCTTGGAATCTTTGGCCCAAGGGGCAGGGCGGCGCGCTGGCGGCCGCCACGGCCGTCTGCGTCGCCACCGCTCTGGTGGCTGCACAGTTGCTCAGCGTCTTTGACCTGTCGAATGTGGTCATGCTGTTTCTGATCACCGTGGTATTCATCGCCCTGCGTCTGGGCCGCCTTGCCGGGATGTGGGCGTCTTTGCTGTCCGTGGCCTTCTTCGATTTCTTTTTCGTCGAGCCGCGGTTTTCGTTTTCGGTCACCGACACTCAGTATGTCTTCACCTTCGGGGTGATGCTGTCCGTGGCGCTCATCATAGGCCAGCTTGCGGCCAGGCTGCAGGCGGAAGCCCGCATGGCGCGGGAAGGCGAGCGCCGCGCGAATGCGCTGGCGCGCGTGACGCGCGAACTGGCCGGCTCGATTGCGCTCGAGCAGGTGGTCGCCGTGTGCCGGGACACGATAGAGCCGCTGTTCGAGACGCCCGTCGTCCTGATCGTCCCGGACGAAAAGGGGCGGCTCGTGGTCACGCGCTGCGCGGACTTCGTGGAGCTGTCGGTCGCGCAATGGGCTTTCGATCATGTGGAGCAGGCCGGGCACGGTACGCAGACGCTCAATGGCGCTCTTGCGCTCTATCTGCCCTTGAAGGGGCCCATGGCCCCGCGCGGCGTGCTGGCGACCCGGCCGTCCGGGGCCGCCTCGTTCGGCGCGCCGGGCACCCGGCGCTTGCTGGATGCCTGCTGCTTCACCATCGCCCAAGCGCTGGAGCGCATCCATTATGTGGAAGTCGCCCAGGACACGGTGGTCCGCATGGAAGGCGAGAAGATGCGCAATACGCTCTTGTCGGCCGTATCGCACGATCTCCGGACCCCGTTGACGGCGATCCGCGGCCTGGCCGAAACCCTGGAGCATCCCAATGGGCTGGCAGAGGTCGAACGCATCGACATCGCCCGATCCATCCGCATCGAAGCGGACGAGTTGCGTCGCCAGGTGTCCAATCTGCTGGATCTGGCCCGCATGCAGCACGAAGGGGTGAAGCTGCACAAAGAATGGCATGCGCCGGGCGAAATCGTCGGGGCCGCGCTGGCGCGCTGTGCGGCGGCCTTGTCGCCCCGGTCGGTACTGATGGATGTCCCGCCCGATCTGCCGCTGGTCGAGGTGGATGCCGTGCTCATGGAGCGGGTGCTCGCCAATCTGCTCGACAATGCCGCCAAGTACACGCCCCCGACCAGCACCATTACGGTGCGCTGCCTGTGCTCGGGCGATTCCATGTATCTGCTGATCGGCGACGATGGCCCCGGCCTGCCGGCCGGCGATCCTGAACGGCTGTTCGAGTCGTTCAGCCGCGGGCAGAAAGAGTCTTCCACTGCCGGGGTCGGCCTGGGACTGGGATTGTGCCGTACCATTGTCGCTGCGCATGGCGGCGCCATCTGCGCCAAGCCGCGCCAGCCTCAGGGCGCCATTTTTGAAATCCGCCTGCCCTGGCGCGCCGCACCCAAGATAGACATCGACCAGGCCCAAGCATGAACAAACCGAAGATATTGATTGTCGAGGACGAACCGAACATCAGGCGTTTCGTCCGCATTGCCCTGGAGCGGGAGGAGATGACGGTCTGCGAGGTCGCTTCGGTTGAGCAGGCGAGGGTGGATGCCGCCACGCGCAGACCCGACCTGCTCATCGTGGATCTGGGGCTGCCCGATGGCGACGGCAAGAAGTTGATCCGCGAGCTGCGCGGCTGGATGTCGGCGCCGATCCTGGTCCTGTCCGCCCGGGAGCGCGAAGAGGAAAAGGTGGAGACGCTGAATGCGGGCGCAGACGACTATCTGGTCAAGCCCTTCGGCGTGCCTGAGCTGCTGGCCAGAATCCGCGCGCTCTTGCGTCGCTCGCAGCAGTTCTTCCAGGCGCAGGCCGCTTCGTCCCGGGTCAGGTTCGGCCAGGTGACGGTTGATCTTTCCACGCATGAAGTCATGCGCGGCGATGAGGCGGTGCATTTGACGCCGATCGAATTCCGCCTCCTGGGAGCCTTGATCCGGGGGCATGGGAAGGTGCTGACCCATCAGCATCTGCTGCATGAAACCTGGGGGGCGTCCTATTCGGACAGGCCCCATTATCTGCGCGTCTACATGATGCAGCTGCGGCAGAAACTCGAGGATGACGCCTCGCAGCCCAGGCATCTGCTGACCGAACTGCAGGTCGGCTACCGGCTTTCGGGGGTGGTGGTGGAGGGCGGGGCCGCCCAGGCCGGTCCGGCCTAGCTTTGCTGGCGGCCCAGGATCAGGAATTCCATCAGGGCTTTCTGTGCGTGCAGGCGGTTTTCGGCCTCGTCCCAGACGACGCTTTGCGGCCCGTCGATGACCTCTCCGGTGACTTCCTCGCCGCGATGCGCGGGCAGGCAGTGCATGAAGATGGCCGAAGGGTCGGCCGCGGCCATCATTTCCTCGTCCACGCACCAGTCGGCGAAGGCCTTGCGGCGTTCTTCGTTTTCAGCTTCGTAGCCCATGCTGGTCCAGACGTCTGTGGTGACCAGGTGCGCGCCCTTGCAGGCCTGCAGCGGATCGTCGAACTCCTGCAGTACGGAGGGGGCGGGATTGCCGGTGCGGGCCGGTTCCAGGCGGTAGCCGTTGGGGGCCGAGACGTGCAAGGTGAAGCCGAGGATTTCGGCGGCCTGCAGCCAGGTGTAGGCCATATTGTTGGCGTCGCCGATCCAGGCCACCGTCTTGCCGCGAATGTCGCCGCGGTGCTCGATGAAGGTGAAAATGTCCGCCAGGATCTGGCAGGGATGGAATTCATTGGTCAGACCGTTGATGACGGGCACGCGCGAATGGGAGGCGAAGCGTTCCAGGCGGGTCTGCTCCAAGGCGCGGATCATGACGATGTCCACCATGCGCGAGACCACGCGGGCGGTGTCTTCGATGGGCTCGGAGCGGCCCAGCTGCGAATCGGTGGTGGTCAGATGGATGACGGAGCCGCCCAGCTGGTACATGCCGGCTTCGAAGGACACGCGGGTGCGGGTGCTGGCTTTTTCGAACACCATGGCCAGGGTGCGGTCGTGCAGCGTGTGATGCGGCTGGTAGCGCTTGAACTTGTCCTTGATCAGGCGAGCACGTTCCAGCACATACAAAATTTCTTCGTGAGAAAAGTCGCGAAACTGCAGAAAGTGCCGAAGCGGCCCTGCTTGCACGGTGGCATCCATAAAGAATCCTGCGTAAAAGAAAAACATCTTACCCTGTCCCGGCTGTTAGAGCAAAGTCGGGGCTGTTCCCCGCTTTTGGGCCCGGCTTGGCGGCAGGCGGGCAAAAAGAAGGCTCGGGCCCGCTTGAACGCCGCTTGTCAAGCGGCTTAATTTGGGAGTGGAAAGCATACGGGCCCGTCCGATCGGATACAATGCGGGGCGGGGGAAAAAACGGCGCAGCCTATCCGGCCGGCGCGATCAGTCTTTAATTGTTATGACAGAGCCAGTTAAGCAACTTGTAATCCATGGTGTGACCCGGCAGGACCAGCGTTTCCGTCCCAGCGACTGGGCAGAGCGCCTGGCCGGGGTGATGTCCCAGTTCCGTCCGGCGGGCGCGGCCGGCGGCCACCTGACCTACTCCCCTTATGTGGTGCCTCGCCTGATCGACGGGGTGCGCTGCGTGGTGGTGGACGCCCGCCTGCGTGAACTCGAACCGCTGGCCTGGAAGTTCGTGTGCGGATTTGCCCAGGACAACAACCTGAAAACCAGCGGCATCGATCCCACCGACATGAGCAAGACCGAGTCCTGATCTGCAAGCAAGCCCTGTCCGTGACAGGGTTTTTTTTTACTCCGCCGGCTTTACTCGTGGAAAGCGACCGGGGTCAGCAGGGAGCCGGTCCGCTGGAAATGCAGGATATTGTCCAGGGTCAGGCGCAGCATGGCGTCGCGCGTTTCGCGGGTGGCGCTGGCCACATGCGGCGTCAGCACCGCCTGGTCCAGGCGCGCCAGTTCTTCGGGTACGCCTGGCTCGCTTTCAAAGACGTCCAGCCCCGCGCCGCCCAGCCGGCCTTCCTGCAGTGCCTTGATCAGGGCCCGTTCGTCCACCACGCTGCCGCGCGAAATGTTGATGAGGATGCCCTGCGGGCCCAGGGCGTCCATGACGGCGCGATTGATCAGGCCGCGCGTCTCGTCGCCCCCGACGGCCGCGATCACCAGGATGTCCGCCCAGTGGGCCAGTTCGATCAGCGAGGGCTCGTAATGCCAGTCCACATCCTTGCGGGGCCGCCGATTGTGGTAGCGCAGCTCCATGTCGAAGCCGCCGGCCCGGCGCGCGATGACCTGGCCGATGCGGCCCAGCCCGACGATGCCCAGCTTCTTGCCGCTGACGCGCGTAGCGAGCGGAAAGCTGTTGGCCTGGCGCCATTGGCCGGCGCGCACATAGCGGTCGGCTTCGCTGACCCGACGCGCCGTGTCCAGCATCAGGGCCCAGGCCATGTCGGCCACGCAGTCATTGAGCACGTCGGGCGTGTTGCTGACGGCAATGCCGCGCTGGTGCGCGTGGCGGCGGTCGATGGCATCGTAGCCGACGCCTATGCTGCAGATGGCCTTGAGCGCGGGCAGCTGGTCCATAAGGGCGGCGGTGACGGGCGTCATGGCGGTTGCCAGTATGATCTGGACGCGCTGGGCAAGGCCGGAAGGAAGCTGGCCCGGATCGCTGACCTGGACCCGCTCATAGTGTGCGTCCACGCGCTGCAGGGCAGGGTGGTCAGCCAGGGGGACGAGCTGGAGCAGAATGGGGCGGGTCATGGTATTTAACGCAGGCGCATTCAAAACCATAACTTAGCATGTTTGCCTTGCAGGGCAAGGCATGGCTTTGCGTGCCGGCGCACGGGTGGCCATGGCGTTGAATACGCTGTATTCCGGTGCTGCGGGATGTGTCCGCACGGGCCCGCGCCTGGAAGGGGACGCCGGCCTCGCAAGGCGAGGCGATGGTTTTTCGGCCAATGAAAAAGGGGTGCCTGGCACCCCTTTTTGTCTGGTTTTTTAGGCCAGGGCCGATTAAACCATTAAAACCGTCTGCGATCAGGCAAGAGCCTTGATGGCGGCGGACAGACGGCTCTTGTGGCGAGCGGCCTTGTTCTTGTGGATGATGTTCTTGTCGGCCACGCGATCGATGATGCTGGTGGCCTTGCGGAAGACTTCGTTGGCAGCTGCCTTGTCGCCGGCGTCGATGGCCTGGCGAACACGCTTGATCGCGGTACGCAGCATGGAACGGATGCTGGCGTTGTGTTTGTTGCGGGCCACTGCTTGGCGGGCGCGCTTGCGAGCTTGTGCGGAATTAGCCATATGTATTTACTAAGTTTTAAAGTTTAATCGGCAAAGACAGCAATTCTAAGTCATCAACCCCGCTTTGTAAAGTAAGAGGGTCGAAAACCCAACACAAACAGCATGCCCAGATAGACGGCGCCGCTCGCCGCCAGCACGCCGGCCAGCCACAGCACGCGCAGCAGGGGCGCGGTCCCCAGGGCGATCCAGTCGATGTGCCGGTCGGCCAGCAGCAGCACGGCGGCCAGCGCCAGCAGGGCGGGCGCCAGGCGCAGCAGGAAGGAGAGCCAGTTGCGTCGGGGGCGGTAGATGCCGCGGCGCACCAGCAGCGTCAGCAGCGTCAGGGCGTTGACGGTGGCGCCCAGCCCGATGGACAGCGCCAGGCCGGCGTGCGCGTAGTGGGGCACCAGCAGCAGGTTGAAAAGCTGGGTCAGCACCAGCACGCCTATGGCGATCTTGACCGGCGTGCGTATGTCCTGCTTGGCATAGAAGCCCGGCGCCAGGATCTTGATGGCCAGCAGGCCCACCAGGCCCACGGAATAGGCGCCCACCGCCAGCCGGGTCTGGGCCACATCGGCTGCGCCGAAGGCGCCGTAGTGGAACAGCGTGGCCACCAGGCCGTCGGACAGCAGGGCCATGCCCACGGCGGCCGGCAGGCCCAGCAGCAGCACCAGGCGCAGGCCCCAGTCCAGCAGCGCGTTGTAATTGTCCGCATCGCCCCTGGCGTGCGCGGCCGACAGCTTGGGCAGCAGCACCGTGCCCAGCGCCACGCCCAGCAGCGCGGTGGGGAACTCCATCAGGCGGTCGGCAAAGGACAGCCAGGTCACGCTGCCGGCCTGCAGCCAGGTGGCGATATTGGTGTTGATGAGCAGCGAGATCTGCGCGACGGACACGCCCAGGATGGCGGGCAGCATCTGCCTGAGGATGCGTCGCACCGTGGGATCGCGGCGCGCCTGGCCTATCTTCAGCGAGAAGCGCGGCAGCAGGCCCAGGCGGGCCAGGGCCGCCCACTGCACCGCCAATTGCGCCACGCCACCGGCCATGACGCCTACCGCCAGGGCGTAAATCGGCGTTTCCATGTGCGGGGCCAGCAGGACGCTGGCCGCGATCATGGACAGGTTCAGCAGGATGGGCGTGAAGGCCGGGATGGCGAAGCGGCTCCAGGTGTTGAGCACGCCCGAGGCGAAGGCCACCAGCGACATGCAGATGATGTAGGGGAACATCAGCCGCGTCATGGCCACCGCCGCGCCGAACTCGTGCTGGCGTTCGGGCGCGGCCATGCCGCTGGCCATGGCGGTGACCAGCCAGGGAGCGGCCAGGATGCCGATGGCGGTCACGGCCATCAGGGCGACGGTCAGCAGCAGGGCCACGCGGTCCAGCAGCCGGCGCACGCCCGCCTCGTCGTTGTCCTTGCGGGCCTGCCCCAGAATGGGCACGAAGGCCTGCGAGAACGCGCCTTCGGCGAACAGCCGCCGCAGCAGGTTGGGAATGCGGAACGCCACCCAGAAGGCGTCGGTGAGAGGGCCGGCGCCAAAAGCGCGGGCAATCAGGATATCGCGCGCCAGTCCCGTGATGCGGGACAGCAGCGTCAGGCCACTGACCGTGGCCGCCGAGCGGAACAAACCCATTGATGCGACGGTGAGAAGTTACTTGGGGCCCATCCGGATGGCGCCGTCCAGGCGGATGGTCTCGCCGTTGAGCATCTCGTTGGTGATGATGCTGTGCACCAGCTTGGCGTAGTCGTCGGGACGCCCCAGACGGGAGGGGAAGGGAATGCTGGCGGCCAGGGAATCCTGGACTTCCTGGGGCATGCCGAACAGCATGGGCGTGCCGAAGATGCCGGGCGCGATGGTCATGCAGCGTATGCCGGTCTTGGCCAGGTCGCGCGCCAGCGGCAGGGTCAGGCCGACCACGCCGGCCTTGGAGGCGCTGTAGGCGGCCTGCCCGATCTGGCCGTCGTAGGCCGCCACGGAGGCGGTATTGATCAGCACGCCGCGCTCGCCGGTGGAGTCGGGCGTGTTGGCGCTCATGGCGGCGGCCGCCAGCCGGCACATATTGAAGGTGCCCACCAGATTGATCATGACCACTTTCTGGAACAGTTCCAGGCTGTGCGGGCCGTCACGGCCCACGGTGCGGGCGGCGGGCGCCACGCCGGCGCAGTTCACCAGGCCGAACAGCGGCCGTTGCGCATCCTGGGCGGCGGACTCGACCACGGCGCGGGCGTCGTCCTCGCGGGTGACGTCGCAGCGCAGATAGCGCTGGCCCAGCTCCAGGGCCAGCGCCTGGCCGGCCTCGTCCTGGATGTCGGCGATGACGACGTGGGCGCCGTGCTCCACCAGCATGCGCACCGTGCCTGCTCCCAGGCCGGAGGCGCCGCCGGTCACGATAAAGGTCTTGTTGCTGATCTGCATGACGTTGTCTCCTGCGAAAGAAACAACCGGCCCCAGAGGGCCGGTCGAGTCAGGTCTTATTTTTGCAGTGCGTCCAGGATGCGCTGGCGGATTTCCTCCACGCTGCCCACCCCGGAGATCTTGCGGTAGGCGGGAGCCTGGGCGTCGCCGGTGGCCGACCATTGCGAGTAGTAATCGACCAGTGGCCGAGTCTGCTCGCGATAGACAGACAGACGGTGGCGCACGGTTTCCTCGCGGTCGTCGTCGCGCTGCACCAGGGGCTCGCCGGTGACGTCGTCCACGCCGGGCGTCTTGGGCGGATTGAAGGTGACGTGGTAGCTGCGGCCGCTGGCCGGATGCACGCGACGTCCGCTCATGCGTTCGATGATGCTCTCTTCGGGCACGTCGATCTCCACCACGAAGTCCAGCTTGACCTGGGCGTCCTTCAGGGCGTCGGCCTGCGGAATGGTGCGCGGGAAGCCGTCGAACAGGTAGCCTTGTTCACAGTCGGCCTGCTGCAGGCGATCGCGAACCAGGCCGATGATGATGTCGTCCGAGACCAGACCGCCGGCATCCATGATCTTCTTGGCTTCCAGGCCCAGCGGGGTCTGGGCCTTGACGGCCGCACGCAGCATGTCGCCGGTGGAAATCTGGGGGATGCCAAATTTCTCGGTGATGTAGGCTGCTTGGGTGCCTTTGCCGGCACCGGGGGGACCGAGCAGTATCAGTCGCATGAATTCCTCCAGGAAGTGCTTGTATCCGATTTTCGCTCGATTATGACGCAATGCAGCATATTTCGCGCATTTCTTGTTCGGACAAGCAGAAAAAAGATCTTTTATAACCGATTTGCGAAGTGAGCGCGTACTCTTTCCAGGTCTTGCGCGGTGTCCACGCCCGCTGCGGGAATCTGTTCCAGGCGGTGCACCATGATCTGAAAACCGTTTTCCATGGCGCGCAACTGCTCCAGGGATTCGTAGTGTTCCAGCGGTCCGCGCGGCAATTGCGCAAAGCGCTGCAGGAAGCGGTTGCGGTAGGCGTACAGGCCGATATGGTGCAATGCGGGAAGCCCGTCCGCCAGGCGCCGCTCGCCCTGGGCCAGCGCGTCGCGCGCCCAGGGTACGGGCGCCCGCGAAAAGTACAGGGCGCGGCCTTGCAGATCGCAGACGACCTTGACGGCGTTGGGATTGAACAGGGTGTCCGCATCGCGGATGGGAGCGGCCAGGGTGGCGATGTCGGCTTGCGCATGGCGGGCCAGCAGGTCGGCGGCGGCATCGATGTGCTCGGGCGCGATCAGCGGCTCGTCTCCCTGCACGTTCACCACGATTTCCCCGTCCTCCAGGGCCAGCAGGCGCGCGGCCTGGGCCAGGCGGTCGGTGCCGGTGGGGTGGTCGGAGTGGGTCAGCAGGGCCTGGAAGCCGTGCTGGCGCACCGCCTGGGCGATGCGCTCCGAATCGGTGGCCACCAGGACCTGGCGCGCGCGGGACAGGGCGGCTTGCCGCGCACAGCGCACCACCATGGGCTGGCCGGCGATGTCGGCCAGCGGCTTGTCTGGGAGGCGGGTGGATCCCAGGCGGGCGGGAATGATGACGGTGAAGCTCATGTCAGGACGCGGGGCTGTCCTGGGCGTCCAGGCGGCGGGCTTCGCTCTCCAGCATGGTGGGGATGCCGTCGACGATGGGGAAGGCCAGCTTGTCGGCCTTGCAGATCAGTTCCTGGTGTTCGCGGTCGTGGCGCAGCGGCCCCTTGCACAAGGGGCAGACCAGGACTTCCAGCAGGCGTGTTTGCATTGTTTAGCTCCGGGTAGGGGAAGGAGGGACGGCGCGCCGCGTGCGCAGCACGCCGTCCAGCTCCTGGATCCAGTGGGGTCGCGAAAAGACCGGCAGCACGTCCACGACCCAGAGTCGCGGATCGTCCATGCCCCGACATTTTACGGCGTCTTTGCGGGTGATCAGTATGGGCCCGTCATGCAGGCCGGCGAAATCCTGCGGCGCCAGGGCGGCGTGGTCAGGGCGCGAACGTGTCGCGGACAGGTTCAGGCCGTTCAGGCGCAGCATGGCGAAAAAGCGTTCCGGCTGGCCTATGGCGGCCAGGTCCTGGACGCTACGGCCGCTGTACTGCTCGCGCCAGCGCGCCCATTCCAGGCTCAGGCCGGTGGCCAGTTGTTCCATGCGGCAGGGGGCCAGCGTCATGGTCAGGCAGCGGGCGGGGTCGGCAGGATGCGGCGTGCGGGGCGCGGGCTGGTCGGCATTGAGCTGGGTGACCAGCCAGTCCGCCCGCAGCAGGCGTTCGGGCGGCTCGCGCAGCGGGCCGGCCGGCAGCAGGCGGCCGTTGCCCACGCCGCGCGCGTCCTGCACCACGACTTCCAGGTCGCGTTCCAGCGCCAGATGCTGCAGGCCGTCGTCGGAAATGATCAGGTCCACGGCGGGAAAGTCGCGTAGCAGGGCCTGGGCCGCCAGGGCGCGGCGCGGGTGCACGGCAATGGGCGCCTGGGTCTGGGCGGCGATCAGGGCGGGCTCGTCGCCGAACTGGCTGGCGGGCAGCAAGCCTTGCCCCACGCGGGGCTCGGCGCCCACCTTGACGCCATAGCCGCGGCTGATGATGCCCGGCGTCCAGCCCAGTTCACGCAGATGGCGCGCCAGCGCCTGCACCACGGGAGTCTTGCCCGCCCCGCCCACGATGATGTTGCCCACCACGATGACGGCCACGGGGCTGCGGTAGGCGGCCTGCGGCTCGCGCCTGTAGCGCGCCTGCTTGCGGCGCACGATGACGCCCGCCAGCCCTGACAGGGGGCTGAGCAGGGCGCTGAACCATCCGCGGTGCTGCCATTGGCGATGCAGCCAGCGGGCGAGACGGGCGTGCTGGCTCATGGGGCCTGGGTGGCTGAGTGGATACGGGCGATGCCCGCCTGGCGCGCCGCCTCCATGGCTTGCACCACGGCGGCATGGGGCGCCTGGCCGTCGGCCAGTATGAGCAGGCTGTCCTGGGCGTCGCGCGGGGCGGCCGCCAGTGCGCGGCTCAGGGGCGCGGGGCTGTCGGCCTCCAGCCAGTCGCCGTTCAGGGCGTAGCGGCCATCCTGGCTGATGGCCAGCAGCAGCTCGGCCGGCTGGGCCGCCTGAGCCTGGGCCTGCGGCAGGGAGACGTCCAACTGCCGATGGCGCACGAAAGTGCTGCTGGCGGCCAGAAAGATCAGCACCACCAGCAGCACGTCGATCAGCGGGACCAGGTTCAGTTCCAGATGGTCCTGTTCGCGGGCGCGGCGAAAACGCATCATCGGGTCCTTTGGCCCAGCAGCCGGTCCAGCGCGCCGGCTTCGCTTTCCAGGCGGTGCAGCAGGAAATCGGCGCGGCTGCGAAAGTAGCGATGGAAGATCAGCGCGGGTACGGCGATCAGGATGCCGAAGGCGGTGTTGTACAGGGCCACGGAGATGCCGCGGGCCACCAGGCTGGGGTCGCCGCCGGCCGGATCGTACGCGGCAAAGATGTCTATCATGCCGATGACCGTGCCGAACAGGCCCAGCAGCGGGGCGATGACCGCAATGGTGCCCAGGGCGGGAATGTATTTGTTCAACTGATAGCCCAGCTCGTTGCCGGCGGCCTCCGCGGCGGCCTGGCGCAAGGCGGCGTCCTCGTGGCGATGCTGCAGCACCGTGGCCAGCACGCGGCCCAGGGGCGAGTTGGCGTGCAGGCGCGCCAGGGAGTCGTCCTGGATGCGGTTCTGGAGGGTCAGCTCGCCGATCTGACGGGCCAGCCCCGGAGGCAGGATGCGACTGGTGCGCAGTGAGAGCAGGCGCTCCAGGATCAGGGCCAGGGCCAGGATGGAGCAGGCCAGCAGCAGCCAGACGGGCCAGCCGGCGGCATCGATAAGGGCAAGCACGGGTCGGTTTTCCGGTCGTGAAAATGGATCAGCGTCTATTGTAGGGCCGCCGCCGCGATTCGGGGAGCGGCGCGGTACACTTTGGATCCGGATCGGGCCCGGGCGGTCGGCATAGGCTGCGGACGGCACGGGCTCTGGCTTGGACAAGAGTATCCACAGAATCTGTGGATAATTCTGTGCATAAAAAGCCTGTCAGGGCCGCCGTTGGTGGTCTGGCGGTTCGCTGGCTAATTTTTTCCACTCGCCTTGTTTTTTAAATATCTTTTTATTTCAAAGCCTTATGGTTCCATCGTGAAGTGAAATATGACGATTGAAGCGGAAGTTGTTGTGCGATCAGCAATTTGACAAAACCATGACATTTGTGGATACGATGCGGTGGAAAACCCGGCCTGGACGAGCGGCGAAGAGGAAAATGTGACGTATTATCAAGAAACTAAGACGCCCGTCGTCTGGACGGTCGCCCAGTTGAACCGGCGGGTCAGCCAGTTGCTGGACGAGCACATGCCGGTGGTCTGGGTGCGCGGCGAAATCTCCAATTTCACCCAGGCGGCCTCGGGTCATTGGTATTTCTCCATCAAGGACGACAGGGCGGCCGTGCGTGCCGTGATGTTTCGCGGTCGGGCCCAGGCGGTGGGCTTCGTGCCCAGGGCGGGAGAGCGCTTCGAATTCCGCTGCGCCGTCTCGCTGTATGAGCCGCGCGGCGATTTCCAGGTCCAGGTGGAGAGCATGCGCCGCGCAGGTCTGGGCGATCTGCATGAAGCCTTTCTGCGCCTGAAGAGCCAGTTGCAGGACGAGGGTCTGTTCGATCCGCAACGCAAGCGACCCATTGCGGCCTTGCCAGGCTGCGTGGGCGTGGTCACGTCGCTGGCGGCGGCCGCCCTGCGCGACGTACTGACAGCGATGGCGCGGCGCGCGCCCCACGTGCGCGTCATCGTCTATCCCGCGCCTGTGCAGGGAGCCGATGCGCCCGCGCGCCTGCGCCAGGCGCTGGAGACGGCCGTCGCCCGTGCCGAGGTGGACACGCTGCTGCTGGTGCGCGGCGGAGGCAGCCTGGAGGATCTCTGGGGTTTCAATGACGAGGGCCTGGCGCGCGCCATCGCCGCCAGCCCGATTCCCGTCATCAGCGGAGTGGGGCACGAGACCGACTTCACGATCGCGGACTTCGTGGCCGACCTGCGCGCGCCTACGCCCACGGCCGCCGCCGAGCTGGCCTGCGCGAGCCGGGCGGAATTGCTGGACCAGCTCGGCGCGCGGCTGGGGGCCCTGAATCACGGCATGCGGCGCCACGTGGAGCGCGCCTCGCTGCGCCTGGACCGCGCCGTGGCCATGCTGGTCTCGCCGCAGCAGCGCATTGCCCAGCAGCAGCAGCGCCTGGACGGTCTGGTCCAGCGCCTGCGACGCCAGGCCTCGACCTTGCCGGAACGTCCTCGCCAGCGCCTGGAAACCGTGCTGTTCCGCCTGCGGCGCAGCATGCCTCAGGTGGCGCCGCGCCAGCAAAGCCTGGATTCGGCGCGCCGTCGCCTGCTCCAGGCGGGCGAGCACGGGCTGGTTCTGCGTCGCCAGCGGCTGCAGGCGGCCCAGCAAACCCTACAGGCTTTGTCGCCTCGTCTTATAGTGAATCGCGGATATGCTATTGTCAGGAATGCCACAGGGAAAGTCGTGCAAAATGCGTTAGACTTAAACGTTGGTGAACGACTCGATGTCGAGTTGAGTCGCGGCAGCGTTTCGGTGGATGTTGTACGTGCGCACGATTTGCTCTAGGCCGCGTCCGTTTCGGATACCAAGCACGGTTTTTTTAGAAGGAATTGAAATGGCATTTACTCTTCCCGCTCTTCCCTACGAACTCAACGCACTTGAGCCTCATATCTCCCAGGAAACCCTGGAGTTCCACTACGGCAAGCACCACCAGGCTTACGTCACCAACCTGAACAATCTGGTGGCCGGTACCGAATTCGAAAACGCCTCCCTGGAAGACGTGGTCAAGAAGTCCTCCGGCGGCGTGTTCAACAACGCAGCCCAGGTCTGGAACCACACCTTCTACTGGAACAGCCTGTCCCCCAATGGCGGCGGCGCTCCAACCGGCAAGGTGGCCGACGCCATCAACGCCAAGTGGGGCAGCTTCGACGCCTTCAAGGACGCCTTCACCAAGTCCGCCGTGGGCAACTTCGGCGCGGGCTGGACCTGGCTGGTCAAGAAGGCCGATGGCTCCCTGGACATCGTCAACACCAGCAACGCCGGCACCACCCTGACCTCGGACGACGTAGCCCTGCTGACCTGTGACGTGTGGGAACACGCCTACTACATCGATTACCGCAACGCCCGTCCCAAGTACCTGGAGCATTTCTGGAACCTGGTGAACTGGGAGTTCGCCGCCAAGAACCTGGG
Source organism: Alcaligenes sp. Marseille-Q7550 (assembly GCF_965112015.1). Lineage (NCBI taxonomy): Bacteria > Pseudomonadati > Pseudomonadota > Betaproteobacteria > Burkholderiales > Alcaligenaceae > Alcaligenes > Alcaligenes sp. Marseille-Q7550. Next base: position 1,595,840 of record NZ_CBCOPU010000001.1, read on the forward strand.
CTGATCCCCTGTTCAGGCTGCGCGGCCCTCTGGCCGCGCACAGACTGGAAACCGCCGGCAGCAACCTGCCCCGGCGGTTTTTTTTATTGCCTGTTCCCGCACGCGCGGGGCGGTCTGCAAGCAGGGCGGGGATGGACGGCATGGCGTTTGAATCGGCCGCGCAGCGGACATGCCTTCATCATGTATCCGTCATCGCGCAGGCGGCGTATTATCATCGTTGGATTGCCCCCAAGCTATGTCTTGCGGGCGTTGTGCGCGATTTTATTCTTGTTTTGGGATGAGTTTGATGAGTCAGGACGCCTTTATCTGCGACGCAATCCGTACACCGTTCGGACGTTATGGCGGCGCCTTGTCCGCCGTCAGGGCGGACGACCTGGGCGCCGTGCCCATGCACGCGCTGATGCAGCGCAATCCGCAGGTGGATTGGGCTCGCCTGGATGATGTGATCTACGGCTGCGCCAATCAGGCCGGCGAGGACAACCGCAACGTGGCGCGCATGTCCGCGCTGCTGGCCGGCCTGCCTGTGGACGTGCCGGGCGTCACACTGAACCGCCTGTGCGGCTCGGGCCTGGACGCCATCGGTTCGGCCGCCCGCGCCATCCGCTCGGGCGACGCCGCCTTCATCCTGGCCGGCGGCGTGGAGAGCATGAGCCGCGCACCTTTCGTCATGGGCAAGGCCGAAACGGCCTTCGCCCGCAATGCCGCCATCTACGACACGACCATAGGCTGGCGTTTCGTGAACAAGCGCATGAAGGAGCAGTACGGCATTGATTCCATGCCCGAGACGGCCGAGAACGTGGCCCGTCAGTTCCAGGTGTCCCGCGAGGACCAGGACCTGTTCGCCCTGGCCAGCCAGGAGCGCGCCGCCGCCGCCCAGCAGGCCGGCTATCTGGCGCAGGAGATCACGCCGGTGCTGATCCCGCAGCGCAAGGGCGATCCCGTGGTGGTGGATACGGACGAGCATCCGCGCCAGACCACGCTGGAGTCGCTGGCGCGCTTGAAGCCCGTGGTGCGGGCCGACGGCACGGTCACGGCAGGCAACGCCTCGGGCGTGAACGACGGCGCCTGCGCCTTGCTGGTGGCCAGCGAAGCCATGGCGCGCGAGCAGGGGCTGGTCCCGCGCGCGCGCGTCGTGGCCATGGCCTTCGCGGGCGTGGAGCCGCGCATCATGGGCATAGGCCCGGCGCCGGCCAGCCAGAAGGTGCTGGCCTTGGCGGGCCTCACGCTGGACCAGATGGACGTGATAGAGCTGAACGAAGCGTTCGCGGCGCAGGGCCTGGCGGTCACGCGCCTGCTGGGGCTGGAAGACAATGATCCGCGCGTCAATCCCAATGGCGGCGCCATCGCCCTGGGCCATCCGCTGGGCGCCAGCGGCGCGCGCCTGGCCATGGCGGCCGTCAATCAATTGCATCGCACGGGCGGCCGTTACGCCTTGTGCACCATGTGCATCGGCGTGGGGCAGGGCGTGGCCCTGATCCTCGAGCGCGTCTGATCAGCGCGGCAGACCGACGACGCGTTCGCCGGCCTGCTTGTCTGCCTTGGCGAACCAGCCCTGCTCCATTTCCAGCGCATAGCGGATGGGCCGCACCGGGCAGTGCGACTGCAGATCGAACGGCTGCATGGCGGCGATGTTGGCGATGAACCCTTCCTGGTCGATGAAGGCGATGTCCAGGGGCAGGGGCGTGTTCTTCATCCAGAAGCAGGGCATGCCTTCCTGTTCGAAGACGAACAGCATCCCGTGATCGGGCGTCAGGCTCTGGCGATCCATCAGGCCCATGGCGCGTGTCTCGGGCCGGTCGGCCACCTCGGCCTGGATGGTGCGTTCACCCAGCGTCAGGGTGCGCATGGGCAATGGATCCTGCGCCTGGGCGGCGCCGGCCAGCAGCAGGGCGGCCAGGGAGCAGGCAAAAAAAACAGGGCGCCCGGGCCCTGTGGTGATACGTGAACAATGCATGTGTAGCGAGTCTGCTTTTTGTTAGAATTGAGAGTGCAGGATTTTAAGGGGAAGTAATATTCAGTGCCTGCTTGCCTTTAGGGCCCTGGGCAACTTCGTACAGGACTTTCTGGCCCTCCTTCAAGGTCTTGAACCCGTTCATCTGGATGGACGAAAAATGGGCGAAGAGGTCTTCTCCACCATTGTCTGGCGTAATGAATCCAAAGCCCTTGGCGTCATTGAACCATTTGACGGTGCCGGACAGTTTCTGGTTGTCTCCCGTGTTTGCGGTGGTGGTTGTTTCCGACATGCTTCCTGCCTCTCAACTATAGTGTAAGGTTGATACTTTTTCGGCCCCTCCCCGGGCCTGCGATCACTTCATGTCGGTTTTTTCCGAAATTGACGCGATCAAGCGGATGATGCTTAATTTCGTTACCCCCAGTCAACCTATGGAAAGCACCTAGTCTGTACTATGGCCATTCAGATCGACAAGCAAGGCGAGACGACCGTCGAGCGCCAGTCGGCGCGGCTCGCGCCTCCGCCCATGTATCAGGTCATCCTGCTCAACGATGACTACACCCCCATGGAGTTCGTGGTGGGCGTGCTGGAGCGGGTCTTTGGCAAGTCGCCCGAGGAAGCGGAAAAACTGATGCTCAAGGTGCACTACGAAGGCCGGGCCGTCTGCGGCGTGTATCCGCGCGATATTGCCGCCACCCGCGTGGAGATCGTGCGCCAGCTTGCCCAGTTCCGCCAGCATCCATTGCAGTGCGTCATGGAACCGGCGCCGGACGCCTGAAACTAATGGTTTACCGGGTTGTTCAGATCAGGCAAATTAGTCATAGAATAGAAGCAACCACCCAAGTTTTACTCTCGCCGTGTAGGAGGAAGCGTGATCTCCGAAGAACTTGAAGTCAGTCTACACATGGCCTTTGTCGAGGCTCGTGCCGCGCGCCATGAATTCATCACGGTAGAGCATCTGCTGCTGTCCCTGCTTGACAACGCCTCGGCTGTTGAAGTGTTGAAGGCGTGTGCGGCCGACATTGATGCGCTGCGTCAGAATTTGCGCAAATTCATCAACGAGAACACGCCCACCTTTCCCGGAGAAGGGGAAGTGGATACCCAGCCCACGCTGGGCTTTCAGCGCGTCATCCAGCGCGCCATCATGCATGTGTCCTCCAGCAACTCCGGCAAGAACGTGGTGTCGGGCGCCAACGTGCTGGTGGCCATGTACGGCGAAAAGGATTCCCATGCGGTGTACTACCTGCAGCAGCAGGGCGTCACGCGCCTGGACGTGGTCAATTTCCTGTCCCACGGCATCACCAAGTCCAATCCCGAGCCCACGCCGCCCGAAGTTCCCAAGGCTTCGGCCGCACCCGAGCCCGACACGCGCTCCGACTCGCAGAAGTCCCCGCTGGACCTGTACGCCACGGACCTGAACGCTGAAGCCAGCCAGGGCCGGATCGATCCGCTCATCGGCCGCGAGAAGGAAGTCGAACGCGTCATCCAGGTGCTGTGCCGCCGCCGCAAGAACAACCCGCTGCTGGTGGGCGAGGCGGGGGTGGGCAAGACCGCCATCGCCGAGGGCCTGGCGCTGCGCATCCAGCGCGCGGAAGTGCCCGACATCCTGGGCCAGGCGCGCGTTTACGCGCTGGACATGGGCGCCTTGCTGGCCGGCACCAAGTACCGGGGCGATTTCGAACAGCGCCTGAAGGCCGTGCTCAAGCAGCTCAAGGATACGCCGCAGGCTATCTTGTTCATCGACGAGATCCACACCCTGATCGGGGCCGGGTCGGCCTCGGGCGGCACGCTTGACGCTTCCAATCTGCTCAAGCCGGCGCTGTCCTCCGGCCAGCTCAAGTGCCTGGGCGCGACCACCTACACGGAATACCGCGGCATCTTCGAGAAAGACCACGCCCTGTCGCGGCGCTTCCAGAAGATCGATGTGGCCGAACCCACGGTGGAGCAGACCGTGCAGATCCTGCGCGGCCTCAAATCGCACTTCGAGGAACACCACGGCGTGCGCTATTCGGCCGCCGCCCTGACGGCCGCCGCCGAGCTGTCGGCCCGCTACATCAACGACCGCTTCCTGCCGGACAAGGCCATCGACGTGATCGACGAGGCCGGCGCCGCGCAGCGCCTGCTGCCGCGCTCCAAGCAGAAGAAGGTCATCGGCAAGACGGATATCCAGGCCACGGTGTCGCGCATAGCGCGTATTCCGCCCCAATCCGTGTCCACGGACGACCGCAACAAGCTGGCCACGCTGGCGCGCGATCTCAAGTCCGTGGTGTTCGGCCAGGACGCCGCCATCTTGATGGCGCGCTCCGGCCTGGGCCTGCCCGACAAGCCCATCGGTTCTTTCCTGTTCTCCGGTCCCACCGGGGTGGGCAAGACCGAGGTCGCCCGCCAGCTGGCCTTCGTGCTGGGCGTGGAGCTGCTGCGCTTCGACATGTCCGAATACATGGAGCGTCACACGGTCTCGCGCCTGATCGGCGCGCCGCCCGGCTACGTGGGCTTCGACCAGGGCGGGCTGCTCACCGAGGCGGTCACCAAGCAGCCGCACTGCGTGCTCTTGCTGGACGAGATCGAAAAAGCCCATCCGGACGTCTACAACATCCTGCTGCAGGTCATGGACCACGGCACGCTGACGGACAACAACGGGCGCAAGTCCGACTTCCGCAACGTGATCCTGATCATGACCACCAATGCCGGCGCCGAGGCCCTGAACAAGACCGGCATCGGCTTCACGCAGCCCGAGCGCACCGGCGACGAGATGCAGGACATCAAGCGCCACTTCTCGCCGGAGTTCCGCAACCGGCTGGACGCCATCATCGGCTTCAAGCCGCTGTCGCGGGAGATCATCCTGCGCGTGGTCGACAAGTTCCTCATGCAGCTGGAAAACCAGTTGCACGAGAAACGCGTGGAAGTATCCTTTACCGATGCGCTGCGCGACCACCTGGCCGCCAAGGGCTTCGATCCGGCCATGGGCGCGCGCCCCATGCACCGGCTCATCCAGGACACCATACGCCGCGCCCTGGCGGACGAACTCCTGTTCGGCCGGCTGGTCGACGGCGGCCATGTGGAGGTGGGTCTGGACGCCAACGATCAGGTGGTGCTGGAGTTCCCCTCCGCCGGTCCGGACGCGCCGGACAGCAAGGCTTCCTCCTCGCGTCCCGAACCGGGGCTGGTCGACTAAACCATGGGGGCTCGCCCGCTTGTAGCCTGTACGCATTGTGACACGGTTCACGAGCGGGTTCCCCTGCAGGGCGCGGGGCTCGCCCGCTGCGCGTGTTGCGACGCCGAGCTCTATCGGCACAGCCGTTTTTCGCCGCGCCAGTGGCAGGCGGTGGTGCTGGCGGTTCTTGTCCTGTTCCTGATCGCCAACCTCTTTCCCGTCGTCCACCTGGGCATGGCGGGCAAGACCGTATCCCCCACCTTTCCCAAGGCCCTGCTGCTGATCTGGCAGCAAGGCCATTTCGGCCTGTCCATCATGGCGGGCCTGGTCGGCTTCTGGCTTCCCCTGTTCCAGCTTCTGTTCCAATTCTGGGCGCTGGGACTGATCGCGCGCGCTCGCCCCTTGCCCGGCGATTTCGGCCTGGGCCTGCGCGTGCTCAGCCACCTGGAGCACTGGTCCATGACGGCCGTGCTTTTCCTGGGCGTGCTGGTGGCCATCGTCAAATTCGCCGGCATCGGCCGCCTGACCGTGGCGCCCGGCCTGTACGCCTTTTTCGTGCTGACCTTTCTGCTGACGGGGCTGAGCCGGCTGACGGCGCGCCGCCTGTGGCTATGGGCCGAGGATGCGCAACTGGCGCCCATGGCGCGCGCCGGGGTGCTGGAGCGGGCGGGAGGCTGGTGCGCCTGCGATCATTGCGGCCTGGTCCAGACGGCCGGGGCGCAGGACTGCGAGCGTTGCGGCGCCGCCATGCACAAGCGCAAGCCCGACAGCCGGGCGCGTACCGCGGCCCTGGTGTTCACCGCCTGCATCTTCTACATTCCCGCCAACGTGCTGCCGGTGATGGAGCTGCGCAGCATCATGGGCAGCAGCGCCCACACCATTCTGGGCGGCGTCATACAGCTCTGGGAACTGGGTTCCTGGGATCTGGCCATCATCGTGTTCGTGGCCAGCATCGTGGTGCCCATCACCAAGCTGCTGGCGCTGGGCGTATTGCTGCTGGGCCGGCGCTGGCGCGGCAATGCCGTTCAACGCCAGCGCAACCGCCTGTACGATATGGTCGAGCTCATCGGGCAATGGTCCATGCTGGACGTGTTCGTGGTGGTGCTGATGGCGGCCCTGGCCAATTTCCCCGGCCTGTCGCAGATCATCCCCGGCCCCGGTGCGCTCAGCTTCGGCCTGGTGGTGGTGCTGACCATGCTGGCCGCCCTGAGCTATGATCCCCGCGATGGCTGGGATCGCGACACCGACACGGCCAGATCCCCGTCTTTGCCACACGCTTCTTGAGGACACAACGTGGACGATAACGACAACAAGAGGCGGCGAACCCGCCGGAGCCGGCCGGGCAGCCGCAGGGGCCGGCCCAGCCCCGCGTCGTCCTGGCGCAGCGTTCGCGCTTTTCCTGGATCTGGATCCTGCCCATCGCGGCGGCGCTGGTGGGCGCCTCGCTGGTGGTGCGCAACTGGGTGCTGACCGGCCCGCGCATCACCATCAGCTTCGATTCGGCGGACGGCCTGGTGGTGGATCAGACCAAGCTGCGCTATCGCGAGGTGAACGTGGGCACCATCTCCGACATCCAGGTGGCGCCGGACCGGCGCCGCGTCATCGTGACCGCCCAGCTCGAGCGCGAAGGCTCCGAGTTCATCACCCAGAAAGGTTCGCGTTTCTGGGTGGTGCGGCCGCGCCTGGGCCTGAACGGAGTGTCGGGCCTGGGCACCTTGCTGTCGGGCGTCTATATCGGCGTGGATGCGCCGCATACCCTGGAAAAGGGCGAGAGCGCCTTTGACTTCACCGGCCTGGAAAGCCCTCCCGAGGTCATCAGCGGCCGCCCCGGCAAGCGTTTCGTGCTGACCGCGCCGGCGCTGGGCTCGCTGGATCTGGGCTCGCCCCTGTATTACAAGGGCATACAGGTGGGGCAGGTGATCAGCTATGAACTGAACGATGCGGGCGATGGCGTGCGCGTGCAGGTCTTCGTGGACGCGCCCAATGATCAGTTCGTCACGCAAGGCTCGCGCTTCTGGAATGTGAGCGGCGTGAACATGTCCCTGGATTCCAACGGTTTCAATGTGCGCACGCATTCCCTGGTGTCGGCCCTGGCCGGCGGGCTGGCGTTCGAGCAGATGCCCGGCGAGCCCGCCGTACCGGCCAAGAGCAACGCGGAGTACGAGCTGTTCTCCACCAAGGAGCAGGCCATGGCGGAGCCGGACGGCCCCGCCGTGGAGCTGAACTTCCATTTCCATCAGTCCATCAAGGGCTTGAAGGTGGGCTCCAAGGTGGAGTTCCGCGGCCTGGAGCTGGGGCAGGTGGACGACATCGACCTGGAATATGATTTCGAACGCAAGCGTTTCTTCGCGCTGGTCAAGGCGAGCATCTACCCGCAACGCTTCGGCCGCATCTATGAGCAGGTCGCCGCCTCCGCCGTGAAGGGCGAAGATCCGGTGCGCTCGCTTTTCCGGCCCATGGTGGAGCGGGGCTTGCGAGCCCAGATGCGTCCGGCCAGCCTGATCACCGGCCAGCAGTACATCGCGCTCGAGTTCTTCGACAAGGCCGCCAAGGTGGATTTCAATCCAGATGCGCATCCCCTGGTCGTTCCGGTGATCGCGGGCGATTTCGATCGCCTCCAGGAACAGGTCAGCGATATCGTCACCAAGATTTCAGCCGTGCCGTTCGACCAGATCGGCAAAGACCTGCAAGGCGGCCTGACGGACCTGGGCAAGGTGCTCAAGCAGTTCGAGAAAACCACCGTCCCCCAGTTGAACGGCACGCTCAAGACCATGGACCAGGCGGTGCAGAAGCTGGGCGCCATGCTGGAATCCGATTCACCCTTGAATTCCTCGGTCGACCAGACCCTGCGCGAGCTGAACCGTTCCCTGCGCTCCCTGCGCGATCTGACCGACACCTTGCAGAGCCAGCCGTCCTCCTTGTTGCGGGGACGCTCGCCCGACGTCCTGCCGGAGCCCAAGCCATGACGCCCCGTCCCATTCCCTTGCTGGCCAGCCTGGGCCTGCTGGCCGCCTGCGCCGGCGCCCAGCCTACGTACTACACCCTGCTGGCTCCGCTGCCGTCGGCGCCGGCTGCCGCGCCCGTGCAGGGCTGGACGGGCTTCCAGGTGCGCCGCGTGGACGTTCCCTCGCAACTGGACCGTCGCGCCGTGGTGCTGACCGTGCCGCCGGGCGCGCAAGTACGCCTGCTCAACGACAGCCAATGGGCTTCGCCTCTGCCCGACGAGCTCTCGCTGGCCCTGGTTTCGGGGCTGCAAAGCCGCCTGGGCGTGCCGCAGCTGGCGGATACGGGCGGCAAGGCCGCGTTCTGGCGCCTGGACATGGCCGTGCAGCGCTTCGAATCCATCTATGGCGAGCGCGCGGCGCTGGAGTTGAGCTGGTCCTTGCGTCCGGTAGGCTTCAAGGCGCCGGCCTACCAATGCCGCTGGCTGGATTCGGAGCCGGCGTCCTCGGTGTCCGAACTGATCGATGCGCATCGCCGCCTGCAAGGCCGCCTGGCCGATGCGCTGGCCGCGCAGATGCAGGGCAAGACCGTTCCCATGGAGTCGGTTAACTCGCTTTCCTGCATGGGTTAACTTTCTCGGATTCGGGTTAACCTGAATAGGTGCTTTGGTTAACCAGCAGTAGTATTTCGGCATTCCAATGCAACAGCATTTTTACCGGGATACGGGCATGGCGAGCACTACCTTAGGCATCAAGGTCGATACGGAATTGCGCGAGCGTTTGCGCAGCGCGGCGGACAAGCTGCAATGCACGCCGCACTGGCTGCACAAGCAGGCCCTGCTTTCCTACATCGAGAATATCGAACGCGGGGCGATTCCCGGTGAGCTGGCCTATCTGCCGGGCGCTGAAGCTGCGGCAGCCGACGACCCCGTGGAGGCGCCGCAGGCTCCCTTCTACGCCTTTGCACAGGACGTGCAGCCGCAAAGCGTGCTGCGCGCGGCCATAACGGCGGCGTACCGCCGCCCCGAAACCGAATGCGTGCCTTTGCTGCTGAGCGCGGCGCGCGCTTCGCAGGATCCGCGCGCCCAGGAACTGGCCGCGCGCCTGGTGAATGCCCTGCGCGCCAAGCGCACCGGCGGCGGCGTGGAGGGACTGATCCAGGAATTTTCCCTGTCCAGCCAGGAGGGCGTGGCCCTGATGTGCCTGGCCGAGGCCTTGCTGCGCATTCCCGATCGCGCCACCCGCGACGCCCTGATCCGCGACAAGATCAGCCATGTCGACTGGCGCGCCCATGTGGGCGAGTCGCCGTCCCTGTTCGTGAATGCCGCCACCTGGGGCCTGATGCTGACGGGGCGCCTGGTCAGCGTGAACAGCGAGAAGAACCTGTCCTCGGCGCTGACGCGCATGATAGGCAAAGGCGGCGAGCCTCTGATCCGCAAGGGCGTGGACGTGGCCATGCGCATGATGGGCGAGCAGTTCGTGACCGGCCAGACCATCGCCTCGGCCCTGGCCAACAGTCGCAAGTTCGAGGAAAAGGGCTTTCGCTATTCCTATGACATGCTGGGCGAGGCGGCCACCACGGCCGAGGACGCGCAGCGCTACTACCAGGCCTATGAACAGGCCATCCATGCCATCGGCAAAGCCAGCCAGGGCCGCGGAATCTACGAAGGTCCCGGCATCTCCATCAAGCTGTCCGCCCTGCATCCGCGCTACAGCCGCGCCCAGCGCGACCGCGTCATGGGCGAGCTGTATCCGCGCCTGCTGGAACTGGCGCAACTGGCGCGCCAGTACGATGTGGGCCTGAACATCGACGCCGAGGAAGCCGACCGCCTGGAGCTGTCCCTGGACTTGCTGGACCGGCTGTGTTTCGATGCCTCCCTGGCGGGCTGGAACGGCATAGGCTTCGTGGTGCAGGCCTATCAGAAGCGCGCGCCTTTCGTCATCGACTACCTGATCGACCTGGCAAGGCGCAGTGGTCACCGCCTGATGTTGCGCCTGGTCAAGGGGGCGTACTGGGACTCGGAGATCAAGCGCGCCCAGGTGGACGGCCTGGAAGGCTATCCCGTCTATACGCGCAAAGTGCATACGGACGTGTCCTATCTGGCCTGCGCGCGCAAGCTGCTGCAGGCGCCCGAGGCCATCTATCCGCAGTTCGCCACGCACAATGCGCAGACCCTGTCGGCCATCTACTACATGGCCGGCCAGAACTATTATCCCGGCCAGTACGAGTTCCAGTGCCTGCACGGCATGGGCGAGCCGCTCTACGACGAGGTGGTTGGCCCGGTCAAGGCGGGCAAGCTGAACCGCCCCTGCCGCATCTACGCGCCGGTCGGCTCGCACGAGACCTTGCTGGCCTACCTGGTGCGTCGCCTGCTGGAAAACGGGGCCAATACGTCATTCGTGAACCAGATCGGCGATGCCGACCTGCCGGTCGAGCACCTGATTGCCGATCCCGTGGCTCAGGCCCTGCAACTGCAGCCGCTCGGCCGTCCGCACGACAAGATCCCGCTGCCGCGCCAGCTCTATTGGGAGGCGGAGCAGCGCCTGAACTCCGCGGGCCTGGACCTGAGCAACGAGCATCGCCTGGGCTCGCTGGCGGCGGCCCTGATGCAGAGCGCCGCCCAGCCTTGGCGCGCGCAGCCTTTGCTGGCCCAGGACACGCCTGTCTGGGATGATTCCCGAGCCCGCGCCGTGCTCAATCCCGCCAATCACCAGGATGTCGTCGGGCAGGTCATGGAGGCCGGCGAGGCCGACGTCGCGCACGCCCTGGAAGCGGCGGCCCACTATGCCCCGATCTGGCAGGCCACGCCGGTGGACGAACGGGCCGGCGCCCTGCAGCAGGCGGCCCAGTTGCTGGAAGACCAGATGCAGGAACTGATGGGCCTGCTGGTGCGCGAAGCCGGCAAGTCCTATGCGAACGCCATCTCCGAAGTGCGCGAGGCCGTGGACTTCCTGCGCTACTATTCGGGTCAGGTCCTGCGCGAATTCGACAATGACCGCCAGCGTCCGCTGGGCGTGGTCGTCTGCATCAGCCCCTGGAATTTCCCCCTGGCCATCTTTCTGGGACAGGTGTCGGCCGCCCTGGCGGCGGGCAATGTGGTGCTGGCCAAGCCGGCCGAGCAGACTCCGCTGATCGCCGCGGCCGCGGTGCGCCTGCTGCACCGTGCCGGCGTGCCTGAAGGCGCGGTGCAGTTGCTGCCGGGCGGCGGGCCGACCGTGGGGGCGCCGCTGGTGGCCAGCCCGCAGGTCAACGGCGTCCTGTTCACCGGTTCCACGGCCGTGGCCAAATCGCTGGCGCGCCAATTGGCCCAGCGCCTGACGCCGGACGGCCAGGTGGTGCCGCTGATCGCCGAGACGGGCGGCCTGAACGCCATGGTGGTGGACAGCTCCGCGCTGGCCGAGCAGGTGGTGTTCGACGTGCTCAATTCGGCCTTCGATTCGGCCGGCCAGCGCTGCTCGGCCCTGCGGCTGCTGTGCATCCAGGAAGAAGCGGCCGAGCGCGTGCTGGGCATGCTGCGCGGCGCCCTGAAGGAGTTGCGCGTGGGCAATCCGGACTTGTTGAGCACGGATGTGGGGCCGGTCATCGACGAAGAGGCCCGAGCCGGCATCGAGCAGCACATTGCGGCCATGCGCAGCGCCGGCTTCCAGGTGGAGCAGGGCGAGCGGCCCGCCGGTCTGGCCGGGACATTCGTGCTGCCCACGCTGATCGAGATCAATCAGGTGCAGGACCTGGAGCGCGAGATATTCGGCCCGGTGCTGCATGTGATGACGTATGCGCGCAAGGACCTGGACGCCCTGATCGACCAGATCAACGAACGCGGCTATGGGCTGACCTTCGGCGTGCATACCCGCCTGGACGAGACCGTGCAGCGCGTGGTGTCGCGCGTGCGCGCCGGCAATGTGTATGTGAACCGCAATATGGTGGGCGCGGTGGTGGGCGTGCAGCCCTTCGGCGGCGAAGGCTTGTCGGGCACCGGACCCAAGGCGGGCGGCCCGCTGTACCTGCGTCGCCTGCTTGGCCGCTGCGCGCAGGACCTGCCCCTGCAGGCCTTGCGCAAGAACGGCCAGGTCCTGCCCGGGCCCACCGGCGAATCCAATGTCTATCAATTGCATCCGCGCGGTCGCGTACTGTGCATGCCGGCCAGCGAGGAGGGCTGGCGCGCACAGATGCAGGCCTGCGCGCTCAGCGGCTGCCAGCCGGTTCTGCTGAACCGCGCCGGGCTGGACGGCTTGCCCGAGCAGGGCGTGGAGCAGATTGATCTGTCAGAGCTGGGCTGCGCGGATTATGATGCTGTCTTGTTTGAAGGCGACGGCGATGAGCTCGAGCAACTGGCCATACAGGTGGCGCAGCGCGAAGGCGCCATCGTGGGGGTCCAGGGGCTGTCCACGCAAGAGTTGCGCCGGGGCGCGGCCTATGCGGCCGAACGTCTGATGCGCGAAGTCTCGGTCAGCACCAACACGGCGGCTGCCGGGGGCAACGCCAGCCTGATGATGGTGGGTTAGGCGCGCTCGCCTGCGCGCCGCGCCGACTCGTACCCGGAGTCGGCGGCCCGGTAAAATTCACAGCAGTAAGGCCGGCCATAAGCCCGGTCCCATTAAAACTAGGGAGAACAACCATGCAGTCCATGAAAAACATCAAATTGGGTCTGGTCTCGGCCGCGGTGCTGGCCGCTTGCCGCAGCGCCGGCTTCGGCTGCAGAGAAAGTCATCAAGCTGGGCTTTGCCGCCCCGCTGACCGGTCCGCAGGCGCACTACGGCGAGGACATGCGCAACGGGCTGACCCTGGCCCTGGAAGAGGCCAATGCCCAGAAGATCCAGATCGACGGCGAGACCGCCCGTTTCGAACTGGTCGCCAAGGACGACCAGGCCGACCCGCGCACCGCCGTGCAGGTGGCCCAGCAGATCGTGGACGATGGCGTGGACGGCGTACTGGGCCATTTCAACTCCGGCACCACCATTCCGGCCTCGCGCGTCTACAACGACGCCGGCATTCCGCAGATCGCGATGGCGACCTCGCCCGAGTACACCCAGCAGGGCTACGACAACACCTTCCGCATGATGACCAGCGACACCCAGCAGGGCGCCGCCGTGGGCCAGTTCATGGTGAAGGATCTGGCGGCCAAGAAGATCGCCCTGATCGATGATCGCACGGCCTACGGCCAGGGGCTGACCGATCAGGTGGCGCGCGCCGTTGAAAAGGCGGGCGGCCAGATCGTGGCCCGCGAGTACACCACGGACAAGGCCAACGACTTCACCTCCATTCTGACCAACATCAAGTCCAAGCAGCCCGACGCCATCTTCTTCGGCGGCCTGGACGCCCAGTCCGGCCCCATGAAGCGCCAGATGCAGACCCTGGACATCAAGGCGCCCCTGGTCTCGGGCGAGATGACCCGCAGCGACACCTTCCTGCGTCTGGCCGGCGGCGCCGCCGACGGCACCTACGCCTCCCTGGCCGGCGTGCCGCTGTCCACCATGGCGGCCGGCGAGAAGTTCGCCCAGGACTACAAGAACCGCTTCAAGGTCGATCCCGGCGTCTACGCGCCCTATGCCTATGACGGCGCCTGGAACATGATCACCGCCATGAAGGAAGCCGGCTCCTCCAAGGCCGAGGACTACCTGCCCAAGCTGGCCGGCCTCAAGCGCAGCGGCGCCACCAGCAGCAACATCGCCTACGACAAGAACGGCGACCTGAAGGAAATCGCCGTGACCATCTACGAGGTCAAGGACGGCAAGTGGACCATGGTCAAGACCATGGTGAGCCAGGCCAACTAAGACCTGCATCTGGTGCCTGAGCCGTGCGTTGCCGTGCGGCTCTTCAGCCGGCCTCCCCGGGAGGCCGGCGCCCGCTGTTCCGTGGCCATGCCGCGGTGCATGCCCGGGAAACGACAGCGAGTCCTTGTCGATGGAAATTCTGATACAACAACTCATCAACGGCCTGACCGTGGGCAGTGTCTATGCGCTGGTGGCGCTGGGCTACACCATGGTGTACGGGATCATAGGCCTGATCAATTTCGCCCACGGCGACGTGGTGATGGTGGGCGCCATGCTGGCGACCACGGTGGTGCTGTCCCTGGTGGGGGCGGACCCGGCCGGCATGTCCGCCTGGCTGGCCGTGGGGCTGGCCCTGCTGGCTGCGATCCCGACCTGCATGGCCATAGGCTGGACGGCCGAGCGTTACGCCTACCGCCCCCTGCGCCGCGCACCGCGCCTGGCTGCGCTCATCACCGCCATCGGCGTGTCCTTCATTGTCCAGAACATCGCCATGATGGTCTGGGGCCGCAACTACCTGAGCTTTCCGCACATCATCGAGCCCATGGTGTTCCAGCTGGGCGAGGCGCGCATCAGCCTGCTGCAGTTGCTGATCATCGGCGGCGCCGCCCTGATCATGGTCGGCCTGATGGCGCTGGTGCACCGCACCCGCCTGGGCACGGCCATGCGCGCCACCGCGCAGAACCGCGAGGTGGCCGGCCTGATGGGCGTGAACATCAACACCGTGATCTCCGCCGCCTTCCTGATCGGCTCGGCCCTGGCGGCCGTGGCCGGCGTCATGATCGTCACCTACTACGGCGTGGCCCAGTACACCATGGGCTTCATGCTGGGCCTGAAGGCCTTCACGGCCGCGGTGCTGGGCGGCATCGGCAACCTGGGCGGCGCCATGCTGGGCGGACTGCTGCTGGGGCTGATCGAGGCCCTGGGCGCCGGCTACATCGGTGACCTGACCAATGGCGTGTTCGGCAGCAACTACCAGGACGTGTTCTCGTTCATCGTGCTGATCCTGGTACTGCTCTTCCGTCCATCCGGCCTGCTGGGTGAACGGGTGGGAGACCGGGCATGATGGACACCAAGAAGAAACCCGTTCCCGTGCGCGTCTGGCTGGGCGCGTTGCTGATCGGCGTGGTCCTGGCGGTGCTGCCCTTTGTGCTGGGCATGGCCGGCCAGAGCTGGATCCGCACGCTGAACTTCGCGCTGCTGTACGTGATGCTGGCCCTGGGCCTGAACATCGTGGTGGGCTTTGCGGGCCTGCTGGACCTGGGCTACATCGCTTTTTACGCCGTCGGCGCCTATGTCTGGGCCATGCTCGCCTCGCCGCATTTCGGCCTGCACCTGCCGTTCTGGGTCGTGATGCCGGCCGGCATCGTGCTGGCGGCCTTGTTCGGCGTGCTGCTGGGCTTTCCGGTCCTGAAGCTGCGCGGCGACTACCTGGCCATCGTCACGCTGGGCTTTGGCGAGATCATCCGCATCTTCATGAACAACCTGGACGCGCCGGTCAACATCACCAACGGTCCGCAGGGCATCAACCGGGTGGACACCTTCAAGGTGGGCGAATTCGTCTTCGGGCGGGCCGAGACCTTCTTCGGCATACGCGTCACCGGACCGGAGAAGTATTACTACCTGCTGCTGGCGGTGACGCTGCTGATCGTGTTCGTCTGCGTGCGCCTGCAGCATTCGCGCATCGGCCGCGCCTGGGAAGCCATCCGCGAGGACGAGATCGCCGCCAAGGCCATGGGCATCAATACCCGCAACGTCAAGCTGCTGGCCTTTGCCATGGGCGCGACCTTCGGCGGGGTGGCCGGCGGGCTGTTCGCCTCCATGCAGGGCTTCGTCAGCCCCGAGAGCTTCAGCCTGACCGAGTCCATCTCCGTGCTGTGCATGGTGGTGCTGGGCGGCATGGGCCACATCCCCGGCGTCATCGTGGGCGCCCTCCTGCTGTCGGTCTTTCCGGAGCTGCTGCGCGCTGTGGTGGTGCCCCTGCAGCAAAGCGTGTTCGGCGAGGTGATCCTGGATCCGGACGGCATACGCATGCTGCTGTTCGGCTTCGCCCTGGTGCTGGTCATGATTTACCGGCCCGAAGGGTTGTGGCCGTCGGCGGTGCGACGCCGTGAACGCAAGATGAAGGAGTCCCAGGCATGAGCGCGATGACAACAAGCAAGACCGCGGGCAGCGGCGAGGCGCTGCTGCAGGCCAGCGGGCTGTCCAAGCGCTTCGGCGGCCTGCAGGCTTTGTCGGACGTCAGCTTCAGCATCCGCCAGGGCGATATCTACGGGCTGATCGGCCCCAACGGCGCCGGCAAGACGACGCTGTTCAATGTCATGACGGGGCTGTACGTGCCCGAATCGGGGCGCTGCGAGTTCGCCGGCCACGTGCTGACGGATTACAAACCGCATCAGATTGCCGAGGCGGGCTTTGCGCGTACCTTCCAGAACATCCGCCTGTTCGGCAATCTGTCGGCGCTGGAGAACGTCATGATAGGCCGGCATGTGCGCACCCGCGCCGGCGTGCTGGGTGCGGTGCTGCGCAATCGCGCCACGCGCCGCGAGGAAGAGCAGATCGAGGCGCGCGCCTACGAGCTGCTGGAATACGTGGGCATCGTCGAACGCGCCAACGACATCGCGCGTTCGCTCTCCTACGGCGACCAGCGCCGCCTGGAGATCGCCCGCGCCCTGGCGACCGACCCCAAGCTGCTGGCGCTGGACGAGCCGGCCGCCGGCATGAATCCTTCCGAGACCGTGGTCCTGCGCCAGTTGATCGAAAAGATCCGCGGCGACGGCATCACCGTGCTGCTGATCGAGCACGACATGAAGCTGGTGATGGGCCTGTGCGACCGGGTGCTGGTGCTGGAATACGGCAAGGTGCTGGCCGAAGGCAGGCCGGCCGAGGTGCAGCACAATCCCCGTGTCATCGAGGCCTATCTGGGGGCGGGGGCCGCCAAGGAACTGGGCATTACCGCTACGCAGGAGGAGCAGGCATGAGCGCGTCGCCGTGGTTGTTGGATATTCGGGGCCTGGACGTCGCCTGCGGCGGCATCCGCGCCGTGCAGGGGCTGAACCTGCAGGTGGGCAAGGGCGAGTTGGTCTGCCTGATCGGGGCCAACGGCGCGGGCAAGAGCACGACGCTGCGCGCCATCTGCGGGCTGGTGCCCGTGGCGGCCGGCCAGGTGGATTATCAGGGCCAGAGCATCGTGGGCGTGCCCTCGCATCAGTTGGTGCGGCGCGGACTGGTCATGGTGCCGGAAGGGCGGGGCATCTTCGGCCAGTTGACCATCGAGGAGAACCTGTCCATGGGCGCCTACACGCGCCGCGACGACGCCCAGGTGCGCCAGGATGTGGAGCGGGCCTACACTTTGTTCCCGCGTCTGGCCGAGCGCAAGAAACAGTCGGCCGGCACCTTGTCGGGGGGCGAGCAGCAGATGCTGGCCATGGGTCGCGCCATGATCTCCCGCCCCGAGCTGTTGCTGCTGGACGAGCCCTCCATGGGCCTGGCGCCCATCATGGTCGAGCGCATCTTCGGCCTGATCCAGGATATCGCCAAGGAAGGGGTCACCATCCTGCTGATCGAGCAGAACGCCCGCCTGGCGCTGGAACTGGGCGATCGGGGCTACGTGATGGAGTCGGGCCGCATCATCCTGGAAGGACCGGCCTCGCAACTGCTGCACGATCCCAAGGTGCGCGCGGCCTACCTGGGGGAGGAAGACTTCGCTGCTTGAAGGGATCAGCTCTTGCCCGTGCTGCCGAATCCGCCCGTGCCGCGCTCGGTCTCGGTGGAGAACTGGTCCACGAACTGCAGGGCCACCTGCACCACGGGCTGGAACATCAGCTGGGCGATGCGCTCGCCGGGCTGGATCACATAGTCCGCGTCGCCGTCATTGGCCAGGATCACGCCTATTTCGCCGTGGTAGTCGGCGTCGATGACGCCTATGCCCTGGGCCACGCGCACGCCGTGCTTGAGCGACAGGCCCGAGCGCGAGGCGACGATGGCGACCAGGCCGGGGTCCATCATATTGATGGCCAGGCCGGTCTTGACCAGCATGCGCCCGCCGGCCGGCAGGGTGACGGCCTGCTCGAGGCAGGCGCGCAGGTCCATGGCGGCCGAGCCGTCTGTGGCGTAGCTGGGGGCTTCTATGGCGGCGCCCAGCAGCTCATTGACGATGCGGGCTTCGATACGGCGATGCATGTAGGGGCATCCTTTGAAAAGAAGGGCGGCGCACGGGGTATGGCGCCGCCCGCTGTGATGGAAGGAATGGAAATCAGGACCGCTTGGAGAGCCGCTCGGCGACGGCCTGCACCAGCTTGCGGGCTGCCTGCAGCTTGTCCTGTGCGGGCCAGTGCGTGTGGCCGTGTTCGTCGCACAGGATCAGCTCGGTGTCCTCGGCATTCATGGTGCGCTGCGCCAGGTTGCCCACCAGCAGGGGCACGTTCTTGCGCCGGCGCTTGGCCTGGGCGTGCTCCAGCAGATGGTCGGTCTCGGCGGCGAAGCCCACGCAAAACGGGCCCTGGGGCAGGGCGGCGACCTCGGCGAGGATGTCGGGATTGGGGCTGAATTCCAGTTGCGGCGTTGTCTGGTCGGCGGTTTTCTTGATCTTGCGATCGCTGGCGTTGCTGACGTACCAGTCGGCCACCGCCGCGACGCTGATGAACACGTCCGCCTGCGCCGCCTGCGCCATGACGACCGAATGCATCTGGCGGGCCGTCTCCACGTTGATGCGCTGCACGCCATAGGGCGTTTCCAGGGCGACCGGACCGGAAACCAGGGTGACCCGGGCGCCCGCCTCGAAGGCGGCGCGCGCGATGGCATAGCCCATCTTGCCGGACGAACGGTTGCTGATGACGCGCACCGGATCGATGGGCTCGGACGTGGGGCCGGCCGTGATCAGCACGCGCTTGCCGGCCAGCAGCTTGGGCTGGAAGAAGGCGACCAGCTCGGCCAGCAGTTGTTGCGGTTCCAGCATGCGGCCGTCGCCGGTCTCGCCGCAAGCCTGGTCGCCACAGCCTGGGCCCAGGATGTGCACGCCGTCGCGGCGCAGTTGTTCCACATTGCGCTGAGTGGCCGGGTGCAGCCACATTTCGCGATTCATGGCCGGGGCTACCAGCAAGGGGCACAGGCCGCGCGCCACGCACAACGTGCTGAGCAGGTCGTCGGCCATGCCCTGGGCCAGTCGCGCCATGAAGTTGGTGCTGGCCGGCGCCACCAGGATGGCGTCGGCCTGGCGGCTGAGCTGGATATGGGCCATATTGTTGGGCACGCGCGCATCCCAAAGGTCCGTGTAGACCGGACGCCCCGACAGGGCCTGGAAGGTGACCGGGGTGACGAAGCGCGTGGCCGATTCGGTCATGACGACGTCGATCTGCGCGCCCAGTTCCTGGGCGCGGCGCAGCAGTTCCGCCGTTTTGTAGGCGGCGATGCCGCCGCTGATGCCAAAGACCAGTTTCTTCTTGGCGAGCATGGGGGCTCCTTGCAGGGTCAGGCGTGTTGCCGCTTGTTGCGGCGCATCCGCAGGAATTCGTCCAGGACCAGCAGGATGGCGCCGCAGGTGATGGCCACGTCGGCGAGGTTGAAGGCCGGAAAGTAGGACTGGTTCCAGTAGAACAGCAGGAAGTCCACGACGTGGCCGTGCTGGAGGCGGTCCACCACATTGCCCACGGCTCCGCCCAGGATCAGGCTGAGCGACAGGCAGAACAGCGGCTGCCTGGCCGAACGGCGCAGCATGGTCAGGATCAGCACCGTGGCCACCAGGGCGATGGCCACGAAGAACCAGCGCTGCCAGCCCTGGCCGCCGGCCAGGAAGCTGAAGGCTGCACCCGGGTTGTAGAGCAGCGTGAAGTCGAAGAAGGGCAGGATGTTCCAGCGTTCCTGGTAGAACAGGTGGGTGTCGAAATACCGTTTGGTCCACTGGTCCAGCACGACGATCAGCGCCGCCAGGCCCAGCCAAGCCCAGAACTGCCGCGCGGGCAGGCGGGCCTGCCCGGGGCTGGCGGGAGCGAGGTCCTGGTCAGACATGGTGACGCACTTCGCCGTCGCCGAACAGATTGTCTTCGCAGCGGCCGCACAGGGTGGGGTGCTCGTGGCTGCGGCCCACGTCCGGGCGATGGTGCCAGCAGCGCTCGCACTTGGCCTGTTCGGTCGGGTTCACGCTGATGCGCAGCTCGCCTTCGCCGGCGTGCACGTCGGCGCGCGAGACGATCAGCATGAAGCGCAGGTCCTGGCCCAGCGACTGCAGCCATTCCAGATCCTGGCCGCCGGCGTGGATGTCCACTTCGGCCGCCAGGGACGAGCCCACGGCGCCGGTGCTGCGCACGTCTTCGATGCGGCGCATGACTTCGGCGCGGATGGCCCGCAGGCGCTGCCATTTGGCTTCCAGGGCGTCCTGGTCCCGCTGCTCGGGCAGGTCGTGGAACAGCTCGGTGAAAATCGTGCCGCTGGCGACCTGGCCCTGGTGCAGGTCCTTCCAGGCCTCTTCGGCGGTGAAGGACAGGATGGGGGCCATGAGCTTGAGCAGCGCCTGGGTCAGGTGGTAGAGCGCCGTCTGGGCCGAACGGCGCGGCAGGCCGTCGCGGGCCGTGGTGTACAGGCGGTCCTTCAGGATGTCCAGGTAGAAGGCGCCCAGGTCTTCAGAGCAGAAGATCTGCAGGCGGGCCACCACGGGGTGGAATTCATAGCGCTGGTAGTTGTCCAGGATCTCGGCCTGCATGCGCGCGGTCATCTGCAGGGCGTAGCGGTCGATTTCCAGCAACTGGTCCAGCGGCACGGCGTTCTGCGCCGGGTCGAAGTCGGCCAGGTTGCCCAGCAGGAACTTCAGGGTGTTGCGGATGCGGCGATAGCCTTCCACCACGCGCTTGAGGATCTCGTCCGAGATGGAGAGCTCGCCCGAATAGTCGGTGGAAGCGGCCCACAGGCGCATGATTTCCGCCCCCAGGCTGTCGGCGATCTTCTGCGGCACGACGGTATTGCCCAGCGACTTGCTCATCTTGCGGCCGTTGCCGTCCACCACGAAGCCGTGCGTGAGCAGGGCCTTGTAGGGAGGGCGGCCGTACAGCATGCAGCCGGTCAGCAGCGAGGAATGGAACCAGCCGCGGTGCTGGTCCGAGCCTTCCAGGTACAGGTCGGCGGGCCATTGCAGGATGTCGGCGTGCGATCCGTGCGTGATGTGGTCCTTGCCGCCCAGCACGGTGGCGTGGGTGGTGCCGGAGTCGAACCACACGTCCAGCGTGTCGCGATTCTTCTCGTACTGGTCGGCTTCCTCGCCCAGCAGCTCGCGCGGGTCCAGGTTCTGCCAGGCTTCGATGCCGTGCTGCTCGATGCGCTGGGCGACCTGTTCCATCAGTTCGGGCGTGCGCGGGTGCAGCTCGCCGGTCTCCTTGTGCACGAAAAAGGCCATGGGCACGCCCCATTGGCGCTGGCGCGACAGGGTCCAGTCCGGACGGTTGGCGATCATGGCGTGCAGGCGGGCGCGGCCCCAGGCAGGATAGAAATCCGTGCGTTCCACGCCTTCCAGCGCCATTTCGCGCAGGGTGCGGCCGGTGTTGTTCGCCTTGTCCATGCCTGCGAACCATTGGCTGGTGGCTCGGTAGATGATGGGCGTCTTGTGGCGCCAGCAGTGCATGTAGCTGTGGGTGTACTGTTCGGTCTTGAGCAGCGTGCCGGCGTTTTCCAGGGCCTCGACGATCTGGGGGTTGGCCTTCCAGATCATCTGGCCGCCGAACAGCGGCAGGCTGTCGGCGTAATGGCCGTTGCCCAGCACGGGCTTGAGGATGGCGTCATCCTTCATGCCGTTGGCTTTGCAGGAGTTGAAGTCCTCGATGCCGTAGGCGGGCGCCGAGTGAACCACGCCCGTGCCGCTGTCCAGGGTCACGTAGTCGCCCAGGTAGACGGGCGAGACGCGGTCGTAGCCGGCGTGCGCGCCGGCCAGGGGATGGCGGAACTCCAGATGGTCCAGGGCGGCGCCGGGCGCGGTGGCGATGATCTCGCCTTCCAGACCCCATTGCTGCAGGCAGGATTCCACCAGGTCCTTGGCCAGGACCAGCCACTGGCCCGTGGCGCGCGCGGCGTTCAGCTTGACCAGCGCGTACTCGATCTCGGGATGGACGTTCAGGGCCTGGTTGGCCGGGATGGTCCAGGGCGTGGTCGTCCAGATGACGATGGCGCCGTCCTCCACGCTGTCCAGGCCGAAGGCGGCCGCCACCTTGTCCTTCTGGGCGAAGGGGAAGGCGACGTGGATGGAAGGATCCTTGCGGTCGGCGTACTCGACCTCGGCCTCGGCCAGCGCCGAGCCGCAGTCGAAACACCAGTTCACGGGCTTGAGGCCGCGGAACACGAAGCCTTTCTGCATGATCTGCGACAAGGCGCGCAGTTCGTCGGCCTCGTTGCTGTAGTTCATGGTCAGGTAGGGCCGCTCCCAGTCGGCCAGCACGCCCAGGCGCTTGAAGTCGGCGCGCTGGCGGTCGATCTGCTCCAGCGCGTAGGCGCGCGCCTTGGACTGGACTTCGGCCACGGGCAGGTTCTTGCCGAATTTCCTCTCGATCTGGATTTCGATGGGCATGCCGTGGCAATCCCAGCCCGGCACGTACTGGGCGTCGAAGCCGGCCATGTTGCGGCTCTTGACGATGATGTCCTTCAGAATCTTGTTGACCGCGTGACCGATGTGGATGTCGCCGTTGGCATAGGGCGGGCCGTCGTGCAGGATGAACTTGGGACGGCCGGCGCTGGCTTGCCGGATGGCTGCATAGACTTTGTTCTCTTCCCACTGGGCAATCCAGCCCGGCTCGCGTTTGGCCAGGTCGCCGCGCATGGGGAAAGGGGTGTCGGGTAGATTGAGAGTGTCTTTATAGTCCATTTGAGGCGAAATAGTCGCGAGCGCGCTGTGCATCGTTGTCGATGGCGGCGATCATAGTGATGAGGTCGGGGAACTTTTCTTCGTCCCTGACAAATTCCAGAAATTCTATACGGGCAAGTTTACCGTAAGCGTTCAGCTGGCGGTCCAGTAAATGCACTTCCAGCAGCAGGCGGCCCTGGTCCTGCACGGTAGGGCGCCCGCCCAGCGAAGCGATGCCCGGCATGGGCCGCGCGTCCAGGCCGTGGGCCAGCACCACGTATACGCCCGAGCGCGCCGCGCAGTGTTCGGGCACGCGGATGTTCAGCGTGGGGTAGCCGATGTCGCGGCCCAGCTTCTGGCCGTGGATGACGTGGCCGCTGATGTGAAAAGGCTTGCCCAGCAGGGCGCGCGCCCGGTCCAGCTGGCCCACGGCCAGGGCGGTGCGCACTTCCGAGCTGGAGATGCGCCGGCCGTCGGCGTCGGGCACGTCCTGCAGGGTTTCCACCTCGAAGCCGTGGCGCCGGCCCGCCTCGCGCAGCATGGCGATGTCGCCGGCGCGCTTGTGGCCGTAGCGGAAGTCCTCGCCCACCAGCAGCCAGCCGGTGTTCAGGCCGCGCACCAGGATGTCCTCGATGAAGGCGGCGGCCGACATGTCGGCCATGTCCTGGTTGAAGCGCGCCAGGTAGATCTGTTCGATGCCGCATTGGCGCAGGGCCTCGACCTTGTCGCGCAGGCCGCTGATCTGGGTGGGGATCAGTTCGGGGCGCTGGCCGCGCTGCGCGAAGAAAGCGCGCGGATGCGGCGTGAAGGTCATCACGCAGGAACTCAGGCCGTGCTGGCGAGCGGCCTCGTTGAGGCGATGCAGGATGGCCTGGTGGCCCAGGTGCACGCCGTCGAAGTTGCCTATGGTGACGGCGCTGCGCGCCGTGCTGTCGCGGCGCGGCAAGGATCGGTAGAGTTTTAGAGCAGATTTCACAAGCGAGAGTTTACAATTTTGGATTCGTTATTTCTCGGGAAACAGGATTTTGACCGATTCCACCCTACCTTGTCGCCTGGTTGTGCTGATTTCGGGCCGGGGTTCCAATATGCAGGCCATAGCCGGACACATCGAGCAGGCCGGCCTGAACGGCCGCATCCAGGCCGTCATCTCGAACAAGGCCGATGCGCCCGGGCTGGACTGGGCGCAGCGCCGCGGCCTGGCCACGGAGGTCGTGCCGCATCGCGAATTTGCAACACGCGAGGCCTTTGACGACGCTTTGGCGCGCGTGATCGACCGCTACCAGCCGGATTATGTTCTACTGGCGGGATTCATGCGCATTCTGACCACGGGCTTCGTCCAGCGCTACGCGGGCAAGCTCGTCAATATACACCCATCTCTGCTTCCCAGTTTCCCGGGCCTGAACACGCATCAGCAGGCGCTGGACGCCGGGGTGCAGTTCCATGGCTGCTCGGTGCATTTCGTGACGCCCGTGCTCGACCACGGTCCAATCATCGCCCAGAGCCTGGTGCCCGTCCTGCAAGGCGACGATGCCCAGACGCTGGCCGGGCGCGTGCTGGCCACCGAGCACCAGGTCTACACTCAGGCGGTGCAGTGGCTGGTCGAGGGCAGGGTGGCGCTGCAGCCGGATGGGCGCGTGCACGTATCGGGCGTGGCGCAGCGCGGCTTTTACTTTCCTGCCTGAGCGGGCGGGTCCATAGGATTTCTTGAACATTCATGTCTGAACAACGTCATTCCCGGTCGGAGCGCGACCGCTCGGACCGTCAGCGTCCGTCCTCCTCCAGCCAGCGCAACGGCGCAGCCGTCGCGCGCGGCCGTTCCCAGGGCCCGGCCCGCGGCAAGCCTTCGGGCCCGCCCGCGCCGGGCGCGCTGGCGCAGCGGCGCATCGAACAGGTGGCCAGCGCCCTGGGCGAGGTGCTGCAATGGAAGCATCCGGCCGATCTCGCGCTGACGCGCTGGGCGCGCACGCGTCCCAAGATGGGTTCGCGCGACCGCGCCGAGATCCGCGAAGCCGTGTTCGATGTGCTGCGCCACCTGCGCCAGTATCGCAACTGGGCCGAGAGCGGCGTAGGCCCGTCGACCCGGCGCTTGGCCATCCTGGGGCTGGCGGCTGCCTTCGGCCAGGACGAGCTGGCGGCCGGCCTGGGCCAGGACGAGCGCCAGTGGCTTGCCCACATCCGCTCCTTGAACGTGGACGGCCTGCCCGTGGGCGTGCGCCTGAGCCTGCCCGAGTGGCTGGAAGAGCGCCTGGAGCAGATCCCTGATTCCTACAAGCTCATGGAAGCCATGAACGGCCAGGCCCTGCTGGACTTGCGCGTCAATCCCATGAAGGCCGAGCGCGACACGGTGCTGCGCCAGCTGCAGAACGGCCCTATGGCGCGCTTCAAGCCCACCGCCATGCCGTATTCGCCCTGGGGGATACGCATCGAGGGCCGGCCGTCTGTCGCGGTTTGGCCACAGTATGAAAAAGGCGAGCTGGAGATCCAGGAAGAGGGCAGCCAGTTGCTGACGGCCCTGCTGGAGCCGCGCCGCGGCGAGATGGTCATCGACTACTGCGCGGGCGCCGGCGGCAAGACGCTGCTGCTGGGCGCGCTGATGCGCTCCACCGGCCGGCTGTACGCATTCGACGTGTCCGCCACGCGCCTGAACAAGGCCAAGCCGCGCTTTGCGCGCGCCGGCCTGTCCAATGTGGTGCCGGTGGTCATCCAGGAGTCGGGCGACCAGCGCGTGCGCCGCCTGCACGGCAAGGCCCAGCGCGTGCTGGTGGATGCCCCCTGCAGCGGCCTGGGAACTTTGCGCCGCAATCCCGATCTAAAGTGGCGTCAACGCCCCGAAGCCTTGCAGCAGTACACCCGCATGCAGGCCGACATTCTGGAACAGGCCGCCGCGTGTGTGGCTCCGGGAGGACGACTGGTCTATGCCACCTGCAGTTTCCTGCCCGAAGAAAACGAGCAGCAGGTGCAGGCCTTCCTGCAAACCCATCCCGAGTTTCGTCTGCTGGATGCCCGGGAAATCCTGAAGGACAAGAGCCCGGCCCTGGAACTGGAAGGGCCTTACCTGAACCTGCGCACGGATCGCCACCAGACCGACTGCTTTTTTGCGGCGGCACTGGAACGAAACGCGCAAAGTGCTTGATTTGAAGCAAGTTCAGTCCCAAATAATGCTATTGTTAACCAGGCAAGTGGGCTACACTTTTCTGGTTCCCCTTAACAAAGATCAGGTCTAAAAGGGTCTATGCAATCGTTTCTATCTTTTCTTGCCGATGGCTGGCTGCAACTGTCCTGGTGGCAGCTCACCCTCGTCATTCTCGCACTGACGCATGTCACCATTGTGTCAGTCACCGTCTTTCTGCACCGCAGTCAGGCGCACCGCGGCCTGGACCTCCATCCGGCCCTGATGCACTTCTTCCGTTTCTGGCTCTGGATGACCACCGGCATGGTCACCAAGGAATGGGTCGCCATCCACCGCAAGCACCATGCCAAGTGCGAACGCGAGGGCGATCCCCATTCGCCCGTGGTGTTCGGCCTGGGCAAGGTCTTCTTCCGCGGCGCCGAACTGTACCGCCAGGAAGCCACCAACCCCGAAACCCTCAAGCGTTTCGGCCACGGCACGCCCGACGACTGGCTCGAACGCAACCTGTACAGCAAGCACAGCATGCTGGGCATCACCATCATGCTGGGCATCGATCTGTTCCTGTTCGGCCTGCTGGGCCTGACCGTCTGGGCCATCCAGATGGCCTGGATCCCCTTCTGGGCGGCCGGCGTGGTCAACGGCCTGGGCCATGCGATCGGCTATCGCAATTTCGCCAGTCCCGACACCAGCACCAATGTGTTCCCCTGGGGCATCATCATCGGCGGCGAGGAGTTGCACAACAACCACCACGCCTACGGCACCTCGGCCAAGTTCTCCAGCAAATGGTATGAATTCGACCTGGGCTGGTGCTACATCTCCGTGTTCAAGGCCCTGGGCCTGGCCAAGGTCAAGAAGGTCGCTCCCAAGCTGCGCCTGGAGCCCGCCGTGCCCTCGAGCTCTTCCGTGGACACCATCAGCCTGGCCACCCTGCAGGGCGTGATCACGCACCGCTATGAAATCCTGGCCCGCTACGCCGACATCATCAAGACCACGGCCGCCGAGGAAATCGCCCGCCTCAAGCCCCAGGTGAACCACGACAACCCCAATTGCTCGTGGTCTCTGCTGCAAAGCTGCAAGGACTGGATCGGCCGCGGCGACGACGTGCTGGCTCCCGAGCAGCGCGCCGAGCTCGAAACCGTGGCCGCCGGCAATTCCCGCCTGTCCATCCTGGTGCGCATGCAGCGTGAGCTGGCCGGCATCTGGGAAAGCTCCAGCTCCTCCAGCGAGCAGCTGCTGTCCGACCTGCGCGCCTGGTGCCAGCGAGCCCAGCAAAGCGGCATCGAAAGCCTGGAGCAGTTCGCCCTGCGTCTGCGCCGCTACGCGGCATGATAGAGCGCCTCAATCCCCAGCAGCGCGCCGCCGTCACCCTGCCTTCCGGTCAACACGCCCTGGTGCTGGCCGGGGCGGGCAGCGGCAAGACCAGCGTGCTGACCTCCCGAATGGCCTGGCTCATCCAGACCGGGCAGGTCAGCCCGTATGGCCTGGCAGCCGTCACCTTCACCAACAAAGCCGCGCGCGAAATGCTGACGCGGCTTACTTCTTTATTGCCCATCGATACGCGCGGCATGTGGGTGGGCACGTTCCACGGGCTGTGCAACCGGCTGCTGCGCATGCACTATCGCGATGCGGGCCTGATCCAGACCTTCCAGATCCTGGACAGCGCCGACCAGCTGGCCGCCATCAAGCGCCTGGTCAAGGCCAACAATATCGACGACGAGAAGTTCCCGCCCAAGGACATCCAGCATTTCATCAATACCTGCAAGGAAGACGGACAGCGTCCCGGCGACCTGGACGGCTTCGACCCTCATCGGCGCCGCCTGATCGATCTCTACCAGCTCTACCAGGAGCAATGCGAGCGCGAAGGCGTGGTCGATTTCGGCGAATTGCTGCTGCGCGCCTACGAACTGCTGTCGCGCAACGCACCCATACGCGAGCACTATCAGCGCCGTTTCAAGCACATCCTGGTGGACGAATTCCAGGATACCAACGTGCTTCAGTACCGCTGGCTGCGTCTTCTTGCCGGCGATCAGGCCAGTCTGTTCGCGGTCGGGGACGACGACCAGTCCATCTATGCCTTCCGCGGCGCCAACGTGGGAAATATGGCGGATTTCGAGCGTGACTAAGCGCGCGGCAACGTCATCCGCCTGGAGCAGAATTATCGTTCCTGCGGCCATATCCTGGACGCCGCCAATGCGCTCATCGAACACAACAGCGGCCGGCTGGGCAAGAACCTCTGGACCGACAGCGGCGAAGGCGAACTCATCCGCATCTGCGAGCAGCCCTCCGACGCGCTGGAGGCGCAGTGGATCGTGGACGAGGTCCGCGCCCTGATCGCCGAAGGCAAGCCGCGCCGCGAGATCGCCATCCTGTATCGCAGCAATGCGCAGTCGCGGGTCATCGAGCACCGCTTGTTCTCCCAGGGCCTGCCCTACAAGGTGTACGGCGGGCAGCGCTTTTTCGAGCGACAGGAGATCAAGCATGTGCTTGCGTACCTGCGCCTGATGGACAACCCCGACGACGACACCGCTTTTTTGCGCGTGGTCAATTTCCCCACGCGCGGCATAGGCGCGCGTTCGGTCGAACAATTGGCGGACCTGGCGCGCGAGCGCGGTACCAGCCTGCTGCGCGCCGTGCCTTATGTGCAGGGCAGGGCGGCCGCCGGCCTGGCCCGTTTCGCGGCCCTGATCCAGGACATGGCGCATCAGGCGCAGGTCCTGTCCCTGCCCGAACTGATCGAGCACGTCGTGCACGAAAGCACTTTGCTGGCGCATTATCAGGCCGACAAGGAAGGCGCCGAGCGTCTGGAGAACTTGCAGGAACTGGTCAACGCGGCCACAGTGTTCGTGGGCGAAGAAGGCTTTGCCGAATTGCCGGCCGGCCGCGTGCCGGATGCCCCGCAGGGCGAGCAGGCCCAGGCGCTGGAAGGCGCGCCGGCCACGCTGGCGCCCATGTCCCCGCTGGGTGCCTTCCTGACGCATGCCTCGCTGGAGGCGGGCGACAATCAGGCGCAGGCCGGCCAGGATGCAATCCAGCTCATGACCATCCATGCTGCCAAGGGCCTGGAGTTCGACGCGGTCTTCATTACCGGCCTTGAAGAGGGGCTGTTTCCCCACGAAAACAGCCTGTTCGATGCGGGCGGCCTGGAAGAGGAGCGCCGCCTGATGTATGTAGCCATCACCCGTGCGCGCCAGCGCCTGTACGTAACGCTGGCACAGAGCCGCATGCTGCACGGGCAGACCCGCTACGCCCTGCGCTCGCGCTTCCTGGACGAGCTGCCCGATGACCACGTCAAGTGGCTGTCGGCCCGTTATGCCAGCGCGCCGGCCCAACCGGCGGAGCCTTCGTTCGGCGGCGCTTTCCGGCGCGGCCAGACCTGGAAGGCCACGGGATCGGGCAGCAGCGCCACGCCGTATGGCGGGCGCAGCCAGACCAGCGTGCTGGAGGTCAACGGGCAATCCTTCCGGATCGGGCAGGGCGTTCGCCATTCCCGTTTCGGCGAAGGCACCATTGTCAGCCTGACGGGTCGAGGCGATGACGCCCAGGCGCAGATCCACTTCCGCGAGGTGGGCAGCAAGACGCTGGCGCTGGCCATCGCCAAGCTCGAAACCGTCAGCTAGGCAGGCAGCGCAGTCTGCACCACGCGCCAGAGAGCCCCCGGAGCTGAACTGACCCCCAAAAGTTGGACGGTCAGAGCCTAAAGCCCGAAGGCCTGAGCTCGGTACTGCACCGGGCTCAGGCCTTTTAGCTTGAGCTTGATGCGTTCGTGATTGTAGTAGTGGATGTACTGGCCGATGCCGGCCTGGAGCTGCTCGATGCTCTCGAAGCGGTTCAGGTGGAAGAACTCGGCCTTGAGCGTACCGAAGAAGCTTTCCATGGCGGCATTGTCCAGGCAGTTTCCCTTGCGCGACATGCTCTGAATCACGCCTTGCTCAGCGAGCAGACGCCGGTACTGGGGCTGCTGGTACTGCCAGCCCTGATCGGAGTGCAGCAGCGGGCGATCCGTGGGTGCGAGCCGGGCCAGCGCTTTCTGGAGCATGCTGCCCACGAGCTGGAACACGGGGCGCAGGCTGGTCTCGTAGGCCACGATCTCGCCGTTGTACAGGTCCATCACCGGCGAGAGGTACAGCTTGTCGGCGCCGACCTTGAACTCGGTCACATCCGTCACCCACTTCTGGTTGGGCCTGTCGGCCTGGAACTGGCGCGTCAGCAGGTTCGGCGCCACACGGCCCTGCTCGCCTCGGTACGAACGGTATTTCTTCGGGCGCACCAAGGACTTCAGTCCCAGCGTCTGCATCACGCGCTGGACGGCCTTGTGGTTGATGAGCTCACCGGCCCGGCGCAGCGCCGCCGTGATGCGCCGGTAGCCATAGCGGCCCTGGTGCTGGTCGTACAGCGCGCGGATGCGCGCCTTCAGCCCGGCGCAGGGATCGGCCGCGCCCAGTGCCTTGGCCTGGTAGTAGAACGTGCTGCGCGACAGCCCGGCCACCTTCAGCAGCACGGCCAAGGTGTGGCCTTGCCTCAATTCGAGCACGACCCGCGCTTTTTCTGCGCGGCCAGCGCTTTTTCCTGACGCAAGGCCCTCAATTTTTTTAAGTACGCATTCTCCGCGCGCAGATATTCGTTCTCTTGGCGCAACTGCTCCAGCGTGCGCGTGTCCTCGCAGGGCGAAGGCGTAAGGGTTGGGGGTTTGGGGGATTTCATCGTCGGGGAGCGGCCTGGGCGAGGGTTGGGGGTCAGGGCGCGAAGGCCCCCTTCATGATACTCGCGTTCCCACCGCCTCACGACGCCATGGCCGCCGCGCACGTCGAACCGCGCCGCGGCTTGGCGGCAAGACAAGCCCTCTTGCCACATCCGACTCAACACGGACAGCTTGAACTCGGCGCCGTAGTGACCGCTGTGCTTCTTGTGCAATCCCGCCTCGCCATGCTCTCGGTACTGCGCGGCCCAGCGGCGCACCGTCCCATGATCGAGCCCATATCGCCCGGCCAATGCCCGGGCCCCTAGCGACCCGGACCAATAGTCCCGTGCCACTTCCAGCTTGAAGTCCACATCATATTTCGCCATGTAAAACCCCCGAAGGTTGGATCAATGTCCAACTTTCGGGGGTCAGTTCAATCTTTCCGGGGGCTTTTTCATGATCTTTACTGCCTATGGATCCAGCCAGGCCCTGAATTCATGGGGCTGTCGAGCCGGGCAGGGCAGGAATGCAACTCAAGCTGGACCGTTATGTACTAGGGTTATAAGTTCTGGTTATAAGCTTATCGCCTCCATAAAATCGAAGCCTAAATTAAGTGGATACATGAAAAACACATGGAGGCGAGAATGGAACCCAGCAATCTTTCACGGCGACGCATGCTCCTGTCCACGGGGGGAGTCGTGGCGCTGGCCGGCGCCGGCGGCCTGACGCCGCTGTCCCAGGCCTTGGCGCAGGAAAAGGCGAAATCCGAGGCCAAGGCCTTGCCGGCCTATGCGTCCTGGAAGCATGCCGACAGCCTGATCGTGCACAGCGCCAATACCATCGAAACCAAGCGCAGCGCCTTTGGCTCCGGCCTGATCACGCCGCTCGATCGCCTGTTCGTACGCAACAACGTGGCGCCTCCCTCGGAACAGATCGTGGCCGATCCGGATGCCTGGGTCGTGTCGATCAAAGGCGTCAAGCAGCCCAAGGACCTGACGGTGGCCGACCTCAAGCGTCTGGGACTGGTGGCCGTGCCCATGGTGCTGCAATGCTCGGGCAACGGCCGGGCCTATTTCCCCGAGAAGCCCAGCGGCACCCAATGGACGGTGGGGGCAGCGGGCTGCGTCGTCTTCAGCGGCGTGCCCATCAAGGCGGTGTTGGAAGCTGTCGGCGGCATGGACTCGGGCGCCAAGTACATGACGGGCACGGGCGGCGAGGAAATCCCGCAGGGCCTGGATCCCAACACCATCATGGTGGAGCGCTCGATTCCGGTGGAAGCCATCGAGGACGCCATCCTGGCCTGGGAAATCAACGGCGAGCCCATCCCCTTGGCCCACGGAGGACCGCTGCGGCTGGTCGTGCCCGGCTATACCGGGGTGAACAACGTCAAGTACATCAAACAGCTGGCGTTCACGGCGGAGCAATCTGCCGCCAATATCCAGCAGAACAGCTATCGTCTGGCGCCAGTCGGCGAGAAATCCAATCCCAATCAAGAGTCAGTCTGGGAAATGCCGGTCAAGTCCTGGATCACCAGTCCCAATGGCGAACCCGGTGAAGAGGTCAAGGCCGGCAAGGTCCAGATCCAGGGCCTGGCCTTCGGCGGCATGTCCGAAGCCAAGGAAGTGGAAGTGTCGGTGGACGGCGGCAAGAACTGGGTCAAGGCGAGCTTCGTGGGGCCGGATCTGGGCAAGTATGCCTGGCGCCAGTTCGTGGTCGGCGTGGACCTGAAGCCCGGCAAGTACGAGATCGCCAGCCGCGCCACCAGCCAGGCCGGCGCCGTGCAGCCCGAAGAGCGTGTGCCGAACAATCGCGGCTACCTGAACAACAGCTGGCGCGACCATATGCTGGCCGTCACCGTAGTCTGAGCATGGAATGTTGAATCCGCCCCGGTGCGCCGGGGCGGTCGTGAATGGATGATCATGAAGAAATACCTTGTAGCAGCAGTATGGATGCTGGCGGCAGCCGGCCAGGTCCAGGCCGATGACAATACCCAGGGCAAGGAGTTGTTCCTGACCGGCGCCAAGCCGATCGCCTGCGCGGTCTGTCATACCCTGGACGACGCGGGGTCGGCCGGAGCCATCGGCCCCAACCTGGACGAGCTCAAGCCCTCGCGCGAGCAGATCCTGAAGGTCATGCAGGAAGGCATGGGCGCCATGCCCTCGTTTGCCCAGACGCTCAGCGATGAGGAACGCCAGGCCGTGGCCGGGTATGTCAACTCGGTGGCCGGGCAGTAATCCTTTTGCCGGTCAGGCGCCAGGCTCCCCTTCGGGGGAGTTTTTTTTATGGCTTTCTTCGAGCGCAAGCAGCTTACTTTAATGGGTTTGTTGCTTTTTTTGCTGTTGTCTTTTGCTTATGGCTCACCGAGGTGCGCCGCACGCAGATCAGCGGCGAAAAGGCGGCCTGAGGCATCATCCGTGATGCTGCCACGGCCTCTTTTGCCCCGTCGAGGCCGTGCGCGCGTCCCAGCGCGGCTTCATTCCTGCCGGTTGATGTCCTCGATGGCTTCCTGCAGTTCCAGCCATTCTTCTTCCAGTGCGTCGCGCTCTTTGCTGCGCTCGCCATGTTCGGCCATCAGCGCGGGACGCTGGTCCTTGTAGGCGTCGGAATAGAAGTCCGGATCCTGCATCAGAGCATCGAGTTCCTGCAGGCGCGCGGCAGCCTTGTCCATGGCCGCTTCCACTTTTTTCAGCCTTGCTTCCAGCGGCTTGCGCTGCTGGGCCTGGCGCTGGCGCAGTTCCGCCTCCTGGCGGCGCTGGGCCTTGCGGTCCACGACCTCGTTTCCGTCGGCCCGCGTTTCCTGCCGGGCGTCGGAGCGGGCCTGGGCGCTGCGCGCCAGCAGCCAGTCGCGGTAGTCTTCCAGGTCGCCGTCGAATTCCTGCAGTCGGCCGTCGGCCACGATCCAGAAGGAGTCCACGGTGGAGCGCAGCAGATGGCGGTCGTGCGAGACCAGCAGCACGCTGCCGCCGTAGTCGGCCAGGGCGTCGGCCAAGGCTTCCCGGGTGTCCACGTCCAGGTGGTTGGTGGGTTCGTCCAGCAGGAGCAGGTTGGGCTTCTGCCAGACGATCAGGGCCAGGGCCAGGCGGGCCTTTTCTCCCCCCGAGAACGGCGCGGTGGGGCTGGCCGCCATGTCGCCGCTGAACCCGAACGATCCCAGGTAGTTGCGCAGTTCCTGCTCGCGCGTGTCCGGGGCCAGGCGCGCCAGGTGCTGCAGGGGCGAGGATTCCGGGTCGATGGAGTCGAGCTGGTGCTGGGCGAAGTAGCCGATGACCAGGCCCTTGGATTCCAGCCGCTCGCCGCTCAGCGGCGCCAGCTTGCCGGCCAGGGTCTTGACTAGCGTGGACTTGCCCGCGCCATTCATGCCCAGCACGCCCACGCGCGCGCCGCCGCGCACCATCAGGCGAACGCCGCTCAGGATGGGAGCCGGGCGGTCCGGATAGCCCAGGTCGGCCTGTTCCAGCGTCAGCAGCGGATCGGGCGTGTACTCGGGCGAGGGCAGGCGTATGGATACGCCGGACTCCACGCGCAGCGGCGCCAGGGTCTGCATGCGCGCCAGCGCCTTCACGCGGCTTTGCGCCTGCTTGGCCTTGGTGGCCTGGGCCTTGAAACGGTCGATGAAGCTTTGCAGGCGGGCGGCCTCGCGCGTCTGGCGCTCGTAGGCGATCTGGC
Organism: Alcaligenes sp. Marseille-Q7550; assembly: GCF_965112015.1. Lineage (NCBI taxonomy): Bacteria > Pseudomonadati > Pseudomonadota > Betaproteobacteria > Burkholderiales > Alcaligenaceae > Alcaligenes > Alcaligenes sp. Marseille-Q7550. Next base: position 1,629,948 of record NZ_CBCOPU010000001.1, read on the forward strand.
TTTGCTGCACGCGTTCGGCGCGTTGCGCCAGGAAGTCGTTGTAGCCGCCCTTGTAGCGGACCAGCTTGCCGTGGTCCAGGTGCAGGATGGAGCGGGCCACCGCGTCCAGGAATTCGGTGTCGTGCGAGATGAGCAGCACGGTGCCCGGATAGGAGGCCAGCCAGCGCTCGAGCCAGAGCATGGCGTCCAGGTCAAGGTGATTGGTGGGTTCGTCCAGCAGAAGCAGGTCGGACGGCGCCATCAGGGCGCGCGCCAGCGACAGGCGCATCTGCCACCCGCCGGAGAACTCGCGCACCGGCAGCATCCATTGGTCGGGGCGAAAGCCCAGGCCGGCCAGCAGCTGTTCGGCGCGCGATGGCGCGGACCAGGCGTCGGCCTCCACCAGGGCGTTTTCCAGTTCGGCGATGCGCTGGCCGTCCGAGTCGGGCGTGTCGGCGCGCGCCTGCTGCAAGGCGCGCAGGCGCACGTCGCCGTCGATGACGAATTCGCGCGCCGGGCGGTTGCGGTCCGGAATGGTCTGGCGCACGCTGGCGATTTCCCAGGCCTCGGGGATGTTCAGATCGCCCGCGTCCAGGTCCAGCTCGCCTTGCAGCAGGGCGAACAGCGAGGACTTGCCCGCGCCGTTCTTGCCCACGATGCCCAGGCGCTCGCCGGGATTGACGATGAATTCGGTGTCTTCCAGCAGTACCTTGACGCCGCGCCGCAGCGTGATTCCAGTTGCGCGTATCACGGAGCCAGTTGCTCCCGGGTCAGCAGCAGGATCTGGTCCTCGGCGGTTTCGGTGCTGAGCCACACCGGGTCCAGTTCGGGGAAGGCGGCCAGGAAATTGTCGTATTCATGGCCTATTTCCAGCACCAGGACGCCGTTGGGCGCCAGGAAGTCGGGGGCGGCATCCAGGATGCGGCGCACCAGGTCCATGCCGTCTTCGCCGCCGGCCAGCGCCAGCCGGGGTTCGTGCACGTATTCCGCGGGCAGGGCCTGCATGGACGATTCGTTGACGTAGGGCGGGTTGCAGATGATCAGGTCGTAGGCCGCATCGGGCAATTGGTCCAGCAGGTCGCTCTTGTGCAGCGTTACCCGTTCGCTCAGGCCGAAGTCGTCGATGTTGGACTGGGCCACGGCCAGGGCGGCGTCGGACAGATCCACCGCGTCCACCTGGGCCTGGGGAAAGGCCAGGGCGGTCAGGATGGCCAGGCAGCCGGTGCCCGTGCACAGGTCCAGCGCGCTGTAGACAGCGTCCGGGTCGGCCACCCAGGGCTGAAGCTGCTCGGACAGCAGTTCGGCGATGGGCGAGCGCGGCACGATGGTGTCGGGCGTCACGCGGAAACGGTGGCCCTGCAGCCAGGCTTCGCCGGTCAGGTAGGCGGCCGGCAGGCGCTCGTTGCAGCGGCGGGCGATCAGCGCCAGGAATTGTTCGCGCTCGCTGCGCAGCAGGCGGGCGTCCAGGTAGGGATCCAGCGTGTCCAGCGGCAGGCGCAAGGTGTGCAGCAGCAGGTAGGCGGCCTCGTCCCAGGCATTGTCGCTGCCGTGCCCGAAGGCCACGCCGCAGCGGTTCATCTGGCTGACCGACCAGCGCAGCAGGTCGCGCACGGTCTGCAGTTCCTGCTGGGCGTCCAGCAGGGCGGGGGTTTCGATGGAGGGACTTAGCAAAGCAGGGTTTCCAATGTGCGGCGGTAGATGTTCTTCAAGGGTTGAAGGTCGGCCACGGCCACGTGTTCGTTGATCTGGTGGATGCTGGCGTTCAGCGGGCCGAACTCCACGACCTGGGGGCAGATTTTAGCGATAAAACGCCCGTCCGAGGTGCCTCCCGTGGTCGAGAGCTCCGCCTGCACGCCGGTTTCCGCTGCAATGGCCTGGCTCAGGGCCTGGCTGAGCGCGCCCGATTCGGTCAGGAAAGGTTCGCCGCCTACGGTCCAGTCCAGTGTGAACTCCAGGCCGTGGCGGCGCAGGATGGACTCCACCTCGGCCTGCAAGCCAGCCGGCGTCTGCTCGGTCGAGAAGCGGAAATTGAAGTGGACATCCAGTTGGCCGGGAATGACGTTGCTGGCTCCCGTGCCGGCATGGATGTTCGAGATCTGGAAAGTGGTTGGAGGAAAGTCCATATTGCCGGCGTCCCACATGCGTTCGGTCAGCTCGGTCAGGGCGCCGGCGGCCAGGTGCACGGGGTTGCGCGCCAGTTGCGGGTAGGCCACATGGCCTTGGCGGCCATGCACGATCAGATGGCCGGACAGGGAACCGCGCCGCCCGTTCTTGATGGTGTCGCCCAACTGGCGCGCGCTGGCGGGCTCGCCCACCACGCAGTAGTCGGGCAGTTCGCCGCGCTCCTTGAGCACCCGGCAGACATGCACGGTGCCGTCGATGGCCGGGCCTTCTTCGTCGGAAGTCAGCAGCAGGGCGATGGAGCCTGCGTGCTCAGGATTGGCCTGGATGAATTCCTCGGCCGCGTGCACGAAGGCGGCGATGGAGGCCTTCATGTCTGCCGCGCCCCGGCCGTAGAGCTGGCCGTCGCGGATGACGGGCTCGAAGGGAGGCGAATCCCAGGCCTGCTCGGGGCCGGGCGGCACGACGTCCGTGTGCCCGGCAAAGACGAACAGCGGCGCCTGGGCGCCCCTGCGGGCCCACAGGTTGCGCACCGGTCCGCTGGGCAGGGACTCCAGCGTGAAGCCCGCGCGGGCCAGGCGTTCGCCCAGCCATTGCTGGCAGTCGGCGTCGTCCGGCGTGACCGAAGGACGGGCGATGAGGTCTTGAAGCGTATTCAGTACAGGGTTGTCGGAGCTCATGTTCAGGCGCGAAGCAAATCGTTGATGCTGGTCTTGGCGCGGGTGCGGGCATCCACGCGTTTGACGATGATGGCGCAGGCCAGGCTGTAGCGCCCGTCCTCGGAAGGCAGGGAGCCGGGCACCACGACCGAGCCGGCCGGCACGCGGCCCTGGTAGATCTTGCCGGTCTCGCGTTCGTAGATCTTGGTGCTCTGCGACAGGAACACCCCCATGGCCAGCACGGAGTTCTCCTCCACGATGACGCCTTCCACGACTTCGGAGCGCGCGCCGATGAAGCAGTTGTCCTCGATGATGGTGGGGCTGGCCTGCAGGGGTTCCAGCACCCCCCCTATGCCTACGCCGCCGGACAGATGCACGTGCTTGCCTATCTGTGCGCAGGACCCCACCGTGGCCCAGGTGTCCACCATGGTGCCTTCGCCTACATAGGCGCCGATGTTCACAAAGGAAGGCATCAGCACCACATCGGGAGCGACGTAGGCGCCCTGGCGCACGACGGCGCCGGGCACTGCCCGAAAGCCCGCTTGCGCGAAGGCCGCCTGGTCGTACTGTTCGAATTTCAACGGTACCTTGTCGTAGAAGGGGGCGGGTTCGGCGCCCATGACCCGGTTGTCGTTCAGGCGGAAGGACAGCAGGATGGCTTTCTTGATCCAGTCGTGCACGATCCAGTCTCCGTCGATCTTTTCCGCCACGCGCAGGGAGCCGTAATCCAGTTTCTCGCTGTCTGTATGGCTGGCGTTGCGCAGTTCCGGGCTGTGCCGGGATGGGGAAATGGAGGCGCGGTGTTCCCACGCATCGTCGATCAGACGTTGGAGATCGCTCATGGTCTAGGCTCTGCGTCGAGTCAGGCCGCCGGCGGCGGGAAGAAGCCGCGCTGGGCGCGGACTTGCCGCCGATGCGGCCGAGGTTTAGGTCGAGCCAACAGGATAACCGAGTCCGGCGCGTCCTCGCCACGATTTTATGCTGCGCTGCAAAACGGAGGCGGCGCTGGAAGCGGCCCTGGTCCGTGATGCGGAGGCTGCGGCTGCACGTCCGGAATTCTTCACAATTTTCCATTTCTTATTACAGGCATTTGTTCCAGGATGCCCGGGGCTGTGCCTAGAATGAATCAATAAATGAAGGCGATGTCGCTGGCTTCAGGACGCAGTGAAGAGATTCTTTTTTTGACACTATGAGGAGGCGCCATGAGATCGATACTTCTATGGTTGTTGGGTGTTCCTATTCCAATCATTATCTTGTTGGCCTTGTTCTGGCATTGAACCGCCGGGCGTCGACATCTTTTTGAAAAGGAAAGACCATGCCTGATACGCATATTGCACCTGGTTCGGAACGCGCCCCGCGCTGGACGATGGAATCGTCCCGGCCCGCGGTTTCCTGGGGAGCCGTCATTGCGGGCGCTGTCATCAGCGCGGCCCTGACCGGCGCCTTGTTCATCGGCGGCACGGGATTGGGTTTTCTGGCCGTGTCGCCTTGGAGCGGCGACGGCGCTTCCGGCTCGGCGCTGGCCATCGGCACCATAGTCTGGATGTTCGCCACCCATGTCATTGCCTATGGCATTGCCGGGTATGTGACGGGCCGCTTGCGCACCAACTGGACCGAGGTGCCCAATGACGAGATCTATTTCCGGGATACCGCCCATGGTTTCCTGGTTTGGGCGGTCAGCGCCGTCGTCGCCTTGTTCATGCTGGGCTCCACGGCCGCGTCCATCGCTTCGGGAACGGCCAGGGCGGGGGCGAGCCTGGCCGGCGCGGGGCTGGGGGCCGCCTCGGCCGTGGCGGCCGACGCCGGCGGCGACCGGGCGCAGGGACTGGATCTGGATTATTTTACTGACGTATTGCTCAGGCCGGCCGATCCGGCGGTCCGCAGCGGCGATCCGGACAGGGAAGTGGGCCGTATCCTGGCGCGCAGCCTGCAGGAAGGCGACGTCTCCCCGCAGGACAGGGATTATCTGCTGCGGCTGGTGGCCGATCGCGCGGGCGTGCCGCCCGAACAGGCCCAGGAGCGCCTGGACGCGGTTCAGCAGCAAGCGCGGCAGGCCGCGCAGAAGCTGGAGCAGCAAGCTCGCGAGGCTGCGGATGCCGCTCGCAAGGCGGCCGCCGCCTTCGCCCTTTGGGGGTTCGCCTCCTTGCTGCTGGGAGCGTTCGTGGCCAGCCTGGCCGCCACCATAGGAGGCCGGGCCCGGACGCGCTGGTGATCCCGCATCCTGGAAAACCGCCGTTTCAACGGCGGTTTTTTTCGTCTCGCGAGCGGGTTTTCCCGGTTTTTTTCGTATGGGCCTGCTTATATTGCAGTCTCCAAAGGCAAGGGCAATTCCGTCGGCGCGCAGCCTATTTTCATTCCGCGGCAGGTGTGTATAATTTTTTTTGCCTCCAGAAGGTTCTGCAAGGGCTTTGCATCGCGCCCTGGCTTCCAGATCCAGGGGTATCGCGCCCTGTCTTTCCATTGGATGCTTCGATAATAAAAAAACGGGGGACATGACAGCATGACGGCAGAGATCGCGGTGGTCCTGTGCACGGCCCTGGCGGCGATTGTCCTGTTTGCGACCGAGAAGCTCAGAATCGACGCGGTGGCCCTGCTGGTGCTGAGCAGCCTGGCCGTGCTGGGCCTGGTCACGCCCGAGCAGGCTCTGGCCGGATTCAGCAATCCGGCTACCATCACGGTGGCGGCCATGTTCGTGTTGGCGGCGGGCTTGCAGAACAGCGGCGCGCTGTCAGGCATAGGCCGATTGCTGGGCAAGGCCCGCTCGCCGCTGCAGTTTCTGCTCATCCTGTTCCTGGTGCTGGCGCTCATCTCGCCATTCGTGAACAACACGGCCGTCGTCGCCGTGTTCATGCCCATCGTGATGACGGCTACCGCCAGCATAGGCATGTCTGCCTCCAAGGCCTTGATCCCCTTGTCCTACGTATCGCAGATGGCGGGCGTGTGCACGCTGGTGGGGACCTCCACCAATCTGCTGGTCAATGCGATCGCGCGCGACCTGGGTCATCGCGGCTTTGGCATGTTCGAGTTCACGGCGCTGGGCGTCATCTGCCTGGCGGCCGGCTGCCTGTACCTGCTGACTGTCGGCCGCTGGCTGCTGCCGGACACCCGCGGCGCGGAGCTGGTCGACCATTACGAGCTGGGCAAGTACATCACGGAGCTGCGCGTCATGTCCGATTCGTCCCTGATCGGGACCTCCGTGGGCGAAGCCAAGCTGGGCGAGCAGTACGGCGTCTTCGTGCTGGAGCTGCTGCGCGGCGAGGACAAGGTCTGGGCGCCGCGCGAGCAGGAACTGCAGGAAGGCGATGTGCTGCTGGCGCGCGGCGACTGGTCCAAGCTGGACGAACTGCGCAAAGAGGCTGGCCTGGAAGTGGACCCGAAGTTCAAATTGCAGCAGCGCTCCTTCGAGGACGTGGACCAGGTGCTGACCGAAGTGATGATCGCGCCGCGTTCGCGCATCAGCGGCAGCACGCTGGGCACCCTGGATCCCCGCTGGCATCACAAGGCCACCGTGCTGGGCATTCATAGGCGCGGCCAGGTGCTGCGCGAAAAACTGCGCGACGTGCGCCTGCGGGTAGGCGATATCCTCCTGATGCTGACGCCGGTTTCGGAAAAGGCCGCTTTGCGCTCGGATACCAATGTCATCGTGCTGTCCGAGCGCGAGGCCGAGAAGCCCATGGGCTGGCGGGCGCCGTTCGCGCTGCTCACCATGGCGCTGGTCATCACCGTATCGGCCCTGGGCTGGGTGCCGATCGCCATCGCTTCGCTGTCCGGCGCCGTGGCCATGACCTTGGCGGGCTGCCTGAATGCCGACGAAGTCTATGATGCCATCGATTGGCGCATCATCATTCTGCTGGGGGGACTGCTGCCGCTGGGAGTGGCCATGAGCGAGACGGGCGCGGCGCAGTTCCTGGTCGAGAACACCATCGGGCTGGTCCGTTCCTCCGGCCCTCTGGTGGTGCTGGCGGTGCTCTACCTGATGGCCCTGCTGCTGACTGAATTCATGAGCAATGCGGCGACGGCCGTGCTGCTGACGCCCATCGGCATGTCCACCGCCCGGATGCTGGAGGTGGATGCCACGCCATTTTTGATCGCGGTCACGTTTGCGGCCTCCACCAGCTTTGCCACCCCGGTGGGCTACCAGACCAACACCATGGTGTATGGGGCGGGGGGTATCGCTTTGTCGACTTCATCAAGGTCGGCTTGCCCTTGAACCTGATCTTCTGGGTGCTGGGCGTGACATTCATTCCCATCTTCTGGCCGTTCTGAGCGCATGTTTACGCCTGCCGCCGGCCGGGCCGTGGAGCCGGCAGTTTTCAAGGATTGAACCATGACGAGCCGTTCCCCTTTCGCAGAGGCGCCGCCAATGCTGGATCCGCGTATGGCCGAGGAGATCCGGGCCAGCTTTGCGCGTCAGAACGCCATGTCGCTGATCCAGGCCAGCCTGCCCGTGGTCGAAGCGGGGCGCGTCGAGATCCACCTGCCGCATTGGAGCGGCGTGGAGCAGCAGCACGGATTCGTGCACGGCGGCGTGGTGGGCATGATCGCGGATTCGGCGGCCGGCTACGCCGCCATGACCTTGGCGCCGCCCGGGGCTTCGGTCCTGAGTGTGGAGTACAAGGTGAATTTCCTGGCCCCGGCCCAGGGACAGGCCCTGATTGCGCGCGGCCAGGTATTGCGTCCAGGACGCAGCCTGATCATTACGCGCGGGGAAGTATATGCCGTGCAGCAAGGGCGGGAGACGCTATGCGCCCTGATGCAGCAGACCATCATGGTCATGCACGACCGCCCCGAGAAGGCGGGGGCGTCCTGAGGCGGCTCAGAAGGCCGGCGGCTTCCTGTAGGTCAGCAGCATCACGCACAGCGCGGCGGTGCACAGGCCATAGATGATGGAGCCGTAGGAAAAAGTGACGCCCATGCCGCATACCTTGGAGAACAACAGCGACTTTTCGCAGATGCTTTTGATCGTGGAGGCGAAGATGCCGATGTGTACGGCCATGGCGAGCCAGGCGGACCGCACCTTGTCGGCCCAGATCAGGCTGGCGACGGCCAGGACGGACAGCGGCAGGAGAAAGCCGAAAAAACCGGCGCTCCAGCCCGAATAAGCATCCGAAGCCTGGGCCAGGCTGTTGTTGATGTGGGCAAAAGGAAGAAACCAGAAAGCGAGCAGCGCTGCGCATAGGCCGAAAATCAGGTTTCTGGTATTCATGATCTGCGCAATCAAGGGATAAGTGTCTATTGCATAGGAAGATTCCAGTGTAACAGAAAATCTCTCTTTATAAATATTAGTTATGTGGGATGGTTTATACATATTCGATTGGTATCGTCTTCGGTATATAACGCAACACTATCTTTTGACTGCTGAATACGCGCGCGGGCAGATACAGCGACGCCCGACAGGCGGAGGCGGGGCTTGAGTCGATGATCATGCGCAGCGGGCCCGGATCCATGGCGGGGCCGCCCAAGCGGACGCTGGTCCGTTCGTGCTGCATGGCGCTCCATGATTGTAAGTAACGACTTTTACAAGTCCGTTCCCGTATGGAGGGATGCATGGCGGCAGGGCTGCTTATAATCGGTGCGCTGCCGGCGCAACGATGCGGGCCGGCGGCAGCATCCAGTACGAGCGGCATGACCAGAAAGAAAAAAGCAGCACCAGCAAGAAAAACATCAGGCAGGAACAAGGCAGGGACGGGAAGCCTCATCCGCTTTCTGAAGTCAGCGGGGGCTTCCGCGCTGGCGGCGTTCGGGGCGGCCAGTTGCGCTATTCATCCGCAACTGCGGGACTGGCCGGGCCTGGATCAGGTCCTGGCGAAGCTGGACTGGCCGCAGGCGCCGTCCGCCGTCGCGCCGCCCTCGGCGCCGGTCAATGGCTACGTCCGGACTTCGTTTGCGCAGTGCCCCCAATTCTTTCCAGGCAAGCCGCCCGTGGTGCCGGCAGCCTATACGCTGCGCGAGTTGTGCTTCAGTTCGTTTGCGATTCTGCACAGCGGTCAGACCAAGACGCCCGTCTTCGTGGCGGAGCGCTTGAACCGGCGCGCCCTGCAGGCCGGACAAGGCCTGCCGCGCACCGACAAGTTCTATGCGGAAGGCCGCCTGCCGGCGTCCGAACGGGCTGAGCTGGCGGACTACCGCGGTTCGGGTTACTCGCGCGGGCACATGGCCCCGGCCGGCGACATGGCCGACGAGCAGGGCATGGCGCAGAGTTTCTCCCTGGCCAATATGGTGCCGCAGAATCAGGTTCACAACGGCGGGCCCTGGAATCAGATCGAAGGGGACACCCGCAAATACGTGCAGCGCGCCGCCGGCGACGTGTATGTGTTCACGGGGCCGGTGTTCGCGACGCGGCCGCCCACCATAGGCCAGGGCAGGGTGGCGGTGCCCAGCCATCTGTTCAAGCTGGTGTATGACGCCACCACCCGCCGTTCCTGGGTGCATTGGCAGGCCAATGATGCCGCGACCAAGGCGGGCCCGCCCATCAGCTACGAGGAATTCGTGCGGCGCACGGGCATGCATCTGCTGCCGGCGCTGGCGCCGTCGTCGTGAACGACACATGCGCGTGGCATTCAATAAATAAATGTTTTTGATTTCAATATTTAATTTGTGCATGGCGGTGCCCTGATTTATCGTGAAAAAGAGCTGATGCCGCTTGGAAGCAGTCCCCTTTTTTCTCGATCGGCGGAGTGCGGCGGCGCTATTTGGAAAGAGAGTCGCCATGAATGAATGCCTGTACGTGAACGCCGTCGACGCCGTCGGCCGCCCTTTGTCCATACACGTGAAGGAAGGCCGTATCGCCGCCCTGGAGGGCGCGCTGCCGGCGTTGCCGGGCGTGGATGCCGTGGACCTGGGCGGCAGGGTGGTGCTGCCGGCTTTCGTGGACGGACATATCCACCTGGACAAGAGCTTCGTGGGCGATCGGTGGCGCCCGCATCAGCCGGCAGGCAGCCTGCGCGAGCGTCTGGCGGTGGAGAAACGCGAGCTGGCCGGCGCGCTGCCTATCGCGCAGCGCGCCCAGGCTTTGCTGCGCCAGGCTTCGGCCTTCGGCACCCAGGCCATGCGCAGCCACGTGGACGTGGATGCCACGACCGGCCTGGAGCATCTGTTCGCCGTGATGCAGGTGCGCGAGGAGTGGAAGGACCGCATGGACATCGAACTGGTGGCTTTTCCGCAAGCCGGCGTGATGAGCTGCCCCGGCACGGCCGATGTACTGGAAGCGGCAGCGCGCGAGGGCGTGGACGTCATCGGCGGCATCGATCCCACCACGCTGGACGGTGATGCGGACGGCCAGCTCGACCTCATCTTCGGTATCGCCGAGCGGCATGGCGCCAAGCTGGATATCCATCTGCACGAACCCGGCCGGATCTGCCGCGAGCAATTGCAGCGCATCGCCGCGCGCACCCGTGCGCTGGGCCTGGAAGGCCGTGTCGCCGTCAGCCATGCCTACGGCCTGGGCGACCTCGATCCCGCGCAGCTGGATGCAGCGGCCCGGGAACTGGCCCGCTCCGGTATCGCCATCATGACCAATGCGCCCGGCAATCACGGTTTTCCGCCTGTCCTGGCCTTGCGCCAGGCGGGCGTCACGGTGTTCACGGGCAATGACAATATCCAGGACGCCTGGTGGCCCTATGGGAACGGTGACATGCTGCAGCGCGCCATGCTGATCGGTTACCGTTCCGGTTTTTATCTGGACGAGGAGCTTGCGGTGGCGCTGGACATGGCCACGGAGGCGGCCGCCCGCGTGCTGGGCCTGCAGGGTTATGGGCTGCGCGTGGGCAACGACGCCAATTTCGTGGCCGTGCCGGCGCCCAATGCCGCCGCGGCCGTGGCGGCGGCGCCCGCCGAGCGCCTGGTGCTGCGCCGCGGACAGCGTATCGACGGGTGCTGACCGCGGGCCGCTGCAAGGCCAAGGCTCTTGTCGGCCTGGAAGGCCGGCGGTCGGGCGGCGGCGTCGGGCAGGCGGAGCGCGGAACGGGGCAGGTGAGGTCCCCTTCCTCGCAGGACGTGTAGCGTTCCAGTTCCTGGACGCGCTGCTGAGTCACGGCTTCCAGGCAGGCCTGCATGGCCAAGGGATAGGCGCTGCCGCCGTCCACCGCCGAGGCCTGGAATTTGCATTCCGCGTCCCGGAACTTCATCCAGGCCCGCTGCGCGTCCACCAGCAATTTCTTGCCGTCCGCATCGTCTTTGAGACGGGCGACGATTTCCTGATACGTCTTGTTGAGCTGCGCGTCGACGGCCTTGTAGCTGTCGTTGGCGTGGGCGGCGAAGGATGCCGTCAGGGCGAGCAGTGCAAGCAGGTGTTTATGCATGTATTGTTCCCTTGAAATGGCGCGCCTGAGATGATGGCGCAACGGCGTGTATCGTAACCTGCCGGGCGGCTGTTGCGGCGAGGACTCAGGCGCCGGGCAGGTCCGCGTCGCCCGTGTCCAGGCAGGGGGCCAGGATGTCGGCCAGCCACGTGCTGAAGACCTGGACGCGTCGCGACAGATGACGCCGGTGCGGGTAGACGATCTGCACCGGCATGCTGGGCGCCGGCCAGTCCTGCAGTACCTGAACCAGCTCGCCGCTTTGCAGATGCTCCTGCACGTCGAAGGCAGGGATCTGTATCAGTCCCAGGCCCGCCAGGCAACAGGCGATGTAGGTTTCGGCATTATTGGCCGACACCCGCGTCTGCATCGCCTGGGTGCGTGTCTGTCCATGCTCGCGCCACTCCCAGGGGGCGAGGCGGCCTGCGGCTGGCGCCGCGTAATGGATGGCGTAGTGCTGCGCCAGATCCTGCGGGATATGGGGCGTTCCATGGTGCGCCAGGTAGGAGGGGCTGGCGCAATTGATCATTCTGAACACGCCCAGCGGCCGCGCCACCAGGCTGCTCGCCGCCATCTCGCCCACTCTCAGGGCGCAGTCCACGCCTTCGTGCACCAGGTCCACGGTACGATCGCTGGAACCCAGGTCTATCTGGATGCCGGGATGGCGTTCCAGAAACCGGGGCAGGGCCGGCGCCACCTGCCGCCGCGCAAGGCGGCTGGGCAGGTCCACCCGCAGGCGCCCGCTCAGGCCGCGGATGTCGGGCTTGAACAGATGCTCCAGTTCCTCGCTGTCGTTCACCAGGGCCATGGCGCGCTCCAGCAGTGCCTCTCCATCGCGGGTCAGGCTTACGCGGCGGGTCGTGCGATTGAAGAGCCGCGCGCCCAGCCGGTTTTCCAGTTGCTGGATCGCCAGCGAGATCGTGGGCCGCGGCAGACTCAACTGCTCGGCTGCCGCGGTGAACCCGCCGCTGTGGGCGACGCGGATGAAGATGCGGAACTGGTCGATGCGGTCCATGGGATGCATTGGTAGTGATTTCTGGATAGTGTAGATGCAAAGCCTGGATTTATTCGACTTCAATTGCTAAATAAAGTCATGGAATCCCTCATCCCAAAAGGAGATCTCCATGACTCAACACAGTATCGAAGGCAAAGTCGTGCTCGTGGCCGGCGGCGCCAAGAACCTGGGCGGCCTGATCGCCCGCGACCTGGCCGCGCACGGCGCTGCGGCCGTGGCGATCCATTACCATAGCGCGGCCTCCAAGGACGATGCCGAGGCCACCCTGGCCGCCATCCGCAAGACAGGGGCCAAGGCAGTGGCCCTGCAGGCGGACCTGAGTTCGGCGGGCGCCGTCGAGCGCTTGTTCTCCGAAGCGGTTGCCGCTGTGGGCAGGCCCCACATCGCCATCAATACCGTGGGCAAGGTGCTCAAGAAGCCCATTCTGGAGGTCAGCGAGGCGGAGTACGATGAAATGAGCGCCGTCAATGCCAAAAGCGCCTTCTTCTTCCTGAAGGAAGCAGGCCGGCATGTGCAGGACGGGGGCAAGATCTGCACGCTGGTGACCTCCCTGCTGGGCGCCTTTACGCCCTTTTATGCCGCCTATGCCGGCACCAAGGCCCTGTGGAGCATTTCACCCGCGCCGCCGCCAAGGAGCTGGGCGCGCGCGGCATTTCAGTGACGGCCGTGGGCCCCGGTCCCATGGACACTCCGTTTTTCTATCCCGCTGAAGGCGAGGATGCGGTGGCCTATCACAAGACGGCGGCCGCCCTGTCCCCGTTCAGCCAGACGGGGCTGACCGACATCGAGGACGTGGTGCCGTTCATCCGCCACCTGGTGAGCGACGGCTGGTGGATCACGGGCCAGACCATTCTCGTCAATGGCGGCTACACCACGAAGTAGTTGATTGGCCCGACTGGGCCGCTCCCGGGCTCTTGCCCGGGGGCGGCCGCCCCTTGTTCACGAGCCGGGCGGATCGTTGGGGTCCGGCTGTGCAGGCGGCTCCGGGGGAGTTCCACGGGGCTGCGGTCGGGATCGATTTCCGGCGGCTGGTCAGGCTTGTGGCCGGGGTAGGGCGTGCGATCCGGGCTGGGGGCGGGCGGTCTGCGGGGATCGGGCTCAGGGCCTGGCGCGAGTCTGGGATCTGGCGTGAGAGGCATGCTTGCTCCTTGTCGAAAAGAAAGTGACGCGGGACTTGCTGCCGTTTCATGCTAGGGCCTTCCGGTCGTGCATTTCGCACCAGATGCAAGCATCCGTATGAAAAAAATGCCGCGCTGTCCAAAGGGCGTTCGAAGAGCGTCTGCAGCCTTCTGGCCAGGCGCCTGCTCAGGACAGCCTGTCCTGGGCGGTGCACAGGGCGGCTGTGGCGGCCGAGCGCAGGCACTGTATGTCGCTGCCTATTGCGATCAGCCTGGCTCCAGCCTTGTAGTAGTCGCTGGCCAGGTCCAGGTTGGGCGCCAGCACGCCGGCCATCTTGCCGGCCGCCTCGGCCTGCCGGATCCCTTCCACGATGGCGGCCTTGACGCGGGGGTGCTCGGGTTCGCCCAGATGGCCCATGTCGGCGGACAGGTCGGCCGGTCCGAAAAAAAGAATGTCGATTTCAGGCAGGCAGGTGAATTCGGGGACGGATTCGAGCGCTTGCACGGTCTCGATCTGGATGGCGATCACGATTTCCCGGGCTGCGTCGGCCAGGTAGCCGGGCTGTTGTCCATACTGGGCGGCGCGCCCGGCCGTGGATACGCCGCGCACGCCTGCGGGGGCATAGCGGGTGGCATGGATGATGTCCCGCGCCTGCCCGACATTCTCGACGTAGGGAAAGAGCAGGTTCTTGGCCCCGGCGTCCAGCAGGCGCTTGATGGTGACGCGGTCGTTGCCGGGCGGACGCACGAAGCCGCTTGCCTGGGAGGAGTCCAGCACGCGCAACTGGTCGATGATGTCGCCCAGGCTGTTCGGAGCGTGCTCCATGTCCAGCAGGAGCCAGTCGTAATCGGTGGTGGACAGCACTTCCACTGCCGTGGCGCTGATCAGGGAGCACCAGAGGCCGATCAAGCGCTCGCCTCGGTCCACGCGCTCTTTGAGCGTATTGAATTTGCAGGGCATGGCGGCCTCAATCAATGGAGACCTGGGCCTGGGTTGCGACCGCCTTCCACTTGGCATCGCTCTCGGCCACGAATTGTTTGAATTGCGCAACCGTTCCGGTCGCCACCTCGTCCCCTTGCTGCTGGAGGCGCTCCCGCATTCCGGGATCGCTCATCGCCTTGTTGAAGGCGGTGTTGAGCGTCGTGATGATGTCCTCGGGCGTGCCCGCCGGCGCGAAAATGCCGATCCAGCCCGAGAACTCGAAGTCCTTCACGCCTGCCTCGGTCATGGTGGGCAGATCGGGCAGGGCGGAGGGGCGCCGTGCCCCCGTGGTGGCCAGAGCCTTGAGCTTGCCCGCCTGGATTTGCGGCAGCACGTTGGGAATGTTGGTGATCGAGAAGGTGGCTTCGCCGTTGAGCAGCGCCAGGGTCGTCTGCGATCCGCCCGCGTAGGGAATGTGTTCGAACTGGACCTTGGCACTGTGGCGGAAGTACTCGCCGGCCAGGTGGACCAGGGTGCCGTTTCCCGTCGAGGCATAGTTGTATGCCCCCGGCTTGTCGTTCAGGAACTGGATGAATTCGGCCACGGTGCTGCCCGGAAAGGCCTGGCTGGTTGCCAGCACGAAAGGCGAGGAGGTCAGCTGGATCACTGGCGCCAGGGCTTTGGCGGGATCGTAGCCCAGGTTCTTGTAGACGGCGGGGGAGATCGAGATGGGCCCCACGCCCGAGAGCAGGATGGTGTAGCCATCGGGCCTGGCCTGGGAGACGATGCGCCCGCCCAGCGTGCCGCCGGCTCCCGGCTTGTTTTCCACGATGAACTGTTGGCCCAGCTCGGTGCGCAGGCGTTCGGCCGCCAGGCGGGCCACGACGTCGAAGGCGCCCCCGGCCACGAAGGGAACGACGAGCGTGACGGGGCGCTGGGGATAGTCTTGGGCCTGTGCAGCCAGAGGAAGGGCCAGCGGGATGCAGGCCAGCAAAGCGGCTGCGTTCTTATTGAATACTGACATGTTTTGTCTCTTTATTTGATACTTTTTCTAAGGTCTGAGCATACTAACACCGAAAATTGAGACCAATGGTTCCATTTTGTTGTTTTTCAGGGTAAATGCTAAGGCGGCTTATCGGTTGAACGAAAACCCGGCTGACGTGGCAACTGTATCCATGTGCAAGGCCGCCTCGGTCCCGCTTTTCTTATCTGCTATAAGAACAGGTCAGAGATTCATAAAGGGAAAAGAGAGATGATCACGCGACTATTGGGCCGATCCGCCATCCTGCTGGCTTGTTCCGCCGCGCTTGCCGCCTGCTCTTCCGGCGGTTCGAGCACGGTCGGCGGGTCGAGCGGCTCGAGCGGTATTTCACGCTTGTTCAATGAATGCGCCTGGAACCGCAGCAACTGCATGCATGAAGGACGCTATGAGCCCGGCGAGCGCGAGTACGCCGAGCAAGAAGCCAGGGACTTGAACCGGGCGTCCGCCGCCCGCTTGCGCCGGGGGCTGTAAGCATTTAAGGTTGCCGGTCTGAACAGTTCTGCAGGGAAGCGGGATGGGCCTGGAAAAAATTCGCGACGGCCTGGAGGGCAGGCAGATCGCGATCTATTTTGGCGCGGCGGCGATTGCCCTCGGCGTGGCCCTGTTCGTTCCCGGCTCGACAATGCTGGAAGCGGCTGTCAATCCCGCTCTGGCCTTCATGCTGTATGTGACCTTCTTGCAGGTTCCGCTCGTGGATCTGGGCCAGGCCTTGAAGCAGACGCGGTTCATGGCCGTGTTGCTCCTGTCCAACTTCGTGTTGATGCCGGCGCTGGTCTTCGCGCTTGCCGGCCTGCTGCCGGACGAGCCCATGCTGCGGCTGGGCGTCCTGCTGGTGCTGCTGGCGCCTTGCATTGATTATGTCGTCACGTTTGCCCACCTGGGCCGCGCGGACGCTCGGGCGCTTCTGGCCTCGACGCCGGTGTTGCTGCTGGTGCAGATGCTGCTGTTGCCTCTCTACCTGAAATTCGCATTCGGACGGGATGTTGCTCTTTACATCGACGCCGGTCCGTTCCTGCATGCGTTCTTGTGGCTGATCGCCGCGCCGCTGGTCCTGGCCGGCCTCACCCAGTTCCTGGCCGCGCGCCGCAGAGGATGGAGGCGCGCACAGCAAGTGTTCGGCCTGGCGCCCGTGCCTGCCACGGCATTGGTGCTGTTCATCGTCATCGCGGCGGTGGCGCCGCAGCTGGGCTCGGCCATGGGCGCCGTCCTGCTGGTCCTGCCCGTCTATCTCGCGTACGCCATCATCGCACCGATGTGCGGCTGGTGGCTGGCGCGCAGGGCCAGACTGGACGTTCCGGCCAGCCGGGCCGTCGCGTTCAGTTCGGCCACGCGCAATTCCCTGGTGGTCCTGCCCTTGGCCCTGTCCATCCCAGGCGCCATTCCCGTTCTGCCGGCCGTCATCGTGACGCAGACGCTGGTCGAATTATTGGCAGAGCTGGTCTATGTGCGCTTGGCGGCGCGGTGGGGCGCGAGCGAAGTTGTGCGCGCGGACCAGCGTTTGGCAGATGATTGATTGGTATCTCTTTCGATGAGCGTGTCACGACTCGGGCTTCTTTGAGGCGCGGGGCTTCCCGTGCCGCTCGAGCCCCAGGGGATTGCCCTCGCATGTACAGGAACGCCAGATGTTCATCGGTTACCCAGACTTGAGATAGCGGCAGTTGCGCCGCGACGGCCACGTGTTTGTTTCTGTGGCGCAGGCCATCAGCGCTCCTGTTCCCGGTTCGGGCGTTGAGGCCTGATTTACTCAAGGAAAGATGATCATGATCACTCCAACCCTTAATCCTACTGTCCAGATAGCCAACCACCAGGAGGTGGCGCTGGAGCGGAAAGATCTGGCGCCTTGTCCCCTGGGGATAGTTGGCAATTTGCGGTACACAGCCCAGGAGGGGGGGGTGTACTCGCTAAAGGAAGCGAAGTACTGCCTGGATACTTATTTGGATGAGCTAAGAGAAGCCGATCTTGTTGCTCTGAGCCAGGGAGTACTGAGCAAGGAGGCTGCCTGCAACCATGTGTTGGATGAAATTTCGATTCGTTCTGATGATAAGTTGCGCATGCAGTTATCTGGTCTGCTGGGAGATGTTGCAAAAGCCGTGAATCAATTTACGGCCTGAAACTCGCTGTGCTCGCGGGCGATGGGCGCGCCATGCCCGAAGCCTTGTATCGTTTGAGCCTCGCGGTTAAAGAAATCTATCAGGCGTGGGAAGTATTGCCCCTACCGACGATTATGTTCTTGCGGCGAATGGTTGAGAAAAGCATGGACGTGCTCCGTGATCATCAGAATAACCCGGTTGGCCCGCTCAATAGGCACTCTCTGAGCAAGCTGGATGACGGCAGGCGCAGACATCTCAGCGCTGCCGCTGTGGTCTTGTGCCACTTTGGGTTGGAGCTGGACCCTCAGTTGCGTGTTTGTTAATCGGTGATTCTCCTTGATGATTGCCGTGGCGCTGAAAGTACTCTTGGTCAGTGCGGAAGAACCCGAACATATCCTCCAGTCGCCAGAGCACGTACGTGCCCAGGTCATTCGTGCAGCAGAGGCTCCCCGGCCAGGTGATCACGTCGAAGCGCAGTCACAGTGCGCCGGGCTGGCGAAAGTGGACATGGCGATGCAGGCCGTCTACCTTGATGATGCCCATGGCGTGGCTTTCCACGTTCTTCAAGCATGTTTGGGCGGACGCATGACGATCGGCGCGCAGCGGCCAGAGTCGATCTCTTTAATGTTGGCCATGTGGAAGCAAGCCTGCGAGCTAGATGGGAGCAAACTTCTTGAAAAATTGATTCCCGAGGATCAATTGCTTCTGGGTCGTGTATGCAAGCCGTTGATTTTTGCTGATTTTTGAATTATTGATTTCAACGGTTTTCATTCTCTGGTGCGAACGGAGAGGCTCGAAGTCACACACAGCTCGGCGACAGAACCTAAATCTGGTGCGTCTACCAATTCCGCCACGTTCGCAAAACGAAAGAAGGGGATTCTAGCCTGCTTTGCCGGGCTAGGCAAGTAAAAGACGCCCGCCGCAGGATGCGGCAGGGTTTGGGGCATCTGAAGGCTGTTTGCTTCTTTTTTAACGACGTTTGGGGTTTTTTGCAATCAGGCCGCGCTCCAGCCAGTCCTGCTGCTGCTCGGCGGTGACGCCCAGGCTGTCCAGGATGTCCTGGGTGTCCTGGCCCAGTTGCGGCGCTGGTCGGCGGATGGCGCCGGGGCTGGCGCTGAGCTTGGGCACGATGCCGGGCACTGTCAGGGGAGTGCCGTCCGGCAGGGCCGCGTCCAGCAGCATGTCGCGCGCCTGGTAGTGCGGGTCGGCGGCGATGTCGGCAATGTCGTACACGCGGCCGGCCGGCACGCGGGCCTGGTCCAGGATGGCCAGCACCTCATCCAGGGTCAGGGCCCTGGTCCAGTGGCCTATCGCTGCGTCTATGACGCCGGCATGGCGGGCGCGGCCGTCGTTGTGCGCATAATCTGGATTGGCGGCCATGTCGGGCCGGCCGATGGCCGTCATCAGCCGCTTGAAGATGCTGTCGCCGTTGCCCGCCACCAGAGCGTACTTGCCATCCTTGCACAGGTAGGCGTTGCTGGGTGTGATGCCGGGCAGGCTGCTGCCGGCCGGCTCGCGCACGGCGCCGAAGACGCTGTATTCCGGCAGCAGGCTTTCCATCATGTTGAAGACGGATTCGTACAGCGCCGCGTCGATGTTCTGGCCCTGGCCGCCGTGCTGCTCGCGCTGGCGCAGGGCCATCATGCTGCCGATGACTCCGTGCAGGGCCGCCAGCGAGTCGCCGATGGACACGCCCACGCGCACCGGCGGGCGGCCGGGCTCGCCGCTCAGGTGGCGCAGGCCGCCCATGGCTTCGCCGACCACGCCGAAGCCCGGCCGGTCCTTGTAGGGGCCGGTCTGCCCGTAGCCGGACACGCGCAGCATGATCAGGCCGGGATTGAGCGCGTGCAGCGCCTCCCAGCCCAGGCCCCATTCCTCCAGGGCGCCGGGGCGGAAGTTCTCGATGACGATGTCGCATTGCCCGGCCAGCTGGCGCACCACCTGCTGGCATTCGGGTTCGCGCAGGTCCAGCGCCAGGGATCGCTTGTTGCGCGACTGCACCTCCCACCAGACCGAGTTTCCTTCGTGCAGCAGGCGCCACTTGCGCAGCGGGTCGCCGCCTTGCGGCGGCTCGACCTTGATGACCTCGGCGCCGAACTCGCCCAGGATCTTGGCGGCGAAGGGGCCGGCGATCAACTGGCCCAGCTCCAGGACCCGGATGCCGGCCAGGGGAGTGCTAGTGTGCATGTCTGTCTTGCGTATGTCGCTGAAAATAAGGGATGATAGCCTTGCGCGGCTGTCTTGTCCTGACCGTGCGCCCCGGCGCCGGGGCCCGTCACAAGAAATAATGATTGATAGATCGTTTGTTTGGATTTACCGTGCTACTTTCCGGTAAAATACCGGATTACCCTTCTCAATTAACCAATTTTATAGGTCTTCAATGCAGCCCGAGGTTGAAATTCTGTCCGGCTTGGAGCGCCGAGTCGATGTGGTCGTTTCGGTGGCCGACGTAGAAAAACAAGTCCAGGCCCAGCTCAAGCGTGTGGCTCGTACGGCCAAGGTACAGGGCTTTCGCCCAGGCAAGGCGCCTCTGTCCGTCATCGAACGCACGCATGGCCCTGGCATCCGCTACGACGCCATCAACGAGGAAATCGGCAAGGCCCTGGACAAAGTGTTCCAGGACGCCAAGCTGCGCGTAGCCGGCACGCCTAACCTGGAAGCCAAGGAAGGCGAGGCCGCTGAAGGCACCATGGCATTTTCCGCCACCTTCGAGGTCTATCCGGACGTGCAGGTCCCCGACCTGTCCTCCCTGGAGATCAAGCGCGCCACCGCCCAGGTGTCCGACGAGGACATCCAGCGCACCGTGGACGTGCTGCGCAAGCAACGCGCCACCTACGAATCCAGCGCCGACCGCCAGGCCCAGGAAGATGACCGCATCACCCTGGACTTCGTGGGCACCATCGACGGCGTGGCCTTCGAAGGCGGCAGCGCCGAAGGCTTCCAGTATCTGCAGGGCCGCGGCCGCATGCTGCCCGAGTTCGAGAACGCCGTCGCCGGCATGAAGGCGGGCGAAACCAAGACGTTCCCGCTGGAATTCCCCGCCGACTACGCCGGCAAGGAAGTGGCCGGCAAGACCGCCGAGTTCAAGATCACCGTGACCGACGTGGCCCGGCCCGTGCTGCCTGAGCTGGACGCCGAGTTCGCCAAGTCCCTCGGCCAGGCGGAAGGCGATGTGGAGAAGCTGCTGGCTGACGTGCGCGGAAACATCGAGCGCGAGATCAAGGCCCGCGTGCAGGCCCGCAACAAGGCCGCCGTCATGGACGCCCTGCTGGCCGCCAGCGAATTCGACGTGCCCAAGGCCCTGGTCGACAACGACGTGCAAGGCCGCATCGCTTCGGCCCGCGCCGAACTGAAAGAGCGCGGCGTGCCCAACGCCGACAAGATGCCCATTCCCGCCGAAGCCTTCCAGGAAGAGTCCACGCGCCGCGTGCGTCTGGGCCTGCTGGTCTCCGAGCTGGTCAAGGCCGCCGACCTGCAAGCCAAGCCCGAGCAGGTGCGCGCCCGCATCGAAGAGTTCGCCCAGAACTACGAACAGCCCGCCCAAGTGGTGGCTTACTATCTGTCCGATCGCCAGCGTCGCGCCGAGATCGAGGCAGTCGTGCTCGAGGACAATGTCGTCGAACACGTGCTGTCCCAGGCCAAGGTGACCGACGAGGAGGTGGCGTTCGACCAAATCATGGGGACCAACTAAATGTCGTCAAGCTTTGTCGACTTCTACGCCTCGATGAACGGGGGGCATTCCGTGACCCCCACGGGGCTGGGCTACGTGCCCATCGTGATCGAGCAGTCGGGCCGCGGCGAGCGGTCCTATGATATCTACTCGCGCCTGCTGCGCGAGCGCATCATCTTCCTGGTGGGCCCCGTCAATGACAATTCGGCCAACCTGATCGTGGCCCAGCTGCTGTTCCTGGAGTCGGAAAATCCTGAAAAGGATATTTCCCTGTACATCAACTCCCCCGGGGGTTCGGTGTATGCCGGCCTGGCCATCTACGACACGATGCAGTTCGTCAAGCCCGAAGTCTCGACATTGTGCACCGGCATGGCCGCCAGCATGGGCGCCTTCCTGTTGTCCTCGGGCACGCGCGGCAAGCGTTTCGCGCTGCCCAACTCGCGCATCATGATTCACCAGCCTTCGGGCGGTGCGCAGGGCCAGGCCTCCGACATCCAGATCCAGGCCAAGGAAATCCTGAGTCTGCGCGAGCGCCTGAACCGCATCCTGGCGGCCAATTGCGGCCAGCCTGTGGAGCGCATCGAGGTGGATACCGAACGCGACAACTTCATGGCAGCCGAAGACGCCCAGTCCTACGGCCTGATCGACCGGGTGATGTCCACGCGCGACGTGTAAGCCCGGCGTCCCCACGGACGACATAAAGCAGTACTATGGCTGTTCTGGGACGGGACTTGTTCCCGTCCTTTTACTATCCTGAAGTGAAAATTTGAATCTATGTCCGAAAAGAAATCGGCCGACGAAAAAGTTCTGCATTGCTCGTTTTGCAATAAAAGCCAGCACGAGGTCAAGAAACTGATCGCTGGGCCTTCGTCGGTGTTTATCTGCGACGAGTGTATTGATCTTTGTACCGATATCATTCGTGACGAAGCGGCGGGCGCCACGCCCGATGGCGAGCGCAAGGATTTGCCCACGCCCCGCGAAATCAAGGAATTCCTCGATGGTTACGTCATCGGCCAGGAGACGCCCAAGCGCACCCTGGCGGTGGCGGTCTACAACCATTACAAGCGCATCCGCAACGGCAAGCCCGGCCGGGACGACGTGGAACTGTCCAAGAGCAATATCCTGCTGATCGGGCCCACCGGCTCGGGCAAGACGCTGCTGGCCCAGACGCTGGCGCGCATGCTGGACGTGCCTTTCGTCATGGCCGACGCCACCACGCTGACCGAAGCCGGCTACGTGGGCGAGGACGTGGAGAACATCGTCCAGAAGCTGTTGCAGAACTGCGACTACGACATTGAAAAGGCGCAGCGCGCCATCATCTACATCGACGAAATCGACAAGATTTCCCGCAAGTCCGACAATCCGTCCATTACCCGCGACGTGTCCGGCGAAGGCGTGCAACAGGCGCTGCTCAAGCTGATCGAAGGCACGGTGGCCTCGGTGCCTCCGCAGGGCGGGCGCAAGCATCCCAACCAGGACTTCGTGCAGGTGGACACCACCAACATCCTGTTCATCGTGGGCGGCGCCTTCGACGGGCTGGAAAAAGTCATCCGCGACCGTACCGAAAAGTCCGGCATCGGTTTCTCGGCTTCGGTCAAGGCCAAGTCCGAGCGCGGCGTTGGCGAGCTGTTCTCCGAAGTGGAGCCCGAGGACCTGATCAAGTTCGGCATCATCCCCGAGCTGGTCGGCCGCCTGCCCGTGGTGGCCACGCTGGAAGAGCTGCGCGAAGATGCCCTGGTGCGCATCCTGACCGAGCCGCGCAACGCCCTGGTCAAGCAGTTCCAGAAGCTGCTGGAGATGGAAGGCGTGGAGCTGGAGATCCAACCGGCGGCGCTGCATGCGGTGGCCCAGCGGGCCATCAAGCGCCGCACCGGCGCGCGCGGCCTGCGCAGCATCGTCGAGCAGGCTCTGCTGGACACCATGTACGAGCTGCCCTCGCGCAAGGACGTCAGCAAGGTGGTCCTGACCGAGGATGTGATTCTTGGAAAGAGTAAACCCGAATTGATCCTGGGCCGTCCTTTGACCGATAGTAATTCTGACGAGGTCTCTCAGACCCTGAAAGACGCCGCCGCCTAGCGACGGGCAAGGCCCTTTCCTGTTGTTGATCCGGCCTACTTGAAATATCGAAGTTCGCCACAATCTGACCTACAACAGGTTGAACCGTGAAAGGGAAGCCCAGGCTTCCCTTTCGCGTCTAAGGACATTTATAGGAAATTACTATGTCTGCGAGCCAGATTCTCTCTACGGAACCCATTGAGCTGCCGCTGCTGCCTCTTCGCGATGTGGTGGTGTTCCCTCACATGGTGATTCCGCTTTTTGTCGGTCGGCCTCGCTCTATCAAGGCGCTGGAGCTGGCCATGGAGTCCGGCAACAACATCATGCTGGTGGCGCAGAAGTCCGCCGGCAAGGATGATCCCACGCCGGAAGATCTCTATGACATCGGTTGCGCGGCCAGCATCCTGCAGATGCTCAAGCTGCCCGACGGCACCGTCAAGGTGCTGGTCGAAGGCCTGCAGCGCGCGCGCGTGCGCAAGGTCGAGGACGCGCAGACCCACTTCATTGCTTCCGTGGTGGAAGTGCCCGGCGACGCCGGCAACGCCGCCGAGACGGAAGCCTTGCGGCGCGCCGTGCTTGCCCAGTTCGAGCAGTACGTCAAGCTGAACAAGAAGATTCCCCAGGAAATCCTGACTTCGCTCACCGGCATCGACGAGGCCGGCCGGCTGGCCGACACCATTGCCGCGCACCTGCCCCTGAAGCTGGAGCAGAAGCAGGCCATGCTGGAGACCGCCAACGCGCCCGAGCGCCTGGAGGGGCTGCTCTCGCAGCTGGAAGGCGAGATCGACATCCTGCAGGTTGAAAAGCGCATCCGCGGCCGCGTCAAGAAGCAGATGGAAAAGAGCCAGCGCGACTACTACCTGAACGAGCAGGTCAAGGCCATCCAGAAGGAACTGGGCGAAGGCGAGGACGGGGCGGACATCGAAGAGCTGGAGAAGCGCATCGAAGAGGCCCAGCTCAGCAAGGAAGCGCTGAAGAAGGCCGAGGCCGAGATGAAGAAGCTCAAGCTGATGTCGCCGATGTCAGCCGAAGCCACGGTCGTGCGCAACTACATCGAAACGCTGGTGGGCCTGCCCTGGCGCAAGAAGAGCCGCATCAATAATTCGCTGGCCAATGCCGAGAACGTGCTGAATGCGGACCATTTCGGCCTGGAGAAGGTCAAGGAGCGCATCGTCGAATACCTGGCCGTGCAGCAGCGCGTGGACAAGCTCAAGGCGCCGATCCTGTGCCTGGTGGGCCCTCCGGGCGTGGGCAAGACCTCGCTGGGCCAATCCATCGCCAAGGCCACGAACCGCAAGTTCGTGCGCATGGCTCTGGGCGGCGTGCGCGACGAGGCCGAGATCCGCGGTCACCGCCGCACCTATATCGGCTCCATGCCCGGCAAGGTCGTGCAGAACATGAGCAAGGTGGGCGTGCGCAATCCGCTGTTCCTGCTCGATGAGATCGACAAGATGGGCGCGGACTTCCGCGGCGATCCATCCTCGGCATTGCTGGAGGTGCTGGACCCCGAACAGAACCACACCTTCCAGGATCACTACCTGGAAGTGGACTACGACCTGTCCGACGTCATGTTCGTGGCCACCAGCAATACGCTGAACATTCCGCCGGCCCTGCTGGACCGCATGGAAGTGATCCGCCTGTCCGGCTATACGGAAGACGAGAAGGTGCACATCGCCTTCGATCACCTGCTGCCCAAGCTCATGAAGAACAACGGCGTGCGCGACGGCGAACTGGTGGTCAAGGAAGAAGCGGTGCGCGACATCGTCCGCTACTACACCCGCGACGCCGGCGTGCGTTCGCTGGAGCGCGAGATCAGCAAGATCTGCCGCAAGGTGGTGCGCAAGCTGCTGGCCGCCAATCCGCAGGCCGACAATCGTGCCGCGCGCGGCAAGGCGCTGCCGACCGAGGCCATCGTGGCCGATTCGTCCAATCTGAACGATTACCTGGGCGTGCGCCGTTTCTCGTTCGGCCTGGCCGAGAAAGAGAACAAGGTGGGGCAGGTCACAGGCCTGGCCTGGACCGAAGTGGGCGGCGATCTGCTGACCATCGAGGTGGCGGACATGCCCGGCAAGGGCAATGTGCTGCGCACCGGTTCCATCGGCGACGTCATGAAGGAGTCGGTGGAAGCGGCCCGCACCGTGGTGCGCTCGCGCGCTCAGAAGTGGGGCATTGCCGATACCGTGTTCGAGAAGCGCGACCTGCACGTGCACTTTCCGGAAGGCGCCACGCCCAAGGACGGTCCATCGGCTGGTATCGCCATCACCACGGCCATCGTCTCCAGCCTGACCGGCATTCCGGTGCGCGCCGATGTCGCCATGACGGGCGAGATCACCCTGCGCGGCGAGGTCCTGGCCATTGGCGGCCTGAAGGAAAAGCTGCTGGCGGCGCATCGGGGCGGCATCAAGACGGTGCTGATTCCCGAGGAAAACGTCAAGGACCTGGCAGAGATCCCGGACAACGTGAAAAACCACCTGGAGATCATTCCGGTGCGCTGGATCGACCGGGTTCTGGAAGTGGCTCTGCAGGACGCGGTCAAGCCGCTCAGCGACGAGGAAGTCGCCCGTCTGGCGGCCGAGGCCCTGGCTGCCAGCCGTGGCCCCGGCGCGACGTCGGAGTCCTTCAAGCACTGATGGATGTCCATGGCGCGCTTGCTTCAAGAGAAGCGGGCGCGGCCTGGGCCTGTCAGGTCCGGAGCCGCAGGAAGTGCTCCACGCTGCGCTGCCTGCCGCGCCTTCAAGGCATTGCTTTTTTAGGGCGGCCCGGCAATAAAAAACCCGAAGTGCGAGCTTCGGGTTTTTTCATGGGTGAACGTGCGGGATCAGTGCAATGGCGTGGCACGGATGAGGCCCACGGCCACGCCTTCCAGGGCGAGCGAGTCGGGGTCGGTAACCACGATGGGTTCGAAATCAGGGTTTTCCGGCAGCAGCAGCACCTGATTGTTCGAGCGCGACAGGCGCTTGACGGTGACTTCGTCGCCGATGCGGGCCACCACGATCTGGCCGTTGCGGGCTTCCGAGGTCTTCTTGACGGCCAGGAGGTCCCCGTCCAGGATGCCGGCGTCCCGCATGCTCAGGCCGCGCACGCGCAGCAGGTAGTCCGGCGACTGCGAGAACAGGGTGTTAGCCACGCCGATCTCGCGTTCGATGTGCTCGGTGGCCAGGATGGGGCTGCCGGCGGCCACGCGCCCGATGATGGGCAGCAGCAGGGCGTCCGACAGACTGGCCAGCAGGCCGGGTTCGGGGGTGTCGCGCTGGTCTGCGCCCAGCAGGCGGATGCCGCGCGAGGCGCCCGCCGTCAGTTCGATGGCGCCCTTGCGCGCCAGCGCCTTGAGGTGGTCTTCAGCGGCGTTGGCCGATTTGAAGCCCAGCACCTGGGCGATCTCGGCCCGGGTGGGGGAAACCGGTGCGCTCGATTTCGGAGCGGATGATGTCCAGCACTTGCTGCTGGCGCGCGGTGAGCTTGACGGTCATGAGTATTGGCTGCTGAATATATATACAGTGATGATTGTGCGTTACTTGTCGCTTTTTTGCAAGGCGCAGCTTGCCTGCCGAGGTGTTTTCTGCCTTGAGCCGTCAGGAGCGGCGCTGCAGCCAGTCGGCGCGACCTTGGGTGTACAGCACGTGCGGCGCCAGCGGATGGCCCGCGGGCAAGGCGGGGTGATCGAAAGTCCGCTGGCGCCGCATGCCCAGGCGTTCCATCACGGCCTGGGAAGGCAGGTTGGGCAGCGCGGTATAGGCCACGATCTCCTCCAGGCCCAGCACGTCGAAGCCGAAGTCCAGGCTGGAGCGCGCGGCCTCGCTGGAGTAGCCCTTGCCCCAGAGTTCGGGCAGCAGGCGCCAGACCGCTTCCACGCATGGCTGGAAAGGCAGTTCGGCCAGCGGCACGTTCAGACCCACCATGCCGGCGAACTGGCCGGTGGCGCGCACTTCCACGGCCCATTGGCCCCAGCCCTGCCGCTCGATCAAGGCCTGGCTGCGGCGGGCGATGGCATCGCTCTGGGCCCGGTCCAGGGTGGACGGATAATGACGCAATGCCTGCGGATCCGCATTGAGTCGCGCGAAGGGTTCCAGATCGGACTCCTGCCAGGGGCGCAGCAGCAGGCGAGCGGTGGTCAGGGCAAGGGCTTGGGTCACGTTCGTGTCGCCATTGCGGCAATGAAAAACGCCCTTCCGGGGAAGGGCGTTGCAGGGGCCGGAAGGGATTACTTCAGGACTTTGGCGATGGCCTGGACCACGTAGTCGATGTTCTGGCTGTTCAGGGCGGCCACGCAGATGCGGCCGCTGCTGACGGCGTAGACGCCGTGTTCGTTGCGCAGGCGCTCCACTTGTTCGGCGGTCAGGCCGGAGTAGGAGAACATGCCGCGCTGCTGCAGCACGAAATCGAAGTTCTGGGCCACGCCGTGGGCCTTGAGCTTTTCCACCAGCTGGCTGCGCATGGCGCGGATGCGGTCGCGCATGCCCGCCAGTTCGTCGGCCCAGACCTGGAACAGTTCAGGCGAGTTCAGCACGGTGGCCACCACTTTGCCGCCGTGCGTGGGCGGGTTGGAGTAGTTGGTGCGGATGACGCGCTTGACCTGGCTGAGCACGCGGGAGGTTTCGTCCTTGCTGGAGGTGATCAGGGTCAGGGCGCCCACGCGCTCGCCGTAGAGCGAGAACGACTTGGAGAAGGAGGAGCTGACCAGCATGGACAGGCCCAGGGCGGCGAACAGGCGCACGACGCTGGCGTCCTGCTCCAGGCCGTCGCCGAAGCCCTGGTAGGCGATGTCCAGGAAGGGGACAAGCTTCTGCTCCTGGATGACCTTGGCCACCTGGGCCCACTGTTCGGCGCTGGGATCCACGCCGGTGGGGTTGTGGCAGCAGGCGTGCAGCACCACGATGGATTGGGCGGGCATGGCGCGCAGGGCGGCCAGCATGCCTTCGAAGTTCAGGCCGTGGGTGGCCGCGTCGTAGTAGGCGTAGGTGCCCACCTTGAAGCCGGCGCGCTCGAACAGGGCGCGGTGGTTTTCCCAGCTGGGATCGCTGATGAACACCTGGGAATCAGGCAGGAGCTGCTTCAGGAAATCGGCGCCGATCTTCAGGGCGCCGGTGCCGCCCAGGGATTGCACCGTCAGGGCGCGACCCTCGGCGATGACGGGGGAGTCCGCGCCCAGCAGCAGGGTCTGCGCGCCCTTGTTGTAGGCGGCGATGCCTTCGATGGGCAGGTAGCTGCGGGCCGCGGCGTTGGCCGCCAGGGCGTCTTCCGCTTTCTTGACCGCCTGCAGCAGGGGGATGCGTCCCTGATCGTCGTAGTACACGCCAACGCCCAGATTGACTTTGCCGGCGCGTTCGTCGGCATTGTATTGTTCGTTCAAACCCAGAATAGGGTCGCGGGGAGCCAGTTCGACGGTTTCGAAAAGCGTTGTCATGATAATTTGGGGACGTTGCCTGAGAGTGTGGAAAAGTGGAGCATTAATGTGATAATAAGGGGTTACCCTAAAGCGTGTCTAGCATGAATTTTGAGCCTGCGTTCGTCGAATTTCCGGGTAGTCCCTTCAAGCTCTTCCAGCCCTATCCGCCGGCTGGCGATCAGCCGGGCGCGATCGATCAGCTCGTCGAAGGCATCGATGACGGACTGATGTACCAGACCCTGCTGGGGGTGACCGGGTCGGGCAAGACCTACACCATGGCCAACATCATCGCCCGCACGGGCCGTCCGGCCATCGTGCTGGCGCCCAACAAGACCCTGGCGGCCCAGCTCTATGCGGAGATGCGTGAGTTCTTCCCGCGCAATGCGGTGGAGTATTTCGTCTCCTACTACGATTACTACCAGCCCGAGGCCTACGTACCTTCGCGCGACCTGTTCATCGAAAAGGACTCGTCCATCAACGAGCACATCGAGCAGATGCGCCTGTCGGCCACCAAGAGCCTGCTGGAGCGTCCCGACACCGTCATCGTGGGCACGGTCTCGTGCATCTACGGCATCGGCAATCCGGGCGACTACCATGCCATGGTGCTGACGCTGCGCGTGGGCGACCGCATCGCCCGCCAGGAACTGCTGGCCCGCCTGGTGGCCATGCAGTACGAGCGCAACGATCTGGATTTCCAGCGCGGCGTGTTCCGGGCGCGCGGCGAGGTCGTGGACATCTTTCCGGCGGAAAACGCCGAACACGCCTTGCGGGTCACCTTGTTCGACGACGAACTCGAGACCCTGGAGCTGTTCGATCCCTTGACCGGCAAGGTGGTGCAGAAGCTGAACCGTTTCACGGTGTTTCCCAGCTCCCACTACGTGACGCCGCGCGACACCGTGCTGCGCGCCATCGAAAGCATCAAGCAGGAATTGCGCGAGCGGGTGGACTTCCTGGTCAAGGAAGGGCACTTGGTCGAGGCCCAGCGGCTGGAACAGCGCACCCGCTTCGACCTAGAAATGCTGCAGGAGCTGGGCTTTTGCAAGGGCATCGAGAACTATTCCCGGCATCTGTCGGGCGCAGCGCCCGGCGATCCGCCGCCGACCCTCATCGACTACCTTCCGCGCAATGCGCTGATGTTCATCGATGAAAGCCACGTCACCATAGGCCAGCTGGGCGCCATGTACCGGGGCGACCGCTCGCGCAAGGAAACGCTGGTGCAGTTCGGTTTCCGCCTGCCTTCGGCCACGGACAACCGGCCGCTCAAGCTGGAGGAGTTCGAGGCCCGCATGCCGCAGACCGTGTTCGTGTCGGCCACGCCGGCCGCCTACGAGCAGGAGCATGCGGACAATGTGGTGGAACAAGTGGTGCGGCCCACCGGCCTGGTGGACCCGGAGATCGAAGTGCGTCCGGCCACCACCCAGGTGGACGATCTGCTGGGCGAGATCAAGCTGCGCACGGCGCGCCAGGATCGCGTGCTGGTCACCACCCTGACCAAGCGCATGTCCGAGGACCTGACCGACTACCTCTCGGAAAACGGCATACGCGTGCGCTACCTGCATTCGGACATCGATACCGTGGAGCGCGCCGAGATCATCCGCGATCTGCGGCTGGGCGCATTCGACGTGCTGGTGGGCATCAACCTGCTGCGCGAAGGCCTGGACATACCGGAGGTGTCGCTGGTGGCCATCCTGGACGCCGACAAGGAAGGCTTCCTGCGTTCAGAGCGCAGCCTGATCCAGACCATAGGCCGGGCGGCGCGCAACCTGCACGGCAAGGCCATCCTGTATGCGGACCAGGTCACGGATTCGATGCGCCGGGCCATCGATGAAACCGAGCGCCGCCGGGCCAAGCAGATCGCCTTCAACCTGGAGCACGGCATCACTCCGCGGGGCGTGAACAAGGCGGTGCGCGAACTGATCGACGGCGTCGTGGCGCCGGATGCGGCCGCCATGCTGCAGGAGGACGTGCCCGAGATCCTGCTCCGGGACGAGAAGGCGGCGGCCCGCGAAATCAAGCGCCTGGAAAAAGAGATGATGGATCACGCCCGCAACCTGGAGTTCGAGCAGGCGGCGGCGGCGCGCGACAAGCTGCAGCGCCTGAAGGACAAACTGCTCTTGGGCTGAAACGTGTTGCAGCAGGATTAAAAGCGGAGCCGGCCTTGGCGCGGCTCCGTTTTTTGTTGTGTATGTGCAACTATTCGGCCGCTTTGTTCTTCCGGCCTCGGGATGAGGAGGCCTGGGCGATGATGGCTGTGAGCCGGTCCGGCGCGCCGCCCTCTGGAACTAGGCTCGTCCGGCAGGCGGCTGCTACCGGGCATTTTTGTCCTGGTGCGAAAAAAATCAGCGCTTCAATCACGGCCCTGAACGTGCGCGGCGAGTCTCCCGGGAAGCGTCGCAGGCCAACGGGGCTGCGGGTTGAGGCCTTTTTGCGGCTTGCCTTATTTGGGGTTTTCCCTCAGACTTTTAAGAATTATGAGTAAGGTTCTTTTCGTCTGTAGGGGAAAGATCTGTCGCTCTCCCAGCGCTGAAGGCGTCTTGCGCCGCCTGGTGAACGAGGCCAGTCTTTCCGAGCTCATCCAGGTGGATTCGGCCGCCACGCATGGCTTTCACGTGGGCGAGCATCCCGACACCCGGGCCCAGCTGGCGGCCCGCAAGCGCGGCTACGACATCTCCGCCTACCAGGCTCGCCAGGTGCGCCGCGAGGACTTCCGCGACTTCGACCTTATTCTCAGCATGGATTGGGAAAATCATGCCGCCTTGCAGCAGATGTGCCCCAAGATCTATCGTCACAAGCTGATGCTGCTGATGCGCTTTGCCACCGACCACGAAGCCGCCACGGTGCCCGATCCCTACTACGGCGGGCAGGAAGGCTTCAACAAGGTCCTGGACTATCTGGAGGACGCCTGCCAGGGCGTGTTCGAACAGGTGCGCAAGCGCATCCCTAGTTGCCAGGCTGCCTGACACCCGGCTGAACTCTTCAGTATAAGTGTAAAAATAGACAGGCAAGGCACGGTAGTTTCCCTTGTATTTGCTATACTGGACCAAATTGGTCGGATTTGCGCTTGCGCATCCGGCCGCTTTAGCCTTTGGCAAGGAAACTATCATGCGTTTGACGACAAAAGGGCGTTTCGCCGTGACCGCGATGATCGATCTTGCGCTGCGCCAGCAAAGTGGACCCGTGACGCTCGCTGGGATCAGCCAGCGGCAGGGTATTTCGCTGTCCTACCTGGAACAACTGTTTGGCAAGCTGCGCCGCCACGAACTGGTGGACAGCGTGCGCGGGCCGGGCGGCGGGTATACGCTGGCCCGCCTGGCGCGGCACATCACCGTGGCGGACATCGTGTTTGCCGTGGATGAGCCGGTGGACGCCACTCAGTGCGGCGGCAAAGGCAATTGCAAGCAGGGCGGCAACGGCCTGAAGGGCGAATGCATGACGCACGAGCTTTGGGCTACGCTTAGTCGTAAAATGGTGGATTATCTGGATTCCGTTTCGCTGCAGGACCTGGTGGACCAGCAGCGCCTGCGCCAGCTCAAGCAGGCCGCCCAGGAGGCGAGCCATCCGGAAGAATGCACCTTGCAGGCTGGCTAGAGCCGCCAGCCCGGAGTATCGTATGACCCAAGCTCAGCGCATCTACATGGATTATTCGGCCACCACGCCGGTGGACCCGCGCGTGGCCGATGCCATGATTCCCTGGCTGACCGAGCGTTTCGGCAATCCGGCCTCCAACAGTCATCCGTACGGATGGGACGCCGAAGAGGCGGTCGAGCAGGCCCGCCGCCAGGTGGCCGCCCTGGTGGGCGCGGAGCCGCGCGAGCTTGTCTGGACCTCCGGCGCCACGGAGTCCATCAACCTGGCGCTCAAGGGCGCGGCGCAGTTCTACCAGTCCAAGGGCCGCCACATCATCACGGTGCGCACCGAACACAAGGCCGTCCTGGACACTTGCCATGCCCTGGAGGAACAGGGTTTCGAGGTCACCTTCCTGGACGTGCTGCCCAACGGGCTGGTGGACGCCCAGGCCTTCGAGCAGGCCATCCGCCCGGACACCATCCTCGCCTCGGTCATGCTGGTCAACAACGAGATCGGCGTGATCCAGGACGTGCAGGCGCTGGGCGCCATCTGCCGCCAGCATAAGGTGCTGTTCCATGTGGACGCCGCGCAGGCGACCGGCAAGGTGGCCATCAATCTGCAGGAGTGGCCGGTGGACCTGATGTCCATGTCGGCCCACAAGACCTACGGTCCCAAGGGCGTGGGCGCGCTGTATGTGCGCCGCAAGCCGGCGGTGCGCCTGAAGGCGCAGATCCACGGCGGCGGACACGAGCGCGGATTCCGCTCGGGCACCCTGGCGACCCACCAGATCGTGGGCATGGGCCGGGCCTTCGAGCTGGCCGGTCAGGAGATGGGGCAGGAGGGCCGGCGCATCCGCGCGCTGCGAGATCGCCTGTGGGCCGGCCTGCGGCAGATTCCCGACCTGTACCTGAACGGCGACCTGGACCAGCGCGTGCCGCACAACCTGAACATCAGCGTGGATCACATCGAGGGCGAGGCCCTGATGATGTCGCTCACCGAACTGGCCGTCTCCAGCGGATCGGCCTGCACGTCGGCCAGCCTGGAGCCATCCTATGTGCTCAAGGCGCTGGGGCGCAGCGACCAGTTGGCGCACAGTTCCCTGCGCATCAGTCTGGGGCGCTTCACCACCGAGCAGGACGTGGATGCGACCATTGCGGCCATCCGCGCCAAAGTCGAGCACTTGCGCGCCATCTCGCCCCTGTGGGACGAGGCCGTGCAGGCCTGAAGACGGCGGAATACGACAATGGCATACAGCAAAACCGTCATGGATCACTTTATGCACCCTCGTCATGTGGGTGTCATGGAAAGCAGCGATGCTGACGTCGGTACCGGCGTGGCCGGCAGCCGCGAGCTGGGCGCGCTGCTGCAGATACAGGTGCGCGCGTCTGCGGACGGGCGCATCGAGGACAGCCGCTTCAAGGCATATGGCTGCGGCTGCACCATCGCGGCCGGCTCGCTGGCCGCGCAGTGGCTGCAAGGGCGCAGCCTGGAGCAGGCCGGCGAATTCTCGCAGGCCTATGTGCAGCAGGAACTGGAGCTGCCCGCCGTGAAAGTGCACTGCGCGCTGCTCGCGCAGGAGGCGGTGCAGGCCGCCGTGGCGCAGGCGCAGAACAAAGTGCTGGCGCAGCGGTCCAAGGTACTGGGGTGAATCCCTGTTTCATATTTAGGACAAGATCATGGCTATTTCTCTTACTCAACCGGCAGCGGACCACATCCAGCGTCACCTTAAGAAACGGGGCGGCGGGCTGGGTCTTCGCCTGGGCGTGCGCCTGACCGGATGTTCGGGTCTGGCCTACAAGCTGGACTTCGTGGACGAGGCGGTCGAAGGCGATCAATTGTTCGAGGAACACGGCGTCAAGCTGTTCGTCGACCCCAAGAGCCTGCCGTTCATCGACGGCACGCGCGTGGACTACGGCCGGGACGGCCTGAATGAAGGTTTCAAGTTCATCAACCCAAACGAAAAAGCCTCCTGCGGGTGCGGCGAATCGTTTACTGTGTAGGAACACATGTCACTACGTTTCGGTTTGGCGGCCAATCAACTGCATCACGATTCTGCAGACGCGGCCTTGTTTCAGTGGTTACGGCGTTCTGCCAGCGGCATACGCGAACTGGAAATCGAGCTCTATACGGTCGGGCGCACCTGTAACGCCATCGAGCGTTCCGGCCTGCTGGAGGGCTACCCCGGCCTGATCCGTTATCCCTATGGGCGCGAAGGCGGGCTGATGAAGCTGGTGGCGCGCGTCACCCAAAGTCCGGATGGCACGCCTCCCTTCGACGGCGCCATCTACCTGATCGATCCGGTCGATCCGTCTTCGATCTTTCCGGAAGCGTTGGCCCTGAAGCGCCAGTGCATCACGCACGGACGTCCTTTCATCTCCACCCTGATGGGCGCCATCGAGTGGATCGAGGTCGAGCGGCTGAGCCGCGGCCTGTGGCCCGATTCCAGCCACAAGCGCATGTTCGACTTCTCCAGCCAGACCCTGGCCTTGATCGCCCACGACGCGCTCAAGGACCGGATGGTCGCCTTTGCCGATGAGCATTTCGACCTGCTGTCGCGATTTGCCCATCGCGTGGGTACGGGCACGACCGGCAGCCGCCTGAATGAACTGGCCTGGTCCAAGGGGTGGCCCAGGGAAACGCCCTGGGTCCAGCCTTACCTGAGCGGTCCGCTGGGCGGGGACGCGCAGATCGCCGAACTGGTGCTGGAGAACCGCTGCCAGCGCGTGGTCTTTTTCGAGGACCCGCACGTGGCCCGCCAGCATGAGGCCGACATCCAGCTGCTGGAGCGCGCCGTACGCGTGGTCTCGGACAAGGCCAGTTGCTTCGCCTCGCCGGAAGTGGCGCACAAGTGGGCCCAGGCCATGGCCCGCTTGCCGCAGGCGGATTGAACCTTTTCCGTATGGCATGAAAAAGGCCCTGCTGATGCAGGGCCTTTTCACGTTCAGGCTTGAGGCGATCAGTCTTCGCGGCGCAGGTGCGGGAAGAGGATGACGTCGCGGATGGCGGGGCTGTCGGTCAGCAGCATGACCAGGCGGTCGATGCCGATGCCGCAGCCGCCCGTGGGCGGCATGCCGTATTCCAGGGCGCGGATGTAGTCCGCGTCGTAGTACATGGCTTCTTCGTCGCCGGCGTCCTTGGCCTGGACCTGCGCCTGGAAGCGCGCGGCCTGGTCTTCGGGGTCGTTCAGCTCCGAAAAGCCGTTGGCGATCTCGCGGCCGGTGGCGAACAATTCGAAGCGCTCCGTGATGCCTGCCTGGGTATCCGAGGCGCGAGCCAGGGGCGAGACTTCCACGGGGTAGTCCACGATGAAGGTGGGGTGCCAGAGCTGGCTTTCAGCGGTTTCCTCGAACAGGGCCAGCTGCAGTGCGCCCAGGCCCGCGTCGCGCAGCGGCGGCGCATTCACGTCCACCTTCAGGCGGGCCAGTTCGGCACGCAGGAAGGCGGCGTCTTCCAGCTGTTCCCGGGTGTAGGAGGGAGCGTACTTCAGGATGGCGCCGGTGATGGTCAGGCGATCGAAAGGCTGGCTCAGGTCCAGTTCGCGACCCTGGTACTGGAGCGTGGCGGTGCCGCGCGCGCTGACGGCGGCCTGGCGGATCAGGCTTTCGGTGAAGTCCATCAGCCACTGGTAGTCGGTGTAGGCCGCGTAGAACTCCATCATGGTGAATTCAGGATTGTGACGCGGGCTCACGCCTTCGTTGCGGAAGTTGCGGTTGATCTCGAAGACACGCTCGAAGCCGCCCACGATCAGCCGCTTGAGGTACAGCGCGTGGGCGGTGCTCGAATACTTCTCCATGTCCAGCGCATTGTGGTGAGTGACGAAGGGCTTGGCCGACGCGCCGCCCGGAATGGGGTGCAGCATGGGCGTTTCCACTTCCAGGAAGTCCGCATCCAGCATGTGCTTGCGGATGCTGCTGATGACCTTGCTGCGTGCAAGAAAAGTCTGGCGCGTGTCCTCGCCCATGATCAGGTCCACGTAGCGCTGGCGGTACTTCAGTTCCTGGTCGGCCAGGCCGTGGAACTTGTCGGGCAGCGGGCGCAGCGACTTGGCCAGCAGGCGCACGGACGAGGCGTGCACGGAGAGCTCGCCCTTGTTGGTCTTGAAGACCGTGCCTTCGACCGCCAGGATGTCGCCGATGTCCCAGCCCTTGAATTCCGCGTACAGCTCTTCGCCCAGGGCGGCCTTGTCCAGGTAGATCTGGATGCGGCCCGTGCCGTCCTGCAGGCTGGCGAAGCTGGCCTTGCCCATGACCCGCTTGAGCATCATGCGGCCGGCCACCTTGACGGGTTTGGCGAGCTCGGCCAGGGCGTCCTTGTCCTGTTCGCCGTATTGGGCGTGCAGCTCGGCGGCGTGGGCGTCGGGACGGAAATCGTTGGGGTAGGCGACGCCGGCCTGGCGCACGCGGTCCAGCTTGGAGCGGCGCTCGGCGATCAGGCGGTTTTCGTCCACGACGGGCGTGGCGGTGTCTAGCGGTTCAGTCATGTTGTCAGTATCTAGTCGTAGTGGCGGATGTCGTCCAGGGTGTGGCGGCCGAACGTCGGGCTGTCCAGGTAGCGCAGGATACGGGCGGCGGTGTCGTCCGGACTGCTGAGCTGGCCCTGCTGGTGCAGGTCTATGAAACGGCTCAGGCCGGGGAAGTCGTCCCGGGACTGGCTGCGGATGTGGGCCTGCATGTCGGTGTCGACGACGCCGGGGGCCAGGGAGCAGGCCTGAAGCGTCGGATTTTCCAGCTGCAGGGTCTGGGTGTAGAAATCCAGGGCGGCCTTGCTCGTGCCATAAGCCGCCCAGCCGGAGACGGGCTTGCGGCCCGCGCCCGAGGAGATGTTCAGCACCTGGCGGCGCGCCGCGGCGGGTGTGCCTTGCAGGAAGGCGGCGGTCAGGACCATGACGCTGGCCACATTCAGTTGCAGCGCTCGGGCGAGGGCCTGGGCCTCGAGCAGATCGGCCGCCTGCGCGACCGGGTCCACCGTGCCGGCGTTGTTGATCAGCACGAAGCGTTCCGCCTGGGCTTGCTGCAGGGCCTGGAGCAGGGCGTGCGAGGCCTGCTGCGCGCCCTGCACCGTGGCCAGGTCGGCCTGGATGTGCTGATGGGCGCCGTCAGGCGCCGGCAAGGCCAGCGGACTGCGGGCCAGCGTGATCAGGCGGTGGCCGGCGGCCAGGCTGCGCCGGGCCAGCGCCAGGCCCAGGCCGCGCGAGGCGCCGCTCAGGACGGTCAGCGTCGTGCCGGCCATGTCAGACGCCTTGCTTCAGGCTGGCCTGGATGAAGGGATCCAGGTCGCCGTCCAGCACTTTCTGGGTGTTGGAGATTTCCACGTTGGTGCGCAGGTCCTTGATGCGGCTCTGGTCCAGCACGTAGGAGCGGATCTGGTGGCCCCAGCCCACGTCGCTCTTGGAATCTTCCAGTTTCTGCTGTTCGGCCATGCGGTTGCGCATTTCTAGCTCGTACAGGCGGGATTTCAGCATCTGCATGGCTTCGGCGCGGTTGCGGTGCTGGGAACGGTCGTTCTGGCACTGGACCACGATGCCGGTCGGTTCGTGGGTGATGCGCACGGCCGAGTCGGTCTTGTTGATGTGCTGGCCGCCCGCGCCGCTGGCCCGGTAGGTGTCCACGCGCAGGTCGGCCGGGTTGATCTCGATCTCGAAGGAGTCGTCGATCTCGGGGTAGACGAACACGCTGGAGAAGGAGGTGTGGCGACCGTTGGAGGAGTCGAACGGGCTCTTGCGGACCAGGCGGTGCACGCCGGTTTCGGTACGCAGGAAGCCGTAGGCGTAGTCGCCCTCGATCTTGATGGTGGCGGACTTGATGCCGGCCACGTCGCCGTCGGACTGCTCCAGGATTTCCGCCTTGAAGCCCTTGTGCTCGGCATAGCGCAGATACTGGCGCAGCAGCATGGAGGCCCAGTCCTGGGCTTCGGTCCCGCCGGCGCCGGCCTGGATGTCCAGGAAGCAGTTCATGGGGTCGGCCGGATTGGAGAACATGCGGCGGAACTCCAGCTCTTCGATGCGGGCGGCCATGGCGTCGCAGTCTTCTTCGATGGCGGCGATGGTGGCGTCGTCGTCATCCATGGCGGCCAGCTCGAACAGGTCGCGCGAGTCCTTCAGGCCGGTGTGCAGGGCGTCGAGCACGTGCACCACGTTTTCCAGGCTTTTCTTTTCTCGGCCCAGGTCCTGGGCGTGCTGGGGGTTGTTCCAGACGTTGGGGTCTTCGAGTTCGGCGTTGACTACGTGCAGGCGTTGCGCTTTGTCATCGTAGTCAAAGATACCTCCGAAGAGCTTCTTCCCGCTCCGAATAGTCGTTCAGGCGGGCTTCGAGTTGATTGAGGCGTTCCGATTCCATGGTTCAGAGGGTTTCCTGTTATAGATGTGCTAGTCCCTGCGGCGTCCCTGAAGGCGACGCGGGAAACCCCTGATTTTACCCTTATCGGCAGGATGTGGCACGCATTGAACTGAATCGGCGCTCGAACGTCCCGGCGATGGCGGCCGGCGCCGCATCGGACAGGGGGCGCCGGCCGTGCGCGGTCAGTGCAGGGCAGCCAGCCGCAGGGCCGGCACATACCGGCCGAGGATCGCCGAATCGGGGCCGCAGGCCTGCTCCCGGGAGGCGTCCTTGTCGGCCTGCGCCAAGGTCTCGTCCAACTGGAAATGGGCGACCACGTCCGAGAGCGTGTCGGCCTGCGCGAGCTGTTGCAGCGTGGTATGCGCGGCCTGCTGCACCAATTGGCTGTTGCGGCGGGTGATCTCGTCCAGCAGGGTCATGGCGTGGCTGCCCTGCTCGACGCCTTCGGCCTGCTCGCGCGAGGCCAGCGCGATGTCGGCCACGATGTTGCGCACCTTGCCCACGGTCTGCTCGGTGTCGGCCATGGCCTGACCCACGGAGGCCGCCGCCTGCGCGCCCTTGGCGATCTGTTCGACCGAGCTGGAGATGAGCGCCTCGATGTCGCGCGAGGCGTCCGAGGAGCGCAGGGCCAGCTGGCGCACTTCGGTGGCCACCACGGCGAAGCCCCGGCCTTGCGGCCCGGCCCGGGCCGCTTCCACGGCGGCGTTCAGGGCGAGGATATTGGTCTGGAAGGCGATGTTGCGGATCAGGTTGGTGATGTCGCTCATCTTGCGGGAGCTCTCGCCGATCTCGCGCATGATGTCCAGCATGCTGCCGGCCGCCTGGTTGCCGTGCCGCACCTGGCTGGAAGCCTGCTGGGCGAGCTGGTCGGCGTGCTGGGCGTTGTCGGCGTTCTGGCGCACGGTGTGGGCCAGCTGGCCCATGGTGGCCACGGTCCGCTGCACGCTGCCGGACTGTTCTTCGGTACGCTGGGCCAGGTCCTGATTGCCGTGCGAGATGGCCTGCGAGCCGTCGGCGATCAGGCGGGTCTGCTGGCGCACCTGTTCCACGGCCTGCTGCAGGCCTTCGCCTATGCCGTTGAGGGCGGCCAGCAGCGCGCCGATCTCGTCCTGGCGACGCACGTCCAGGCGGGCGGTCAGGTTGCCGCCGGCCAGTTCATTGGCCAGGGCCACGCCCTGGTCGATAGGCCGCTTGATGGAGCGGTACAGCATGAGCAGGGCGGCCGCGCTGACCAGGAAGAACAGGCCCAGCGCCACCAGCGCCAGCCGGAAGGCGCGGTCGCTGGCATGACCGGCCCGCTCCAGCAGGGCGTCCAGGCGCTGGCTCACCTGCTGGTCGAACTGGTCTATGGTGGCGGCGATGCCCGCCGCCGCCTTGGTGTACTGCTGGCTGAACACCAGCACCTTGGCCATGAGCGAATTAGGCAGGGCGACGCGCACGCCGCCGGCGCCATCGTCGAACTGCCCGCTGGCCGTGCTGATGGCTTCGATCTGGATCTTGCTCAGCTCCAGGGTCTGCTCGTAGGCCGAGCGCAGGATGGCCAGTTCCTCGGGGGAAGCGAGATGGCTTCGAAGCGGGCCAGTATGCTCCGGGCCTGGCCGCCGGCGTCCGCCTGCCTGCCGGTGAAGACCTCCAGCAGTCGTTCGAAGTTCTGCTGGAATTCGGGCTGTTCGCTGGAGACGAAGGCGATGGTCTGGCGGCTGATGGATTCGGTGACGCGCTTGAATTCATTGGCCAGCGCAGTGGCCTGGTAGCGCTGGGTTTCCAGCTGCTTGAGCTGTTCGATGCTGTGGGTCAGGTGTTGCAGCGCGCTGAGCATCAGCGCCAGGAAAAGCCCAAGGACGGCAAAATAGGCGATGAAGCCTGTTTTAAGGGTGAGCAGTTTCTTCAAGGCGGACTCCACAGTATGCCGAGTGCGCCTTTCCGATGGGTATCAGTGCCGCACCCCTGTCATGGCCTGTGATTTTTGCATCTGATTGTGACAGGGGTGTGTCGGCCGGGCCGTTTTATCGCTGCTTGTGCGTGCGGCGGGGGGCCATGGCGGCGCCGGTGCGCTTGGGCAGGTGGCGGAAGATGATCCGGCCCTTGCTCAGGTCGTAGGGCGACATCTCCAGAGTGACGTTGTCGCCGGCCAGGATGCGGATGTGGTGCTTGCGCATCTTGCCGCCGGTGTAGGCGATGACGGCGTGGCCGTTGTCCAGCGTGACGCGAAAGCGCGAGTCGGGCAGGATCTCGGTGACGGAACCATGCATTTCAAGTAACTCTTCTTTGGCCATAGATCGGACTCCTAAAAAAATGAATATGTCCCGTCGGGCCCGGGCGGGCGGGACGGGAGGACGTCGTCGCGAGAGCGGACCGGTGGGCCGGCGGCGCCGGCGCGGGTGGTCTGGGTCGCAATAGGCCCGCAAGGGGGCTCAAGCTGTGCTTTTCCGGGGCGCGCGGCTCCGGCAAAGCCGAGGGAGTTGCATCCGGCACACAGCCGGAAGAACGTGGACGGGATGGGCCGGCGAATCAGTCGGCGCCATGGCGAGGCAATACTTTGATTATAAATAAAATTTATGGATTGGTCAAAGATTGACCAGGCTAAGTGTGCAGGAAAGGCACAGGCGGCAGGCTGGAAGCGCAACGTTTCTTCACTATACTGTGCCTTGTCTGGACGGCGCGGCGTGCCCTGGAAGGGGGCGCGCCCCGCCGTCGCCGTTTTTTTTGGACATGTTCGTGAGCACTCAGAAACTAACGCCCGGCACTACGGCCCTGCTGGTGTTGCCCACCATCCTGTGGGCCAGCAACGCCATTGTCGGACGCCTGATCCATGATCAGGTGCCGCCCATCACCCTGAACTTCTTCCGTTGGCTGGTGGCCTTCGTCATCCTGCTGTTCTTCGGCCGCCAGGTGCTGCGGCGCGGCAGCAGCCTGTGGGCGACCTGGCGCCGCTATTCCATCCTGGGCCTGCTGGGCATAGGCATCTATAACGCCTTGCAATACCTGGCCCTGCAAAGCTCCAGCCCCGTCAACGTCACCTTGGTCAACGCCAGCCTGCCGTTCTGGATGCTGGTCATCGGGCGCCTGTTCTTCGGCGCCTCGGTCAACTGGCGGCAGTTGGCAGGCGGGTTGATGTCCCTGCTGGGCGTGATCCTGGTGCTGACGCGCGCGGACTGGCACGAGCTGCTGGCCCTGAATTTCGTGCCCGGCGACCTGTACATGGTCATCGCCACCATCGCCTGGGCCGTCTACAGCTGGATGCTGAGCACACGCAAGCATCCCGTGGACATCGCGCAAAGCTGGGCCACGGTCATCATGGCGCAGGTCTTCTTCGGCCTGATCTGGTCGGGCGCCTTCGCCGCCCTGGAATGGCAATTCACCGATTGGCATATCGACTGGAGCTGGGGCCTGCTGGCGGCGGTGCTGTATGTGGGCACGGGCCCGGCGCTGGTGGCGCTGCGCAGCTGGGGCGTGGCCGTGCAGCGGGTGGGCGCCGCCACGGCGGGCTTCTTCGTCAATCTGATGCCCGTGTTCGCGGCCTTGATGTCCGTCCTGATCCTGGGAGACACGCCCAAGCTCTATCATGCCGCAGCGTTCCTGCTGATCGTGGGCGGCATCTACGTGTCCTCGCGCAAGGTCGGCAAGGCATGAGCGTTCAGGCCGGAAGCCCGACTGGATGAAAAAAGGCCCGCTTGATGAGCGGGCTTTTTTTCTGGAGCGGCGGAGCGGACCTGGCCGCGCCCGCCCATGGTGATCAGGCCTTGGGCTGGTCGTCCATGCGCCGGAAGATTGTGGCGGCCAGAGGACCGGAGATATTGTGCCAGACGCTGAAGATGGCGCTGGGCACGGCGGCCAGGGGCGAGAAGTGGGCGCTGGCCAGCGCCACCCCCAGGCCCGAGTTCTGCATGCCGACCTCGATGGCCAGCGTCTTGCGCTGGGGCAGGGGCATGCCGGACAGGCGCGCCAGCAGGTAGCCCAGCGCATAGCCCAGGCCGTTGTGCAGCACGACCACGGAGAACACCAGCAGGCCGCTGGTGGCGATCTTGGCCTGGTTGCCGGCCACCACGGCGGCCACGATGGCCACGATGGCGATCACGGAGACCAGCGGCAGCACGGTCACGCCGGCCTTGACCTTTTCGCCCAGCACGGATTGCACGATGACGCCCAGCGCGATTGGCAGGATGACGACCTGGACGATGGACCAGAACATGGCCGAGGCGCTGACTTCCAGCCATTGGCTGGCCAGCAGGTAGATCAGGGCGGGGGTGACGACGGGGGCCAGCAGCGTGGTTACCGAAGTGATGGCCACGGACAGGGCCACGTCGCCGCGCGACAGAAAGGTCATGACGTTGGAGGCGGTGCCGCCAGGGCAGCAGCCCACCAGGATGACGCCCACGGCCAGTTCGGGCGGCAGGGCGAACAGCTTGCACAGCAGCCAGGCCAGGCCGGGCATGATGATGAACTGGCCCAGCACCCCGATGGCCACGCGGCCCGGGCGGGTGAAGACTTCGGCAAAGTCCTGGCGGGACAGGGTCAGGCCCATGCCGAACATGATTATGCCCAGCAAGGGAACAATATAGGCGCCCAACCAGCGATAATGGTCGGGGAAGTAAAAAGCCAGAATGGCGAACAGCAGAACCCAGATGGCAAAGGTATTGCCAACGAAGCGGCTCAGGCGGGCGATGGCCTGCATGATTGTCTATCCTTCAAGGAATGGGCACGGCGACGCGGGCCTGTAGGCCGGCGGCGTGCGGGTCGGAACGGGAACAAGGGAGCGGGGCGCGGGCCGGGGTGCGGGCCGGGCGCTGTTCGTCGCCATCTTGTGCGCAAACGAAACGGCCTCCTGGGGGTCTCGGAGGCCGGGCTCGGGCGTTATTGTAGACCTTATTATGAGTCGAGTTTCCAGTTGAACCATAAAACCATGTATCCATTCGGGGTATTGTCATGAGCGCGGCGGGCGTTCGCTGGACGGCCTACGGCTGCCTGGCCTTGTCCATGAGCCTGGTGGGCAGCTACATCGCCTTGACGCGGCCGCTGGTGGCCGCCTTGCCGGTCTTTCTGCTGGCCTGGTTCCGTTTCGGCATAGGCGCGCTGGCCATGCTGCGCTGGCTGCGCAAGCCCGCCACCGAGCCGGCGCTGGACGGACGCACGCGCGGCTTGATCTTTCTGGAGTCGTTTCTGGGCAATTTCATGTTCACGCTGTGCATGGTCACCGGCATCAGCATGACCAGCGCGGTGTCGGCCGGCGTCATCCTGTCCGCCATTCCCGGCGTGGTGGCCCTGTTCAGCTGGTACTTCCTCAAGGAACGCATCGGTCCGCGCACCTGGACGGCCCTGGCCCTGGGCATGCTGGGCATTGCCTTGCTGGCTCTGGTGCAGCACGAGGAAGATGGCCCGACGGGCCTGGATCCGGGACGCGTCTGGCTGGGCAATGCGCTGATTTTCTGCGCCGTGCTGTGCGAGGCGGCCTACGCCGTCATCGGCAAGCGGCTGACCTCGGTCATGAGCCCCAAGCGCATCAGCGCCGTCATCAATCTGTGCAGCCTGGCGCTGATCACGCCGCTGGGCGTGTATGCGGCGCGGGACTTCGCGTTCGCGCAGGTGCCCGGCTGGATCTGGCTGCTGCTGGTCTT
Source organism: Alcaligenes sp. Marseille-Q7550 (assembly GCF_965112015.1). Classification (NCBI taxonomy): domain Bacteria; kingdom Pseudomonadati; phylum Pseudomonadota; class Betaproteobacteria; order Burkholderiales; family Alcaligenaceae; genus Alcaligenes; species Alcaligenes sp. Marseille-Q7550. The sequence continues at coordinate 1,673,819 of NZ_CBCOPU010000001.1, forward strand.
TTACTCGCTGGCGGCCAGCGTCTGGACGGTGTGGCTCTGGATGACGGGGGTGACCCATGTGCCGGCCTCGCGCGCCGCCGTGTTCATGGTGCTGATGCCCCTGGGCACGGCGGCTGTCGGAGTGCTGGTGCTGGGCGAGCCCTTCACCGGCATGCACCTGCTGGCCTTCGTGCTCGCCCTGGCTGGCCTGGTGCTGGCGACCGCGCCGGGCCGCCGTTCTTGATCATGTACTCTTGCGCAAGCCTTGCCCTCGGCGGCGAGGCCATGCGGGGCCGGGTCCCGGCGGCGCTGAAGGCCCGAGCCAGCGCTTGACGTTACTTCCCGCCGAGGGTCAGGGCCGGCCCTGGGCGAATTCGATGATCAGCTGCACGTTCACGTTGCCGTTCCATTCGTTCTGGTCCAGGCGATAGGCGGCCTCGATTTCCTCGGGCAGCAGGGAATCCCGGTTGAACCAGATGGCGTCAAAGCGCGCACCGTCGCGCTCCAGCGTCAGCTTCAGGTGCTTGTTCTTGAGCAGGCGCTGCTGGCGCACCAGGAACTGGTCGCGAAACACCGGCGGCGGGAAGCCCGCTCCCCATACCTGTTTCTGGAGCAGGCCGGCCACGGAGATCGTGGCATGCTGCGGCTCCAGCGAACCGTCCGTTTCGATGACGGGGTCGAACTGGAAACGGCCGGTCAGTTCCTGCACGGCCTCTTCGAAGGCCTGCACGAAGACGTCGTAGTTGTCTTCCTCTATGGTCAGGCCGGCGGCCATGGCATGGCCGCCAAACTTCAGGATCAGGCCGGGGTAGCGCTTGGAGACCAGGTCCAGCGCGTCGCGCAGGTGCACGTCGGGAATGGAGCGGCCCGAGCCCTTGATCTCGCCGGCGTCGCCCTGGGCGAAGGCCAGCGTCGGACGCCAGTACTTTTCCTTCAGCCGGGAGGCGACCAGGCCCACCACGCCCTGGTGCCAGTCCGGATGATAGACGCAGACCGTGGCGCAGGTGTCGGGTTCGGCCTGTTCGGCGGCGCGCAGGGCTTCTTCGCGCATGGTGTTCTCGATGGCGCGCCGGTCCTGGTTCATGTCTTCCAGCTCGCGGGCGATGTCGGCGGCTTCCTGCTCGTCGTCGGTGATCAGGCAGCGTATCCCCAGGGACATGTCGGCCAGACGTCCCGCGGCATTGATGCGCGGCCCCAGGGCGAAACCCAGGTCGAAGGCGCTGGCCTGGCGCGGTTCGCGGCCGGCCACCTGGAACAGGGCGCGCAGGCCGGGCTGCATGCGGCCGGCGCGCATGCGCTCCAGTCCCTGCGTGACGATCAGGCGGTTGTTGGCGTCCAGGCTGACCACGTCGGCCACCGTGCCCAGCGCGACCAGGTCGCACAGGGTGTCCAGGCGCGGGCCGCCATTGGCCGGATAGACGCCGCGCTGGCGCAGCTCGGCGCGCAGCGCCAGCATCAGGTAGAAGATCACGCCCACGCCGGCCAGATTCTTGGACGGGAAATCGCAGCCGGGCTGGTTGGGGTTGACGATGGCCAGGGCGTCGGGCAATTCGTCCCCGGGCAGGTGGTGGTCGGTCACCAGCACCTGCATGCCGGCCTGCCGGGCCGCCTCCACGCCGTCTATGCTGGCGATGCCGTTGTCCACGGTGATGAGCAGGTCGGGCTTGCCGGCCGGATGCCGCAGGGCCAGGTCCACCACGGCGGGCGACAGGCCATAGCCGGTCTCGAAGCGGTTGGGCACCAGGAAGTCCACGATGGCGCCCATGCTGCGCAGGGCCCGCAGACCCACGGCGCAGGCCGTGGCGCCGTCGCAGTCGTAGTCGGCAATGATCAGCATGCGCTCGCGCCGGTCTATGGCGTCGGCCAGCAGGGCGGCGGCATGCTGGGCCTGGCTCAGCATGGCGGGCGGGATCAGGCGCTGCCAGCTGATTTCGGTCTGGGCGGCGTCGGCCACCCCGCGGGCCGCCAGCAGGCGGGCCATCAGGGGATGCAGGCCGGCCTGCTCCAGGGCCTGGCTGGCTTGTCGTTGTTCGGGACGATTCTTCAGGATTGGGGTGACCACCACTGACTCCAGTTCTGCTTGTTTTTCAATAAGGACAAAGGCCAGACGCGGCGCGCGGCGGGCCGCACGCGCGCGTAGCGGTCCTGGCCGGCCAGCACCAGCTCCGGCTGGGCCTGCCCGGCCAGCGGCGCGAGCACATCACGGTCCAGCTCGGCCAGTCTTTCGAGCCAGCGGCCCCAGTCCTGCTGCATCAGGCTGTCCTGCAGCGTGTCCAGCACGAGCAGTTCCCGCGGTTCGGCGCCCAGCTGGTCGGGGCGCGCGCCGCCGAACAGCCACAGGCTGTTGACGGGCGGCAGGCCGGCCTGCTCGCGCTCGCGGTTGACGGGCAGATCGAAGGCCAGCATCTGGAATTCATTGACCAGCCGGCGCCAGGGCCGCGCTGCGGCGTCCTGGGTCCACCAGTCGTTCAGATTGCTCTGGCTGACCAGCTCCGGCGAGGCGGCGCGATAATCGAATCCGGAAGGCGTGGTCACGCACCAGTACTGCGGAGTCAGGTAACGGAAGGTAAACCCCGTGCCTTCCAGATAGGGCGCGAAGGCCTCCAGCAGGGTGCGGCCGTGCGCCTCGGAGACCTCCAGTTGCGCGGCCGGCAGCAGCATGGCTCCTTCGCGCGAGGGCGCGATGTGCACCAGTTCGGCCAGCCACAGGGGGGCATTGCCTGGAACATTCTGGATTTGTTTTATCTGGCGGGCCCGCAAAGGGGCCAGACCTGCGCTAAGATGCTGAGCTTGGCCGGCCTCAAAGCCGTGGGCCTGCAGCAGGCAGGATTCCGCCGGGGTGCACAGCTCCACGGCCGGCTCGCGCAGAGACAGTTCTCCCTGTCCCTGCTCCAGCCATTGGACCAGGGTGGGAGCGGTCTGCGCCAGGTGTTTGATGAGTTCGCGCGCAATGGCCGGATCCGGCAGCGCGCCCTTGATTACGATCTGCATGACAGCGATTGTAGTGTTTTCTTTGAGGCGGTAGCAGCTCGAATGGCATATGAATTTTGGATAGGAGCGCGGTACGCCGGCCTGGCCCGGGGCCGCAAGCGGCGCGGGGGGCGGTCGGACCGTTTCGTGTCATTTATCGCCGGCAGTTCCATGGCGGGCATAGCGCTGGGCGTGGCCGCGCTGATCGTGGTGCTGTCGGTCATGAACGGCTTCCAGAAGCAGGTGCGCGACCGCATGCTGTCGGTCCTGCCGCATATCGAACTGATCGTGCGCAACGCCGATCACCAGCAAGTGCTGGACCACTGGAAGACGCTGGCCCAGAAGGCCCAGATCAATCCGGCCGTGATCGGCTCGGCGCCCTACGTGGCCGGACAGGGCATGCTGGTGCGCAGCAACCAGCTGACCGGCGTGCAGGTGCGCGGCATCGATCCCGAGCAGGAGTCGCGCGTCTCGGAGCTGGCGCAGCAGATGGTCATGGGCAGGCTGGAGAATCTGAAGCCGGGCTCGTTCGGCATCGTGCTGGGCGAGCAACTGGCCGGCATGCTGCGCGTGAGCACCGGCGACACCATCATGGTGATGGCGCCGCAGGGCTCGATCTCGCCGGCGGGCTTTTCGCCGCGCATGCGCCAGTTCACCGTGACCGGCGTGTTCTCCTCGGGGTATTACGAGTATGACGCCACCCTGGCCTTCGTGAACGTGGACGATGCCGCGCGCGTCTTCCGCGACGTGGGCAACAGCGGCGTGCGCCTGCGCATCAAGGACATGCAGAAGGCGCCGCAGGTGGCCCGGGAGATCGCCAACGTCATGCCCAGCTACGTCTTCGTCTCGGACTGGACCGAGAACAACCGTACCTGGTTCGCCGCCGTGCAGACGGAAAAGCGCATGATGTTCCTGATCCTGGCCCTGATCGTGGCCGTGGCGGCCTTCAATCTCCTGTCTTCGCTGGTGATGGCCGTCAAGGACAAGCAGTCGGACATCGCCATCCTGCGCACGCTGGGGGCGACCCCGCGCGAGATCGCCCGCATCTTCCTGGTGCAGGGCGCGCTGATCGGAGTGGTGGGCACGCTGCTGGGCGTGGGCCTGGGCATGCTGATCGCCTACAACATCGATGTGATCGTGCCCTTCATAGAAAATCTGATGGGCCGCAAGTTCCTGCCGCAGCAGATCTACTTCATCAGCGAGCTGCCCTCCGATCCGCAGCTGGACGACATCACGGTGATCGCGGTAGTGTCGCTGCTGCTGTCTTTCCCGGCGACGCTGTATCCGAGCTGGCGCGCCTCCAAGCTTCAACCCGCCCAGGTGCTGCGCCATGACTGAGACCATTCATCCCATTGTTTTGCGGGCGCGCGATGTCAGCGTGCATTACGAAGAGGGCGGCAATACCATCCAGGTGCTCTCGGGCGTCAGCCTGGAGGTGCGCCGCGGCGAAATGGTGGCCATCATCGGCGCTTCCGGCTCGGGCAAGAGCACGCTGCTGCATTCGCTGGGCCTGCTGGACAAGCCCAGCAGCGGCAGCATCGAAGTCAACGGCGTGCAGGCTGAAGCGCTCAATGAGCGCCAGCGCAGCCAGTTGCGCAATCAGGTGCTGGGCTTCGTGTATCAGTTCCATCACTTGCTGGCCGAATTCGACGCCCTGGACAATGTGGCCATGCCTTTGATCGTGCGCCGCATGAACCGGAACCAGGCGCGCGAGCAGGCTCAGGTCGGGCTGGAGCAGGTCGGCCTGGCCCAACGCGTCCGCCACTATCCCGGCCAGCTGTCGGGCGGCGAGCGCCAGCGCGTGGCCCTGGCGCGCGCACTGGTCACCCGCCCGGCCTGCGTGCTGGCCGACGAGCCCACCGGCAACCTGGACCGCTACACGGCCGAAGGCATGTTCGACCTGCTGACCAAGGTCAACGAGGAATTCGGCACGGCTTTCGTCATTGTCACGCACGATCCGGCGCTGGCCGCGCTGGCGCATCGCCAGCTGGTCATGGACAAAGGTCACTTGGCGCAGGAAATCAAGGCCTGAGGCGGGCCTGGGTCGGCGGGACAAAAGGCGCGCCGCGCCCCTTTTTCTTCCTGCCTGTATAGTGAAAAGACAGCCGCTTGTCTGGAGCCTTGCCATGTTGATCGACACCCATTGTCATCTTGACGCCCCTGAGTTTTCCGCGGACCGCGGGGCCGTGATCGCGCGTGCGCGCCAGGCGGGCGTGCGCTCCATCGTGGTGCCGGCCGTGGGCGTGTTCGATTTCCAGGACGCCCGCCTGGCGGCGCAGGCCGTGCCGGGCGGAGCCTATGCCCTGGGCATTCATCCTTTATTTGCGCCCGGGGCGGGCGAGGACGATCTGAGCGAACTGGAGCGGCAGGTCCAGGCCAGCCTGGACGATCCGCGCTTCGTGGCCATAGGCGAGATCGGCCTGGATTATTTCGTGCCCGAACTCAAGACCGAGGCGGCGTCCCGGCATCAGGAATGGATTTATGAACGCCAGCTGGCATTGGCGCAGCGCTGCGGCCTGCCGGTATTGCTGCATGTGCGGCGCTCGCAGGACAGGGTGCTGAAGTACTTGAGGCAGTTTCCCGGCGTGGGCGGCATTGCCCACGCCTTCAATGGCCGCCGCCAGCAGGCCGACATGTTCGTGCGCCAGGGCTGCGCCCTGGGTTTTGGCGGCGCCATGACCTTTGGCCGCGCCAAGCAGATACGACGCCTGGCCCAGGAGCTGGACCTGGACAGCATTGTCCTGGAAACCGATGCGCCCGACCTGGCCCCTTCATGGAGGGTGGAACCGGGCACGCCTCTGGCCTCGGTGCGCAACGAACCAATGGAAGTGGCCGGGGTGGCGCGCAGCCTGGCCGAGTTGCGCGGCCTGGACGTGCAAGAGGTGATTGCGGCCACCGGGGCAACTGCCCGCCGCGTCCTGCCGCGCCTGGATGCCTTGCTGAACAATCCGCAGCCCTAGCACGTCGGAGCACGCCGAGTCGGCGTCGGAGCAGGGGCTTGTCCACCGTACAAGCCGAGTGTCGCAACGCTCCGCCCGGGCCGCCCGCCGACGGCCGCCAGCCCTTAAGCTGGTGTTTTGGGCGGAGGCGTGCATGGCGGCGGGAGCAACGGGGTGATCGGGCGCGCATGCATGGGCGCATTCGCGGGAGCGGCCACGGCGGTGCATTTCCTGCCGCCTGCGGTCCTGACCGTTTCCGTTTGGGTCTGGGGCGCGGGCGCATTGGCCGCGCTTGTGCTGTCCTTGCGCTTTCCCCTGGCCTGGCTGGCCGTGTTTGCCTTGCTCGGCGCCTTGTACAGCGTGTGGCATATCCAGGCGCGCTTGAGCCAGTCCGTGCCCGCCGGAGACGTCAACAAGGTCAGCCGCGTGGATCTGGAAATCGTGTCCCTGGTGCAGGCCGGGCCGGCCCATCGGCAGTTTCAGGCGCGTGTCCTTCAGTCGCGTCCGCCCGGGTTGCCGCAGGACCTCCTGGTCCGTTGGCACGCGCCGCAGCGCCATTCGATCTATCGCGAGCCGCAGGTCCACTCATTTCCCGACCTGGCGCCGGGCCAGCGCTGGCGCATGTCCTTGCTGGTGCGCCCGCCTCAGGGCGCGCGCAATCCTCATGGTTACGATGCGGAGCGCCACGCCATGGCCCAAGGGTGGCGCGCCGTGGGCAGCGTGCGAGGGTACCCCGAGCCGCTGGCGTCCGCGCAGACGCTGGGCTGGGGCGTGCGAGCCGAACGCCTGCGCCACGATCTGCGCGCCGCCATGCGGCCCTATGTCCAGGACAAGCGTTGGGGCGGAGTGATGCTGGCGCTGGCGCTGGGCGACCAGGCGAGCATCGCGCCGGCCGATTGGCAGGTCTTCAACCGCAGCGGCCTGACGCATCTGGTCTCCATCAGCGGCACGCACGTCACTCTGCTGGCGGTCTTGCTGGCCGGCGCCCTGTCCTGGGCCTGGCGGCGCCTGGCATGGCGAGGCCGGGCGCTGGCCGAATACTGCCCGGCCCAGATCGCGGCCATCTGGATAGGCGTGGCCGCCGCGGGGGCCTACTGCGTGGTCGCCGGCTGGGGCGTGCCGGCCCAGCGCACCTTTCTGATGCTGCTGGTGGCCGGGGCGTGCAGGGTCTCAGGATGCCGACTGGCCGCCAGCCGCATCCTTGTGCTGGCGGCCGTGGCGGTGGTGCTGCATGATCCCTGGGCGGGCCTTGCCACCGGCTTCTATCTGTCATTCGGCGCCGTATCCGTTCTGCTGGCGGTGCAGGAAGGCTCGGGCCAGGCGCCGGCCGGCGGCGGGTTCTGGCGGCGCCGGGGCGCCATCGTGCGGGCCGCTGCGCGCCTGCAGGGCATGATGACGCTGGCCCTGATGCCTGCGTTGGCGCCTTTGTTCCACGAAGTTTCCCTGGCCTCGCTGGCCGCCAATGCCTATGCCATCGTGCTGATGGGGTCGGTGGCCACGTCCCTGGTGCTGGGATTGATGCTGCTGGCGGCCGCGCAGGCGCCGGCGGCGTGGTGCGAGGCGGCGGCATGGCTGGCTCATGGTGCGCTGGAGCTGACCATGCTGCCCACGGTCTGGCTGGCGGCGCAACCCCTGGCCAGCATGCCGGTTCCCGCCCAGAGCCCGGGCTGGACGGTCCTGGCGCTGGCGGGGGTATTCCTGATGCTGTTGCCCAGAGGTTTTCTACCCCGTGCAGTGGCGGCCCTGCTGCTCCTGCCCGCCCTGGCTTTGCGGCCGCCTTTGCTGCAAACAGGAGAATGGGACCTGACGGCGCTGGATGTGGGGCAGGGCAGCGCCGTGCTGCTGCGCACCCGAGGGCACGTCTTGCTGTTCGATGCGGGCAATATGTATGGACCGCAGTCCGATGAAGGATCGCGCGCCATCCGTCCCCTGTTGCGTGCGTCGGGGATCAGCAGGCTGGACGCCTTGGTGCTTTCGCATGCCGATATGGATCATGTGGGCGGAGCGCGCAGCGTGCTGCAGGGCGTGCCGGTGCGCCAGGCGTTCAGCAGTTTCGACCTGGACGCTCATCTGGACAGGGAAGAGCGTCTGCTGGGGCTGCCCAGAGGGACAGTCCCGCGTCCGCAGTCGGCCGCGCCTTGCGAGCAGGGCGCGAGCTGGGATCTGGATGGAGTGCATTTCCGTTTCTGGTGGCCGCCGGCGCGGCGGGACGGCGGCTTCGCCCAGGCGCACAAAGAAGATGACAAGAATGCAATCAGTTGCGTGCTGGAAGTGCGGGGAGCCCATCATTCAGCCTTGCTGCTGGGCGATGCCGGAGTGGCGCAGGAGCAGGCGATGCTGGCCGCGGGTCTGGGCCCGGTCGACGTGGTGGTGGTCGGGCATCATGGCTCGCGCACCTCATCGGGGCCGGGGCTGGTGGCCGGCTTGCGGGCGTCCTTGGCTATTTCCCAGAATGGCTGGTGGAACCGTTTCGGCCATCCGCATGCCGCCGTGCAGCGTCGCTGGGAGCGGTCCGGGGCGCTGTTCCTGCGCACCGACCAGTGGGGGGCGGTCAGTGCACAGTCGCGTCCTGGAGTCCTGTACTACAGCGGCGAGCGCGATCGCTACGCGCGTTACTGGCAGGCGCCCGCACCCTGACAGCCCTTATGGACAGGGAAGATCAGGGAAAGCCGTCAGGCTGGGCTACAATGGATTTTTTTCCGCCGGGCCGCCGGAGCGCCGGCCGCCGGAGCGCCGGGCATTCCCAAGGTAAGAAGCGTCCCCTTGGGGAGGCTGCCAGCCCAAGGCGCGGCATGGAAGCATTTTCTTTTGTCAAATTCAGGCCTTCGTCCCGTCATGACTACGAAATTTCAGGAACCACGCCTCGACTGGGTCATGTGCGCCAGCGCCTCGGGCACGCACCGCATGGCATATTGGGAGTGGGGCGACCCGGACAACGACCAGGTGCTGATGTGCGTGCACGGCTTGACGCGTACCGGCCGGGATTTCGATCGCCTGGCGCAACGGCTCGCCGGCCGCTGCCGGGTCGTGGCGCCCGACGTCGTGGGGCGCGGCCGCTCCGATTGGCTGATCGATCCGGCCGCCTACGCCATTGCGCAATACGTGGCGGACATGCTGGTGCTGATCGCCCGCCTCGAGCCCGCCAGGCTGGACTGGGTGGGCACGTCCATGGGCGGGCTCATCGCCTTGGGGCTGCATGGCGCCCAGGCCATGTCCGCCTTGCTGCGTCCGGCCCGTCCCGGACCGGGGCTGGAGGCGCCGCTGGAGTTGCCGCTGGGCCGCGTGGTGCTGAACGACGTGGGGCCGGCCTTGAACCTGACGGGCTTGCAGCGCATCGGCGAATACGTGGGCCAGGCGGTCACCTTTGACACGTTCGCGCAGGCGGTGGAGTATGTGCGCTCCGTGTCGGCTTCTTTCGGCGAGCACCAGGCCGCCGATTGGGAGGACATGTCTCGCCATGTCTTTGTGGAACACGACGGCAAATGGCAGCGGCACTACGATCTGCGCCTGTCGCAGGCCTTTTCGCGTCAGGCCGATGTGGACCTGGAGGCCGCCCAGGCTCTGCTTTGGAGCGCCTACGAAGGGCTGCCCGACAAAGTGCTGATCCTGCGCGGCGAACAGTCCGACCTGCTGTCCGCCCAGGCCGCGCACGAGATGCTGCGCCGCAATCCGCACGCGCAACTGGTGGAGATTCCCCAGGTAGGCCATGCGCCCATGCTGCGCAACGCCGAACAGATTGATTACATCGACCATTTTCTTGCAGGATAGTCTTATGCACGCCCAGGCCCGTCTGCCGGTTGACCTGCATTGCCATTCCGTGTTTTCGGATGGCCTGCTCACCCCCGCTGAACTGGCCGAGCGCGCCCATGCCAACGGGGTGCGCCTTTGGTCCCTGACCGATCACGACGAGATCGCGGGCCTGAAACCGGCGCGCGAACACGCCCGGGCTCTGGGCATGCGTTTTGTGGACGGGGTGGAGATCTCCGTGACCTGGGCCGGCCAGACGGTGCACATCGTGGGCCTGGGGATAGATCCGGACAACGAGACGCTGCGGGACGGGTTGAGCGACATGCGCGCCGGACGGCAGACCCGCGCTCGCGCCATGAGCGAGCGCCTGGCCGCCCTGGGCTTCGAGAATGCCTACGAGGGCGCCTTGCCCTTTGCCGGGAACCCCGAACTGATCAGCCGTACCCATTTTGCGCGCTTTCTGGTGCAGCAAGGGCACTGCGCTGATCTGGGCGAAGCGTTCCGGCGCTACCTGGGCGAGGGCAAGCCGGCCTTCGTGCCCACCCGGTGGGCCAGCCTGGCGCAGGCGGTGGACTGGATCCTGCAGGCCGGCGGCAAGGCCGTCATCGCTCATCCGGGGCGCTATGAATTCGACGACACCCGCTATCACGCCCTGTACACCCAGTTCCTGGAACTGGGCGGGGTCGGGATAGAGGTCTTGACGGGCAGCCATTCCCCTCGGGAATACGGCCTGTATGCCCAGGTGGCGCGCAGCTACGGCTTCCAGGTGTCCTGCGGGTCCGATTTCCACGGCCCTGGCGAAGGACTCATCGATCTGGGCGGCTTGCCGCCCTTGCCGTCCGGGCTGACTCCCGTATGGCAGGAATGGCTCTAGCTCGAAGGCAGGAAATCACGATGAACAAAGCTTTTGTGAAAGAATCCGACCGGGACGACGACGAGGACCTGGAACCCCAGGCCAGCGCCTTGCCCGCGGGTACCAAGAACTACATGACCGTGCAGGGCTACCGTCGCCTGCGGGCCGAACTGATGCAGCTGATGAACAAGGAGCGGCCCGACGTGGTGCAGATCGTGTCCTGGGCCGCGTCCAACGGCGACCGTTCCGAAAACGGCGACTACCTGTACGGCAAGAAGCGCTTGCGTGAAATCGACCGCCGCATCCGCTTCCTGACCAAGCGCCTGGAGATCGCCGAAGTGGTCGATCCGGGCCTGCAGCCCAACCGCGACCAGGTCTTCTTCGGCGCCACGGTGCTCTACAGCGACAGCCAGGGCGAGGAGTTCCGCGTCACCATCGTGGGCGTGGACGAGGCCGAGCCCCTGCAGGGCCGCATCAGCTGGATCTCGCCCGTCGCCCGGGCCCTGATCAAGGCGCGCGAAGGCGACACCGTGGTGCTGCGCACGCCCGGCGGCAAGAAAGAGCTGGATATCCTCGAAGTCATCTATCCCGACCCGGCCCCGGACCCCGATCCCGATGAATGAGCCTGGGTATGGGACGGCCTTGCCGGCCGTCCCGCAGCAGGCTGTTCCGAGGCGCATGCAGGCGCCCAAGCGAGTAACGCGTCGGCCGCAAGGCCATTGATTTTTCTTTTTCGCGCACGCCATTTTGCTTTTGGACCGAGCCGGTCGCTTCCGGGTAAAATGATGTGTTTACTTATCTTTCCTTCTTTTTTGCCCCTCCCGTATCGTGAGCCAAATTCTGTACTTCCCCGGTTCGTCCGTGCTCTCCGCCTTTCGTCGCGAGCGCCTGCTTGAACGCATCGAACAGTTGCAGCTGCCTGTCGCCGACATCCGCGCCCTGCACGAATATTACGTCTGGATCGACGAGTCTGGCCTGGATGCGACGGCGCGCCAGCAGCTGAGCGACCTGCTCGACGACGGCCAGCAGGTGCTCAGCCCCGAGCCGCCCAAGGGCGACCTGGTGCTGCGCGTGGTGCCTCGGCTGGGCACGGTGTCCCCCTGGGCGAGCAAGGCCACGGACATCGCTCACAACTGCGGGCTGGCGGCGGTGCGCCGCATCGAGCGCGGCGTGCGCTACCTGATCACGCCCAAGCGCGGCCTGCTCGGCGCCAAGGAGCTGGACCAGGTCCAGCTGGAGCAGATCGCGGCCCTGTTGCACGACCGCATGACCGAGACCGTGGTGGGGCAGCAGTTCGACGGCCAGGCGCTGTTCGCCGAGTTGCCCGGCAAGCCCATCCAGTCCGTGGACCTGCTGGGAGGGGGCGTCGCCGCCTTGCGCGAGGCCAACGACAGCATGGGCCTGGCTCTGTCGGACGACGAGATCGATTATCTGATGGACGCCTTCACGCGTCTGGGCCGCAATCCGCACGACGTGGAACTGATGATGTTCGCGCAGGCCAACAGCGAGCACTGCCGCCACAAGATCTTCAACGCCCAATGGGTGATCGACGGCCAGCGCCAGGACAAGACCTTGTTCGGCATGATCCGCGAAACCCACGCCGCCCAGCCGGAAAATACCGTGGTGGCCTATGCGGACAACGCCGCCATCATGACGGGCGGCCAGGCCAGCCTGTTCCATGCGGGCATCAGCGACCAGGCCGACGAACCTGTCTACCAGCGCCACCAGGCCCTGGTGCACACGCTGATGAAAGTGGAGACGCACAACCACCCTACGGCCATCGCGCCGTTCCCCGGCGCCTCCACCGGCGCGGGCGGCGAGATCCGCGACGAGGGCGCCACGGGCCGAGGCTCCAAGCCCAAGGCCGGCCTGACGGGCTTCACCGTCTCCAATCTGTGCTTCCCGGACAATCCGGAACCCTGGGAAGGCGACTCTCACGGCATCCCCGAGCGCATCGCCAAGCCGCTGGACATCATGATCGACGGCCCCATCGGCGGCGCGGCCTTAAACAAAGAATTCGGCCGTCCCAACCTGCTGGGCTACTTCCGCACCTTCGAGCAGACCGCCGCGCAGCAGCGCTGGGGCTACCACAAGCCCATCATGATCGCCGGCGGCCTGGGCTACATCGATGACCGCCTCACGCACAAGGATCCTTTGCCCGTGGGCGCCTTGCTGATCCAGCTGGGCGGTCCCGGCATGCGCATCGGCATGGGCGGGGGCGCGGCCTCCAGCATGAGCGTGGGCGCCAATCGCGCCGAACTGGACTTTGATTCCGTGCAGCGCGGCAACCCCGAGATGGAGCGTCGCGCGCAGGAAGTCATAGACCGCTGCTGGCAGCAGGGCGAACACAACCCCATCATCGCCATCCACGACGTGGGCGCGGGCGGGCTGGCCAATGCCTTCCCCGAACTGGCCAACGATGCCAAGCGCGGCGCCATTTTCGAGCTGACGCGCGTGCCGCTGGAGGAATCGGGCCTGTCGCCTGCTGAAATCTGGTCCAACGAATCGCAGGAGCGCTATGTGCTGGCCATCCTGCCCCAGGACCTGGACCGCTTCGACCGCATCGCCAAGCGCGAACGCTGCCCTTACGCCGTCGTCGGCGTGGCCACCGAGGAACGCCAGCTGCGCGTGACCTTCGGCGAGCGCCTGCCCGGCGTGGATGCCGACCATACGCCCAAGAGCGTGGACGAGCGGCCCGTGGACGTGCCCATGGACGTCATCCTGGGCAAGGCGCCGCGCATGGAGCGCGACGTGCAGCGCCGCGACGGCGTGCAGGAGCCGCTGGACCTGACCGTCATCAAGCTGGAAGAGGCCATGCAGCGCGTGCTGCGCCATCCCACGGTCGCCAACAAGAGTTTCCTGATCACCATCGGGGACCGCACCGTGGGCGGCATGTGCAGCCGCGACCAGATGGTCGGCCCATGGCAGGTGCCGGTGGCCGACTGCGCCGTCACCCTGGCCGATTTCGAGGGCGTGCGCGGCGAAGCCATGTCCATGGGCGAGCGCACCCCCAGCGCCATGATCGATGCCGCCGCCTCCGGCCGCATGGCCGTGGCCGAAGCCCTGACCAATCTGGTCGCCAGCGACGTGCGCGACCTGAAGGACGTCAAGCTGTCCGCCAACTGGATGGCCGCCTGCGGCGTGGACGGCCAGGACGCCGCCCTGTTCGATACCGTGCAGGCGGTCAGCCAGTGGTGCCAGCAACTGGGCCTCTCCATTCCCGTGGGCAAGGATTCCCTGTCCATGCGCACCACCTGGGAGCAGGACGGACAGTCCCGCCAGGTCATCGCGCCCGTATCCTTGATCGTCACCGCCTTCGCCCAGGTGGCCGACGTGCGCCGCACCCTCACCCCGCAGCTCAGGACCGACCAGGGCGACACCGTCCTGATCCTGATCGACCTGGGCCAGGGCCGCCAGCGCATGGGCGCCTCCGTGCTGGCGCACGCCTTCAACCAGGTGGGCCAGTCCGTGCCCGACATGCAGGACGCCCAGGCCATGCTGGCCTTCGTCAAGACCGTGCGCCAGCTGGCGGACCAGGGCCGTATCCTGGCCTACCACGACCGCTCCGACGGCGGCCTGGCGGCCACCGTGGCGGAAATGGCATTCGCGGGCCGCACCGGCGTATCCATCAACCTGGATATGCTGACCATCGATCCGCACGCCGCCGACTGGGGCGACTACAAGATCCGTCCCGAGCAGCTATCCGTGCAGCGCGACGAGATCACGCTGCGCGCCTTGTTCAATGAAGAAGCCGGCGCCGTCATCCAGGTGCCGCTGGCTCAGCGCGACGCGGTCATGCAGGCGCTGCGCGAGGCCGGCCTGTCGGCCCATTCGCACGTCATCGGCGGCCTGAACGGTTCCGACCAGATCGAGTTCTATCGCGACGGCGCCTGCATCTACCAGGCGTCCCGCGTGGAGCTGGCGCAGCAGTGGAGCGAAGTCAGCCGCCGCATCATGGCGCTGCGCGACAATCCCGCCTGCGCCCAGGCCGAGTTCGACCGCTGGCAGGACGCCCAGGATCCCGGCATCTCGCCGCGCGTGGCCTTCAATCCTCAGGAAGACATCGCCGCTCCCTTCATCGCCACCGGCAAGCGCCCGCGCGTGGCCATCCTGCGCGAGCAGGGCTGCAACAGCCAGGTGGAAATGGCCTGGGCCTTCGACACCGCGGGCTTCGAGGCCGTGGACGTGCACATGACGGACCTTCTGTCCGGCCGCGTGTCGCTGGAGCGCATGCAGGGCCTGGTGGCCGTGGGCGGCTTCAGCTATGGCGACGTGCTGGGCGCCGGCGAGGGCTGGGCCAAGACCATCCGCTTCAATACGCAGCTGTCCGACCAGTTCGCCGCCTTCTTCGGCCGTCAGGACACCTTCGCCCTGGGCGTGTGCAATGGCTGCCAGATGATGGCGGCCCTGGCGCCCATGATTCCCGGCGCTGACTTCTGGCCGCGCTTCACGCGCAACCAGTCGGAAAAATACGAGGCGCGCTTCTCCACCCTGGAGATCGCCGCATCGCCGTCCATCTTCTTCCGGGGCATGGAAGGCACGCGCCTGCCGGTGGCCGTCGCCCACGGCGAAGGTTTTGCCAACTTCCAGCGCCAGGGCGATGCGTCCCGCGTGCACGGCGCCGTCCATTTCGTGGACCATCACGGCCGCCGCACGGAGCAGTACCCTCTGAACCCCAACGGCAGCCCTGACGGCCTGGCCGGCGTCACCACGGCCGACGGCCGCTTCACCATCATGATGCCGCACCCTGAGCGGGTCACCCGCAACGTCATGATGTCCTGGACGCCCGCCAGCTGGGGCGAGGCCGATCGCGGCGCCGACCAGATGGCCAATGGCGGCTTTACTCCCTGGATGCGGATGTTCCGCAACGCTCGGGTCTGGATTGCTTAAATGCTTGCGCGTATAATCCATTTTTGGACGGAGTAAAAAGCATGCGTCTCATCAAGAAAGCACTGACCTTCGACGATGTGTTGTTGGTTCCTGCTTACTCCGAGGTTCTGCCTCGCGATACATCCCTGGTCACCCGCTTCACGCGGGACATCACCCTGAACATCCCGCTCGTGTCCGCCGCCATGGATACCGTCACTGAATCGCGCCTGGCCATCGCCATGGCCCAGGAAGGCGGCATCGGGATCATCCACAAGAACCTGTCCGCCGACGCCCAGGCCCGTGAAGTGGCCCGCGTCAAGCGCCACGAGTTCGGCATCGTCATCGATCCGGTCACGGTCACGCCCACCATGAAGGTGCGCGACGCCATCGCGCTGCAGCGCCAGCATGGCATCTCCGGCCTGCCCGTGGTCGAAGGCGGCAAGGTGGTGGGCATCGTCACCAACCGCGACCTGCGTTTCGAAGACCGCCTGGACCTGCCGCTGCGCGACGTCATGACGCCGCAGGAGCGCCTGGTCACCATGCGTGAAGGCGCTACGCTGGAAGAAGCCCAGGCCCTGATGCATCGCCACCGCCTGGAGCGCGTCCTGATCGTCAACGATCAGTTCCAGCTGCGCGGCCTGGCCACCGTCAAGGACATCGTCAAGAACACGGAGCACCCACTGGCCAGCAAGGATGCCCAGGGCCAGCTGCGCGTCGGCGCGGCGGTGGGGGTGGGCGAAGGCACCGAGGAACGCGTCGAAAAACTGGCGGCCGCCGGCGTCGATGCGGTCGTGGTCGACACCGCGCATGGCCAGTCGCGCGGCGTGATCGAACGCGTGCGCTGGGTCAAGAAGAATTTCCCCCGCATCCAGGTCATCGGCGGCAACATCGCCACGGCCGAAGCGGCGCGCGCTCTGGTTGAAGCCGGCGCGGACTGCGTCAAGGTCGGCATCGGCCCAGGGTCCATCTGCACCACCCGCATCGTGGCCGGCGTGGGCGTGCCCCAGATCACCGCCATCGCCGATGTGGCCAAGGCGCTGGAAGGCACGGGCGTGCCCCTGATCGCCGACGGCGGCATCCGCTTTTCGGGCGACGTGTCCAAGGCCCTGGCCGCCGGCGCGTCCGCCTGCATGATGGGCGGCATGTTCGCCGGCACGGAAGAATCCCCCGGCGAAGTCGTGCTGTTCCAGGGCCGTTCCTACAAGTCCTATCGCGGCATGGGAAGCCTGGGCGCCATGGTGGACGGCTCGGCCGACCGCTACTTCCAGGATCCCTCCAACAACGCCGACAAGCTGGTCCCCGAAGGCATCGAAGGCCGAGTCCCCTACAAGGGCAGCGTCATCGCCATCATCTATCAGCTGGTGGGCGGCGTGCGCGCCTCCATGGGCTATTGCGGCTGCAAGTCTATCGAGGAACTGCACGCCAAGGCCGAGTTCGTGGAAATCACCGCCGCCGGCGTGCGTGAATCCCACGTCCACGACGTGCAGATCACCAAGGAAGCGCCGAACTACCGCGCCGACTGATCTTCACAGTCTCTTGCATGCCAGAAACCGCCGGCCTTGTTGCCGGCGGTTTTCTTCTGTGGCCTATGGTTCAGTCCGCCAGTTCCAGCAGGAGCCGGGCCACCTGGTCGGGGTGCGTGATCATGGCGCTGTGCCCGCTGTCCAGTTCGCGGAAGTCCCAGTCTTTTTGCTGTCGCGCCCATTCCCGGGAGGTGTCCACGGCCTTGAAGGGCGGCTGGGTGCAGGAGACATAGGCGCAGGGGCGGGAATTGCCTATCATGGGATTCTGCAGGCGCAGCGCCGAGCGGTAGACGCTGAGCGGCTGGGGCGTCAGCCTGTGGCCCACGAAGTGCAGGTCTTCGGTGGCGTGCAGGCCCAGGGCGTTGAGCGGGGGAGGGGGCACGGCGGGGATGACGCTTTTGGCGGCCGAGGCCGTCATGCTTTCCACCACTTTGGGGGGCAGGGTGTCGAAGGTGCTGGTGCCGCTGGGCAGGATGAAGGGTCCAGGTAGACCAATTGGCGCAGGCAGCGCGGCAGCACGTCCGCCACGCCGCTGATGACCAGGCCGCCGAAGCTGTGGCCCACCAGCACCACATTGCACAGTTCCTCCCAGCGCAGCAGATTGGCCACGTCGTCAACGAAGGTGTCCAGCGTGATGTTGGAACTGAGCAGGTGGCTGCGTTCGCCCAGGCCGGTCAGGGTAGGAGTGTAGACCTTGTGGCCCTGGGCCTGGAGCCGGGCGGCGACCCGCGACCAGCACCAGCCACCGTGCCAGGCGCCGTGCACCAGCACGAAGGCGTGGCTGGAAGGGGCGTCGTCGACCTGGGTGTCGCAATCGTAGGAGAAGGCGTGCGGCAGGCTGTGGCGCCGCGAGGAAGGGGCGATGGATCCGCCGCCCTGCTGGCCGCTGGCCTGCGCGGTGTCGGTCTGATCGATGGGGCCGGTCAGGTGTGGGGTACGACTCGAAGACATACTGGAACTCCCTATGTGGCTGCATGTACTGTATCCGCCTTGCCGCACGAATGCCAGCCGGGCGGGACATTTTGCTCCCGCTGCGGTCCTGCTCCTCCCTAAGCGACGCGACACAGCGTAAAATAGATCCTTTACCGCTTTCTTATTGGCTCGAAATTTTCATGCACCAGCGAATCCTGATCCTCGATTACGGCTCCCAAGTCACCCAGCTCATCGCGCGCCGCGTGCGCGAAGCCGGCGTGTATTGCGAAATTCATCCCGGCGACGTGTCGGACGAATTCATCGCCAGTCAGGAAGGGCTCAAGGGCATCATCCTGTCGGGCAGCCACGCTTCGGCCTACGCCGAAGAATCCCTGAAGGTGCCCGCCTCGGTGTTCAAGGCCGGTGTGCCGGTGCTGGGCATCTGCTACGGCATGCAGGCCATGGCCATGCAACTGGGCGGCACCGTGTCCTTTTCGGACCACCGCGAATTCGGCTACGCCGAAGTCCGCGCCCACGGCCACACCCGCCTGCTGGACGGCATCCAGGACTTCACCACGGAGCAGGGCCACGGCATGCTCAAGGTCTGGATGAGCCACGGCGACAAGGTCACGGATCTGCCCGCCGGCTTCAAGCTCATGGCTTCCACGCCCAGCTGCCCGATCGCCGGCATGGCCGATGAAGAACGCGGTTTCTACGGCGTGCAGTTCCACCCCGAAGTCACCCATACCGTCCAGGGCCAGGCCCTGTTCCAGCGTTTCGTGCGCGACATCTGCGGCTGCGTCGGCGACTGGAACATGCCCGACTACGTGGAAGAGGCCGTCGCCCGCATCCGCGAACAGGTTGGCTCGGACGAAGTCATCCTGGGCCTGTCCGGCGGCGTGGACTCCTCGGTGGCCGCCGCGCTGATCCATCGCGCCATCGGCGACCAGCTCACCTGCGTGTTCGTGGATCACGGTCTGCTGCGCCTGAACGAAGCGCAGCAAGTCATGAAGACCTTCGCCGACAACCTGGGCGTCAAGGTCATCCACGTGGACGCCACCGATCGCTTCATGGGTCACCTGGCCGGCGTCACCGACCCCGAGGCCAAGCGCAAGATCATCGGTCGCGAATTCGTGGAGATCTTCCAGGAAGAAGCCGGCAAGCTCACTTCCGCCCGCTGGCTGGCGCAAGGCACCATCTATCCGGACGTCATCGAATCGGCCGCCTCCAAGACCGGCAAGGCCGTGGCCATCAAGTCGCACCACAACGTGGGCGGCCTGCCCGATACCCTGAACCTGAAGCTGCTGGAGCCCCTGCGCGAACTGTTCAAGGACGAAGTGCGCAAGCTGGGCGTGGCCCTGGGTCTGCCGCACGGCATGGTCTACCGCCACCCGTTCCCCGGCCCGGGCCTGGGCGTGCGCATCCTGGGCGAAGTCAAGAGCGAATATGCCGACCTGCTGCGCCGCGCCGACGCCATCTTCATCGAAGAGCTGAACAGCACCATCGATCCCGAAACGGGCAAGAGCTGGTACGAACTGACTTCCCAGGCCTTTGCCGTCTTCCTGCCCGTCAAGTCCGTGGGCGTCATGGGCGACGGCCGCACCTACGACTACGTCGTGGCCCTGCGCGCCGTGCAGACCTCCGACTTCATGACCGCCGACTGGGCCGAACTGCCATACTCGCTGCTCAAGCGCGTATCCGGTCGCATCATCAACGAAGTGCGCGGCATCAACCGCGTCACCTACGACGTGTCCAGCAAACCGCCGGCAACGATTGAGTGGGAGTGATTTAGCGGCTGGCAGTAACACCGCATTTGCCAATTTTTTTAAAGCCCTGTTTTTTCAGGGCTTTTTTGTTTGGAGAAGTCTGGTGGCCGCTGGCGGGTGTGCCGTGAGGACATGTCTGCGGACGCGGCGCTCCAGCCTTTCGCGTTGGCGGCGTTGCTTGTCAAGATCAGGGAGCGTTCGAGGCTCTACAGGAAGGTGAAACGACATGCTGTCGCTTGGTTCACCGGATGGGGACGGCTGTGAGACTTGCGCATCGGCTTTGTTTGGCGACGGAACACCGGGCATTCGTCCGTTACTGAGTTTGCATGGGAGGCCGACTTTTTCAAGGAAAATCGCCATGAATGTTCAATCCTCCAGCCAGACGAATGTCCAAGATCTGCAGCCGCAGGGCTTTGCGCCCGGCCCTCTGGGCACCGTCGGCAATCTGCGTTTCAAACCAGTGCAGGGCGGCACGGCGCCTATCAGGCGCAGCTTGCCGCCGAAGGTTCGCGATGCGTTGGCCGAACTGAAATTTCGCTTCAGCCGCGCTTCTCCTGAGGTAAGGGCACAGTACGGATACATGACTCAGCGCCACGACAACAGTCGTCGCATCGGCAATATGCTGGGCCTGCTGACGGCTCGGACGAACGATGCCAAAGCCCGGGGCAAAATTATCGAGGAACTGGGACAGTTGGCCAATCT
This sequence comes from Alcaligenes sp. Marseille-Q7550, assembly GCF_965112015.1. Taxonomy (NCBI): domain Bacteria; kingdom Pseudomonadati; phylum Pseudomonadota; class Betaproteobacteria; order Burkholderiales; family Alcaligenaceae; genus Alcaligenes; species Alcaligenes sp. Marseille-Q7550. The sequence goes on from NZ_CBCOPU010000001.1 coordinate 1,694,079, forward strand.
GACACAGGGCAATTTGGCCAATCTGCCCGGCGCAATGGAATCCTTGTCTTTCTACCTGAGCGAATTGAAGCGGGAAGATATCGATGCTCTGCGGGACGGGGTGCTGGGTAATCGGACTGCCAAAGCGATAGTAATTGATCGGATTTCGCGTGACTTGAATGCGCAGGCCTTAGAGGTGCTGAAGCAGATTTCCTATGCTGTGGATCAGTGCGTGGCTCAAGAAGTCCTGCATGGGCCGTTAGTGAGCCTTTGCGACATGATGAAGGCCCCTTCGGAGCGTGGGCAGGAGCTGGCGATGTCTTTGTTAAGCTTGTTCGCTGAGAAGTCCATGCTGAAAATTTATCTCCAGTCTGTGTCCGAGACGAATTTGGCAGGCATGTCGATATTATTTGGACAGGATTATGTTGATAGCGCTCGACGTGCAATGCACGACATCGTCACAGAGAGAGAAGAGCAGCAGGCCCACGCCATGCTGATCTATATTCGCAAAGCAGTGGCGCGCGAGATTTAAACACGGCTTCGTCAGCCTCTGGAGAGTTTCGGCAACGCCTTGCGTCAAGCGAGGCAGACAAGGAATCAGCTCGCCGCATCGCAGGTTTTAAATGAGCTGGGTCTCTTTGTAAGCACGGTTCGACGAACTTATAAACTTCTACCTATAGGATCGGCTCAACAGGTGAGCCGACTGGTCGAATCGAGCCTGTTTCTGTTTCGGGACATGCAGAATAATGCACATGGGGCGTTGAATGCCGCATCACTGGGCCGCTTGGACGATGCTACTGTTGCCTCTTATACACATCTGACGCTGCCGACCTGGTATTTGAGTCAGTTTGGGCTGGAACTGGACGAACCTGCCGACCCGCGCAGGAGAAGATTGTTCTAGGCGGGGCGCCGGCAGAGTGTTCAGGGCTTGAACCAAGAAGGTGTTCAGGGCGGGTCTGCCGGATGGGCAGGGTCTGCGGGCAAAGAAAGCTCAGGCGGCCGTTGCTTCAGGAATAAGTTTGTCCAGCGATGGCGCCCGCCGGCAAGCAGCAGGCTTTCGTCTCCTGGGTTTCTGGTGTCAAGAACGGAAAGAGTGTCGCCATCAGAGGCCGGAATGGATCTGCAGCAATATCATCCGCACGCTTTGCTGGATCGGTTCCGGGCATGGTTGGATCATGTGATCTACCTGCGGATTCAGCGTTCGCTGGTGAAACTGGAGCTGCGGTGAATCGGCGCTGGACGAAACAAGCAAGCTCACTGGTTCTTCTTGTGAACTGACGCCGCTTCCCGCAGCAAGGACGACAGGGTGGGTTCTTTCGCGGCCGAATAAGACAGCAGCGCGCCGTGACCGGATGAAATGGCGGCCTGCTTGGCCTGGGCGTACCGTGCTCGGGCAGCTTCATTGCGACGCAAGTAATCCTGGAACAGGAGATTGTTCTTCCAGTGATCGCCATCTTTCATGACGACATGCACATTGAAGCCGCGCTCGCCTCTCTTGCGAAAGTACGAACGTCCAGGAAGGTCGCCTAGCCATTCATAGCCCAGCGCCGCGAGCGCAGCGTGGAGTTTTTCGGACGGCAGTTCCCTTGCACCCAGCATCAGGTCGATGATTGGCTTGGCCGCCAAACCTTCGACGGCTGTGTTTCCAATGTGCTCGATGTCTGAAACGGGCATGCCTAATTCCTTGGATATCCGAAAGGCTTCTTCTTTCGCCTGGATACGCCATTCAGGCCTGTGGCTCAGGATATGTACAGATTCTTCGATTTCCGACATGGTTGATCCTCATAATAAAAACTGATCTTCGTTCGGTTTTGGTGTGTTTGCTCAGAGAGCTTGAGCGACTAGAGTTATTTTTCATTCTAAATCTGATATTTGTGAGTGAATTAAATTTTTTTCTGGTATGGATGGTGCGGATTATGAATAAAAAGTAAATCTAGAATTAATTTTTAGATGGCTTTGATGGTTATTCAAAAATGACATCGCGGAATTTTTTGTGATTCTGCCTGAGGTTGTGATTGTAAGTTTTCGAATTATTTTTTAAAGTCGAAAATGTTTGATTTTTGTGTGTTGGTGGTTGGATGGCTGATTGTAAGTTTATCTGTATTGATCATTTTACTGCTTTTGAAATTCTAACAATAAAGATTTGTCATATACCATAGGGCTGTTTTGCGCTCCAGGTGACTGTGGATGCAAATAAGTGCAACAAATACGCAAGCGGATCTTCCGGAGGGCTGCATGCTGAGTACCGGCTGAAGCAAAGGTCAATCTGCTCAAGCACACAAGGGGAGGCATGGTGTCTTGCAGACCGGCCGCATCTGGCACGGCCCGGCATGGGAGGCGCCAAGGTGTTGAACACGACGCGGCCCAGGTACATCGCCCGAGGCGGATCAATAATAAAAAACGTACACGCCATATACTTTTTAAGCACGAAAATTTTTGTTCTGGAAAATAAAATATCCAGACTGGCTTTCCTTGTGATCTTCAAAGATGATTAAATTTTGGCTCTAACACAGCGATTAAATTTTACATTTGGAAAGTCTTGGTTTTAGATGCTTTTCGGCGATAAGAATTTTCAATATTTACAATAAAAAATTCAATTTGCTGATGAGCTTGGCCATTTAATAAAAAATGCATTGCATTGTCAGGGTAATCCAGAGTGCCATAAAAAAGGCTTAGGAGTAAATTTACCTTCCATGGATTAATGGTCATCAAAAATGATGACAATCCAATGCTGGCGTCAACAGGTGCCATTTCTTTGCCAGAAATTCCGGCGGCGTTACCGTGAACCGCCGGTTTTGGAAGCGTGACGGACGATCAGTCGCGCAAGGAGGCCTTTATGAGCCACTGCTGGCCTTTTCACTTTTTATTTCACCGGCGCCGTCTGTGTGCGCTTGCTTTTGCGCTCTGGGCGTTGACCTTGGCCTTGCCCTTGCAAGCGCAAGGGGAGTCCGGCCCGCCGGCCGATGACCTTGGGTTTTTCCGGGGCAGCCACGCCGGCCTGAAAGCTGCGCAGCTACAACGACTACCTGAACATGAAAGGTCAACCCGAACGCAGCGCCTCGGTGCTCGGTGCACGGCCGTGGATTTCATCCGGCTGGACGCCGGGGCCGATCGGGTTTGCCGCCAGCGCATCCTTGTTCTCCGCGCTGACGCTCGCGGCCGACAAGCATGCGGGGAATATGGCGCACGCCGGTTCGCCGGATAGCTGGAAACAGCGCGGGTGGGCCTATATCGGGCAATGGGACGTGCAGGCTCGCGCCAAGGAGAGCCTGTTGAAGTACGGCCTGTTGCTGCCCGAGGCGGATGCCCACTACCTGGTGCCGCATGACAATCGAGCTCTGCCTCCCACGTTCAGGGGCGGCTCTTTCGTCAGCGAGGATATCCCGGGGCTGAAGCTGACGGCGGGCAGCGTCGACAGGGTCGTGCCTCGTGGTCAGGACAGGCTGCAACGGCTCACCACGGAATACACCCGGGCGCCTGTTTCGCGGTTTTCCTATGTCGGCGGCACTTACCAGGCTGGCAAGGACACCCAGTTCACCGTGAGCGCCAATCAGGCCCGCGACGTGTGGAACCGGTTCTATGTCAGCGCTGAGCACAGCATTGGCAAGCCCGAGGATCTGCAGTGGACGGGGCGCGTGGATTACTACCACACCCAGGACACCGGGCAGGCGCGGGGAGGGGACATCCGCAATGACGCCTACAGTCTCGCGCTGACCGCCCGCCACAGAGCCCATGCCGTGACGCTGGCTTTCCAGCAGATACTGAGCGACCAGTTCTTCGATTATCTGGGGGAAACCGCCGACATCCGTCTGGCCAACTCCATGGACGTGGACTACAACGCGCCGCACGAGCGTTCCATTCAATTGCGCTATGCCATTGATATGCGGGACTACGGCGCGCCGGGCTTGAACATCACCCTCTGGGGAGTGAAAGGCTGGGGAGCGGACGCCAGCAATGCCGCGTACCGCATGTCTCCTGGGACTCCGGGGCGTGACCTGTACTGGTCCAATGGCGAACCGGTGCATGGGCCCCATTACGAAGTCGGGGTGATTCCCGCCTATACCGTCCAGTCGTCATCGCTGAAAGGGTCAACGGTGGCGCTCTCCGTGATGCATCACGTCGGCTCTGCGCACTATTCGGATGCGACCAGCGACTCCGTCCGATTGATGATCAACGTCCCGGTGGAATTTTTCTAAGCCACATCATTTGATGCTTGCCCTGCCCCAGGCAGAAGGAGGAGAGATGTTGTTCGCCACCTTTTCACCACGAATCCGTTCTTTTTCAACCTTGTGGCTCATAGAATTGTGGGAGCGCTTCGGTTTTTACGGCATGGCCGCCTTGATGGTGCTGTTCATGGTTGGCCGGCTGGGGTTCCCGGATGTCCAGGCCAACCTGACCTGGGGCGTATTCGGCGCATTGGTCTATGCCATGCCCGCGGTTGGGGGCTGGATTGGCGACCAGGTGCTGGGCACCCGGCGCACCATGATTCTGGGCGCAATGGTTCTGGCCCTCGGCTATTTCCTGCTTGCCGCCGGCGGGCATGGCGTGACGGCGCTCTTCGTCAGCCTGGGCGTCATCGTCGTGGGCAATGGCCTGTTCAAGGCCAATGCGGGCAACCTTGTGCGCCAGATTTTCGCCGACACGCCCGAAAAATTGGATAGTGCATTCACGATCTATTATATGGCCGTCAATGTCGGGTCCACCCTGTCCATGCTGGCCACGCCATGGATACAGGCGCGTTGGGGCTGGCGCCAGGCGTTTGCCCTGAGCCTGGCCGGCTTGCTGGTGGGGCTGGTCAATTATGCGTTCATGCGACAGACGCTGGCCAGAGTGAATTCTCCTTCCGATGCCCGGCCCCTGCGTCTCTGGGCCTTGCTGGCCGTACTGGCCGGCAGCGCGGTGGTTGTTGCCACGGTGGCCTTCGTGCTGCAGCATGGCGAGCTGGCGGCCATATGCATATATACCGCGAGCTTCATCGTACTGCTCATCTTCGGCAATATGATCCGCAAGACTGTGGGGCCTGAGCGCGCCGGATTGACGGTGGCGCTGATCCTGACGCTGCAGAGTATTTTCTTCTTCATCTTCTACCAGCAGATGGCCACCTCGCTGACACTGTTCGCCCTGCATAACGTGCGGCCTGCGTTCGATATTCTGGGCGTGCATCTGTTCAACTTTTCGCCTGCCCAGTTTCAGGCCTTGAATCCGCTCATCATCATTATCGCCAGCCCCCCCATGGCCATGCTTTACGACTGGCTGGCCCGTCGCGACATGGATCCGCCTATATCCGTGAAGTTCTTCCTGGGCTTCGTAACCGTGGCCGTGGGATTTTTCATCTTCGGCGCCGCCGAGCACCTGGCGGACGGGGGCACGGTCTCTTCCTGGCTCATGGTTGCGGGCTATTTCTTCTACACGATGGGAGAGATCCTCGTCAGTGCATTGGGCCTGGCCATGATCGCCCGTTATGTGCCTGCGCGCATGTCGGGTTTCATGATGGGAGCGTATTTCATTTCAACGGGGGTGGCGCAGTACCTGGGCAGCGTGGTCGCCAATATCGCCCACGTGCCTGTGAACTTGACCGATCCGTTGCAGACGTTGCCTATCTATACGCGCCTGTTCAATATCCTGGGCCTTGCCGCGACGGGATGCGCCGTGGTGGCGGTGGCGCTCCTGCCCATTCTGGCCCGCTACTCCGCCCGGCATGCGGCAGGGGAGTCCAACCCGGCAGGGGCGGTCTGTTCCTGACGCCCGGCCAGGTTCTGCTGCATGTCTGCCATTGGGCGGGGCTCTTCCGCCTTTGGCCAGGGCGTGGACCCGAGGCAGGCGTCAGGAGCCCTGAAGGGCAAAGTCGACGGCCGCGCGGGCATGCAGCCCTGTCGTATCTAGCAGAGGGAGCATGCTGTCCTCCGGTTTGATGAGCAGCGTGATTTCCGTGCACCTCACGCATATGGGTGTCGCCTTTCGCAAGGTGCTTGGGCAAACGCCGGGACACTACCGTGCGTCATTGTCTGGAGGGCATACGGTACAGGCTTGACCCAGGCTGCATTTCGCCAGCCAGCCTGATTTCGTGTCTGGAAACCAATGCCCGCCGGCAAGAGCCGGCGGGCATTTTCTATGTGAGCGGATCTTTACCGCTGCGCTTCTGCGATGCGCTGGCTGAAGCCGCTGATCAGCAGGTCCAGCCCTGTCGTGAAGCGGCTGTTGAAGTCTTCGGAAAAGATGGCGTCGCGGGCTGTCCAGCTTTGGGGGAATTTTTCCTGTGCGCAGGCCCGGAAGGCCTGTTTTCGTGTGACCAGGTCCAGCGTGCTTCCTGGGCCCAGCGCCTGCTCTTCGGTGACCAGGCCCAGCACGAAGTAGGTGACGCTGAAGCTGGAAGCGGCGGCCAGATCAGGGGCGGCGCCGGCCTGGATGAAAGCGGAGATCATGGCTTCGCCCGTGCGCAGCACATTGTCCGTCACGACATAGGTCCCGGCGAAGACCCGCGCGCCGTCCCTGTGCCTGAGCAGCGCCTGGCGCAGTTCGCCGGCCACCTGCCGCACGCGCGCATCCCAGTTCTGGCCGTCGGGGAAGGACCGGGCGACCGAGTCGACCAGGGCGTCGGCCATGCCGTCGATCAGGGCCTGCTTGCTGTTGAAGTGCCAGTACAGGGAAGGGGCCTGGACCTGCAGCGCCTGGGCCAGTTTGCGCATGGTCAGGCCTTCGAGCCCGTCCTGGTCCAGCAGATTCAGCGCTGTGCGGATGACATGGTCGCGTTGGATCTTGGGTGCTTTCATGCAACGCCTTCCTGAAAATGAGTTTTGAATCTAACGATGTTAGTGTATCATTTGAAAATAAACTAACACTGTTAGGTTGCTATGAAACCAATCATTTTTTCCAGCCTGCTCTGCGCGATGCTGGCGGGATGCGCCGGGATGGGGGATGTGGACAAAGGCCCCCGAAAAGGCATTTATTCCGCCGAATCGTTCGGCGCCCGGCGGCAGGCGGCAGTCCGTTGGCCGCAGGACCAGTGGTGGGAGCGCTATGAGGATCCCATGCTGAACCAGTTGATTGCCCAGGCCTTGCAACACAGTCCGGATCTGGGCATGGCGCAGGCGCGGCTGGCGCAGGCCGCCGCGCTGGCCGATCAGGCCCAGGCGGAACGCGGACCGCAACTCGATGCGACGGGCAGCGTGCAGCGCAAGCGCTTCGCGCAAGAATATGATGCGGGCCCCCCTTTGGCGGGCTCTTATGGAACCACAGGCGTCGTCAGCGCCCAGATCCATCACAGCTTTGATTTCTGGGGCGGACAGCGCGCGGCGTTCCAGGCGGCTTTGGGCGAGGCGGCGGCGCGGGAGGCGGAAGTCCATGAGGCAAGGCTGCTCCTGGCCAGCCGCTTGGCGGAGGGCTGGTTCGAACTGGCCCGTCTGGTGGAGGCGCAGGGCCAGGCGGAGCAGGCGCTGGCGCTGCGCGAGCAGACTGTGCAGATCGTGGGACACCGGCGGCAAGCCGGGCTGGACACGGATGTCGAGTACCGGCAGGCGCAGGCCGACGTGGCGTCCAGCCGGCGAGACATCAGCAGCCTGCTGGAACAGGCGCGCCTGCAGCGCCATGCCCTGGCGGCTCTGGCGGGTCTGCCTGTCGACGCTCTGTCTGATGCAGCACCCATCTTGACGACGATGCGCGCGGATGAGGCGCCGTCGCTGGTGCCGGCGCAATTGGTGGGCCGGCGGCCGGACATCGTGGCCGCCCGCTGGCGGGTCGAGGCCGCTTCGCAGTCCGCCCAGGCTGCCAAGGCGGACTTCTATCCGAATATCAGCCTGCGCGCATTTGCCGGCCTCGCCCGACGCGGCCTGTCCCTGGGCCTGGGGGACTGGCTGGCCGCCGGCAGCCGCCATTACGGCGTGGAGCCGGCGATCAGCCTGCCGATTTTTGATGCCGGCCGCCTGCGGGCGCGTTTGAAGACGCGCAGCGCGGAACTGGATGCCGCAGTGGAAAGCTACAACCGGGCACTGTTGAACGCCGTGCGGGACGTGGCTGATCAATTGGTCTCGCTCGATTCCCTGGCTCCGCAGCAACAGGCGCAGCAAGAAACGCTGGACGCCCGCCAGGCGGCGTTCGACCTGGCCCGTCGCCAGTATGAAAGAGGGCTGAGCAATTACCTGACCGTGCTCAACGCCCAGGATGCGCTGTTGCAGGAGCGCCGCCGGAGCCTGGACCTGAAGGTCCGTTCCGCCGCGCTGGGCGTGGAGTTGATCCGGGCATTGGGGGTCGGGTTTGACGCCACGAATGATGTGGCAGGAGAAAAAGAATGAGTAGGCAGGAACGAAAGACGATGATTCGGCGCCTGGCGCCCTGGGCGGCGTGCGTGGCGATGGTCGCGTTGGTTGCGACGGCGACCGGCCAATGGGATGCGTGGACCAGCCGGCGCACCGTCCAGACAACCCAGAATGCCTTCGTGGAATCGGACGCGGCGATTCTCAGCGCGAGGGTGTCCGGTTACGTCCGGGCCTTGCCGGTAGGCGACTATCAGCCGGTGAAGGCGGGGGAGCTGGTGGCGCGCATCGACGATGGCGACGCGCAGGCGCGAGTGTCCGCCGCCCGGGCGTCCTTGAACCGGGCGCAGGCCAGCCTGGACAATCTGGATGCGGAGCTGGCTCAGCAGAAGGCCGGCGTCGCCCAGGAACGCGCCAGGCTGAGCGCCGCCCAGGTGCGCGTGCGCCAGTATCGCCGCGATCCCGCCCGGCAGGCGGACCTGGTCCGGGAGGGCGCGTTGTCGCGCCAACTGTTCGAGCGCGCCCAGGCTGAACTGGACCATGCCGTGAGTCTGCGCGATGCGGCGCAGGCCCAGCTGGAGCTGGCCGGCAAGACCCTGGAGGTGCTGCAAGGCCAGCGCAGCCTGCGCCAGGCCGATGTGGAGGCGGCGCAGGCGGCCCTGGAGCTGGCGCAGCGCGAGCTGGAGCATACGCGTCTGGTGGCGCCGTTCGACGGCGTGCTGGGCCGGCGCCATGTGCAGCTGGGCGGTCTGGTGTCGCCTGGAACGCAGGTCGTGTCCATCGTGCCGTCCGGCCAGGCCTATGTGATGGCCAATTACAAGGAAACCCAGCTTGCTCATGTGCGCCGCGGCCAGCCCGTGGAGATTGCGGTGGACGCTTTGCCCGGGCGGCGTTTCCGCGGCCGGGTGGGGGAGCTGGCGCCCATGAGCGGCGCCAAGTCGGCCCTGCTGCCCGCGGATAATGCATCGGGGAATTTCACCAAGGTCGTGCAGCGGATTCCGGTGCGCATCGAGCTCGAACCGGGCCAGGAGGGACTGGACAGCCTGCGGCCGGGCATGCCGGTCGAGACCCGTACCGACACGCGGGGAGACGTGGTCCCCGATTACCAGGGTTCGCTCGCGCAGGCGGCGGCGGGAGGGCGGCGATGATGGCGCGCGTGCCTCGTCTTCTTGCCAATGCCGCTGTTGCGCGCCCCTCCCTGACCGTGGCCGCCATTTTCCTGGGCGCCGTGCTCACCACGCTGCAGGGCAGGCTGTTTTCCGCCGCGCTGCCCGACCTGCGCGGCCAGTTCGGGCTGGACGTGCTGGAAGCCGCCTGGCTGGGAACGGCCTTGAACGGGGCGCAGCTATTGACCATGCCCGTCGTGCCCTGGCTGGCCCTGACGATCGGGCCCGCGCGCGTGCTGTGCATCCCTGGCCTGGTCCTGGGGGCCGCAACCTTGGCCATACCGTTCTGCGCCCGCCACTATCCCGCCCTGGTGGCCCTGCATCTGCTTGCGGGGCTGTGCCTGGGGGTGTACCTGCCCTTGACGGTCTCGCTGGCGCTGCGCAGCGTGCGGCCCGGACTGTGGCTGCTCGTCATGGCGGCGTACAGCCTGCGGGTGTCGACGGGCATGGACGCGGGCATGGGCGTGTCGGCCTGGTTCGTCGAGGAACTGGACTGGCGCTGGATCTACTGGACCGCCGCAGGTGTGGGGCCATTGATCGCTTTGCTGGTCTGGAAGGCGGTGCCCATGGCGCCCGTGGACCAGGACGGCTTGAGCCGGACCGACTGGGGCGGGATGGCCTTGTTCTGCGGCGGCCTGGGGCTGATCTTCCTGGGCGTGGAGCCGGCCGAGCGCCTGGGCTGGATTTATTCCCGCCTGGTGGCATCCAGCCTGGCGGGCGGTCTGATCCTGTTCGGGGCCGCCGTCCTGCGCGCGGCGCGCCATCCGTCCCTGTTCGGCGCCCTGGCTCCTCTGGGGAACAGGAACATCCGCATCTGCCTGGCCATCGCCTGCCTGTTCGGCGTGCTGATGACTCCAACCTCCCTGCTGATCCCGGCATTTCTGGGCCTGATGGGCGGGTTGAAGCCCATGCAGACGGGCACGGCCGCCCTGATTGCGTTCGCCGCCTACCTGGCGTGCACGCCGCTTGCGGTCTATCTGGGCCGCAGGATCGAGCCTCGGCTCCTGATCATGGCCGGACTGATCGTGATTGCGCTGGTGGCCCGGATGGGCGCGCAGCTCTCGCATGACTGGCGGGTCGAGCAGTTCGTCGGAATCCTGATCCTGCAGTCCGTAGGGGAGTGCATCATGCTCATCGGTCTGATCGCGGCGTTCGTCACCAATCTCGATCCGGTCCATGCAGCGGCGCTGGGCGCCTACGTGCCGGTGGCGCGTGTCTTGACGCCGGTGCTGGCGGGCACCGTGATGACGGCCTGGCTGCGCATCGCCGGCGATCTGAGCCGGGCTTCGCTGGACCTGCACGTGCAGGCGGGATCGCCCTTGGCGATCGAAAGGGCGGGCGCAGGACTGGCGCAGCTTGCTCAGGTCCTGGCCCGCGAGTCCCAGGTCATCGCCTATATCGACGGCTTCAACCTGGTGTTCTGCACCAGCCTGACGGCTTTGCTTCTGGCAATGGGACTGCGTGCATCGCCACCCAATCCCATTGTGCCGCCGTTCGCGGCGCCGGTTTCCTGAGCCGTCAGCCGCTATTTTTTTGCTTTTAATCTAACGTTGTTAGTTTGTTTTTCTTGTCATGCGCACGGTTGGGGCGGGAAAGGAACGTCCTGGAGCCGCCGAGACCGAAAGCGTTTTTTAAAAGGAGTTGAAAGATGAAAGTACGAATCATGGCCGCAAGCATGGTGGCAGCGCTTGTCCTGCCTGCGAGCTGGGTACAGGCTGCCGGCACGGATGGCCAGGACGGTCTGACGCGTCAGCAGGTGAGGGCGGAGCTCGAGCAGGCGCGCAGCCGGGGCCTGATCCCCGTGACAGACAGCGACTATCCGATCCTGGATCGGAGCGGGCCGGAGAAGTCGCGCGAGCAGGTGGAGCGCGAACTGCAGCAAGCGCGAGCCCAAGGGCTGTTGAACGTGGCGGACAGTGACTATCCCGTCGTCATTTCACAAGGGCCGGGCAAGTCGCGCGACGAGGTCCTGCGTGAACTCGAACAGGCTCGCGTCCGGGGCTTGCTGCATCATGTAGAACCTTGAGGGTGCGCCGCGCCCCGGGCGCCATTGCCGCTTGGCGCAGGCTCCAAGGGCGCCGCTTTTTCGCCCCGTCCGCGATTCGACAGTGACGGGGCGTTTTCTTATGCAGGCTGCGGCAAGCTGTGCCTGCGGGCCGGCCCCGTGCGTCGCCACACGAAAGAACAGGTCGCGTTCCGAATGCTGCAAAATTTGCAGCGCTATGCTGTTTATTTGCCAATATGAACAGCGCATCCGGCTCACTATACTGATCACAAGAATCAGAAGCAAAACACAAGGAGCCCATGATGAAAGACACCGCTGCCGCTTGATTGAACGCCGGCTTTTTCCAAGAGTTTGATTTTTCTTTGAAGCAGGATCCGGACGCTCTTGTGCACCGGATCGAGGGAGAACGCATGTCCAGTTTTTCTGAGTGGCCGCTGGAGCTGGTGGTGAGCGATGTTCAATCGCTGACTGCACAGATCAAGGCAATCACTTTGCGCGCCGCCGACGGCGGGTCCCTGCCCGTGTTTGCGGCTGGGGCGCACATCATGGTGAACGTGGCGCCGGACGGCGGCGCGGTGAAGCATCGTTCTTATTCCTTGATCAACAGCACCCGGCAGTCCGGCCAGTATGAGATTGCCGTCAAGCTCGAGGCCCAGGGAGGCGGCGGTTCGCGCTTCATGCATGCGCTTCAGGTGGGGGACAGGCTCAAGGCGGGACTGCCCAGGAATGACTTCGGCTTGTGCGACCAGGAGCATGAAGCGGTCCTGATCGCCGGGGGAATCGGCATCACGCCCATCCTGTCGATGGCGCATGCGCTGTCCTCGAGCGGCATGCCCTATGTTCTGCATTATGCGTCGCGCAGCCCGCAGGGCATGGCCTACAAGGAGGTCGTGCAGGCGCTGTGCGGCCCGCGCGCCAGTTTGTACTTCGATGAGGGCGAACCAAGCAAAGGCTTGTCCGTCATGCAGGTCCTGGGCGAGCCGGCGGCGCGGCGGCATGTCTATGTATGCGGCCCGCGTCCTCTCATCGATGCGGTGATCGCCGCAGCCAAGGCCTTGCAGTGGCCGTCCAGTCACGTGCATTTCGAACTGTTCGGCGCACCGGCGTCCCGCGAGCAGGATCGTCCCTGCCGAGTGGTGCTGCAGCGCAGCGCCTTGACGCTGGACGTGCCGGCCGGACAGTCGATTCTCGAGGCCATGGTCGAGGCGGGCGTCGATCCGATGTTCGATTGCGGCCGCGGCGAATGCGGCGTGTGCGCCGTGCGCGTGCTGGCCGGCACGCCCGAGCACCGCGACTATGCGCTGTCGGACAGCGATCGCGAAGAGGACCGCCTGATGTGCGTGTGCGTGTCCCGGGCTCGAAGCGACGAATTGGTGCTGGATGCGTGAGTCCGGTCTTTTCTGCCTTTCTAAAAAATGGAGACGTGAATGGGGACTTTTGTAAAAAATGCCTGGTACGTGGCGGCCTGGAGCAAAGAGGTCGGCCGTCGGCTGTTGCCGCGCACCATTCTGGGCGAGCAGGTGGTGCTGTACCGTCGCGAGGACGGCGCGCCCGCGGCGCTGGCGGACCGCTGCCCGCACAAGCTGGCGCCTTTGTCGCTGGGCGAGCTGCAGGGCGATCATGTGCAATGCGGCTATCACGGCATGGAGTTCGACTGTTCCGGAGCTTGCGTGCGCATTCCCGGACAGCAGAGCATCCCGCCCACCGCCAGGGTGCGCTCCTTCCCCTTGCAGGAGAAGTACGGCGCGGTCTGGATCTGGATGGGCGATCCGGCCCTGGCGCACCATCATGCCATCGTCGACGTGCCTCGCTACAAAGAGGATGGCTGGGGCCTGGTGGACGGGCAGTACCTGCATTTCAAGACCAACTACCTGAACATCACCGACAACCTGGTCGATCCCGCCCATACGACGTATGTGCACAAGAAAACCATCGGTAATTCAGCCGGCGAGAACGTCGGCGTCAAGATAGAGCAGGGCGACTCTCATGTACTGGCCTATCGATGGATCAGGAATGCGCCGCCGGTGCCGCTGGTCGAGCGCATGGCCGACTTCCAGGGCATGACGGATCGCTGGCAATACTATTATCTGCACCTGCCTTCTGTTTCCTGTGTCGATTTCGGTTGTGTGGATGCCGGCGTCGAGCCGACCGAGGACAACAAGGACCAGGGCTTCCGGTCCTACAGCTTCAATTTCCTGACTCCGGAAACAGAGTCCACGACCCATTATTTCTGGTTGCACGTGCGCAACTATCATCCGGATGATGCGCAGGTGTCGGACGATGTCGTGCGCTTCATGACGCTGACCTTCGAGGAGGACGCCGAGATTCTGGCTCGCATCCAGTGCGAGCAGGAGCGCACCGGCGTGCGCGAGTACACCCGGCTGGGGATAGACAATGCGCCGGCGCGCATACGAAAAATGATAGAGCGTCTGCAGGCTGAAGAGGGCGCTGCCGACAAGGCCGGGGCATAGTCCGTCCCGGCAAAAGAAGAAACCAGTATTCAAGGAGATCAAGCATGGAGTTTTCCATTGGCTGCAATGGCCGGGGCATACAGCATACGAAGCCCGTGTCGGTGGACGAGCAGTTCCGCATGCTGAAGGAGTCGGGGGTATTCGATCATTTCGACCGCATGCCTCAACCGGGAGCGGAGAAGGAGTACCTGCGGGCCGCCGACAAGCACGGCATTCCCATACGCACCGGCCTGTGGTCCTACATGGCGGGCCGGGACGAGGGGCTGCTGGAGAAGAACCTGCGCCTGTGCAAGGAAGCGGGGGGCGAATTCCATAACATCATGCTGCTCGCCCGTCATGCGCAAGGCCATGTGGTCACCGACCAGGAGGTGGTCGATTTTTATCTGCACGCCTACGACCTGGGCCGCAGGATAGGCATCGAAATCGGTTTCGAAGTGCACATCTACATGTGGTCGGAGGATCTGCGGCGTATCAGTCCGGTGGCCGAGCAGGTGCGCCGGCGCGGCGTGCCCTTCAACTTCGTGCTGGACCACAGCCATGTGCTGCTGAAGGTCGACAATCCCGAAGAACAGGATGTCAGCGGCATCCGCGGCGACATAGAGGCCGGGACCTTCATCATCGATCCTTACGAGGAAGGCAATGTGATCGATGAGTGGATAGGCATGAACATGACGCATTGGCTCCAGATACGGCCGGTGTCGCCCAATGGTCCCAAGAATCCCTGGGAACTCAAGGAGGGCGGCACGTACGGGCGGGCCTGCCAGTATCCCTTCTTCAAGCCCGCGCCGGGCCAGTGGCACCTGCACTGGAACGCCTATCGCGTGGAACCGTGCAAGGACGTGGTGCGGCGCGTGTTGCGCCATCACCGGGATACGCCGGACTGCCCGCTGCGCTACATCACCACGGACATGATAGACATGCCCGACTATGGGGGCGGGGTGAAGTACTCGCTGTTCGAGCAGAACGTGGCCATCGCCGAATGGTTCAGGCGCACCTGGGAGCAGATCAAGCGCGAAAGGCAGGATGTGGCGGCCGGGCCTGCGGAGATGTACTAGGCGCCGTCAATGCAGTTAAATGATGGAGCGGCAGCGATTCGCTGCTTCCTCCATGTTCAGACAAGGCGCCAACGTGAGCATACATGCCCGATCCATCCGCTATTTTGATGCCATCCGCCGGGCGGGTTCGATACGGGAAGCGGCCCGGCAACTGCATGTGGACAGCTCGGCGGTGAACCGGCAGTTGCTCAACCTGGAGGAGGAGATCGGTACGCCATTGTTCGAACGCCTGCCCAGCGGTTTGCGCTTGACGGAAGCCGGCGGGATATTCGCCCGGCATGTGCTGACGGTGCTTCAGGACGAGCAGCGGGCTAAGGCGGAAATCGAACGCCTGATGGGCATCGAGGGCGGCGAAGTCAAGCTGGGCGCCGTCGAGGGCCTGAGCCTCGATTTCCTGCCCCTGGTGCTGGACAGGGTGATGCAGCGGCATCCCGGGATCACCATCCATACCTGCACCATGGGTTCGGCGGATATCGCCGATCAGGTCCGCGCCGGCGACGTGGACATCGGCATCGGCTTTGGCTTGCCGGCGCACCCCGAACTGAGCTGCGTCGGCCAGGGGGAGTTTACATTGGGGGCCATCGTGGCGGCCGGGCATCCCCTGGCCGGCCGCCGCTCCGTGTCTTTCGCCCAATGCGCGGCCTATCCGCTGATCCTGGCTTCCGAGGACCTGGCGCTGCATGCCCTGGTGGCGCCGCTGCTGGACAAGCACGGCGCACAGGCCAGGCTGATCGCGCAGACCAACTCCATTGAATTGATGCGCCAGCTGGCCCTGCGCGGGCATGGCGTGGCCTTCCAGACGTCCATAGGTCTGGCGAAAATGCGCGCAACGGGGCGACTGGCCTATATTCCCTTGAAGGCGCCCGTGATTCCGGTCCGCCTGCAGGCGTGCATACGCTCGGCGCGCTCCCTGCCGCCGGCGGTGGACGCCGTGGTCGCGATCCTGCGGGAAGAGCTGTCGCGGCTGCAGGAGGAGCAGTCCTGACTGGCCGGACAGCATCGTGCGGCATGGATGGCATAAGCAGATGCATGTGAAATCGTGCCGGTAAAAATCACTTACCTTGCTCATGGCGAGGCCGTCATACACTGACTTACGCAGCAGGAGCCGGCCTGGCCGTCCGCGTGTCGAATGATTCGCGCCGCATTCAGACTCTATGAAAAAGAACATCATGAATACGAATATCTTCTGGCGGGCAAGACGTGAAGGAACCATTGATGGCTGAAGAATTTCCCTGGCGCCACGTTGAAGGCATCACCTATTTCGAGGATGGCGACCCCGATGAGAATCCCTGGGTAGTGGGCAAGCCCACGCGCGAGGACATTGTCGTCGAGCCGCATGATCCCGTCTGGGCGCAGCGCTTCGAGACCTTGAGGGCGCAGATCGGCGCTGTTCTGGGCGAGGCGGCGCTGGCGATCGAGCACGTGGGCTCCACGGCGGTGCCGGGCCTGGCGGCCAAGCCGGTGATCGACATCGATCTGATCGTGGCCGATCCGGAGCAGGAGGAGTCCTATGTGCCGGCTCTGGCGGAGCTGGGCTATGTGCTGACGATACGCGAGCGCTCCTGGTACGGGCACCGCATGCTGCGCCATCATGCGCCGCGTGTGAATCTGCATGTGTTCGGCCCGGAATGCCCCGAGCATGTGCGGCATCTTTTGTTTCGCGACTGGCTGCGCGCGCATGAGCGGGATCGCGAGGCCTATGCCCAGGCCAAGCTGCAGGCCAGGGTGGGGGCGGGCACCGTGCAGGACTACAACCAGAACAAGCAGGCCGTGATCCGACGGATCTATGCGGCGCTGTTCGAATTCCACGGTCTGGCATAAGTCGCGGATTCGCGCCGTGCCCCGGTTCAGGAGCCCGAGCGCCCGAAGCTCATGAAGGAGGGAAGGATGTCCGGGTACGAAAAGAACCTTTCTGCGGAGGCGCCTGTTCTGGTGGGGTGCGCCGGCTGGGCGCTGTCCTCCAGGACGGCTGCCCATTTTCCCGCGCAGGGCACCCATCTGGAGCGTTATGCCCAGGTGTTTCCGGCTGTGGAGATCAATTCTTCGTTCTATCGCGAGCACCAGGCCAAGACCTATGCGCGCTGGGCGGCAAGCGTGCCCGAGGCCTTCCGGTTCAGCGTGAAGGCGCCGCGCACCATCACCCACGAGCGCAGGCTGCGCAACGTCGACGACCTCCTGTTCCGGTTCGTGGACCAGCTTGCGTCGCTGGGCGAGAAGCTGGGCTGCCTGCTCGTGCAGTTGCCGCCCAGCCTGCGCCTGGATGTATTGGAAGCGGCGCGTTTCTTTGCCTTGCTGCGCGGACAGGTCAGCGTTCCCATCGTCTGCGAACCGCGTCATGCAGGCTGGTTCACCGCGGCGGCGGGGGAGATGTTCAGGCAGCAGGGCATTGCCTGTGTTCATGCGCATTCGGCGCCGGTGCCTGGAGTCGAGCCTGTCGGCGAGGCCGATATCCTATACCTGCGCCTGCACGGTGCGCCCCAAATGTACTATTCGGCGTATGACGAGGCGTTCATCGCCGCGGCGGCGGCGCGGATCGCCGCTGCCCGCCGGGCGGGGCAAAGGGTCTGGTGCATTTTCGACAATACCGCGGCGGGACAAGCCATCCCCAACGCCTTGTCCTTGATGCACAGGCTGGACTCCGGAAGGCCGGGATCGTTGAACTGAAATGGCCGTAAGCGTTTACGTCAATCAACGCGCGACCCTGCACCACAGGGCGGCGCGTCGACCTGTCTGCCGCCCTGGCAAACGATAAGGCTGATCAGTCATGGTTCGTTTACATCCGCTGCTGCCACGGCGGCGCAGGCGGCTTCGTTCCGTTCCCCCCTGCAGTGGCACGCTGCCCCGGGCATGGGTACGACTGTCGTGGGCACGATGGTCGGGGCGCGCCTCCAGGCGGATCAACCGTAGAGGCAATATGGTCAAGCGGCAAAATAACTATTTATAAATGAGAATCATTGCTATTATGTGGACCCTTATCATGTTGTCCTGGTGCTCGCCTTCCCATGTCCGGCCCTCGCTCTCCCGTCACAGCCTGGCTCGCTCATTACAGCGAGCTGATCGGATCATGGCGCAGGCGCTCGACGGCGAGCGAGGATGCGCAGGATGCCATGCAGGATGCCGTGGTGCGGATTCTTGAACATGGCGCAGTGCAGGTGGAGGATCCCTTGGCCTACCTGAAAGGCAGCGTGCGCAATGGCCTGATCGATCGCCATCGGCGCAGCCAGCGCACGCAGGCCATGCCCCTGCACGAGCTGGAGGAGGATGAGCATCCCCTGGCCGGGAACCTGGAGGCGCAGGTGCGGGCCGCCCGCCTGGCCCAGGATCTGGAGGCGGCGCTGGGCGAGCTGAGCCTGCCGTGCCGGCAGGTCTATATCCGCCATCGGCTGGAGGGGTGGACACATGCGGAAATCGCCCAGTCGCTGGGCATTTCCCGCGACATGGTGGAGAAACACATGACGCGCGCCCTGAAGCACCTGAATGCTAGGCTGCAGAAATATGCGTCCTGACCATTCCCGCTCGACCCGGCTTTGCCGTTCTGCATGGTTTTGCGGGCGGAAATGGAGCCGCACCGGTATCTGCCCATGAAGCCTCCAGTCGTTATTTCTTCTGACACGCTTGACAACGTCCAGGATGCGGCGGCGGCCTGGTTCGCGTACATGCAGTCCGGGGATGCGACGCCCGAAGGGCGCCAGGCGTGCCGGGCGTGGCGAGACCAGCATCCTGAGCATGACAGGCAATACCGGAATATGGAGCAGATCTGGCAGGCGACGCTGGATGTGCCCCAGGAGCGGCTGCGCGCACTGGCGACGCCGCCTCCTGTGCCGCGACCGGCCCGGCGGCGCCTTGCCTTGGGCATGGCCGGGGCGTGCGCGGCCGCCGTGGCGGGAGCAGGGATCTGGCGGTCAAGCTGGCTGCAGGCGCCCAATCAGGAGCTGTTGCTTGTCGTGGAGCGGGGCGCCCGCCGGGAAGTCACCCTGGACGATGGCTCCGTGTTGCTCCTGAATTCAGGAACCCAGGCCCGGGTCCGGCTGTATGCCGACCGGCGCGAGGTCCAGCTTCGCCGCGGCGAGGTGTTTTTTTCCGTACAGCCTGACCCGTCCCGCCCGTTCCGGGTGCAGGCGGGAGAGGTCGACGTGCTGGTGACGGGAACACAGTTCAACGTGCGCCATGAACAGGGCGGGGTGCAGATCGCCGTGCAATCGGGCTCCGTGCAGGTCAGCAGCGGACCCTGGTGGCGGCGCAGCCGACAGAGTCTGAGCCGGGGGCAGGGCGTGGAAGGGCGCGCCGATCAGTTGCTGGGCAGCGTGCGGTCCGTGTCCATTGATGCGCAACTGGCCTGGACGCGCGGCAAGATCGTGTTCGAAGACGCCACGCTGGAGCAGGCGATTGCCGAAATCAACCGCTATCTGCCGCAGCCGGCGCGGCTGGAGTCCCCGGCGGTGCGCCAGCATCGCATTGCGGGAATTTTCAGTATCGATGACGCCCAGTCCTTGCTGGATCTGTTGCCGGAGTTCGCACCCGTGCAGGTCTATCGCCTGTCCGACGGACAGGCTCGCATCGTGGCGCGCTGAGCATCTCATGAACGTCCATCAGCGCCATTCGAGATCGGTAACATCTTATTACGATAATGATTCGCATTTTTATTCCGATGTTAGCGTCCTGCCGACGTCTATCTCTATGAAGGGAGGCGCCTGCCGTACGAGCAGGGCGCCGTGGATGGACGTACGGCGCGCGTGGCGCGCCTTCACGATTGGAAGAAGCACGAAATGAAGATGACAAGAATGCCGCATGCGCCCGCGCGGGCCTCGGCACGGGACGGCGGCCTGTCCGCGCTGGCCATGGCAGTGGCTCTGGCCCTGGGCGCCCATCAGGGCCAGACGCAGGCCCAGACGGCGCCGGCGGCCATCCGGATTTCTGCCCAGCCGCTGGCCAGCGCCTTGCTGCAACTGGGCGAGCAGGCCGATCTGCAGATTTTCTTCTCCCGAGCCGATGTGGATGGGCATCAGGCCGGGGCGCTGTCGGGACAATTGTCGCCCGACGATGCCTTGCGTCGCCTGCTGGCCGGCACGGGCATCGAATTCCGGCGTACCGGCAGGAACGTGTCCCTGTCGCGCCCGTCCGACGCCGCCCAGTTGGAGGCCGTGACCGTCTATGGCCGGCGCGACAGTCTCCCCAAGGTCTACGAGGGCGGGCAGGTGGCGGCGGGCGGCCGGGTCGGGCTGCTGGGCGACAAGGACTTCATGGAAACTCCGTTCAGCACCATCAGCTACACGGAAAAGTTCATTGCCGACCGGCAGGCCCCCGACATCACGGATGTCATCGCCGCCACGGATCCGGCCGTCTTCGCCACAGGCGTGACGGGCATCATCGCGGAAAACTACTCGATCCGCGGCTTCAGCTCCAGCACCAATGACGTGTCCTTCAATGGGCTGTACGGCGTGTCGCCGTTCTATCGGGCCTCGCCGGAAATGTTCGAGCGCATCGAGGTGCTCAAGGGGCCGTCGGCCTTGCTCAATGGCATGCCGCCCGGCGGCTCGGTCGGGGGCGCTGTCAACCTGGTGCCCAAGCGCGCCGGCGAGGAGCCGCTGGCCAGCGTGACCGCTTCATACATGACGAATTCCCAGTTCGGCGGACACGTAGATCTGGGAAGCCGCTTCGGCGAGGACAAGCAGTTCGGCATCCGTTTCAATGGCGTGTATCGCGATGGGGAAAGCGCCATCAAGCAGCAGGACAAGAAGACGCAACTGGCCTCGCTGGGCCTGGACTGGCGCGGCGAGCGCATGCGCGTCTCGGCCGACCTCTACGCCAGCGAGGAGCGTGTCGATGGCCCGACCCGCGGCATCAACCTGGCGCCGGGCGTGGACATTCCCAAGCCGCCCAGGCCCGATACCTTGCTCAATCCTAGCTGGGCCTTCTTCGACACCAAGGATCAGGGCGCCATGGTGCGCGGCGAGTTCGACGTGAACGAAGATCTGATGGTCTATGCGGCCGCTGGGGCCAGCAAGACCCAGTACAAGACGACCAGCGTCCAGACCGTACAGGTGTTCAATGCCGCCGGCGACTATCGGACCAATGCCAGCGACCTGCTCTTCGAGGTGGACAAGCGTTCGGCTGAAGCGGGCGTCCGAGGCCGTTTCCAGACCGGCGCCATCGGGCACCAGTGGTCGCTGAGCGCCACGCATTATGCGCATACGGACGAACAGTTCGGCCGCCGCAATGTGCTGGGAGCGGACTGGGTCACCAATATCTACGATCCGGTCTGGGGGCCGGCGCCGTCAAGCTTCAGCGCGCCGGCGATCTCCAAGACGAAGTTGCGGCTGAACAGCGTGGGCCTGGCCGACACCTTGTCTTTTGCGCAGGACAGAGTCCAGTTGACGCTGGGCCTGCGGCATCAGACCGTGGTCAGCGACACGTTTGACGTGCGCACCGGGGACCGTACTTCGCGCTACGACGAAAGCGCCACCACGCCGGCCGTGGCGCTGCTGGTCCAGGCGACGGACCGGCTTTCTTTCTATACGAATTACATCGAAGGCCTGAGCCAGGGGGCCACGGCGCCCGTGACGGCCGCCAACGCCGGCGAGGTCTTTGCGCCTTTCAAGACCAGGCAGAAGGAAGTGGGCCTGAAACTGGACCTGGGCGAGTTCGCCCATACGCTCAGCCTTTATGAGATCAAGCGGCCCAGCAGCTACACCGATCCGCACAGCAACGTCTTGTCGCGCGGGGGCGAGCAGCGCAACCGGGGCGTGGAGTGGACGTTCTTCGGCTCCCTGACGCCAGGGCTGCGCCTGATGGGCGGGGTAGCTTACCTGGATCCGAAGCTGACCCGCAGCGCAGGTGGCCTGAACCAGGGCAATATGGCCGCGGGGCTGCCCAGGCTGCAGGCCAAGCTGGGCCTGGAGTGGGACGTGCCGGGCGCGCAGGGCCTGACGCTGATGGCCAACGCCACCTCGGTATCCAGGCAATACATCAACGCGGACAACTCCCAGTCCGTCCCCGGCCGGACGATCTATGACCTGGGTGCGCGCTATGCGACCAAGGTGTCCGGCCGTCCGCTGACTTTGCGGGCCAGTGTGGCCAACGTCGGCAACAAGGCATATTGGGCCATGCCTCAATGGACCAGCCTGGGTCTGGGAGCGCCGCGCACCGTCATGCTTTCAGCCACCATGGACTTCTGAGCCGGATGAATACTGTTTCCTTGTTGATGCGCATTACCGCCGCGCTGGCAGGCGGCTATGGCCTGGCGGCCTTGTCGAGCGTCGCGGCGCTCGCCTTGCCGATGGCTTCTTCGGAGGCCGTGCTGCTGGGCATGACGGGCAGCTTCCTGATCCATGCCGGCGCGGTGGTCTGGGTATTCGCCGTGCGTTCGGCCGCGCGCGCCTGGCTGGGGCTGGGCATGGCGGCGCTGGCGTTGCTGCCGGCGGCCGCCTGGGTCTGGCTGGGAGATGCCGCATGAGTCGCGCCCTCGATAAGGAAGCCAAGGCCGGGCGGACCGGGAAGGGAAAGCCTCGCGGCATACGCCAGACCATGTCCGACCTGCACATCTGGACCGGCCTGCTGGTCGGGTGGATCCTGTACGCCATGTTCCTGACGGGAACGGTTTCGTATTTCCGCGATGAAATTTCGCGCTACATGCGTCCGGAACTGGCCGCGGCGTCAAGCCTGCCCGCGCCGGCCCAGACGGTGCAGAGCGTGCTCGATGCCGTCCGCCAGAAGGGGCTGACGCTGCGGCAGATCAGCATCAGCCTGCCTTCCGGGCGCCAGCCCGCCGCCTCCGCGTTCTGGAGCAGTCCCGACTTGCCGGGCCGCGGTTTCGGCAGCGGCGTATTCGATGCGGCCACGGGGCAGGCCGTGCAAGCCCGCGAGACGCGCGGAGGCGATTTTTTCTACGCCTTCCATTTCAATTTCCATTACATGCCGGCCTTGTGGGCGCGCTGGATAGCCGGTCTGTGCGCCATGTTCATGCTGGTGGCGATCGTCAGCGGCGTGATCACCCACAAGAAAATCTTCACGGACTTCTTCACGTTCCGCTGGGGCAAGGGGCAGCGCTCCTGGCTGGATGCGCATGCCGGGCTGTCCGTGCTGGGCCTGCCGTTTCATTTCATGATCACCTGGAGCGGGCTGGTTACGCTGATGGTGATGTACATGCCCTTCGGTCTTCAAGCCTTGCCTTCGGCGGCGGAGCGACAGGCCGTGACCAGCGAGATGCGGTTTTTCCTGCCGGCGGGTCAGCCAGCCGGCGTGCCCGCGCCGCTGCCGGCCCTGGCGCCCCTGATCCAGCAGGCCGAACAGCGCTGGGGGCCGGGCGGCGCGGGCATTGTCCAGATCAACCACCCGGGCGATGGGGCCGTGCGTGTGGCCATTGCACGCCGGCAATCGCAACGCATCGCCACGACGCCGCAGTATCTGCTGTTCGACGGCGTCACGGGCGAGCTTCTGCGCGCCAAGGAGAATTCGGGGCCGGCGGCCGTCACCCAGGGCGTGCTGTACGGCCTGCACCTGGGGCGGTTCGCCGACACGGCGACCCGCTGGCTGTATTTCCTGGTCAGTCTGGCTGGAACGGCCATGGTGGGCACGGGGCTGGTGTTGTGGACGGTCAAGCGCCGCGCCCGCTTGCCGGATCCGCGGAAACCGCATTTCGGCTTCAGGCTGGTGGAGCGCCTGAACATCGCCGCCATCGCCGGGCTTTCTGTGGCCATGACCGCTTTCTTCTGGTTCAACCGGCTGCTGCCCGTCTCGATGGCGCAGCGCGCCGAGTGGGAGATTCACGGCTTCTTCCTCGCCTGGGCCGCGGCTCTGGCCTGGGCCTTGCTGCGGCCCGCCCGGCGGGCCTGGATCGAACTGCTGTGGCTGGGCTGTTTTTTGATGGCATTGCTGCCCGTGCTGAACATGCTTGTCGCCGGGCGCGGCCTGGCCGGGAGCCTGGCGGCGGGCGACTGGTTGTTCGCCGGCGTTGACTTGGCCTTATGGACTTTCGCGGTCCTGCATGCCTGCCTGGCGCTGCGCGTCGCCCGGCATCGCCCAGCCCCCGCGCCGGCCGGGAAGGCGCGCCCCGCGCCATTGAGCGAAGGTGGCGCCCGGAGCGAGGAGGCGTCATGAACGCGCTGAACATCACCTGGCTGGATCACATATGGATCTTCCTGGCGTGCTGCCTGGGTTTCACCGGGCTGGCGCTGTCCATGGACAGGCATCAGCAAGACAGGTGGGGGCGGGTGTTGAGCCGGCGCGCCGCCGGTCTCTTGCGCGGGGCGGGCTGGCTGCTGCTGGGTCTGGCCATGGCTTTGGCCGTGAGGAGCATGGGTTGGGGATTCGGCCTGGTGGCCTGCAGCGGGCATGCCAGCGCGGCGGCCGCAGCGGTATTTGTCGGTTTGCTGACGGCCAATCGCATTCGGCCCCGGCAATGAGGGGCCAGGCCGTTCTCGTTTTTCAAGCAGAGAGGTTTCATGACCATGAAAGTGAAGTCCAGACTAATGTATATCGTTCCAATTGCCTTGGCCTTGTCCGCTTGCGCCCAGGCGCCGGCGACCGGAGACCAGGCCGGCGCGACCCGCGACAGCGTGCAGGCCGGCCAGCTCAGGACCCAGCGCCAGGTCCTGGCTCCTGCCTTGTATGAACTGGCCTTGTCCAAGCGTCAGGATGCCCTGTTTGTGGTGTCGGCCGGCGGTCAGGGCGAAAAAGGGGAGTCCTCCAAGGTCCTGCGCCTGGACCCGCGGACCTTGGCCGTGCAGGCCGAGATTCCTCTGGAGCGCAAAGGCTTCGGCGTGGCCCTGGATGATGCGGCGGACCGGCTCTATGTGGGCAACGGTCTGGACGCGTCCATTACCGTGATCGACACGCGCAGCAACCAGGTGATCGCGATCATCCCGCTGGCCCGGAAGATCCAGGCGCGCGGCATGGACGGCAAACTCGAAGAGCGTTATGCGCACAGTTTGCGCGAGCTGGTGCTGGATACGCGCAATCACAGACTGTATGCGCCCGGCGCCTGGTTCACCGACAGCGCCCTGTACGTGGTGGACACGCGCGCGCTGGCCCTCGAACGCGTCTTGCCGGGCTTTGGCTTCCTGGCCGCCGGCGTGACGCTGGATCATTCGGGCAACGTGCTGTATGTCTCCAATCTGCAGGGACAACTGCATCGCGTGGACACGCGCAGCCTGACGGTGGAGCGCGTGATTGAAACCGGAGGGGACCAGTTGCTGAACCTGGCGTTCGACCGCAAGCAGGGCAGGATCCTCGCAACGGATCAGGGAGAGGCGCTGATCGACGGCATGCGCAAGGAGCAGGGCGGTCTGGATTACCAGCGGCGCGGGGAAGGGCACCGAGTGCTGGTCATGGACGCGGCCACGGGCGCTCTGTTGCGCAGCCTGCCTGCGGGAAGGGGGCCCATTGCGCTCTTGCTCGATCCTGATCGCGAACGCCTGTACGTCACCAGCCGGGAATCCGGCCAGGTGCAAGTCTATGACAGCCGACGCTATGAGCTGCTGCAGACCGTGTCCTTGCCGACCCCCCCCAGCAGTCTGGCTCTGGATGGGCGCAGCGGCGATCTGTACGTCAGCGTCAAGAACGGGCGCGACCAGCCCAAAGGCAGCCCCGAGAGCGTGGTCCGGCTGTCGTTCTGATTCGGCTCGGGCGGGTCGCCGGGCCGATGCCGCCGGCCGTCATGGATAAGCTGCGCTGTTCAACGCCCCCCAGAATTGATCGTTTGTTTTCGTCATGACATGGCGATAGCATGTTCGACTGCCTCGTTCCGGGGGCAAGGCCCGAGGTACCGGGCGCATGAAGAACGACAAGGCGCCGTGACGGCGTCGAAGGAATCCAGTCAGATGAACGTATGGGTGTCCCAAGAGCAGGCTCAGGAATATGTGCCCCCGCCGTGGCGCATGGAATTCACGCAGGCCTGCTTCGAACGCCAGACCATTGGGGCGTCGGGAGCGGATGTGTTCCGCATCGTGCGCGCCGGCCAGCCGGATGTCTTCCTCAAGACGGAGCCGGCAACGGCTCTCAGCGAACTGCCCGGCGAAATCGAGCGCTTGCGCTGGATGGCCCAGGTGGGCCTGCCCGCGCCCGCAGTGTTCGATGCCTTGCGGCATGAGGGCCGGCATTACCTGCTGATGAGCGCGGTGCCCGGCCAGGACATGGCGACCGCGTTCGACCTGCAGCCGGCCCTGGTGCTGCGGGTGGCCGCCATGGCCTTGCGCATTCTGCACGAGACGCCGATCGAGGATTGCCCTTTCGACCATCGCCTGGAACATAGGCTGGCCGATGCGGGCCGGCGTCTGCAGGCCGGGCTGGTGGACGAGTCGGCCTTCGACGGCCCGCGCCAGGGATGGAGCGCCGCACAGGTGTGGGAGGAGCTGCTGGCCAGCCGGCCGGACACGCAGGATCTGGTCGTCACGCACGGCGATGCCTGCCTGCCGAACCTGATGCTGGAAGGCAAATGGTTCACGGGCTTCATCGACTGCGGCCGCCTGGGCGTGGCCGACCGTTTCCAGGACCTGGCCTTGACGGCGCGCAGCATCGAGCACAATTTCGGTCCGCAGTGGGTGGACGTGTTCTTCCAGGAATACGGCCTGGAAGCGGATGAAGGCCGGATGGAGTTCTATCGCCTGCTGGATGAGTTCTTCTGAGTCCGGCGCCGCGCCGTCGTGTTTCAGGCGCACTGTGGGCTGCGTGCCTGCGCAGGAATGGCGCGCCAGGTGAAGACGGCGCAGGCGATCTGGATGGCGCCGCCGGCCAGCATGGCCGCGCGCAGCCCGTCGGCTGGATGCGACGGCATGGCAAACAGGGCGCCCAGGAAGGCGACCCCCAGGCTGGCTCCCATCATGCGGGCGACGTTGATCAGGGCGCTGGCGGTTCCGGATCGTTCCGCAGGTGCAGCGCCGACCGCCGCCCCCATCAAAGGGCCGGTGGCCAGGCCCATGCCCAGGCCGGTCAGGGCCAGGCTGATCTCCTGTGCGAGGATGGAAGGCGACCGCGCTTCCACGCCGATGAGCAGCAGGCCTGCTCCGGCAAGCATGAGGCCGCCTGCGGCCAGGGGCCGGGTTCCATGCCGGACGGCCAGCAAGCCCGACCAGGGCGAGCTTGCGACAAATGTCAACGCCGTGGGCATCAGCGCAATACCTGCGCCCAGAGGGCCGAAACGTCCGGCGTCCTGCCAGGCCAGGGGCAGCAGGAACAAGGCGCCATACATGCCGAATGTCATCCCCGCCGTTGCCGCCATGGCGCCGCGGAATGGGCGGGACCGGAACAAGACCGGAGGCACCATGGCGCTCGAGCCTTGACGAGCCTCGATGCGGACGAACACGGCCAGGGCGGTTGCGCCGGCCAATAAGGCTGCCAACGCCCTGTATGGCGCTTCGCGGCATTCGATGGCGGCAAAGGCCATCATGCCCAGGGCGGCGGCTCCGGACAACTGGGCGGCGCCGTCGAAATGCCGCTTCCCCGGATCGGACGATTCCGGGATGCAGGACCAGGCCAGCGCGACCGCCGTTGCGCCAATGGGGGCGACGACGAGAAAAATGCTGCGCCAGCCGGCGTATTCGATCAGCATTCCGCCCAGCGTCGGACCGAGCGCCATCGCCAGGCCGTTGCAGGCCGCCCAGATCCCGAGGACCCGGCTGCGTTCGGCGGGTTCGAGCCATGCCACGCGGATGATGGCCAGCGACGCGGGTACGAGCAGGGCGGCGCCCAGTCCGCTCAAGGCCCGGGCGGCGATCAGGATTTCCGTGGACGGCGCGGCGGCGCACATCAAGGTCGCGATGCTGAGGATTGCCGAGCCGGCGATGAATGTCCGGCGTCGGCCATAGAGGTCGGCCAGCAGACCGCCTGTCAGCAGCAAGGCGGCGTAGGCCAGGTTGTAGCTGTCCAGCACCCATTGCAGGGAGCGCATGTCCGCCTCGAGGTCCAGGCCGATGGGGTGCATTGCCAGGTTGACCACGGCCGTGTCGATCTGGGCCGCCAGGACGGCCAGGCATAGCGTCGTCAATACGAGTCGGAGAGGGGAAGAGATCATGGCGGGCTCGGTGGGAGTCGAATGGACGGGCGCCGTCCGTACGCAAGCACAGTACCAGGCCCGGCTCTGGCAATGCTTCGATGCGTGGCGAACCATGCGGAAACGGTGATGGGTTAGCATTCAGTTGCCGAGCAGGAGACAGCCATGTCCACTTTCTTCAACATTTCCGCGACTGCCTTTCTGATCGCCGATCCAAGCCGGGCGGCCATGCTGACGATGCTGATGGACGGACGCGCGCATCCGGCGGGCGTGCTTGCCCGCGCCGCGGGGGTGAGTGCGCAGACGGCCAGCGCGCATCTGGCCAAGCTTCGCGCGGGCGGACTGGTCCTGGTCGAGACCGAGGGGCGGCATCGGTACTACCGTCTGGCCGATTCCCACGTCGCCCAGGCGCTGGAGCAGCTCGCGGCGATCCGTCCTGGCGCGACGCCCAGGCCGATGGCCCTTAGCCCGCAGCAACGAAGTTTGCGATTCTGCCGACGTTGCTACGATCATCTGGCGGGACAGGTCGGGGTGGCTGTCACCTGCGCCCTGCTGGACCAGGATTACCTCCAGCCGGAGGAGGACCGACGCTTCATCGTCACGCCAGCCGGCGTGCGCTGGTTCAGCGATCTGGGGCTGGATGTCGAAGCCATACGGCCGACTCGCCGCGGCCTGGCGCGGCAATGTCTGGACTGGACGGAACGCGTACCGCATCTGGCCGGGCCTTTGGGCGTACAGTTCATGAGCCTGCTGTGCGAGCGAGGCTGGCTCCGACGCTCCGACGCTTCACGCGCCGTTCTGCTCACACCCGCAGGCGCGGCCGGGCTCAGGGAGACCCTGGGCGTGATGCTGCCCTAGAAAGCCCCTCTGTCCGAAATATGGCCGTTTCAGGCAATAAGTCGTCCGTTTCGACAAGACGAGCCTGGATGCGCGAGTGACAAAATGACTGCTCCATTACAGAACAAAAAAGTAAGGAGACGGCAGTGCGCTATCAAGTCATTATTTCAGGGGCGGGGCCCGTGGGCTGCTGGCTGGCCTGCGAACTCCAGCTGGCCGGCATCCAGACCCTGGTCATCGAGCAGACGCCCGCCATCAGTCCGCAGTCCAGGGCGCTCACGATCCACCCCAGGACGATAGAAGTTTTTGCCATGCGCGGGGCCCATGAAACCATGCTGCGGGAAGCCGTGCGTATTCCCAGCGGGCACTTTGGCATCCTGGACCACAGGCTGGACTTCAAACCCCTGAATACCGAGTACGCCTTTACGCTGGCGATCCCACAGGCCCGTATCACGGCCATCCTGCAGGAACGGGCCCGCGCCCTGGGTGCGGACGTCAGGCGGGGAGAGCGTGTCTCTCATTTTGAGGAAGGGCCCGATTCGGTGTCGGTCGCCATCGAGGGCCCCAGTGGAACATATACGGCTGAGGCGCAGTGGCTGGCAGGGTGTGATGGGACGCGCAGCACGGTACGCACTCAGGCGGGCATTCCCTTTCCTGGCACTGACGCCACGGTGCTGGGCTGGCTGGGCGACGCGACGCTGGCCGAGCCGCCCGAGGGCGTCATGATAGGGAAATGGGGCCTGAACGGCACGGCCATGGTGGCGAAACTCCCCGATGGCCAGCATAGATTGGTCGGCATCTCGCCGGATGATGTGAATCGCGCTT
Organism: Alcaligenes sp. Marseille-Q7550; assembly: GCF_965112015.1. Lineage (NCBI taxonomy): Bacteria > Pseudomonadati > Pseudomonadota > Betaproteobacteria > Burkholderiales > Alcaligenaceae > Alcaligenes > Alcaligenes sp. Marseille-Q7550. Next base: position 1,723,651 of record NZ_CBCOPU010000001.1, read on the forward strand.
GGCCGGGTGAACTGGCTCTGGACGAGCTCCGCGCCAAAGTCATCGCCATTTTCGGTACGGACTTCGGTCTGCACAGCCCTTCGTGGCTGTCCCGGTACAGCAATGCCAGCCGGCAGGCGGAAAGCTACCGCAAAGGCCGTATCTTGCTGGCCGGGGACGCCGCCCACCAGCACATGCCCGCGGGCGGGGTCGGTTTGAACATCGGGATTCAGGATGCCATGAACCTGGGCTGGAAGCTGGCGGCCACCTTGCATGGCTGGGCGCCGGATTCCTTGCTGGACAGCTACCACCAGGAACGGCATCCGGTGGGCCAGGATCTGCTCGAGCACACGCAGCGCAGACAGCGCTGATGAGCTGTTTCACCCAGGAAGGGATAGAGCTGCGCGCTTTCTTGAACAAGTTGATCAAGGAGCTGCCGTCTCTGGAAAATGCGCTGGCCGAACGCTTGTCGGGCCTGCATGTGGCCTATCCCTCCCTGGATCCGCGAGCGCATCCCCTGGTCGGTAAACGGGCTCCGGAGCTGAGCTTCAACGGCACGAAGCAGGGCTTGTTCAGTCTGCTGTCCTCTGGTCGCCATGTGCTGCTGGATCTGACGGGTCAGGCAAGCCCGGACGCCGCTTCCGGGGCAGTCGCACAGACGCGCCTGATCGTTCAGCGCGCCGGCCTGGCGCCGACCGGTACGGCCTGGGATGGGCTGACAGCGGCGCTGATCAGACCCGACGGGTATGTGGCCTGGGCCAGCGATGAGCAGGACTTGCATGAACTGCGCGCTCAGATGAATGATGAACTGGCTTTCCTGTGGACGAAAGCGGACCTGCCCGGCGCTTCCGCCGTCGTGTCGGAGGCTTCTTGATGCAGACCAAGACCGGACCTTTCAGGATGCTGATCAACGGCGTCCTGACGGAGGGAGCCAGTTCCATGGCGGTGATCAACCCGAGTTCGGGGCAGGTGCTGGCGCACAGCCCCCGGGCCTCGGAGGAACAGGTCGAACAGGCCATTCTGGCAGCCAGCGGCAGCTACTGCATGTGGTCGCGGACTCCTTTGGAGCAGCGGCGGGAAACGCTGCGCCGCATTGCCGATACGATTGAGCGGCATGCCGGAGAACTGGCGCGCTTGTTGACCCAAGAGCAGGGCAAGCCCCTGAAGGATGCTTTGGACGAGGTGCAGGGCAGCGCCGCGTTTTTCCGCTATGCGGCCCAGGCGCAGTTCGGGGCGCGTACGCTGGAGGACAGCGACACCCGGCATGCGGTTCTGCTTCGCCGGCCTCTCGGGGTGGTGGCGGTGATCACGCCCTGGAACTTTCCCTTGCTCCTGCTGGCATTCAAAGTGCCCCATGCTTTGCTGGCGGGCAATACGGTAGTGATCAAGCCGGCGGCCACGACTCCACTGAGCACCTTGCTTCTGGGGCAGTTGATTGCGGATACAGTCCCTGCGGGCGTCATTAATGTCGTCAGCGATAAAAACGACTTGGGCGACCTGCTCACCAGTCACCCTTTGGTGGCGAAGATCTCGTTCACGGGCTCTACCGCTACGGGCTACAAGGTCATGGCCAATGCCGCCAAGTCCCTGAAGCGGCTGACGCTGGAGTTGGGCGGAAACGATCCGGGCATTGTGCTGGACGATGCCGATCCCGTCCGTATCGCCCCTGCCATCATCCGGGCGGCGTTCTTCAACAGTGGTCAGGCCTGCATCGCATTGAAGCGCTTGTATGTGCACAGTTCGCTTTACGACCGCTTATGTGAAGAACTGGTCAGGCTGGCAGAGGCCATTGTTCTGGGCGACGGCCTGGATCCGATGACCATGCAGGGGCCTTTGCAAAATCAGCAGCAGTATCAGAAGGTCAATGAACTATTGGGCGATGCCTGCCGGCACGGACGGCTTCTCTGCGGCGGACCTGTGCCAGACAGCCAAGGGTATTTCATCCGCCCCGCGCTGGTGGCGGACGTCCAGGATGGCGTCCGGCTGGTCGACGAGGAGCAGTTCGGGCCCGTGCTGCCCTTGATCCGTTATACCGATCTGGACGAGGCCGTGGCTCGCGCCAACGACAGCCAGTACGGACTGGGCGCCTCCGTATGGTCAGCCAATACAGAACGCGCTGTGGCCGTGGCCAGCCAATTGGTGGCCGGAACCGTGTGGATCAATCAGCACATCGATCTAGGGCCGCATATTCCGCAGTCCGGCGCCAAGCGGTCTGGCTTCGGGATCGAACTGGGCGAGGAAGGTCTGCTGGAGTTCACTCAAGCGCAAGTGATCAATATCAAGAACGAGGGCGGCAACGCACATCCAAAAGGAGGGCGCAGATGAAGAATAGTTACGCGATCAATCCGGACAACTTGCCGAAATTGCCGGGAGTGGTCTCACATGGGGTGGTGCTGGAAAAGGCCGGTCTGGTGTATACCTCGGGGCAATTATCGTGGGATGAGAACGGGGCGCTGGTGGACGGCGACATGGTGGCGCAGTTGGAGCGCGCCTATCAGAATGTGGACCATGTCCTGAAGGCTGCAGGGACGTCCCGCTCTCGAGTGATCAATGAAACGATCTTCATCGTCGACTATGACGCATCCAAGGCGCCCGACCTGATCCAGGCGTTGACGCGGGCCAGGCCTGACGGCTCTGTCCCGCCCAGCAGTACGGTCGTGGGAGTGCAGTCCTTGTTCGCGGATGGTTTTCTGGTGGAAGTACAAGTGGTGGCCGTTCTTTGACCATGCCCGGCCCCTACGGAGGATTGGGTGGGGGGGTGGCGGCCAGGCCAGCTGCCGCTGCCTGGCTGATCCAGGGCTATCGACCCAACGAGAGACAATGAAGATTCAAGCAAAAAAACATATTTCCCAGCGCCTGAACCAAGAGATGCAATCCTTGGATACCGGAGGCTGGTCCGACAGGCAGAAGCTGGCCCTGGCCTGCCGCATTCTGCATGAAGAAGGCCATTGGCGCGGTCTGGCGGGGCAGATGACAGCCCGTGTGGACGGCTCTTCGGAGATGCTGACGCTGGGTTTCGGGGTAGGCTTTGACGAGGCCCGCGCCAGCCGCCTGGCGCGGGTCGATCAGGATTTGCGGCCTTTGGGAAACAGTGTCATGCCCAATCCGGGAGTGCGTTTTCATGCCTGGATTTATGCGCAGCGCCCGGAGATTCAGGCCATTGTGCATACCCACCCGCCCGCATGCGCCGCCTTGTCCATGACAGGCGAGCCGCTGACCGTGGCCCATATGGATGCCACGCCGCTGTTCGATGACTGTGCGTTTCTGCCTGAATGGCCGGGCTTGCCCATCGGCGACGAAGAGGGGCGGATCATTGCCGCCGCCATGGGGGACAAGCACGCGATTTTGCTGGCCAACCACGGCTTGCTGGCGGCGGGCCGCAGTATTGAAGAAGCCTGCATGCTGGCTGTCTGGATGGAGCAGGCCGCCGACATGCAATTGCGCGCCCGGGCGCTGGGTCCCGTCAAGGCGATCGATGCCGCGCTGGCTCAAGAGTCGCGTGATTTTCTGCGTAGACCCAAGGTGCTGGAGCTGACATTCGCCAATTTCGCCAGACGCGCGGTGCGCGCGGATGGCGGTGTTCTGCTGTGAACGTCGCTGCCCGCGCCTGCGCATCCGCAGCCTGGAGACGCGTCGGGTAAGGCTGGCCTGACTATTCCGGGGCGCTGCTTGCGGATATATGGCCGTATTGCGACAACATATGGCGGCATCCAGCACGGATTGCAGGCACGCTTGTGTTACGTTGAGGTTTTCGGCTCTTGTTCGGCGTGGCCTCAGCCGCCTCATGTGCACGCCTGCGACTGATTTATGAATAACGCCATTCTCTGCGTCCAGGAATATCTCGATCAGGCACAGCAGCCTGTGACCGGCTTGCAGGTTGAGCTGGTTTTCGTCGGCGATACTGAACCCCACAAGCATCGCAAAGATCAGTTGCTGTATGTGATCAGGGGCCTGATCACGGTACAGACCGAGCAGGGCCTGTGGACCGTACCGCCGCATTGCGCCATCTGGATACCGGGTCAGGTGATGCATTTTGCCCGGGCTACCAGTCAGGCCAGCGTGGCCAATCTTTACATGGAGCCGCAGCAGCATCGTGCTGGCCTGGCCCAATGCGGCATTTTGTTTGCCCAGCCCTTGCTGCGCGAACTGATATTGCGTCTGGTGCATCCCGCGGAAAGCTCTGTTGAAAGCCGCATTCGGGAAACTCGGCTGGTTTCCGTACTGATGGACGAACTGGAAGCGGCGCCGCGGGAGCCGCTGCACCTGCCCATACCTACCGAACGGCGTCTCAGGCGGCTGGTGGATGTGCTCACGGAAAAACCGGGGCTCAAGCTGAGCATGGAGCAATGGGGGGCCTTGATTGGCGTCAGCAACCGTACCTTGAGCCGCCTGTTTTTGCGCGAGACCGGAATGTCGTTCGGGCGTTGGCTGCAACAGTGGGATATACGCCTGGCTTTGCAAAAGCTGGCCAGCGGTGAGTCAGTGACCAATATCGCAATTGATCTGGGCTATGAAAGCCTGAGCGCGTTCATCACGATGTTTCGCCGCACCCTGGGCACCACGCCCACCCGTTACCTGGCCGGAGTTCAGACCCTGCCGGCAAGAAAGAGCGAACAGGCCTTCATTCACATGGACGGGCGTATCCCGGAGGTTTTTACCAAAATTCATGTGCCGACGATACGTGCTTGATACGAGGGGCCGCCGTTGGCTTTCCGCCGGGCAGGCCGCCGACGGGCACCGCGAAAATCGCATCAGCTCGAGCACTGCGCGCATGGTCGGTTCCCAGATACTTTTTCTTTATTTTGTTCTATGACAAAATAATGGTTTATGCATGGAGTATCTGAGATGCTGAAGGGCTTATGCGCCTATCCCTTGACGCCTTTTGCCCAGGGCAGGCCGGACGAGGCCTCGTTCGGGCGCCTGGTGGACCGGTTGCGGCGGGCGAGGGTGGATTCCATCTGCGTGCTGGGGTCCACCGGCAATTTCGCCTATATGGACAGGCAGGAGCGCCGGCGCATTGCGCAGTTGGCGGTGGAGGCGGCGGATGGGATTCCGGTGATCGTCGGCATCAGCGCCCTGGCCGCGCGCCAGGTGCTGGCGCTGGCGGAGGACGCCCAGCAAGTCGGCGCCGGCGCCTTGATGCTCTCGCCCATGTCCTACCAGATCCTGCGCGATCACGAGGTCTTCGAACTCTTCAGGGCGGTCAACGACGCATCGTCCCTGCCTCTGGTGATCTACGACAATCCGTCGACCACACATTTTTCCTGCAGCGACGATTTGCTCGGCCGGCTGGCCGGCCTGTCCAGGGTGGGCGCCATCAAGATACCCGCCGTGCCTCTGCAATCCCAACAGGCGCAGGAACGGGTCGGCCGCCTGCGCGCCTTGCTGCCGGCCGATGTCAGCCTTGGCGTCAGCGGCGATGCGTCGGCCGTGGCCTGTCGGCTGGCTGCGATGCATGGTGCTCGGTCCTGGGCGGGTTGTTCCCGCAGGACGCCTTGGCCATCTGCAAGGTGGCGCAGGCCGGAGGGGGACAGCAGGCCCAGGCTTTGGCCGACCGTTGGCAGGGTCTATGGGATCTGAATGCGCGATATGGCAGTTTGCGGGTGGTGGCCACGGCGGCCGAGCTGATCGGTCTTGCCGGCCCCTCCTGTCTGCCCGCCCCCTTGCAGGTCCTGGACGAATCGGGGCGGGCCGAACTCAAGGCCGTGCTGGTGAGGCTGGGGCTATACTGACGGGCTTTGCGCAACGGCTTGTTCGTTCGTCGCCGGGGTTCTCGTGCATATGGCGATCCAGCAAGACGGAGGGCCGGCTCATCGCGCACCTGGCGGCAATGCTGCGGCCATGGGAAAAAACGGCCGGAAAGAAGATCTTTCCGGCCGTTTTTCATTCGGGCGCTCCAGGCAGGGGCTTTACTTGCGTCGCGCGACGATCTCGTATTCCATGTCGCGGCTGCTGTCGCCCAGCGACACGGCTTGCAGCTCGTACTCGCCGGGCTGCAGGTCCACTTCCAGGCGCGCGTTCATGTCGCCGCCGCTGTCGTCGTCTTCCAGGATGGTCTGGCCATTCTGGCTCAGCACCAGGTAGGTGTCGAAGACCGGCGAGGTCATGTCGATGACATAGCGGCCGGCCTGGCGCACGTTCAGCTTGTAGGTATCGCGGGTGACGCCTTCCAGCATGATGGCCTGGCGGGGCTCGCCCACGCGCAGCGTACCACCGCCTGTGTTGGCCGGCGCCGGCTGGCCCGAGGCGCTCAGGGTGAACAGGCCCGCTTGCATGGAGCCCGAGATGCTGACGCGGTGCTCGCCGGGCTGCAGGACGGCGCGGATGCGCTGCTGGTTGGCGTTGTCCCCGGTATGCACGCCGCTGAGTTGATCCATATGCAAGTCGGCGTAAAAACCCTGCGTATCCATCAGCAGGGTGACCAGCGTGGGTTCGGTCACCTTCAGCGTGTAGGTCTGAGTCTGGCCGGTGAACAGACCGTTGCGGCTGGCCTGATCCAGGTTCAGCGTGTCGCCGTTCTTCAGGTCCGGCTCGGCCGCGATGTCGTGAGCCTGGATCTCCAGGCTGAAGCCGCCCTGGAAGCTCTGTGCCCCATTGGCGGAGGAGGCTTGAACAATATATTCGCCGGCTTTTAGGTAGGCCTGGATGCGGGCGTCCATGTTCTCGCCGCCATCATCATCCGATACCAGCTCGGATCCGCGCCGGTCCATCAGCGTCAGGTAGGGGTCCATGCTGCTTTGCTCGGCCTTCATGGCGATGCTGTACAGGCCTTCTTTCTCGATATTCAGACGGTAGCGCTTCTGGCCGCCCAGCGCCCAGTCACTGATATTCTGCCCAGCCGTCAGAGGCTCGCCGGCATAGGATTTCAGAGTCGTGACCACGACCTGGAAGGGGCCGTAGGCGCTGGTGTCGTAGCCGCTGACAGCGATCTGGTAGGTGTCGTTGAAATCCGCCCGGAACCCTAGGGTGGTGGTCTTGTCCTTTTCCGAGCTGGTCGGGCATTCGTCGCAGCGCGGGCTGCGGGTCAGCAGTTCGCCGTTGCGCAGCACGCTGATCTGGGCGCGCAGAGGGCCGCTTACGGAGATCTTGACGATCTGGCCGGCTTCGGCCTTGACCTCGTACAGGGCGCTGCGCACGCCGTCGCTCAGGTTCAGGAAGCTCTGGCTGGTCAGTTCGCCGCCGGTCTTCTGGTCCAGGACAAGGGCTGCGGCGGGGCCGGCGGCGGACATGGCGGCCGGTTTGGCCTGGGGAGCGACGCCGGCCTGGTTCTGGTAATAATAGACAGCGCCGCCGGCACCGACGAGAACCCCGAGAATGGCGGCGAATAGAGTGGAAGGCTTCATGGTTTCTGTATGAGTAAGAATAAATCGGTCGGCCCCAATGACGGACGCCGGCGGCCATGATTGTACTGGAGTGGCGTTTGGCGTCGCAGGGGCAGGCAACAGAATGCAACCCGAAACGTCGATCCGCTGTTACATCTCTGTGCGTTCCGCTCGCCGCCGGGCCGCATTCGGCCGCCGTTGTCTATGAGCCCTCTTGAGGACGGGCGCCTGCCCAGGTCTGGCATTTTTGTTACGAATGACTATATTCAAGGCGTCAGGACGTGTTCAAGGGTTGCGGACCGGAGCTTGAGCCTGCGCGCGCAGTGTGGGTCCGGCCACGGGGGCGAATGACGCGCCGCCTCCGCTTGGCAGCTTGTCGATCAGCGCGGTCTGCGACCATTCGCCGTGGCGGCGGGCCTGCAGGCGATAGCTTTGCACGGGACCCACAGGGCGGCTGGCCAGGTAGAGCACGCCGTGCTGCTCGTACAGGGCGGGCTGGGAGGCGGCATGCTCTTCCAGGCGTGTCACCGCGTCTTTGTCGGCCAGCAGGATGGCCCCGCCCGGGGACTCCAGCACGGCCAGGGCCACGTCTTTGTGTTCATCCAGGACCAGCGCCGGGCGGCCCACGTAGCGTATGCCCATGTCATGGGCGGCGCTCCAGGCCGACGAACCGGCCTGCTCCGTCAGGCGCAACAGGTGCTGGCTGTTCTTGTCGCGCAGATACAGCTCGATGCGGCCCTGCGCATTGCGGATGGCGCCCAGTCCGCCATTGCTGGGCGGGGCGGCCAGCGCCTGCCAGGGGCGCCATTGGCGATCTTCGTTCTGGCGGGTCTGGAACAGGCGTCCGTCCTGGGTGACGGCGAAGACGTGCGGCAAGCCGTTCCCGTCGGCTACGATGGCGGCCTGGCTGTAGGCCTGGTCCAGCGCGGGCAGGGCCTGCCAGGGTGTCCAGCCGTGGTCCAGGCCGTTGGGCGCGCTCCAGTAGAACAGGCCGTCCGTGCCCATGCCCAGCGCCAGGGACAGGCCGCTGGCCACGACGGGAACATGCAGCAGGCGGGCGCCGGCCACGGCCTGCCAGCCCAGCCATTGGCCGTTGCCTTGCTGGCGGTTGACCCAGATGCCGCCGGTGGCGTCGCGGGCGAACAGGCCGGGGGCGGCGTCGGGGTAGTGGAAGGCGGTCAAGGCATCGGCGGTGCGGCCGCCCAGGGTGTTCCAGCGCTTGAGCGCCGGATCCCATTGGTTGACGGCATCGTTCTGCTCGCCTGCGGCGAACAGCGACAATTGGCCGGAGGCGTCCACCAGCAGGTCGGCGCCCGAATTGTGGCGGCTGGCGTAGTAGGCGCGCTGCACCCAGGCGGCGGCTGGTCCGGCGGGCTCCTGGCAATTTTCGGGGCCTTTGCAATAGTGGCCGTCCTTCCATGCATAGCGGCGGAAGATGTCCGTCTTGCTCTGGATTTCCGCCACGCTCAGATTGCTGTCGTGTTCCTGGGTGGGATAGTCCAGGTAGCCGATCTGCGCATAGTTGCCGGGCACGGCGGCCATGGCGTCGCGCACCAGGCGCGCGCTGGCGATGTGATCGGGATGGCCATGGCCCGGGCAACGCCAGCACAGCTTGGTGTAGGGGACGGGGTTGGTATCGTCCAGGTAGCGTATGGTGGTGGGGCGATACCGGCGGATCAGGGCCGACAGGGTCTGGACCAGATCGTCCCGCGTGTAGCTTTGTTCAGGCGCGTCCAGCGTCCGTACGACCTGTCCGGGCATGGATTCGGCCTGGCTCAGGGGCGTCAGGCTGCCCCAGCCCTTGCCCAGCCAGGGGTCCTGCAGGCGCAGATGGCTCAACTGGATCCTGGGATTGCCGCGCAGCGTGAAATGGGCCAGGGAGTAACGGCCCAGCGCCAGGCGTTCTTCGTCCCACTCGTCCGGCTGGCCCGCCATGTAGGCATAGGCGGCCCGCACGCCGCGCTCCCGGCTGTACATATAGTCCAGGCCGTCCTTGCGTTCGCTGGCGGTCAGGTAGACCACCTGCACGCAGCCGCCGGCCTGGATGGCGTTGGCCAGGTCGGGGTTCATGAACAGCAGGTCGTCGTCCATATGGCCTACGAAGGCCAGGTCCCGGATGGCATGGCAGTCGGGCGCGGCGGCCTGGACGGACAGGGGAAGCAGCAGGGCGGCAAGGCCCAGAAGCGGAGTGCGCCGCAGGCGGGCGCGGGCCGTGAAAGCAGGCATGATGGGGCAGGCAGGAGACAATCAGGGATCGGATGGATCCTTCCCGCGTCGGGCCGGGCCGGAAATGGCAGGCCGACGTGCCCGTTCAGTATAAGCAGGCGCCGGCCGTGCAGGAAGGTCTGCCCGCGCGGCCCGGCTGTCTTGCCGCCCCTGGTGTGGCGTGCGCGCTGCGTTCAAGCCAGGCGCGGACGTATCAGCATGGGAGCGAATTGCAGCAGGTAATTGAGCAGGGCCAGGATCCAGCACAGGCCGGCCAGGTGCAGCAGCGGCAGGCTCCAGGTGCTGGGAACCAGGGCGAGCAGGCGCAGCGCCGTGGCGGCCAGCAGCAAGGCATAGCCGAGCACCAGGCGGGGCGAGGATTTCAGGGGGCGGCCCAGGTGGCCCAGGGCGGTGCGCGTCAGCATGCCGATGATCATGACGCTGAAGCCGGCCAGGCCCAGGACGTGCACGGGCCAGGCGGCGCGCTGCATCAGGCCGGCCTCGTAGGCGGCGGCGCACAGCAGGCCGGCCGCCAGGCCGGCATAGCCCAGGTACAGGATCCATAACAGCGGCGTGCGGCGGCTGGCCCAGGGGCGCCAGCGCACCCATTGCACCAGCGCGATCAGCCCCAGCGCGGCCAGCGCGGCGGCCAGAGGCAGACGCCAGGCCATCAGGGACAAGGCGATGGCCAGCACGCTCAGACCCATCTGCCAATGACCGCTGCGCGTCTGCATGGGAATGGTCAGGCCCGGGATGGCCCGCATGGCGAAGAAAGGAATGACGCGGCGCGCGATCAGCAGCGTGATCAGGGCCATGGTCCAGAAGCCGCTGTAGAAGTAGGGCATGGGGTCCCGCCCCTGCAGCAGGCTGTACAGAAACAGGGCGTGGCTGGCGCCCAGCGCCAGCATGGCCAGGGGGATGCCGTAGTTGCGGCGGTTGCGGGCCAGCAGGATGACACGCGCCAGTTCCGCGGCGGCGGCCAGAAAGAACAGGGCGTCCAGCACCAGGGCGAGCAGCAGGCCGCCCGGCGCCAGCAGGCAGAAGCGGGCCGCGATCCATATCAGGCACAGGATGCCCAGGGCGGGGCCGCGCATCGTGCGCTGGCCCGTCCAGGTGGCGCTGGCGGTCAGCAGAAAGCCGACGGCGATGGTGCCGATGAAGGCCCACAGCATTTCGTGGGCGTGCCAGTACAGGCCGGGCAGGGGCGCCTGGGCGAGCCAGCCGGGGGCGTACAGCCACAAGGCGATGCTGACCGCACCCCAGAGGGTGGACAGCAGGTACAAGGGACGAAAGCCCAGTTCCAGGAAGGCGCGCCATTGCGGGCGGGAAGATGCGGCTGAGGTGTGCAGGGGGATCATGGCTGAATGCAATTTAAGATGTATTTGAAATATATCTTATGGCGCGAATAAAAAACAGCCCGAAGGCTGTTTGACGGGTCAGTCGCTCTGCGGTTCCAGATCGCTGTCTATCATTTTGCGCAGCAGGTAGATGATGGCGACGCGTTCGGCCGGATTCAGGTTGCCCATGGTCAATTCGCTGATCTTCTTGGCGCGCGGAATGACGCGATCCAGCAGGGCCCGGCCTTCCTGGGTCAGGTCCACGATGACCTTGCGCCGGTCGTCTTTGTCCGGGGCCAGTTCAATCAAGTCCCGGGACTTCAGGCGCTGGATGATGCCGCGTATGGTGGCCTGGTCCACTGCCGTGGCCTCGACCAGTTCGGTCTGGGAGCTGGCGCCATGATCGCGCAAGGCGCACAGGGTCACGAACTGGATCGCGGTGAGCTGATTGTCGCCTACGTGCTGCTGGAAAATGGCGGTGTGCCGCTGGCCTGCCTTGCGCAGCAGGTGGCCGATCTGTTCGGTCACGTCATAGGGCAGGGCGTCGGCGTCCGGGAGGGAGTTGTTGGGCTGCATAGTCATTGTGTATGTTGTTGTACGGTGGGCAGGCCTGGCGCTGATCCAATATTCAAGTATAACTGCGCGCGGCTTGCCAGCGCCTGATCCAGATCAGTCGGCGTTTGCTCCAGGAAAGTTCCTATATAGGGTGTGCCGCGTTTTAAATTAGTCTATACGCTTAAATTGCGGGGATTTTTCAGTATTCCTCAAGAAGGCGGTGGAGTCCTGGGCCAGGCGCTGGCTTTTTTTGGATTATCCTTGATTTACAGGGGGTAGCGAAAGATATTTTCTTGATGAAAATCAATCTGCGTGGCTTGACAAGTTAGTGCAAACCCTAGTGCGGCACATTATTTTCATCCTTATAAATAGTGTGTACACTACTAAAAAATGTGTATGAGGCGTCATTCTCCGGACGCCGTGATCAGGAGCTTATAATTGGAAAAAACGGTCAAGATTGCGATTGTGGGAGCAGGTCTTGGCGGAGCCGCTGCAGCGACTCTGCTGCAGCAGGCAGGCTTTGACGTGGAAGTGTTCGAGCAGGCGCCCGAGTTCTCGCGTCTGGGCGCCGGCATCCACGTGGGCCCCAACGTCATGAAGATCTTCCGCCGCATGGGCCTGGAAAAAGCCCTGGACGACATGGGTTCGCACCCCGACTTCTGGTTCAGCCGCGACGGCGAGACGGGCGACTACCTGTCCCGCATTCCGCTGGGCGAATTCGCCAAGAAGGAGTACGGCGCATCCTACATCACCGTGCACCGCGGCGACATGCACGCCCTGCAGATCTCCAGCATCAAGCCCGGCACGGTCCATTTCGGCAAGCGCCTGGAAACCATCGTGGACGAAGGCGATGTCGTTCGCCTGGAGTTCGCGGACGGCACCCGGGTCAAGGCTGACATCGTGATCGGCGCCGACGGCATCCATTCCAAGATTCGTGAAACCCTGCTGGGCGTGGAAGACCCGATCTACAGCGGCTGGGTGGCCCACCGCGCCCTGATCCGCGGCGACAAGCTGGCCCAGTATGCCGACGATTTCGAAGACTGTGTGAAATGGTGGACGGACGATCGCCACATGATGGTGTACTACACCACCGGCAAGCGTGACGAATACTACTTCGTGACCGGCGTTCCGCACGAAGCCTGGGACTTCCAGGGCGCATTCGTGGACAGCTCGCAGGAAGAGATGCTGGCCGCCTTCGAAGGCTACCACCCGACCGTGCAGAAGCTGATCAAGTCCACGGAGAGCATCACCAAGTGGCCGCTGCGCAACCGCAATCCGCTGCCGCTGTGGAGCCGCGGCCGCCTGGTCATGCTGGGCGACGCCTGCCACCCCATGAAGCCGCACATGGCCCAGGGAGCCTGCATGGCCATCGAGGATGCCGCCATGCTGACCCGCTGCCTGCAGGAAACCGGCCTGGGCGACTACCGCAGCGCATTCGAGCTGTACGAAGCCAACCGCAAGGAGCGCGCCACTCGCGTGCAGTCCGTGTCCAACGCCAATACCTTCCTGCGCACGCAGGAAGATCCGGCCTGGGTCTATGGCTACGATCTGTACGGCCAGGAACTGAAGTCGGCCTGAGCCTGATGGGTGCCGGGGGCGGGAGCGACCCGCCCGCCGGCACGGGATTCTCGCGCGGTTCATGCCTGGTCGTCCTTCTTGGGGGAGGCGCCGGGCATGGAGCCGTCTGGCCGGATCGGAACAGTTACTGTGCCGGCCCGGCCGCACGTGTGAAGTTGCGGGCAGTTGATGCTGCTTGCTGTCTTGGGGGCGGCAAGGCTTTAGTGTGGCGCTGTGTCAATGGGTGGCGCTGTCCATGCGGAGTTTTCTGGTTTACCAGGCAAATCAATAATTATCTGGAGATTTACAAGGTGCATTCATCCATTACCAGTCCTGCGGTCGCGGTGGACGCGACACACAATCAGGACCTGTACAAGAAGATCATCTGGCGGCTGATCCCTTTCCTGTGCTTTTGCTATCTGGCCGCCTATCTGGACCGCATCAATGTCAGCTTCGCCAAGCTGCAGATGCTCGAAGACCTGCAATGGAGCGAGACTGCCTATGGTCTGGGCGCCGGTCTGTTCTTCCTGGGCTACATCCTGTTCGAGGTGCCCAGCAACCTGATTCTGGAGCGGGTCGGCGCCAAGCTGTGGATCGCCCGCATCATGATCACCTGGGGCCTGCTGTCGGGCCTGACCATGATGGTGACCACGCCTACGCAGTTCTACATCCTGCGCTTCGTGCTGGGCGCGGCCGAAGCGGGCTTTCTGCCCGGCGTGCTGTACTACCTGACGCTGTGGTTCCCCACGTACCGGCGCGGCAAGATCATCGCCCTGTTCATGATCGGCCTGCCCCTGTCCAGCGTGATCGGGGGCCCTCTGTCGGGCTGGATCATCGGCCATTTCGACCACTTGAACGGCTGGCGCGGCTGGCAGTGGCTGTTCTTCCTGGAGGCCATCCCGAGCGTGCTGCTGGGCATCCTGACCTTCTGGGCCCTGCCGAACGACTACCATTCGGCCAAGTGGCTGAGCACGGAAGAAAAGGCCCGCCTGGCTGCCGACCTGAAGGCGGACGATGCCGAAGGCAAGGGCGTCAAGCACAGCTTCAAGGACGGCTTTTTCAACCTGAAGGTGTGGATGCTGGGCGGGATCGACTTCTCCATCCTGCTGGGCACGTACTCGATCAGTTTCTGGATGCCGTCCTTCATCCGCGCCGCCGGCGTGCAGGATCCCTTCCAGATCGGCCTGATGACGGCGATTCCGTCCCTGGCCGGCGTGGTCGGCATGCTGTGGATCGGCGCCAGTTCCGACCGCCGCCGCGAGCGTCGCTGGCACCTGATCGTGCCCTTGACCATCGGCGCCATTTCCCTGGTGGCCAGCACCTATGTGACGCACAACGCCTGGATGACCGTGCTGTGCTTCACCGTGGCTTCGGGCGTGATCATGGGCGCCGTGCCGGTTTTCTTCAGCCTGCCCGCGACCTTTCTGAAAGGCACTGCCGCCGCCACCGGCTTTGCGCTGGCCTGCTCGCTGGCCAACATCGCCGGCCTGATCAGCAACTCGCTGATCGGCTGGGTCACCGATCTGACCGGTTCGGGAAGCGCCGCGCTGTGGCTGTTCGCCGGCAGCCTGTTGCTGAGCTGCCTGCTGGCCTACGCCTTGCCCGCCAAGCAGGTCAACCGCTAAGTTCCATTCATTGCCGGGGCCGGCCAGGCCCTGGGCACGACACACCCCGAAGGCAGGCGCAAGCCCGGCCTTCGGGGTGTTTTTGCATCTGGATCAGGACAGGCCGCAAGGTTCGCCGCTTGGGCGCGGCCTTCAGCGGTTCCGGTTCGCGCCGCTTCGATGCGTGATGATGCGGTCTATCAGGCCCCATTCCCGCGCCTGTTCGGCGGTCAGGTAGCGGTCCCGGTCCAGGTCGCGCTCCACCTCCTCGTAGGAGCGGCCGCAGTGCCGGGCATACAGTCGCGTGATGCGCTGCTTGGTTCGCTGCATTTCCTCGGCATGGATGAGCATGTCCGAGGCCTGTCCCTGGAACCCGCCCAGGGGCTGATGCACGTGCACGCTGGCATTGGCCAGGGCGGTGCGCTCGCCCGGCTCGCCGGCCATCAGCAGGAACGAACCCATGGAACGGGCCGTTCCCATGCACAGCGTATGTACGGGCGGGCTGATGAACTGCATGGTGTCGTAGATGGCCAGGCCGCTGGTGATGACTCCGCCGGGGGAGTTGATGTAGAGCTGTATCGGCTTGCTGGGATGTTCCGATTCCAGGAAGAGCAGTTGTGCGCAGACCAGGGCGGCGACGGCGTCGTTGACTTCCCCATTCAGGAAAATGATCCTGTCGCGCAGCAGCCGGGAGTAGATGTCGAAGGATCGCTCCGCGCGGCCGGTCTGTTCTACGACCATGGGTACGAGCTGCATGACGTCGTTCATGAGGTTTCCTTGGAAATGAAGGCTTGCGGCCTGCGACATCAGGCGGCGAGCAGAAGATAGGGGGCGTCGTCGTTTGCCGCCGCGGACGAAGTCGTGCCGGGCGGCTCATGAATGATGGTGAGCGTGGTTCCGCCCGAGTCGTTGGGCCTGATCTGGAACGTGACCTGGCTCTCGAGAAAGGGAGGCGCGGGATCGCGCAGCCGGTAGCGGATTTGTTCGGGAGCCTCCGAGGATACAGGCTCGGCCTGCGCCAAAGCCTGCCCGGGCAGCCAGGCCTCGCGATATTCGGGGATGCTGATCGCCCGCCAGACTTTTTGTGGCGGAGCGTCCAGCTCGTACTCGAGCACGAGCCCCTCGTGCAAGGGCGGAGAAACGGGGGGCGTCATTGATCCATGTCCTTGAGCAGGGATTTCAAGGCGTCCACCCGCGCGGGCCAGTAGGCGCGGTAGCGGGACAGCCATTGCGCGATGGAGGCCAGGCCGTCCGGATTGACTTCGTAATTGACGAAACGGCCTTGCCGCTCTTCCTGGATCAGCCGGGCATTGCGCAGTACGGCCAGGTGCTGGGACATGGCGGACTGGCTGATATCCATGCCGGCGCGCAAGGCAGTCGCGTTCATGCTGCCTTGAGCCAGCTTTTCGAAGATGGCGCGGCGGGTTGGATCGGCCAGCGCCTTGAAGATGTCGTTTTCAATCATGACAACACATTAGCATTTGCTTATGTGTTGTGCAAGCGGCGTGCGCTTTGCCGGGAAAACGAGATGCCTGTATGGCCGAATGCGTAGTCCGCGTGCGGCGGGGGCCTGATCAGGCCGTCAGGGCTTCCTGGCCTTCCCGCAGCCAGGCGTCCAGGTCGGCGGTTTCGTAGAGGATTTCGGCGCTGAGCACGCGCAGCCCTGCGGGGCCGCTGTCCAGGATGCGGCGTTCGCCGCAGGACTGCTGCAATTCCAGTTCGCAGCCGGGCAGGGTCTGGAGATGGCGTGCCAGTTGCCGCAACTGGTCGGGCGGGCAGCAAGGGCTGGATTGAAAGCGGCCGCTTTCCTTGCCGTTCAGGCGAATGATCAGGCGCAGGGGATTCATGGAGCCTCCGCTTGGGTTTCAGGCCAGTAGTAATTGTTGGGCGTGGAACGCGCGCCGAAGATGGCCTGGCCCACGCGCACCACGGTGGAGCCTTCCTCGATGGCGATTTCGTAGTCGCCCGACATGCCCATGGACAGCTCGCGCATGTCTTCGGCATGGGCGATGTCGTTGCGCAACTGGTCGCGCAGGGTGCGCAGCAGCGCGAAGCAAGGGCGCACGCGTTCGGGGTCGGCGTCCATCAGGGCCAGGGTCATCAGGCCCTTGACGCGCAGCGCCGAAAATTGCGGCAGTTCGCGCACGAAGGCGTGCACCTGGTCGGGCGGCAGGCCGAACTTGCTGGCTTCGCCGGAGGTGTTGACCTGGACGAACACATCCAGGCTGCGGCCTTCGGCCTGCAGGCGGCGGTCCAGGATCTCGGCGGTCTTGAGTTTGTCCAGCGCCTGGAACTCGGAGGCGAAACGCGCCACAGACTTGGCCTTGTTGCTTTGCAGGTGCCCGATGACGGACCATTGCAGGTCCGGCAGTTCCTCGTGCAGTTCCTCGTATTTGCGTTCGGCTTCCTGTACCTTGTTTTCGCCCAGTATGCGGCAGCCGGCCTGATAGGCCAGGCGGATGCGGTCGGTGCCGAAGGTCTTGCTGACGGTGAGCAGGCGCACGTCTCCGGCGGAGCGGCCGTTGCGCAGGCACGCCTGATCGATTCGTTGTTGTACCAGGGCAATGCGTTGACGAAATGCCTCTACACTGGTGGAGGTGGGATAATGTTCGGTATGAAGCAGGGCAGGGGCGGAGTCGGACATGGCGCACCAGAAGGGAATGAATGAAGACAGGCACGACCCTGAGGGCCGCATCAACCATTATGTCATAGGTCAAAATGAATATCCAGGGAACCAACGCGAAGGAACTTTTCGATGATATCCGCCAGCAAGTTGCCTTGGGGCACATCGCGCCGGGACAGGTGCTGCCGCCCGTGCGCGAACTGGCGCAGACGCTGGGGCTGAACCGCAACACGGTGGCGCTGGCCTACAAGCGGCTGGTCTCGGCCGGGGTGGCGGACGCCCAGGGCCGGCGCGGCACGCGCATCCGCGAATCCATACGCCAATTGGCCCGGGAGGGCCACGGAGCCAGCTCGGTGCTGCAGGACCTGGCCAGCGGCAACCCATCGTCCCAGCATCTGCCCACGCCGGCGCAACTGGTCCAGGGCGTGCGCGGCGGAGCCCAGTCGCTGTATGGCGCCGACCCGCTGATGCCCGAGCTGCGCGCCGTCTGCCAGCAGGTCTTTCACAAGGATACGCCGCTGCACACGGCCTATCACGTCAGCTATGGCGCGGTCGACGCCATCGAGCGCCTGCTGCAGGCGTTCCTGCTGGCGGGTGACAAGGTCGGGATCGAGGACCCGGGCTACCTGAACAGCATCAATTCGGTGCGTACCCTGGGCCTGAAGCCGGTGGGCGTGGCCGTGGATCCCGAAGGCATGGTGCCGCAGTCGCTGGAGCAGGCGCTGGCCGACGGCGCCCGCGCCCTGATCCTGACGCCGCGCGCGCACAATCCCACCGGATGCTCGTTCAGCCGCGGACGCGCCCGCCAGATCGAGCAGATCCTGGCGCGCTATCCGGACGTGCTGCTGATGGTGGACGATCATTTCTGGATGCTGGCCAACAGCCCCTATCGCAACGTGATTCCGCCGGGGCACCTGCGCTGGGCCCTGATCCGTTCCGTATCCAAGGGACTGGGGCCGGATCTGCGCGTGGCCCTGGTGGCTTCGGACACGCAGACGGCCGAGCGCCTGTCCCAGCGGCTGGCTTCCGGCGCCCAATGGGTCAGCCACTTGCTGCAGCAGATGGTGGTGCACGGCCTGACGGACGCCGGCCTCACGGCGCAGACTCGAGCCGCGCAGGCCGCCTATGCGCAGGCTCGCCAGCAATTGATGCAGGCGCTGAAAAAGCACCGCATCACGTTCTGGGACAGCGACGACGGCTTCAATCTGTGGGTGCCGCTGGACCGTGAAGCCGAGCCCGTACTGGCGGGCCTGGCCGCGCGGGGCTGGCTGGTGCGCTCCGGCCAGGTTTTCGGCGTGGACCAGCCCGCGCAGGGCCTGAGGCTGACCTTTGCCAGCCTGGGTGCCGAACAGGCGCAGCGTTTCGCTGCCGATCTGGCCCAGGTGCTGGGAGAAGCGGGCTAGGCCCGCTTGCTCCCGTCGCACAGCGCAGGCGGCGCATGTTCAGGCATAGCCCACGCGTAAAATGCGGCCCGTTTCCACGCCTTCCACGCTGCGCCGGCAGGCCTTGGCCGCGCGCGCGGCCGGCACGGCCTCGAAACCGGGGAAGTAGGGGCCGTAACCGCCCAGGGATTCGCTCAGCACGGTCGGGCTGAGCAGATTGATTCGCCCCTCGCGCCAGTATTGGGCGCTGGCCTGCACGAAGCCCTTTAGAGCCTGGTTGACCGTGGCCGCGCTCACGCCGTCCAGGATGTGCGCCTGCTCGCCTACGATGCCGCTGGTCAGGGTGATGGAGCCGCCTTTGTTCAGGAAGGGCCGGGCCAGCAGCGCCAGCCGGATCTGACCCATCAGCTTGTTGTCCAGGCTGGCCGCGATATCCTGCGGCCGGACCTGATCCCAAGGGCCGAAGTGCAACCAGCCCGTGGCCGACACCAAGGCGTCGAAGGGGCCGACGTGCTTGAACATGGCCTGTACGCTGGCCTCGTCCACAATATCAACCTGTACGTCCTGCCCATGGCGGCTGGCGCGGATGACCTCGTGGTCTGCCGAGAGTTCCCGGGCGATGGCGCTGCCCAGCGTGCCGCTGGCGCCGACTAATATGATCTTCATGATGATCTCCGTTCAATGAGCGATGGCTCTAGGGTGAATGTCGATTCATTGTGCGCGCCTGACCCAGAACGTCCCAGTAGCGTATGGTTTGTGTTTTACTAATTAAAAGTTAGTAATTTTTATTGTTTGCTTCGCGTTTGTTCTTGATTAGGAATCATCATGGATACGTTGCGCGCCATGCAGGTGTTGGTGGATGTGGCGGAAGCCGGCAGTTTCGCCGCCGCCGCCACGCGACTCGATATGTCCGCCGTCATGGTGGGCAAGTATGTCAAGGCGCTGGAGGACAGCCTGGGCGCGCCCTTGTTGCTGCGCACGACGCGGCGCCAGCAATTGACCGAGGTGGGCGAGGCCTACCTGGCCGAAGCCTATGCGGTGCTGGCGGGCGTGCGCCGCGCCGAGCGCGTGGTCGAGAGCCGGCGCGACCGTCCGCAGGCACGGCTGCGCATCTCGGCGGCGGTCACCCTGGGAGAGTGCGTGCTGGCGCCTGAGCTCGCGCGCTTCTGTGTGCAGCATGAAGGGGTGAGCATCGAAATGGATCTGGATGATGCGCTGACGGATTTGCGGCAAAGCCAGGTGCATCTGGCCTTGCGGGTGGGCGAGCCGTCCGCCGGGCTGGATCTGGTGGCGCATGGCGTGGGCCTGTACCAGATGGTGATCTGCGCGGCGCCCGTTTACCTGGAGCGTTGCGGCATGCCCGTCTCCCTGGAGGAGCTGCCGGCCCATCAATGCCTGTGGCATCAGGTGTGGAGCGGGCGCTCGGCCTGGCAACTGCAGGGGCCCGGCGGCCCCGTGTCCTGGCCGGCGCACCGCGGTTTCGCGGCCAACAAAGGCGAGGCCCTGCGCCGCGCGGCGGTGGCCGGGGCGGGCCTGCTGATGCAGCCCAAGGTCTTGTTGCAGGAAGATCTGGACGCCGGCCGCCTGGTGCCGGTGCTGGAAGCCTTCACGCCGCGGGCGCGGCCCGTGCATCTGCTGTATGCGCCGGAGCTGCGGCGCATGCCGGCTCTGGGCCTGCTGGTGCGCCACCTGCGTCGGCATCTGCCGGCGCAGCTCCAGTAAGGTTGCGCCTTAGACGAAGCGCAGCACGGACTGCACGTCCACGCGCGGTTTCTGGCTCCAGTTGCCTTCCGAGGCGTAGCCCACGGTGATCAGCATGGCGGGCACTTCCTGCTCGTCCAGGCCGAATTCGCGCGCCAGGGCGTCGGCGTCGAAGCCTATCATGGGGCCGGTGGCCAGGCCTTGGGCCTGCGCGGCCAGCATCGGCGGCATGCCGGCCAGGGAAGCCGAGCGGATGGCTTCGTCGCGCTGGCGCTGCGCCCTGTCGTGGTAGTTGTGATGCGCCACGTCCGCCCATTTGCGGGCCACTTCTTCCTGGACCACGCCTTGATCCAGCGCAGGCTGCAGTTTGTCCAGCAGGCGGGTGTGGCCGTCCAGGCGGCCGCAGACGATGATGGTGGCGGCGGCGTCCACGACTTTCTGCTGGCCGTAGGTGATGGGCAGCAGGCGCTGCTTGGCCTGTTCCGACTGGACCACGACGAAGCTCCAGTTCTGCATGTTGTAGGCGGACGGCGCACGGGTCGCCAGATCGATCAGGGCGGTGATGGCGGACGGATCCAGGGCGCGGTCGCGATCATAGAAGGACGTGGAAACGCGTTGCTTGATCAGGTCGTGGGTAAGGTTGCTCATTGAAACTGTCCTATGCTGCTTGAGGAATCGAGGGCTTATTTTAGGAGTTGTCGGGAAGGGGCGCGACTGCTGGCCCATTGCACGGTCAGCACGCTGCCCAGCACCAGGATGATGCCGGCCAGGCTGGCGCCCGTCATGGATTGGCCCAGCAGCAGCCAGCCCAGGATGACGGCGGGGATGGGGCGGAGCAGGCCCAGCGAAGACACGGCGACCGGAGGCAGGACCGCGATGCCGCGGAACCACAGGGCGTACGACAGCAGGGCGCCGGCCAGGCACAGATAGGCGTAGCCGCCCGCCTGGGACCAGGTCAGGCTGCTGTCCAGCGGCGGGTCCACCCATAAGGCCAGTGGCGCCAGCATCAGCCCGCCCAGCAGGAGCTGCCAGCCGGTGAAGGCCAGCACGGGCAGGCCGCTGCGCCAGCGGCGCGAGAGATACGTGCCGCAGGCCATGCACAGAGCGCCCAGTATGGCGGCGGCCATGCCCCAGGCGTCCCACCGGCTTTGCGGCGACAGCAGGAGAATGCCCATGCCGGCAATGCCCGCCACGCTGGCGATCAGGGCCAGCGCCACGGGCCGTTTGCCTTCCATGGCCCAGGCCAGGGCGATGACGACCAGCGGCTGGGCCGCGCCCACGACCGCCGCCAGACCGCCGGGCAGCCGGTAGGCGGCAATGAAGAGCAGGGCCTGGAAGACGCCGATGTTCAGCGCGGCCAGGATCAGCACCCGGCCCCAGTCGCCGCGTGCGGGCGCACGCCGCATCCAGAGCAACAGCATCAGCCCGGCGGGAAAGCAGCGCAGGAAGGCAGCGATGAATGGCCGGCCCGGCGGCAGGATTTCGGTGGTGACGATATAGGTGGAGCCCCAGATGGCGGGGCCCAGGGCGGTGAGGAGCGTAAGGAGCCAGAGTTGCAGACGGGTCATGATTTTATCTTGATGTCGAGATAATTCGCAGTCTACGCCGCATATATCTTAATATCAAGATAAAACAGAATCTCAGAGGTATTTGTGACCGGAACCGAACACCGAGACGCCGTTGATGCGATCGTGGATCAATGGCGCGAACAACGCCCGGACCTGCCGGATTTGCTGCCCATGGCGCTGCTGGGCCGCATGACGCGCTGCTCCTTGCTGATACAGAAGCAAATGGCCGAGTGCTTTCGCCGCCATGATCTGCAGCTGGGCGAATTCGACGTGCTGGCCAGCCTGCGGCGCGCCGGCGAACCCTATACGCTGGCGCCCACGGCTTTGTTTTCCATGTTGATGGTCAGCTCGGGCACCATGACGCATCGCTTGCAGGGACTGGAGAAGCGCGGCCTGGTGGAACGCATCCCCGACCCGGAAGACGCCCGCAGCATGCTGGTGCGCCTGAGCGCCGCGGGCCTGGAACGGGTGGACCTGGTGGTCGCTGACCATCTGGCCAATGAAGACAGCCTGCTCACGGGGCTGGATGCGGCTCAAAGACAGTCCTTGAACGATTTGCTGAGGCTGTGGCTGCATCACCTGGAGTCGCGTCCCGCCTGAGCCGGTGGTAGAATGGCTGGATAAATACCCAGTCCAGCCCATGGCCGCTCCCGAACTTCCTCCTTTTTACTATCTGCATAATTTCCACCAGGTTCTGCGGTGGGTGCGGCAGCACAGCCTGGACCTGCTCGAACCCGGCCAGCTGGCCTGCGGAGACGCCTTCCTGCAGGTATCGACTTCGGCGCAGGCGCTGCTGGTGCGGCTCATCATGCGCAAGGCGGACGTGTTCCGGACCGACAAGCTGCGCTATGCCGAAATCCCGGATCTGCCCGCGGCCGTGCAGGAGCTATCCGATGCAGGCCTGGCCCAGGCCGATCCGCAACTGGACCTGGACGAGCTCTTCCATCTGCATACCCTGCCGGAGTTGCGCGCGATGTTCGGTTCCTTGCCCTCGGGCGCGCGCAAGGGCGAATGCCGGGACTGGGTGGCGGCGCGGCAAGGCATGCAGGCCCGGCCTTATCCGGCATGGGTCTGCGCCGTTCATCCCGCCGGCGGATTGCTGCGCCTGCCGCAGGCCGTCTCGCAATGGGCGCAGCGCCTGCAATTGCTGTTCTTCGGCAATCAGTACCAGGACTGGTCGGAGTTCGTGCTCAGCGATCTGGGCCTGTACCGCTACGAGGCCATCGTACTGGATGAAGGCAGCCGCGCCTTCCGGCACCTGGATGATGTGCGCCTGTACGAGACCCTGTCCGGCCTGCGGGAGGCGCCCGAGCAGCCAGACGCGCAGCAATGGATGGAGCGCTTGCGGGCCGTGCTCGACATCGTCACGGACAGCGACTGGTTGCGCCGGCGCCAGGACAAGACCGTGTTCCAGCTTGGCCAGGAGGCGGAACGCCAGGCCTGGTGGGAACTGGCCGAGCAGGCGTACCGGCGCAGCACCTGGCCGGGGGCGCGGCACAGGCTCTTGCGGGTGCTGGAGCGCCGGCAGGACGGGGCGGCCGCCTGGCCCTTGTTTCAACAGGCCTGGGCCCAGCCCGAGAGCGAAGCCGAAGCGCAGAAGCTGGCGCGCATGCTGCCGCGCCTGCGCCGGCTGGCGCCGCAGGCGGCCGAACTGGAACCGGCTCCGGAGCCGACCCGGCCGCTGGCGCGCACGCAGCTCGTTCAGTTGACTCTGCCCGAGGACGGCCAGCGGGTGGAATGGCAGGTCCTGGCGCACCTTCATTCCGACCTGGCGCCCGTGCACTACGTTGAAAACACGCTGCTGCCGGGCCTGTTCGGCCTCTTGTGCTGGGACGCCGTGTTCGCACCCCTGCCAGGGGCGTTTTTTCACCCCTACCAGAGCAGCCCGGCCGACTGGGGCAGTCCCGACTTCGTGGCGCGGCGCCAGGACTTGTTCGACCAGGCCCTGGCCATGCTGGACGGCCCGTCCTACCAAGGCTGCATACGGCGGCGCTGGCGGGAGAAAATGGGCATGCAATGCCCCTTGCTGGCCTGGCCGGCCCTGGGGGAAACCGCACTGGAGCTGGCGCTGCGCTGCATTCCCGCCCGCCACTTGAAGGCGGTGTTCCGGCGCATGTTGCTGGACTGGCGCGAAAACCGCGCCGGCCTCCCGGACTTGATCCGTTTCCTGCCCGCCCAGGGCTGGTACGAACTGATAGAGGTCAAAGGGCCGGGCGATCGCCTCCAGGACAACCAGCGCCGCTGGCTGGCCTATTTCGAACAGCATGGCATTCCCGCGCGGGTGTGTCATGTCAGCCGGGAGCCGCAGGCATGAACGCGCTTGCGGTAGGCGTGCGCGCCTTGTGCGAATTCACCGCGCGCAGCGGCGACCTGGATTTGCGCTTCACGCCGGCGCCCAGCGCCCGGGAGGGCATGCAAGGTCACGAACAGGTGCGGCTGCAGCGCCCGCAGCACTATCAGGCCGAAGTGCCCCTGGAGCTGGAATTCGAAGGCCTGCTGGTGCGCGGTCGCGCCGACGGCTTCGATCCCCAGGCCTTGCGACTGGAGGAGATCAAGACCTACCGGGGCGCATTCGAGCGCATTCCGGAACATCATCGGCGCCTGCACCGCGCGCAGGCCATGATGTATGCCGCCATGCTGTGCCGGGAGCGCGATCTGCAGGGCCTGAGCGTCAGCGTGGTGTATTACCACGTGGACAAGCACAAGGAGACGGCGCTGGCGGAGTATGCCAACCGCGCCCAGTTGCAGGAATTCTTCGAGCAGCAATGCCGGCTGTACCAGCAGTGGGCGCGGCAGGAGCAGAGGCACAGGCAGGCGCGTGATCAGATCTGCCGCGAACTGCGTTTTCCTTTCGAGGGCTTTCGCGCCGGCCAGCGCGAGCTGGCGGTGGCGGCCTATCGGGCGCAGCGCGACGCCCACTGCCTGATGGCCCAGGCGCCCACGGGCATAGGCAAGACGCTGGCCGTGGTGTTTCCCGGATTGAAAGCCATGCCCGAGGCAGGCCTGGACAAGCTTTTCTACCTGACGGCCAAGAATTCCGGCCGACAGATGGCGCTGGACGCCCTGGGGCGCCTTGCGCCCGCCGCGCCGGCGCCCTGGAGAGTGCTGGAGCTGGTGGCACGGGACAAGCAATGCGTGCACCCCGACAAGGCCTGTCATGGCGAATCCTGTCCCCTGGCGCAAGGCTTTTACGATCGCCTGCCGGCGGCGCGCCGGCAGGCCGTGAAGTGGCCGTGCTGGATCGTGATGCCCTGCAGACCGTGGCCCGTGAACACGCCGTCTGCCCGTATTACCTGAGCCAGGAGATGCTGCGCTGGACGGACGTGGCGGTCGGCGACTACAACTACTATTTCGACACTTCCGCCATGCTGCACGGCCAGACCCTGGCCCAGCAATGGCGCAGCGCCGTGGCCGTGGACGAGGCGCACAATCTGCTGGATCGGGCGCGCAGCATGTATTCGGCCGACTTGTCGCAGGCGGAGCTGCGCAGCGCGCGCAAGGCGGCTCCGTCGGCCCTGAAACGGCATTTCGGCCGCCTGATGCGCGCCATGGACGACTGCCTGTCGGAGGAGGGCGCCGCCCGGATGGGCCTGGACAGCGTGCCGGCGGCCTTGCTGCAGGAATGCGAGCAGCTGGCGGCGCGCCTGGGCAGCCATGTGGCCGACCATCCTTTGCCGCAGAACAGCCCCTTGCTGCAAGCCTATTTTTCAGTTCTGTTCTTTGCCGACCTGGCGGAGCGCTTCGGCGCTCATTCCCTGTTCGATGTGCTGGCGGAGCGCGATGGCGTCACGCTGCGCATCCGCAATGTCGTGCCGGCGCCGTTCCTGCAAGAGCGCTATGGCGATGCGCACGGGGTCGTGCTGTTTTCGGGCACCTTGACTCCTGTGGATTTCTACCGCGACCTCCTGGGCGTGCCCGAACGCAGCCCCATCCTGGAGGTGCCTTCGCCCTACAAGGCCGAGCAGTTGCAGGTGCGCCAGTATGCGGGTCTTTCAACCCGCTACGCCGATCGCGAGGCCAGTCTGGACAGCCTGTGCGGCATCGTGGCGCAGGCCTATGCCGAGCAGCCCGGGAACTACCTGCTGTTTCTGAGCAGCTTCGACTACCTGAACCAGGTGCGCCAGGCG
The DNA here is from genome assembly GCF_965112015.1 of Alcaligenes sp. Marseille-Q7550. Lineage (NCBI taxonomy): Bacteria > Pseudomonadati > Pseudomonadota > Betaproteobacteria > Burkholderiales > Alcaligenaceae > Alcaligenes > Alcaligenes sp. Marseille-Q7550. Next base: position 1,749,611 of record NZ_CBCOPU010000001.1, read on the forward strand.
CTGCAGCAGCGTTCACCTGAGCTGCCCTTGTGGTGTCAGACGCCGTCCATGACGGATGAGCAGCGCGCCGACTTTCTGGCGCGCTTCACGCCCCAGGGGCGGGGCATCGGGCTGGCGGTGCTGGGCGGCGCATTTTCCGAAGGCGTGGATCTGCCGGGGCGCCGCCTGCTGGGGGCGTTCATCGCCACGCTGGGGCTGCCGCAGTTCAACGAGGTCAACGAGTCGGTGCGGCAAGTCATGGCCCGGCTGTTCGGGGAACGCCGGGCCTACGATTACACCTACTTGTATCCGGGCCTGCGCAAGGTCACACAGGCCGCGGGCCGTGTGATTCGCGATGAACAGGATCGGGGCTATGTGCATCTGCTGGATGAGCGCTACGGGCAGCGGCGGGTGCAGCAGCTGCTGCCGGACTGGTGGCGGATCGAACAGGCTCGGCTTCCCGCTGGCGCTGCACGATCAGCTCGGTGATCAGCTGGGCCGTGGCGGCGGACAGCGTCCAGCCCAGATGCCCGTGACCGGTGTTGTAGTAGACGCCGGGGCGGCTGCCGGCCTGCACACGCGGCATCATGTCGGGCATCATGGGCCGCAGGCCCGCCCAGGGCACCACCCGGTCCGTGGCCGCGTCGCGGAAGTTGCGCCGCGTCCAGTTCACCAGCGGGGCGATGCGGTCCGCCCGGATGTCTTTGTTCATGCCGTTGTATTCGGCCGTGCCGGCGACCCGAAGCCTGTCCTTGCCCAAGCGGCTGGTCACGATCTTGGCTTCCTCGTCCAGCAGGCTGACCCAGGGAGCGGCCGCCTGGCTTTCGGGCGTGTCCAGATACGCGGAAATCGAATATCCCTTGACCGGGTAGATGTTGATGTAGTCGCCCAGCAGCTTGGCCAGGTGGCGGCTGCCCACGCCGGCGCACACCACCAGGGCGTCCGCCTGCAGGCTGTGGTTCTGCGCCTCGGCGCCTTCGCCGGTGCGCAGCTGGATCTGGTGGGGCGGGCCGCAGCGCACGCCCAGCACCTCGGTGTCCTGCAGGAAGCGCACGCCGCGCTGCTCGCAGGCGCGCGCCAGGCCGCGCGTGAATTTATGGATGTCGCCCGTGGCGTCGGACGGCGTGTAAAAGCCGCCGTAATAGGTGCCTTGCAGGGTGGGCTCGATCTGGTGGATTTCCTCGTTGGTGACGGTATGGCGCTCCAGCCCGCCGCGCTTGAGCAGTTCGCTGACCCGCTTGCCCGATTCAAATCCGTAGGCCGTGTGATAGATGTGCAGGATGCCGCGCTTTTCCAGGTCGAAGTCGATATGCTCGTCCTCGGCCCATTGGTACAGGTGCTCGCGCGCGGCGATGGCCAGCTTCACGGTTTCCACCGTATTGTGCTCGTAGCCGGAGATCGCGCGCACGAACTGGCCCATCCAGCTGTACTTGTGCCAGCTGGGTCGAGGGTTGAAGAGCAGGGGGGCGTCCTTGCGCATCATCCATTTCAGCCCCTTCATGATGGTGCCGCGGCTGTTCCAGACTTCGGCATTGCAGGCGGACAGCTGGCCGCCGTTGGCGAACGAGGTTTCCATGGCGGGGTAGCGCAGGCGGTCGATGACGGTGACCTGGAAACCCTGGCGCACCAGGGCGTAAGCGGTGGTGACGCCGGTGATGCCGGCGCCGATGACGGCGATGTGAGACATGGCAGGCTCCTGATAGGTGAATTGCCGCCGGACGGTGGCAATACCCCATCTGTCCTGTGACCTGAGAGTTTATCCGGCCGGGCGCCGGGCTCCTTCGGTGGGCGCATTGCGCCGCTCTCCAGATTGTCGGGCTGGTACGATCCTTTTGCCTGAGAGATTCCGGGGTGGTTGCTCCGTCGGCGCCTGAGCGAACAGGTCTCTTTCATACCGCCTGTGATGACATTTCTACATTAATCCTGGCAGGCTATAAGGGCAATCAGGGTAAACCAAGGTGGCGCCGCGGCGCCTTCTGCGTTGCCGGCGCAGCAGCAGGCTGCGGCTTCAGTCCAGCCGGAAATGCGTGCCCAGGCTCCGAGGCCGCTCCAGCGCCGCCTGTGCCAGCAGCCAGGCCGTGTCCACGCGCAACGCCATGGCCTGCCGGTCGGGCGTGGGCGCGCCTTCCTGCAACAGCGCGCGCCAGTCCTGCAGCGTCTTCACGGCCCGGGCCAGCCCGGCGCCCTGGCGACGCAGACCGACGTGTTCCTGCATCAGCGCCTGCAGGGCGGGCAGGGTCGGCGGCCTCGGGCCCGTTCCTGCGGCGGCGGGCGGGGGCGTCAGGGGAGCGCGCGCTTTCTGTTCGCTGGAGGCGATGGCCCGCGCCGCCGCCCGGCCCATGACCACGCACTCCAGCAAGGAGTTGCTGGCCAGCCGGTTCGCTCCGTGCAGGCCGGTGCAGGCCACTTCGCCCACCGCGTACAGGCCGGGCGCCGAGCTGCGGCCGTGCAGATCGGTGTATACGCCGCCGCAACTGTAGTGCGCTGCCGGCGCGACGGGAACCAGGTCGCGGCGCAGGTCCAGGCGACGCTGCAGCGCTTGTTGCAGAGCGCGGGGGAAATGCCCTTGCAAGGTCTCGGCGCCCAGGTGGCGCACGTCCAGCCAGACATGGTCCCGCCCGTCGCGGCGCATCTGTTCGGCGATGGCGCGCGACACCACGTCACGCGGAGCCAGTTCGGCGCGATGATCGTAGTCGGGCATGAAGCGCCGTCCTTGGGCATCCAGCAGATGGCCGCCTTCGCCGCGCAGGGCTTCGGTCAGCAGCAGGGGGGCGGCGTCGCTGCGCAGGCAGGTCGGATGGAACTGGACGAACTCCAGGTCCTGGATGCGTGCGCCCGCTCGCCAGGCCAGGGCCACGCCCTCGCCATGCGCGCCGGCGGGGTTGGTGCTGTGTGCGTAAAGCCGTCCCAGTCCGCCCGTCGCCAGCACCACATGGTCCGCCCTGAGGGTTTCGCGGGCGCGCAGCCGGCGGCCGTAGAGGTCCACGCCGGCGACGCTGCCTTGCTCGTCGCGCCGCAAGTCCAGCACCTGGCAGTGGCTGCGAAGGCGGATATGCGGGGCCTGCGCCAGTTCGCGCAGCAAGGCCTGCATGATGGCCAGGCCGCTGGCGTCGGCCGCATGGGCAATGCGGCGCCGCGCATGACCGCCCTCACGGGTCAGATGCAGCCGTCCGTCCGGCATGCGGTCAAAGGGCACTTGTCTGTCCAGCAGCCACTGCACGGCTTGCGGCGCGGCTTGCAGGATGTGGCGCACGATTTGCGGGTCGCCATGGTGGGCGCCGGCGGCCAGGGTGTCGTCCACGTGCTGCTCCAGGCTGTCCTTGGCGTCCAGGACGGCGGCGATGCCGCCCAAGGCCTGGGGGCTGGCGCCGCAGGGCAGGGGGGCGTGGCTGAGCACGGTGGCCGCCATGGTCCGGGGCAGGGACAAGGCCAGGCTCACACCGGCCAGGCCGGCGCCTACGATCAGTACGTGCGTCTGCATCAGGCGGCTCCCACGTCCTGAAACAGGGCGGCGTGTTCGGCAAGATCGGCCCGCACGCGCAAGTTGGTCTGGCGCTCTGCCGCGAAATCCAGCATGCGCTGCAGCGAACGGCGGGCGTCCGCGGCCAGGGCCGGGTCTATCTGTATGCCGGGGCCGGCCTGCAGCAGGCTGGCCTTCAGGGCGTGCAGGGAGTTCAGGGCCATCCAGGGACAATACGCGCAGCTTTTGCAGGCGGCGCTCTCGCCCGCGGTCGGCGCGGCCAGAAAGGTCTTGCCCGGCGCCTGCTGACGCAAGGCATGCAGGATTCCCTGGTCCGTGGCCACGATGAAGGTGTCGGCGGGATGCCGGCAGGCAGCCTTGATCAACTGGGTGGTGGAGCCGACCACATCGGCCAGGGCGATCACGCCGGCCGGAGACTCCGGGTGGACCAGCACCACGGCATGCGGATGAGCCTGCTTCAGCGCCTGCAGCGCGTCCGCCTTGAATTCGTCATGGACCAGGCAGGAGCCCTGCCACAGCAGCATGTCGGCGCCGGTCTGCTTCTGGATGTAGGCGCCCAGGTGACGGTCCGGCGCCCACAGGATCTTGCGGCCCTGGTCATGCAGGTGGCGCACGATGTCCAGCGCAATGGAGGAGGTGACCACCCAGTCGGCGCGCGCCTTCACGGCGGCGCTGGTGTTGGCATACACCACCGCCACGCGGTCAGGATGGGCGTCGCAGAAGAGAGCGAAATCCTCGGGTGCGCAGCCCAGGTCCAGGGAGCAGGTGGCCTGGTCGTGCACTATCAGCACGCGCTTGCCGGGGCTGAGAATCTTGGCCGATTCGGCCATGAAGCCCACCCCGGCCACCGCCACGGTGCGCGCCGGATGCTCCTGGCCGAAGCGCGCCATTTCCAGGGAGTCGCCCACGCAGCCGCCGGTTTCCAGCGCCAGGTCCTGTAGCTGCGGATCCTGGTAGTAATGGGCCACCAGAACGGCGTCCTGTTCGTCCAGCAAGCGGATCAGCTCCGCTTTCAAGGCCTGGTCGGCCTCGGGGCTGGCGGACGCGGCCGGTACGGCCTGCCAGGCCGTATGACGTTGCAGGGCTGCGCCATTTGCCGGCTGGCACACGTCGATAGGGTAGTGCTGAGGCATGTTTGTCCTTGATGCTCAAATTGAGCATAAATAAGTGAAAAAAAACCGGCGGACCAGATCGCTTCAGAGTGCCTGTCTCCCGATTTCTATTATGCTTTTTTTGAGCATAAATGGAAAAAACAGCCGGTGAAAGCGGTGTTTCATACATTGTGGCAATGAGCCCGCCGGTGCAGGTCATAAGCGCAGCGGTTGTAAGCGGCACGGGGCCCCGGCCTTATGGCCGGAGTTTCTTCACCTTGAAGCAGGGGCGCCTAGCGGCATCGACATTGCGGGCGCAGGCCTGGCCGAGGATGGCGAGGCTTGCATGAAGAAGCGTGCTCAGGGAGCTGGATTCGGGTAGCGGCCATGGATGTCGTTGACGGCCGCGATCAGCTCGTGGTCCAGCGTCACGTCCACGCTGGCGATGTTCTCGCGCAATTGCTCCAGCGTTGTGGCGCCGATCAGATTGCTGCTGGTGAAAGCCTGCTGGTTCACCCAGGCCAGGGCCAGTTGCGTAGGCGTCAGGCCGTGCCGGCGCGCCAGCTCGTTGTAGGCCAGCGCGGCTTCGCGGGCGTTGGGGCCGTCGTAGCGCTTGAAGCGCTCGTACAGGGTCAGGCGACCCTTCTCGGGACGCGCGCCGTGGTCGTACTTGCCGGTCAGCACGCCCATGGCCAGGGGCGAGTAGGCCAGCAGGCCCAGGCCATCGTAATGACAGAACTCCGACAGGCCTTCCTCGAACACTCGATTGAGCAGATTGTAGGGGTTCTGTATGGTGGCGATCAGCGGCAGCGAGCGGTGGCGAGCCAGTTCCAGGAAACGCGCCACGCCCCAGGGCGTCTCGTTGGATACGCCGATGTGCCGCACCTTGCCCTGGCGCACGAAGTCCCGCAGCACCTCCAGAGTCTCTTCGATGGGCACGGTGTCTTCTTCTTTCCAGGGATAGCTGCGCTGGCCGAAGGTGACGGTGCTGCGGTCCGGCCAGTGCAACTGGTACAGGTCCAGGTAGTCCGTCTGCAGGCGACGCAGACTGTCGTGCAGGGCCTGCTCCAGGTTCTTGCGGTCCAGGCTGGTGGCGCCGTCGCGGATATGGCCGGGACGCTTGGGGTCGCGCTGGGGGCCGGCGACCTTGCTGGCCAGTACGATGTCCTGGCGGCGTCCGCTCCTGGCCAGCCAGGTGCCGATGTATTGCTCGGTCAGTCCCTGCGTGGCGGCCGATGGCGGCACGGGATACATCTCCGCGGTGTCCACCAGGTTCACGCCCAGTTCCAGGGCCAGGTCCAGTTGCGCGTGCGCGTCGGCCTCGCTGTTCTGCTCGCCATAGGTCATGGTGCCCAGGCCTATCAGGCTGACGTCCAGATCGGTATTGCCCAGCTTGCGGTATTTCATTGCATCCACTCCCGAAAACGCAGGGCCGGGCGGCCCTACAACAAAAAGGACCATGGTAGCGTGTTTCATGGGCTGCCCGGCCCTTGCCCCTGGGGTGCAATGGCTTTTTGCGGACTGCGTTTTGTCCTGGAGAAGCGCGAAAAAAAGCCGGCTCATTGGCGAGCCGGCGTTGCAGGAACGTGTCGCATCGATCAGGCCGCCTTGTCATGTTCCGGAGCGGCGGGGGCCTGCGGGTCGGGGCGATGAGGCAGGGGCGGCAATCCATGTTTGGCGCGCAGGCGCTGACAGTCCGGGTTGGGGCTGCCGTCGGCTTCCCAGATCTGATAGTCGCGGCAGGGGTTGGGGCGGTCAGGATAGATGGCGCAGTGAATGCCGGGCTGGCCCAGCGTGCCCCGCAGGGCGATGCAGCGCCCGCCGCCTTGCTCGGTGCCTTTCATACAGGCGCGCAAGGGGCCGATTTTCGTGGTCAGTTCCACCGGCACCGTACCTCCTGTCTCGCCGGCCAGCTCGCCGCTGTAGAAGGATACGCGGAAATGCGAACAGCATACGCCGCAGCTCAGGCAGGGATTTTCGTCAAAGACCTCGTCATTGGGCGGGTCGTAGCGGACGGCGTCCAAAGGGCTTTCCTGCACGCCGGGCAGATCACGCAAATCGGTCGGGAGAAGAGGCAGATGAGAGGAAGTCATGATCGAGGGTGTCCCGGTACAGACGCGCACCCGGTCAGGCCCGATACGCATCCAGAGCGTAAAGCAGATATTTTATTTTTGCGCCGTGATCCTGGATAGGAAAATCTGCGGCCCCGTCGGCGCGATGATGCGGCGCGGAGACAGGCATATTGTATCTTTATGTATCTTCGGCCGAGAGGCATGAAAAACCACCGCCTGAGTAAAGTCCAAGTGGACCTGCTCAATATTCCTTTGTTAACAATGAACTAGGGGTTTCCCCACATCTTTCCCGGCGCCTGCTCGAACCGCCCGCAGAAAAAAGTTCACTTTTTTTGAAGAAAAACACAGAAAAGTGTTGACAGCAACTTCAAGGAAGGGCTATTATTTCATTTCTTCACCGCAGGCGGTTAGCTCAGTTGGTTAGAGCGCTACGTTGACATCGTAGAGGTCGCTGGTTCGAATCCAGTACTGCCTACCAGAATACAGGTACACAGCACCGCGCTGTGCCAGGAAAAGCCCCAAAGATCAATGCTTTGGGGCTTTTTTGTTGCTCATCGTTCCAGGCTGCGTCAAGCCTCGGCAAGCTATTTTGGGGCATGGGCCCAACGGTTGGGGACCTAGGCTTTTTACACGCGAAGCCAGGGGGCTATTGCGGGCATGGGTCGGCGTTCTGCTGCGCCTGGAGACAGCGCGATCTCTATGCCCCAGATTTCTTGCGCACGTTCTCGATGCGGCCATTGTGCAGCAGGACTTCGTACCCGCCATCGGAACATGGGCGGTACCGGAAAAGCGGCTCTGCGCTCGCGGCAGGTTGAGTCTGACCGTGGGTATTGTTGCTGCTCATTGGTGTCTCTCCTGCAGAACGTGATAGTTGGAAAATGGGGGCAGCCGAGCTGGCAACGCGTTCAACGCGGGTAAAGGAACGCGAGCCATTCGACGGTTACTCAAATGTTGAGTCGGTAATTTGCGATGCACAGTAGAGCAGGGTGTGGATTTCGACGTTGGACGACGACGGATGAAATGAATTGCAGATCGAAGAAGCCCGGAGCGGCGACAGACTCTTGCCATGCAGGATCGTATCTGCGCTGGCTGCCATCGATTCTTGGCACATTTGCCAAGAGGTACGCAAACTAGATGCCAGCCTTCGCGGGGGACTAACTTTTTAAGGAAGTTGATCATGGCCACTCAATCCCTTAATTCCTCTACCTTGGAAGCTGACCGCCGGCAGCAGGTGCCGGAGCGCAATGAGCTGGGGGCCAGTCCTCTGGGGTCTGTCGGCAACCTGCAGTACTCAGTGGAGCAGGGCGGGACAGCGCCTGCCCCTAGGGCCGGGGCGCCATTGTCGGAGATGAACCAGCCGCTGGCCGACAGACGCGCTAATTTGAACGCTGACGTCACCGGCGAATCCTCGCAAGCGCGGGCGCAGCGCCAGGCATTGACCGAGGCCCGTGCTGAGGTCCGCGCCAACGGCCTGCTCATCGGCAATTTGCTGGGCAGCCTGACGGCCAAGGTGGATGAGGAAGGCCGGTTCGTCGATGCCATGATCACTCCAGAATCGCCCGAGCATTGATGGAGCTGAACAGGTCCGGCGGGGAGGGCGGTTTGTACTCGCTAAAGGGAGCGAAGTACTGCCTGCATACGTATCTGGAGGAGCTGACAGAGTTCGATCTTGTGGCTCTGACCGGCGGGGCTCTGAACAAGGAGAAAGCGTGTGACGCGGTTCTGGACCGGGTTTCGCCTCGCCTTGATGATGCGGTGCGCAAGCAGGCGTCCCGGGTGTTGAAGGATGTTGCAAAAGCCGTGAATCAGCAAGCGGCCCGGCATGCCATGCATAAGCCTTTATTGCAGATTGTCGATCTGCTGGCTGCTGACTCAGTGAATAAGCAAGACCTGAGTGCGCAATTGTTGATGCTCTCCGACGATAGGACCACGCAGAAGCTTTATTTCAAGACGTTGTCTACGGACGAGTTCAAGGGGCTGCTGGGCGTCCTGCATTCCAGAAATCTGGATACCGTCCGACAGGCACTGTGGCAGACTGGGGATTATTGGCAGGCGAATTCTCTCCTTGGGCTGGTGCACTCGTTGGAGCTCGAGTTCAGTAGACGGGCGTCGCGCAGCCTGCGGACCGAACAAGTCAATCTGACCTTGGCTTTGGGCGCGGGCGACAGGTTTGCCGTAACCGATGCCTTGTATCGCTTGAGCCGCGTGGTGGAGGACGCCTATCAGACCTGGGGAGCGCTGCCCCAAAGTGAGCTTGAGCGGGTGCAGCGACTGGTCGAGTCAAGCGTGGACCTGCTCCGTGATCGTCAGAATAATCCGGTTGGCCCGCTCAATAGACATTCCCTGAACAAGCTGGATGACGGCAGGCGCAGAAATCTCGGCGCCGCCGCCGTGGTCTTGGGCAGCTTTGGGTTGGAGCTGGAGCCTGAGTTGCGTGCCAGCTAACCAGTGTTTCTTGTTAAGGCTGTAATAGTCAGGATTGGGGGCGGCGTTCGACGCCGTCGGGATGAATGCGCGTGTGCCGCAGCCCTGGGCGGGAGTGTGTGTTCTGCGCATGCGCAGACAAAGGAACGCCCGATATACGCCTGTTACTGAAGTTCAAGGGAGGTGATTCTTTTCAAGGAAGATCATCATGAATGTTCAACCCCTTGGCTTGCAGAATATCCCGCAGTGGCAGCGCCAAGATCTGGCGGCTGCTCCTTTGGGAGCCATCGGCAACCTGCGGGTAAATGCGGCGCGAGGTGGCACGGCGCGTGCCAGCGGCCCCGGCTTGATAAGGCTCGTGCGCGATGCATGGGCCAATCAGAGGTTTCGTAGGCGGGCAACCCCAGCAGAGCAGTTGCAGCGCGCCGCCAGGAATGAGGTATATGGCAATAGTTGGCGCATCGGAAATTTTCTCGGCAGCTTGACGGGCTCATGGAGAAAGGGGAAGGATCTGCTCAGAATCAAGGAAGGGTTGGAGCAGTTAAGTATGAAGGTGACATACGATCTGGCCGATCTTTCAGGGGGGGAATACATCTTAGCCACCTACATGAGTGAATTGACGCGCGCCGATCTCGAGGCTATGTACGATGGGATGTTGAGTCACCCGAATGCTAGCGCCGCGGTGCTGAAGCGGATTTCGCCTGACTTGCGAGCCCGTGCGGACAACGTGCTGCGGCAGATCAAGGCGGCCCTGACCCAGCGGTTGATTCAAGTCCTCATAGTGGAGCCCTTGTGGAGGATTCACAATCTGATGCTCGCCCAATTCGTGAGCGAGCAGGAGCTGGCGGCGCAATTGCTTTCCTTGTTCACAGGTCTGGCCAGGTCGGATCTTAATCGGTCGGATGACGGCCCTGCGACTTTCGCCCTGCTGGACAATTACCTCCGGTCTTTGCCCGCGGATCGATTGCGGGGGTTCTCGCTCGTATTTCAGCCGCAAATACTGGAGCCCGCCCGGAGCGCTCTGGGTCGGATCGGCAATCAATCCGAGAGGCAGCAGGCTCTCGCCACGCTGGATAGCATCCGCCATGCGCTGGGGCACGAGATCCATTCACGGTTTACACATGATCTGAGGAAAGTGAACATGGCGTTGACGTGGGCCAGGCTTGCAGGCGATCAGCTTGCCGCGTCGAAGGCTTTGTATGATCTGCATCTCCTGGTGGGCAAGATCAATCAACTCTACGGATGGCTGCCCGAACAGGTGAGTAAAGATGTGCGTATAGCGGTAGATAAAAGCCTGTGTCTGTTCCGGAACTCCGCACACAATCCGCATGGGCCGCTGAATGTTGCTTCCTTGCAAATGCTGGATGATGATGTCTTGTTGTACTTGTGCGGAGCCTCGCGCTTACATGCCTTGGGATTGCGTCTGGGCGTCAACGCGCTCAATGAGGTGGGACTGTCGCGAGTCTACACGTATTGCAGCCAGTTCAGTGAAGAAAGCTCCAAGGACCTGCCAAAGCAGGACCTGAACTTGCTTTGCCGAGAAAAACTGAGTGACGCCAGGCGGGCCCTGAGGCTGATCGAATTTGGTGAAAAGAGACGGGAGGCCGAGGCTATGCTCCAGTTCATGCGCAGTTGGAGCAGCAAGTAAAAGACCCGTGTTCTTTGCCTTTCGCTGGTTCGAATTGTCCTGCTCGGTGCTTGAAGACGGAAGTTGGAGAACGAGAGGCTGTCATCGGAACGGGAATATTTATTTCCATATGGACTACGAAGAGCATCCGGAGACTGAGGGTAGCGAGCACGAGGATATCAGGGTTGCCAACCGGGCGACCGAGACTGAGGTTCTGGCGTTGTTCACCGAAGAATAGCTGCTGGTATCATCCCGACATCTTTGATGTTAAGGAGAAGAAATGAGGGTCGTCACATTTGTGGCATTAGTTGCGATGCTTTTTATATCGGGATGTGCAAAATGGGAAGCAAAAAATGCTGTAAAGGAGCTTCTCAATGACCCTGGTAGCGCGCAGTTTTCCGGTCTTGTAGATGGTGCTGCGCCAGGCAATGTTTGTGGCTACCTGAACGCAAAAAATCGCATGGGAGGCTATGTTGGAAAAACTCCCTTTTTCTATGAGAAAAAGACAGGCATTGCCGCGATAGTCTCCGAGGTAAGAGATGCTGACTTTAAAAGGGTCTATGACTTGATTGTTCTTCAGGGGGACTTCTCTGACGACCTGAGTAAGGTTGGTGACAAGTGTGAGCTTATTGAGGACTGGCCGAAGGTGTGCGGTTTTGAATATCCAGGCTCAATATCCAAGTTTTGCTCGAACGCTCGCGCAGGTGTGAAGCTTTATTATGAGATGGTTGAGGCTTTTGGGCGGTAAGCGTAGAAATTATTTTTTTGAACTTGTTTTTTTGTGATTCGCCCCGGTTGATGCCGGGGTTTTTTTATGGGTGGTCGTTATGGAAGGGCAAACAGTTGCTGGTGCTCGGACTGACATGGTGACTGCTTCCGTTAGGCGGACCGCCGCCTGGGAGGAGCCCTCGCTCATTGCGTATGCGGATCCTGTAAGCCTTCTCACGATCTGCGAGGACTACGTACATGGCATCAAACTGAGCGACGTGACCACGCCGGTGCAATGCGATGTGCTGACTGAGCAGGAGGCGCGCAAAGTTTTGGAAGTGGTGGATGGTTTAACTCCCCGGTACAGGAACCCCACGTATCCGTAGGTTACCCACCGGTTTGAAAAGATGATGCCTGCGCCGTTGCGCGATGGGTTTGAAGCGAATGCGAAGGCCATCGGCACTCTTGCTTAAGGCTTTGATAGACGGCCAGATTTTTCCAGAGAGATCACCTTGAATCCTTATACTTTTAACGCCCCTCATGCTTTCAATACGTCTGTTCGTGCAGATAGCCGGCAGGCGCTGGTACTGGAGCGAGCTGACGTGGCACCTTGTCCTTTTGGGGAGGTCGGCAACCGGCAATATACTGCCAGCCAAGGCGGGACAGCGCGTGCCAGTGCCGCCGGCGTGGCTTTTTCTCATGCGTTCAACTCTCTGGGCAACTTTGTGGTCAATCAGGCACATAGCCTTAACTTTGTGTCCAACGAAACGCGTGCGCGGTACGAGGATCTGTTGAAAGCCTACGATAACAGTCTTCCATGGGAAATTTGCTGGGCAACCTGACGTCGCCGCCAGGCGATCTTCAGGGCCTGGCCAACATCGCCAATGGACTGATGGAGCTAGCCAAGCTGTCGGGGGGAGGTTGGATAAGCTGAAGGGCGGGCGGGAGTCCTTGGACTGGTATCTCGAGGAGATGACAGATGTAGATCTCAAGGCTCTGACCGAGGGGGTGCTGTCTAGTGCGAATGCTTGGCGAGCGCTGATGGAACAGATATTCCGTCATGACGCAGGTTCGCAGGCAATGGAATTGCTGCTGAACGTTATGGAGGCCGTGGGTCATGAAATGGTGCCTCGCATGCACAGCCGCCTCATCGTTGATTTTCTGAATGACATGCAGGCGATGGCGAATGATACTAAAGACCACGCCAGAATTGCCGAACGGCTGGCGCTTCTGGGTGAGCTGTCGCAGGGAAATCTGGCCAGTTTGAAAGGGATGCAGGAATCTCTGTCCTCCTACGTGAAAGAACTGAACGGTTCAGATTTCTGTAACCTGTATTTTGGGTGGGGATCGGATGATGTCGAGGTGCTACTGGACAAGATTTCAAAGAATGTGGATGATCCGTCGCGCAGGCGGGCGCTCCAGGCCTTGGATTGCATTCGTGATGCCCTGAAAGTTCGAGGGCTCAAAAACGTGCGAGAGTCTTGGACGCAGCTTGGCGAGCTGCTGTCCGTCGATAAAACCGACAGACAGGATCTGAGGGAGTCACTGCTTCACGTGTGCAAATGGCTGTATCCTGCGGACGACACTTACGAGACTTTATCCGAAGAGCAACAGAATAAGGTGCGGATCATAATGCAGGAGGAAAAGTTGAACGAGTGTTTAATGGCTCTGGACGAGGACAACACGGATGAGGCAAAACAAACCTCTGTACGTCTGAAAGAATTCCATGCATGGGCAAAGGCTATCGTCCAAAAGCCGGATCCCAGCGTATAAGCCGCTGGTTGCCAGTGTTTCGCATCGGAGAGACCAACGTATCCGCCAGGCCGCGTAGAAGCTGAACACTCATAAATGGATCAGCTTCTCGCTTCCATGCGGTTTGGCTAAGCATTGGGGGTTCTCCTTTAGAGGGCGGTATTCCAAATTACGGATATGGCTGAGCTGGCGACGCATTCAACACGCGGCTGGGGAACGCCAGGTGGGTGCCCGTTACTGATACCTCAAGACAAGGCGATGGCGTCATTGCTGCGGGGTGAGTGCATTTCTGACGCAAGCCAGCAATGTTTTTTCACCAGGCTTAGGCTGCGCTGACCTGATTTTTTTCGAGATAGATCATCATGCATATTCCAGCTCTTAATTCTTCTCCGGGGGCTTATCGGGATTCAAGCAATGGCCGGGGAGGCCCAGGCTCTTGTCCAATGGGGGCCGTCGCCAACCTGCCGTTCAACGCAGTGCAGGGCAGAGCCGCAAGCTCCAGCCGTTTAGGCGCGCGGGCGTTGTATACATTGGCCATGCTGAATGCCAATCCGGCCTCTTTTCAAAATAGCGAGTCCTTGGCTGCACAACGGGCGCAGCGCAGGTCCATGATCGAGGCCCGCCGTTATATCGGCGACTTGCTGGGCAGTCTGACGGCCCCGGCAGCCGATGCCAGGGCCCAGTCCGCGATCGTCCAAGGGCTGATGCACGTAAATGCGCTGTCGAATGGCAATCTGGCCAATATGCAGTGGGGACAGGGCTGCCTGGTCACATATCTGAATGAATTGAAAACTGCAGATCTCGTCGCTCTGCGCGGCGGGGTATTAGGCAGTCCAACTGAACGTGACGCCGTGCTGGATCAAATGCCCTCTAGTAAATTACGTCACCAAGCGTCCCAACTGCTCGACCAGATCAAGGACGCCCTGGATGAGCGATTGGCTACAGTCTTCGCGAGGAAGCCTCTGAAGCAGATTGCGAAGTTGCTACTCTGCGACCCAATAGACGGCCAATATCTGAAGGAATCACTGATCAGGCTGGCCGGCGACATGGAGGCCGTCAAGACGTTTGGCCCGGAGTTCGATGAGGCGCATCATATGAACGTCTTGATCGAGAAGTCGCCCAGGATGCATTGGCATTTGCTGACTCTTGTACAGGGGTCGAAAAGAGAGGAATGTTTACTGGCTCTGAACAAAGCTGAGCCAGACGAGGCAGTACGCGCCCGTAATATGTTGGATCTCATCTGTGACTCCCTGCTTGTCCTCCAAAATGAGCTGATTCCCCTTCGAGATGAGCGTAAGGCTCTAGCCGCGTAGAAGCCGGACGCTCGTCTTCCATGAGCGTCCCCCTTGAGTTCGACGGATCTCTGATCGCCCCAGGTTTGCCTATAAGCAGATAACCTCTACCCTGGGCGGTGCCTGTAGTGACGAGCACAACTATTTTTTCCCCACGCATTGTTGAAGTGTGGCGACGGAAGTGGCATAAAAGCTATAGGCTGGCTGTGGTGCAGCCTGCGGGATTGAGGTGGAGAGAAGCCCTGCCGGAAACGGCTGTTCGAGCTCAGATTCGTCGCATGTGATCAAGGAGACGCTGAGGGCCGTGTTTCCGATAACTGGATGGCTAGACGGAGCCGAGCTCCAGCTCCAGCGTCTGCGCTTTCAGTAGAGAACCGTCACGCAGCGGCCATGTTTCTCCTGTCTGACGAAAGCCATAGCTCTTATACAGTCGCATTGCCGGGCAGTCGGCATCGGTAACGCCCAAGCGGACGCGGCGAGCCCCCGTCCTTTTTGCCCATGTGACAGCGGCATCGAGCAAGGCGTAACCGGCTCCTGATCCCCGTGCAGCGGGGTCGACCCACATCTGGTAGATATCTGCCGCGCCTGGATCAGTGACAGACAACTTGCACCAAACCAGACCACATGCGGCTCCATGTTTTTCCGCAAATAAAGCACAATCTATGCCGGAGGAAGCGGCTGCGCCAATCTGCGTCATCCACATCTCATTCTTTCTTGTTTTTTCTGCTTCGTAAGTGCTTCCAAAAGCATCTGGCGAGTCACGAAGCGCGCGCAGCCGCAGGTCGCGGTATTTGCGCCACTCGTTCGCCTTGATACGCCTGACAGAGATCACGACATCACCTTCATCACATGGCTGCAGATCGACAGTCATAATAGCTGACATGACGCGCTACGCGACCGACCGCGGTGGCTGCTGATCGAGCGCGGCCAGGGCTATCTCGCTGGTGCCAGTCTTTGTAGCGTGGCCCAGGTCCATGATGCGGGTCATTTTATTGGGAGGCGGGAGCTCACGCGCCGCGCCTGCTCTGCCGGCGTGGCCTGTTCTTTACCGGTCAAGTTGCTGCCGTGTATCGGGGCCTTGAAGCTGATTCTCCAGGGCTTCGTTGCCTATGGGGTTGGCCCTGATAGTGTAAACCCTATAAAAGGTGAATAACGTTGTTGAGCTTGGGCGTTGGCGCGCCCACTGGCAAACATGACCGTTTCGTAATGTTCCGAAGTTTCCGCCACCCCTACACTGGTTCGGCAGCTTACTGTTGCGTGAGGGGGCGTTCTTGTTGTGAAGGACGCGTTTGACAAAGAATGATCTTGAGATCACACATGAAAATACAGGAAAACTATCGGAAACGGGCCAGTTCAGCGGCATTGCTGATCTTTTTGGGGCTCATCGCCGTTTATCAAAGCTTTGACTACAACATAGGAAGCGCCGCCCGGATGGGGCCGGGCTATTTTCCTCTGATGCTGGGCATTTTGCTGCTTTTATTGGCCGTGCTGGTGTTCATCAGTCCGGAAGCGGCCGAGGAGGAAGCGGCTGCCAGCCAGGAGGGGGATAGCCAGCCCTGGGGGCAGAAGGCACGGCCGTGGCTGGCGGTCGGCGCATCCATGCTGCTCTTTATCGTGATTGGGAAATGGGGCGGTTTGGTGCCGGCGACCTTTGTCATGATTCTGGTAGCGGCGCTGGGAGACCATAAGAACAGCGTAAAGAGCGCCTTCTTCCTGGCGCTGGGCGTGACGGCGGCAGCCGGGGCTATTTTCCACTATGGACTGCAGTTGCTGTTCCCTCTTTTTACCTGGGGTTGATCATGCTGGATAATCTGATCATCGGATTCCAGACGGCTTTCTCCTGGAATTACTTGATGTACGCCTTTGTGGGCGTCTTTCTGGGCAATCTGATCGGCGTGCTGCCGGGAATCGGTGCCTTGGCGGCCATCTCCATGCTGTTGCCCGTCACTTATGGCTTGGACCCTACAGGAGGAATCCTGATGCTGGCCGGCCTTTACTACGGCACCAGCTTCGGGGGCGCGACGACTTCCATTTTGCTCAATCTGCCAGGCACGGCCTCGCACGCCGTGGTGTGTGTGGACGGCAATCCCATGGCCTTGCAGGGCCGGGGCGGTGCGGCTATCTTCATGGCGATGTTTGCGTCGTTCCTGGGCGTGTTGCTGGGCATTGTGCTGATGATGTTCTTCAGCCCCATGCTCACCGATATGGCCTTTCTGTTCGGTCCGGCCGAGTACTTTGCCCTGATGGTCATGGGCCTGCTGGCGGCCTCGGCCCTGACTACGGGCTCGCCTGTCAAAGGGATTGCCTCGGTGGTGATCGGTCTGCTGTTCGGCGTGGTCGGCACGGATGTCAATACCGGAGTGGCGCGCTTTGACTACGGCATTCCCGAGCTGCAGGACGGCCTGGCGCTGGTGGCGCTGGCCATGGGCCTGTTCGGGATTTCCGACGTGCTGAAGAATGCCGGCCGAATCGGCGAGGGCAGCCTGATCTCCAAGAAAGTCAACAGCCAGTCCATTCGCCCCGCGAAAGGAGAGGTGCGTCAGTCCATGGGGGCTATAGGCCGAGGCGCGGGGATCGGTTCGGTGCTGGGCATTCTGCCGGGTGCCGGCGGCACTATGGCCTCGTTCATGTCCTACGCCATGGAAAAAAAGGTTGCCAAGGAGCCAGGCCGTTTCGGCAAAGGGGCCATCGAAGGCGTGGCCGGCCCGGAGGCGGCCAACAGCTCGGCAGCCATTACGGCCTTCATCCCGACGCTGACGTTGGGCATTCCCGGGGACGCCGTGATGGCGCTGATGCTGGGCGCGCTTATGATCCACAACATTACGCCGGGTCCGCAACTGATGGTGGAGCATCCCGAGCTGTTCTGGGGCCTGCTGGTCAGCTTCATGATTGGCAACGTCATGCTGATGCTGCTTAACATTCCGCTGATCGGCATGTGGGTCAAGCTGCTCTCGGTGCCATATCGACTGATTTTTCCCGTGGTTCTGTTCCTGGTAGCGATAGGGGTCTACAGTTCAAACAATAATCTATTCGATGTTTATGTGGTCTTGGGGTTGGGGATCTTTGGGTGCATTGCTGTGTCTCTGGGCTTTCAACCTGCGCCCTTATTGCTGGGTTTCGTGCTGGGGCCAATGCTTGAAGAGAATTTCCGTCGAGCGCTTTTGTTATCAAGGGGCGACATGATGACATTTTTCAATCGTCCTCTTGCCGGCGCATTCATGATGGTTGTGATTCTCATGCTGGTGTTGGTCGTCTATAAGCAGTTACGCAAACGTTCAGTCAGGCGCGGGAGGGCAATCAATGCATTGAATAACGGTTCGTTGTGACCGCATTTGATGCAGGCGTGGCGAGGTTGGGCACAGGTACAGGTTGGTAGCCGAGGTCATCAGTGGTCCGGGACAGGAACAGAGCAGCTACGTGGCTGATTAGTCCGCAATGGGATGATCCGTGTTCGGCGCCTGATACCGCGCGTCGCTCACTTGCCGCGTCACAGGGTGCCAATTGAACGCCGTCTCGGGCCTTGCCGTCGACAGCAGCTCCAGCGCCGAGTCGATGCTCGTGCCTGGTGATGCCCATTCCCTTGCCGCATCTGGAGTTAGCACGATGGGTCGCCGGTCGTGCACATCGAGCATGCCGCCGGCACTGTCGTCCGTGACGATGGCAAACCCGTGCTCCACGTCCTCGTCTTTGCCTGGGGCCCACGCGGTGATGGCGGCCATGTAGATCGGCTTGCCGTCCTTGGGACGGATAAACCATGGCTGTTTGTCGCCGGGTTCCCCGGTCCATTCGAACCATCCATCGGCAGGAACGAGCACGCGCCGGCCGAGCAGCGCACGCCACATTGGCGACCGCTTCAGGATCGTGTCGAGGCGGGCGTTGATGACCGGCGCCCGCTTGTACCAAGGCGGCTTGTACCCCCAGAACAGCCTGTCGACCTGGTCGGACCCGTCGCCGAGCCGATGCATGACAATGGGGCGAGTGCCGGGCGGCACATTGTATTTCAGCCCATCGGCGAGCTGGCCAAGGTTCCGCGGCTTCCAGTGAAGCGTCTTCTCGTACTCAACAGGCTCATGAGCCTGGCGAATTCGTCCGCACATGCTTTGCCTCGATGACGGGGAGATGGTGACATGCCCATCTTGCAGCAGCGCGTGAGTTTGTTCAATCGCGGCGGGCCGAATGCCGGTTGCCTCGTATCAGCATCGCAGAATCGTTATGTGGCGCTGTGCTATTTGCCAGAGTGCAGCGCGCTGTCCCTTCTTGATGCTTGTGTCCGGCAAGTTTCATCCAAGTGCGGAGGGCGCGGCCCATTGCAGAGGGCTGCTAGCATATGCCCGGCGGCTTTTTTCTTCCCGGACTTCAGGGTGATAGTGATCCCTTCATTTATTGCACAAGAGGAGATCGACATGTCTCGTTGGGTGTTTTATTCCGCGCCGGGCACATGCGCGCTTGCAACGCATATTGCGCTGCATGAGGCCGGAGCCGACTTTGAGCTGGTCAAGCTGGATTTCGGCGCCAATCAGCAGCAAAGTCCGGAGTTTCTGCGTGTCAATCCCAAGGGGCGTGTTCCGGCGCTCGTGACAGAGCAAGGCGTGCTCACCGAAACCCCGGCTTTGCTGGCCTTCGTGGCGCAGAGTTTCCCTGCCGCCGGGCTTGCTCCATTGGACGACCCTTTTGCCTTTGCCCGACTGCAGGAACTGACCAGCTATCTGGCTTCCACCGTGCATGTGGCGCATGCGCACAAGCGCCGCGGCGCCCGTTGGGCAGACGATCCGGCCGCCGAGCAGGCCATGCGCGCCAAGGTGCCGCAAAACATGACGGCGTGCGCTGCTTTCCTGGAATCGCAGATCGCCGGCCCCTGGGTGCTGGGCGAGCAGTTCAGTGTGGCTGATGGCTATCTGTACACCGTGGGCGGGTGGCTGGACGGGGATGCAGTTGATGTCAGCAAATTTCCCAAGCTTGGCGCGTACCTGGCGCGGGTCGGAGCCCGTGAGGCCGTGCGGCGGGCGGTGGCCGAGGCCGGCGCCTGAGCGGTGCGCGCTTGCGTTTCGCATTGCTCATCATGGAGGTGGAGAACGAGCGCAAACAAGCCCGCCAAGGGGCGGGCTGTAGAAAGTGCAGGATGTCATGCCGAAGAAATCCCGGGTTCCAGCTACCGGCCTTGCTCTCGACATGTATAGCTTGACGCCGCGTTTGCGGGACCGGCGCCCTTGTAGACAGCTTGTTCCGGATAGGGGCACACAGGCAGAGACGCGCTGCCGTCGGCCGATTTCAATACAATGCTTGCGGGCGCCACGCCTTTCTCCGTCCAGTCAACGAGCGCGGTAAAGAACTGGTCAGGGCCGGGCAGAGGCACACTGTTTGCATCGAGAGCCGGTCCGGAGGCGGGGGCCAGCGATCCGACGCCCCTGCAATGGCCATAGGCCGGCACCATGTAAAGCCTGTTGAACTCCGCAAGCTTCCTGTATCCACCGACGGAGCTTGCCGCGCGGCTGTAGTAGTTGATCGTTCCCATAGGCGGAATGACTTCGTCCTGCCAGCCGTGGTAGGTGATGATCTTGCCGCCTGCAGTGCGCAGCCTGTTCAGGTCAGGGTTGTCTGTGTTCACATGTCCAAGTTCGTCTTGAAGCTGCACTCCCCGGGCATAGGCAAGGGCAAGATCCGCATACGACAGATCTTTGTAGCCATCCTTGCCGTTGCCCGCCGGGTTCTTGAAGGCGGGAGTGGCGATGCTCGGATCCTGAAGCTCCATCGCCACCATTTCGGTAGCCATGCTGAACGGTTCCGTGCCCGCGACTCTTGCCAGATCAGTGCCTCGGGCAATTCCCCACCACAAGTGGATCGGACTGCCAGACATTGCTTGGCCTGCATTGTCCAATGCAGGATCGGGAACGGAACCGTCCGCCGTTTGTCCGTACCAGATCTTGTTGAGCGCAATGGCTTCCGCCAGGTTGACGCAGGCCCTGGCCGTGCTGGCGCCGGCCACCCCATCATTCCCCTTGCCGCCGGCGCACAGGACTGCCGGGTCCTTGGTCGGGTCGTACCGGCATTGGGCGGGATTCAATATGAATGGCAATTTCTGCCCGTTTACCTTGTTGCAGGAGTCGATCGCAGCACGAGTCGTCAGCGTGATCTTGGCTGCATCCATCACGTCTCCTAGATCGCGATACATGACGATCTGAGGGTAGAGCAGGTTCGTGAGGAACCTGGTCCAGTTTACGACCGGGGCGCCAATCAAATATCCATCGTAAAGCTCGGGATCCTCTTGAGCAATCTTGTAGCCTTGACGGCCGCCTGTGGCACAGCCATCCCAATAGGCGTACTCCGGGAGCCTTCCATAGTATGCAAGGGTTAGCGCGCGTGTCTTGAGCGCAAGCTCTTTCACGCTTCGGTAAGCGAAATCGTTCCAAAGCGCGGTATTGACGGCGCCATCTTCTTTCATTGCAAATGCGCCGTCGCTGTGTATGTCAGGGCTCTGGTGGCCAGCATCCGTATGCCCTGTCACCCAGCCTTGTGACGCTATCCTCGCAAGAGCCGGATTCGCGACAGTTGCCGGCGACGCATGTTGACCTCCGGCCCACCCGTCGCCCCCGAGGTTGCGGATGCGATGGTTCCAGTCGCCGCGGGCCGGCAGCCAGATCTCCATCCCAATGCCTTCCGAGGTGGAAGGCAGCCCTGGCGTTCCAGGATTTCCTGGGCCGACAAGCAGCTTGACCAGGCACATGTCCTTCTCGGCGATGACCGGATGCGATGCGTCTGGAGTATCAGCGAGCGTGATCGGATCGCCAGCCTTGAAAGCCTTTACTGCCACTACCTTGGTGTTCGGATCCGGGATGAATCGGATTTTGAGAGTCTGGTCGCACTGCAGTAGCGCCTGAGGCGGCGGCGCTGCGGGTGAGCCATTTCCTCCGCAGGCGCAGAGTCCGACGCACAAGAACGCCGTAAGAGCGGTTCGCGCTGAAAAGCGCCTCTCGCCCACATCCTGTTGGTTGCAGACGTTGAAACTTCGACAGGCCTCCATGTTTGTCTCCTGTGTTCGAGTAAAAAGATAGGAATTTCCAGCAGGACTCACTGTTTTTGTTTCGTCTGGCTATAAACAAAACGCCATAACGAATGAAGAATCCTACGCCATTTACTCCGCACAAGAAGGGCAAACGTCATGCATGACAATTCCGGGTGTTACACCTTTTGACTGTTTGGTTTGGGCGTTTTTTTTATCTGGCCGGATGCCGAATTCGCGGATAAAGGAACGCTTGGGGTCATCCGGTTACTCAAGGGCTCTTGGAAGAGGTGGTTGCGCCTTTGTGGTGACGAAAGTGCAACTATGGCGCGAATCAACCATTTTTTTACCAGGCTTGGGCATGCCGGCCTGATTCTCTCGAGGTGTATCACCATGCGTACTACAGCTTCTAATCCTTTTGCCCAGGCAAGTTATCAAGTGTATGGCGAGGTGAAGCGCAAGGATCTGGGCTCTTGTCCGTTGGGGACCGTTGGCAACCTGCAGTTCAGTGCCGCACAGGGCGGGACTGCGCGTGCGACCGTCCCCGGAGTGGGGCTGTCGATCCTGAGACGTGCTGGGTCTGATATGTTGGGAATAGTGGTGGATGTTTTGACCCTTCCGGATAGTCACGATGACTCATGGATGGAACGGGTTGACGCAGGGGAGCAGCGACACTACTTGTCTCACGCTCGCCTCTACAGCCGCAGTATAGGAAATTTGCTGGGATATCTGACTGCCGGACCGCGCCACGTCGAGGCCCAGCGCAGAGCCGCCGACGAGCTGATCTACTTGGGGCTGGTGTCACGCGGTGATTTGAATAATCTGTGGGAGGGGATGTATTGTCTGTTGAACTACACGGATGAATTGAAAGATTCAGATGTCAGGGCGTTGGTAACCGGGGCGTTGCGTCGTCCGGATGGCGTCGTACGGGAGCTGGACCAGATGCCGCCTGGTGATGGGCGCAGCCAGGCACTCGAGGTTCTGGAACAGGTCGATGCAGCTATTGAACGCCGACGGACCAGAGGTTTGGCGGAGGACGGTTTGGGGCAGATTGCCGGATTGCTGTCCACTTATTCGATCGATAAGTTGAGGCTGAAGAGGTCGCTGATCAGCGTGGCCGAATATCTGGAAACCAGCAGGAAGGTAAGTACGAAATTGGATGAGGGCCGGTATCTGGACATTCTTCTCCGGTCTTTGCCCAAGGAACGGCTGCAGGCGCTGCAGCCCTTGGCGCGGCAGGAAAAGTTGAACAAATGTCTGCAGGCTCTGGGTACGAGCACCTTGGACGGGATTACTCGTAGCCGCAAGGCATTGAATCTCCTCCACCAATCGTTGGCGGCTCTCCAAGAGAAAGCGCCTGTCCGTCAAGCTGCGTAAAAGCTGAATGCTTTTTTCCGAGCGTGGTCTCGTCCCGCGTCATGTGCCCGATTTAGAGCTCGTGGCGCAAGGACGCATGCCTGTTGCCGACATGCCCGTGCCCAGTTGCTTTCAAGCAGTGGAGTAAGGGCGTCGAATCGGCGCCGCCGGAAGACGCACGGCACAGGTTCACCGTGCCCCCGCTTGGCCGCCAGCATCAGACGAGACGCGCCAGACGGTGTTGCCGACATCATCTGCGATGAGCAGCGCGCCTTCGGCGTCCTCGGCCAGGCCAACGGGTGCGCCTCTCGAGGTTCTGTCGTCGTCCGACGCGAAACCGGTGACGATCCGTTCGGGCACGCCCTCGGGCTTGCCATCCTTGAACCGCACAAAGACGACGTCGTACCCGCTCAGCGGGGCGCGGTTCCAGCTTCCATGTTCACTGACAAACGCGCCGCCATGGTATTTTTCGGGCAGGTTGCGGCCCTGGTAGAACCAGAGGCCCAGAGGCGCCACGTGCGAGCCCAGGGCATAATCGGGGCGGATGGCCTTGGCCACCAGGTCCGGCCGTTGCGGCTGCACGCGCGTATCGACGTGCTGTCCGAAATAACTGTAGGGCCAGCCGTAGAACCCGCCCTCCTGGACGGAGGTCAGGTAGTCGGGCACCAGGTCCGCGCCGATCTCATCGCGTTCGTTCGCAATGGCCCAGAGTTTTCCGGTCACCGGCTCCCAGCCCAATCCCGTCGGGTTGCGGATGCCGGAAGCGTAGATGCGGCTTGCCCCGGTCTGTGCATCGACCTCGAGCACGTTCGCACGCCGGTACTCCACGTCCAGACCATTCTCGGTGATGTTGCTGTTGGAGCCGACTCCCACATAGAGCTTCTTGCCATCGGGGCCGGCCAGCAGCGCTTTCGTCCAGTGGTGATTGATGGCGCCGGGCAGGTCCGTGAACTCCACGCCGGGATCGGACATGCGCGTCTCGCCCGGCGTGTAGCGATACTTCATGATGTTGTCGGTGTTCGCGACGTACAGCGCATCCCCGATCAATTGCACGCCAAACGGGGAATGCAGGTTCTCGATGAAGACGTGCTTTTCCCACTCGCCCTCCCGGCCGGTCGGTTTACGCAGCAAAGTGATGCGGTTGCCGCCTTTGCCGCCCTTGCCGGAACGGCTCACGACGGCGCCGACGATCATCTGCTTGGGCGAGGTGATGGGCTCGGTGCCCGGGCCATTGGCCTCGACCACCAGCACGTCGCCATTGGGCAAGGTCAGCAATTGCCGGGGATGCATCAAGCCGGAGGCGATCTTTTCGATTTTCAGCCCGTTTGCGACGGCGGGTTTTTCGCCTTCCGCCCAGCCCGTCGCATCAGGCACCTTGACGGGCGGAACGAGGAATGTCTTTGGCTCTGGCAGCGGAGGGTTCGGACCCGACTGTTGCGCCGGTTCGTAAGTCGCTTTTTCGCAGCCAGCCAACGCCATTGCCAACAACAAGGCGCCTGCCTTGGACCAATCCGCTTTATTCATGGCGAGCTCCCTGTGCTGATGCCTACTGCAGTGCAGTCGCGATGCAAGCGATCGAGATGAGAACCACTGTGATGGCCGAGAGCCAGAGGCTTTCGGGCAGGACGCCATAGGCATCCCGGCTGTGAACGAAGGCATTCGCGACGGCGGCGGCGATGGCAACAAGATTGAGCCAGAAGTCGAGCTTCTCGACGCGAGTGCTGCGATTTGCCGGAATCCAGACGTGCACCAGGTTGATCAGGCGCGGGATGATGGCAAAAATCAGCCCGAACGCGTTCAGCCAGGCCGCCGATGACCCAGAATACATTGGCGTTGCATGCATAGGTCGCGTCGAAGATCAGCGCCGCGACGAAAAGTCCGAAGGGGATGGGATTGAGAAGCGCGAACACGGCGCAGGCCAGTCGCGATCGTATCTGTACGGGACGTGTGGGCATTGGGAACCTCTGACAGATGCTGTCGTTCTGCATTGTCTTCTGGCACTGCAGGCCGACCATTCAGGACGGCACGCCCTCCATCTGTCCGAAGGCCTGGTCGCGCTTGGCCGGCTCCAGGGGCTCGGGCGTGCCCATCACGAAAGGGCAGAAGAACAGAAGCTGCCCTTTCGCAGGCTGGCTGCAGATTGGCGCAGCCGCGCGTCAGCCCTTGCATCAGTCGGTGTCCGACGGGCCGCGCAGCCTCGGCCGGGCAGGGAGGAGGGCTACGCTGGAAAGAACGCCTGATGCTTGTTGTCTGCTGTCATGCTGGACGTGAATTGGAGCGCAGGACGTACATGTATATCCTAATCCAGTTGGCCTGCGCCATCCATTGTTTCGATGTTCTGTTCATGGCGCCGGCAGTTGTCATGGGTCGGGAGAAATACTGAACGAGCTGTGGGCATTCGGCGCTTCTCGAGGCGTGCAAGACGCGATTTCGAACCGTATCTGGATGAGTCCCCGCCTGACGATGAAAAGCCGATCATCGAAAAATGAAAAGTCCCGTGGTGTAAGCGCTTGAGTTTGTATGCAGACCTGATACCATGAAGACTCGGTTCTACGCTTTCCTTGATTAACGAATGAAGGAGGATAGGACATGAATGACACGCCCATGAACTGGCCCAGTGACTTCCCTGGCAAACATGATCATCACAATCAGTTTGTGAACGGGTAAAACCAACCAGCACAGCCGCCCTAAGGGGCGGCTTTCTTGATTCCGGCGCTTGCGTTTGCGGATTTGATGTACTTCGGTACTTGTCAGAACAATACCGAAGGAATGCTGCCGTTCAGTTCGAAAATCAAGCCTATGGCATTCGCTGTGTGCTGGCTGATTGATTAAAGCTTCATTCTAACGGGCTTGAACAATCGGCAAACCAGATTTCCCAAGCAAGGCCCGGAGCGCTTGGGCATGAAATTTGTTACCGCCCGCCCCAGACAAACCCATCCATCACTTCTTTCCCGGCAGGGCCGTGGATTGATGGCCTCGTAGTAGCGCTCGGAGGCGCCGCATCAGTCCGCCTAGGCTTGCCCAAGATCCTGGAGGCGGTTGTTGTTGACGCGCCGGACCGGGGGCTGCTTGGGCGGGGCGCATGGTGCATGCACAAACACGCAGTGATGGGTGGAATTCAAACCGTTGATACTGGATCAGGTCCATGTCTTTTCTTACCAGCTTGAGGTCGGATACGCGGGTGGCTCGCTATATGAGCTTCGAGAAATTCTTTTACTTAATGGAGTTCGGCTATGCATTTTTCCCCAATATAAGGGGTCTTCGGAATGTCAATGGCAACGAGGGCGATCCGCTGGAAGGGAGGTGGAGCCCCTGCGGTCTGCTTTTAAGAAATGGCGGAGCGGAAATTCTTGACTTGGCAATGGACTATCTTTGGCCTTCGGTGGAAAAAACCGAAAATGACAAGAAAGACATCCTCAGGGAAGAAGATTCATATCAGAGTCTTTTTGGCAAAAGGCCGAAAAGCGGGTATTCAAGAGATGTGGAAAGAATGGCGTCCTGGGTGGATATATGGTGCTGGAACAGGTTTGATCATGAGCGAGTCGACATGTGGAGAGCCTATGGGGCCGGGGCTGGATCTGTCATGATGCTGTCGTCGGTGGACAGGCTTAAAGATTCCCTGATTGTCCCTGTCGATCATGAAATTATTCTGGAGGACGTTAAGTATGTTGATAAATCAAGTGCAATCCATGACATAAAAGGTAATGCTACATTGTTCTTGCAGAAGTCACGCGCTTTCGAATCGGAAAAAGAGGTCAGGGCGATTCTGTATAATCCCAATGTGGATATCGAGAGAGAGACAAGCCGGACCGGACAGGCGATCCAGGTCGATTTGTCGCGCCTTGTTGAGAATGTCGTCATGCATTATCAGTCGCCATTATGGATGATGGACGCAATAAACCGAATAACGGAGGAGGCGGTCGGCAAATCGGCTATGGAGTCCTCCATACGGAAAGAGATTGCGGATGCCACGGTGTTCGCCGGGATTTGATCGGCATCCATTTGGCTGTGGCTACAGCATAGGCGCATCGTTCAGCTTCCGCTGTCGCAAGGCCTGCTTCACACCTGGCTTCTGCAGCCGCTGCCCGCCTGGCAAAGCGAGCGTTTACACGGGTATCGGCCGCCGCGACCGGCGAACTCCTGCCGGCAGCACGGCCTGGTCGTCGCTGAACATGACTCCGTCGCCTCGTCGGTAACGCATGCTCGAGTGCTCCAGGTCGAGCACGACGCCCCTGTAGTAGCCGCGGGGCGTACCGGGAAGCCGGGTGACCCGCACAGGCACCATCACGCCAACTCTGGCACATATCAGGCGGACCTCATCATCAATGTCAAGCGAGATCAGCCCTGGGGCCCGGTGGCTGTCGTTATGGCCCACGACTACTTCGCAACAACCAGGGGAGTGGCACACGAACGTAGCGCGAACTCGACGTTCTGCATCTACGATACTGGCGATGGCTTGCTGAAGCAGGGCGGCGTCGGCTCCGTGGGCGCGAGCCGCGTCAGCCACCTGCTGGCCTTCGACCAGAACAAGGCTCGCGGCTGTGATGACGCCCTGGTCAAGGCGCAGCAGGCTGGCAAGCGTTTGCAGTTCCTCATGAGTCATAGCTAAAGTCTGGTACCGCCGGTCGATAAATGGATGGTTGATAAGTCATGCCCGGTATTGCGTATCGCATATTTGCTGCGTGGCAGGACGGCTCCTGGTTCAAGCTTTTGCCGTTTTTTAGCCGGTGTGCGGGCCCGGGTACTGTGGAAGCTGGTCCGTGATCGATTCCCAAGGCGCTTTCTCGGCCACGTACCTGTGCTCTTTCGCCAGTTTAAAAAAGGGTGTGTCCAGCGAGCCAAGCCGAATGCCCAGCAATTCCGGCCGCTCCGCCCGGAACGCATAAATAGGTGAACCGCAGTTGGAGCAGAAGGCTCGAAACATCCCCGGCGAAGATTCGAACTCTCGCAGTACGGTCGCACCCTCAAGCAAATGGAAGTGCTCGCGCTTCACCGGAGCGTTGGCTGCGTGGCTCGAACCGCTGGCCTTGCGGCAACTTGCGCAATGACAATAGCCAAATTCGCCCGGCTCTTGAGTGAGTCGATAGCGGATCTCCTGGCAAAGGCAACTTCCTTCATACATCAGCATGCTCCTGACCGATACGGAGTTCAATGGCATGGGGGCGCATCCGCCCATCAGAGGTCGTGGAGGAGGGGCTGGCGCTGCGCCAATTCCGCGCTGGAGGATGTGCTGCAGCAGTCTCAATCCGCGATCTGGTAGTTGGCGTTCGGCGCCTGGTATTTTGCATTGTTCATCTGCGGCGTGACGGGATGCCATTCAAAGGCTGTGGCCGCGCTGTCGAGAGCAGCTCCAAGGCGGCTTCGACGCTGACATCGGGCGACGTCCACTCGCGTACGGCATCGGGCGTCAGCGCCATGGGCCGGCGCTTGTATCGCCCGTGCATCGGGCCCACGGCGTCGTCCGTGACGATGACGAAACCATGCTTGACGTCGAAGTTTTCCCCGGGCTCCCAGGCCGTGATTGCGGCGAAGAAAATCGGATCCCCGTCTGTGGCATGTATGTACCAGGGCTGTAGTCGTTCCTGATTGCCAGGCCATTCGAACCAGCCGTCCACCGGGACGATGACGCGTCGATTCAGCAGGCTGCGCCACATCCGTGATCTTTTCAGAATCTTGTCCAGGCGAGCGTTGATTTCGGGCCCGCGCCAATACCAGCGCGGCTTATAGCCCCAGAACAGCCTGTCGACCTGGTCCCCACCTGTGCCCCACCGGTGCAGGACGATGGGGCACGTGCCCGGGGGAATATTGTACTTCAGGCCGTCTCCCACTTCGACCCGCGCGGGCTTCCATCCCGCCTTGGCTACATAGGTCTCGACCGCTGCTCGCTGGCTGAAACGTCCACACATAACGCTCTCCTTGGAAGAGGGTCTGTATTAGACGGTATGCCTGCTGTCTCCAGGCGTCAATCCTGTGTTGCGGGTCTGTTGTATATGGCGGAGTCATTCTCTGCCATGGGCGCCGTCCATGCGAACGAGTTGGCGGCAGAAGATGCTGCGCTTGCAGGTCTGCGGGCTGAACGCAGCGCAGTTGCAGAACGCGCCCTCGGGCTGGAGCGCTTCGGGGTGAACGGCAACGGCGCTCCTGCAACTGCCAGCCATTGAGCAGTTCGCCTGTGGACGGGAAGTTTCCTCCGTCGAAATTCCGGCACTGGGCTGGACAGATTCCAATCCTTTGCGGTGATGGCGAGCATGACTGCGATGGCGTCGGTCACTGGCAGGTCTCCTTGTTGGCAGCCTCGAGGGCGGCCTGCCGGCCGGCGCCAGCAGCGTAATGCCGTTCAGCAACGCATTGTTGTCGCTGTCCTCGAAGAGATCATTATTATCGTTTGGAAATACTACTCATGCAATCGTTCGGCGCCTTGCCCATGCGCTGGCGTTCATCGCTTGGCTGGGCCTGCACTGTCGGCACCGAAGCTTGAGTCTGCGACTCATTATCAGGATGCAAAATAAACTGGTCATCAAATGCGGTAGTGCTGCGCATCATGGTGTTTGTCCTTTTGTTTATGGTTTTTTTGATCTGTTGACCGGGTGGCGCTTAGGGTTCCTTCGGGTCAAATTGGGCAATGTCGTTCAAAAATGAACCGTTCCGCACGTGCAAACCGGCGCCCATGCCGGCGAGAGAGGGACTGGTTCGGAAAGTTGCAGGGTTTGATATCGGGTCATTGCGTGAAACCAGCAAGAATCGGCATGACTGCTGAACGCCCTTGCTTTTACGGTAGCGCTAGCGCTTTCCTTTAGGGTGCGGCGGTGTCTCTGGGCCGGCGCCGTCGGCTAGCCCTGATCCAGGAGTGTTTGCAGGCGCGTGTCGTCTTGCTCGCGCATGACCCGGTCT
The DNA here is from genome assembly GCF_965112015.1 of Alcaligenes sp. Marseille-Q7550. NCBI lineage: Bacteria > Pseudomonadati > Pseudomonadota > Betaproteobacteria > Burkholderiales > Alcaligenaceae > Alcaligenes > Alcaligenes sp. Marseille-Q7550. The sequence continues at coordinate 1,779,281 of NZ_CBCOPU010000001.1, forward strand.
TTATCTGGACTCAGCGGGGATTTTTTCCAGACAGGGGAAGTCTTACTGGCATATGCCGGATCCATTCGCTGTGATCCCGTCACTATCCGTACAGGGGGAGCTGTTCGGCTTATGGCAGGCGTTTCGCCGTGTGCTTAATGTAGGGACGGAAATGATGGAGGGTTTGATATGGAACCAATGAGATGGCCCAGCGATTTTCCAAGCAAGCATGACAAGCCCGAGGATTACATGCCTGCGAGAAAGTAAGACGTCAACGGAGAAAGCCGCCTTCAAGGCGGCTTTTCTCATGGGCCGGAAGACGGGCGGTCAACCGGGAGCTCCGCTCGTGCGCGGCAATTCCAACTCTTGCCCCTGGGCTGCGCCTGGCGCGCAGAGCTTGTGTGGCTGTTTGCCACACTATTTTCTGTTTTTTGCGATGTTTCAGTTTTATCGTGCAATAAATATCAATATGATACTTATGTTTCAATTTTGGGCTATTTTTATCATTTTATGAGCAGGCCGTGTCAGCCGCGCGCGCCGGCGAGCAGGGCAAGGGGTTTGCGGTGGTCGCCGGCGAGGTGCGTTCCTTGGCGCAGCGCAGCGCCGAGGCGGCCAAGGAGATCAAGCAGCTCATCACCGTCAGCGTGGAACGGGTGGAGCAGGGTTCGACGCTTGTGGACAAGGCCGGAGAGACCATGGACCAGGTGGTGCAGGCCATAGGCCGGGTGACGGACATCGTGGGCGAGATCAGCGCTGCCAGCAACGAGCAGAGCGTGGGAGTGGCCCAGGTGGGCGAAGCCGTCGCCCAGATCGACCAGGCCATCCAGCAGAACGCCGCCTTGGTGGAGCAAAGCGCCGCGGCCGCCGCCAGCCTGAAGGATCAGGCAGAGCAATTGGTCGACGCCGTGGCGGTCTTTCGCATCGCAGCCCGGCAGGAGGGGGCCGCCAAGCCGGCTGCTGCCGTGACTGCCCAGGCTCAGGCAGGCGCTCCTCGGGCCTATGCCCTGGCCAAGTCAGGCCAGGAGCGGCTTTCCAGTATGCCCGCCATGTCCAGGGCTGCGCCGGCCAAGCCCGCCCTTGTCGGAGCCCCGGACGAGGGCTGGGAAAGTTTCTGAGCCTGCTGCGCCAAGGTTAAGCATGGGGCCGGGGACGGGGCTGTTCCCGGCCCCTTTGTCGATTTCGTCACGGAAATGATAATCCGGGCCCTGTCGGGCGTGGAGGCGGGCGCGAGCCGGCCGGGTCTCAAAGCGCCGGGATGCCCTGCATGTACCAGGCGCTTGCACCCAGGCTCGCCGCGACGATGATGAGGCTGAGCGCACGGTTCGCGCCTTGCGTGCGACAGGCCAGGACGATGGCCGGCAGGGTGATGAGCGGCAACAGGACGAGAATGGGCATGATTCCGGTCGGCGGGGTAAAGTGACGTGTATTGCGCTCTTGGCGCCTGGGCTTGCGGACGCGGCGGCGGACAATGCACGCCTGGCGACGGAGCAGCGATAATACGACACCTTGCGGTAATTCGTGTATTTCCAGCCGCCGCGGCGGCTGCCTGTTGTTCGACTCAAGCAGACATGACTTCTTCCATCTCCCGCCGTATCACCATCCGCGACGTCGCCAAGGCGGCGGGGGTGTCCCTGACCACGGTTTCCCATGCGCTCAATGACCGCGGCGTGGTCGATCCGGCAACGCGGGCGCGGGTCAAGCAAGTGGCGGCGGAGCTGGGCTACCGGCCTAATGTCCGTGCGCAGCGGCTGCGCTCGGGAGCGGCCAACAGCATTGCGCTGGTGTCGTCCATGCCGTTCGCCGTGTCGGGCGGCGTGTCGCGGCTGGGCTTCATGATGGAGGTGGCCGGCATCGCCGCCGAAGCCGCCATGCGGCGCGGACTGGCCCTGGTGTTTGTTCCGCCGCTGGAGAGCGCGCAAGCCCTGCTGGAAGGACTGGATATCGACGGCGCCATTCTGATCGAACCGCTGGCTGAGGATCCCAACGTGCGCTTGCTGCAGGAGCGCGGCGTGGCGCTGGTGTCCATCGGGCGCCAGGGCGGGACGGCCGATACGATCCCTTTTGTGGATCTTCAGTCCACGGCGACGGCGCGCCTGCTGCTGGAGCATCTGTGGGCTCAGGGGCGCCGGCGCATCGCCCTGGTGCAGGGCAGCGCGGCGCGGGATTCCTACGCCAGCCACAAGAAAGTCTATGACGAGTTCGCGGCCCTGCGAGGCATGCGGCCGTGTTATGCGGAGGTGGACGAGGTGCAGGGCGAGGAGGGCGGCCGGGCCGCCTGCGCGGCCCTGCTTGCCCGATATCCGGACACGGACGCCTTGTGCGTGCCAGTGGACGCCTTCGCCGTAGGGGCCCTGTCAGCCCTGCGGCAGGCCGGCCGGAAGGTGCCGCAGGATGTGATGGTGGCGACCCGCTATGACGGCTTGCGGGCCCGTACGGCGGAGCCGGCGCTGACGGCGGTGGACCTGCACCTGGAGCAGGTGGCCACCCTGGCGGTGGACCTGCTTTTCGAACACTTGTCCGGCGATACCCGTCGTTCGCGGGCGGCGGGCCCTGAGCCTGAACTCAGGGCTCGCGCCTCCACCCAGGCAGCCGCCTAGCCGGCCGCCATCACGGCAATTCCCGACACCGTGGCGAACAGCAGCACGCCCAGGCGCAGGCGACGCTGGTCCAGCCGGTGGTGCACCAGATGGCTGAGCGCCATGCCCAGCAGCAGGGCGGGCACGCACAGCAAGGCATAGCTCAGGTGCGACCAGGCCAGGGAGCCCGACAGCCCCAGCACCACCAGGGAAATGACTTCCCCGATCAGAAAGCACAAGGCCACGGTCGAGCGCAGGGTGACGACCGGGGCATGCTGGTAGACCAGGGCCAGGGGCGGGCCGCCGATCCCGGTGGCGGTCTCCGTAATGCCCGTGACCAGGCCTGTGGCGATGAAGGCATTGCGGCCAGGCGTGAAGCTGGGCGCCAGCACGGAGGCCAGCACGGCCAGCAGCGTGCTGATGCCGACGAACTGATTCAGCCAGTAGGTGGACAGGACCAGCAGAATGCCCACCCCGGGGAAGGTGCGCCAAAGGCGTCCCGCCGTGATCCAGGCCGTGCCGCGGCGGTCGACGGCGCTCCGTTCCCGCCAGGCTACATAGGCGTTCAGGGGCAGCATCAGGAACAGCAGCGCGCCGGGAATGGCCTGCGGGTGGACCAGGGCCAGCACGGGAACGACGATCAGGGCGAAGCCCATGCCGCTGGCGCCCTGGATGAAGGCGCCGGCCAGCACGGCCGCGAAGGCGGCGAACAATCCAGCCGTCATGCCAAGACCTGCTCGCGTTCAGCGCGCCGCGCCAGGTGTTCGGTGGACGGCGCATGGAGCTTGCGGATGTCCGCCTGCGCGATGGCGTGGCGGGCCAGCTCTCGCACCTCGTCCAGCAGGGGCTGAGGATCCCAGTCCACGGGCTGGCCTTCCCACAGGCGCAGCCGGCCCTGTACCACCACCGCGCGTATCTGGTCGCGCGCGGCCACGCGCACCAGTTCCCAAGGCAGGTCCCACGAGGGCGTCATCTCCGGCACCCGCAGGTCAACCAGCAGAAAGTCAGCCTGCGCGCCCACGCGCACCTGGCCGGTCTGCGCGCCAAGGCCGCATACCTGGGCGCCGCCGCGGGTGGCCATGTCCAGCCAGGTCCAGCCCGCGCCGCAGGAGGAGTCGCCCACCATCATGCCGAAAGCAAAGCGTTGCGCCGCCTCGGCGTAATCCATCATGCGGAAGGCGTCGCTGCGGGTGCCGTCCGTGCCCATGCCCAACCGTATGCCTTGAGCCAGCATGGCTTGCGCGGGCGCCACCGCATTGCCTTTCCAGGCGCTGGCGACGGGATTGTAGGAGACGGCGGCGTCCAGATCGGCCAGCAGGCGCAGCTCGCCGGGCGTGACCAGGGTGGCATGCGCCAGCAGGGCGGCCGGCCCCAGGGCGCCGATATGGGCCAGATGCTCGATGGGGCGGCGACCATGCGCGTTCAGGGAGCGCTCCACGGCCACCAGGTGCTCGTTGGCATGAGTCTGGAATATGCGGCCGGCCTCTTCGCTCATGGCATAGATGCGATGCAGCATGGCGTCGCTGGCCGCTTCGGGAATGGAGATGGCCAGCGAAGGGGTGATCAGGTCGTGATGTTCCCACTGCCGCAGATGGGCCTGCGCCCGGGACAGGATGGGGGCGGCCTCCAGCAGAGCGTCGCCCTGGCGGTCGTTGCAGATCAGTCCCAGAACGCAGCGTATGCCGGCGTCCGTCGTGGCCTGGACGATGGCGTCCAGGCCTTCGGTTGAACGCGTACCGGCGTCGCAGACGGTGGTGAAGCCGCCGCGCAGGGCTTCCAGGGCCGCCAGCTTGGAGGAAACGTACAGATGGCGCGCGTTCAGCGTGCTCTCCAGGGGCACCCAGACGCGGCGGAAGATTTCGGAGGGCTCGCCATAGACCAGGGACTTGCCGTAGGACTGCGTCAGGTGATGGTGGGCGTCGACGAAGCCGGGCATCAGCAGGTGGCCGGGCAGGGCCAGGCGCGGCAGGCCGGGGTGGCGCCCGATGACGTCCTGCGCAGGGCCGATGTCGGCGAAGCGGCCGGCGTCGATCACCACGGCGTGGCCGCGCACCGGTCCTTCGGGCAGCAGAAGATGGTCGGGTTCGAGAATCCGGGCCTGGGACAGGGCGACAGGTTCAAATGCGGGAGACATAGTCATGATGAAGCTCGATCAGGGGTGAGGTGCGGGGGCGGCGGAAGGCTGGGCGGCGCCGCGGCCCAGATGGACGAACAGGTAGTTCAGCACCGCGGCGGTGACGGCGCCCATGGCCACGCCATTGGCCAGCAGCAGGCGCAACTGGGAGGGCAACTGGTCGTAGATGCCGGGCACCACGATGGGCAGCAGGCCCACGGCCAGTGCGGTGGCCACCACGTACATGGCGGAATGATTGCGCAGGTCCACCTTGCGCAGCATGTCTATGCCCATGGTGCCCACGATGGCGAAGACGACCAAGCCGGTGGCGCCGATCACCGCGCCGGGAATGACGCTGATGAGGGCGGACAGGGGCGAGAAAATGCCGAACAGGATCAGGAACAGGCCCGAGACGGCCGTGACGTAGCGGGAGCGCACCTGGGCGGCGCGGATGATGCCGATGTTCTCGCCGCTGGTGATGATCAGGGAGGTGCCGAAGAGGCCGCCCAGCAGCGAGGCCAGGCCGTCGCCGCGTATGGTGTTGGGCACTTCGCGCTGCTGCTCGGCCTCGCTTTCCTTGCCCAGCACTTCGTTGAGCGCAATGGTCTGGCCTGTGGCCTCCACCATGGAGATCAGCGTGAAGAGCAGCAGCGGCAAGGCGGCGACCAGGTCGAACCGGGGCGGGCCGAAGGGGAAAGGGGAAGGCAGGGCCAGCAGTGGGCCGGCGCCCGGATCGCCTATCGTTACGTGGCCCATCAGCGCCGCGGCCAGAGCGCCGACGATCAGGCCCAGCAGTATGGCCAATTGGCGGCACATGCCCTGGAGCAGGCGCGCGAACAATACGGTGGCGGCGATCGTCACCAGGGCCAGCAGCAGGTTGTCGGTATTGCCGAATTCCGGCGTTCCCGGCGCGCCGGCGATCAGCTTGCCGGAGATCTGGGCCAGGTTCACGGCGACCAGCAGCAGCATGGTCCCGATGACCAGGGCCGGGAAATAGCGCAGGAAGCGCTTGAAGATGGGGACGATCAGGAAGTAGAGCACGGCGGCCAGGATCACCGCGCCGGAAGCGGTGGGCAAGTCGCTTTGCTGGGCGATCAGGATGAACAGGACGATGGGCGCCCCCCCGGGCAGCATCACGAAGGGCAGCCGCGCGCCTATCCCGCCGGGGCCGAAGGACTGGATCAGCGTGCCTATGCCGCATACCAGGAAGGTGGCGCTGAGCAATTGGGTGGTCAGGGAAGCATCAAGGCCCAGGGCCTTGCTCATCAGGAAAACGGCGGCGATGGGTGAAGCGGCCATCACCAGCACATGTTGCAGCCCGAAGGTGATCATGCGCTGGGGCGAATGCAATTCGTCCACCTGCGCGCATTGCGTGTGTTTCATAGTTGTCTCCTGCGCCGCGCCTTGCGCCTGGCGATGCCGCTGCGCGGTCTTTGTGGGTTTGTCATTGAAGTTCTTGGCTAAAAACGTTTTGGTTTGAATTTTATAGTTAACCAAAACGTTTTGGTAGTGTAATTTTCGCTAAGCGAGCAGGCATTGGGTCGCGGTGATAGTCACTATCACGTTTGCTGCAATAACGGGACTGTTGCGCCGTGGGGGACTGATCGGCGAGCCGGTACGATGTTCCAATCGACAAAGAACGCCACTGGCGAAATGTGCGGCGGCTGGGCGGGCGGCAGCCTGCTCTGCCGATACCTGCTGCTTTTAATTGATTGATGGGGATGCAGAGCTCATGAAGGTACGCTCTTACTGCGCGCAGGATGAGGGCGCAGTCATCGCGCTATGGAAGCAATGCGACCTGCTCCGGCCTTGGAATGATCCTGTCCGGGACATCGAGCGCAAAATGGGCGAGCAGCCCGAGCTGTTCCTGGTCGGCGAGCTGGACGGCGCCGTCATGGCCACGGCGATGGCGGGATTCGACGGGCATCGGGCGTGGGTCTACTACCTGGCGGTGGCGCCATCCCACCGTCAGCGCTCGCATGGCAGGGCCTTGATGGAGCGGATAGAAGAACGGTTGCGCGAGCGCGGCTGCCCCAAGGTCAACCTGCTGGTCCGAAGCTCGAACCGTCAGGTGCTGGATTTCTATCATCGCCTGGGTTATCGGCAGGACGACGTGGTCTGCCTGGGGCGCCGTTTGATCCCGGATTGAACGGGCTTCAGTTTCTGCGGACCTGCAGCTCGTATTCGGCCGGGCTGTCGCTGTTGTCCAGGCTCACGGCTTGCAGGAGGTATTCGCCGGGAAAGAGGAAGGCTTCCAGGCGGGCGTCGTAGCCGCCGCCGCTGTCGTCGTCCTGGTAGATGTCCTGGCCGTCCCGGTTCAGCACCAGGTAGCTGTCGAACGCCTCCGAGCGCATGTCGATCAGGTACTCGCCTTCTTCTTCGATCGTCAGAGTGTAGATTTCGCGCTTGACGCCGGCCGGCAGTACGGCGTGGCGGCGTTCGCCGACCGCCATCGGTCCGCCGCCCGCATTTGCGGGCGCCGGCTCGCCGGCCAGGGTCAGGGAGAACAGGCCGCCAGAAGCGCCTTGAGGCACGGTGACGGTATGGGTGCCTGCTGGGACGACGGCGCGCAGAACCTGGATCTGATCATCACTGCGGCTGGTGGAGGACTGATGCAGGCCCATGTGAAAGCCGCCGCCGGACCTTGTGCATCCATTTCCAGGGTGAGCAGGGTGGGCTGTTCAAGGGCGACGGTGAAATTCTGTTCCGCTCCGGTCAACAGGCCGGTGTAGGAGAATTTGTCCAGGGACAGCCGGGCGCCGTCTTTCAGGTCCAGGTTCTTCGGCAAGGCTTCGCGCTGGACGCCCAGCGTGAAGGGCCCCTGGAAGGTGGACATGTCCGCCGCGGAGGTGGCGTGCAGGATGTAGCTGCCGGCCTTCAGGTAGGCCCGGATCCGGGCATTCTGCCGCCCGCCGCTGTCGTCATCCTCGAGGCGCAGCCGCTCGCTGCGTTTGCCGGGGCCCGTCAGGCGCAAATAGGGATCCAGGGAGGCGTGGTCGGCGTCCATGGTGATGGTGTACAAGCCGTCCTCGACAATATTCAAGCGGTAGGCCTTGAGTTTGCCCATGGCCAGGTCCGTCAGATTCTGGCCCGGCTGCAGGGGATCGCCCGTATAGGCCGGAAAGGCACGGGCGGTCAGCTGGAAGGGGCCGTAGGCGCTGGCATCGATGCCGCTGACGGCGACCACGTAGGGGCCGGTATGGTCGATCCGCAAGCCCAGCGTGGAGCCCCGATTCTGGTTCTGCTGCTCGTCGTCGCAGTACTCGCAGGCCTGCTTGCGCGCCACCAGGCGCCCATCGCGCAGCACGCTGATCTGCGACTGCAGCGGGCCGCTGGCAGTCAGGGAAATCAGCTGCCCTGCCTGGGCCTGGAGCTCGAAGGCCATGCTGCGCAGCCCGTCGCTCAGGTTCAGGTGGCTCTGGCTGGTCAATTCGCCAGACACGGCTTGGTCCAGGGGCAGACGGGGCAATTCGTGCGCGGGGCGGGCAGAGAAAGGTTGCAAATGGGTCAGGGCGACGCCGCCGGCGCCGGCAAGGGCGCCGACGATGGCGGCAAACAGGATGACTGGCTTCACGGTGATGGATGGTTTGTTGTTTTTGAAAAGAGGCGGCCGCAGGACCGCCGACAGTGTAGGCGATCAGGCCCGGGTGCGGAATGGGGCGCGGTACGGGATCGGTAAGCAGATGCTGCAGTTGCTTGCAAAGCCGATGCAGACGCGCTTGTCGCTGCATTCATCGACCGGGCGGCATCGATCATCCCCTGGCTGGGCGACGCCTGCCGTCGGCAAAGCCCAGTGCGGCTTGAGCCAGGGCAAGCTGTGACGCGATCCGGTCAGCGTGCCCTGGGGTAGGAGTGGACAGTGCGTTCAGTCGACGATGAACAGCCGCGCACCCGTAAGAGTGGAAGAGCGATGCGCCTCGGCGTTGTCGGCTACATGATAGGACTGCCCGGGCTGCAAAGTGAAGCGCCGGCCGTCTTGCAGTTCCGTCTCCAGCGTGCCTTCCAGGCACAGCAGCATATGTCCCTTGACGCACCAGTGATCGGCTAGATAGCCGGGGCTGTACTCGACCATGCGCACGCGTATGGGGCCGAATTGCTGCGTGCGCCACCAGGCCATGCCTTGTTCTCCTTTGTGTTCGGTGGGCGTGATGGTGGACCAGTCGACGGTACAGAAGGGCAGGTTGGCGATGTTCATCAGAGGGTGTCCGAAGTTGCGGATATGTCTGCATGATAGGCCAAGTCGTGGGGCTTGAGCGGCCATTTGTCCGTGCGCCACGCGGGCGAAGCAGATACAAGCCATTTCAATTTTGAAATTTGCTGACTACCCAGGGCGGCGCGTATGCCGGACACTAGCGCCTGTGCGTCTGCTTGGGCGCCATGACATGGTTGGGACATCAAAGGGGAAGGACATGAACGCACGCGAACTATTCCTGGCCGGCCGCTGGAAACAGCGCTGGAGCCTGCTCTGCCTGACGGCTGTCCTGTCGGCCTGCAGTACGGCGCCGCATGCGCCGGAACGCCAGGCGGTCGGTGCGGCGGCCTCAAGCATGGCGCCGCAGGCGGCCTCCACATTGGGGACGCAATGGGGCGAAGGGCGCGAGTCGCACATTTATACCGTCCAGGCTCAACGTATCGAGCCGGAACGGGATCTGCAGCAACTGCGCTACTCCGATGAGCGCGGCATCCGCCAGGCTTTGGGAAGCGGGCTGGACGCGCAGCGCAGCATCCTGCTGGATCGGGGCAATGTGGAATGGTCGGTGCAGGACGCGCGCGGCTTGCCCCTGCCCATCTACAGCACGCCCGGCCAAAAGAATTACCAGCTGGCGGGCAAGGCCGGGGAGCGCTACGTGCTGGTCTATGAGAATCGCAGCAGCACGCCTTACGAGATCGTCACCACCGTAGACGGTCTGGATGTGCTGTCGGGGCAGGCGGGCAGCCGGCGCAACAACGGCTATATGCTGCAGCCCGGCGCGGTCCTGCGCATCGAAGGCTTTCGCAAGAGCGCCGACGAGGTCGCCGCTTTTCGCTTCTCCGGCAAGGACAGGGCTTATGCCAGCCATACCCTGGCGGGCGATTTCCGCAATATCGGCGTGATAGGGGTCGTGCTGTATGAGCTGCGGACCCATGAACCCGCCGCCGCCCCCAATCCTTTCCCCGCCGATTCCAAGGGCGGCTACGCCCGGCCGCCGCGATATTGAGGGCGGGCTTCATGCCGGGCCGCGGGCCTGTTCCAGCAGCCAGCGGCGAAAACAGTCGGCCTTGTGGGGCAGCCTCCCCTTGGGCGACACCAGATACCAGGTCCGTTCCGTCTGCACGTTGTGCGGGAACGGCGCCTGCAAGCATCCCTTTTCTATCATCTCCTGGATGAAGGGCGTCTGTCCCATCAGCGCCCCCAGTCCGGCCATGGCCGCCTGCAAGGCGACGGCGTGCGAATCGAACAGCATGCCTTCCTGCGGCAGGCGGTCCTGCAGACCCAGGGAGCCCAGCCAGCGCGGCCAATCCTGCGGTGAATGAGTGATGTGCAGCTTGGGCGCGGCCTGCAGGTCCGCGGGCTCGCGTATGCGGTGGCGCCGGATGAAGGCGGGGCTCATGACGGGCAGCATGTCGGCGCCGCAGAGGTGGTCGAACTGGAATTCGGGAGCGTGGCCGTAGGGGCGTACGGCCAGGTCGCAGGATTCGTAAAGCTGCTGCAGGGGCAGCGTGCCTGACAGCAGGCACAAGCGTATGTCCGGATGCCGTTGCTGGAAGGAGGACAGTCGCGGGACCAGCCAATGCATGGCGAAGTTGGGCAGCACGCTGAGCGTCAGGGTGGCATTGTGGCGCGCGCTTTGCAGATCCTGGGTGGCAATGTCGATGGTGTCCAGCGCCTGGCGCAGTTCCAGCAAATAGGCATGACCCTTGTCCGTCAGGGCCAGGGTGCTGTTCTGGCGCATGAACAGGTGCATGTCCAGCCAGGTTTCCAGTTGCTTGACCTGTTGGCTGATGGCGGAATGAGTCACGTGCAGTTCCTGCGCGGCGGCGGTGAAGCTCAGGTGACGGGCGGCGGCCTCGAAGGCGCGCACGGCATTCAAGGGGGGCAGGCGTCGTCGTTTCATGGCGGCTCGGTAAGCTTGACGGGTTGTTAGCTATTCTAAAGGCAATTGCATTCGCCGAAGGTTTTTCAAACGTTAGAATGGCCGCATAACAATTCCATACCGGGAGACATCATGAACCGAGCTGCACGGGTCCTGGCCCGGTGCGGGCTGGCCGTCTTGACGGCGGCCGCCGCATCCGCCATGGCGCAGACGCCTTATCCGCAGGCGCCCATCACTGTCGTCGTGTCCTATGCCGCTGGAGGGACGGCGGACATCGCCACGCGCATCGTGGCCGAAGCCATGGGCCAGGAGCTGAAAACGCCTTTCGTGGTGGAAAACCGTCCGGGCGGCGGCGGCGCGGTGGGCGTGCAGGCGGCCTTGCGGGCCAAGCCGGACGGCTACACCCTGGTGTCGGGCAGCTCGGAAATATCCTTGGCCGCGACGGGTAAAACGCCTGCGCCGCAAGATGTGCTGGAGCGCCTGACGCCGCTTGCCCAGGTTGCGGTGGCGCCCATGGTGCTGGTGGCCCGCTCGGACCGGCCCGAATCCGTGCAGCAATGGCGGCAGCGCAGTCGCGACCCGCAGGATCGCGTCACCTATGCGACTCCGGGCATCCTGACGCCCATGCACCTGATCATGAGCAAGCTGGCGGACCAGGCCGGCATGTCGCCCCAGCATATCCCCTATAACGGCGGCGGCCGCGCCGTGGCCGACCTGATGGGCGGCCAGGTCGACCTGGTCGTGGTCGCGCTGGGAACCGTCATGGGGCAGATCCAGGCCGGGCAGGTCAAGGCACTGGCGGTGCTGAATCCGCAGCGATCGGGCCTGCTGCCCGGCGTGCCCACCGTCGGCGAGGCGCTGGACCAGTCTTTCGGCGCGATACCCCTGACCTGGTTTGGCTGGCTGGTGCCCGCCGGCACGCCTGCCGAGGTCCGGTCGCGGCTGGAGACGGCCCTGAAAACCGTGATGGCGCAGGAACCGGTGCGCGAGCGCCTGCTCCAGGCCGGCCTGGAGCCTCGCTTCCTGGAGGCGGCGGCGTTCCGCCGGGAACTGGCCGCCGAGGCCGAGTACTACCGCGATGCGGCCGAACTGGCGGCCCGGGCGCAATGACCTGTCCGCGCGGCGTTCAATCAAGGAGTAATGGCATGAATCCGGGTTTTCTGGTGCTGGACGACAAGGACAATGTCGGCGTGGCCTTGCGGCGCCTGGCCGCGGGCACGCGGCTGGACCTGCCTGCGTCCTGCGCCGCGCCGCACAGGGCTGCGTCCCTGACGGTGATGGAGGATATACCGATGGGACATAAGTTTGCCTTGTCGGATCTGGCGGCGGGCGATCCGATCCTGAAGTACGGCGCCGTCATGGGCGTGGCCACGGCGGCGATCGGCCAGGGCTGGCACGTGCATATGCACAATGTGGAAAGCCGGCGCGGCCGGGGAGATCTATCGTGAGCGAGACATTTCTGGGCTTCGCCCGCCCCGATGGCGGCGTGGGCATACGCAATCATGTGGCCGTGATCGCCGTCATGGACAATGTGAATCCGGTGGTGCGCCGCATCTGTGAACAGGTGGCGGGCACGGTGCCGGTCTGCGCCGCCTACGGGCGTGGCCAGTTCGGCGTTGACCTGGAGCGGCACGACCGGGTCCTGATCAATTACGGTGCGCATCCCAACGTCGCGGCGGCCCTGGTGATCGGGCTGGAAAGCGTCACCACGCGCCGCATCGCGCAGGCCATCGCCTTGAGCGGCCGTCCCGTGCGCAGCCTGGACGTGCAGAACGCAGGCGGCACGGTGCTGGCGGTGCAGCACGGGGTGCAGCAGGCGCTGGAGCTGGTGATCGAAGCCTCGCATCAGCGCCGCGAGTCTTTTGCGCTGAGCGAGCTGGTGATAGGCGTGGAGTGCGGCGCCTCGGACGCCACCTCGGGCCTGACCGCCAATGCGGTCACCGGCCTGGTATCGGACTGGCTGGTGCGCCAGGGCGGGACCGTGATCCTGTCCGAGACCGATGAAATCGTCGGAGCCGAGCACCTGCTGGCCGAGCGCGCCGCCACCCCTCAGGTGGCACAGCAATTGCTGGGCGCCGTCAAGCGGCTGGAGGCTTTGTCGGATTTCCAGGGCCTGCAGTTGTGGCCCCTGGGCGAAGACAATATCGCCGGCGGCCTGAGCACCGTGGAGGAAAAGTCGCTGTGCGCCATCCGCAAGGGCGGCACCAGCCCGCTGATGGAAGTGCTGGACTATGGCCAGAAACCCAGCCGAAAAGGCCTGGTCTTCATGGACGCGCCGGCGCCGGGCGTGGAGAACGTCTGCGCGATCGCGGCTGGCGGGGCGCACCTGATCGTGTTCAACACGGGAGTGGGCAATCCCATCGGCCATGCCTTGAGCCCGGCATTGAAGGTCACCGGAAACCCGCGCACCGCCGAGGCATTCCGGGACAATATCGATGTGGACGTCAGCGCCATTCTCAGCCGGGGACAGTCGCTGGAGGACGCCGCCGACCGCTTGCGTCAGGCCGCCTTGCGCGTGGCCTGCGGCAGCCTGACGCGCAGCGAGGTGCTGGGCGATACGGAAATCACCATCTCGCGCATCGAGCTGGGCTTCGCGCGCCATTATGCCGGGACGGCCCAAGCATGAGCGTCGTGCATGTTCAGTACGAGCCCTTGCGGACCTGGTGCGCCCGGATGCTTCAGACAGCGGGCGTGCCCGCTGAGCAGGCCCGCGTGGCGGCGCATTACCTGTTGCGCACGGACGCCCGGGGCATTGCCACGCACGGCATCACCCGCCTGGCGTCCTATCTGGACAAGCTGGAGAGCGCCGAGGTCAATGCGCGGCCGGACCTGCGCGTCAGCGCGGACGAGGCGGGCGGCCTGCTCGTGCAGGCGGATGGAGCCCTGGGGCAGCTTGCCCTGCGCGCGGCCTTGGATCACGGCTTGCCGCTTCTGCGCAAGCAGGCCATGGCGGCGATCCGCATCCAGGCTTGCGGTCACCTGGGCGCCCTGGGCATGTATGCGCTGGAGGCGGCCGAGCAGGGCTTCTTCTGCCTGCTGGCCCAACGCACGCCGCCCCTGATGGGCATGCCTGGGTTCCAGGGACCGGCCATCGGCAACAACCCCTTCGCCTACGCCAGCCCCGTCGCCGGCCGCGATCCCCTGGTGTTCGACATGGCCTGCAGCGTGGCCGCCCGCGGCCACATCCTGCTCAAGGCCAGGGAGGGCTCCGCCATCCCCGGAGACTGGGCGCTGGATGCCCAAGGCAGGCCGACCACCGATCCGCAGGCGGCATTGCAAGGGTCCTTGCTGCCCAGCGCCATGCACAAGGGCATGGGTCTGGCCATGTTGGTGGAGTGCCTGGCGGGCGGCCTGGCGGCCAGCGACGCCAGTGTTGCAGCCCTGGAGCAGCCTGCTTTCATTCCGACGGCCGGCGCCATGGGCCGGCAAAGCGCCTGGATGCTGTTGATCGATCCGCAAGGCCTGAGCCAGGGGATGTTCGATGCTTATATGGGGGCCTGGGCGGACAGCTATCGTCGCCAGGGCGGCGAGCAGGCGCGCCTGCCCGGCCAGCGCGGAGCGCGGCTGGAAGCGCAAGTGCGGGCCAGCGGCCTGGTGCCGATACAGGCCAGCATTTACGAGGAGCTGGCTTGCCTGGCGCAGAGCCGCCGCGTGCCTTTGCCGGCTGTCGTTCCAGCCTCCGCCGGTGTGTGCGATGATCGCCTGGGCCTGGCCGGGTAGGGCTTTTTATTGGTCTTTCGAGGAATTCCGGGGAACTTCCCCGTGTTTGACGAGCGGTTCGGGCCAAGCGGAAAGAAGCTCGGGTTCTCGCAAGGCCGGCCGGGGCGGGCCGGCTTGGCTGGGTCCTTCGCCCGCGCTGTGCGCGGGTTCCCTGGTCAGGATACTGGGGCGGGCGGGGCGTGAACCTCACAGGGTGATTCGTCCACTGGACGAATCACAAGCGTCTTGTTCGAGCAGCACGCCCCTTGCCTCCCGCCCCCGCATCCCGCTTTCTGTTTGGTGAATGATGCCTGTGGCCGGGTCGATGTCATCGGCATTTTGAGCCGTTCAAGGCGCGGGAAGAGCGGACGGGGCGGGTCAGATGGCTTGCCGCAGGCGGGGCGTGGGGACGGGGTGCAAGCGTCGTTCTGTTCGACGGCGGCGCTTGTTGCTCGCCTGGGGGGCGAGCAACCGCCGGAGTTAACGACGCGCCCGGCCAGGCGCTCCGACCAGGGCACCGGCGCGCCGCGCCGGCAAGCCATCAGCGCCGTCCGCTCTTCCCGCGCCTTGAACGGCGTTTTCAAAAAAACAGTTCGGCATTGACTTGGCAATTCAGTCCCCGGAATTCTTCGAGGAACCTTTTTGTTTCTATGGAAGCGCTCCGGGCAGGGAAGACCACTCTTGGACTGCGCGGGCGCCTCTGGTAAGGTGGACCGGGACTGCTACTTCGCAAGGATCGCCCGTGCCCGTAGAGTTGAGCCATCCCGAACACTTCGTCCATGTTCGCATCATCATCGGCATGGTGCTCGGCATCAGTCTTTCGCGGTTGATCGTCGGCCTGTCCGAATTCATCCAGCACCCCAAGCGCAAGAAAATATATCCCATCCATCTGGGCTGGGTGCTGTACCTGTTTCTGACCATCATCCATTTCTGGTGGTATGAATTCAGCCTGGCCAAGGTGCGGGTCTGGTCTTTCGAACTCTATTTCTTCCTGATCTTCTTTACCAGCGTATTCGCGCTGATGGCGTCCCTGCTGTTTCCGTCCAGCATGGAGGAATATCGGGATTTCGAGGACTATTTCCAAGCCCGCCGGCGCTCCTTCTATATTCTGTTCGTCCTGGTGCAGCTCATGGACGTGGTGGACACCGCGCTCAAGGGCAAGACCTATTTCCTGAGCCTGGGCATAGAGTATCCGCTGCAGCAGGGCGCCCTGATCCTGCTGGCCCTGGCGGCGATCGTCGTGCCCGGCAAGCGCTACCAGGCGGTTTTCGTCTTTCTGGCGCTGATTTATAAAGTATTGTGGATTTTTCGCCTGTACGACGTCCTGGACTGAGCGGCGGCCAGGGCTCAGAAGCGGGGGTGCCAGCTCGCCACGTAACGGGGCAGGGGGCCGCGCAGCAGGCGGTGCTCTTCTTTTTCCATGTCCAGGTCCAGCAGCGCGTCGCCGCACAGGGCGTGCCCGCCGTGGTCCCAGCGCAGTATCTTCCTGCCCTCGGGATGCGGCGCATAGCCGTCTATCGGGCCTTCCGCGCGCCGGGTGATGGCCGTCACGATGACCGGAATGCCGCCTTTCGTGACGGTCTTGATGGGGTTTCTGAGCTTGGCCATGATTCGCGATCCGGAGAGGACGAACAGCATCATTCTATGACCGGAAATCCTGGTGTCCATGGTTGCGCCTCCCCCATTTGGGGGAGGGCGGCGCATGCGTCGGCGAGCCGGGCGCATCGCGATCAGAAAGGCCGATGCTCCGTCACGCCTAGAGTCCGCCGGATACGGTCAGCACCGTGCCGGTCACGTAGGACGCCTGCCCCGACATCAGCCAGGCGACAGCCTGGGCGATTTCTTGCGCCTGTCCCGGACGTTTGAGCGGTATGCGGGCGGCGACGCGCTCGGGGCGGCCTGGTTCGCCGGCGCGGGCATGGATGGAGGTCAGCACGGTCCCCGGGGCGACCACGTTCACATGGATGTTCTCCTGGGCCAGCTCTTTGGCCAGGCCCGTGCTGAAGGATTCGAGCCCGCCTTTGCTGGCTGCATACGCCACGTATTCATCAGGCGCGCCCAGCCGGGCCGCAATGGATGAGATATTCACGATATGCGAGCGCTGCGTGCGGCCCTTCCAGCGCCGGGCGGCTTCACGGCACAAACGGATGGGCGCCAGCAGGTTGATGTCCAGGATGCCGGCCAGGTCCGCGTCCTGCAGCGCTTCCAGGCGTCCCAGAGGCCCGGTGATGCCGGCATTGTTGACCAGTCCGCCGACATGGCCCATTTCCTGGGCGGCATCGAAAATGAGGTCCGGCGCCTGCGCCTGGCGTATATCGATGCGCAGGCTCCGGCAGGCCGGCCCCTGGTTGTTCAGCCGGGCCGCCAGTTCAGGGCCATCGCTCTCGGCGCTGGAATAGGTGAAGAGGATCGGATGTCCCCTTTCGTGCAAGGTCCTGACAATTTCCGCTCCTATGCCGCGGCTGCCGCCGGTCACGATGATGACGGACTGGCTGGATTGAAGCATATCCAAGGCAAGACTCCTTGATGCATGAATGGACAAACCGAAATTATCGCATTGCGCCGGGCTGGCGAGACGTCATTGCCCGAATTTGCTGTCGTCCAGGCCCGGTCGCAGTACACTGGCCTTCAGTGATCAGCCAGGAGAATGCCATGACAAAGTGGGGAATCGTGTGTCTTTCGGCGGCCTTGACCGCCTGTGCGAGCAGCGAATCCGCGGCGCCTGCCCCGATCGGCATGCCCAACCCGGCCTCGGCCTATTGCCTGGAGCAGGGAGGCAGCCTGGAGATCGTGACCAGGTCGCAAGGCCAGGTGGGCATGTGCACGCTGCCGGATGGCACGGTGATCGAGGAATGGGAGCTGATGCGCCGCGACCATCCCGCCCACCATGGATGAGGGGCGCGCCATGAAGGAAGCATCGGCGGCTGGCCGCCTCCAGGACGAGTTCGAGGTGAGGACGCATGAAGCCCTGCTGCAGTTGTACGGCGAGCCGGCGGAAGCGTCGTTGCGCAAGGAGGTGGACTATCTGCATCCTCTTTATCAACGTTATGTCCAGGCTTCGCCGTTCGTGGCCCTGGCCACCCGCGGCCCGGATGGCCTGGACGTGTCGCCGCGCGGCGATCCGGCCGGTTTCGTGCAGGTGCTGGACGAGAAGACCCTGCTCTTGCCGGATCGCCGCGGCAACAAGCGCATCGACAGCCTGCGCAACATCCTGCACGATCCCCGTGTGGCCTTGCTGTTTTTGATCCCGGGGGCGGAGAGACCTTGCGGGTCAATGGGCGGGCGATCATTTCCACCGATCCGCAGTGGCTGGAGCGATTTGCCGTCGGCAACGCCAAGCCTCTCAGCGTCCTGAAGATCGCGGTGGAAACGGTGTTCTTCCAGTGCTCGCGCGCGATCTTGCGCGCCCGATTGTGGGACGGCGGCGCGCATGTGCAACCGGGCAGTCTGCCCAGCGCTGGAACGATATTGGAGGCGCTGAGCCAGGCGCGCATCGACGGGCGGCGCTATGATGCCGAGCTGCCGGATCGCCTGCGGCAGACCTTGTACTGATGAAGGTGCGCCGACCGGCGCCTGAATGTCCAGCATAGGAGCGGGTCATGAAGCAGATCGCATATCGTGTCCGGCGGGCTCTGGCCGCCGGTGTGCTGACGGCGTCCAGTCTGGGCGCAGCAGCGGCAGCCGCGCCGCCGGGCGCCGCCGCAAGCGATCCCGCCCGACTGGGCTGGATGCAGGGTTTTCCGCCGCCGGCCGAGCGCATCATCCGCTTTGCCGACGGCAGTTATTTCCAGTTTCCCGCCTTGCGCTGGAGCGTATCGCATTTCCGCGAGCTGATGCCCACCATCAATGTGTCCCGGGGTCTGGGCGCGCCGGTCGCCTTGCCGCGCGCCGAACGCAGCGACATCGATTCCCTGATGTTCACGCCGCTGGGCGCGACCGAACCCATGAGCTGGGCGCAGTCCCTGGATGCGACCTACACCGACGGCATCGTGGTGCTGCATCGCGGGCGCATCGTTTATGAGCGTTATTTCGGCTCCCTGACCGAATCCGGCCAGCATGCCGCCATGTCGATCACCAAATCCGTCATGGGCACGCTGGGGGCCCTGCTGGTGGCTGAAGGGCGACTCGACCCGGCCCGGAAGGTGGCCGACTACGTGCCTGAGCTGGCGGCTTCGGCTTTTGGTTCGGCCACGGTGCGCCAGATCCTGGACATGACTGCGGGCCTGGATTACAGCGAGGACTATGCCGACCCCCAGGCCCAGGTATGGGCGCACGCGCGTGCGGGCAGTCCCTTGCCGCCGCCGCCCGATTACCAGGGGCCGCGCTCCTACTACGAGTTTCTCCAGACCGTGAAACCGCAGGGCAGGCATGGCGAAGCCTTTGCCTACAAGACGATCAATACCGATGTGCTGGGCTGGATCATGGCGCGGGCGACCGGCAGGAATGTGGCGCAACTGCTGTCCGAGCGCATCTGGAGCCGCCTGGGGGCCGAGCAGGATGCCTACATGACGGTGGACTCCATCGGCACGCCCTTTGCCGGCGGCGGCTTGAACACCGGGCTGCGCGATCTGGCGCGCTTCGGAGAAATGCTGCGCAACGAAGGCCGGTTCAACGGCCGGCAGATACTGCCTGCTCAGGTGGTCAGGCAGATCCGCCAAGGAGGCGATCGGGAGGTCTTCGCCAAGGCGGACTACCCCTTGCTCAAAGGCTGGAGCTACAGGGACATGTGGTGGGTGACGGACAAGGAAGGCGGCGCCTTCAGCGCGCGCGGCGTGCATGGCCAGCGCCTTTATGTCGACCCTGCGGCGCAGATGGTGATCGCGCGTTATGCCTCGCATCCGATTGCGGGCAATGCCGCCAATGATCCCGTGACCTTGCCCGCCTTCGAGGCTTTGGCGCAGATGCTGAGCCAAACGCCGGATCGGCCCTGACGGCGATCAGGACTGCAGCACGCGCTCCGGCCGGTCCGACAGTCGAAGGTGGCGATGCAGACCATGATCATCACGCGCCGCCATGGGAATGCGCCGCATGGCAGGGCTGGAAGTACGCATTGTTACAGCAGAGCTTCGCCGTTCTGTCAGAATCAGCGCCACGGAAGGAGGATCACATCATGATCAAGAAATGGCTGGCTGTGTGCGTTTTGTTGGCATTGGGCGCTTGCGCCGTCTATACGCCCCACGGTTCCGTGGTGGTGGATCCCGACCGCCCGCATGGCAATGGCTCGTTCTGCCCGCCGGGGCAGGCCAAGAAAGGCAATTGCTGACGATAAAAGAAACGCCCCCCTTGGGGGCGGTCTTGCTTCAGCGTTCGATGCGCACCTCGAAGTAGGCCTCGGATTCGCCCAGGTCGCGAAAGCCGTCTGTCATGGCGCGGGTGGCGGCGGCGATCCATTGCTTGGCCAGCGCGATATCGTCCGCGGACAGTTCCGTTTCGGCGGTCTCTTCCGCCAACTGCCAGGCGCGATAGGCCTGCACGACGGCCTCGGGGCCGCGCATGGCTTTTTCCAGCGTGCGCCGGAAACGTTCTTCGGCTTCGCGCCGGGCGCGTTCGGTGATATCAGAAGGGGCGTCGTGCAGGGTTATGCTGTAGAACATATCGGGATCCTTTTTTATTGCTGTATGGATGAACAGTAATTTAGCACGGGCCAGATGTGTTGGCGAGCGTTTTTCAAAGGGCCTTGTCATGCCGTGGTTGCGCTATGATCGAAGGCTGATCCGGGGCGCTGCCGCATCCTGCCCCGGCTGACACTGGAGTCGCCATGTCCGTAAATTTGAAAGAAATCGGCGGCGTGCCTGTTCTGGCGCGTCATAAAGCATCTTGTCACTGCGGCGCCGTGCGCCTGGAACTGGACCTGCCGGACGGCGTGGTCGACCCGCGCCGCTGCGACTGCTCCCTGTGCCGGCGCAAGGGTTTCATCATGGGCTCCACCCGGCTGGACCGCATCCACATCGTCCAGGGGCAGGAACACCTGCGGCTCTACCAGTTCAACACCCAGGTAGCCCGGCACTATTTCTGCGGGATTTGCGGCGTGCACACGCATCACCAGCGTCGATCCAATCCGCAGGAATACGGCTTCAACGTGGGCTGCCTGGAAGGCGTCAATCCCTTCGACATCCCGGATGTGCCGGTCAACGACGGCGTCAACCACCCCTCGGACCGGCAGGCCTGAGCCCGGCCGCGTTCACTTGCCCACTTTCCACTGCAGCTCGACGGTCTTGCCGTCCGGCGGGCTGCGCTGGATGTACAGCTGCGCCTTGCGATGGGCGCTGGGCATGTCGAAGCGGGCCTTGTAGACCTGCTGCCGGTTGTTCTTCGACGTCCACGCGGGCGCCCGGCCGGCGCACCGCTGCACCAGGGCGATCAAGTCGGCCAGCTCCTGCCGGGCGCGGTCTTCGCTGCTCCTGCACCACGAGCATTGGCAGTAAGCGGATTCGATCTCGCCGCCTTCTTCAAACTGCGTGACATAGCAGTTTTCGGCGTCGGCTCCCGGCAGCAGGAAGGTGGTTTCGTAGATATCGTCGTCCGTCTCGGCCCCTTTGATGTCGTCGAACAGGGCATCGGCGTGCCGGCTCAACTGGTTCAATTCATTGCATTGGCTCCAGGCGAGCAAAGGGGCGGCCAGCAGGACCAGGCCCAGGGACAGGGTGTGCGGTTTCATGCGTGGCTCCATGCGACTCAAAGCGGCAGGCCGTGCCAGGCGGCCGACTGTTGAAAGAATGACGGCAGGCTGGCGCCCCGGTGGACGGCCTGCAGGCCGCCCTGGAAGGCCTGGACGCGCTCCTGGGGAGGGCCGTGGCGCGAGGGATCGTTGAAGGCATAGTCGCCCTTGCCGAAAAAAGACAGCATGGTGGTGCGCAGATCCACGGGATTCCACTGGGCCAGCTGCATGGCCCGCATGCCCATGTACCAGCCGGCCAGCCCGTCCGCGTGCAGTTCCATGGCCTTGCCGGGCGGGCGAGCCTTCACGTTCATGAACTGCAGGATATGCCCCCATTCGTGGGCCAGAATGTCCATCATGGCATGATCGGCCCTGCCGCCCATGGGGCCGGCCTTCATGAACTCTTCCATCATCAAGGTCATGCCGAAGACCACCGTGCCATGCGGATAGGGATGATTGCCCAGGATCGCGGTGGTGGCGAAGGCATTGCCTTGATTGCCGTCGTTCAGCATGAACAATCCCGGACGCACGCCGAAGGTCTGGCTGAGTATGGCATGCTCCAGCGTCATGCCTTGATCGAGCATGGGATTGCCCGTCGAGCTGAACAGTTGCGGGCCCGGGCCTCCCGCGCCGCCGTAGCTGGCGGGCCAGGAACAGGCGATCTCGCCCTGCGCCGCCTCCTCCGGAGGCCGATCCTGGTCGGGCGGGGAGGCATAGTCGTCGGTGGGCCAGGCGAATGCGGCGCCACAGGCGCAGCTCAGTCCCAGGCAGGCAGTGGCGCCGAGCAGCCGGCGCCGGTTCGGTGAAGGTTTCGATGAAGGCATGACAAGGCTCCCGGAGGCGTGGCAGGCGATGCGCCTGTCAGAAATTGCGCGTATGGTACGAGCCGGCCATGTTTTCGGATATAGCCAAAATGGGGTATATGCCGGGGCGCGGGACGGCATCCCATCGTCGGGGCAGGGCGCTGCGCGACAGGGGCGGCAAGGGTATACTTCCAGGCCAGTTGCATTCCGAATCTCCGAATCCAGAGGTGTGTCGTGCAGGTCGTGGTCATGGGCAGTATCACCGTCGATATCGTCGTATCCGGCATGCCGGCGGAGCTGGCGCGCGGCGACAAGCAGGAGGTCGCCGCGATCGAGCTGTATCCGGGCGGCGGGGCGGTCAACGCCACGGCGGGCTTTCTGGACCAGGGCGAGCAGGTGCGCCTGCTGGGCGCGGTAGGGCGGGATGAACTGGGCGCGCGCCTGCGCGCGCATCTGGACGGCTTGGGCGTGGATACGAGCGGCGTGCAAGTGTGCGCCGACCAGCAGACGGGCAGGGCCATCGTGCTGGTGGGACCGACGGGCGGCGCATCGGTGCTGGCCCGGCGGGGCGCCAACGGCGGCCTGCGCGTGCGGCCGCAGGACCTGGCCGCCGACCTGCTGTACGTGGCGCCGCTGGCTGGGCCGCCCATGGAAAGCCTGGCCGCGGCGCTGGCTCAGGGCGGCAAGCGCGCCGCCTGCCTGATGGTCAATCCCGGCGTGTCCAGCGTGCAGCATCGGGACGAGGCTTTCCGGCAGGTCTGGGAGCGCGCCGACGTGCTGGGCCTGAACGCCGTCGAGGCGCAGATGCTGGCCGGGGTGGCGCCGGCCGATATCCTTGCCGATCTTCCCGTGGCCCAGGCGGGCCTGCTGGCCGAGCGCCTGCAGCGCCATGCCGGGCAGGCCGTGGTGATCACCCTGGGCGTGCAGGGCGCGATGCTGGCTCTGGATGGCCAGCGCCATTTCGAGCCGGCCCGCCAGGTGGCGGTGCGTTCGACGGTGGGCGCGGGGGACGCCTTCAACTCCCGTTTCGCCCAGGCCTGGTGCCGGCGCCGCGATCCGGGCTATGCTTTGCGGCAGGCCACCCAGGCTGCCGCGGACGTCCTGGGGCAATGGTCCGGAAACCTCTTTGCCCCCATGCTGGGGGAAAGCCCGGACGAAGGGCCCAAAGCGTAGTTCCTTCTCAAGCAAGAGGCTGTGCCATGGCGCATATCGTGATCATCGTCGTCCTGTATGTCCTGATCTCCGGCATTCTGGGGCTTACGCTCTACCATACCCGCCCGCGGACCTGGCTGCGCGACACGGCATTGCTGATGGTCACGCCGCTGGCCGTGCCCGTGATCTACGGCATCGTGACCTTGCTGGACCGCTGACTCGCCGTCAGGCGCCATCCTGTTCACGAGAGCGGCGCATGATGTATTGCTGAATCTCCAAACGGACCTGGTCCTGCGTGCATGCGCGGCTGCGGTACGCCATCCAGCGCCAGTGTCCGCCTTGCGGCGTGCTCAATTCAACCTGCGTCAGCACGTATTCCTGGTCTTGCTGCAGGCCATGCAGCCAGGACGGCAGCGGTGAACTGGGGCTCCATGCAGCATAGATGGGCACGCCTGCCAAGCTGCCGCCTATATAGAAACGGTAAAGCTCGATGGGCATGGTGGCTCTCGTCTGAAAAGTCGGTCCGGGGCAGGCGGATTGCACCGGCCAGGACTTCATTTAACGTCATTCACGAAAGCCGGGCATCTGCTGTCCGGTTTAGGGCGGGCTAGGCCGGGCGGCCCACCGGGCCCGCGGCGCGCACGCTCCGCCCGCAAGCCGGGACGTCTTCACAATCGTTGACTTCATGTCTGGCGGGGGCGCGGCTACCATGTCGTCAATCCCTGTATTTAACTGTTTGTTTCGGATCGATGTCATGAGTAACGCCACCTTTTTGATCGATTATGTGCCCATGGCGCTGATGCTGGCCGGCGCCGGCATCCTGGGCTTCATCCTGGCCTCATTCTGGTTCCATCGCGCCTGATCGGTCTGCCGCCATGCCTCGCGCTCCGCGCAGCCGGCTTCGTACGCCCTTCCTTCGTTTCCGGTGTTGCTTTTTCTGCAAATTTGTGCACAAAGACCTCAGTCTTCAAGCAAGTGTAGTAAGCTGCTTTTCACGGTCCGGCCCCCGCTGCGCTCAAGGCCCGGCCGAACATCCGTTGAACGCGGATTTCTTGGACTTCTTGTTTTCGTTCCGGCGCCCCGGCCGCCGGGGCCGCAAACCCAGGTCGCTCAGGAAGGGAAATCATGTTTTACCGCTTGTTTTCGGTGTGTGCAGGTTCTCTGGTTCTGTCGGCGTGCGCCTCATCCGCCGAGCAGCCCAGGTCCGTGGCGCAGTCCAATCCGGCTGCGGCCTTTTGTCAGCGCATGGGCGGGCAGACCTTGCTGTACCAGGGGCCGCGCGGCAATTATGGCACCTGCCGGATGCAGGACGGCTCGGAAGCCGAGGAATGGGCTTTCTACCGCACCTGGTTCCCGCGCCGGGACTGATTGATGCCCGAATGTGGTTTTTGTGGCGATATTGGCCGCACTGATGGGCTAAGGTGATAAACTTAAGCAATCAAAAGTGTTATCCGGGAAGCAGAATCTTATGAAAACCACGCGAACTACCCGTCGGCAAGTCTAGCCGTGGCCGCGTAGCGTTTCGTTTGCTTTCCAAGAACGTTCAATTCAAAAGCGCGGCTTTTCAAGGCCGCGTTTTTCATTTCAGGAAGTGTTATGGTCCGAATCACACTGCCCGATGGCTCCCAGCGAGAGTTCCCGGGTCCGGTTTCCGTCAGCGACGTGGCGAATTCCATTGGCACCGGCCTGGGCCGGGCCGCCCTGGCCGGCCGCGTGGGCGCGCCCGGCGCCGAGTCGCGCCTGGTGGACACCTCCTATGTGATCGACCATGACAGCGAGCTGGCCATCATCACGGCCAAGGATGCCGAAGGCCTGGATCTGATCCGGCACTCCACGGCGCACTTGCTGGCCTATGCCGTCAAGAGCCTGTTCCCCGACGCCCAGGCCACCATCGGCCCGGTCATCGAAAACGGCTTCTACTACGACTTCTCCTACAATCGTCCCTTCACGCCCGAAGACCTGGAAGCCATCGAGAAGAAAATGGCCGAACTGGCCAAGAAGGACGAGGTCGTCACGCGCGAGGAGTGGCTGCGCGACGATGCCGTGGCCTTCTTCAAGAGCATAGGCGAGGACTACAAGGCGGAGATCATCGCCTCCATCCCGTCCAACGAACCCATCAGCCTGTACCGCGAGGGCGACTTCATCGACTTGTGCCGTGGCCCGCACGTGCCGTCCACGGGCAAGCTCAAGGTCTTCAAGCTCATGAAGGTGGCCGGCGCCTACTGGCGCGGCGACAGCAACAACGAGATGCTGCAGCGCATCTACGGCACGGCCTGGGCCACCAAGGAAGAGCAGCAGGCCTACCTGACCATGCTGGAGGAGGCCGAGCGCCGCGACCACCGCAAGCTGGGCCGCGAACTTGACCTGTTCCACTTCCAGGAAGAGGCGCCCGGCCTGATCTTCTGGCACCCCAAGGGCTGGGTCGTCTGGCAGCAGGTCGAGCAGTACATGCGCAAGGTCTACCAGGACAACGGCTACCAGGAGGTCAAGGCGCCCCAGATCCTGGACCTGTCCTTGTGGAAGAAGACGGGCCACTGGGACAACTATGCCGAGAACATGTTCACGACCGAGTCGGAGAACCGCGTCTACGGCCTCAAGCCCATGAACTGTCCCGGCCACGTCCAGATCTTCAACGCCGGCCTGCATTCCTATCGCGAACTGCCCATCCGCTACGGCGAGTTCGGGCAGTGCCACCGCAACGAACCTGCCGGTTCGCTGCACGGCATGATGCGCGTACGCGGCTTCACCCAGGACGACGGCCATATCTTCTGTACGGAAGACCAACTGCAGGACGAATGCGCCGCTTTCACGGCCCTGCTGCAGAAAGTCTATGCGGATTTCGGCTTCACCGAGATCCTCTATAAAGTGGCGACCCGCCCGGAGAAGCGCATTGGCGACGACGCCGTCTGGGACAAGGCCGAACAGGCCCTGATCGAAAGCCTGCGCCGCACCGGGTGCGACTTCGAGATTTCCGAAGGCGAGGGCGCTTTCTATGGCCCCAAGATCGAATACACCCTGAAGGACGCCATCGGCCGCCACTGGCAGTGCGGTACCATCCAGGTGGACTTCTCCATGCCGGCCCGCCTGGGCGCCGAATTCGTCGATGCGCAGGACCAGCGGCGCGTGCCCGTCATGCTGCACCGGGCCATCCTGGGCTCGCTCGAACGCTTCATCGGCATGCTCATCGAGAACCATGCCGGCGCGCTGCCGGCCTGGCTGGCGCCCGAGCACGCCGTGGTCTGCTGCATCTCCGAAGGCTCGGCCGATTATGCCCAGGCCGTGGCCCAGGAATTGAAGAAACGGGGTTTGCGCGTCTCCTCCGATTTGCGCGGTGAAAAAATCACTCGTAAAATCCGTGAGCATAGTATGCAAAAAGTGCCCTATATCCTGGTCGTGGGCGAAAAAGAACGCGAAAACGGCACGGTCGCTGTGCGCGCGCGAGGCGGCGTGGACCTGGGCGTGATGCCTTTGGCCGATTTTTCCGCACGATTGGAGCAAGAGATCGATAGCCGTTACTAAAATCAGGACGGCATCGTTTTTATCGACATTTTTAGGAGTTTTCGACATCGCAACCGAGAAAAAACATCGCATCAACGGTGAAATCCGTATCCCAGAGGTGCGACTCATTGGAATCGAGGGTGAACAGCTGGGCATCGTGAAGGTGTCCGAGGCGTTGGCCATGGCCGAACAGCACGATGTGGACCTGGTGGAGATCGCGCCTGCCGCGCAGCCGCCCGTCTGCCGCCTGATGGACTATGGCAAGTTCCGCTACCAGGAACAGAAGCGCCAGCAGGAAGCCAAGGCCAAGCAGAAAGTCATCCAGATCAAGGAAGTCAAGTTCCGTCCGGGTACGGACGAGGGCGACTACCAGGTCAAGCTGCGCAACGTGAAGCGCTTCATCGACGATGGCGACAAGGTCAAGGTGACGCTGCGCTTTCGCGGCCGCGAAATGGCGCACCAGGAGCTGGGCATGCGGGTTCTGGAGCGTATTCGCGACGATGTCAGCGAGTTGTGTCAGGTTGAAGCCATGCCCAAGCTGGAAGGCCGCCAGATGGTCATGGTGCTGGCTCCTCGCAAGAAGGCCGCCTGATCTTCCGTATTTCAGCGCCCCGGCCCAGCCTGCGGCCGCTGTCCGTCCTGCCCGCCGTGTTCAGGCGGGCAGGACGCAACCGCCTTTGCAGCCCGCCTGCAAAGGCGTTTTTCTCTAGGTGTGAGCATGCACGTTCTGTTCATCATTGATCCCTTGCCCAGCCTGTCGGCCTACAAGGATTCCTCCGTCGCCATGATGCGCGCCTTTCTCGCGCGCGGACACCAGGTCAGCGTGGCCTTGCAGTCCGAGCTGTACATCGCCGACAGCCGGGTGCGCACGAGCCACATCGGCGTGGACATCGCCGAGGACGCCGACCTGCAGGGCCGCTCCTGGTGGACCCATCCGGGCCCGGCGGGCGACGACGAGCTGAACGTGTTCGATGCGGTGATCATGCGCAAGGATCCGCCCTTCGACATGGAATACGCCTATTCCACGCACCTGCTCGGTTTTGCCCAGGCTCAGGGCGCGCGCGTGTTCAACGCCGGCGCGGCCATCCGCAACCATCCGGAAAAGCTGGCCATCACCGAATTCCCCGAATTCACGCCCGCAACCCTGGTCACCCGCAGCATGCAGCGCCTGCGCGCCTTTCACCAGGAGCACAAGGACGTCATCGTCAAGCCGCTGGACGGCATGGGCGGCATGGGCATCTTCCGCCTGCGCGATCCCGAACCCAACCTGGGCGCCATCCTGGAAACCCTGACGGCCAATGGCAGCCAGACCATCATGGCGCAGCGCTACATTCCCGAAATCGTGAACGGCGACAAGCGCATCCTGATCATAGGCGGCGAACCCGTCCCTTATGCCCTGGCCCGCATTCCGCTGGCCGGCGAGACGCGCGGCAATCTGGCCGCGGGCGGGCGCGGCGTCGCGCAGCCGCTGTCGGAGCACGACTGGCGCATCGCCCGCACGCTGGGACCCCGGCTGGCCGAACGCGGCCTGCTGCTGGTGGGCCTGGACGTGATCGGCGACTATGTCACCGAAATCAACGTCACCAGCCCCACCTGTTTCGTGGAAATCACGCAGCAGACGGGCTTTGACGTCGCCGAATTCTTCGTGAAGGCCGTCGAGAACGCGACGGAGCGAACGTGATCCGCCTGGCCTTGATCATGCACGAGCCGCTGGCCAGCGCTTTTGCCAGCTGCGCCGAGCATGTGCTGGGCGAGCAGCCCGACCTGTTCGTCTTCGACATACAGGCTGACGAGTGCACGGACAAGGCGGTGGAGCGGCTGCTCGCGCAACTGGAAGCCCGGACCGAGCCGGCCACCCTGATCCTGTGCGACCTGTACGGCGCCACGCCCTTCAATGTGGCGCGCCGCGTGCAGCAGGGCCTGCAGGACAAGGGGCAGGCGGTGCATCTGTTGACCGGCACCAATATGTGCATGGTTCTGAAAGCCCTGACCGAGCGCCGCGACAATCCCGAGCGCCTGGCCCAGGACGTCATGGAAGGCGCCATGCGCGGCATCGTCGACGCCGACTGCCATTGCTGAGCCGGATTTTTCTTTTCACTTTTCCAGATCGACCTTATGCCAACAGTCTCCATCGTCATCAGCAACAAGCTGGGTCTGCATGCCCGGGCCGCTGCCAAGCTGACGCAGCTTTCGGGCCGTTATGCCAGTGAAGTGTTCATCTCGCGCGGTTCGCAGCGCGTCAATGCCAAGAGCATCATGGGCGTCATGATGCTGGCGGCCGGCATGGGCGTGACGGTAGTGGTCGACGCCGAAGGCGAGGACGCCGAACAGGCGCTGCGCGATATCCAGGCCCTGTTCGACGCCAAGTTTGGCGAAAACGAATAAAACAACGTAGTCCGACATGAATTCTGCTGCCGCTCGTCCCTCCGCGTCCGATTTCACCGCCATGTTCACGGCCCAGGGCCAGGCGGTGGTCAAGGGCTATGCCATCGCCAAGGCGGCGGTGATGAGCGCGGCGGCGCTGGAGGTGCCGCACTACCGCATCGGCGTCGAGGACGTGGATTCGGAGTGCCAGCGGCTGCTCAGCGCCATGGCCAGCACCCGCGACGAGCTCAAGGCGCTGGTGGATCATCTGCCGGCCGATGCGCCGCGCGAGCTAGCGCCCATCCTGACGGTGCACAGCCTCTTGCTGGACGATCCCATGCTGACGCAGCAGACCTGCGCCATCATCGCCGAACGCCAGTACAACGCCGAATGGGCCTTGACCACCCAGGGGCAGATGCTGGTGGAGCAGTTCTCCCAGATGGAGGACGCCTACCTGCGCGAGCGCGGCGCGGACGTGCGCCAGGTCATCGAGCGCGTGCTGCGCGTGCTGGCGGGCAAGCCAGCCCTGCTGCCGGGCTTCTCCGCCGCGCAGGACGAGGCCTTGATCGTGGTGGCGCGCGACATATCCCCGGCCGACATGCTGCGCCTGCGCGGCGGGCACTTCGCCGCCTTCCTGACCGACCTGGGCGGCCCGACTTCCCATACCGCCATCGTGGCGCGCAGCATGAACGTGCCGGCGGTGGTCGGCCTGGGAGGCTTCCGCAGCCTGATCCGGGATGGCGACTGGCTGATCGTGGATGGTTTCACCGGCGCGGTCATGGTCAATCCTTCGCCGGCGGTGCTGGCCGAATACCGCGACCGCCAGCAGGCCTATCTGCGCGAGCGCGAGGAACTCGAAGCCCTGCACGATGCGCCGGCCGTGACGCTGGATGGCATTCCCATCCGTCTGGAGGCCAATATCGAGCTGCCTGAAGAGGCCGA
This sequence comes from Alcaligenes sp. Marseille-Q7550, assembly GCF_965112015.1. Lineage (NCBI taxonomy): Bacteria > Pseudomonadati > Pseudomonadota > Betaproteobacteria > Burkholderiales > Alcaligenaceae > Alcaligenes > Alcaligenes sp. Marseille-Q7550. The sequence continues at coordinate 1,809,139 of NZ_CBCOPU010000001.1, forward strand.
ACTGGCGCTCAAGGCAGGGGCCGACGGCATCGGCCTGTTCCGCAGCGAATTCCTGTTCATGGGGCGCAGCGACCTGCCTTCCGAACAGGAGCAGTACGAAGCCTACGCGCGCGTGGTCAAGGCCATGAACGGCAAGCTCGTCACCATCCGGACCCTGGACATCGGGGCGGACAAGACGCTGGATGGCGATGCCACGGTGGCCACCAATCCGGCCCTGGGCCTGCGCGCCATCCGTTATTGCCTGGACAGGCCCGAGATGTTCGCCACCCAGTTGCGCGCCTTGCTGCGCGCCTGCGTGCATGGCCAGATCCGCATCCTGATTCCCATGATCTCTTCCATGAGCGAGGTCTACGCAACGCGCCAGGCCATCGAGGCCGCGGCGCGCGAGCTGGAAAGATCCGGCACGCCTTTCGCCCGCAATTACCTGCTGGGCGCCATGGTGGAAGTGCCGGCCATCGCCATCGCCATCGATCCCTTCGTCGAGGAACTGGACTTTCTATCCATAGGCACCAATGACCTGATCCAGTACGTGCTGGCGGTGGACCGCGGCGACGCCGAGGTCGCGGATCTGTACGACCCCATGCATCCGGCCGTCCTGCGCCTGATCGCGCACACCATCAACGCCGCCGAACGTGCAGGCAAGCCCGTGGCCGTGTGCGGGGAAATGGCGGGCGATGCGTCCGTCACGCGGATGCTGCTGGGCCTGGGCTTGAAGGAATTCTCCATGCATCCGCAGCAGTTGCTGGACGTCAAGAAAGAAGTGCGCCTTTCCCATTCCAATGCCTTGCGCGTGAAGGTGGCCAGCGCCCTGAACCGGGCCGAGCGCATCGATCTGGCCACATTAGCCGCCTAAGCATGTGAAATCATTGCTGTTTCTCGCCGTTATTTTGTAACAGGGCGAGCTTGCGGCTTTTCCGATGATTCCGTCTGTAACAACCCTGTCATAGGGCTTGGGGACGCAGGCGCTTGTCCTTAAAGGGTTTCCGGCGCTTGGCGGCCGGACGGCACGGGAATATTGAAATCAGGATTTACACTAATAGGGTGGTCGCGTCCGTCCGCCTCGCTAGAATGGTGCTTAGGGGAGTTGTAACAGACCCACTGCCGAGCCGGCAGTCGCTTCAGGCCCGGCATCATTTTTTCTAGCGACTTTGGACTAGTAGGAAGGAAATCTTATGAAAACGACTCGTGCTCATTTTGCTGTGATGGCCGTCGCTGCTTCGATGACTCTTTTGGCAGCCTGCTCCAAAGAGGACGACAACGCCGCTCCAGCCAACGGCGCGCCGCCTGCTGCCACTACTCCTGGAACTTCGTCTCCATCCACGCCTGCGCCTGCCGCTCCGGCTCCATCGACTGACCAGTCGGCCGCCGACAAGACGCAAGAGCTGAAGCAGGCCGCTGCCAATACGGCCGACAAGGTCAAGGAAGATGCTCACGAAGCCAAGGAAAATGCCAAAGACAACACGGCCGCCCTGAAGGAAGATGCCAAGGCCGCCGCCAACAAGGTGTCGGAAAAGGCCGGTGAAGCCAAGGATGCCGTGTCCGACGCCGCTCATCGCGCAGGCGATGCCATCAAGGAAGGCGCCGCCAAGGCCGACAACGCCATCCAGCGTGAACTGGGCAATGGCGTGAACTCTGCGCCATCGAATGTGCCTTCCGAGCAGGCCAAGCCCTGATAGAGCAGAACCGGTTCCGGCCGTTCGACCCTAAAAGCGGGTGCCTTTGGCGCCCGCTTTTTTTATACTGCTCATATTGTGAATGTTTACAGGAGAAGGTCATGATCAATCGCAGCGACTGGCTGGAAGATCTGCAGAAAAACGTATCGGAGCTGATCGCCAAGAGTCCGGCCGCCGACATCGAGCGCAACGTCAAGGCCTTCATGGGCCAGACATTCAATCGCATGGACCTGGTGACACGCGACGAGTTCGACACCTACAAGCTGATGCTGGAGCGCGCCCTGGCGCGCATCGCCGCCCTGGAGACCCGCCTGCAGGCCCTGGAAGGCCGGCAGACGCCGGTTGTGCAACCCGATGCGCCCTTGATGGACAAGGAGCCGGGCCAAGACTGATCCGGCGGGCAACTTGGCCATCGTGACGCCGGCCCGCGGCACGGCGAAATCTGGAGTCTTCAGTTCCTTGTTCCTGGTGCTGACGGGCGTGTGCGCGGCGCTGCATATCTGGAAAGTGCCGCCGGCCTTGCCCGCCATGCAGCGCGAACTGGGGCTGGATCTGGTCCAGTCGGGGTTTCTGCTCTCCAGCGTACAGACGGCGGGCATGCTGCTGGGCCTGCTGATCGGGCTGGTGTCCGAAAGAGTGGGCCTGCGCCGCTGCATCCTGGTCGGCCTGGGCATTCTGAGCCTGACGTCCCTGGCCGCTCCTTTCTTCGATCACGGCAGTTTCATCCTGCTCAGCCGCGCCGTCGAAGGCTGCGGCTTTCTGATGGTCGTGCTGCCCGTGCCGGCGCTCATCAAGCGCACGACCGATGCGGCCATGCTCAGCCGCATCATGGGCCTGTGGGGCTGCTACATGCCGGCCGGCGCGGTCCTGATGCTGTGGGCGGGCGCCGCCTGGCTGAGCGCAGGTTCCTGGCGCGTCCTGTGGCTGGCGCTGGCCGCGCTGACCTTTACCGTGTTGCTGCTGACGTTCTGGCTGGTTCCGCGCGATCCCGCCCGTGCCGTTGCGGCATCGGGCGCAAGGCCTGTCCTGGCCTTGCTGCTGCGCGAGACGCTGGGCTCGGGTCGCGTCTGGCTCGTGGCCCTGAGCTTCGGGGTATACGCCGCGCAATGGGCGGCCGTGGTGGGCTTCATGCCGACCATCTACAACCAGGCGGATATCTCGGTAGCCGTCGCGGGACTGCTCACGGCCGTCATCGCCGGCGGCAATGTGATCGGCAACCTGGGCGCCGGGCGCCTGCTTCATGCCGGGATGGCGGCATACCGGCTGCTGCAGATCGGCTTCCTGAGCATGATGGGCGCGGCGGTGGTGGCATTCGGCCTGACGCAGGACATTACGGTCCAGTTCGTCGCCGTCCTGCTGTTCTCCATCACGGGCGGCTTGATACCGGCCACTCTGTTCTTCCTGGCGGTCACGGTCGCGCCGTCGCCGCAGACCACGTCCTCCTCGGTGGGCTGGGTCCAGCAGTGTTCGTCTTTGGGGCAGTTCGTGGGCCCGCCCGTGGTGGCCTGGTCGGTCAAGATGCTGGGCGGCTGGCAATGGGCCTGGGTCGCCACGGCCGGCTTTGCCATTGTCGGTCTGTTGATGTCGCTGCGGCTGGCCCGTCTGCGCCCGGCCAAAAGCGTCTGAATCGTTTCGCGCCCGCGTTTGCCCAGCTCCGCCGCGCGCGGTGCGTTCCTGCTCCGGATTCATGCTTTCTGAATAAGCATATAGTCTTGCCGCATGCGCCGCTCGTCATCCAGAGCCCGTATACTGCGCCATGACTGAATCGGGGGACGGGATGGCATCATCGACACATTCCGCCCGGCCGCCCTGGCGGCTTGCGGCGGAAACCTTCTGGATATTCCTGCGGCTGGGTTGCACGTCGTTTGGCGGGCCCATGGCTCATCTTGCCTTTTTTCGCCAGGAGTTCGTGGACAGGCGACGATGGCTGGATGACGGGCGCTATACGGACCTGGTCGCTCTGTGCCAGTTCTTGCCGGGTCCCACGAGCAGCCAGGTCGGCATGGGCCTGGGTTTGCGGCGGGCGGGGCTGGGCGGGGCGATTGCCGCCTGGCTGGGCTTTACCTTGCCATCCGCCGCGATCATGATTGCCTTGGCCTGGGGGCTGGAGTCCTGGGCGGGAAACACGCCCGATGGGCTTTTGCAAGGGTTGAAGATCGCCGCCGTGGCGGTGGTGGTGCAGGCTGTGTGGGGCATGGGCCGCAGTCTGTGTCCGGACCGCGGCCGTCTCACGCTGGCCGGCTTGACGGCGATTCTGGCCCTGGCCATCCCGTCTGCCTGGGGGCAGCTGGGGGGCATAATGCTGGGGGCGCTGGCGGGCGTGCTGCTTTTTCCGGCTGAGCCAGCCTCCGTGCCCCAGCCTGCCAGTCTGAGCCAGGGCTGGCGAGCCAGCCTTGTCGCCGGCGGGCTGTTTCTGGTCTTGCTGCTTGCGCCGGGGTTGACGGGGCAGGGCGGGCAAATCTGGCAGTTATTCGACGCCTTCTATCGCACGGGCTCTCTGGTCTTTGGCGGCGGCCACGTCGTACTGCCTTTGCTGCAAAGCGAAGTTGTCGCGTCCGGCTGGGTGGATGCGCCGACATTCCTGGCAGGTTACGGAGCGGCCCAGGCCGTGCCGGGGCCCTTGTTCTCCCTAGCGGGTTTTCTGGGCGCGGCGGCATTTGTGGGGCGGGCGGCGCGGCAGGCGGTGTGCTGTGCCTGTTGGCGATCTTCCTGCCGGGCATGCTGCTGGTGGTCGCGGCCTTGCCCCATTGGGACAGACTGAGCCAGATGCGAAGGACGCGGACGGCCCTCAAAGGCGTCAATGCCGCCGTGGTCGGCTTGTTGCTGGCGGCTTTCTACGATCCGGTCTGGACCAGCGCCATCCGCGGCGCGCCTGATTTCTCCCTTGCCTTGATCGCCTTCCTCGTCCTGACGCAATGGCGGATGCCGCCATGGCTGGTGGTGCTGTGCAGCGCTCTGGCGGGCTGGGCGTTCTTGTAGCGTATTGGTTCAGGAAACACGGCGCATAGGTACAAGTCCGCATCGTCTTGCAGCGTCCGTCGTATGGAATCCGCCGGCGGCGACAGGCAGACTGGGGATTTGCGCATAAGGGGGTAGGGCTCATGTCCCTGGCCGTGCTGAACAGTTGCGCCCTGTCGGGCCTGGATTTCATTGCTGTGCGGGTGGAGGCCCATGTGGCGCCGGGCCTGCCGGCTTTCCACATTGTCGGATTGCCCGATGCCGGCATACGCGAAAGTCGCGAGCGGGTGCGCTCCGCCTTGCAGGCCAGCGGCTTCGATTTCCCCGCGGCGCGCCTGACCATCAATCTGGCGCCCGCCGACCTGCCCAAGGATTCGGGCCGTTTCGACCTGCCGGTGGCGCTGGCCATTCTGCTGGCCAGCGGCCAGCTCAGCCGCCCCGACGGGCAGGGGCGGGAACGCGCCGTCCCGGATCTGGAGCGCTACGTCATGGCCGGCGAGCTGTCCCTGACCGGCGCGGTGGTGCCGGTACAGAATGCCTTGACCATCGCCCTGGGCATGGCCCGTCGCCATACGGGGCTGTGTCTGATACTGCCCAAGGACAGTGCGGCTCTGGCGGCGCACGTGCCCGATCTGCCGGTGCGCGGCGTGGCCAGTCTGGCCGAGGCCGCCGCCTATCTGCGCGGCGAACTGGAGCTGGGACTCATGCCGGCCTCGTCCTGGCCGGAGCAGGAACACGGCCCCGAACTCTGCCTGTCCGATGTGCTCGGCCAGCCCCTGGCATGCCGCGCCTTGGAAGTGGCGGCGGCCGGCGGGCACAGCCTGCTGCTCAGCGGCTCGCCGGGCGTGGGCAAGACCATGCTGGCGCAGCGCCTGCCGGGATTGTTGCCCGTGCTGGACAAGCAGGCGCAGCTTGAGCTGGCCGCGCTGCATGCCCTGGCGCACGCGGCGCCGCGCTTCAGCGCCCGTCCGCCGTTCCGGGCGCCGCACCACAGCATATCGGCGGCCGCTCTGATTGGGGGCGGGGCGCTGCCCCGGCCGGGAGAAGTATCCCTGGCGCATCACGGCGTGCTGTTCCTGGACGAGTTGCCCGAGTTCGACCGGCGCGTGCTGGAGGCCTTGCGCGAGCCGCTGGAAGAAGGCTGCGTGCGCATTTCCCGCGCCCAGAAGCGGGCCACGTATCCGGCCCGCTTCCAGTTCGTGGCCGCCATGAATCCTTGTCCCTGCGGTTGGGCGGGACACCGGCACCAGGCCTGCCGTTGTTCGCCCGTGCGCCGGGAGCTCTATCGGCAGCGCCTTTCCGGTCCCATGCTGGATCGTATCGATCTGTGCGTGACCATGACCGAACCGTCTCAGGATCCGGAACTGGCCGCGGAGTCTTCCAGCCGCGTGCGCGAGCGCGTCGCCAGGGCGCGGGAGCGGCAACTGGCGCGCCAAGGGGGCTGCAATGCGCGGCTGACCGGGGCGGCGCTGGCCGAACATGCACGCCTGGCCGGCGATGCGCGCCAACTGCTGCTTGACGCGCGGCGCCGCTGGCATTGGTCCGAACGCACCCATGGGCGGCTCGTGCGCGTGGCGCGCAGCGTGGCCGATCTGGCGGACGAGCCCGATGTGCAGCGCGCGCATGTGGCCGAGGCCTTGCAGTTCAGGCCCAGCCTGTCCTGAAACAACGGGCTGCCTGGAGCGCGAAGACTTGTCCCCTCTCAGGGCGTCTGCTTGTCCTGCTGGGTGTAGACCTCGTCAGCGGCCAGCAGGATGTCCACCGGCGGATCGAAGCCAATGATGCGGGCGGTATCCAGGTTCAGGGCGATCTTGGCGGGGTCCACCCAGATCTGGCTCAACTGGCGGGGTTTGGCGCCATTGAAGATGCGCGCAATGACTTCTGCATGAAAGAGGCCGACATAGGAATAATCCGCTTGCGCCAGGCTCATGAGCAATCCGGCGCGCACCTGCGCGGAATCGAGCATGGCGAAGCTGGGCACTTTAGCCTTGCGCAGGACGCTGGCGATCTCGCCTATGTTTTCGGACGTGATGCCCCTGTGCGTGGTGACGTACACGGCATCGACTTCGTTGCTCAGCTTGCGGTAGCATTCGATGACGTTCTGAGTGGCCTGGGCCGTGGTCAGTTCATTGGTGCCGGTGGTGCAGGATACCATTTGAAAACCGTCTTTCCGGGCCGCCTGCTCGACAGCGGGCACTGCCGCGTAACTGCGTCCCTCGAGGCTGTCTTCGTAGACCATTCCCAGGGTCTTGAATTTCACGATGTCGAAAAAGAGCTGGACCTGGCGCTGGTAGCGTTCGGGCTGCACACGGGCGTGCAGATTGTCCAGGCCGCTGTCGCTTGCGCTGGCGACGATGCGGGCGCCCACGGCGTCGCTGGCCGAGGCCACCACCGTCGGGACGGGAACGCCCAATGCCACCATGTCCTGCCCGGCCCAGGTGCCCATGGCCAGCATCAGGTCGATGTCGTGACGCTCCAGCAGCCTCTGGCGGATCGACTCGCGAACGACGGGACGCTGCGCGGGGTCGAAGTTTCCGGGCTGCCACCAGGCGTCGGCAACAAACTCAAGCGTGTCGCTGCGGGCATGTGCGACAAGAAAGTCCCCCATCTGGCGGCCGTTGATCTTCGCGGGTATGTCCGGAGTGCTCAGCCATCCCAACTGTTGCAAGCCCATGATGATGGCTCTCAGCGTGTCGGGATATTCGGCATAATCACCGCTTTCAATATATCCCAGACGCCATTTGCCGCCGTCTGGCTTGAGGCGCGGCGCGGTGGGGAACACCGCCTGTTCCGCGGGGCCGGCCTGCTGCGTCCAGGCGGAGGAAGCCTGTTGCGCCGGGCCGACGGCCTGCGCCAGGGTTGCGGCCGGCAGCGCCAGGGTGAGAGCCAGCAGGATTGAGCAGGTTCTAGGCATAGGGGCGGCGAAGGGCAATGAGGGTGATGTCATCGAAAGGGCTGGCGCCGTCGGTGAACTGATGGACGTCCTCCAGCAGGCCCAGGATCAGGGTGGAGGCGCTGGCCACGGGAGCGGACAGGCGCGCGACCATGCGGGATTCGCCGTACTGGGTGTCCTGGCGATCCGTGGCGTCGGTGACGCCATCGGTGTAGCCCAACAGAGTTTCGCCCCGTTCCAATTGGCAGGTGAAGCGCTGGTACTGCAGGTCTTCCTGGACGCCGCAGGCGGGGCCGCTGCGGTCGGTCAGCAGACGCACGGTTCCGTCGGCGCCGATGAGGACGGGGGGAGGATGGCCCGCGTTCGCCCAGGTCAGCGAGCCCGTGGCCAGATCGATGACGCCCAGCAGCAGGGTGACGAACATCATGTTCGGATTGTTCTCGGCCAGGCGGTTGTTGATGCGTTGCAGGATCAGGGCCGGATCGGTTTCGTCTTCGACGGTGGCCCGGATCAGGGTGTGGGTGACCGCCATGAACAGGGCGGCGGGAACGCCTTTGTCGGATACGTCGCCAATGGCAAAGCACAGGCGGCCGTCCGGCAGGAGGAAGTAGTCATACAAGTCGCCCCCGACCTCCTTGGCGGGCTGGATCGCGGCATAGAGGTCGATGTGCTCCAGGGTACGGGCTGGCAGGGGCTTGGGCAGCAGGCCCATCTGGATGTCGCGGGCGATGTTCAGTTCGCTCTTGAAGCGTTCCCGGTCGGAGGTCTCCTGCACCAGTTGCTTGATGTTGTCGCTGAGCTTGTCCCGCATGTACAGGAACGATGCGGCCAGGCGCCCGACCTCGTCCCGGTAGCGCGTCGGCAGCCGCATGATGTGATCGGGCGGAGGGGCGTTGCTTGTCAGGTCCTGGTTGGGCAGGCTGAGCGCATAGCGCGTCAAGGTGTCCAGAGGCTTGGCGATCCGGATGGCCATGATCCATGCCAGAGCCAGAGCCAGCAACAGCACGCCCGTAAAGATCAGGGCCTGGCGCTGGGTGAGTCGCCGTGCGGGCGCCGTCAGGTCGCTTTGCGGGACCGCGGCGGCCAGCGTCCACTTGAGCGGCTTGTAGTAGAGGGTGTGGATGCTCCAGGGCGGCTGGTCCCCGGGCTGCACGGTGGCCTGCTGCTCGGAGGCGCGAGAGCGCAGGATGTCTTGCAGCGTGCGTCCAGACGCTTCTTCGGGTGCGAGCAGCAGCCCGACATGCTCCGGAGGCGGGGGCACCACGAAGCGACCGCTGTCCGTCACGATGAACAGAAAGCCCGATTGCGCCAGCGTCAGGCCGGACAGGGCGTTTCGCAGGGCGGATTCCATCCGGGTCTGCTGGGCCTGGACCTGGTTGATGATGCCTTGTGCATTGTCGGAAACCGCCAGCATCCAGTTCCAGGGCTGGAAATAGCTGAAGTAGGCGTAACGGGTTTCCAGGGGCGCGGCCGCATGGGGCGTGGGGGCGTCCTGCCAGCGGTAGAGCGCAAATCCATATCCTGAATATCGGCTTTCTTCGTACAGGGCTTGCGCCAGGGGGCGCCCTTTGATGTCCAGCAGGGAGGTCAGATCCTGGCCTATCATGGCAGGCGAACTGCTGGCCAGGACCTGATGGTGGTCGTCGTAGAGAAAGGCGTAACGCCGATCGCCCAGGGGAAGGCGATTGAGCCAGGCAAGGGCCAGTTGTTTGGCGGCATCCTCGGAGAGCAGCCCTTGCTGCGCCTTGGATTCGTAGCTCGACAGGACGGACTGGATGGTGGCTCCCAGTTCCATCAGTTGCGCCCGACCGGTGCGCACACTGTAGATCTTGTCGTCCAGCAGGGTCTCCCAGCGCACCTCGGTGTGGCGCAACACCAGCTGCAGCACGTTCTGGACCGCATGGCGTTCGCCGGCTTCGACGGTTTGCGTGACATCCCGTTGGGTCACCGGCATGACCGCACCGGCTATCACGAGCAAGAGGCCCAGCACGGCGAGGAAGATCTTGCTGCGAAGAGAGTGCAGGAACATAAGGGCCGAGGAAGAAAGATGGGCAATACAAATTACTTCAATTGTAAAATCTCGTCTACTACTTGCTGCCTGGGTTGGTATTTATGCGTACAGCGTTTTTCCGACGGATTCAGGATGGTTTACGGCGTCGTCCGGCGCTCGAGGTCACTTTGGCGTGTCTGGCCGTGCTGCTGCTGGCGCAGACGCTCATCGGGGCGCTCAGTCTTGCAGCGCTCAATCGCCTGAATCGCGACATGGTGGCCGACCGGGTCGAAGTCGAGGTCCGGCAGATGGCGGCCGATATCGAAGGCGGTTTGCGCATGGGCAAGCCTCTCGGGCAGTTTTTCGGGCTGGAGCTGCTGTTGGATGAGCGCCTCAAAGGGTTGCAAGACGCCGGGGGCGCGGCAGTATGGCTGTCAGACGGACAATTCGTTGCGGCGCGAGGGGAGGCGATGCCCGAATCGCCGGCGCTGCTGCGCGCGATCAGGGACCCGAAAGCTCCCCTGGCGGAAGGGGTCGTGCGTCGCGCCCACCAGGGGGCCGCCTATATGGCCAAGCATCGCATCACGGTGGCCGTGCCGCTGCGCGACGCGGCTTCCTCGGTGCAAGGGGTGGCCTTCCTGTCCGTAAAGCCGGAAACGGCGGCGAGCCAGCGGCTCATTCTGTGCAATCTGGGCATGTTGTGCGCGGTGACGCTGCTGGCGGGACTGGGTCTGGCGCTCGTGTACAAGTATCTGGTGCCGGCGCAGCGGCTTGCCTGCGCGGGCCGCATGCATTTTCTTCTGCCCCTGGCGGCCTTGATGCTGGCTCAAGGAATCTACGCCGGCGATACGATCATCACGTTCCGGACCGTGTCCCTGCAAGTGACGCGCGACAATGCGGGCGCCCTGGCCCAGGACTTGCGGCAGGACCTCGAGCGCGTGCTGGCGTATGGCATTCCCATCGACCGCCTGCGGGACGTGGAGGCTCCGCTTGCCCGGCTGGCGGGGACGTTTCCGATGATCCAGTCCATTGAGCTTCTGGATGATTCGGGCCGCGTCCTGGAGCGAGTGGGGGCGCAGGGGCCATTGCCGGTGCGGCCCGCTGGCGCCGGGCTGGAGGATGTGTCGCTTTCCCTGCCGCTCATGGCTGATGCCGGGCGGCGTCCGGCAGGCAGCCTGCGGCTGGTGCTGGATGATACGCTGGTCGCGGCCGGCGTGCGGGCGCGCATGATCGATGCGGCTACTGTCGTGGTGGTGGCCGTGATAGCGGCAATCGAGATGTTGCTGCTCCTGTCTTTTTTGCTGCAGCGTCCGAGAGAAAAGGAAAACGAAGGGAAGGATGTAGGGCAGATAGGGCGCCCGGTCATGTTCGGATTCTTGTTTTCCTGGGCGCTGCCTTTGGGGTTCCTGCCCATGTATGCCCGCAGCCTGCCGGCTGAGGGCCTGTCCCTGCCGACCAATCTGCTGATGGCATTGCCGATTTCCGTGGAGATGTGCGGCGGGCTGCTGACGGCCTTGCTGGCGGGCAGCCTGACGGACCGCAAGGGCTGGTCCTTTCCCGTCCTGGGGGGCTGGGCGTTTGCGGCCTGGGCTTTCTGGCCTGCGCGATGGCGCCGGACCTGTTGTGGTTCGCGGCCGCGCGCGGCCTGGTGGGCCTGGGGTACGGCCTGACCTGGATGGGGTTGCAGGGCTTTGTCATCATGCGCAGCCCCGCGCTCTACCGGGGGCGCAATATGAGCAATGTCGTGGCCGGGCTGTTCGCGGGACATCTGGCCGGCGCCGCCGTGGGGGCCATGTTGATGGAGCAGTTGGGATTCCGGGCCGTGTTTCTGGTCGGCGTGGCGTTCTTGCTGTTTCCGCTGCTGGGCGTGACGGTGCTCATGCGCTCATACAGGACTCATCCGGGACGCCAGGCCGCATCGGATTCAGGTCCTGCCACGGCGACGGCCGGGACGCACCGGCTGCGGCAGACGGTACGCCTGATATGCACGCCCGATTTCGGCTTGCTGTTGCTGGGCAGTGTGGTGCCTTTTTCCATTGCGCAAGTGGGGCTGTTGTCCTACGCCTTGCCCGTTTATCTGGAAGCCCAGGGAGCGGCGGCCTCCAGCGTGGGACGCATCCTGATGGTCTATGGCCTGTGCGTGATCTATCTGGGGCCCTGGATGGGAGCGCTGGCGGATCGCACCTCCGTCAAGAAACGCTGGATCGCGGCAGGCGGCCTGATCGGCAGCCTGGGCTTGCTGGGCCTGTATGAAGGAGATGGCCTGACGATGGCTGTCCTGGCCGTGTTTTCGCTGGCCGTGGCGGGCTGCCTGATCGGCGCGTCGCAATCCCCGTACATGCTGGCTTTGCCGGATGTCCAGCGCTACGGAGCGGCCGGGGCCACCAGTATTGTGAAAGCCGCTGACAAGCTGGGGCAGATGGCCGGGCCCTTGGTGGTGGCCAGCCTGTACGGGACGGTGGGCATGGGCGCCGGACTGGCCCTGACCGGGGCGATCTATCTGCTGGCGACCCTGCTGTTCATGATGTTTGCAGCTCGCGCACCAAAGCCGTGAACGGCACGCGCGCGGTCAGGGCGGTCAGCAGTTCCGCCGCAATCGTCGAGGCGTAACCGGCCACGGTCTCGACCGGCAGGCCGTGCCCCCAGAGGGTGACCGGGGATCCGGGCGGCGTGTTCTTCATGTCGCTCAGGTCTATGGCCAGCATGTTCATGCTGGGACGGCCCAGCAGGCGCGTGATCCGCCCGGCAACGGCGACCGGCGTGCCGGTTTGCGCATGGCGAGGGTAGCCGTCCGCATAGCCGCAGGTCACCAATCCGACCGTCATGGCATGCGGCGCGGTGAAGGCGCCGTTATAGCCCAGGCTGGCCCCGGCGGCCAGCGGCCGGACTTCGGCCAGCCGGGCCTGTACGGTCATGGCCGGACGCAGGCCCAGGTCGGGGCCGGTCAGGCCATGCAGCGGGCTGACACCGTACAAGGTGATGCCGGGCCGGACCCAGCTGGTCCTTGCGGCCTGCAAGGGATGCCGAAGCATGGCGGCCGAATTGGCGCAGGAGACGGGCCCGTCCAGGCCGGCGATGGCGCGGCGAAAGCAGGTGTCGGCCTCCTGTGTGCCGTCCGTGTTCTCGGCGCCTGCGTAGTGGTTCAGATGGCCTATGCCCAGAATGTGCTTGCGGGTCCACAGGAGCAGGGCGCGCGCATAGGCCTGACGGTACTGGGCGTCGTCGAATCCGCCCATGCGTGTATCGCCCGCGTAACGCAACCAGACGGCGGGCGGTTCGGCGGGGCGTACGTGCGACAGCCAGTCCAGTTGGTCGACCTGGCTGATGATCAGGTGCAGTTGCGGCATATCGAGCGCTTCGACTTCCGGGCGGCTCAGCAGGCCGGCATGGACCAGGATGGGGCTTTCCCAGCCGAGAAGACGGACCTGGCGAGCCTCGGACAGCGTCTCCACGCTGATGCCGTCGGCCTGACGCAGGCCGGTCATGGCATGCGCCAGCCCGTGGCCGTACGCGTCGGCTTTCGCGGTCGCCCAGATGCGGGCGGGACTGGGTCCCAGGCGTTCGCGCATTTGCGTCAGATTATGCGCAATGGCGGCAGGATCGACATAGGCGCGAATGCGGTCGGAATCCTGGAGCAGACAATGTGATGGCATGCGTTCAGGCTATGAGGGTGGAATCCAAGGACTCTGTACCCAAACGGCCCGACAGGTTCCATCAGGGCAGTGGCATGACCATGGTCAGGCAGTTCCACTCGCCCTGACGCTGATAGCGGAGATCTTCAAGATAGTGGCGCATCAGGCGCAGGCCGTGTCCCCCAGGAATGGCGTCATCCAGGGTTGCGGCCAGAGGCGGAGAGGTTTCGGCCGTGGGGTCATAGGGACGGCCATTGTCGCGCAACTCCAGCACGATGTTCCGGCCATGTGCGCGGCAGGCCAGCGTGATGGCCGGTTCAATGACGGCGGGGGCGGGCTGGAATGCATACGACACGACATTGGTCAGGGCCTCGTCCAGGCACAGGGTCAGACCGAAAGTCGCGCGGGCAGGCCACTCCTGTCGCTCGGCGATGGATTCCAGCCATTCCAGGGCCTGAGCCACGGCCTGGGAATGAACAGGCAACTCGAGAGTGTCGTTGTGGTCTGGCATGCAAGCTCCTGGGCTGGCGCCTCTCAGCGGGCCGCGTCTCCCCGGATGCGGGCGGCCAGGCCGGCGGCCGCTTGGGCGGACGGGACTTCGAAGGCCAGAATGCCGTCTTCCAGCGGGGCGACGATGCGGGGCGCCGCCACCAGTGCGCGGCCAATGACCACGGCCAGCATGGCGCCGGCATGCTCATGGCTGGCGTTGCGCAGGCGTTCGGCGCCTTGAGAGGTGAAACGCAGGCCGACGAAATTCGCCCCTTTCCGATCCGCCAGGGCGGCGGCATCGGTCAGGTCCTTGCGGGTCAGGATCGGGCGTGGCTGCAGATAGATCATGCCTTCGGGCACCTGGACGGCGGCCAGGGCGGGGTCAGGCTGCAACTGGGCCAGATAGATGGCCACCGGCTGTACGGTACGGGCGTCGTCCGCCGTGGGCGCGGTGCGGTCCGCAGAAGCCTGCGGCGAGGCCGACGGCAGATTCTGGCATCCTGCCAAGGTCAGCGCGGCGGTCAGAAGAGCGGGGAATAAAACTTGGGTAGACAGGGGCATGATGAAAGCCTGCATGAAATCCAGGGTCAGAGGCGCGATGTACGCCTGCATGAAGTCAAGGAATTGTAGTGGGAAAAACGCCCGCTGCAAGCCATGGTCGTCACTGATGGCCGATTGTGGCAAAAAAGAGGAAAAACAAGGAACTGCGGCTGCAAAGATGTTACTGAAACAGGACCGACAAGCATTTATGGATGAACATGGGTATGGATATCGGGCTCAATAATTCCAGACAGAAAGGCGACGGTTTTCTGCAGCGGGAACTCAAGCCGGGTCATGATGATGCGGCTGTGAGTCCTGTGCGGGCTGGACAGATTCACCGAGGCCTGACGCCGAAACCCAAGCAAAGCCGCTAGGATTGCAATATGGCGATTTTTCCTTTTAAGGGCCTGGTTGCCGAACTGGGCCAATTGTTGAATATGACCGACAGGTCGGCCAACGAAGACGATTACGTCGGGCTGCTGATCGATGGCCACGAACTACACATTCAGTACGAGGCGGGCGAGGATGCCGTCATGCTGTTCACCCGGCTGCAGGAAGCCGAACCTGAATGCAGGGCCGCCGTCCATTCGCTGCTGTTGGGCGCCAATCTGTTCTGGTTGGGGACCGGGGGAGCGACGTTCAGCATCGACTTCAACACGGGATGGATTTTCCTGATGGACCGGCGCGCCTTGGGCGATCTGGAACCCGGCGAGGCAGCCGGATGGATCGAGCGATTTGTCAGCACGGCGGCGTATTGGCGTGCGCGTATCGAGGCGGTCAATGACGGCGGCCCGTTGGGTACTCCCGATGTCCTGGCTGAAGCGGCTCCGATTGGCGGGTTGAGCAGTCCGCCGCCTGGCGGTACGCTAGCTTGAATGTTCCGACTTTTTGGTATTTCTATCCTATGTCCGACACCTCTATGTTCGCTAAGCTGATGGCCGATTTCGGTCGTGCTCTGGGCATTGCCCATCTGGCTCCTTCCGCTGAAGGGGTCTGTCAGTTCTGGGTCGATGGCCGGCACCTGGTTCAGGTCGTGGATGCAAGCGACCATGACCTGGTTTTTCTATCATGCCGTCTTGCCGATCATGTCATCGATGACGCTCAGGCCGCCCGCATGGCGCGGGCCAATTTCATGCAGGCCGGGCGTGGGGTGGTGCTGTGCGTGGCCCCTGATGGGCGGCCTCATATGCAGCTTGCGCTGGGACGCGCGGATTGCCAGGCCGAAGCCTTGATCGAAGCGCTGGAGGCCTTGCTCGAGCAGGCGGAGAACTGGGTGCAGGGAAAGGATACACAGCAAGCCGGGCCCAGGCGCGATCCCGGCGGTTCAAATCCGGCCGTGCTGTTGCAGTCTGTCTGATTCAAGCCCGGCCGCCATGGCGGCCGGCGCGCATCAGGACGATTTCTGGATGACGCCTTTTATGGAGTCGGAAATCTGCTTGGCCATCGTGCTCTGCAGATCGATCATGATCGTCCACTTATTGATTTCCTGCTGCAGCTTGAGCATGTCGGTTTGCGAGATATCGCCGTCCCCCTTGGCGCTGACGCCGGAGATCTGACTGCTCAGCCTGCTTTCCTGGCTGAGGATGCTGTTGTAGATCGTGTTGTTGAGCGTATTGAAACTCACTCCGTTGGTCATGATGGGCTCCTAAGTGGGTGAGAGGGGAAAGAGCGGAGATGCCGGAGGGGCTTCCGGCGACGCCTCGTTGGCGGGCCAGTTCTGCAGGATTTCACAGGCGGCGGCGGCGGCGTCGACCGCCGACTGCCACTGGCTGAATGCGTCGCGGGGCAGACCGGCCTCCATGCGGGCGCGCCAGGACTGTTCCAGGCGCCTGGCGTGTTCGAGCAATGTATCTTTCAGGATTGCGCCGCCTGGGTCGGCCAGCCGGGTTTCCAGTTCGGTCACATTTGACGTCATGTTCCTTATCCATTCAGCGCAGCACGATGGCGGGACGCGGACCTTCGAAGATCAACTGGCGCTCGTCGATCTTTGTCAGGCGGTAGTGTTGATGAGTACCACCGACCAGCAGTTTGGTTCCATTGTCCAGTACAAGAAAAGGCGTTTCTCCGCTGACCACGCTGCGTATCTTGAAGGGCACCGCATCCGCGTAGGGTTTGTCGGATTGTGCCAGGGCGGCGACGTCAAAACGTGACTGGTTGAAGCGATCCAGGACGATTTGGGCCGTGCCCATCTGGGCGGCGTCCAGCATGTCCGTGCTGACTTGCAATTGATGCCGCTGCCAGACCAGCGCCACGGCGCCCAGCCCGGCTGCCGCCAGCTCGCGGCTGAGCTCTTGCGCAACCTCCGTCGCCAGCAGGATGCCATTGCCCATGATCGTCATTCCGGGCAGTTCCGACCGGACAGCCTCCAAGGCCATGGAGCGGGCCTCGGGGTCGCTGGCTATGCCCGCCACGCTCAGGCGGCCGTCGCCTTCGTAGCGGGATTCGTATTTGACTCCGAAGCCCTTCAGGACCTGGTCTGCCGTGCTCAGCGCCTCGGCTTCGCTGCTCACCCGCATGGCCGGCATGGGCCCGATCTGAACCAGCGCGGAGGCCAGTCGGTTGCGCTCATCCTCGTTGCGTACCCAGCCTGAAACCAGCACCGCTCCCTCGGGCGTGATCGCCACATGCAGGCGGGATGTCAGGCCCAGCTGTTCGATCATAGCCGTGATCTTGCCGATGGACTGCTCGATCGCCAGGCGAGGGTCGGGCTTGGGAGGAGAGGCGGGCGTGTTGAGCGGCATCAGTCCGGCCATCAGCACCGCGGTGGCGACGGCCACGACCAGGACAATCAGGCCGGCCCTGGCGCCCTTGGACCGATGCCGAGGCTGGGCTTGTGCCGGGGCAGGGGACGGGTCGGCCTGTGCTGTCATGGCCGGAGCATCGCTGTCCGGATGGAAGGAGACCTCGACCGGGTCAGGCGCGGCGGGCGGATCATCAGGAGGCGCCGGCTCCGGTTCGCCGGACTCTTCAGGGACTGGAAGGGGCGCCGACGGCCAGGGATCAGACGGATGCGCGACCGTGACCCAGATCGATCCCAAGGACAATGGCTGGTTGTAGGGAATGGCCGGATCGTTGGCCAGGGCCGGACCCTGCGGATCCTGACTCAAGCCCCAGCCGGCCGGGCCAAGCTTCAGCCTGACCGCCTGTTCGGGAAGGCCGGGTTCCGCCAGGACGATGTCGCAATCAGGGTGAGCGCCGATGAGCGCATCGTGTCGGGCCGGACAGCGGGCGTCCTGATGCATCCCCGAGAGGATGCGCAGCTCCAGGAGCTGGCCTGTTGCGGGATCTTCGGCAACGGGATCGGCGCCAGCGGGGGGATGGTCGGTTGGCTGCGTCATAGTTCTACCCGGGCCAGCGGCTGCACATTGATTTCAGGCGTGAGCTCCTGGTAGGACAGGACAGGCAGTTCATAAAGATCCTGTTCTATCATCTTGCGCAGATACCGGCGTATGTCCATGGATGTCAGCAAAACCGGCTTGCGGGTGTTGCTGGAGATTTCGCCGACGGTGGTCTTGATGTTTTCCACCAGCTTTTTGGTGGTGCCTGGATCCAGCGCCAGGTAGCTGCCGGCCGAGGTCTGCCGGATGGCCTCTCTGACGGCTTCCTCCACGCTGGGGGCCAGCAGATAGGCGGGCAGGATGTTCTGTCCGCTGGAATACTTGTAGCTGATGTGCCGTTTCAGGAATATGCGCACATATTCAGTCAGCAGAACCGTGTCCTTCTCTTTCTGGCCCCACTCGATCAGGGCCTCGAGCACGGCGCGCAGGTTGCGCACCGAGATGTCTTCCGAGACGAGCCGCTGCATGATCTCGGCGATCTTTTGCACCGGCATGATGCGCAGGACTTCCTTGACCAGGTCCGGAAAGCGCTCTTCCATGGCGGTCAGCAGGAAGCGGGTTTCCTGGATCCCTATGAAATCCGATGAATACTTCCTCAGGACAAAGGCCAGATGCCAGGCAAGGATCTGATGCGCATCCAGGCAGGGAACGCCGGCGGAAGCCAGTACGGCGGCCTGGTCGGCGCCGACCCACAAGGTCGGCAGGCCCGGCAGGAACTGCTTGTCCGTGGTGTAGGGTATCTGCAGCGCCTGCAGGTTCTGCTCCGAGTCCCGCACCAGCAGATGGTCAGGCAGCAACTGGCCCTGAGACACGGGAACCTCGGCCAGCAGGATGAGATAGCTGTTCTCGGAAAGCGCTTCATTGAAGCGCAGCTGAATGCCGGGGAAGGGCACGCCCAGGTCGAAGTACAGGGCGCGGCGGATCTTGATGAGCTCGTCGTTCAGTTCCTCGGCCTTGAAGTGCTGCTGCAGCCCGGCGGCGACATCGATCATCAGCGGCAGCGTGGGCGCGAACTCCGCGCCGCCCTCGGAACTCGGTCGCGGGGCGGGCTGGCCGTCGGCCGCTAGCGCGGGAATCTCCGTGATCTCGCCCGTTTTTTCGTCGACGACCTTGCGCGTGCCGCGCAGCAGGACAAAGCCGACGATCCCCACGACGGCGGCCAGGGACAGAAAGGTCAGTGTGGGCATGCCGGGGATCAGGCCCATGCCCAGCGCCACGGCGGCGGCGATCAGCAGGGCGCGCGGTTGCGCCAGCACCTGCGCGCCGATGTCCTTGCCCACGTTGGAGGGGCCGCCTTCGCCTGTCTGCACCCGGGTCACGATGATGCCGGCGCAGATGGCGATGAACAAGGCCGGGATCTGGGCGATCAGGCCGTCGCCGATCGTCAGGATGGAGTAGATCTGCACGGCTTCGCCGGCGCTCACCCCGCGCTGCAGCGTGCCGATCAGGATGCCGCCCAGCAGGTTCACCGCGACGATGATCAGGCCTGCGATGGCGTCGCCTTTGACGAATTTCATGGCGCCGTCCATGGCGCCGTAAAGCTGGCTTTCCTTTTCGACCAGCGTGCGGCGTTTGCGGGCGTCGTCCATGTCTATGGTGCCGGCCCGCAGGTCGGCGTCGATGGACATCTGCTTGCCCGGCATGGCGTCCAGCGAAAAGCGGGCGGCCACTTCGGCCACCCGTTCGGCGCCTTTGGTGATCACCACGAACTGCACGATGGTCAGGATCAGGAAGACGACCAGGCCGACGATCAGGTTGCCGCCCACCACGAAGTTGCCGAAGGTTTCGATGATGTGGCCGGCATCGCCCTGCAGCAGGATGAGCCGCGTCGTGGCGATCGAGATCCCCAGGCGGAACAGGGTGGTGACCAGCAGCACCGATGGAAAGGAGGAGAAGGCCAATGGCGAGGGCAGGTACATGGCGACCATCAGCAAGATGGCCGACAGCGTCATATTGGTGCCGATCAGCACGTCGACCAGCGCCGTGGGCAAGGGCAGGATCATCATGAAGATGATCGAGACGATCAGTACCGCCAGGACGACGTCATTGCGGCTGGTGAGCAGGCTGACGACGCGATTGAGAGTATGTTGCATGGTCGGACCTAGATCGAAGGGGAGTCGGGCGCGTCCTGGCCATTGGCGCGCAGATTGATGTAGGCCTGCATGGCGGCTTTGGCTTCGGCGATACGATCCAGGGCGACCAGCGTCTGGGCGCGCACCAGATGAAAGGCAACGCCCGTCTCTCCCTGCAGGGCGGCCTGGTTCAGGGTGTCCAGCGCGGCACTCGGCTTGCCGCAGCGCAGTTGCGCCCAGGCCAAGGCGGTGCGCCGGCGCGCGTCAGCCAGCTCCAGGGTTTCAAGAGCCTCCAGCAGGGCCGCCGCCTTTTCGGGGCGGTCGTTTTCCAGGTACACGTAAGCAAGCAGATCCAGCAGCATGCCGCCGTTTTCTCCCAATTTTCCCTTGGAAGGCAGGGGGGGCGCGTCGGGACTCGAAAAGGTCATGAAGAAGCGTTCATCCCTGATACAGAGCACTGCGGTACATGGCCAGCAGCTCCCGCAAGCCGGCTTCGTTTTTCAGCACCCGGATGGCCCGGTTCAGGATGCGGCGGGCATCGCCGTCCTGCTCGGCCTGTTCGGCCAGTTCGGTCAGGTCTTTCAGGACATTCTGCAGGGCGGATTGGAATCGCGACGGCGTGAGCAGTTCGCGGTTGCCGATCACAGGGCGCAAGGCTTCTTCCAGCACGTGGCCGATATTGGGCTTTTCCAGCAGTTGCGTGAGCTGTGTGCGGACGGGATCGTTGGACGGCGTCAGATTGCGCCGGTCTGGCAGGCCCTGTGTTTCGGGTTCGTTCCGCCGCAGATGGAGGATATTCTCGATCCCGTGATCGAAGCTCAGGTGCCGGTCGACGTTCAGGTTGGCCATCAGGGGGGCTCCTTTCAGGATTCGTTGTGCAGTGCGTCCAGCCAGTGCGACAGATGATGCAGCGCCGCAAGCAGCCGCCGTTCGGTGAACTCCGATTCGCGCATGCAAACCAGCGCCAATAGATAGGGGGTGCCGTCATAGTCGCGCAGCGCCGCCTGTATCGGCCAGTCTTCGAGATGGGTGTGATGGGCGCGCTTGCAGGCTTTCAGCAGCCAGGCTCCCGCCTCATAGCGGATCGGCGAAGCGATGTAGACCAGGATGTTCGGGCCGGCATGCTCCAGTCCCAGCAAGCGTCCTTGACCCGTGCGGAAGACGACCTGCCCGCGGCTGTCGAAAGAGAGGTCGGCAATGCCGGCGGTCTCGCCGAACTGCCGCAAGGTGTTATCAGTGTCCGTCATGGCAGGTCTTCCTCGTCGATAGCGATATCCAATGCGTCCTGGACGGCGTCCAGGGTCGCCTGCCGGGCGTCGTTATCCAGGAAAACCTGGATGGGAAGCTCGCGCAGCAGGAATTTGACGCCGCTCAGAAAGCTCACGCACCCTTCGGGCGACGAGATGCCGTGCTGTTGCGTCAGGCTGCTCATGCGGGACTGGTCCAGCCACTTCTCGCCGGTCAGATGGACCAGGTCGCGCATCAGGCGTTCGCTGTCCGGCGCCCCCAGTTCTTTGGCCTGCAGGCTGCTGGACAGATCCGTGCAGCCCTCGAGCACGGTGGCGGCAACCTGCAGATGGTACAGATCGGTGGTCAACGCCTGCAATCGGTTGGGCAAGGTGGACGGCCGGGTGGACGACAGGTCCTGGCCCAGGGCCGCGATCAGCTGCTGCAGGCCGCGCGCCACGTCTTTGCCGCCGAAGCGTTCCAGGGCAAGGCCCAGGGTCTTGCTCAAGGAGTTTTCGCCCAGGACGATGTCGCGGTAGGTGTTCTGGAAGGTCTGTACGCCCGCCGCGTCGGATGCAAAGGCCGAGGCGCTGCCCAGGGAATTGAGGCCGGCGCGGATCTGCGGGCCGCTGTCGATTTCCAGGTCGGACAGCGCATCGCGCAGGGACTCCAGCCGTTCGACGCTGGCGCCTTCCTGTTCGCCTTTGTGCAAGGCGTACTGCAGGGCCAGGTATTGCTGGGACACGTCTTCGAATGCCTGCGAGGCCTCACGGCGGGGGAGAGCGTGACCCGTCAGCAGTTTGGCGACCAGGACTTCGAGCTTGGCTTGCGTGTCAGGGTCATGGCCCTGCTCCAGCATTTCGATGATCTCGGCCGGCTGCATCAGTACCATGGTGCGGCTGGGCTTGATCCTGCGCTCGCTGTGGTGCTTGGTTTCAGTCACCTCTTCCATGTACAGGCCGATTTCCTCGGCAGAGTCTTCGAGGGAGACTGTCCCGTCCTTGAGCACGACGGTGTGCTCGCCCATCAGGACGCCTGTCTGGGTCTGTGACTGTTCGGCATCGAAGTCCGCCGGCTGTTCCGATGAAGGAAGGCCGGAGGCGATGCCGCCGGTATCTATGCGGTTCATGAAAAAGGATTCCTCAGGATGCTGTCCGGCAGTAGTAACTTCCGAGGAAAAATAGTTCCCTGTTCCTGTGGGGGAGGGAGGACATTTCTGCCCGGTCCTGCCGTTTGTCACTTGTTACAAGGCAGCGTCAAATGTGTGTAAGAGACAGGTCACCTATTCAGCAAGGCGCGCGGCTAGGTCTTGGCTGCGCATGGTACCCAGACTCAGACATAGGATGATTCATCATGACTGTAACAAGCAATTTCAATCCCGGCATTCAGGCGACTGCGTCTTATTTTTCTGCGGAAATGAGTATTGAAACCGCGCTCCTGGTAGTGCAGAGCAAGCGGGTCGAATTGACGGACCAGCAGCTGAGAACGGAGATCGAGGGGATGCAGAAACGCAACGAGAAGATAGCCGTATATAACGAGGTATTGAATAAGTTGAACGTTTTCCAGGGGGCCATCAAAGGTACGAACTCGGACGCCAAAATCCCGAACTGGAACGGCGAACAGGCCAGGCGGTACGAGATACCCTTGAACGATGCGATTAAAGCAGCGGGTCTCGAGAATGAGCTTTCCTTTAAGGGGACCGGGGAGCGGACGCCGGTGTCAGGGGAAACGGCGGACGGTGACAATGGCATCAAAGTGGCGGGGATTAGCGTCGACAAAAATACAAACAAAGGACAAATAGACGCAGCCATCGCCAAGATTAAAAGCTTGATCGATGCCGCCGGCAACCAGCAACAGATGGACATGCTCCGTGTGCAAAACATGAATGGCAAGAGGAACGAGGCCTTCGACCTTATGTCCAATTTCATTAAGACAGTGAGAGACTCGAAGCAGGGCATGATTAATAAAATGTAACTAAGGCCTTGAACCATGAACAAAACCCCCGAAGAAATCATGCGTGAAGCCGACGCCTTGATCGAGCAGGTGCAGCGCAACCTGGCGGCGACGGCCGACATCTATCGCGATCACGGCCTGGATCCCGACAAGCTCCCCGCCGAGATGAACGAGAAGATTCAGGCCGAGGCCCAGGAGCTGCTTCGCAAGGACCTGGAAGATGCCGAGCGTGAAGTTGCCGAAGAAATGTCCCGGCGCAGTTTCGCAGCAGCCGGCCCTCGTAGCGGCGCCCGGCGCAAGCTGCGCAATATGATCTGAACCCCCTCTGCACAGGAGTCGCCATGAGTGACCATACCAACCCCGGGCTTACCCAACAGGATGCGGACGAATTGGCCGCCACCATCCTCGAGCTCTGGTCCTCGGGCGGCTCGCTGGCCCGGATCAAGGGGATCACCGCCGAAGAATGCGAAGCCATGTATGCCTACGGCCATTCCCTGTATGCCCAGAGGAAATACAACGACGCTTTCAAGATCTTTGCGCTGCTGGTGACCTATGACCACATGAACTCGCGCTACCAATTCGCGTTGGCCTCGGCCATGCAGATGACCGGACGCTACGAGGAAGCCTTGCAGCAGTACCTTGTCGTGACCGTCATGCGTCTGGATGATCCTGTGCCCGTGTTTCACAGTGCGGAATGCCTGCTGGCTCTGGGGCGTCCGGAAGAGGCTCGCGAGTCGCTGGAATTGATGATGGCCGACTTGTGCACGCCGGGCCGGCACGATGCCATCAAGGCTCGCGCCGAAGCGCTGCTCGGCGCTATTGAACCCAAGACGAAATAAAAGCCGTCATGGCATGGAACGATTTCGTCGCGGCGTGCCACTCAAGGATGACTCGATCCCTTCATATGGGAAACCGGCACATTTAGACGAGAACACTGGAGCCCATAATGCCCATCTCATCACTGCAAACCAATTCGCCCCCGGCTGCATTCCTTCGGAAATGAATCCCGAGTCTCTGGCCCCGACGACGCAAAAAAGGGTGAAAACGGCGGGAATCACGTTGGAATCCACATCCAAGCCTGCGGGTTTGGAAATTAATGGCGCTCCTTCGGGACATCGCAAGGCGCTGCTGACTACGATGCTGCCTGTGCCCAGCGAGAAGGCGGCCGTTGGCGATCTGCTGGATAAACTGAACACAGTCGTTGTTTTGCTTGACATCCTTGCGGTGATGACCGTGCTTCAGCAGTGCTCCCAGCAGATGCGCAATCAGGCGCGGGAAATCCGCAATGCGGAAATGCAGAGTCAGATAACCAGTCTGCTCAATGCAGCCGACGAAATTTGCCATGCCGCGAACCTGCGTTTGGCTGCGGGGATTCTATCGGCAACCGGCCAAATCGCAGGCGGTCTAATTTCCATTAACCTGGCAGTCGGCGGCGGTGCGTTAAGCATGATGGGTATAGCCCGGGGCGACGCGGGCGCAGGATTGAAAGCGTTTGGCGATTCGGTCAGTGGCACCGCTCAGGGGGCCAACACGGCTATGACCGGTCTTGGGCAGATCGGCTCATCTATTTCTGAGCGCGTGGCGGCCAGCAGTGACGCGAAAAAGCCAGGCTTGAGGCTGACGCCCGGGTTCATGAGCAAGCCGCGCAGCAGGCAGGCGAAATCATGCAGCAGATGTTGGAAATCATCCGCGAAGTTCGTGAAAAGATCGCCGCCATAGAGCAGACTAAAACCGAAACCAATCGTGCCATCGCCGGCCGCGTTTGATCGACTCTCCAGGGGAGGTTTTCATGACTACGATTTCTTCATTGGGTGCTGGATATAATCCGGCCCCGGCTGGACAGGATCAAGAGCCCGAGGCCGGCGCTGTTTCGGGCAAACCTTCTCTTGCCGACCTGGGCCTTGAGAAGCTTCACGCCGACCTCGCCAGGTATGCGCCGCAAGCCGCCAGCCAGGGGCAGGGCGAGGTTGCGCAGGTAGGGACGCTTGGTCCGCCAGTCCTCGAGCCTTCCAGCCGGGTCTTCAATGTGAGTGAGATGGTCGATTTTCTGCGCAACCTGCAAAGCAAGATCGGCGATCTCTTGATGAAGACTGCCCAGGCCGGTGTGGAGTCGGCCAGAATCAAATTGAAAGCAAGGTCCGAGGAGCAACAGAAACTGATCCAGGATTGGAACAAGAAATCACAAGCCGCCGCCAAGAAGGGCAAGATTGCCAAGATCTTCGGTTGGGTGGGCAAGGCCGCCGCTTTCTTGGGGGCCGCGGCAGGGCTCCTTATCGCCGGCGTGGCCACGGCATTGAGCGGCGGTGCTGCGCTGCCACTGCTGGCTGTTGCCGCCGTCGGAGCCGCCAGCGCGACGCTCTCGCTGGTCAGCGCGATTTCAGTAGAGTGCGGCGGGCCTGAAATCAGCTTTAGCAATCTGTTCAAGAATACCGTGGGCCGGTTTTTGACAGATGTGTGCGGTGTGGATTCCAAGCTGGCCGACAAAATCAGCAAGGTCGCCGCGGGGGGCGTGGCGCTCACCAGCCCCATCATGTTGCTGCTCGAGCCGTCGCTGTTGGGCGACCTGGCCGAGGGATTCGCCGGATTGGTCGGGGTGAATGACCAGGCGGCAGCCTATATCGGCATGGCCTTCGCCATTGTGGGGGCGCTGGCCGTCGGGGTCGCCATGATCGCCATGACGGCGGGGACTTCCATGCTTGCCAGCGGCGCTCAGGTTGCCGGCAGTGTCTTGAATTCCGTGTTGAAAATCGTCAACACGGCGATTAGCACTACGGCCACCGTTGTGTCGGGAGGCGCCCAGGTCATCGGCGGCGCGATCAGCATCGACAGGGCCAAGACGGTACAGGAATCCGAGCACATCCAGGCGCAGAAAAAAGAATTGCAGGCGTTGATGATGAAGCTGCAAAGAATGATGGAGGACGGCATGGAAGACATGAAGAAAATCGTCCAGGATATGGATGAGAGCGTTCGCGCGGTCAGCAAGATGCTGGCGGGCGCGTCAGACAGCATGGGACAGGTCATACAGAACATGAACAGCAGAGCGGCGGTTTGATCCCGACTGAAAGGAGAATCCGATGTCCAACACGAAAGCGACTGAAGTTCCCCGCAGTCAATTTGCCCAGGATCTGTACGATGACTTGCAGGCCCTGCCTTCCAGCAGCCGCCTGACGGACGAACAGCTTGAAGTCATCTACGCTCTGGCCTACGCCCACGTGATGCAGGAGCAGTATGCCCAGGCGCTGCCGCTGTTTTCCATCCTGGCCGTTTATGGTCCCACTCGCCGCCATTATCTGGCGGGTCTGGCGGTCTGCCTGGAGATGTGCGGACGCTACGAGGAAGCCATCTTGATGTATTCCTTGCTGACCACCTTGTTTCCCGGCAGCCTGGAACCCTCCATGCAGGTGGCGGAATGCCAGCTGATGCTGGGCCAGTTCTCGGACGCCCTGCAGGAACTGGATAGGGTGCTGGCCTGCATTGCCGAATCGCAGGGGCGTTTCGACGCGTTTCAGCCGCGCGCCCAGTTGCTCAGGGATCTGGCGGAGAAGCAGGCCGGCCTATGAGGGAACTCAATCACCCATCCCCCGGGGCTGCCGCAGCCTGCGGGGCTGAAGCCGCCTCGGCCGAGGCGGCTTTTGTGCTTGACGCGCGGGACGCCCGCTTCCTGACCGAGGTCGGCATGCTGGCTGCGGGCCGCGGGGATGTGACGCAAGCCGACCGGGTATTTACGTTCTTGCGCCGCCAGCGGCCCAATCGGGCTTTCCCTCTGCTTGGGCTGGCGGTGGCGCGATTGAATGCCGGCCGGGCGTTGGAGGCCGCGCGCTTGCTGCGGGAGGTTCAACTGCTCGACCCGGACGAACAGGCTGTCGTCCAGTCCTGGTTCGGCCTGGCTCTGCAGTTGGCGGGGCGTTGCGCGGAAAGCCGGCAGGTTCTGCTCAAGGCGACGCAGAACCCTGGCGAGGGAGGCGCGCTGGCTCGGCACATGCTGGGGCTGGCAGCGGATGCGACTGAAAATAATAAAGGAGATTGATCATGGAAATTGCCGCTTTATCGACTGCGCTGGCGGCGCCGGCGCTCAACAACACCGCGGGGGGCGCCAGGGTCGAGCCCTCGAGCCTGGCAGCCGAACGCTTCAACGCCATCATGAACGGCGTTCAGGAGCCTGGGCTCAATGGCGTGAGCGCCGCCTTGCAGTCCGCTTTCGCAGCGGCGCCGCTCGAGGCGGCGCCGACGCTGGGCAGTCAGATCCTGTCGGGGCTGCGCGGCGTCGCCGGCGACTTCTCCGATAAATGGAAGGACATCTCCCACAGCCTGGAGGGACTGTCCAAGCAGCCGGCCATCAGCGACATGTTGCGCGTGCAGACTGAATTGTTGCAGGTATCCGTGCAGTACGAGTTGATCGGCAAGGCCGTGGCGCGGACCACGCAGAATATCGATACCCTGGTCAGGATGTCTTGATGCGTCTCCTTTCTTTCGGGCCTTACGGCTTTCAGTTGTTGCGCTGGGCTCTGATGGCCGCGATTCTGTCGCTATTGGCGGCTTGCGGGTCCAATGTCACGCTGTATTCGGCCATCAGCGAGGGCGAGGCCAATGAACTGCTTTCCGTATTGCTGGATTCCGGCATCAAGGCCGACAAGACGGCCGACAAGAACGGGGTGTCGGTCTCGGTCGACGGGACCCAGGTGGCGCGCGCGCTGGATATCCTGCGTTCGCGCGGCCTGCCCCGGGAACAGTTCGCCGGCATGGGGCAGATCTTCAAGAAAGAGGGCCTGGTGTCTTCGCCTGTGGAGGAGCGCGCGCGATACATCTACGCCTTGTCGCAGGAGCTGACCAGCACTTTGTCCCAGATGGACGGCGTGCTGGCGGCGCGGGTACATGTGGTGCTGCCTGAGCGCGGCGAGGTCGGCGAGGCGGCCTCGCCATCTACGGCGGCGGTTTTCGTCAAGCACCAGGTCGGCTTCTCGTTCGACGCACTCAAGCCCCAGATCCGGCAGTTGGTCACGCATTCCATTCCGGGCCTGACCGAGGACCGGGTGTCCATCACCCTGGTGTCGGCCCAGCCTAGGTCCGACACGGCTCAGGCCGCGCCGATGCTGACTCCCGTGCTCGGCCTGCAGGTCGCGCAAGGCTCGGCCGGCGGCTTGACGGCGCTTCTAGGGACGTTCGTCCTGGCGATCCTGGCCCTGGCGGCGGCCCTGGCCTATCTGGCGTGGCGCGCAGGCTGGCTGCCCGGACGGATCATCCCCCGGGCCCGTCAGGAGCCGAGCATGGGCCAAGCCGCTCCACGGAGGTCCGAATGATGGCGGCAGACCTGTTCACGACACGCATGCTGGAATTCAATTTTCTGCCCAGCGCCACCTTGCACCCCAGCCGGCACCGCGCTTTTGATGCGCCCGAGGCCGCTGCGGCGGCCGCCTGTCCGGCGATGGTGTGGCACCGGCATTGGTCCCGGCTGATCTTGCGCCGCCTTGATCTTTTCGAGCGCCCGGTTCTGGACGCTCGGTGCCCTGAGCTGGCCCTGGCGCTGCTGCCTCCCGACAGACTGGCCCGCCTGGGGCGTTACCTGGGGGCGGTCCTGTACGGTCGGCGCCTGCGCCAGGTGATCGAAGGCGACCAGATCCGGCAACTGACCGTTCATCTGGGGGCGGACGTCCTGGATTTCGCCCGTCGGCAGGGCGTGGACGAGGCTGGCGTGGCATTCAGCCAGGACGATGCCGAACAACGGCACATTTCCGCCGACAGTGTGGATTCGCTCGGTCGCGCGGCCCTGCAGGGAGCCTTGCAGGAGGCAGGGCCGGAGCTCTGCCTGCGCGCCGAACTGAAAATGGCTGACAAGCCCGTCCAGGGGCTGGCGGCCGATCCGCAGGCGCTGCTGGACCGAGCGCTCGATATTCTCAAACACATCGAACCCGTATGGCATTCCTCATTTCCCGCTCTGCGCTGACGTCCCGGAAACTGGCGGCCGTGGTCGCTCCGTCCACCCGCGTATTGCGCGCCGGGGAGTATGCCGCATGGGCCGGGGCGCAAGCCCTGATCCATCACGCCCAGGAACAGGCTGATCAGATTCTGGCCGGGGCGCAGGCGGCGTTCGAAGCCCAGTGCCAGCGCGGCTACGAGGACGGCAGGCAGGAGGCGCTGCTCGATCAGGCCGAGAAGATGATCGAGACCGTCGGCCGGACGGTGGACTATTTTGCCAATGTGGAAAATCGGATGGTGGATCTGGTCATGGGGTCCGTTCGCAAGGTCGTGGATGGCTTCGATGACCAGGAAAAAGTCATGATCGTCGTGCGCAACGCCCTGGCGGTGGTGCGCAACCAGAAACAGATCCCCCTGCGTCTGTGCCCGGGCGCCCTCGAGCTGGTCCGCGGGCGGATCCACGACATCCTCGCCGCCTATCCGGGAGTCGGCTACGTAGATCTGGTGGCCGACGCCCGTTTGGAGCCGGGAGCCTGCATTCTGGAGAGCGAAATCGGCATGGTCGAGGCCAGCCTGGAAGGCCAGATCGCCGCGCTGCGGGCCGCTTTCGAGCGTACCTTGGGCAGCCGGGTCTAGGAGGACTGAACGATGCGCCAGTTCGACTACATCACCGAAATGATGGAAATGGCTTTGCATGACACGTCCACCTTGCGCATCAAGGGACGCGTGACGCAGGTCATCGGCACCATCATCAAGGCGGTCGTACCGGCCGTCAAGGTCGGGGAGGTGTGCATTCTGCGCAATCCGGGGGAGGACTTCGAAATGAAGGGCGAAGTCGTCGGATTCGCGCGCGATGCAGCCTTGCTGACGCCCTTGGGGGATATGTACGGCATTTCGTCGGCCACCGAGGTCATTCCGACCGGGCGCGCCCACATGGTGCCGGTGGGCGAGGGCCTGCTGGGCCGGGTGCTGGACGGTCTGGGCCGCCCGCTCGACGAGGACGAGCGCGGCCCCCTGGAAGCCAGCAAGTTCTACCCCGTCTTCGCCGAAGCGCCGGATCCCTTGACGCGCCGCATCATCGACCGGCCCCTGGAGCTGGGGGTGAGAGCGCTGGACGGGCTGCTGACCTGCGGCGAAGGACAGCGCATGGGGATTTTCGCAGCCGCGGGCGGCGGTAAATCCACCTTGATGGGCATGCTGGTCAAAGGGGCCGACGTGGACGTCACGGTCGTCGCCCTGATCGGCGAGC
Organism: Alcaligenes sp. Marseille-Q7550; assembly: GCF_965112015.1. Lineage (NCBI taxonomy): Bacteria > Pseudomonadati > Pseudomonadota > Betaproteobacteria > Burkholderiales > Alcaligenaceae > Alcaligenes > Alcaligenes sp. Marseille-Q7550. The sequence continues at coordinate 1,839,066 of NZ_CBCOPU010000001.1, forward strand.
GCGGTCGCGAAGTCCGTGAATTCCTGGAGCATGAACTGGGACCGGAAGGAAGGCGCAGAAGCGTCATCGTCTGTGCGACGAGCGATAAATCGTCCATGGAACGCGCCAAGGCGTCCTATGTGGCCACGGCCATTGCGGAGTACTTCCGCGACCAGGGCAAGCGGGTCCTGTTCCTGATGGACTCGGTGACCCGTTTTGCCCGGGCGCAGCGCGAGATCGGCCTGGCGGCCGGCGAACCTCCCACCCGGCGCGGGTTCCCGCCATCGGTTTTCGCAACGCTTCCCAAGCTGATGGAGCGTGTGGGCATGAATCAGCATGGGTCCATCACGGCGCTCTATACCGTGCTGGTGGAGGGCGACGACATGACTGAGCCGATCGCGGACGAGACGCGCTCGATCCTGGACGGCCATATCGTGCTCTCGCGCAAGCTGGGCGCCGCCAACCATTACCCTGCGATCGATGTGCTCGCTTCCGCCAGCCGCGTCATGAATGCGGTCGTGACGCCGGAGCACCGCGGCTTGGCGGGACGCATCCGGGAGCTGATGGCCAAGTATCAGGAGGTCGAATTGCTGGTCAAGATCGGCGAGTACAAGCAAGGGGGGGACGCGATCACCGACGAAGCCATCGGGAAGATCGACGCCATCAATCGCTTTCTGAAGCAAGGCACGCAGGAGCGTTCGACCTTGCTCGAGGCGCTGGAGGGCATGGCCGCCATCGTTGATGCGAGGGGCTGAGGCATGAATATCTTTCGAGAACTGCTGGCGATCAAGCGCTTCCGGGAGGATCAGGCCGCATTGGAAGTCGCGCGCCAGCGCCAGGTGCTTTTTCAGACGCAACAGCGCTGCGCCCAGGAGCGGGAGCAATTGGCCCGGTTTCGCGAGATGTCCGTGCAGCGGGAACAGAACATGTATCAGGACCTGTGCAGCCGCCTGGTGCGCGTCGGCGAGATCGAGAACGTCATGCAGGGCGTGGCCGAACTGCGCCAGGGCGAACGCGACCGGGAGGCCAGCGTCGAACAGGCCGTCGAACAGGAGCGTCAGGAGTCCGTCGCGCTGGATCAGCGCCGCGACGTTCACCGCGAAGCTGCGCGCGTGGTCCAGAAGTTTGTGGAGCTGGCCGGCGTGCATGCGGCCGAGCATATGCGCGAGCTGGAGCTCAAGGAGGACCTGGAGATGGAAGAGGCCGCCTCGACGGCCAGAGACCGCAATGACTGGCAGCAGCATGACGACTATGAGCCTTTGTGACCATGGCTGAATCTCGTATCGACCTGAACATCGGCCTTGGCCCCGGGTCCTTCGATTTGCCGGGGGAGGGGAATCCGCAGGCCCGGCGGGAAGCTTCCGATGCGGATCGCCAAGCGTTCGAGCAGGCGCTGGCCGAGCCTGTCGCCGATACCGACGCCCCGCCGGAACTGCCCAAGCCATTCGCGTTTTTTTCCGATGCAGCCCGGTCCGATGACGCCAATACCGATGAACCACATGATCTGGAGGAGCCATTGTCAGAGTCCGAGGATCGCCTTTTGGCCAGTGATGGCGGCAGCGCCCGGCGGGAAGTCCGCAGCGATTTGAAGGCGGAAGTCCGGCCGCAAGTGCAGAGGTCTGTTGACGACGAGTCCGACGGGTTCGATCAGGCGCCGCCCGGGCCCGGCTTGGCGGCAGCCGCCCCGGCGGACCAGCCCAAGTCATTTGCTCTGTATCCGGACTCGGTTCGTCCCGCCGACGCCGGCGCCGATACCTCGCAAAGCCTGGCCAGGCTGTTGTCGGTGGCCGCGGATCGCCTGTTGGTGGGAGACGGCAGCAGCGGCCGCCGGGAAGTGCGCATCGAGCTGAAAGCCGATGTCCTGCCCGGGGTATCCGTGTCGGTTTACGAAGAAGCCGCTTATCTGGTGGTTGAATTTACCTGTTCGCGGGAATCCTCGCGCGACACGCTCTGCCGTTGTGCGCAGCAGTTGGCCGACGAACTTGCCGGCTCGCTCCGCCGATCGACCGCCGTGCGGGTGCATACGGATGACCCGGACGATCTCTGTCCGTTCGAAGCGGCCGGTGCCGCGGGATGATGACTGTTTCATGGATGCGATGAGTTTTTCCTTTGCCAAGCCCGTGATCCTGCCGCGCCTGAGCGCCGGCAAGGCCCAAGCCCTGACGCTGGTGGCGGTGCACGGCGCCAACGTGCGCGTTTCGCTGCCGACGGCGCAAGGCGCCGAATCTGCGCCGGGAGACTGGATACTGGGCTTGTCTCCCGGCGTGCCGGACGCCTTGCGCCAGGCGGCCAGCCATCGTGTCGACCTGAGCTGGGCGGGTGCATCCTTGCGTGTCAGCGCCACGCCGGGCGCCTTGCTGGCCTGGGTGAATACCAGGCTGCCTGGCCTGGGCCTGGATACCTTGCCGGCAGTCCTTCAGGAGGCCGCCCTGGAGACAGCGCTGGGTGAAGCCCTGGCCGCCCTGGCGCCCTTGTCATCCTCCGATCCGCTGCGTGTGGCCGCGGATGCCTCGGACCTGGTCTTGCCGCATGCCTGGACCTTCAGCGCCCGGTCCCTGCCCGGCGGCGAACTGGCCTTGATGGTGCTCGAGGCCGACGATCTGGGACTGATGCTGCTGGCGCGCCTGCTCAAGCAGGCGAATCCGGGTGGCTCGGGCGTACTGGACGATGCCGATCTGTCGGTAAGCTTGCGCGCGGAATTGGGCCGGGCGGTCCTGCCGCTGTCCGAACTGCAGTCGCTGACCGCCGCGGACGTGATCCTGCTGGATGAATACTGGGTGGATTCGCACGGCGAGCTCTGGCTGTGCATTCCCCAGGGGCAGGGCCTGCGCGTGCGGGCCGAACATTCTTCTTATCTTGTGACCCAAGGATGGACCACGCTCATGACTCAGGATTTCTCCGCTCCCCTCGACCCGCAACCCTCGGAGCCGGATGCGCCGCCCGCGGAGCCGCTGGAGCTCGAGGCCATCCCGGTTAGGCTCACCTTCGATCTGGGCGAGCGCACGCTGCCCCTGTCCGAGCTGCGGCAGTTGCAGCCGGGGGCCGTCTTCGACCTGCAGCGGCCTTTGGCCGATGGTCCGGTCATGATCCGGGCCAATGGCGCCTTGCTGGGTACGGGCACATTGGTCGATGTGGACGGACGCATCGGCGTGTGCATCGCCACCCTGGGCAAGGTCGAAGCATGAACGGCGGGTTCGACCCCATCAGCCTGGCCGTCATACTGGCACTGCTGGCATTGCTGCCCTTGATGGCGGTCATGACGACCTCGTTCCTGAAACTGGCCGTCGTGTTCGCCCTGGTGCGCAATGCGCTGGGGGTGCAGCAGGTGCCGCCCAATATGGCGCTCTATGGCTTGGCCATCATCCTGTCGGTCTACGTCATGGGGCCGGTCGTGATGCAGGTGGGGCAGGAGCTGCGCACCGTCCAGGTCTCGCCCGCGCAGTCGGCGCCGCCGGCGGCGGGAGATCAGGTCGGCGCCGTTCTGGATGCGGTGATGCGGGGCGCGGAACCCTTGCGGGCCTTCATGCTGAAGAACAGCCGGCCCGAGCAAAGAGACTTTTTCGTGCGCACCGCCCGTCAGCTCTGGGGTGAAACCCAGGCCCGCGACCTGGAGCAGGACAACCTGATCGTCCTGATCCCCGCGTTTCTGGTCTCGGAACTCACCGCCGCCTTTCAGATCGGCTTCCTCTTGTATCTGCCCTTCGTCATCATCGATCTGATCGTCTCCAACATCCTGCTGGCCATGGGCATGATGATGGTTTCGCCGGTCACGATTTCGATGCCGCTGAAGCTTTTCCTGTTTGTCATGATCGATGGCTGGACCCGCCTGATCCAGGGTCTGGTCCTGTCTTACTCCTGATCCGGGGCGCCCATGGGAACCGTCGACGTCGTTTCTTACATGACTCAGGCTCTTTACCTGACGCTATGGCTGTCGCTGCCTCCGATCGCCGTGGCCGCCATTGTCGGGACCCTGTTCTCCCTGTTCCAGGCATTGACGCAGATCCAGGAGCAGACCTTGTCGTTCACCGTCAAATTGATCGCGGTATTCATCACCTTGCTGTTGACGGCCCGCTGGCTCAGCGGCGAACTCTACAACTACGCCATTGCGGTGTTCGATCTGTTCTACAAGATTCGATAAGGACGGAAAGCCACCATGTTCAATGGCGCGACGTACGCGGAAGTGCAGATGTTCCTGGGGTCCCTGGCCCTGACGCAGCCGCGCATCCTGGCCATGTGCAGCATGCTGCCGCTGTTCAACGCGCAGTTGCTGCCGGGGCTGGTGCGCTACAGCCTGTGCGCCGCGCTGGGTCTGGTACTGGTCCCCATGCTGGCGCCGGGCTATGCCGCTCTGGATCTGGGGGCGATCGATCTGCTGCTGCTGATGGTCAAGGAGGTCTTCGTGGGTCTGGTGCTGGGCTTTCTGGTGGCGATTCCATTCTGGATCTTCGAGGCGGTCGGCTTCGTGGTGGACAACCAGCGCGGCGCGAGCATGGGAGCGGTGCTCAATCCGGCAACGGGCAATGACTCTTCCCCATTGGGCATTCTGTTCAACCAGGCCTTTCTGGTGTTTTTCCTGGTCGGAGGCGGCTTCACGCTGATGCTGACCATGCTGTACGACAGTTTTCGCCTATGGGATCTGTGGTCCTGGTCGCCGGTGCTGCGCATGGACAGCGTGCCGCTGATGCTGGATCAGCTCAGCCGCTTCATGCGCCTGGTCCTGCTTTTTGCTTCCCCGGCCATCGTCGCCATGTTTCTGGCGGAACTGGGCCTGGCGCTGATCAGCCGTTTCGCGCCCCAATTGCAGGTGTTTTTCCTGGCCATGCCGATCAAGAGCGCGCTGGCGCTGCTGGTGCTGGTCCTGTACATGACCACGCTGTTCGAGTATGCCGGCGAGACGGTGCGCGGCATTCCCGGCATCTTGCCTTTTCTGAATGACCAATGGAGACGGCCATGAGCGGAGAAAAGACCGAACAGCCCACCGCCAAGAAACTGCGTGACGCCCGTGAGAAGGGCGACGTCGCCCACAGCAAGGATTTCACCCAGACGCTGTTGATCCTGGCCCTGTTCGGCTACCTGCTGGGCAATGCCTCCAACATCATCGAGTCGTTGGGCCGGATCTTGCTGGTGCCGGCCGGGCTGACCGGCATGCCTTTTGAAATCGCGCTCAAGTCCGCGCTGGAAATCACGCTGCGCGAGGCATTGTACCTGCTGTTGCCCATTATCCTGATCGTGCTGGGGGTCGGCATGTTCAGTGAGTTCCTGCAGATCGGCGTCCTGCTGGCTTTCAAGAAATTGATCCCGTCCGGCAAGAAGCTCAATCCGATCAGCAACCTGAAGAACATCTTTTCCAAACGCAATCTGGTCGAATTCCTGAAGTCCGCGTTCAAGATTTCGTTCCTGTCCGTGCTGGTGACCATGGTGGTGCGCGACGCCCTGCCGCAACTGATGTCGGTGCCGCACAGCGGGCTGGCGGGGCTGCAAATGGGGGTCGGGGGCATGATGTTCACCCTGATCGCGAATGTGGCGGTCGCCTACGTCATCATTTCCCTGGCCGACTTCGTCTGGCAGCGGCGCCAGCATCGCAAGCAGCTCATGATGAGCAAGCAGGAAGTCAAGCAGGAATACAAGGAGATGGAGGGCAACCCTCACATCAAGGGAAAACGTAAGCACCTGCACCAGGAAATGGCCATGCAGGGGGCGGTGCAACGCACCCGCAAGGCCACCGTGGTGGTGACCAATCCCACCCACCTGGCCATCGCCCTGTATTACGACCAGGACGAAACCCCGCTGCCGATCATACTGGCCAAGGGCGAAGGCGCCCTGGCGGCCGAGATGGTGCGGGCCGCCCGTGAGGAGGGCGTGCCCATCATGCAGAATATTCCGCTGGCCCGGGCCCTGATGGCCCATGGCGAGCCCGATCAATTTATCCCCAGCGAACTTGTCGAACCCGTCGCCGAAGTGCTGCGGCTGGTGCGCAAGCTGGCAGACGACCCAACGGAGTAAACCCATGGCTGTTGCATACCATCCCCTGATCATTCGATACGTGAGCCAGCACGGCCTTCAGGACGCCATGCGTCCCGACGGCCGAGCGACCATCCTGGTTGATGACAAATATCGCATTCATTTGCTCGGCGCCCGCAATGGCTGGCTGGCGATCAGCTCGCGCCTGTGTTCCTTGCCGCCGCCCGGCCTGGTCCGCGATCGCTTCCTGGCCAATATAGGCAGCCACGCGGCCGGCATGCTCAGCCGGCAGCCTTCGGCCTGCGTGATCGACCCGGAGGAAGATGCTTTGTGGTTGCAGGAAATGGTTCGCCCGGATGCCGACGCCGCGGAAGTGGACGAGGCGGTCGGACATTTCGCCAATGCCTTGTCATTCTGGACGCATGTCGTGCGGCGCGCCGCGTAAAGAACATAAACAATGATAAGGCGCGGCTCAGGCCGCGCAGGGGAGAGGATGGTGAAACAATGGATTCCGGCTTGCGCCCTGGCCTTGTGCCTGGCGGGTACGGTTCAGGCGGCGCCCAACTGGCCGGCCGCCCCCTATAGTTATTATGCCCAGGAGGAAAACCTGCAGGATGTGTTGCGGCAGTTCGCGGGGGGGTTCAGCCTGGCGCTGCAGCTGGCGCCGGGCGTATCGGGCACGGTGAACGGCAAGTTCAACACGGCCACGCCCTCCGAGTTCCTGGATCGCCTGGGCGGGGTCTACGGATTCAACTGGTTCGTCCACGCCGGTACGCTGTTCGTCAGTCCGGCCAGCGCCATGGTGACGAAATCGGTCAGCGCCTCGGGCGCTTCCATCAGCGCCTTGCGCGAGGCCCTGATGCAATTGGGAGTGCTGGATGCCCGCTTCGGCTGGGGCGACTTGTCCGACCAGGGCATTGCGCTGGCCTCGGGGCCGCCCGCCTATGTTTCGTTGATCCAGAAAATGATCGAGGCCTTGCCCCTGGGAAGCGGCAATCAGCAGGTGGCCGTGTTTCGCCTGAAGCATGCGTCGGTCAACGACCGGGAGGTCAGCTACCGATCCCAGAGCGTCGTGACGCCGGGCCTGGCGACCGTGCTGCGCAACTTGATCCTGGGAGCGGGGGGAGGGGCGAACAGCGAGGCCTTGTCGGCAGTGGCGGCGCCGCTGCGCCAGAATCCGCCGGCTTTTACCGCCCTGTCGGACGGCGCGGGCGGCGACCAGGGCCCAGGGGCGTCGTCGGCCGCCGGCGGCGCTGCGCCTCAGCGGGGCGCGTCTGGCTCCAGCCTGCGGTTTCGCGAGCAGAGCGTGGAGGCGGATGCACGCCTCAATGCCATCATCGTGCAGGACATCCCGGATCGGATCCCTATCTACAAGGAATTGATCGAGCAGCTGGACGTACCCAATACGCTGATCGAGATCGAGGCCATGATCGTGGACGTGAATTCCGACAATGTCAGCGAACTGGGCGTCACCTGGGGGGCGAGGGCCGGCACGACGTCTTTCGGCTACGGCGACTTCAACCTGAGCACCAGCGACGGCTTGCCCCTGGGCGGCACGCCACCGGGCACCCTGTCTCCGGGGACGTTCGCGCTTTCCGTCAGCAATGTCCTGGCGGCGCGCCTGCATGCCCTGGAAACCAAGGGCGCGGCCAATATCCTGTCGCAGCCGTCGATTCTGACGGCGGACAATATGGGGGCGCTGATCGACCTGTCGGATACGTTCTTCATCCAGACCACGGGTGAACGCGTTGCCGAGGTGACGCCCGTCACCGTGGGGACCTCGCTGCGGGTGACGCCTCGTTACATCGAAGGTAGCCATGACCAGCGCCGGGTTGAACTGACCGTCGATATCGAGGACGGTCGTATCCAGGAGGAACGGACCATCGGCAAGTTGCCGACCGTACGCAAGAGCAATATCAGCACGCTGGCCATCGTGGGCGACGGCCAGACGCTGCTGATCGGCGGCTACAACAGCAGCCAGGACAGCCAGCGGACGGAAAAAGTCCCCGTGCTGGGAGACATCCCGCTTCTGGGGGCGCTTTTTTCGAACAAGAGCAAGACGGTTCAGCGCCGGGAGCGTTTGTTCCTGCTGCGTCCGCGAGTCGTCTCCATCCAGGGCGATCCAGTCACCATGCCGCGTCTCCAGTCCGCCGATACCGGGCCGGCCATCAGCGCCACCTGGCCTTCCGACGGCAGGCCCATGTCTGCCGGCCAGTACCTGGATCTCATCCAGGGCCAGCAGACGCGCGTGCGCTTCGATGCCGTGACCGAGGCGAAGATGTCCGGTCCGGTTCGCGTCGGGGCCACCTACATACAATCCGTGGCCTTGGGCAAGGCGAATGTGCCCAGCGATGCGTCATCCCGGGTTTTGACCGAAGGAGGGGCGCTGGACGTCGAAACCCGGCCGTTGAGGGATTGACCCAGGGAAAAAAGGAACGTTGTGCAATCATGGGTGACTGGTGCGTAGCCACTGCGGCCAGAACGGCCCGGGGGCCTTCGCTGGCGAATCTGGCCGCTCGATGGAAAATTAACTTGCAGATTTATAATCAAGGCCGGACAAGTGCGGGACGCGGCCGGCAGGGAGTGGCAGCGTACCCGGCAATTGGCGCGCTTGGGGCAGTTCCTCGGTCCACCGGGTGCGGACGACCGTCTGGCCATGGCCCAGGATGTCTGTGAACAGCCGGTGAAGCAATTGTTCCGCGACGGCCAGGACCTCATCGTGGACAAGGTGAAGCGGAATATGGATCTGCTATTGGGCCTGCATGACAGTTTTTACGGGATCGAACAAGTCATGGGAGATATTGCTGATGCGCAGGGCAATAAAGAGAGTCATATGGCGGTTGTGGGCCAACTTAGCACGACCCAGTACCTGTTGCGCGGCATGGCCGGCGTGATACACAACCATAACGAGCAGTCGGGTTCGACGAAGGTGCGTATTGAGCCTCGGTCCCTGCCTGATTCTTTTTATTCTGCATTGGGGGATCAATATGGGGTGGACTATGACCCGGTGAAGTTTACGGGCGCGGTGCTCGTAGAAGACTCGGCGCGCGCAAAGCTGTTGCCTGTGCTGGAGGAGGTTTTACGCCGACAGGGCGCCGCTGCTGAAAAATATTGCTCCCTGTGAATGGCACTGACCAGGAGTTTTCGGTGAGCAAGATATCCCGTGGGAGCATTCTTGAAAACACCAACTTTTCTTTCTCTCTCCTCGGAGCTGGAAGCGCAGGCCAAGCTGTATGTTTCATGTGGCCCGCTCACATGTGGGAGGAAGAACACATTCAGGTCGTGGCAGAGGGGCTGGATGCGCTGGACCAGGTGGCGCGGCCGGCGCTTGAATCCTTCACCCGCCTGCTGGACATTGAAGAAATAGGCGAGGCCGTGTTGATGGGCCTGCAGAAGATGGGCGTGGATTCGCCATTCAAGCTGGATGACGGTACGGTTGTCTCTCCGGGAGGCGAAGGGTCCTTGAACCTGGATCCGGTGCAAGACATGAATGGCGATTTCCGCATCTGGACGGCGATCACGTTTGCTGATCTCAATGAAGTCAGAGGAGTACGTCCCGATGGCCGGGAGGTGGTCGTCAGCATGAACCCGGACACCGTCAGCTGGGCTGAGGTCCAATGCATCGTGCATATGTCGCCGGACGCCCGCCTGATCAAGATTGAAGGATTGCCGCAGTTCCGGCACCGTTTTGATGTCAAGGAATTGACGACGGGTTCGCCGTCCTGAGCGCAAAGCGGCAAAGAGAAAGCGTTCTGGTCCTTGCCTGTTCCAGGCCTGGACCGCCCCCGCAAGCTGGTCTCGTTTCCGGCTGCGGGAGTTTTTTTTAGGTTCATCGAGGAGTTCCGGGGATTCCTCCGTGTTTGACGAGCCGTTTGGGCCAAGCGGAAAGAAGCTCGGGTTCTCGCGAGGCAGGCCGGGGCGGGACGTCCGCGCAAGCTGTGTCAACCTCACATCTCGCTGAGCTTTTTGCTTGATGAATGATGCCTGTGGCCGGGTCGATGTCATCGGCATTTTGAGCCGTTCAAGGCGCGGGAAGAGCGGACGGAGCGGGTCAGATGGCTTGCCGCAGGCGGGGCGCGGGGACGGGGTGCAAGCGTCGTTCTGTTCGACGGCGGCGCTTGTTGCTCGCCTGGGAGGCGAGCAACCCGCCGGAGTTAACGACGCGCCCGGCCAGGCGCCCCGACCAGGGCACCGGCGCGCCGCGCCGGCAAGCCATCAGCCCCGTCCGCTCTTCCCGCGCCTTGAACGGCGTCTTCAAAAATCCAGTTCGGCATCGACTTGGCAAGTCAGTCCCCGGAATTCTTCGAAGAACCTTTTTTTATGGCCGAGCCCGCCAGGCGCAGACCTTGCGGACAAAGGAACGCCCGGAATTCCCTGGTTACCCAAGTCTTGATCATGCACCTTCGCGTCAGCCCCGCCGTTCACGACGAGGTCAGACGGGGCCAAGCTTGAGGAGAACCGCCATGAACATTCAAACCACCAGCCAAACAGGTGCACAGAGCGGACAGCCGCCGAATCCGTCATCGGATTCGGCGGGAGCCGGCGGCAACCAGCAGTTCAATGCGGAGCTGGGAGGCGCGACGCGCGGCAGCGGTCCCGGTGGTTTGCCGAGAACAGGCGGCTCTTCGACCAGCCTTGAATTTTCCGCCATTGCTGCGTCTGCACAAGCTCAGGCGCAGCGCGATGCCTTGGGGCAGGCACGTGACAACAGCCACCGCGGCGGCGGTTTGGCGTGGGGCGACCCGGCGGCTCCGTCGGGCAATGTCAGAAATCCGCAGGAGCAGCAGGCTGCCATCCTGCAGGAGCAACTGCATGCGTTCCGGGCGCGCGAGATCCACATACGAGCTTTGCCCGCACTGCGGCAATTGCAAGCAAGGCTGGCCCAGGCCATGCACGAACAGGACAGGCGCGCCGCCTCCAAGGCCCTATACCACCTGAGCATATTGGTGGAGACGAACCGTAAGGCTCATGGGTGGTTGCCTGAATCGCTGCTTGAGGATGTGCGCATGCTGGTCGATGGCTGCCTGAGCATGTTTCGTGATGCCCTGAGCAATCCGCAGGGCCGGCTGAGCATCGTGTCGCTGCTCAGGCTGGATGATTTTACCCTCGGCTTTCTGCGCAGAGCGACAAGCCTGCATGCCTTGGGATTGAAGCTGGACCTGGATGCGGCCAGCGCAGCCGCTCAGATTCGAGTCGAGGCCCTTAGCCGGCAAGTCGTCGTCCATATGGCGGACCTGATCCGGATGCTGGCCGCGGAGGAGGTCAATCTGCTGGAGCTCATGCGGCAACTGCGGGATCTGTCCGGCGTGGAGCTGCAGCGCTTCCACCAACTGAAGGATTTGGGAGAGTTTGTCGGCGGCGGCCTGAGCCACAGTGAGCGTCGGGCCATGGCCCAGGATATGTGCAAGCTGGCGCTGATGGAACTGTCCCGGACCACTGATCAGATTCCCATCATGCACAATGCGATGCGGCATATGAAGCTGCTTCTGGGCTTGGAAGGCCTGTTTGGCAAATTGGCGTTAAGTCTGTGGAGCATTCTTGAACCGGGGGGCTTCAGAGGCGGCGGCAGGGACATCATAAAGCTGGTCGCCGTGACCCGATATCTGCTGGCCGGCATGTTCAGTGAAATGGATGAGCAACTGTCGGATCTGGTGACGGCAAAGATGCCTCCCGGCGCAGATATCATTCTGTACGATGATCTGGTGAACCGGCTGAACCCAAGCCCGGCCGTCACGAGTCTTTTGAACGAGATGACCGCGCAACGGCCGGATGTGTCGGTCAATGAATCCGTCGAAATGTTTATGGTTCGCTACAGGGCCTTGATGAATCAGCAGGCCAACCTGGACCCGGTCGCGAGAGCCCAGTCCATTGCTCTGCATCGGGCTTTGCGGGATCAGTATGGGGTGCTCTATGACTCGACGTCCGGCACAGTCGCCATGGTCGTGACGGATTCGGCCCGCGCCACAATGCTGCCTGCACTGGTGGCGCTTGCCTTGACATGTCCACATCTCACCCGGACATTAACCTTGCCTGTGAACGGTGAGGACAAGGTATTTACCGTGGGCCAGGCTTTCCATCAAGCCGCTCTTGAAGGCGGCATCCGTTTATCTGTCCGAGGGGCTGACGAGCAGGGCCGACCTGTACGTTACACATACCCTGCTGAGGTGTCGGAGCGGGATCGCCCTGTTGCCATGGGGGCTGCATTGGATGCACTGGCTCGGATAGCGCCCTTGGCGGCTGCGCCACTGACGCGCTTGATGGATTTTTGGGAAATATCCCGCGCCGTAAGGGAAGGCCTGCAGAGGATGGGCTGGGAGTCGCCTTTCAGGCTGGATGACGGTACGGTCGTTCTGCCGGAAGGCGAGGGGTGGCTGGCGCTTGATGTGGCGCAAAACGAGGACGGCAGTTTCCATCTTGCGACGACACTTGGAATCGATGGCACCCGTGGCTTCAAGGGGGTGCGGCCAGGCGGCGCGGCTGTCATCGTCAACATGAATCCGAACACTGCCAGTCGTGTTGAGGTGCACTTCACCATGCGCGTGTCACAGAACGGCCAGTCGATCGACACCGTCGGGCTGCCGCAGTTCCGGCATTGTTTCGATGTCAAGGACATGGTGGCGGACCCAACGCGTCTTTATATGGCACAGGCCGCGCCGTTTGCGGGTGCCGGCGTGTGAACCTGATTTCTTTCGAGGGCAATCACCATGAATATCCAAGTTCCAAATCAAACGGGCGCCTTCGGCGGACGGTAGCAGAATCGGGTCGCGGGTTCCATGGGAGGCAACCTGCAGTTCAATATGGAGCCGGGCGGCGCGATGCGCAACACCTTGAGCCGGACTTTCCAAAGCATCCGTTACGCAGGCATGCTTCTGTATAGCCTGGCATCTCCGGCGGATGAAGATCAGCGTGTGCTCCGAGAGGCGCTGTCCCTGATCGACACGGGCTCGGAGGTCCAGGCCCTCACCATGCTGGATCACCTGCGCGCCTCGTTGAGCAACGCGATTCACGCACAGGCTCAGCCTGAGCTGCGGCAATTGCAGGCAAGACTGACTCAGGCGGCGGACGCGCAGGATCGGCTCGTCGCCGCCAGGGCCTTATATGATCTGAATGCTCTGGTGGACAGGAGCCGACAGGCTTATGGGCCATTGCCCGACGCGTTGACTGAGGATGTGCGCGCGCTGATCAATGGCAGCCGACATCTGTTCCGGGATTTCCAGCGCAACCCGGCAGGCCCGCTGAACGTCGCTTCACTGGAGAGGCTGGATGATCTTTCGTTTGTCTATCTGCGGCGGGCTTCGAGCTTGCACTTCCTGGGATTGGAGCTGGACCGCCAAGCGGCCAGCGCGGTCGCTCATGCTCAGGTCGCTGCCCTTAGGTGGCAAGCCGTCGAGAACATGATGGAGGTGCTTCGGACGGTGTCCGAGGAGGCGGTCGATATACCGGTACTCATGCCGCAGTTGCGGCATCTGTCCGGCTTGGAACTGCAGCGCATCCAGCAATTGAGGGACTTGGGGGAGTTTGCCGGCGGCGGTCCGGGTCCGGATGAGTGTCGAGCCATGGCCCGGAGAACCTGCCAGCTTGCAATGGAAGAACTGTTCCGTACGTCCCGCCAGGCCCTCATCGTGCAGAATGCGATGCGGCATATGATGTTGTTGATGGATATGGAAGGCATCTTCGGCGCGGTCGCGTCCGGGTTGGAGAGTGTTCTTGACCAGGAGGACTATAGAAGCGGCGGCGCGGAGACCTTGAGGCAGGTGGTCATCACCCGGCACCTGCTCTCCGGCATGAACAACGAAATGAACCAGCGGCTGCTGGGCTTGTTGTCGGGAAGAGCTTCTTCAGACACGGACATCCGCCTGTACGTGGAACCGATACAAGGAATGATCCCGAGCCCGGCCGCCGCAACCTTGCTGAACGAGATGAATGAGCTGCCGCTGAATGTGCCGTATGAAGACTTTGTCGAGGCATTGAATGCGCAATACCCGGAGCTGGAGAGTCAGGCAAGCCTGGATCCGGATGCCAGCGCCCGATTCAATGCCATCTATCGGGCCTTGCGGGAACAGTACGGAGTAGCGTATGACCCGACGCAAGGCAGAGCCGCGGTGACCGTGACGGATTCGGCTCGCGCCACCATGGTGCCGAGGTTGAGAATGCTCCCTTTTGCCGGTCCTCGTGCTCCTCGGACGTTCACCTTGACGGTGGGCGGAGTGGGCAAGGTGTTTACCGTGGGCTAGGCCTTTCATGAAGCCGCTATTGAACGCGGCAACATTCGTTTGTCAGTCCGAGGGGTCGGCGAAGCCGGTCAAGCCATTCGTTTCGTGTGGCCTGCTGGTCTATCGGAGTGGGAACGCCCGCGTGCCATGGGCTATGCATTGGATGCGCTCGCCCGGGTAGCGCGCTCGTCGACTGAACCACTGACGCGCTTGATGGACCTTGGGCGGATATCCGCCATCTTGAGGGACAGCTTGCAGGAAATGGGCGGGGGTTCGCCTTTCAGGCTGGATGACGGCACGGTCGTTCAGCCGGAGGGAGACGGCTTGTTGATACTTGATGTGGCGCAGAACGAGGATTGGAGTTTTCGCCTGGCGACAACGCTCAGAATCATTCGTATCCGTAGCGTCAAGGGTGCGCGGGCAGACGGCGCGGCAGTCATCGTGAACATGAATCCGCGCGCTCTCAACTGGGCTGAGGTGCACTTCACCTTGCACGTGGCGCCGGATGCCCGGTGGGTCAGAGTCGTCGGGCTGCCGCAGTTCCGGCTTTATCTTGATGTCAACGACATTGTGCCGGACCCGACGCGTCTTCATGCAGGCCCCGCCGTCCATGGCCGAACGGGCGCGCTCCGGCCTTGAGGCCGCAGTTCTTCACAGGGCCCCAAGCCATGGGCCAAGGAACGTCTGGCGCTGGTCGGTTACCTAGTTTTTTCATGGCGGCGCGTGTGCCGATCGGGCTGCCATGGTTGTGGTTGCGGCAGCTTCGGGCCGCGTTTTTGGGTCGGATTGGGCGAGCGAGCCTGGCTTTTTTCGAGGAAGACATTTTGAATGCTCAACCCCTAAGCCGGACGGGCGCCCAGAGTGGTCAGCAGTGGAATCGAGTAACGAATCATGCAGGAGCCGTTGGCAGCCTGCAGTTCGTCGCAGCGCCGTGCACCATGGTGCAGGGCGGGCGTGCCGGCGCCTTCCCGCCTCAGAGAGCTTCATTGGCCGAGGCGGTCTTTGCCGTCGTCCGCGCGCCTGTGCGAGCGACCCAGGATGAGATCACTCTCATCAGCCAAGACATCGACACTTTTTTGGCTCATGTGCTGCGCGCACGGTTCGACGATCACGCCATGACGCTAAGCGCCTTCAAACTGACATGGCTCAGCAAGTTGTCGCGGGGCGATTTGAATTGGCTGCTGGGAGGGGAAGAGTGCCTGTCCAACTGCGTAGGTAGAATGGAGCGCGCCGATCTCCTGGCCCTGTACGGCGGGCCCGGGCTGCTGCGCGAGGAAATCTTTGCCGAGATCCTGGACCGTGTTCGAACCCGCTTCAAGGTCGGCGCGGTCCGCGTGTTGATCCAGATGGTGCGGGCCATGGACCAGCGCGTGGCTCAAGAAGTGGTGCGAGAGCCTATGTCGCGGATCGTCACGTTGCTGTCGGCTCCGCAATTGAATCTTCGGGAACTGTATCAGGAACTGGTCCTCTTGCAGCCTGGCCGGCGTGCGGTGAGCGCTTATCTGTATTCCTTGCCTGATGATCAGTTGGAGGCCGTGCTGCACATCCTGGATTTAAAGCTGGACGCCGCCCACATGGCCCTGGCGGCTTATTTTCGCGTGTTCAGGGATAATGAAATCATCGTCCCCATCCTGATGCAACCGTTGCGCGAGTTCATGGACCGCGAATTTCACTAACGCAACCGTTGCGCGAGTGCCTGGACTGCGAGCTTCACGTGCGCAACTGCGCGATCGGAACTGCTCCAGAACGTCCGAGCTGAGCAGGCGCCGCCCGACAACATCGGCGAGATAAAGGAACGCTTGGTATTCCTCGGTTGCCCACGCCTTGTTCATTTGCGTGTGCGTCAGTCCCGTCGCTCACGGCATGGACAAACTGAGCCCAACCTGAGGAAAATCACCATGAATATTCAATCCCCTGGCCGGACAGGTGCCCAGAGCGGGCGACCGCAGAGCCGGGCGTCAGGCTCCATGGGGCCGTGGGCAATCTGCAATTCAACACAGAGCAGGGCGGTACAGCACGCGGCAGCGGTCCTGGCGGCTTGTCGCGACCAGACGGTTCATCGATCAGCCTGGGATTTCTCGCAAGCCCTGCATCTGTACAGGCGCAGCACGGCTTCCCGGAGCAGGCGGGCGACGGCAGCCGTCGCGCCGGTGGGTTGCCGCCGGGCGGTGGGGCGGCCCCGAGGCAGAGCACCTGGGATCCGCAGGAGCATCGGGCCGCCATCAGGCAGCTCCGTCTGCATGGGCCCTGGGAGCAGGAGATTCTCGCACGGGTTCAGCCTGGGCTGTGGCAAATTCGCGTAAAGCTGGCTCAAGCGGTGCATGCGCAGGACAGGCTGGCCGCCTCCAGGGCTTTGTATGATCTGCACACGCTGGTGCACAAGGCCCAGCAGATCTATGGACAGTTGCCCGAAGAGATGGTTGGAGACGTGCGCGAACTGGTCAGAGGCAGCCTGGGCTTGTTCCGGGATGCCGAGAACAATCCGCAGGGCCGGCTGAATCTCGCCTCGCTGGAGAGGCTGGATGATTTTACTTTTGTTTATCTCCGTCGGGCATCGAGCCTGCACTCATTGGGACTGGAGCTGGACTTCCACGCGGCCAGCGAAGTCGCTCACAGTCGGGTCGGAATGCTTAGCCGGAACGTCACCCTGTACGTGAAGAGCATTTTCCTGTCGCTGGACGTTCAGACGGCTTGCATGACGACGTTGATACGGGAGTTGCGGCATCTGTCCGGCCTGGAGTTGCAGCGCGTCCAGCAATTGGCGGATCTAGGAGAGTTTGCAGGTGGTGGTCCGAGTCCGGGTGAGCGTCGGGACCTGGCTTACAGGATATGCAAGCTGGGGATGAGACAAGTATCCGGCGCCCCGTATCACGTTTCCATTGAGCGCCATATGTTGCGGCATATGGACCTGCTGCAGTATCTGGAAGGCATGTTCGGCACAGTGCACTCCAGTCTGGAAAACGCCCGGGACCAGGAAGATTATGGAGAAGGCGGCACGGAGATCAAGAAGAAGCTTGTCACGACACGGCACTTGCTTGCCGGCATGATCCATGAAATCGACAAGCGATTGACGGTTTTGACGTCGGCAGCTGGTTCCTCCGGGGCGAGCATCGGCCCATACGCGGATCCGATGATGCGGAGAAACCCAAGACCGGCCTCAGAAGCCCAGTCCACGCTCTTTCATCAAGCTTTGCGTGAGCAATACAGGGCGGCCTATGACCGGGGGACGAACGAATTCTTCCTGTCCGAGGCGGATTGGGTACGCGCAAGAATGGCGTCTAGACTGAGGATGCTGCCCTTGGCAGGGTCCGGGAGCGCCCAGACGCTCTTGTTACGTATGAACGGAGCAGTCAGGGCGTTTATCGTGGACAGGGCCTTTTATGATGACGCCATCGGATGCGGCAACATACTTTTATCTGTCCGGGGGACCGGCGAGAACGGCCAAGCGATACGTTTTACATGGCCTGCCGACTTGCAGGCGGAAGATCGTCGCAGCACCATGAGGCATGCATTGAAAGCCCTCACTCAGGTCGCAGGCCCGGCTGTGGAACGACTGACGCGTCTGATGACGTTCGCAGGGACGCTCCGTGTCGCAAGGGACGGCTTGCTGCACATGGGCGAGGGTTATCCCTTCAGGCAGGACGACGGTACGTACATTGACCCTGGGATCCAAGGAGCGCTGGCATTTGATGTGGTGCGAAACGAAGACGGCAGTTTTCGCCTTGAGACCACACTCAGAACCTATGCGACGGATAGGGTCAGAGGCGTGCAATCTGATGGTTTGCGGGTCGTCTTAGGCATCCCTCCGGGCAGATCCATCTGGACCGAGGTGCGCTTCACCTTGCATGTGTCATCGGATGTCCAGCGGCTGGACGTCGTCGGGCTGCCGCAGTTCCGGCACAGTTTCTGATGGCAATGAAAGGAACCCCCGATATTCCTTGGTTACCCAAATCTTGACCATGCGGTTTGGCGTCAGCCGTGTCATTCGCGACATAGTCAGGCAGGGCCAGGTTCAAGGAAAATCACCATGACTATTCTACCCTCCAGCCAGACGGGCGCCCACGGCGGGCGGCAGCAAAATTGGGCATCCAGTCCGGTTAGGGCAGTCGGCAACCTGCAGTTCAACACAGGGCAGGGTGGTACGGCGCGCGGCGGCGGTCCCGGCGTCCGGCCGAGAACAGACGGTCTATCGGCCAACATGATGTTTTCCGCCCATCCTGCGTTTCCGCAAACCAGCCTGCGGCGCGTCATCCGGGATCTTGCTCGCCAGGACATCAGCCGCACCGGCATGCTGCTGTACGGCCTGGAGACTCCTTCGGGCCCCGATCAGCACTTGCTCCAAGAGACTCTGCGCTTGCTCGATCAGGGATCGGAGATTCAGGCTTTCGTCATGCTGGATCACCTGCGCGCCTCCTTGGCGGGCACGATCCGCGCACAGTCCCTGCCGGAGTTGAGGGAGCTGCAGGCATGGATGGCCCAGGCGGTGAATGCGCAGGATCGGCTGGGCGCTTCCAAGGCTCTATGCATACTGGATACTGTGGTGAACAGAAGTCGGGGGGGGTTACGGACCGCTGCCCAAGGAAATGGCTGAGGATGTGCGCATGCTGGCCAGCAGCAGCCTGGACCTGTTCCGCGATGCCGAGCAAAACCCGGAGGGGCCGCTGAATGCCGCTTCCTTGCGCGGGCTGGATGATTTTACGTTTGCTTGCCTGCGCAGGGCGTCACATTTGCACTCCTTGGGATTGGAGCTGGATCTGGAAGCGGCTGACGACGCTGCTCATGCCCGGGTGGGGGTCCTTAGCTGGCAAGCTGTCGAGCATGTGATGAGCGTGCTCCGGACGCTGGCCGGGGACGCGGTCGATATGCCGACGCTCATACGGCAAATGCGGGACCTGTCCGGCCTGGAGTGGCAGCGTGTCCAGAGGTTGACGGTCCTGGGGCAGTTCGCCGGCGGCGCTCCGGGTCCGGAGCAGCGTCGCGCCATGGTCAAAAGAACCTGCGAGCTGGCGGTGGAAGAGCTGTCCCGCACCCCTTCCCAGGTCCTCACCCTGCACAATGCGATCGTACATATGGACCAGCTTGCCGAACTGGAAGGCATATTCGGCAGGATCGCGTCCCGGCTGGAGACACTTCTTGTCCAGCAGGGCTATACACGGCGCCGCGTGGAAACAATGCAGCAGATCGTCACGACCCGAGACCTGCTCGCCGGCATTGCCGGGGAAATGGCGCAGCAACTGTCGGATTTGTTGTCGGGACAAGGTTCTTCCGACGTGGATATCGATCTATACGTGGAACTGGTAAGCCGGATGGCCTTGAATCCTGCGGCGGGAATTCAGTCCAGCAGCTTTTATTCAGCTTTGCGGGAACACTACGGGGTGGCTTATGACCCGCTGGCGGACGATGTCGCCCTGCTCATGATGGAGCCGGCACGCGGACAAGGGGGCTCCTGAACGGAAAATGCTTCCTTTCATAAAAAAGGTTCAGGCCGTCTCAAGACACCCGCCGCTGAATTCGCGAATCAGGGAACGTTCTGTGCGTGTCCGTTACTCAAGCCGAGAGGTGACGGCGATTGGGCCATTTACGAAAAAGGAGAAGGATCTATGGACGCTAACAGCTTGATTTCCCTGTTCGGTCAGGAAACGGGTACCCCGTTGGCTTTCAGCGAGGCGGGGACGCTGGCGCTGGCCTTTGAAGCCGGGCCTACCGTGCAGTTGGAACATGATTCACTGATCGATGCCATCCACTGTTACGTGGTGCTTGGCCAGGCGCCGGCGGACCCGGACGCGCGCCAGGACGTGTTCCGCCGCATGCTGGCGGCCAACGTGTTCGGTCACGACACCGACGGCGCCACGCTGGGCCTGGACGAGGTCACCGGAGAGCTCATCCTGTCGCGGCGTCTGGAGCTGTCGTATGCCGATACGGCCAGGCTGCGCGCCATGCTGGAATCCATGGTTCCTCTGGCCCTCGATTGGCAGCAGCGCCTGGCGGGCGCCCCGGTTGACGACGCTATGGACATTTCCGCGGCGGAAATGGGCAACCTTCCTGATCCCGGTTTTGGCCTTCGGGTCTGATTTTTCCCTCGGGATATGGTCATGGCTGGGCTCGCTCTTGGGATCTGGCAGTTGGCCAGAGCAAGCATGCGCAAGCCTTTGCCGGGCAGACCGCCAGCGTAGCCGCGTAAAACGAGAGTTTGGGCTGTAAAAGACCCCTGATATTGAGCAGCCCCCGAATACTGGACATCGCTCCAGGCTTCGGGGGTTTTTATATGGCTGGGCCTATTGGGTGCTGAACTCGTGGGCCGAGGAACGCCGGGCGTTCTTTGGTTACCTAGATCTTGGGTTGGCGCCGATTGTGTCATTCCGGCGGTGTGGATGTTTCTGCGACAAGAACGAGTCGCGCTCCCGATCCCGGTTTCGCCTTCCGCGCCTGACTTCTTCGAGGAAAATCACCATGGCTACTCAAGCCCTCAGCCCCCGTTTTCTGATGCCCTGCCTGCCTGCGCTGGAGCGCAAGGACTTGGGAGCTTCTCCCTTGGGTGTCATCGGCAATCTGCAGTTCAAGACAGAGCAAGGCGGGACGGCGCGCGCCAGCCGCGCCGGCGTGAGGTTGTCGGATATGCGGCGTTCGTTTGCCAAGCTGTGGGCAGACATGAAATTTTGTTTTACCTGCGTGGGCGCGGAGCGGCTGGCGCAGCGCGACTACTTGGCTCAAGTTCGCGCCAACAGCCGCCGCATCGGTGATTTGCTGGGCAATATGACGGCCCACGCCAATGACGAAAAGGCCCAGGCCAGTATTGCCGACGGGCTGGCGCAGCTGGTCAATCGGTCGCAGGGCGACCTGGCCAATCTGTCGGGGTGGCAGTACTGCGTGTCCACCTACATGGATGAACTGAAAGGCCCCGATCTCAAGGCACTGCACAACGGGGTCCTGGGCAACAAGGACGCCTGCAAAGCACTACTGGACAAGATTCCGGCTGGCGAGGCGCGCAGTCAGGCGTCCAGAATGCTGGGTGAAATGGCGGCGGTCCTGCAATCGCGATGCGAGAAAAAATTCGTGCAGGAGCCGCTGGCGCAGATGGCCGAGCTGCTGTCCGCCCGTCAAGTGGATTGGCGTAGATTCGAAGAATGCCTGCTCAAGCTGGGCAGCGCACCGCTTGACCGATCACTCAAGCGTTCTCTGCGGTCCCTGACCGAGAAGCAGCTGGAGGCATTGCTGACCCTGACGCAGCAGGAAAAATGGAATGAGTGCCTGGGAGCGCTGACCAAGGCCGATGAGCACGAGATTCTCTATGTCAAGGATACGTTGAGCAATATCCGCAAATGGCTGGGCGATATTGCGGAGCGCAGACTTCAGGTTGCCAATTTTCTGGACTGCCTGAAGGCCCCGCTGGACGATGAAACGAACTGGTCCGAAATCTCCGACGCCCTGTGGTGGCTAGGCATCGAGTCGACGCGCAAAGAGGCCAATCTGTGGCTGGGGCAGGAGTTCTTGTCGAGCTACTTGAAGAAATTGGATGGCGCTGAACGGATGGCTCTGCGTGACGGGGTATTGGGCAACCGGGAAGTCGACGTGCTGATAGTGAAGCACGATTGGACCGGCGTCATGCGCGAGCAGACGTCCAGGGTGATGGATCAGCTCAGGAAGGTCCTGACCCGGCGCTTGATCGAGGATTTTGCGCAGGAGCCGTTGGAACAGCTTTCGGGACTGCTAGCAGCTCACCCAATGGATGGGCTGAAACTGCAGGAGCAATTGATCAGCTTGGCCAGGGGCGTGGCCGCGACCACGAGCCTGGCCAAGGGGAATGAGGACGACCGGCCCGCTTACGACATGCTGGACGGTTACCTTCAGTCTTTGCCTCGGGAGCAGTTGCAGCCGCTTCTGGTCCTGGCGCAACAGGAAAAATGGAACGACTGTCTGACGGCGTTGCAGGAGGTTACGGCGGTCGAGGTCAAGCCGAAGGAAGCTGAGCGCGCCATGGACATGTTGAATTTCCTTCACCAGTCGCTGATCACCCGCAGCATGCGCCAGGAGCAAGAGCGCATCCGCCAAGCCGTCTAGGCAGCGCATGGAGCCGCCCAGATCCCTGCCCCCGGTTTCAGCGCCTGGATCCAATTTCTCTGTGGAAGATGATCATGGCTATTTCAGCCTGCAGCCCTCCTGCCTTGACGAACCAGCAGTGGGGGTTGAAGCGCAAGGATCTGGGAACTTGTCCCCTGGGCGCCATCGGCAACCTGCAGTTCAAGCCTGGGCAGGGCGGCACCGCACGTGCCAGCCGCATCGGTGTGCTGTTGTCGAAAATCCGCCGTTCATTGTCCAATCTGGTGTTTTTTCTCACTTCTTCGCACGCGCTGGTGCGGGCCAGGCGCGCGCAACTGGTCCAGGTCCGCGAAAACAGCCGCCGCGTCGGCGATCTGCTGGGCAGGCTGACGGCCGCGGCAGGCGCTGCCAAGGAACACTCCCTGATCGGCCAAAAGCTGAAACGATTGTGCAAGACGCCCGGCGGCGACTTGTCAAGCCTGCCGGGAGGTCGGGAGGCCCTGAGCCGATATCTGGACGAATTGAGCGATGCAGATCTTGTTGCTTTGCGTTGCGGGGTATTGAATGACGTTGACGCCATACTGGATCAGGTTTCGCCTGATCCCGATAGCCCGTCGCGTAGCCAGGCGTACGGAATGCTGAGGCAGATCAAGCTGGCCGTGCGCTCGCGGTTCGAGAGAAAAGTCGTGCAGGAGCCTTTCAGGCAGATCGCCAGGCTGCTGTCCGACACGCCGGTAGATCGGCACACGCTGCAGCAGTCGTTGAGAGGCATGGCCAAAGGCTTTGAGCAATTCAAGGCCAGCTTGGCGACGAGCCCGTTGAAGCATGAGAGCGATCCGCTGGACATCTATTTCGGGCCCTTGTCCAAGAAGCAGTGGGAGGAGCTGCTTACCCTGGGCTTGCCGGAAAAATGCGATGAATTGGTATACGCTCTGGGCGAGGCCAAGACGGACAAGGGATCTTCCTTCAACGCACTCGATCAATTTGCGCAGGCGCTGCATTCACGCCTGACCCGATCTGTGCAGGCGCCTCTGGCGCAGATCGCCGAGCTGCTGTCCGCCCGTCCGATGGACGGGCGGCAACTGGAAGCGGCTCTGCTCAAGTTGGGTAGCTCGCCGGCCGGCATTGTGTTGGACCGCTATCTGCCGTCTTTGCCCGAGGAGCAGCTGAAGTCCTTGTTGATCCTGGGACGCCGGGACACAGTGGAGGAATGCCTGGCGGCGCTGGCCGAGATCGATGCGGACAGAGGACCTGCCCGTGACGCCCTGGATAAAATCATGGACGCCTTGGAGTCGCAACGGGCTCAAAGCGCACATGGCTCTTTGGCGCAGATTGCCGGATTGCTGACCGCCCGTTCAATAGATGGGCGCAAGCTGGAAGAATCATTGCGCAAGCTGGACAGCCTGCTCATTGGCGAGCTGGATCGCCATCTCCTGTCCTTGCCCGAGGATGTGGTGGAGGCTCTGCTGCCTCTGGCGCACAAGGAGGCTCGGGATGAGTGCCGGGCGTCCTTGCTGAAGGCCGGCATCACGGACGAGCAGGAAGGAGTCTCGGGCCTGCTGGATCGCATCCATGGCCGCTTGGTTCATATCGAACAGAATAGGCATCATGTCGATAATCTGCTGGCCAGCCTGAGCGACGCGGCGCCCATGACGGATGGCCGGCACGCAGCCGCAAACGATCTATCGTTGCTGGCCGGACAGTTGGACAGCGAGCTGGCCGACTTGTGGATGGGGCCAGCGTTCTTGTTGAAGCGTATCGGCAGCTTGAGCGCCACGGAACGCGTTTTTGCGCGCATGGGCCCTCTGGGCAGCGACATGGGCCGTGAAGCATTGCTGAGCATGGCATTGCCTGACGATGATGAGTTGCGCGGCCGGGGAGCTCACGTGTTGGAACAGATCAGGAGGGCCTTGATTCAGCGATTGGCTGAGGATTTTGCGCCGGCGTTTCTCAAACAGATTGCCGGCCTGCTGTCCGCCAGCCCCATTGACGGACGGCAGCTGAGGCGGCAACTGGAAAGCCTGGATATGGACGTATATGCCAACACGAGCCTGGTCAGAGGAGATTGGGACGGCACTCGTGCTTATGAGATGCTGGACAACTGCCTTCCGTCCCTGCCTGCGGAGATTTTGCAGGAGCTTTTGCTTTTGGCCCGACCGGCAAAACTGGACGAGTGCCTGGCGGCCATGGAGAACATCGAGGCGGTCGAATTTGGTGACGCCTCGGCAATGCTGATCCATATCCACCAGGCGCTGCTTGCTGATGCGGCGCATCATCAGAAGCAGGGCTGACGCTGATTTCCGATATTGCAACGTCCCCCGGATCCTGGCCATGGCGCCGGAATCCGGGGTTTTTTTTATGGCCGCGCCGGCAGGTTATTGCATCCAGAAGTGAAGGAACATCAGGAGCTTGACAGTTACTCATGTTTTGCGATAACGGCGAGCGTGCCAGTCCGGCGAGGCGAATGCAGCAATGGCGTGGGCGCTCGATGTTCCTGATCCCGGTTCTATTTTCCGGGTCCAACTTTTCATGGAAGATGATCATGGCTACTCTAGCCTATAGCCTCTCAACCGGTAAAAATCAGCAGCAAACGCTGGAGCGCAAAGATTTGGGATCGTGCCCTCTGGGCACGGTCGGCAACCTGCAGTTCAAAGCAGCGCAGGGGGGGACGAAGCGGGCCAGCCGCGTCGGCGTGCTGCTGTCGCAAATACGCCGTACAGTGGCCAATCTGGTGTTTTTTGCAACTTGCAACTGTCCGGCAGCGCGGACACGGCGCGCTTACGTGAATGAGGCCCGCGACGCCAGCCGTCACGTCGGCAATTTGCTGGGCATCCTGACTGCTCCGGCAAACGACGCCAAGGCTCGCTCCACGGTCGCCAAGCAGCTGATGCTGCTGGCCGGTCAGACCAAGAGCGATCTGTCCGGCCTGCCGGGAGGGCAGGAGTCCCTGTCCAGGTATGTGAAGGAATTGAGCGATGCCGATCTCATTGCTCTTTACAACGGAGCGGCACGTTGCCAAGTCGCTCGTAAAGCTGTGCTTGATCTGATTCCGGACGGTGAGTCGCGTACGAAGGCGGAAGCCATGCTGAATCAGGTCCAAAAGGCTGTGGAGCGGCAGTTTGAACTGCAAGTCGTAGGGGCGCCCTTGGCGAAAATTGCCGGGGTGCTGGCCGACAGCCCGGTGGACGGACGGTTGCTGAAAGAGCCGCTGATCAGGTTGGGCAGGGGCCTGGAACAGTTCAAGGCCAGCAGAGACGCAAGTTCGATGAAGCATGAGGGCGAACTGCTGGATGCCTATTTCAACAGCGTGTCCAAGGCCCAGCAGGAAGTACTGCTGCTCTTGGGACACCCGGACAAACGGAAGGAGTGCCTGGATGTTCTGGCCAAGGACAAGGCGGCTGATGGGCCTGCCGGCAAGGCGCTGAATCTGCTTGCGGACGCCATGGAGCCGCGAGTGGCCCAAACCGTACATGCACCTTTGGCGCAGGTCGCCGAGCTGCTGTCCTCCTCTCCCATAGACGGGAGCAGACTGGAGGCGGCGCTGCTCAAGGTCGACAGCTCGTTCTCCATCAGCGCCAATCTGGGCCGCTATCTTCAATCGTTGCCCAAGAGGCAGTTGCAAGCGCTGCTGCCCCTGGGGGTGCCGGGAAAACGGTATGAGTGTCATCGCGCTCTGGTCCATGCCGGGGCCAAGGAGGGCCCGCAGTCTGCCCGCAAAGTGCTGGACGAGATTGCCAATGCCCTGCAGCCGCAGTTGACTCAATCGGTACATGCACCTTTGGCGCAGATTGCCGAACTGCTGTCCGCCTCTCCCATGGACGGGCGAAAACTGGAGGCGGCGCTTATCGAGCTGGATAGCTCGCCAGCCAGCAATATCCTGGAGCTGGAGCATTATCTGGCTACTTTGCCCAAGGAACAGCTGCGGTCGCTGCGGACCTTGGAGCTGCCTAAAAAGCAGACTGCGCCCCTCCGTGCTCTGCTCGAGTTGGGGACGCATCAAGAGGATCCTGCGCGCAAAGCTCTGGCTCGGCTTCAGGTTGCCGTGAAAATGCAACTGACTCAAGCCGTGCAAGAATCTTTGGGGCAGATCGCCGGGCTCCTGTCCGCTTCTCCCATAGACGGCCAGAAACTGGAGGAGGCTCTGCTGGAGCTGGAAAGCTCGCCGCCGGCCATCACCATGCTGGAGCGTTATCTCGCTTCTTTGCCCAAGGCGCAGCTGGAGGCATTGCTGACTTTGGGGCTGCAGGAGAAGCGGAATGAGTGCCTGAACGCGCTGGCCGGCGGTACGGGGGATGAGAAGCTCGCCGTCAACGTACTGAATCAGATTGCGAACGTCATGGAACCGCGACTGGTCCAGACGGTACATGCGCCTTTGACGCAGATCGCCGGACTGCTGTCCGCCTCTCCCGTAGACGGGCGAAAACTGGAGGCGGCGCTGCTCGAGCTGGAACGCTCGCCAGCCATCGCCATGCTGGAGCGTTATCTCCCTTCTTTGCCCAAAGCGCAGTTGGAGGCGCTGCTGACTCTGGGTCACCGGGATAAAACGAATGCATGCTATGACGCTCTGGATGAAGTTAGCGCGGACCACCCTCTCTATGGGGAGTCTCTCTATAATGCGCTGGATCGGATTACAGAGGCCCTGGAACCGCAATTTGCCCAAACCGTGCATATGTCTTTGACGCAGATCGCCCAGTTGCTGGCCACGCGTCCAATCGATGGACGGAAACTGGAAGAACTGCTGATCAGGCTGGACAGCACGCCACATGGCGACATGCTGAAGTCCAAATTGTTCCCGTCTTTGCCCGAGGAACTGCTGAAGGCGCTGCTGCCTCTGGCGGAGGCGAGCGCTCTGAATGAATGTCTGGCGGCGCTGCCCAATGCTGTCAAGAGCAAGGTGATTGTGGACGATGTAGGTACGGACCAGCCAGGCACGAATGAGGTGGGTAATGCGTCAGTGATGTTGCGCCGTCTGCACCAGGAGCTGGCTTTGATTGCGCAAGGTAGACTGCACGTGGGCAATCTGCTGAACGGTTTGAGGGGCCGATCCACCGATCTGGACCTTCGGACCGAAGCCATCAACGCGCTTGAGTGGTTGAGCAAGCGGTCCGCCGAAAAGACGGCAGCACGATGGATGGGGCAGGATTTTCTGTTGAGTTGCATACACCGATTGAGCATTGAAGACTGCAAGGCGCTGCTTAAAGAGGCGCTGGCCTCCGATTTGAGTCAGATTCAATTAATTGAAGAGCTTCCGCCTGAGCTGCGTGCCCCAGCATCTGAGCTGCTGGACCGGATCAGGCCGGCCCTGATTCTGCGCTTGGTCGAAGACTTCGCGAAGAAGCCTTTTGACGAGATCGCCGAGCTGCTGTCGAATAGCCCCATCGATGGGCAGAAACTGAAAGAGCAGCTGTTGCTGTTAAACGCGGGCGTGTACGAAAACTCGAGCCTGGCTAAAAAGGAGGTGCACGGCGCGCCTGCTTTCGACATCTTGGACAGCTATCTTCCGTTCATGCCTGATGCTACATGGGAGAAACTGCTGGGCTTAACAGACCCGGAAAAACTGAATGAGTGTCTGGCCGCTCTGGAGAAGGTCAAGACGGACGAAAAAGAGGATGTCTCGGCAACGCTGAATTCTATTCAAGAGTTGATTCTTCCCTACGTGGCGCATCAGCAGAAGTAAGGTAGCCGGCAAGCCGCCTGGATACTGAAAGCATCTGTTTTCGTGCATACGGGCGCATGGTAACCGAACTGTCCCCGAAGCTTGGAGCTTGCTCCAGGTCTCGGGGATTTTTCATTTGGCGGAGTCAAGGCGCGTTGAAGCTGCGGGCGCAGGAACTACAGGAGTTCGTCCGTTACCCAAGCTTTGACATATCGGCTGCTGCGCTTTCGATGAAAAGAAGAAGACTGCCACCGCGATGCGTCGTGCGTACGGGTCGGCCAGTGGTCATTGTTTGCTTGGGGAGGATCATCATGGGTATTCAAGCTTTCAACACTATTGTCCTGGCGGACGCTGACGTCAAGTTGGAGCGCAGGGACTTGGGGACCAGCCCTCTGGGGACCATAGGCAATCTGCAGTTCAAGGCAAGACACGGCGGATCGATCGGCGCCAGCCGCGTCGGCGTGATGTTGTCGAACGCACGCCGTCTGGTGGCCAACCTGGCATTTTTTCTTACTTGCATGTCCTCGAAAGCGCGGACGCAGCGCGCCGACAGGATCCAGGTACGCGAGAACAGCCGCCGCATCGGCGACTTGCTGGGCAGGTTGACGGCTGCGGCAGACGATGCCAAGGCCCAATCCAGGATCGCTCAGAAACTGACGCAATTGGCCGAGGCGTCGGCGGGAGATCTGTCCGGCCTGTTGGGAGGAGAGTACTGCCTGTCCAAATACCTGGATGAATTGAGCGGCGCAGACCTGCAGGCCTTGCGCAACGGGGTGTTAGGCAGTACCAAGGCCCGCGGCGCGGTGCTGGCGAGGATTTCGTCCGAGCGCCTGCGTGGCCAGGCTTCCGACATCTTGAAACAGATCGGGACGGCCGTGCATCAGCAGCCAGCCAAGAACAAGACGCGAGCGGCTTTCATGCAGCTCGTCAAGCTGCTGTCCACCACTTCATTTGAGGGGCAGGACATGACGCAGAACAGGCAGAAACTGGAAAAGGCAATGGCCGATCTGGATGCCGGTCTGGCTCAGCTCAATGCAGGCCAAGGAGAGGGCTGGGTTTCGGACGGCGACCTCCACCTGAACAACTATTTGTATGTTCTGCAACAGGAGCACCGGCCGCAGTCCGCAAGTACAGCGATGAATCGCGGATGACGGCTTCGCCGCTCTATCGGGGCCGCGCACAACGAGCGTGTTTCCAACGGGCTGGACCTTGCCCATGATGTGCGGGTTACCGTCCTGTGAAGCGCTGAATCCGGTCTTGGTATTTAAGTTTAGTTCTTACAGGGAAAATAGCGATGTCGAGCCAGGCTCTAGGGATACCTGCCACGGCAGGTTTGGCAGACACGACGGCCCACGGGCAAAGGCTGGAGCGCAAGCACCTGAAGCCTTGTCCTCTGGGTCTTGTCGGCAATCTGCAGTTCAATGCAAAGCAGGGCGGCACACCGCGCGCCAGTTTGGTCCAGGAGTTGTTCTTGGGCATCGGCCGCTTCTTGTCCTGCCTGGCATTTCGTCTTGCTTGCCCGTCCCGGCAAGCGCGGACGCGGCGCGCGGATCTGGCCCAGGCTCGCATCAACAGCAGTTGCGTCGGCAATCTGCTGGGCCGCCTGACGGCCTCGGCGAACGATGCCAAGGGCCAGAGCAGAGCCGCTCAGGCTCTGGCGCGGCTGGGCAAGCGGTCGAAG
The DNA here is from genome assembly GCF_965112015.1 of Alcaligenes sp. Marseille-Q7550. Classification (NCBI taxonomy): domain Bacteria; kingdom Pseudomonadati; phylum Pseudomonadota; class Betaproteobacteria; order Burkholderiales; family Alcaligenaceae; genus Alcaligenes; species Alcaligenes sp. Marseille-Q7550. The sequence goes on from NZ_CBCOPU010000001.1 coordinate 1,868,593, forward strand.
GGCGATTTGTCCGGTCTGCGTGGAGGGCGAGAGTCCTTGACCAGGTATCTGACTGAAATGAGTGATGCCGATCTCATCGCTCTGCGCAACGGCATACTGGCGTGCCCCGACGCCCGCAAAGCCGTGCTGAAGAAGATACCCAAGGGCGAGTTGCGCGACCAGGCCGCCAGGGTGCTGGGCCGAATTGCGGAGGACGTGCATGAGCGATTCAATGAGAAGGTTGTGCAAGAGCCCCTGGGTCAGATCGCTTATCGGCTGTGCACCTGCCTCATGGACAAAGGCAAGCTGAAGGAGCAACTGGAGGTCAATTCCTTGGATGGACGCAAACTGGAGGACTTGCTGTTCCTAGGTTCGGTGGACGGGAAGGACGTGGGGCGGCTGCTGAGCGTCGGTCCGGTGGACGGAGATGCACTGAAGACGCCGCTGATCAGGTTGGCCAGAGGCCTGGAGCAGTTCAAGGCAAGCTGGGAAGCGAGCCGTATCGAATACGGCGACTGCCATCTGGACGACTATCTCTATTCTTTGCCCGATAATCAATTGCGGGGGCTGCAGCGCCTGTTGGAGCTTGGGGTGCTCGATCTGGGCATAAAGGCCCTTTGGGAGAGCGATGATGGCGCGGCGCAACAGCAGGCGCTCGTCATGCTGCATCGGATCCGTGCATCGCTGGTCTTCGTGGGCTATTTTCCAAAAAACAGCGAGTCAAGCCTTTGACGCTTTTAACCTGGCCCAGGCTCGCCACAACAGCCGCCGCGTCGGCAATCTGCTGGGCAGACTGACGGCTTTGGCGAACAGTGAAAAGGGCCGGGCCGGCTAAGCCTCCGTACAAACCGCTGAACCAAAAAAGGAACGTCTGGAAAATTTTGGTTACTCAAGCGTTGAGATAACGGCGGTTTCGACCTGAGCGCGATGAAGAAGCGCCGGCGGACGACAAAGGCTTATGCGCGACCGCAAAACCAAAACATGCCAAGCGCGCAATGGTTCAGTTCACCCCGCGTGTGTGGTCGCATGCGTACAAGATCAAAGCAGTCCAAGTGTTGCATTGTTTGAACTACCTCGACGTCGCGAAAGTCGAGGCTTTTAAAGAATTCTATCATGTCTATTATTAATTTTAATCCTCCCATCTTGAGAAGCAACCAGCAGAAATTGGACCTGGAGCTCGAACGGAAAAATGTAGGATCTTGTCCTTTAGGCGTCGTGGGCAACCTGCAGTTCAAGGCGGCCCAGGGCGGAACGCCGCGCGCCAGCCAAATGGGCGTATTTTTCTCCTCAGTAAAGAAGTCTTTGATCAATCTATGCGTCGAGCTTAAATACAAGCTGGTCCGCGCGACCGAGGAAGAGCAAGCGCGGCACAGCTATCTGGTTCAGGCTCGCAACAACAGCCGTCACATCGGTAATCTGCTGGGCGGCCTGACTGCCCCTGCGCACAACCGCAAGGGCTGGGACAGAGTTGCTGAAGCGCTGGCGAAGCTGGCCGAGCGATCGCGGGGCGACTTGACCGAACTGCCGGGGGGGCGGTACTGCCTATCCACTTATCTGGGCGAATTGAGCAATGCGGATCTCCAGGCTTTGCGCAATGGGATACTGAGCAGTCCGGGCGCGCAAGTGCTCGTACTGCATCGGGTTTCGCCTGACGATGACAAGCTGCGCAAGCAGGCATCCCAGATTCTGAATCAGGTCCAGATGGAACTGGATCAGCGTTCGGCCCAAACCGTGCAGACGCTTTTGCTGGAAATCGTCAAGCAGTTGTCCGATCCTTCAATGAGCGGGCAGGACCTGAAAAAGCCGCTGATCAGATTGGCCAAAGAGGTGCCTCCTGCGGCCGGCAAGGCGGAGGACGGCTCGCCCCTGGAGGACATGCTGCGCAGCCATTTTCAATCCCTGCCCCGGGAGCATTTGCAGCCGCTGCTGACTCTGGTGAACGAGAAAACGCTCGTGAAGGGCGGCCTGGAGGCACTGTCGGAGCTCGATGATGAGGTGCCCTACAACACGCTGGAACAGATTCGCGATTCGCTGGATGCGCTGGCAACCGCTGCCAAGACAATCAGGGTTTCTGAACCCGCATTTGGCATGATGGGCTGAGTTTTTCTAGAGGAATCCCAATGGCCATTCAAATTCTCAGCCTTCCTGTATTGATAGCGAGCCTGCAGACGCAGAAGCAAGATCTGGTGCTGGAAAGAGCGGATCTGGCTTCTCGCCCCTTGGGCGCCGTCGGCAACCTGCAGTTCAAAGCGGAGCCGGCTGGCATGCGGCGTGCCGGCGGCGCATTGCTGTCGGGCGCGCGCTGCCTGCTGGCCAGCCTGCGAGCCAATCTGGCATTTTTTCTCACCCGCCCGTTCGGGCAAGCGCGGGCGCAGCGTAATGCCTTGGTCATGGCGCGCGAGAACAGCCGTCGCATCGGCAATCTGTTGGGCAGCTTGACCGCTCCGGCAGAAGATGCCAAGGCGCACTTTCAAGCCTCCCAAAGGCTGGCGGACCTGGGCAGGCGGTCGCAAGGCGATCTGAACAAGCTGTGTGGGGGACGATATTGCCTGTCCACTTACATGGACGAGCTGGACGATTCAGCTATCAAGGCTTTGCGCTGCGGGGTGCTGGGCAGCCTGGAAGCCCGCCTGGCGGTGTTGAAACAGATTTCGCCTGAGAAGTTGCGGATCCAGGCGTCCCAGGTGCTGAGCCAGATTGTGGCGCACCTGGATCAGCGACTGGCCAAAGACTGCGCCAGGGACGCATTGTGGCAGTTGGCGGAACAGTTGTCGGCAGCGCCGACAGACGGACAGACGCTGAAGGGCTTGCTGATCCAGTTGTCCGCGGACGTAAAGGGCAGCGGGGCGGCGAGCGCGGAATTGAGCGATGGCTATGAATTGGCCCGTCTTCTTCAGTCCTTGCCCAAGGAGCAGTCAAAGGCGCTGCTGATCCAATTGCGATCCGGAGCGCTGGACACGGGCCGGCAGGCCCTGTCGCTGCTCGAAGACAGCCCGGAGCGACAGCAGGCCATAGCCACGCTGGATCACATCCGCGGGTCGATGGCCGCCGTTGATTTGCACGCATCCGACAGACGGCGTGCGAGCTAGATGTTCTCCCCTTTTCGGAAAAGATGACCATGACCACTTGTCACCTTCATACAGCAACGCTTGTGAATAGCCAGCAGAAGCAGGAGCCGGCGCTGGAGCGCAAAGACCTGGGGTCTTGTCCTCTGGGGACTATCGGCAATTTGCAGTTCAATGCAAAGCAGGGCGGGACGAGGCGGGCCACCGCTGTCGGCGTGTGGCTGTCGGATCTGCGCCGTTCTTTGTCCTCGAGGGCATTTCGGCTCATCAGCTCGTCCAAGCGAGCACGGATGCCGCGCGAGAGTCTGAACCAGATCCGCAAAAATAGCCGCCATATCGGCAATCTGCTGGGCAGCCTGACGGCTCGGGCAAGTGATGTCAAAGGCCAGCGCAGAATCGCCCAGGAGCTGGCGCGGCTGGGCGTTCTGGCTGGCGGCGATTTGGCCAATCTAAAGGGATGGCGGTATTGCCTGTCCAGCTATCTGGATGACTTGACGCCTGCAGATCTCGAGGCTCTGGTGTTTGGCGCGGCCGGCAGCCAGGCAGCCCGCGAAGCGGTGCTGGATCGGATTTCGTCCGATATAAGTCATCCCTCCCGCAAGCAGGCGTCCCTGCTGCTGAATCTGATCCTGCATGACGCGGTTCAGCGCTTGACCATGGCCAATGCGAAGCAGTCGTTGAGCCGGATTGCCGCGCAGCTTTCTTGCAAACCCCTGGATAGGCAGAAACTGAGGCAGGAACTGTTCAGATTGGCAGGGCAGGTGAACCTGATCACTGTAAACGAGACCGCGCCCAAGTCCGGCAAGAAGGTGGATTCAGGGTCCGGTGTCGGGCACAAGCTGGGTATTTTGCTCCAGTCCTTGTCCGATGCGCAGTTGCAGCCGCTGCTGCCGCTTGCTCAGCATGAAAGGCTGGAAGAGTGCCTGACGGTTCTGGGCGAGGGTAAACCGGATGAAGCAAACCTCGCCCGCGAAATATTGAATGTCATCCAACAATCGTTGGCCGCCCGTCTGCATGAAGAGAAAGACAGCCGGGCCTAATCTTGCGAGCGCTCAGGCATCCGACGATCCGGCCTGGCCCGATCCTGTGACAGGTTGAGCCAGCGTATGACGGAACAGCCGGCGTGCGCCGGTTACTCAAGTTATGCGACGAAAGCGGCCGTGCCTGCTGCGGCGCCGGTCATCAGCGTTTCTGTTACGGGCCTTCGGCAGGAGCGCCTGATTTTTTCCGAGAAAGATCTTCATGACTAGCCACGCTCTCAAACCGTCTGTTTTGGCGGAGGGCCAGCCCAAGCTGGAACTGATGCTGACGCGCAAGGATCTGGGGACATGCCCTCTGGGAGTCATCGGCAACTTGCAGTTCAACACCGAACAGGGCGGGACAGCGCGCGCGTGCCGGCTCGGCGTCGTACTGAAGGACATGCGCTGCCTGTTGAGCAAGCTGCGCAGCAAGCTGACGTTTCTTCTTACCCGCGCGCCCGAGCAAGTGCGAGCGCAGCATGATTATCTGGCTCAGGCTCGCCGCAACAGCCGCCGCATCGGCAACTTGCTGGGAAGCCTGACAGCCCGGGCGGTGGATGAAAGCGGCCAGTCCAGCATCGCCCAAAGACTGGCGAAGCTAAGCGAATCATGCAAAGGCGATCTGGCCGGGCTGCCGGGGGCGAGGTTCTGCCTGTCCAGGTATGTCGATGAACTGAGCGATTCGGATCTCATCGCCCTACGCTATGGGATACTGGGTTGCGAGAGTTCTCGCGAATTCGTGCTGCTCCAGGTTGCGCCTGATGGCTTGCGCGCTCAGGCGTCCTGGCTGCTGGATCAGATCGAGCAGGTGCTGCAGCCAAGATTTGAACAAAAAGTCGTGCAGGAGCCGTTTGGGCTGATAGCCAGGCTGGTATCCGCCAGCTCCGTCGACGGGCTAGCCCTGCGGGCGCCGCTGGTCAGACTGGCCAAAGGTTTGAATCAGTACGAGGCATGCCGGCGAGCAAGCTTCGAGCTGGAAGACGGCCACCAATTGGACCGCTATGTACAGGGTCTGCCCAAGGATCAATTGAAGGCGCTGCTGGCCCTGATGCAGAAGGATAAATGGGACCAGTGCATAGGGGCTTTGTCGGCGATCGAGGGCAGCGGACACGCTTGTGACATACTGCGTCGCATACGCGGGACGCTAGGCGCCATTCCCGACGATTCAGGCGACCGGGCCTGACTTTTTCGACAAAATGACATGGCTATTCAGGTTTCCTGTCCTGTTGCCCGGGCAGCCAAGCCTCCGGCGCTGGAGCGCAATGATGTTGAACCCTGTCCCCTGGGGACCATAGGCAACCTGCAGTTCCAAGCAGAGCAGGGCGGCGCGGCGCGCGCCAGTCATCTATCGGGCATAGGACGCTTGTTGACCGCTTTCTGGGCCAATCTGAAGTTCTGCCTGGGCTGGGTATTCCCGCAGATGCGGGCGCGGCGCGATTACCTGAGTCAGGCCCGCGAGAACAGTCGATTCCTCGGGAATCTGCTGGGCAGCCTGACAGTTCCAGCAAACGATGAAAAGAGCTGGCCCAGGATTGCAGAAGTACTGGCCCGGATCGGCGAGCGGTCCAAGGGGGGGCTGGCCGATCTGCCCGGAGGTCAATATTGCCTGCATGCATATCTGGATGAGTTGAATGATTCAGATCTCATCGCTCTGCACAACGGCGTCTTGACCTGCGCGATTGCCCGTGACGGCGTGCTGGAGCAGCTTGCTCCCGAGTGTCATGAGAGCGCGAATGAGGTGCTGAATCAGATCCTGGCGGCCCTGCGTCCGCGTTTTCTCCACCAGGTCGTGCAGGAGCCTTTCCGCGACATTGTCCGTCTGCTGTCCAGCGAACAGGTGGATGGGCGCAAGCTGCAAGAGCCCTTGCTCAGGTTGGCCATAGGCCTGGAGCATTTCAAAGCCAGCAGGCAGGCCAACTATATGCCCGATGGAGGGCACTATCTGGAGAACTACCTCGCAGCTTTGCCCGAGGATCTGTTCGACGTGCTGCAAAGCCTGGCGCAGCAGAGGTTTCTGGAAGGGCGGGGGTCGGCAATGAATGACGGTCTGAAGGCTTTGTCGAAGATCGAGGGCAAAGGGCGCGCCTACGACATGCTAAACCGAATCTGCCAATCCTCGTTTGCGAGCCTTTATGAATGGCCTCGCGGTTAGCGTACTGGCCAGAAAAATCATCAACTGGGGCATGGACATTGCGTTTGTCCGCCCCAGCCGGCGGTACGTTGTCCGGGTGGCCACGGGAACATCCGGTGATCAGTTGTTACCTACGTTTTGAGATGACTATGAGTGCGCCATGACGGCGATATGGATGTCGTTGTGGCGTGAACCGCCGCGTTTGCGCCTCTGGTGCTGGTACGCAGGCTGGATTTTTTCGGAGGAGATGATCATGGCTATGACAGCCGCTGGCAGCGATGCCTGCATCAGGCAGATGGATGAGCAGCCGAAACCGGAACTGAAGAGGAAGGATGTGGCAGCCCGTTCTCTGGGGGCTGTCGGCAATTTGCAGTATACAGCAAGGCAAGGCGGCACGGCCCGCGCCAGCCGCATCGGCGTCATGCTGTCGGGCATGCGCGGTTTTCTGAATGATGTCCGTGCGAAGCTGAAGTTTTTCATTACCCGCGCGCCGCAGCACGTGCGAACGCAACGTGACTACCGGGTTCAGGTACACAAGAACAGCCGTCTCGTCGGCGATCTGCTGGGCAGCCTGACGGCTGCGGCGAACGATAAAAATGCACCGTCCGCAATCATCCAGAGGTTGAAGCATCTTGGCGAGCTGACAAAAGGCGATTTGAGCCGCCTGCCGGGTGCAAAGCAAGCTTTGGCATTCTACGTGGCTGAATCGACGTATGCGGATCTCAAGGCTGTGTGTGATGGGGTATTGAGCGCCGATGGTCAGGGTGCTCTTATGGCAGCGTTTGACCAGATTTCGCCTGATCGCGAGAACCTGTTGCGCAACCAGGCGCTTGGCGTGCTGCTGGAGGTCAAGCAGGCCTTGCGCCAGCGTAGTGACCAACTGACCATGCAGGAGCCTGTGTCGCAGGTCGCCAGGCTATTGTCCGCTTCCCCCTTGAATGGAGAGGAGCTGCATAGCCAATTGAGCGCCTTCCCTGAAGACGAAGCCCAACTGCAGCGCTATCTTGAGGCTTTGCCTAAAGGCGAGCCCGAAAAAATGCTGTTCGCGTTGCGGCCCGACAATCTGCAGGCCGCCTGGCATGTCCTGCCGCAGGTCATCGGCGCTTCTCCGGACCCGGCCGTTGCTGCACTGCATCGTCTGCATGCGGCGCTGGAGAGCGAGGTTTACGAGCGCATCGAGGCGGATATGCACGATCTGCTCGTCGATCTGGACAAGGCGGTGGACGAGCGGGATCCGCTCGCCGTATCCGCAATTCTGCTTCGTCTGAATGCTTTCGTGGAAGATAAGCAGCAAGTTTGCGGAACCCTGCCCAAAGCAACGACCGAGCTCGTCTGCACCCTGGTCAACGCCAGCATGCGTGTGTTCCGGGACGCTCAGAACAATCCGGCCGGCCCGTTGAACAAGGCGTCCCTGGCTGAGTTGGACAACGTCGTCCTGCGGAATCTGAAGCACGCCTCTAGCTTGCATCCCATGGGTTTGGACCTGGATCCCAATGCGCTCAATGAGGTGAGCCTGTCGCGGGTTCGAGCGCAGAGCGATGACTTCGTCAAAGCCAGTTCCATAGAGCTGCCGATGGACTTGTTGATCTTATACCGGCAAAGAAAGCTGACTGACGCTGTACAGGCCCTGCTGCTGATCGACGATGTTTCCTACAGGGAACAGGCCGAAGCGTTGCTTGAGCGCATCCGAACCTAGTCGTTTTGTGAGCAGACTCGCCGTCGGGGATCGGTCTACATGGCCGAACCGACGGTGCACTGAGCGTGCGGGCAATGGAACTCCAGGAGCTTCTCGGTTACTCACGCTTTGAGATGGCCATAGCTGCGACATGACGGCAGCGGTGTGGATGTCATTGTGGCGCGGACCCTGCAGGTTTCCGCCCCGGTTCTGGTATGTAGGCCTGATTTTTTCTAGGAAGATGATTATGGCTATTTCTGGCACCTCTGGCTTGTTTAACCCGATAGCTGTTCAGCCGAAATCGGAACTGAAAGGACAAGGCGCGAGATCTTCCTCCGCGCTGGGCAGCGTCGGCAACCTGCAGTACACGGCCAAGCAGGGCGGCACGGCGCGCGTCGGTTTCATCCGCACGACGTTGTCGGACCTGCGCCATTTCGTGGCCAACTGGCAAGCCAAACTGACATTTTTCCTGACCAACGCGCCCAAGGAGGCGCGGGCGCAGCACGAGGCTTTGGTTCAGAACCGCAAGACCAACAAATGCGTCGCCAATTTGCTGGGCGACCTGACGGCTCTGGCGAAGGACGAAAAGGGTCGGACCGCCGTTGCCCGAAGGCTGGAGGAGCTCATCACGCTGGCGGACGGCGATTTGAACAGCCGGAAAGGGTGGGAGCAGTGCCTGTCCAGCCATATGGGCCAGTTGAAAGATATGGATCTCAAGGCGCTGTACGACGGGGTGCTGGGTGATCCCCAGGCCCGTGACGCGGTGCTGGACCGGATTTCGCCTGAAGCAAGCAATCCGCTGCGTAAGCAGGCGGCCGGCGCGTTGGAAGTGATCAATGCGGCCCTGGATCTGCGCAGCGCCCAGGACCTCATACGGGAGCCGTTGGCGAACACGGTCCAGCAACTGTCCGCCTCCCCCTTGGATGGGCAGGAGCTGCACCGGCAACTGAGCGGGTTCCCCCAGGACGCGGCCAGGCTGGACCTTTATCTCCACTCCTTGCCCAAGGGCGAGCCGGAGAAGGTGTTGTTCGCCCTGCGGCCCGAGAACCTGGAGGCCGGCCGCCAGGCCCTGTCGCGGGTCACCGATGGCTCGCAGGACCTGGCCCGCGCAACGCTGGATCGTCTGCGCACGTCGGCGGAGGGCGTGATTCACGCACGAGCCCAGCCGGCGCTGAGCGCGTTGGGCGCGAAGATGGAAGATGCGCATGATAAGGGGGATAAGCTTGCCGGGTCCAGGATTCTATCCGATCTGAACACCTTGATTGACGAGGTGCAAAAGGCCTGCGGATCCTTGCCTGCAGAAATAATTGAGGACGCGCGCGATTTGGTCGACGGTGGCATGCAGCTGTTTCTGAGCGACGAGGACGAACGGGGCGGCTCGCTGAAAATGTCTTCCCTGAACGTGTTGAAGGACGCCGCTTTGTTGAATCTGCATCGCGCCTCGCACTTGCACCCCTTGGGGTTGAAGCTGGACTCTGCGGAGCTCGATCGATTGAGCACGTCTCGAATCCACCGCCACGTTAATGAGTTCAGGGACAATGTCACGAAACTGCCCATGGAAAAGCGGGACGAATTTCGGCAAAAGAAACTCAATGATGCCTTACAGGTCCTGTCCTTGATCAGCGATGATGGGATGAAGTGGCATGCTGAAAAAGCATTGACCCGCATCCGGACGTAGCAGAGCAATCCGATATTTTATAGGAAGATGAGCATGGCAATTCAAACTACCAACGCCTCCGGCTACCTTAGACTGATAGATGAGCAGCCGAAACCGGAACTGAAAGGACAAGGCGCGGGGTCTTCCTCCGCGCTGGGGTCCGTCGGCAACCGGCAGTACACGGCCAAGCAGGGCGGCACGGCGCGCGCCGGCCTCATCCGCACGACGTTGTCGGACCTGCGCCATTTCGTGGCCAACTGGCAAGCCAAACTGACATTTTTCCTCACCAACGCGCCCAAGGAGGCGCGGGCGCCGCACGAGGCTTTGGTCGAGAACCGCAAGACCAACAAATGCGTCGCCAATTTGCTGGGCGACCTGACGGCTCTGGCGAAGGACGAAAAGGGTCGGACCGACGTTGCCCAAAGGCTGGAGGAGCTCATCACGCTGGCGGACGGCGACTTGAACAGCCGGAAAGGGTGGGAGCAGAGCCTGTCCAGCCATATGGGCCAGTTGAAAGATATGGATCTCCAGGCGCTGTACGACGGGGTGCTGGGTGATCCCAAGGCCCGTGACGCGGTGCTGGACCGGATTTCGCCGGACGCCAGCAATCATTTGCGTAATCAGGCGGCCGGCGCGCTGAAGGTGATCAATGCGGCCCTGGATCTGCGCAGCGCCCAGGCCCTCATACGGGAGCCGTTGGCGAACACGATGGAACAACTGTCCGCGTCTACTCTGGATGGGCAAGCGCTGCATCGGCAATTGAGCGAGTTCCCCCAGGACGTGGCCAAGTTGGATCTGTACCTCCAGTCCTTGCCCAAGGGCGAGCCGGAGAAGGTGCTGTTCGCATTGCGGCCCGAGAACCTGGAGGCCGTTGAACAGGCCCTGTCGCGGGTCACCGATGGTTCGCAGGACTTGGCCCGCGCAACGCTGGATCGTCTGCGCACTTCGGCGGAAGGCGTGATTCACGCACGAGCCCAGCCTGAGCTGAAGGAGCTGCAAGGCAAGCTGGATACGGCGGCCAGCCAGGCGGACCGGTTCGCTGCAGCCAATGTCTTGCGTCAGCTCGATGTTCTGCTGGACAAGCATCTGAAAGCCTGCGGGTCCTTGCCTGAAGGCATGGTCGAGGATGCGCGCGCCCAGGTCGATACCGGCTTGCGCTTGTTCCGCCACGCGCAGAGCAATCCGGAGGGCCCGCTCAATCGGGCTTCCATGAAGAAGCTGCATGATACCTCTCTGGGGTACCTGCATGGCGCCAAGAACCTGCGCTCTTTGGGACTGAAGCTGGATCGTGACGCTCTCAATGAAGAGTGCCTGGCACGGGTCAAGAAGCATGGCGAGCAGTTCGCCGAGCGCACGTCTCATAGACAGACGAGGAAGATGATGAGTGACATGGCGAAAACAAGAGGGGACGCCATCCGAGAGGCCATGGCGCTGATCGACGATGTTTCGATGAGAGAGCAGGCCCAAGCGGTATTAAACAGCATCCGGATCTAGTTGTTTCCAGGATGGCCAGCCTGTTGATTCAAACCCCTGAGCCAGACAAGCGTTCTGGATTTGAGCTGCCCCCGCAAACCGGACGCCGCGCCACGGTTCGGGGGCTTTTCGAGGAAGATGATTATGGCTATTTCTGGCACCTCCGGCTTGTTCAGCCCGATAGCTGTTCAGCCGAAACCGGAACTGAAAGGACAAGGTGCGGGGTCTTCCTCCGCGCTGGGGACCGTCGGCAACCGGCAGTACACGGCCAAGCAGGGCGGCACGGCGCGCGCCGGCCTCATCCGCACGACGTTGTCGGACCTGCGCCATTTCGTGGCCAACTGGCAAGCCAAACTGACATTTTTCCTCACCAACGCGCCCAAGGAGGCGCGGGCGCCGCACGAGGCTTTGGTCGAGAACCGCAAGACCAACAAATGCGTCGCCAATTTGCTGGGCGACCTGACGGCTCTGGCGAAGGACGAAAAGGGTCGGACCGACGTTGCCCAAAGGCTGGAGGAGCTCATCACGCTGGCGGACGGCGACTTGAACAGCCGGAAAGGGTGGGAGCAGAGCCTGTCCAGCCATATGGGCCAGTTGAAAGATATGGATCTCCAGGCGCTGTACGACGGGGTGCTGGGTGATCCCAAGGCCCGTGACGCGGTGCTGGACCGGATTTCGCCGGATGCCAGCAATCCGCTGCGCAATCAGGCGGCCGGCGCGCTGAAGGTGATCAATGCGGCCCTGGAGCTGCGCAGCGCCCAGGACCTCATACGGGGGCCGTTGGCGAACACGATCCAGGAACTGACCGTCTTCCCTCTGGATGGGCAAGCGTTGCACCGACAACTGAGCGAGTTCCCCCAGGACGTGGCCAAGTTGGACCTTTACCTTCAGTCCTTGCCCAAGGGCGAGCCGGAGAAGGTGCTGTTCGCATTGCGGCCCGAGAATCTGGAGGCCGCCCGCCAGGCCCTGTCGCAGGTCACCGACGGTTCGCAGGACGCGGCCCTGGCAACGTTGGATCGCCTGCGCGCCATGTCGGAGGGCGTGATCCTGGCGCAAACCAAGGATGATCTGGACGCGTTGGCAAATACGATGCTGGAAGCGTCGAACAATAAGGATCCGTCCGTCGGATCCAAGGTTCTATATGATCTGAATGCCTTCATTGACAAGGAGCAGAAGGCCTGCGGTTTCCTGCCCGCGAAAATTGATCTGGACGCGCGCGTTTTGGTCGACGTTGGCATGTCGATTTTCCGGAATGAGGGTGACGATCCGGCCCGCCCGCTGACTTCGTTTTCTCTGAGCGGGCTGGAGGATGCCATCTTGTTGAACCTGCATCGCGCCTCGCACTTGCATTCCTTGGGGCTGAAACTGGACGGTGAGTCGCTCAATGTTTTGGGCATGACACGGCTCGAGAATCACATTAATACGTTCTTCAGAGCAAAAGCCCTTGGACAGCCCACAGAAGAACTCCGGCAAAAAAAACTGAATGAAGCCCTGCAGGCCCTGTCGCTGATCAGCAATGCTGCGACGCGACGGCGGGCTGAAGACATGCTGGCCCGCCTCCGGGCTTAGTGTTGTCAAGGCGTGGATGTAACGACGACGCGACCCGTCAATGTTTCTGATCCTGGTATTCGTGTCTGACTTTTGTCGAGCAGGGCGATCATGGTTGCTCGACCCTTTCAAAACTTTATCCAAGCCTGCATCCCAAAGAATCCGGAACTGGCGCTGGAGCGCAAGGATCTGGAGCCTTGTCCTCTGGGGCGCATGGGCAATCTGCAATTCAACGTGGAACAGGGCGGGACGGCGCGCGCCGGCCGCATCAGCACTTTGCTGTCGGATATATGCCATTCCTTGGCTCATTTTCTGAATGAATTTGGATTCACGTCTATCTGCGAGCCTTCGGAAGAGCGGTCGCAGCGCCATGCCGTGGTTCAGGCTCGCAAGAACAGCCGCCGCCTCGGTGATCTGCTGGGCAGCCTGACTGCCCGGGCGGACGACGCCCAGGCTTGTTCCAGGATCGCCGTAAAGCTGATCAAACTGTGCGATCCGTTGAGAGGCGATTTGGGCAGGATGATGGGGGGACAAAAATCCCTGACTTTTTACCTGAGTGAGTTGTCCGATTCGGATCTCATTGCCATGCACAATGGGGTGTCGGGCTGTCCACTCGCCCGCGCCGCCATGCTGAAGGAGATTTCCCGGGTTTCGGCTTGGAAAGGTGAGCAGTTGCCCGAGGTGCTGAACCAGATTGCAGAGGCTCTGCGTGATCAGTTCATCCAGAGAGTCGTGCAGGAGCCTTTCGGGCAGATCGTCAGGCAACTCTCCGGCCGCTCAGTGGATGGATGCGAGCTGAGGGAGCCGCTGATCAGACTGGCCAAGGGTCTGGATCAGTTCGAAGCCAGCAGGAGGGCGACGGCGATGGGCAAGGGCGGCGACCCGCTGGACGGTTACCTCCGATTTTTGCCCGAGGGTCAATTGGAGCTATTGCTGACCCATTGCTTGAGCGGGCGACTGAATACCGTTCAACAGACCCTGTCGCGAACCGACAATGACTCGGAAAGCCAGGCCGCCGCCATGCTGGAGCGTATCGGCAACTCGCTGGAGCGCGAATGGCGCGCGCGGGCCCGGCCGGGACCGGCGAACAGTCCGGGTCACGCGGACCACGCGGAAATGCAGTTCAAGGCGTCCAAGCGTCTCTATGACCTGAGCGCCTGGGTGGGGGGGACCATGCGCACCCAGGGATCCTTGCCCGAAGGCTTGTATGAGAAAGTGCGCAGCCAGGTCGATGCTGCCATGGCTCTGTTCCGGGACGCTCGGAACAATCCGATCGGTTCGTTGAACAGGGCTTCCCTGATGAGGCTGGGCGACTCGACTCTTTGGTATTTGCATCGCGCCTCGAATTTGCGTTCCTTGGGACTGATTCTGGACCAGGACGCGCTCAATGATGTGGCCCTGTCGCGGCTCGAAACGCATATCCAGCAGTTTCCCGAGCGAAATCTTGCGGAGAACGCCGGATCGGCTGCATTGCTGGCTGCATGGGAGGCGCCAAGGCAGGATGTCATCCGCAAGCTCGTGTCGATGATCGACGAGGGGCCGAAAAAGCAGCAGGCCGAAGCGATGCTGGCCCGAATCCAGAGCTAGGCGCTGAATGGCGGGTCAAGGAACCTCAGGTATTCGTTGGTGACTCACGCTTTGAGATCACAACAAATGGTCCTTGCTACGACCTTGATGCAGATGGGGTGACACCACCCGTCCGCTGATTCAGGCGTGGGCATGCGAGCCTGATTTTTTCGAGAAAACTGACATGGACCTTCAAGCTGCTTACCCCGCCCTTCCGACATATGGCCAGCAGAAGCTGCAGCATGCGCTGGAACGCAAGGACCTGGGTTCTTGTCCTCTAGGCACCGTCGGCAATCTGCGGTTCGCAATGGAGGAAGGCGGAACCGCTCGCGCCACTCGCCTGGGTGTGAGGCTGTCGGACCTGCGGCGTTCGTTCGCCCATGCATGGGCCGTCTTGAAGGATCGCTTTACCTGTGCGCCCTCGGAGGCGCGCGCGCAACGCAAGGAGTTGATGCAAGTCCGCAAGCACAGCCGCCATGTCGGCAATGTGCTGGGCTGTCTGACAGCCCCGACGAGCGACGCCGCGGCTTTGTCCAAGCTGGCCCGGAATCTGGCGCAGCTGGGCGAACTGTCCAAAGGTCGTTTAGCCAGCCTGAAAGGAGGAGAGGAATCCCTGCGCTTCTACCTGGATGAGCTGAGCGATGCGGATCTCATTGCCTTGTACAACGGGGTGCTGGGCCAGCCGGCCGCTCGCAAAGCCGTATTGGAGCAGATTCCCAAGGATTCGCTGGCAGCAGAACGGCAAGCTTCGGACGTTCTGAAGCAGATTGAGGACGCCTTGATTCCGCGATTTCAGCGACAAGTCGTATGCAAGCCTTTGGGAGAGATTGCCGCGCTGTTGTCCGCCAGTCCGGTGAATGGGGCGCAACTGGAGAAAGCATTGACCAGCTTGGCCTGGGGCCTGCGACAGTTTGAGTCCAGCAGGGCGTCGAGTACCGGAAGGGGAGACGGCGATGCGCTGGACAGCTATTTTCAGTGTTTGCAGGAGGGGGAGTCGAAGGCGCTGCTGAACCGGTTACTGTCAGTAAATCTGGATGCCGGCCGGCAGGCCCTTGCCTCGTTCAGCGTCATATGGCCAAGCCATCGGGCCGAAATCATGATGGATCGAATCAGCCAATCGGTGTATGGCGAGATCCACGCACGAGCCAAGCCTGAGCTGCAGCAGTTGAAAGGCAAGCTGGATAAGGCCGTACGTGACAATGACCTTCCTGCCGCCTCCGGCGTGTTGCTTGAGCTCAATGCCCTGGTGGACAGGAATCTGCAGGCGTACAGAAAGTTTCCCGACGAGACGGCCGACGATGTATGCGACTTGATCGGGATTGGCATGAACTTGTTTCGGGACGCGGCAAGCAACCCGGTCCATCCGCTGAATGCGGCTTCCCTGAAGAAGCTGCCGGACGGCGTTTTGTTGAATCTGCGTCGCGTCCCGCATTTGCATGTACTGGGATTGGATCTGGACCGCCAGGCGCTCAATGAAGCGGGTCTGGCGCGTGTCCGGGCGCATGTCAAGGAGTACACCAAAGCAGCCAAGCATATGCCGCAGGAGCGGTTGGAGTGGTTACGGCTAATGAAACAGGCTCAGGCCCAACTAGCCTTGTCGATCATCGATGAGGATTCGGCGCAGATGCGGGCCGCGCTTAGGTATATAGATCTTAGTCTTTCCAAGCCTGCGAAAAAGCAGGCGCCGCCCAAGGAGACGATACAAGCCCGCGAGGGTATCCGCCGCATTGACACGCCGCTTGATCCCAAGGCGCCAATGGACGACGCCCAGGTCCTGTCCAGGTTCGCTCAACATGTGCAACTGCTGGAGAACTTGTTTATGGGCCGTTCAGCCGGTCGAAATGGGAAGGCCGACCCCCGGAGCTTCCGCCTGCAGGACCTGAGTGACCAGGAGCTCTTGGCTATATACCGCGGCTTGCGTGAAAGAGATCTGCGCAAATTCGCGTGGGGTGCTCTACTGTCCATGATGTCGCCTCCAGCCGCGCGGCGGGCGTCCGAAGCGATCATGGAGATCGAGAACGTCCTGAGGCCGTCACTTATCCGGCAATTCGCGCACGAGATTCAAGCCCGGAAGGACAGCCGCCGAAAGACATAGAGAAAAGGTCGGTCAGCTCCAAGGCTTCAGTGGATGACGCCCAGGTCCTGTCCAGGTTTCTTCAAAAGAGGAACGGCCCGTATGGGGCGGTTACTGAATGCTTGAGCAAGCATCTTATCAAGGAAGATCATCATGCATACTCAAGCACTTGGCCAGGCGGGCGCGCATAGTCTGCGGCAGGGCGTGGCGCCTGGTCCTTTGGGAACTGCCGGCAATCTGCAGTTCGGTCGACGGCAGGGCGGCACCGCGGGTGTCGGCCGAGTCAGAGCGACGCTCTCGAACGTACGCCGACCATTGAGCAATCTCTATGCCAATCTGAGGCTTCGCTTTAACCGCATGACCCTGGAAGCATGGCAACAGCGCGACTTGATGAACCGGGTCCATGACAATAGCCGTCACGTGGCCAATCTGCTGGGCAGCCTGGCGTCCCGCAGCGCTTTGCTGAATTTGATGTCGACTGATTTGCATTTCCAGGCGAGCGACCTGCTCAATCAGATCGTCCGGGCGCTGAATCAGCGTTTGGCCCGGGATGCCGTGCAGGCCCCTTTGTCGCGGATTCGCGAGCTGGTGCTGCAAGTCCCGTTTGTGGCGGCGCGGGAGCTGGCGGCGGGGTTGATCGCCTTGCCCGCGGCCCCGGCCATGTTGGAAGTTTATTTTGGGTCCTTGCCCCAGAGCCAAGTGGAACAGTTGTCGCGCGTGTTTGATGTCCTCACAATGCATGACGCTCGAAATGCCCTGCAGCGGCTCAACAATGGTTCGGGAAGCCAGCGTGCCATCGAGAGACTGGAGAGTATCCGTCAAGCCTTGGGGCGCGAGATCCACGCACGGGTTCAACCTGCTCTGAGAGCATTGGACAACGAACTGTTCCAGGCGAGGTTTGCGGGCAATCAGCGCGCCGTATCCGAGGCTTTCTGCGAGCTGGACGCTTTGGTGGCTGAGACGCGACGGGCCTACGGATGGCTGCCCGATGGAGTGGCCGAAAGTGCGAGCAGATTGGTCAATGACAACTTGTCGGTCTTCCGCGATACGGAGCACAATCCGCACGGAGCGCTGAGCGCCGCCTCGCTGGACAGGCTGGATCCCGTCGTTGTGGAGAATCTGCGCAATGCCTCCTGGGGCTTGCGAGGTTTTGGCCTGGAGCTGGAAGGGCTTGCCGGCACAAGTTGGAGATTGTTCTAAGCACCGGACTTGCGCTTTGGCCAGGGCTTGGCATTGTCGGGCCGGCCGCCTGTTGAATTTGCGGTCAGAGGAACGTCCAGTACCTGTCGGTTACTGAAGTCTGGCGGGAGGTGATTTTTTTCAAGGAAAATCATCATGAATATCCAACTCCTTGGCCAGACGGGAGCCCGGATTCTGCAGCGACAGGGCCTGGCACCCGGACCTCTGGGAACGGTGGGCAACCAGCGCTTCACGCCGCAGCAGGACGGCACGGCGCCTGTCAGCCCGACCAGCCCGGTGTCGAACATATACAGAGCATGGGCCAATCTGCGATTCGCCGTTAGCGGCCCGTCCCTGGAAGAGTTGAAGCAGCAGGACATAGTGATTGAGGCCTACAAGAATAGCCGCCTCATCGGCGATCTGCTGGGCCACCTGACGGCACCGGCGGATGCCCCTAAGGCCAGGCCCATCATCGCCCAAGGGCTTACCCGGCTGTGCGAGCGGTATAAGGGCGGTCTGGCTCGATTGACGGGGGGGCCGGAGGCCTTGTCCGCCTACCTGAATGAATTGCTCTATGCGGATCTCATCGCTTTGTATAGCGGGGTTCTAGGCCATCCGGACGCCCGCAGGGCGGTGCTGGATCAGGTGGATTCCGGCTTGCGCCGCCAGGCGGCCGGCTTGCTGGGGGACATGGCGGACGCCGTGAAGCTGCGTCTGGCTCAAGAGGTCGTGCTGGAGCCTTTGTGGGAGATTGCGGGCCTGCTGTTTCTGCACTATCCGGATCCGCAGAAGCTGGAGACGCAATTGATCAAGTTGCACACTAGCCTGGCCATGCTGGATGCCAGCGGGGTGCAGGACCGGACGCCGGCTCTTCACTTGCTGGACGTCTATTTCAAGGCTTTGCCGCAGGCCCAGTGGGACCTGCTGCTGAGTCAACTGAATTCTGGCGCATTGGACGCCGCCCGGGCTGCTTTATTGATCAGGTGGGAGGATTGGAAGACGGAGGCGGCGGCGGAGAAGAAAAAAAACGATCCCTTGCTGGCCCATAGCGGGCTGCGAATGATCAAGTTCATGCTGAGCCTGGAGGAGTACGAGCCTCTTGCCATGCTGAATCATCTGCGCACGTCCCTGGAGCGCGATCTCGAGAGACGGACCGCGCCTTCCCTGAGGGAACTGAACCGTGCCCTGCGCTCCGCGGTGCATGAGGGCGATCAGCTAGCCGCATCCGAGGCTTTATTTGATCTGCATGCCTTGGTGAATGGAATCCAGACGACGTACAGGCGTATGCCGGAGGCGACGGAGCGGGAAGTGCGCAGGCAGATCGAGGATAGCCTGATGCTGTTCCGGGACATAGAGAACAATCCGGACGGCGAACTGAGTGCAGATTCTTTGCGCAGGCTGGGTGGCCTCACTTTCGGACGCCTGCGCCGCGCCGTGAGTTTGCACTCCTTGGGATTGGAGCTGAACCATGAGGCGGCCGTAGCATCCAGCCTGCATCGCGTCGGGCTGCTTAGCCGGCAACTCATCAGAGCCATGACGGACGTGTTCCGGACGCTGGCCGAGGAGCGGGTCGACATGCCGCTGCTCACACAGCAACTGCGGGATGCGGCCGGCGTGGAATCGCAGCGTATCGGGCGCTTGGAAGGCCTGGGGCATTTCAACTCCAACGGTCCCACGCTGGGCTCCCGTTGGGAGCTGGCTCGAGAGAGTTGCGGACGGGTAGTGGATGAGCTGCTCAGCGCGCGTGAAGTCATGCTGGTGAGCAGTGCGATGCGCAATAGGGTCTTGATCAGGGAAATGGCCAGCAGGTACTTTACGACCGCCTACAAGCTGGAGAGCGCTACGGTTCAGAGCGGTTATGAGCAGGTGAGACAGAATATCGTGAACGAGTTTCTTACCATCCATCTTCTGCTGAACGGCGTGAGCGGCGCGATGCTGGAGCGGTTGAAGGACCTGAACATTCTACGTATGAATGAAAACGTGTATGAGCGCTGGCTGGAGCAGGAGCTCAGGGATTCGGTCGCCAGCCGCTTGCCCGGCATCCTTTATCCGGTTTTGCAGGAACAATACGGCGTGACCTATAACTCGGTTACGGATACGGTCGGCCTGCAGTAAGGACTTTGGATGCGTCAGGCAAGGCGCCTGGTCCTGGGGCGAACGGGCTGCCGGCCGGCGGGAAGGAACATCCGGCGCCCATGGGTTACTCAAGCCCCAAGACGCTGTCAGACGCGCGCCCCGCTGGCTTTCAACAAGGCACGAACCGGGGCGCTGGTTGTCGGAATCGGAACTGGCTTATGCGGACACGGCCAGGCTGCCCGCCGTGTCCGAGCCCGGGATTGCTCTGGCCGTCGATCAGCAACAGCGAGAGTTCATTTCTTTGGGAAAATTATCATGAATGTTCAAGCTCCGGCCCAGGCGGACGCCCGGATTGCGCAGATGCAAGAGCTGGCGCCTGGTCCTCGGGGCACGGTGGGCACTCGGCGCTTTACGCCACAGCAGGGCGGTACGGTGCCTGCCAGCCGCGCAAGCGTATTCCCATTTGACAATTGTTCTGTTGAGGATCTGGAGTTCGACCTTGGCAATGCGTCGGGAGATGCCCGCGCGCAGCTCGTGCATTGCATTGAGGCCAGGGTGCTCAGCCGCTGCGTCGGCAATTTGCTGGGTAATCTGACGGCCCCGGCCAATGATGAGCCCGCCTTGACCCGAATCGCCAAGGAGTTGGAGCAGATCAGCGGGCTGTCCCAGGGCAATTTGTTCGACTCGGCAAGCGGCGAGCAAGTCCTGTTCGCTTATCTGAAGGCCATGACGTATCCCGATCTCATCGCGCTGTGCGATGGGGTTTTCAACCATCCGCAAGCGTATGAAGCGGTGCTGGACCGGATTTCACCTGCTGAGTTACGACCTCTGGCGGCCGAGATGCTGGATCAGGTAGGGAACGCCGCATTTCAGCAATTGGCCCGCGTGGTCGTGTCCGAGCCTTTGGACAGGATAAGCGAAATGCTTAATGCCACGTCCGTGGATGGAGAGAAGCTGGCGGCGCAGTTGAATACGTTGCACACAGGTTTGCCCACGCTGGATGCCATCGAGATAGCGGATAGGTTTCCGACTGTCTCCATGCTCGATATCTATTTCCAGTCCTTGAGCAAAAATGAGTTTGACGCGCGGATGGCTGGTTTGCCGTATCAAAAACTGCGGACCGCTGACAATGCCTTGTACAAGCTCAGCAATAGTCCAGAAAAGCTGCAGGCCCTCACCGTGCGGGAGCTCCTCGGCAAGTTATTGGGGCGCGAGGTGTACGCACGGGCACGGCCTGGCCTGAAGCTATTGGAAAACAGCCTGGCTCAGGTGAGGGTTGCGCCACATGAGAAGAGGGAATCTCTGGCGATGCCGATTCTGACTGCTCTGGTGCAAGATTATGACCTTTTTGGATGGGCGCCGAACGAGATGATAGAGGAGCTTGGGAACTGATGCAGCAAGGCGTAGATATTTTAGCAGGGATACGCTGCCGCAACCTTCAAGTAGAAGCCCGAGCGACGGCCTGAGACGCTTCAATAAAATCGATCAGCCGCAGCGCGAGTCTGACTTTTCAGAGAAAACCATCATGAACATCCAAATTTTGAGCCGGACGCACGCCCGGACCACGCAGATGCAAGAGCTGGCTCCCGGGCCTCTGGGCACGGTGGGCAATCTGCGCTTTACACCCCAGCAGAATGTTCGACTTGGCAGAAGGGGACCAAGCCTTGTGTGCTTATCTGAAGGCCATGACCTATCCCGATCTCATCGCGCTGTGCGACGGGATTTTCAACCATCCGCAAGCGTATGAAGCGGTGCTGGAACAGATCCCATCCGCCAGGTTACGCGTTCAGGCGGTCAAGATGCTGGGTCAGGTAGGGGGGGCCGCATTTGAGCAATTGGCCCATGTGGTCGTGTCAGAGCCTTTGGGCAAGATCCAGTCCTTGAGCAGGGACAAGTTTGACGCGTGGATGCTTGGTTTGCACGGAGAAAAACTTCAGGCGGCCGACAATGCCCTACATAAGCTCAACGATAGTCCGGAGAAGCGGCAGGCCCTCGCCATGCGGGGACTCCTTGGCAAGTCTTTGGGGCGCGAGATGTGCGCACGGGCTCAGCCCGGCCTGACGGTAATGGAAAATCGCCTGGCCCGAGTGAAGGATGCTGCAGATGATGAGGCGAGGGGGTCCGAAGCGTCGTCGATTCTGGCCTCGTTATTGCAAGAGCGAGATTATGACCTTTCCGGATGGGCGCCTGGCGAGATGGTAAAGCACGTATGGCGGTTGAGGCAGGAATGGCAGGACATCAGCGACGGCGTGCGCGACCGCGCACTTGAAATACCTCCCGCTTGACGGACTGAAGTGGTTCAGCGGAATTCCTGGATTCTTGCTTCTTATCCCCGAAAGCAGGACACCGTTCCTGGTTTCGGGGATTTTCGTATCGTCGATGCGCTATGGCGCGAAATCCGCGGCCAGGGGGCGCCGGGCATTGGTCGCTTGCCGCAGGGCAGCCAGGATGATGTCTGCGTCTTGAAGGCGATGTGGGCGCGGCGAGGGCAGGAACCATCCATGCTCTGATCCAGCGCTTGATGGGGCATGTCGTGGTGCGCGGTTTTTTTTCGGGAAAGATCATCATGAACATTCAATCCCCTGGCCAGGCAGATGTCCGAAGCGGGCGGCAGCGGAACCTGGCGTCGTACTCCATGGGAGCCGTCGGCATGATGCGATTCAACGCAGAGCAGGGCAGTCCGGTACGGGCACAACACGCAGCCTCGGAGCAGGCGCGTGAGCATCGGCAGGCGCCTTGGGGGCGCGAGATACACGCGCAGGTTCAGTCCGAGTTGCAGCAGTTGCAAGAAAAGTCGGGCCAAGCGGTGCATGCGAAGGACAGGCGTGCTGCAGCCCGGATTTTGCGCGATCTGAATGCTTTGGTCGAGGAGATCCAGCAGACCTATGGCGGGCTTCCCGAAGAGATGGTTGAGGATGTGCGCAAATTGGTGAATGACAGTCTGAGCGTGCTTCCGGACGCCGGGAACGATCCGCCTGATCCTTTGAACAAAGCCTCTCTGCAGAAACTGGATGATTTCTCATTCGTCTATGTGCGCCAGGCCTCCAGCTTGCTCCCTTTCGGATTGGGGCTGGACCTCGAGGCAGCCAATGAGATTGGTCTGGAACGGGTTGAAGGACTCAGTCGGCAGCTTGTCGCGGGCATGACGAACGTATTCCGGACGTTTCTCTGGGATCCGGTCGACATGAGGATGTTCCTCCAGCAGCTACGGATCCTGTCCGGCGTGGAACTGCAGCGTACCCAGCAATTGATGGAGTTGGGACAATCCGCTCCCGGAGGGCTGAGTGAAGATGGCCGTCAGGCCATGGCGCAGAAGCTGTGCGAGCGGGCGATGGGCGAGCTGCTCGATGCAGGTCAAGCTCCAATCGTGCGCAATGCGATGCAGGCCATAGACCTGCTTGGTCGTCTTGAAGGCGAATTCGGCAAAGTTGCCTCCAGGCTGGAAAACGTCGTTGCTCTGGATGATTATAAAAGCGGCGGCATGAAGATCATGAGGGAGCTTGGCGCCACCCGTCATCTGCTCAATGGCATGTCCGCCGGGCTGTCCAGCCGGCTAAGGGATTTGATGGAAATCGTTCTATCCGATGAGGCCATCGTATTGAGCGCGGATTCGCTGAGCCCGTTGAGTCCGCGTTCGGCCCTTGCCATCTTGCCCAGCGGCTTCTATCGAGCGTTGCGGGAGCAATACGGCGTGTCGTACGATCCGACGGAAGACCGGGCAGTCGTGCTTGTGACGGATTCGGCACGCGCCAGTCTGTTGCGTGAGCTGGAGACAGTTCGGCCCACGGAGCTTGTCCATGCCGCCCGCATCTGCGTGCTGCCTGTGAGTGAAACCGAAGCGGCGGCCCCCATGAGCGCAGCATTGTCCATGAGCGAGGCGTTTTACAGGGGCGCAGTGGAAGATGGCGCCATCATCGTCTCCGCTGTGCGGGGGGCTGACGAGAACGGCGAGCCCTTGCATTACACGAGGCCGGATCTACTGCAGAAGGCGGAGCGCGCTTATGCCGTCGGGCGTTCATTGGATGCGTTCGTCAGGATGGCAGGTGCGGCGGCTGAACCGCTGACGCGTGTTCTGACCCAGGAAACAATAGGCGCTGCGGTGTCCAGAGGCTTGCAGAGCATGGGCATGGATTCGCCATTCAAGCTGAACGACGATGTTACGGTCGTCCGTCTGGAGCGCCAGGGCATCCTGACGTTTGACGTGGCTCAGACCGAGGACGGCGGCTTTCGCATTGCCACGACCGTCCGATTCGCCCCCATTTTGTGTTGTAAGGGAATGCGGCCTGACTGCGCGGATTTGTTCATCATGATGCGCCTGGACACCATCAATTGGGCCGAGGTCCAATTCACCCTGCAGGTGCCGCCGGATGTGCAGAGGATTGAGGTCGTCGAGCTGCCACAGTTTCGGCACCGTTTTGATGTGGAGCAGATCGTTATCGACAATGCCGTCTACGTGCACGGATACGCTGGCCATCTATCGTCCGTGTTCGAGTAAGGACCAGTCGGAGGCGCCGATAGGGCTCAAGATCCTCGATCGAGGAACGCTGGATATTTGCCGGTTACTGACGTTTTGTGGGAGGTGATTTTTTAAGGAAGATCATCATGGATTTTTTTACTCTCGGCCAGTGGGGGTCCAGGGATTCGGGCTGGAGCGGGCAGGCATCTGGTCCTTCAAGGACCACCGATACTTCGCGGTTCGCCTCACAGCGCAGCGGCGCGGCGCGCGCTTCGGGTACGGTCAGTTCTGCATCGCCGCCGGCAGAGCTGCGGATCGTGACCGTGAATCCGAACTTCGTCGGTGAGTATGCCGTCCTGGGCTTGCTGGACCAGTTATCGAATGTGGCGCCCAATGCAGCGGCTCAGTACAGGGTCGCCGCGTTGTTGACCAGGCTTGGCAGAGTGACGCAGGGCAACCTGGATAATCTGCCGGGAGCGCGGGAGGTCGTGGACGATTGGTTGGATGGGCGGCCCTCTCCAGATCTTTGGCTTATGCGCCTAGGTCCACTGGGCGATCCGGTGGTCTGCGCGGCGCTGGTGGCGAAGCTTGGGGCGGACTCATATGATCAGGCGGTGAGCGTGTTGAATCAGGTGACGCTGGCCTACAGGCAAAAGCTGACCGAGTTGAGAATAAGCCAGTCTCTGAATGAACTGGTCGAGCTGCTGCCCAATCCAGAAAAGCGCGGCTATGAGAAAAGGCTGAACGAGATGTTGTCCGACTTGTGCGAAGAGCTGTGCATACTGGACATCCCGGAGGTGCAGGGCCGCTGGCCGGCTGTCGACATGCTGGACTTCTATCTTCAGTCTTTGCCCGCACGAAAATGGGAGAGCCTGCTGATTGCATTGCGGCCGGGAAGGCTGGACGCTGTCCACGTTATCTTGTCGCGAGTGAACAAGAGGCCGCCTCCCCAACTGGAGTGCGTGCTTTTCCCTTTCATCGCGTTGAAACGTCTGCGCGCGTCCCTGGACCGCGAGCTTTATGCACGGGCCGAGCCTGATCTGCGGTCATTGCACGAAGCGCTGGATCAGGCGGCAAGACCAGAAAGCGGACATGTCGCCTATCGGGTTATGCGTGCCTTGCACATCTTGGGGGACAGGATACGGCAGACCTACGGGCAGTTGCCCGAAAAGTTGGCTGAAGAAGTACGGAAATTGGCTGTCAGCAGCCTGGGCGTGTATCTGGATGCGAAGAGCCGGCAGACCGGCTCGCCGGACGAAAGCAATCTCCAGGACCTGTATGTCTACACGCTCCATCATCTGCGCCGGATCTCGAGCTCACTGCGTCCTTGGGGCTTGGGACTGGACCTGGACATCGAGGCGCTCAAGGCAGTCGGCCTGCAGCACGTCGACGCGCTGCGCCGGCAGGCTGTCGAGGGCATGATGGCCATGCTTCGCACGCTATCCGAGGAGGCGGTCGACATGCCGGCGCTCATGCGGCAATTGGGAGATCTGGCCGGGGTGGAATTGCAGCGTATTCAGCAGTTGGAGGACCTGGGCCAGTCCGGCTCCGGCGGGATTGCTGTGGACGATCTCGATGACAAGATCCTGGAGATGGGCGAGCAGGCGATGACCATGCTGCTCGAGGAAGGACCCGCTGTCAGTGCGGACATTGCGATGCGACATGTTGGGCTGATGCGGGAGATGGCAAAAAGGTATTTCGTAATCTCAGACGAGTTGAAGAACGCGATTGCTCAGCGTGATTATCGAGAAGGCGGCAGAAAAATCGAGAGCCTGCTTTTCATCTCTGCTTACCTGCTTGGGGGCATGTGCGACGCCATGCATGAAAAATGGGCGACCGTGACGGGCGCAAGCCTTTCTGATAGGACGCAGCGGGGCAGCGCAGATTCGGCAGCCAGCTTCTCACCCGGCATTTTCGACCCGATCCTGCGCGCACAGTATGGGCTGGCCTATAGTCCGACGACGCATGCAGTTACCTTGTCTGCGACGGATTCGGCACGCGCGAGAATGGCGCCAGCGCTGACCTCTTTTCCTTCCGCTGCCGACTGCACCACCCAGGAGGTCACCTTGCCTGTGAATGGGACGGAGGGAACGTTTACCGTGGATACGCGGTTCCATGCGCATGGCATTGAAGGCGCCTCGGTGTTTCTTTCTGTACGAGGGATCGGAGCCGATGGTCAAGGCATATGTGTTACATGGCCCAATCCGGCCTTTCCTCACGATCGCCGTCTGGCCATGGGAAGAGCGTTGGACGCGCTTGGCCAGGTGGCTGGCGTGAGGGCCGAGGCGCTCACGCACTTGATGGGCTATGAGCACGTATATGCGGCCGTGATACAGGGGCTGCAGGCAATGGGTGCGGATTCCCCTTTCAGGCTGCCTGAGGATGGCGCCATTGTGCATCTGGAAGGTGGCGGGACCTTGGAGTTCGATGTGGCTCAAACCGAGGACGGCGGTTTCCTCATCGCAACGACGGTCGGGTTTCTTAAAATCGCATCTGTGCAAGGAACGCGGCCAGACGGTACGACTGTGGGTATAAGCATGAATCCATGGGCCAGCTGGGCGCGGGTTCAGTACACCTTGCATGTGTCGGCGAACCTGCGGCAGATACGTTTAAGCGAAGCGCCGCAATTCCGGCATCATTTCGACGTCACGACGATCAGGGAGCTTACGACGACTTGAAAATAAAGGGCTGATAATACGGGGCCGCGCGTCTCGATTGCCCCTCGCTTGGGTTCGACCCCGAAGCTGCGGCTGAGCGCCAGGCTTCGGGGTTTTTTCATGGTCGAGCCGATGATGCGCCGGATTCATGGCTAGCGGAACGGCTGGTGTTTCCCAGTTACCCAAGGCTTGGGGGAGGTGATTTCTTTTCAAGGAATATCATCATGAACTTCTATCCTCTCGGCCAAAGGGAATCCAGAGGTACAGGTTGGGGCGGGGCGACATCCAGCCGCTTGGGAGCCATCGGCGCTGCGCGGTTCACCACGGGACGGGGCGGCACGGGGCGCGCCGGACGTCCAGGTGCGGCCAGCCCTGAGTCCCCGCCAGCAACACTGCGGCGCAGGGACGCGCATCCCGCCCCGGTCAGTGGATACGTCATTCTCGAGTTAATGCGCCAACCAGCGCTGATGGTGGCCAATGCGGACGTCCAGTCCCCCGTCGTCCGGATGCTGGGCATTCTTGGCGAGGCGATGCAGGGCGATCTGGATAAGCTGCCGGGAGCGCGGGAAGCCCTGGACAATTGGCTGGATGAGCAGCCCTCTCAAAAACTTGAGGCTTTGTGGGGCGGGCCATTGGGCCATCCGGGGGCCTGCAGAGCGTTGGAAAGCAAGATTACACATGACCCGCATGGCTGGGCGGTCAGCCTGCTGAATGAGGTGGCGCTGGCCTTCAAGCAGTACTTGGCCCGGGAGAGAGTGGGCGGGCCTCTCATGGAGATGGTCAAGCTGCTGCCCGGCCCAGGGGCGGGCGGCGATGCGGCGGGACTGGAGGCGGAATTGCTCGCCTTGCAGGAACAACTGGACGAGCTGGACGTTCGCGCAGAGGAGGGCCGCTGGCCTGCTGTCGACATGCTGGATATCTATCTTCAGTCTTTGTCCAATGGCCAGTCGGAGCGGTTGCTGATCGCGTTGCGGCCTGAAAGGCTGGATACGGTCCATGCTCTATTGTCGCAGCGGTATGGGCATCCCGAGGCCCGGAGGGAGCGCACGCTTGCGCCCTTCGTCATGCTGGTCCGTCTGCGTGCGGCCTTGGAGCGCGAGGTTCACGCACGGGCCCGGCCTGGATTGTGGCAACTGCACGAAGTGTTGGAGCTGGCGGCGAGCACACGGGATCGACGCGTCGCAAGCCAGGTTTTGCGTGACTTGCACGCCTTTGTGGACATGATACGGCAAACCTTCGGTCCGCTGCCCGAAGAGTTATCCGAAGACGTGCGCAAGTTGGTTATCGACTGCCTGACCCTGCTGCGAGATGCGGAGCGCCATCCGACAGGGCCTCTGACTGACAGTTTCCTCAAGAACTTGGACGACTTCACGCTCAATCATCTGCACCAGATCTCTGGCTTGTTGCACCCCTGGGGCTTGGGGCTGGCCCTGGGGCTTGATGCGGCCAAGGCAGTCGGCCTGCAGCGGGTCGAAGCGCTCCGTCGGCAGGCCGTCGAGGCAATGATGGCCATGTTTTGTGCGCTGTCCGCCGCGCGGGCGAACATGCAGGTGTTTGTGCAGCAACTGCAGGAGCTGGCCTGTGTCGAATGGCAATGCCTTCAGCAAATGGAGGATTTGGGGCAGTTCATCTCCGGCCGTCCTAATCAAGATGAGCGTCGGGACTGGGCTCGGAATACGTGCAAGGAGGCGATGGGCAGGCTGATCGACGAAGGTCCGGTTTTCAGCGTGGACGATGCGCTACGGCATATTGGCCTGCTCAGGGACATGGCACGCAGGTACTTCATGATCTCGTACAAGCTGGAGAGCGTCATTGCTCAAGGTGATTACCAAAAGAGCGGCGGCAAGATCAGAGAGCACCTTGTCACCTGCTATCACCTGCTCAATGGCATGGACGATGCGATGAGGGCTAGGACGGGCGCAAGCCTTTTTGATACGTCGCGGCAGGCCAGCGCGGTTTCGGTCGCCAGCTTTTTGTCCGGCATTTTTTGTCCGGCTTTGCGAGACCAGTACGGGCTGGCCTATACACCGGATACGGGCGAAGTCGCCTTGCTTGTGACGGATACGGCACGGGCGGAGATGGCGCCTGAATTGGAGAAGCTTCCCCCCAGGCTGTCCGCGACATACGGCAGGCCACGTTGCTCGTCAACGGAATGGACAGGACGTTTGCTGTGAATACGCAGTTCCATACGCACGGAATTGAAAACGCTTCTGTCGTTCTTTCGGTGCGAGGTGTGGGAATCGACGGGCAAGATATTTGTTTTACGTGGCCTGATCCAGTATTTCCGTACGGTCGCCGTCAGACCATGGGAAGGGCGTTGGACGCGCTATACAAGCTGGCGGGCGCGAGTGCTGAAGCGCTGACGCATTTGATGGCTTATGAGCACGTATACGCCGCCGTACAGCGGGGTTTGCGGAGCATGGGCCGGGGTTCACCCTTCAAGCTGCCTGACGATACCGTCGTGCATGTGGAAGATGGGGGAGTCTTGGGATTCGATGTGGCGCAAGCCGAAGGGGGCGGATTTCTCATCACGACGACAGTTGAGTTTCCTGGCATCGAGTTTGCCCGGGGAACGCGACTGGACAATGCGGATGTGGGCATAAGAATGAATCCGTGGAGCAGTTGGGCGCAGATTCAGTACACCTTGCATGTGTCAGCGGACGTGCAGAAGATTCGTGTCGTGGAGCTGCCGCAGTTCCGGCACCATTTCGAAGTCATGGCAATCAAGGCGCTCACGTCGACATGAAGATCAAGCGCTAATAAAAACAGCTCCTGATCATTGGCCGTACCAAGCGTGCGCCGCCCCTCGACAGTTGGACTTCATTCCGGCAGTCGAGGGGTTTTTCATGGCTGAGTCGGCGGCGTGCCGAGTACGTGGTTGAAGGAACGCCCGGTATTGGACGGTTACTGAGATCCTGTGGGAGGTGATTTCTTTTCAAGGAAGATCATCATGAATATCCAACCCTCTGGCCGGATGCTTACCCCGATTTTGGAACGGCAGGACCTGGCGCCCGGTCCTTTGGGAACGGTGGGCAACAAGCGCTTCAAGCAGCAGGAGGGCGGCACGGCACCTATCGGCGAGACTAGCGTGATGAGCAATTTGCGTGGCGCTGCGAATGCCGCTTTCAGCCATAGGGCTCGCACCCCCCAAGAGGTACAGATGCAGCATGGGTTCTACAAAATGACAATAGCGCCCAGATTGGCAATTTGCTGGGCCACCTGACAGTCAAGGCGGACACAGCCGAGGTTCAGGACAAAGTCTCCCGTCAGCTGATTGGCTGTTGCAAGTGGTCAAAGGGCTGTTTGGCCAGCCTGACGGGAGGAACAGAATCCCTGGCCGCTTACATGGGTGAATTGACGTCTGAAGATCTCCAGGCCTTGCGCTTGGGCGCAGCGGGCAATGCGGAAGTCCGCGCCGCGGTGCTGGGCATGATCAAAGACGAAGAGTTCCGCGACCAGGCGCAGATCGTGCTGAAGGAGGTGGAGGACGCTCTGAAGCTGCGATTGATCAGAGACGTGGCGCAGCAGCCCTTGTCAGCGATTATCGCGATGCTGGCCGCCAAAACTATGAATATAGTGGATCTGGAGGGTCAATTGTGCAGGTTGCATAGAGACTTGGATCGGCTGGATTTACGTGGAGAGAACAATACCCCGCCGGCTGTCTACATGCTGGACATTTATCTCAAATGCATTCCCGTAAACGACAGGGCGAGTCTGTTGGACAGGGAGCTGTTGCGACGATTGGATGTCGTCGAACAGGCTCTGTTGCAGCTCTACGATGATTCGAGAAGACAGCACGCCCTGGATATGTTGCGTGCCTTTCGCCGATCGCTGGGGCGTTGCATTTATGCGCGGGTCGAGGGAGCCCTAACACGCTCGGTTCAAAACCCAGGAAATCATGCTGCCGGTGGACGGAACGCCGACCCGCTTTTGGGTGAGCGATGTATTCCATGAAGGCATAATCGAGCGCCGAAGCATCTTCTTGTCTGTCCGCGGGACAGAGGCGCAGGGCCAGCCTGTGCGTTATGCCTGGCCTGTTCAAACGTCGCTTGACGCATTTCCCGATGCCATGGGCAGGGCGCTGGATGCGCTGGGCAAGGTGGCTGGTTCGCGGGAAAAAGCGCAGGCGCATCTGATGCACTACGAGCACATGCTGGCGGCCGCGGTGCAGGGTTTGAGGAGCTTGGGCAGGGGTTCGCCCTTCAAACTGGAGGACGATACGGCCGTTCTTTTTCCGACGGATGGCTGGACTCTGACGCTTGATGTGGCCCAAACCGAGAACGGCAATTTTCGCAATACGATGACAGTCAGATTTCCTGGCATCCATGCCGCCAGAGGACTGCGGCCGGACAACACGAACGCGCCTATCGTTCTGAACCCGGAGAGCAGTTGGGCGGAGATTCAGTACATCATGCATGTGTCGGCGGATGCCTCGCGGATTGAGCGGGTCGAGGTACCGCTGTTCCGGTACCATTTTGATCTCCTGGAGTCCCAGGCGCGCCAGGCGGCATGAAGGGCGAGCCGCAAGCAAGAAGCCGCTGAGCCTTGCCCGCCCCAGGCATGAGCCGCCCGCGGAAAGTCGGGCGCCGCTCCAGGTTTCGGGGGAGGGCTGGCCGCGCCAGCGGCGCGCCGGGCTGGCGATAGAGGAACATCTGACACCCGCGGGTTACTGAAGTCTTGAGTGTGCATCTTTCGGGAAGATCATCATGAATACTCAAGCTCTCGGCCATGCGGGTACGCAGAGGCTGCAGCGCCAGGACCTGGCGCCCGGCCCTTTGGGCACGGTCGGCAACCTGCAGTTCGGTCTGCAGGATGGGGGGACGACGCGTTTCAGTCCTCCCGGCGCCTTGGCCAGCGTAAGCAATTCTTGGGTCGCTCGGCAATTTCGTCGCCACCGTGCGCCCCAACTGATACAGGAGCGGCGCGACTTCTTCAGGCAGGCCTACCAGAACAGCGGTCTCATCGGCAATGCGTTGGGCCGTCTGGCGCAGGGCAATCTGGCCAATCTGCCTGGAGCGCTGGATTCCCTTTCCTCCTACATGAACGAGTTGACGCTGGCGGATCTGGAGGCGTTGCGCAACGGGATGCTGGGCCATCCGACCGTCCGCGACGCGGTGCTGGAGACGATATCGCCCGCCGTCCGCGCTCAAGCCGCAAGGGTGGTGGAACAGATCGCAACGGCCCTGGATCGGCGCTTGGCTCGAGATATCGTGCAGCCGCATCTGAAGCGGATCCGCAAGCTGATGCGTCGTCAACGTGTGGATGGGAAGGCCTTGGCGGTGCAACTGAGCTCCTTGGCCACAGTCCTGGCTGCGCCGGTTTCCAGCCGGTCACAGCGAGGCCTGCCGGTTCTTCCCATACTGGACACGTATTTCCAGTCTCTGCCCCAGTCTCGGGTGAACAAGCTGGCGTTCGTATTTGGTTCAGTGATACTGCGTCCCGCTCAAGAGGCGCTGCAGAGGATGGACGATGATCTGGCCAAGCGTCGCGCCCTTGCCATGCTCAATATCATTCATGGCTCCTTGGAGCGAGAGATCTGTGCACGGGTTCAGCCTTCGCTGCAGGAATTCAAAGTCGCTCTGGACCAGGCCAGACACGACAGAAATCCACGTGCGGCATCCCGGATTTTTTGTGAACTGAACACCTTGGTGGGGGCGAGCCGGCAAGCCTATGGGTGGCTGCCCGAGACGGTGGACAGGGCTGTGCGCAAACTGGTCGACGATAACCTGATCCTGTTCCGGGATGCCACGCACAATCCGAGCGGAGCGCTGAATGCCGCATCCCTGAGCAGGCTGGATGAAGTCACCGTGGCGAACCTGCGCAATGTCAGGCACTTGCGCGGCTTTGGCCTGGAGTTGGAAGCGGCGGCCCGCACGGGCTGGGGGCAGCTCTGAGCGTTGTATCGGCGGTTCATCCAGGGCAGGGCGGACATGGTCCGGACGGATGCGCGGTACGCATTTCATTCGCGAATCAAGGAATGTTTGGCATGCATCGGTTACAGAAGTGCTGAATGCGTATCTTTTTGGAGAAAGTTATGATGGATACTCGAGCCCTTGGCCAGACGGGCGCCCGGATTTTGCAGCGCCAGGACCTGGCGCCCGGGCCTTTGGGAGCGGTCGGCAATCTGCGGTTCAGTCCGTTGGAGGGAGGGACGCCGGGCATCGGTCCTTCCACGCCGGCAAGCGCAGGCCGGCCGTCGGTCGGTTTTTCATTTCGACCCCAGCCAGTACAAGAACCGCGCAAATTTCTGACGCAGGCCCGCGAGAATAGCAATCGCATTGGCAATGTGCTGGGCCTGCTGACGGGCACGGCGGGCCATGGCTCGGCCCTGGCCAAACTCGGCCCAGAGCTGGCACAGCTAGTCCGCCTGGTGCGGTGCAATCTGAACAGTCTTTCGGGTGGAAGCGAATCCGGCAATCTCAGCAGTCTTGCGGGTGGAGTCGAATCCCTGACCTGCTACATGAATGAAATGACGCCTGAAGATATTGACGCTCTGCGCAATGGGGTGTTGAGTAAACCGCGCATCTGCCATGCGCTGCTGAGTCTGATGCCTTCTTACCTTCGCCCCCAGGCGACTAAGATATTGGAACAGATCACCGAGGCCCTGGATCAGCGTCGGGCCCGAGATGGTGTGACGATGCCTTTACAGCAGATTCAGATACTGATGCGGTCTTGGCCGATGAATGGGCCGGCGTTGGCGTCGCAACTGAATCGTCTGGCTGATGTCCTGGGCATGCCGGATGCCGACCAGCAAGCCAGCGAACCGCCGCTTGTCCCCATGCTGGATACCT
This sequence comes from Alcaligenes sp. Marseille-Q7550, assembly GCF_965112015.1. Lineage (NCBI taxonomy): Bacteria > Pseudomonadati > Pseudomonadota > Betaproteobacteria > Burkholderiales > Alcaligenaceae > Alcaligenes > Alcaligenes sp. Marseille-Q7550. The sequence goes on from NZ_CBCOPU010000001.1 coordinate 1,901,939, forward strand.
ATCTTCGGTCTTTGCCTGAGTATCGGCTGCGCGAATTGATGTTCCTATTCCATGCAGACAGATATCAACCCGCCCGAGATGCCCTGCGGCAGCTTGGCGAGGATTCGGGCAGGCAGCGAGCTCTTGCCATGTTGGATTGCATCCACCATTCATTGCCAAGCGTGATTCATGCACGGGTCCAGCCTCTATTGCGAGACATCGAAGTGGCGCTGGAGCAGGCCAGGCTTGCGGGGGATCAGCTCGCCGCGTCCCAGGCTTTATGCGAATTGTACTCGCTTGTGAAAGAGGGCCTGCGTACCTACGGATGGTTGCCGGAAACAGTGAATATAGACGTACGCAGATTGGTCCAGGGCAATCTGGATCTGTTGTTCCCGGACGCCGTGCACAACCCATTTGACCCACTGAATGCCGCGTATCTGGGCAGGCTGGATGAGACCGTCGCGGCGAATCTGCGCTGCGTCGAGCGCCTGCGCGACTATGAACTGATACTGCAGGAAGAGAATGACCGCAAGGTCAAGAAAACCTGGTTTTTTCGAGGAAAATCATCATGAATATACACCCAATGAATAGCGTCAACCAGACTGGCGTCCATGGCTGGCATCTGCAGGAGCGATACTTCGATTCTCGGGAGGATGCAGGCAAGCTACGGTTCAGCCTGGCGCAGGGTGAAACCGGAGGTGGACGACGGGGCGGCGGGCTTTCGCCCTCGGGAAGGGCAGGGGCGCTGAATTCTTTTTCCAGCAGCCCCTCGTCCGCACAGGGGGTGACGCGGGTGAAGCTGGCCGGTGCCAGCGGAGCTCGTGCTTTCGCCGTGTTGCTGGGCAATCTGGCCGCCCAGGCGCACGACGAACAAGCCAAGGCCGAGACCATCAACGAGTTGGCGCAGCTCATCAAGCAGTCCAAGGGCGAGTTGGCCAATCTCCCGGGGGGGGGCAAAGCAGTCGCCGCGTACTTGAGAGAACTGAAGGATGCGGAACTCTTTGCCCTGTATGCGGTGACCTTGGACCGCCCTGATTTCGCCAATGCCTTGCTGGATCAGCTGGATTCCGGCATGCGTGAGCAAGCGGCCCGCGTGCTGCATCAGATGGTGGAGGCTCTGAATCGGCAACTGATCCAGAGCGTTCTGCCGGAGCGCTTGTCGCAGATTGCCAAGCTGCCGTCCATACGGCCCGCGGACGCGCAGAAGCTGGAGGCCATGCTGACCCTATTGAGGTCCCGAAGGCTGGATGACGCCAAAGACGCTTTGTCGCGGATCACCAATGGGTCAGAGAAGCAGCAGGCTCTGTCCAAGCTGGATTGTCTGCATCAGTCGCTGGAGCGTGAAATCGACAAGCGGGCCGCCGTTTCTCTGACGAGAGTGGAACTGGCTCTTCTTCAGGCGGTGAATGCGGATAAGCCGTTCGCCGCATCCATGGCTTTATGCGATTTGAGCAGCTTGGTGTGGTGTATTGAGCAGGCCCATGGATCGCTGTCCAAGGAGCTGGCTGACGATGTGCGCAAGCTGGTCAATCATAGCCTGCCTGTTTTCCGGGACCCAACGTCCAACCCGGACGGCCCATTGAGCGAAGCCTCCCTGCGCAGGCTGAATCCGGACACCTTGAATAATTTGCGTCTTGCCTCGAGCCTGCACCGCCTTGGATTGGAACTGGAGGAGGCTGCTGACGCGGGTTGAGGCGCCTCCAGGCTGCCAAGCTGGCAGCCTCCTCAGGGGCGCGACGGGCGCGCTCCGCCAGGGTTTGCCGGACGCGCTGAGCTTGCGGGAAGAGGAACGCACCGGATTGTTCAGTCTCCCAAGCTTTGAGCGCGTATTTCTTTCGTGGAGAATCATCATGGTTACTCAACCTCTTCTTCAGACGGGGGCCGGGGCCTGCAGCGGCAGGATCTCTCGCCCGGTCCTCTGGGTGTTGTCGGCAACCTGCGCTTTACGCCGCAAGAAGGCGGCACAGCAGGCCTGGGACGCCGGGATGTAATCAAGGAGAACGTGCGCAGAACCTTGGCCAACGTGAAGTCTCGCTGCAGCTTTGCGTCTTCGGAAGCCCGGCGACAGCACAATGCCTCGATGCAGGTTTTCAAGAACAGCCGTCGCGTCGGCAATCTGCTGGGCAGGCTGACGGCCCCGCCCGGCAATGTCAAGGCCCGAACCCATACCGCCAAAGCGCTCGAACAGCTAAGCATGCCGGCGCGCGACGATCTGGCCAATCTGCGGGGCGGACGCGAATCCCTGTTCATCTACATGAATGACCTGACTCGTGCCGATCTCATCGCGTTGCGCGACGGGGCCTTGGGAGACCCAGGCGCCCGCGATGCGGTATTGGGTCAGGTACCTGTACAGGCGGCCGGGGTGCTGGGCCAGGTTGCTCAGGCCCTGGATCTGCCCTTGGCTCGCACTATCGTGGAGGAGCCTTTGTCGCAGATACGCAGACTGATGCTGCCCGCTCCGCATGTCAATGGGCCGGCGTTGGCGACGTCATTGATCATCTTGTTCATGGACCTGGCGCCGCCGCGCTTCAACCAATGGGAGGACGGCCCTGCGACCATCGCCCTGCTGGATGCGTATTTTCGATCTTTGCCCGAGTATCGCTTGTCGGACCTGGCGTACGTATTCAAGCCCTCAAGAATGGCTTGCGCCCAAGAGGCCCTGCAGGGAATCGACTATGTTCAAAAACGGCAGGCCCTGGCCATGCTGGACAGCATCCGCCAGTCATTAGGACGCGAGATTCACAGGCGGGCTCGGCCTACTCTGGATGGGCTCGAAGCCGCCCTGAGCCAGGCGGTGGCGGAAGACGATCGGCTCGCCGGCTCGAAGGCTTTGTATGGCTTGCACGTCTTGGTGCACAGGATGCAGTCCCCGGAATGGCTGCCCGACGAGACCTCCAATAAGGTGAGGCAACTGGTCAATGACAGCCTGCCTCTGTTCCAGGACTCCGGGGGCGCACTGGATAAAGCTGTCGTGCGGTACCTGAGCAAAGCCAAGAAGAGCTTGATCCACTTTGGTCTGGACGTGGAAGCGGTTCCCAGCGCCAGTCGCAGCTTGTTCTGGTGGACTTGATTCATGATGGCCTTGGCCGATGAGGTCAAGGCCCGGTCCAATTGCTGGAGCAGTACAGATTCCTAGAACTCAGGCAAGGGAACATTTGGTATCCGTCGGTTACCAAGGTGTTGCCGGGGCGGCGTGCGATCCGTTGCGCCGTCATCAACGCGACTGTGGCGGGGGTGTCGGTGTTTCTGCCCCAGGTTTGCCACATGGGCCTGATTTTCTTTAGGAAGACCATCATGACGATTCAATCTCTTGGCCAGACGGGAGTTCCGCATCTGCAGCCTCAGAGCAAGGTGTCCGGTGCTTTCGGCACTTGCGGCAACCTGCAGTTCAAGCCCGTACAGGGCGGCACGGCGCGTGTCAGCACGCTGAAGTTGGGCATACGCAATGCACTGGACACACTGAAGTTCTGTTTCAAGTTTGCCATCAAAGGCTTTCCGCAGAATCTGCGGACGCAGCGAGACTAACATGTTAAAGCTCGCGAACGACAGCTTTGCGCCCGCAATCTGTTGGGCAATCTGACGGCGCAGGCAAACGATCCCAAGGCTGGGTCCAAAGTCGTCAGCTCGCTGAAAGATCTGAGCGAAAAGATGGAGGGCGATCCGAAAAAAGTTCCGGACCTGCGCAATGAGCTGAAGAGCTTGAGCCGTGAAGACATCATCGCTGTGCGCAATGGGGTGCTGAGCAGTGAGGGCGGCATGGAAGCGCTGCTCGATCAGTTGAGCTCTGACGGAGTGCGCACGGAGGCCGAGAGCATGTTGAAGCATATTTCAGACAATGTGAAGCACCGATTCGAGCAGGAAATTGTCAGGAAGCCTTTTGACGAAATCGGCGGGCTGCTGTCCGCCAAATCAGTGGATGGGGAAGCGCTGGAAAAGCCACTGCTCAAGTTGGCCGAAAGCGTGCGCCTGTTTGACGCAAGCTTGGCGGCGGGCATGAAGGGGTTGGGGAAGGTGCCGGACTCTTATGAAGGGCTGCATATCTGTTTTCAGTCATTGCCCGAGTCGCTGCGAACCGAATTGCTGATTCTGGTACGGCCCGAAAAATGGACGAGCACCGTAGATGCCTTGAGTCTGGTCGACAGCGGTAAACAGAAGAAGGAGTCCATCTCTGTGCTGAATAAAATCCGCACGGTGCTGGAGCTCGAGATCGACAGGCGGGCGACACCTGATTTGGTTAAAGCGGAGATGGCCGTGCTTCAGGCGGTGAACCAGGAGGACGCGCGCGCCGCATCGGAGGCTTTGCTTAAGCTGGACGCTAAGCTTGGCGATATCAACGCAAATCATGGGTGTTTGCCGAGTAAAACGGCTAAGGATGTGAAAAATCTGATCAGTCACAGCATGCGCGTTTTCCGAGGTTCTGATCCCAGCCAGAAAGGGCCTTTGGACTTGATATCCCTGAGCCACCTGGATCAGACTACGGTGGACAATCTGCGCGCCGCCACGAATTTGCACGATTTGGGATTGCATCTGTGGCCGGCTTCGGAGGCCAATCAGGGTCCTATTTAAATAGTGGTCCTGCAGCCAGCCAAGGCCAGGATGGATGCGCTCCGGGCGGACTGCCCGGACGCGCTGAGCTCGTGGATGAGGCAATGCCAGGCGTTTATCGCTTGCCGACGGTCTTGGCATGCGGACTGATTCTGTTCAGGAAAATCATCATGCATATTCAACCTTCTGGCCAGGCGGTCTCTCAGGGCCCGATTCCTGATACCGCGCGAAGACCTGGCAAGCTGCGGTTCAGCACCGGGCAGGGCGCCGCTTCAGGCAGCGGCCGCCCCGGTGTCTTGGCGCGCCTGGGCGGCCTGTTCGCCCATATGAAATTTTCCTGCAGCAGTTCGTCCCCGCCCGCACGGGTGCAGCGCGAAGGCCCGGATCAGATCCCTGATCACAGCCGTCACATGCGCGCCTTGCTGGACAGCCTGAAGGCTCCGGCTGCCGATGCCAAGGCGCAGTCGAGGATCGCGCGAGATCTGACGCGGCTCAGCAAGCGCTTGCAGGACGATCTGTCCGCTCTGCCAGGGGGGCGGCAGGGGCTGTCCGCTTGCGTGGATGAATTGGCGTATCCCGACCTCGTCGTCTTGCGTGACGGGGCATTGGGCTACCCGCAGATCCATGAGGCGGTGCTGCGCCGGATTTCGCCTGTTGAATTACGCGCCCGGGCGGCGGAGGTGTTGCGTCAGATGGAGACGGCCATGAATCAGCGCCTGGCCGAGTACGTCGTGCGTGAGCCTGTGGCGCGGATGGTCGAATTGCTGACTTCGCCGGACAATCATGAAATGGCGCTGGTGGTGGAATTGCGCAGATTGCAGAAAGCCCTGACCGTGCTCGATAACGATAGGGCAAGGGGCGGCTCGCCAGCCTTCAGAATGGTAGGCATGTATCTCCAGTCTTTGTCTTGCGAGCCGGCGCAGCAGGTGCTGAGCGCATTGCGACCCGAGAGGCTGGACCTTGCCCGTAATGACTTGATGCGAGCGTTTGGCGGGCATGACGCCGAGTGGGCGCGTGGATATGGGTCGGCATCCATGCTTGCCTATCTGCGCCTCGCGGTAGAACGAGAGATCCACGTACGAGTGCAGCTTGAATTGAGCCCATTCCAAGAAAGCTTGGCCCGGATGGCAGGTCTGTGCGATTCGCGCGCCGCCTCCCGGTTCTTGCGTGATCTGTACGATCTGGTGGACCAGAGGCAGCGGAATTACGGACCGTTGCCCGAAAAGACGCTTAAGTCCGTGCGAGACCTGGACGACGAGAGTCTGAGGCTGTTTCGGCATACGAGCGCCAATCCGCATGGCCCGCTGAATCAGAGTTCTCTGAACGGTCTGGATGACCTCACTCTCAGCCGATTGTGCAAGCTTGCGAGGCTGGTGCGGCCTTTGGAGCTGGAGCTGGACCTGGAGGCGGCCAAAGCGGTCGCTCTGCAACGGGTCGAACCGCTTAGCCAGCAGCTCATAGAAGGCATTGCGGACGTGTTCCGGACGCTGTCGGCGGCGGCGGTCGATATGCCGGTGCTTGTGCGACAGTTGCGGGATCTGTCCGGCGTGGAGCTGCAGCGCATTCAGCGATTGATGGAGCTGGGACAGTTCAGCTCCGGCGGTCCCGGCGAAAATGAAGGGCTGGCCATGGCGCAAGAGGCGTGCCGGCGGGCGACCGAAAAACTGGGCGGCATCTCTCGGACCTCCATCGTGCGCGATGCAATGCGGCATCTGAGCCTGCTGATGGGTCTGGAGGGCGAGTTCGGCAAGATTGCCGCCGAGCTCACGAGCAATGTGGATAGGGAGGACGGCCATCTGAAGGTCGGAAAGCTGCTTGGCGCGACCCGCCATCTGCTGAGCGGCATGATCGGCGAGATGTACGAGCGACTGCCGGCCTTGCTGGAAATCGATGCTTCCGACGCGGCGATCGACTTGTGCGAGCGGATGCTGGCCCTGTTGAACCCGGACGCGGCCGTCTTGGCTCTGCCTGGCGCCTTTTGCCAAGCTTTACGGGAGCAATACGGAGTCGTTCATCCGCCTGTGAACGGGGCGGATACAGAGTCTTCTGTGAGCAATGCGCCTGGAGGCTCTGCTTAGCCGGTCCTGCCGGATGTACGGCGCATCAGGATAGTCGAGCCATCGCGGTTCCGGCGCCATTTTGACCCCGAGGCACGCTATGCGCGGGGGAACGGGCCTCTGGCTCAAGGCAGGCGCATCAGTATCGGCACGCCGGCCTTGCGCAGGCAGTTCAGCGTCACGCTGCCCAGAACGGCTGCTTCGAGCGCGCCCCTGCAGCGGGTGACCATGGCCAGGATGGCGTCGCGGCGATCAGCGACGTGGTCGTTGATCGCCGTCGTGGGATCGCCGTGCAGCACCTCCCAGTTGACGCGCACGCCATGGTGCCGGGCCAGCTCAGCCGCCTTGGAACGTACATAGCTGGATTCCAGCATGGTTATCTCGCTGCCGAATTCTTCACTGACGCCGCCTGCGCCGTCGGTCTGGACAGCGCTCACGACCTCCAGCTCCGCATCGACCCAGCGGGCGAACTGTGCGGCCTGGTTGGCCATCGCCTCATGCGGCGAGTTGCCTTGGAGCGGCAGCACCACGCGGCGCAGCCTTATCGGCGCGTGGTCCGATCTGCTCGCCCCGGTCGGGTGATAGACGAGCACCGGTCCGCGGGCATCGCGCACGATGCGCTGCGCCACGCTGCCAAGCATGATTTCCATCAGGCCGGAGCGCCCATGCGAGGTCATTGCCAACAGTGTGGCCGGCTCGCCGCGGGCCTGCTCGACTATCGTATGGGCCACGTCGTCCGTCTTCAACAGGCACAGGCCCCGGGCCTTATGGACGGCTGCCAGCCGCTCGATGTAGCCGGCGGCCTCGTCGTGGTCGGCTTCCTTGTCCAGCACGCGCAGCAGCACGAGTTCCGTGCCGTGGACAGCGGCAAGTCCGGCCGCATAGGGAATGACTTCTTCTGAAAAATGGGAGCCATCAAGCGGTACCAGGATACGTTTGTACATAGTCATACTCCGGAAGGCGTTTTTCAGGGCGCTTCATGGCGTTCGACGGGTTCCGGGGCAAGCGGCGAAACCAGTCGCCATACGAAACGTTGTACGCAGCGTCCGGCGGTTTGTCTGCAACGTATTGGTTCATAAGGTGACAGCTTCACGATGCGCTAAGACGGGCTGAAGCTGGCGGATGGGCCTGCATCGAACAGGCGCGTTACCAAGCGCTACGAAAAGCGATGTTTCAGCAGTGCTTGGAAAACAGAAGTCCGGCACTGAGCTGGCGCCGGATGAGAAGGCTCAGAAATTGAGCGTCAGGCCTTTTTCCCGCAGACGCTCGCGCAGGCGGCGCGCGCCCTGGACAGACGGCTGCGTACCGTGCCTATGGGCACCGTGAGCAGGGCGGCGGCCTCTTCGTAGGAGAGGTCATCCAGACCCACCAGCAGCAGTATGGTGCGCATGCTTTCCGGAAGTTCATCCAGGGATTCCTGCAGCAGGCGCAGCGTCTGGGTCTGGGCGGCCGCCTCTTCGGGAGAGGCGCCATCGGTGGGCAGGTCATAGAGGCCGCTTTCATCGACGAAATGATAACGCCGCTCCGGCGCGCGCGAGAGGTGATTGCGGATCAGATTGAGGGCGATGCCATACAGCCAGGTGGACAGTTGCGATTCGCCGCGAAAGGACTGATACGAGCGCGCAGCTTCCACGAAGGCCTGTTGGGCAAGATCTTCGGCGTCGCTGGTATTGCCGATATGCATGATGATGAAGCGTTGCAGCCGGTCGCTGTGTTGCTGCACTAATTCACGAAACAACTGGTCGTCAGCCATGGCGGGGGAGTTGGCTGGCACTGGCTGATTCATGGGGCCGGGTACTTCGCAGTCTGGATCAGGAAGTATTGTCATGAGGGCGCCGAAGAGTACTGTTGCTGATCATCAGCGTGCTTCAAAATGTGAGGTCGCTGTGCCGGAACATTACATCACGAAATTGCTTATTTCAAGAAATTGCTTAATGTTAAGGGTTTGTACGATGCATGCAGTTGGCAGCAGAAGAAAGACGTTGGAGATCAGGCGGGAACCGCTGCCGAATGCGCGGCGCCAGCGCGTTTCACGCGTTCAGCGCGATTCGATGAGCGTGCGCAGCCATTCGCGGGCGGTATGGCTGGAAACAGGACTATTTCCTTGCGCGGCAGCTTGCTCGAATTTTTCGCGCATGGCCTGGTCAATGCGTTTTTGCTGGTCCGGCGTGAAGTCGGCGGCGCTGATTCCCATGTCCTGGCACAGGGCCGTGAATCCGGTCCCGCGGGCAGCGGCCGAATGGTTCAGCTGGGTGACGTAGTCCACGCCGGAAAAGACCTGGGCCAGCGTCTGCACCATGTCCAAGGCCTGGGTGATGGTGCGCGAGGCCAGCGGCTTGCCGGGACTGGAAACCAGGCCGAGCTCCCGGGCCACGGCCTGGGAGATGCCGATGCCGTGGCTTTGCGCCAGGGCATCGGTAAAGAGCCGGGTGGTGTCCACGTCGGGTTCGACCCAGGCCACAGTCCGTCCGCTGGGCGTCGCGCCTGTGCCCAGCGTCTGAAGAGATTGCCCCGTTGACGAGGCATAGACTGCTTCACCACGTGTGGCGGCCGAGGCGAAGTCGTCCAGGCTTGGGAGTTGTCGGGGTGCTATAGGGGCGGAAGAATTGATGGTCATAAGTGAGTCGGGCCAGGCTGTCATGAATGCTGCGGATCCGTGAGGCCAAAAATCGGCTTTTGCTTCTTAGTGAATGCAGGTCTGGAAAAGGTTCCAATCGATCCGGTACATGGGGTCGGTGCTATTCTTCTTCAATATAACAGGAGAGCCATCCCCTATGATCGAGCGGATCGGACTAGAGCTGGAGATGGGCGTCATCGGCCAGCGGGACGGGCGCAGTCATGCCGTCACCCATTATTTCGAGGCGCTGGCGAACGTGAAGCGTCAGCGCGGCCTGCACGTGGTCTGTTCCGACCTGTGCGGGCGCACGACCAGCCTGGATACCGTGGCCGGATGCAGCGGCCTGGACAATGGCTACAACCTGCTGGAAACGGCGTTTGCTCCCATTCCCGGCGGCGCGGGCTGCCTGGACCGGCTGGCCGCCCTGGTTCACCAGGAACTGAAGGATGTCATTCAGGCCCTGGACGCCGAGGGCGCTGCCTTGCTGAATGCGTCCGAGCACCCGGATTGCGCAATGGACGAGGCCTGGTATGCCGCCGTGCGCGTCGACCGGCCGATCTATCAGGAGCTCGCGGGGTATCGGGGGTGGATGCACCGGGTGGGCATCGATGCGAAGGCTCAGAATGGCCCGTGCACGTCCGTGAAGGTGGATCAGGCCGCTCGTGCGCTGAATGCCATGCTGGCGCTGGCGCCCGCCCTGATCGCGATCTTTGCCAACAGTCCTCTGGAAGCGGGCCGTGAAACGGGGCTCAAGGAAAATCGGCTGACCATCTGGGACCGCATGTTCGCGGCCGCCCGGTTCCGGGGTGATCATTTCCTGCAGCGCATGCCGCCCAGGCCCTTCGAGGACCTGGGGGACCACTACCGCTGGATGTTCGGCGCGCAGACGGCAACCCGGGCCTTGCCGCTGGAATTGGGGCAGGGGTACAAGTCAGCGACGTCCGTCTTCCTGGATGGGGACCCGCCGCTGGCCGAATTCCTGCGTTCGGACTCGTGGCAGGGCCGCGGCGGTCCAACGGCGGCGCCGTTGACGATACGCCCCAGGGGCGGCCATTTCGTCTATGCGCAGTACGCGCACTTTCTGGATGCCCGCTGGCGATACAAGGTGGATCAGGAGCCCGCGCTGGACACCTTGCTGGCGGCCTGGGACCGCCCTGGAGGGATAGAGGCCCTCTTGCAGGCCTGCGGCGTCGACGGCTATATCGAGGGACGCGCCCCCGGCGCGGTCTTTGCGGATGCCCAACTGATAGACGAACTGGGGCCGGAGATCGCCGCGACGGCGCCGATTGCTCCATCAGCCGTGCAACTGGGTTTGCTGAGCAATCTGGACGAGGCCGAGCAGCTCTGGCGTCAATGGGGCTGGGGAACCTTGCGGGAGCTGCGTTCGACTGCCATCCGGGACGCCCTGGCCGATGACAAGGTGCGGGCGCTGGCGCAGGACGTTCTGGCGGTTGCCCGGGCCGGCCTGCCGGAGGGCGAGCGGGCTTGGCTGGGCTATGCCGAGCAGGCCGTACAGACTGGGCGTACCGGCGCCGACAGGTTGCTGGAGCTGTGGCATGCCCATGCAGGGCGGGCCGACCGCCTGGTCCGCATCGGCAAACAGCGACGCGTCTGTGTCATGGAGCCGCCGTTTCGCGTATGATTCACCGGGTGTTCCACCAGCCCGTAGAACCGACATGTCTATTGCTATCGATAAGTCCGGCCCCGTCCCGGTTTTTCAGCCCGAGGGTCAGATCAACAGTGCCAACGCCGCTTCCTTCGAAGCGGATCTCATGACGCAGCTCGACAAGGGTGAACAGAAAATCGTGCTGGATCTGTCACGGCTCAATTACATTTCCAGCGCCGGCCTGCGGGTCCTGCTGTTGCTGGCCAAAAAGATGAAGCAGTCCGGCGGCGCCCTGGTGTTGTTCGGCGCCCAGCCCAACGTCAAGGAAATCTTTGAAATCAGCGGTTTCCTGGCGGTTCTCAAAGTTTGCGACACTCGGGAGCAGGCGTTCGCGGCGCTGCCCTGAAGCATCATTTCGCTACGCGGCTTGCCGACTTTCTCCAGCGTGTTTTTCGCGGCATGACATGTCGCGCCGGAGCGGGTCCGGCGAGCCGGTTCGCGCGTTCTGCCCGTAACGGCGCGGCGCCGGCTCCCGCCATGCAAGGCATGGCGCTGAGCCGTATTTAAGCGTTTTTTCAGGTCTTTTTTTGTATGCTTGAAAACAAGTCTGAATAAGAATCAGTCTTTATATGTTTTCAGCTCTCACTTCAAAGACCATGATGCGCAAACCTATTCTTTTTTCCATGCTGGCCCTGAGCCTGGCCGGTTCAGCGCTCGCCGCTGAGTATCCCATCGGCAAGCCGGTCGAGAAGAACGGCCTGGAGGTGGCGGCCGTCTACCTGCAGCCGGTGGAGATGGATCCGCCCGGCATGATGCGCGCCGCCGCCGAATCCGACATCCACCTGGAGGCGGACATCCACGCCACCGCCGACAATCGCAACGGCCTGCCCGAAGGCGCCTGGGCGCCGTACTTGAACATCCAGTACAAGCTGCAGAAGCAGGGCAGCGACACGGTGATTGCCGGCGAGATGATGCCCATGGTGGCCAATGACGGTCCCCACTACGGCGACAACGTCAAGCTGGACGGCCCGGGCAAGTACACGCTGGTGCTGACCATCGGTTCGCCTGAAAGCGGCAAGATGAACCATTTCGGCCGCCATGTGGACAAGGAGACCGGCGTAGCGCCCTGGTTCCAGACTTTCGAGCAGCAGTACGAATTCGTCTTCGCCGGAACGGGCAAGAAAGGCGGGTACTGATCATGCGCCGGCTAGCCAGACTGGCCGCCGCGCTCGTGCTGGCGGCGGGCGGCGCGTCGGCCGCCTGGGCGGACATGCCCGTGCATACGCTCGCCTTCAAGCCGGACGGCACGTTCGAGCCGGCCGTTCTGGAGGTGCAGGCCGGGCGTTTCAAGATCGTGCTGGTCAATGAAAGCCAGGAGGCGGTCGAGTTCGAGAGCCTGCCTCTGCGCAAAGAAAAAGTGCTGGGACCCGGCGTCACGTCCTTTGTGGTGCTGACCGTGTCGCGCCCCGGCGATTATCCATTCTTCGACGACTTCCATCCCGCCGTGAAAGGCACGTTGCGAGTTCGTCCCGCTCCTTGAGCAACTGCCATGGAACAAGTGTCATTCATCGTCTGGCGTGAAAGCGTGGAAGCCTTGCTGGTCATCGGCATTCTGTATGCCTGGCTGTGCCGCACGCCCCAGGGCCGCAAGGGCCTGCCGTGGCTGTGGGGCGGGGTGGCCGCCGGGCTGGCCCTGGCCGTCCTGCTGGCCTTGCTTCTGCTGGGCCTGTCGAGCTGGCTGGACGATACCGGGCAAGAGTGGTTCCAGGCCGGCATGAGCCTGGCGGCCAGCGCTTTGGTGGTGCAGATGGTGGTCTGGATGCGGCGCCATGGACGCACCTTGCGCCATGATCTACAGCAGGGACTGTCCGACGAGCTTGGCCAGGGGCGCCAATGGGGCGTGCTGGCGCTGGTCATGATCGCGGTGGCGCGCGAAGGCAGCGAGACCGTGGTGTTCCTGTACGGCGTGCTGTCCGCGGCTCCCCAGGATCAGAGTCTTTTGTCCCTGGTCCTGGCCGGCGCGGGCGGGCTGCTGGCCGCCATCCTGACATTCGCGGTCTTGCAATGGGGCGGGCGCATCATCACCTGGCGGCGCTTTTTCGCGCTGACCGAGGTCCTGCTGCTTCTGCTGGGCGCGGCCCTGCTGGTGTCGGCGACCGACAGGCTGATCTCCCTGGATGCGCTGCCGGCCCTGGTGGACCCGGTCTGGGACTCGTCCTGGCTGCTGGGCACCGACTCCGGGCTGGGCAAGCTGCTGGCCGATTTCGCGGGTTATCGGGACTATCCCGCGCTCAGCCAGGTGCTGATCTATGTTCTGTACATTCTTGCGGTCTGCTGGCTGCTGCGCGCGCGCAGCCCGCAAACCGCATCGACGAGGGGAGCGACACGATGAGTGCTGCGCTGTCCGCCCGCCGCCCCTGGCCGGCTCGCATGGGCGACTTCCTGCGCGATCATCAGCGAGCCATTCGCCGCATGCAGTGGCTGGTGGTGGCCGTCTACGCCGTCCTGCTGCTGGCGCCGGTGTTCCTGCCTTTGCCGGACCGCAGCGCTTCGATGTTCAACAACCTCACTGTGCTGGCGCAGTTCGCCTTCTGGGGCGTCTGGTGGCCGTTCGTGCTGCTGTCCATGCCGCTGATGGGGCGGACCTGGTGCGGCGTGTTCTGCCCGGAGGGGGCGTTGACGGAGTGGGCCAGCCGGCACGGGCGGGGCGGGGCCATCCCGCGCTGGATGCGCTGGGGCGGCTGGCCTTTCGTCGCTTTCGCCTTGACCACGATCTATGGGCAGTTGATCAGCGTCTATCAGTATCCGCTGGCCGTGGCCTTGATCCTGGGCGGCTCCACCCTGGGCGCCATGGCGGTGGGCTGGCTGTATGGACGGGAGAAGCGGGTATGGTGCCGCTACCTGTGCCCGGTCAACGGCGTGTTCAATCTGCTGGCCAAGCTTTCGCCCTGGCAGTTCCAGGTGGATGGGCAGGCGTGGCGTCAGGCGGAGCGTCGCACGCAGAGCATCAATTGCGCCGCTGCTGCCGCTGCGCACCATGCAAGGGGCGGGGGACTGCCATATGTGCGGGCGATGCAGCGACTATCGCGGCGCGATCAGCCTGCGCTTGCGCTCGCCCGAGCGCGACATCCTGCAGGACTCCGCCGGCGGCGGCTGGCAGACCCTGCTGATCACGCTGGGCTTGATGGGCCTGGCGGTGGGCGCTTTCCTGTGGAGCGCCAGCCCCTGGTTCGTCGCCCTGAAGCAGGCGGCGGCCACGTGGCTGGTGGAGCGCGACATCATCTGGCCCTTGCTGGACACCGCGCCCTGGTTCCTTCTGACGCACTATCCCGAGGTGAACGACAGCTTCAGCTGGCTGGACGGCGCCGTCATCCTGGCATTCATCGCGGGGGCCTGCGTGGTGTGCGGCGGAGCCGTCCTGGCGGGCCTGGCGGCGGCCGACCGCGTCCTGCCGCGCGTATCGGGGGCGGGGCGGGCCTGGGAAGGCGTCAACAAGCTGGCGCTGGGGCTGATCCCCTGGCCGGCGCCGGCGTCTTCCTCGGATTGACGGCCACTACCCTGACGCTGTTGCAGCACGAAGGCGTGGACACGGCCTGGGCGACCGCGGTCCGGCTGGCCATGCTGGCCCTGGCGCTGGCCTGGAGCCTGCGCCTGTGCTGGCGTCTGGCCGCGCGGCGCACGCCGCTGACGGGACGGCGGTGGGCCGCCATGGCCTGTCTGGTCCTGGGCCTGCTGCCGTTTCTGGATGCCTGGCTGCTGTTCTTCCTGCGTTGGTGAATACGCATCGGATGGCTGGACAATTTTCCGGGAATCACTCTATAATCAATGGCTTTTCCACGTTTTGGCTTTGCCTGGCCGCTTTTTTGCGGGCATTGACGGAACCAGGGGAAGAAAAAAAACAAGTGCCTGTTTTTGGGTCTTACAAGTGCAGCCTGGTTGTTGGGCGGCCACCCACAGACATAAATTAATCGAGTAATTTCATGCCTAAAATGAAAACCAAGAAAAGCGCCTCCAAGCGCTTTGTGGTTCGTGGTAGCGGTTCCATCAAGCGGGGCCAAGCGTTCAAGCGTCACATTCTGACCAAGAAGACGACCAAGAACAAACGCCAACTGCGCGGCGCCGTCGAGGTTCACAAATCCGACGTCGCTTCCGTCAAGGCCATGATGCCTTTCGCTTGATTAGGGAGAACTCAACATGTCTCGAGTAAAACGCGGTGTAAACGCTCGCGCCCGCCACAAAAAAGTCATTGCCCAAGCCAAAGGTTTCCGCGGTCGCCGCGGCAACGTGTTCCGGGTAGCCAAGCAGGCAGTCATGAAGGCAGGCCAGTACGCCTACCGTGACCGCCGCAACAAGAAACGCGTGTTCCGCTCGCTGTGGATCACCCGTATCAACGCTGCTTGCCGTGAACTGGGCATCAGCTACAGCCAGTTCATCGCTGGCCTGAACAAGGCTTCCATCGCCCTGGACCGCAAGGTTCTGGCCGATCTGGCGGTTAACGACAAGGCCGGCTTTGCCGCCGTTGTTGCACAGGCTAAGAACGCTCTGGCTGCTTAAGCGGTATCCGACTGTATAGTTCGCAAACGGGGCCTTGGGGCTCCGTTTGTTTTTGGAAAGTAACACGCCATGACTTCCTCCCACGATGATCTAATCGCCCAGGCACGGGCTTTGTTCGAGCAGGCCCAGGACGCCGCTTCGCTGGAAAATGCCAAAGCCCGATTCCTGGGCAAGCAGGGCGCCATCACCACGCTGATGAAGGGCCTGGCGCAGATGGACCCGGAGCAGAAGAAAGCCGCCGGCGCCGGCATCAACGTGCTCAAGCGCGAAATCGAAACCCTGCTCAATGATCGTCGCGCCGCGCTGGCCGCCGCGGAACTGAACCAGCGCCGGGCCCAGGAGAAGATCGACGTGACGCTGCCCGGCCGCGGTCGCGGCGCCGGCGGCATTCACCCCGTCATCCAGACCTGGCAGCGTGTGGAAGCCATTTTCCGTTCCATCGGTTTCGACGTGGCCGACGGCCCCGAGATCGAGGACGACTGGACCAACTTCACGGCCCTGAACAACCCGGAGAATCATCCGGCCCGGTCCATGCAGGATACGTTCTACGTCGACATGCAGGACGGCCAGGGCCTGCCTTACCTGCTGCGCACTCATACCAGCCCCATGCAGGTGCGTTACGCCCGCATGAACCAGGCGCCCATCAAGGTCATCGCGCCGGGCCGCACCTATCGCGTGGACAGCGATGCCACGCACTCGCCCATGTTCCACCAGGTTGAAGGCCTGTGGATCGCCGAAGACATCTCCTTTGCCGATCTGAAAGGCGTCTACACGAACTTCCTGCGCGCCTTCTTCGAAAGCGACGACCTGGTCGTGCGCTTCCGTCCCTCCTTCTTCCCTTTCACCGAGCCTTCGGCCGAGATCGACATGATGTTCACCTCCGGTCCCAACAAGGGCCGCTGGCTGGAGATCTCCGGCTCCGGGCAGGTGCATCCCCAGGTCGTGCGCAACTTCGGCCTTGATCCCGAACGCTACATCGGCTTCGCCTTCGGCTCGGGGCTGGAGCGCCTGACCATGTTGCGCTATGGTGTCAATGATCTGCGCCAGTTCTTTGAGGGCGACCTGCGCTTTCTGAAGCAGTTCAATCGCTGATTCTTCCTTCGCACCGCTCGGCTCATTGCGTCCGGGCGGTTCCGGTACTCGCCGTTTTACGTTTCCATCTTCAGCATCATGTTATTTTCCGAATCGTGGTTGCGCCGCTTTGTGAATCCCAAGCTGGGCACCGAAGAACTGGGCCACCAACTCACCATGGCCGGCCTGGAAGTCGAAGATATCCAGGCGGCCGCGCCCGCATTCGACCAGGTGGTCGTCGGGCTGATCACCGCCATTGAAAAGCATCCGGACGCCGATCGCCTGCGCGTGTGCCAGGTTGACGACGGCTCGGGCCAGTTGCTGCAGATCGTGTGCGGCGCTCCCAATGCGGCGCAGGGCATCAAGGTGCCGGTCGCCCGCGTCGGCGCACAGTTGCCGGGCGGCATGAAGATCGGCCCGGTCAAGATGCGCGGCGTGCAGTCCAGCGGGATGCTGTGCTCGGCGCGCGAACTGGGCCTGTCCCAGGACCACGACGGCCTGCTGGTGCTGGACCCCGATGCGCCCGTGGGGCAGTCCCTGCGCGAACTGCTGGACCTGGACGATCAAATCATCGAACTGAAGCTCACGCCCAATCGTGCGGACTGCCTGTCCGTGCTGGGCGTGGCGCGCGAAGTGTCCGCCCTGACCGGCGAGGCGCTGACCCTGCCTGAATTCGCCGCCGCACCCGTCACCATCCAGGATCGCGTGCGCGTCACCGTGCATGACGCCGACCTGTGCGGTCGCTTCGGCGGCCGGGTCATTCGCGGCGTGAACGCCCGCGCCAAGACGCCGGACTGGATGAAGACCCGGCTGGAGCGCAGCGGCCAGCGGTCGATCTCCGCGCTGGTAGATATCTCCAACTACGTCATGCTGGAGCTGGGCCGTCCCACGCACGTGTTCGACCTGCAGCACGTGCAGTCCGGGATGGACGTGCGCTGGGCCCGCAAGGGCGAGCAGCTGGAGCTGCTCAGCGGCCTGAACGTGGAGCTGGACACGGACGTGGGCGTGATCGCCGTGAACGATGTGCCCCAGAGCATGGCCGGCATCATGGGCGGGGAACGAAGCTCGGTCACCCTGGATACCACGGACGTCTACCTGGAGGCCGCCTTCTGGTGGCCCGAGGCCATCATGGGCCGCGCCCGCCGCTACAAGTTCTCGTCGGACGCCAGCCATCGCTTCGAGCGCGGCGTGGACTTCGACACCATTCCACAGCATCTGGAACGCACTACCGCGCTGATCCTGGAAATCTGCGGCGGCCAGGCCGGCCCGCTGGACGATCAGATCATCGCCTTGCCCAAGCGCGAACCCGTCGCCCTGCGCCTGGAGCGCTGCCGCCGCGTGCTGGGCATCGCCCTGGAGCAGGCTCAGGTGGAAAGCATCTTCAATCGGCTGGGCCTGGAGTTCACCGTGTCCGACGGCGTGTTTACCGTGACGCCGCCGAGCTTTCGCTTCGACCTGAACATCGAAGAAGACCTGATCGAGGAAGTGGCGCGCATCTACGGCTTCGAGAACATCCCGGACCTGCCGCCCGTGGCGGCGGCGCAGATGCGCGTGCAGCCTGAATCGCTGCGCGGCCCGCACGCCTTGCGCGCCGTGCTGGCGGCGCAGGACTACCAGGAAGTCATCAATTTCTCCTTCGTGGAGGAATCCTGGGAAAGAGACATCAACGGCCAGGCCGATCCCATCCGCCTGCTCAACCCCATCGCCAGCCAACTGGCGGTCATGCGCTCCAGCCTGATTCCCGGCCTGCTGGCCAATATCGAACACAACGCCAACCGCCGCCAGCCGCGCGTGCGCGTCTTCGAGCTGGGCCGCGTGTTCATGCGCGACCCGGCCCAGGAAAACGGTCCTCTGGCCGTGGCCGGCATCCATCAGCCCAATCGCATCGCCGCGGCGGCCTGGGGGCCGGCCGTGGCCGAACAATGGGGCCAGGCCGATCGCGACGTGGACTTTTTCGATGTCAAGCGCGATCTGGAGACGCTGCTGGGCCGACGCGCCGCCGACGCCCGTTTCGAGGCGCAGGCCCATCCGGCGCTGCACCCCGGCCGCAGCGCCCGCATCCTGCTGGACGACCGGCCCATAGGCTGGATCGGCGAGGTCCATCCCCAATGGCTGAGCGTATTCGGCCTGAGCAAGGCCCCGGTGGTGTTCGAGGTGGACGTGGACGCCATTTCCCGCGACGCTGTCGTGCAGGCGTCGGAAGTCTCCAAGCAGCCCGTGGTGCAGCGCGACCTGGCCGTCTGGGTGAACAACGAGGTGGCCTATCAGGCCGTGCTCGATACCTTGAACGCCGTGCGCCAGACCGCGCCGCAGGCGGCCATCGTCAAGGACATCCAGTTGTTCGATGTCTGGCGCGACAAGAGCGATTCGGCCGAAAAGAGCCTGGCCATCCGCTTCTGGCTGCAGGACAGTGCAGCCACGCTGGACGACGCACGGGTAGAGCAGTGCATGCAGGCGCTGCTGGAGGCACTGGTGTCCGCGCATGGTGCGCGGGCGCGAGCATAAGGAGACACGATGAACGTAGATCGCACCCTGACCAAGGCGGATCTGGCCGAGCTGCTGTTCGAGCGCGTCGGCTTGAACAAACGCGAAGCCAAGGATATTGTGGATACTTTCTTTGCCGAGATCCGGGATTCCCTGGCCGACGGCGTGGAAGTCAAACTGTCGGGCTTCGGCAATTTCCAGGTGCGGGACAAGCCGCCGCGTCCCGGGCGCAACCCCAAGACGGGCGAGGTCATCCCCATCTCGGCGCGCCGGGTGGTTACTTTCCACGCCAGCCAGAAGCTCAAGAGCGCGGTGGAGGGCGCCCCGGTGTCCCCCGAGGACGAGCAGGACTGAGCCCTGGTACGTTTGCGTACAGTTTTGCCTGACCAAACGTGTAAAATCACTCCTCTTGTTGATGAGCATCAGTGGCCATGAGCACGAACGAAAAGACGGCAGCCCTACCTCCGATTCCCGCCAAGCGCTACTTCACCATCGGCGAAGTCAGCGAGCTTTGCCTGGTCAAACCGCACGTCCTGCGTTACTGGGAGCAGGAATTCACCCAGCTCAAGCCGGTCAAGCGCCGCGGCAACCGGCGTTACTATCAGCATCACGAAGTGCTGCTGATCCGCCGGATCCGCGGCCTGCTGTATGACGAAGGCTTTACCATCAGCGGGGCGCGCAATCGTCTGGGCGACGGCCCGGACGTCCCGTTCGACCAGGACGCCGCCGTGCGCCTGACAGGACAGGAAATGCAGGCGCTGCGCGCGGACCTGGGCCAGATTCAGTCCATGCTGGACAAGGCTCTGGAAATGACCGCGCCGAGCGCCGCTCAGTAAGACCTCCCGCCAATGCGGGTGCAGACAGGCCGGCCGCTGAGCCGGCCTTTTTCATGCCAGGAAGACCGTCATGAACTTGCGTAGTCAGGCGCTGCGGGCGCTGTTGATCGAGGATCCCGTCGCCAAGGTGGCGGCCGTGCGCGCCATTGGCCACGGCTTGCCGGTAGGGGCCGATCTGGACCTGGTCGAGCCGCCGGGAATCCCCGGCCGGCCCTCGGGCTTGCGTTTCGTGCCGCCGCAGCAGGTGCCCAAGCGTTCCGTGAAATCGCGCGAGGGCCGCGCGGCTTTGCTGCATTCGCTGGCGCATATCGAATTCAATGCCATCAATCTGGCGCTGGACGTGCTCTGGCGCTACCCCGGCCTGCCGGAGGCCTTCTACGCCGGCCGGCTGCATGTGGCGGTGGAGCAGGCGCTGCACTTCGAGCTGCTCAGCGCCCGCCTGGCTGCGTTGGGCGTGAGCTATGGCGATCTTCCGGTTCATGACGGCCTGTGGGAAATGGCCGAGCGCACGCGTTCGGACCTGCTGGCGCGCCTGGCGCTGGTGCCCCGGACCCTGGAGGCGCGCGGGCTGGACGCCTGCCCCATCGTGCGCGGGAAACTGGCCGAGGCGGGCGACGATGAGGCTGCCGCCATCATCGACCTCATCCTGCGCGACGAGGTCGGCCACGTCGCTCTGGGCAACTACTGGTACAGGCGGGTCTGCCAGGAGCAGGGGCTGTCGGATTTCGAGACCTATGCAAGCCTGGCGGGGCGCTATCGGGCGCCGCGCCTGCGCGGTCCCTTCAATCGGCCCGCCAGGCTGGAGGCGGGCTTTACCGAAGCGGAGATCGACGAGCTGGAACGCCTGGATGAAGAGATCAGGAGCGGGCGGCCTGCGTAGCGTCGTTCTGGGCGGGCAGGGAGTCGAGCTGTCCGAAACTGACGATGCTGCCGATGTACAGCACAGGGCCTTCGGGGCTGCCGCTGTCCGAACCGCCATCGGCCTCCAGCGTCATTTCCAGGATCTGGTCGTCTTCCAGCGTGCCGATCAGGTTGGCCGGCACGGTGATGGGCCGGTTGGGATCGATCAGGCCCAGGGAGCGGATCTGGGCGGCGCGCGGCGAGTGGGTCGATAACTGCACGGCCTGGCCCGCCTTGACCTCGGTTCTGACCTTGGGCACCAGCAGGACGTTGCCCTGGGGATCGACAGTGACGATCCAGGCCGGCGTGGAAGACTGGCCCGGCGCCTGCAGGATGGCGGCCTGGCGCGGCTTCATTTCTATCATGGTGACGGGGGGCTCGGTATTGCGGGTGAGCAGCAGGGTCAGGCCCAGGCCGATCGCCGCCAGCACCGCTGCCGCCGCCACCACCATGCTGCGGGAAATGCCCGGGCGCTTGCGAGCTTCTTCGCGTACGGGAGGCTGGGACGCGGGTTCGGCAAAAGAGGACGGGGAAGCGGCATCCTTGATTGCCTTGTCCTTTCTGGGCTTGTCTTTCTTGTCGGCCACGGATGCGTCCTGTGCCTGCCGCAAGGGCAGCGCAGAGCTGGCGCCGGGCTCGGGATCGGCCCGCAGCAAGGTCGGAAAAGGCGGCGCGTGGGCGTCCGGATCTTCGGGGCGCGGCACCGGCGTGGCGCTCAAGCGCGGCTCGGCCCGTTCCTTGGCGGCCGGCGCGGCGGCGCCTTCAGAGGCGTCCTTCCCGGACGGTTCGCTCTTGAGAGCTGGTTCCTGGCGGCGCGCTGCCGGAATGGAGCTTGTCTTGGCGGGCTGGGCGGCAGCCGGCGCGGGCGCCGCGCCGGCCTGGCGACGAGCGGCTGGCGGAGGCAGCCCCAGGGTCTGGTGCACATGCGCCAGGCTGGTGGGTGCGGGCAGGACCGGCGTCAGGCAGTCGACCAGTTCCAGCCAGGCTTTCTCCCAGGCCAGGGCGAGGCGGGCGGCATCGTCGTGCTGCTGCATCAGGGCGTGCGCCTGGGCCAGTTCATGCTGGCTGAGCAGACCCAGCGTGTATTCGCCGATCAGCAGGGCATGGCGCGGATCGACGCCGCGCTCCGTGCCCAGCAGCGGGCTGAGCTGTTGCAGGCCCTGCTGCACCAGGGCGCGCAATTGCGCCGGCGAGCGGTTCAGACGCGGCCCCATCTGTTCGTAGCTGCTGCCGTGCAGGTAGGCCGAGATCATGGCGCGCTGGGTGGTGCCGTCCAGTCCTCCCAGGGCCGGAATGAAGACCTGCCCGGCGCGCGGCTGGATGGCCGGCAAGGTGGTGGCGGCGTCCTGCCGGCTGCTGCGCTGGCGCAGGCGCGCGATCAGGCGAAAGCGCAGGATGCTGTAGATCCAGGCCCGGGCTTCGCCCAGGTCGGGGTCGTAGCCGGCGGCATTCTTCCAGAGCAGCACGAAGGTGTCGCGCAGGACTTCTTCGGCGTCGATGCGCCGGCCCAGCACAGTCTGCCCCAGGGCCAGCATGGGCGGGGCCTCCTGGTCGTAGAGCAGGTCCAGCGCCAGGGCGTCCTGCGCGGCAAGCTGGGCCAGTGAAGAAGAATAGGAAAACGTGGGAGACGGCATGGATGGATTCTGCACTGTAAGGGTGACCATGGGCCGGACGCCCGCCATGGCGGCAGGCGCGGCCTGGCGCATTCAAGTTCTCAGGGAGGGGGAAAAGCCTCCTTTCGGACAAGATCGTATTGTATGCTTTTCGCTTGAAGCCCGAGGGTAACAAAGTGCAGAAACAGGGCGGGCAGGATATCCATCCAGGAGAATGAGCGTGATCGATCTAGAGTATTGCCGGGAGCTGGACCGCCAGGACGAATTGGCGGCCTTCCGGGACGAGTTCCAGTTGAATGAGGGCCAGATCTATCTGGTCGGCAATTCACTGGGCGCCCAGCCCCGGGCGGCGGCGCAGCGCGCCGCCCAGGTGGTGGGGCAGGAGTGGGGACAAGGCCAGGTGCGCAGCTGGAACACGGCCGGCTGGTTCGACATGCCGCTCAGGCTGGGCGACCGGATCGCGCCGCTGGTGGGCGCGGCCCCCGGCGAAGTGGCGGTCACGGATTCCACCTCCGTCAACTTGTTCAAGGTGCTGGCCGCGGCGCTGCACATGCAGGCCCCCCATCCCGAGCGCCGCGTCATCCTGACCGAGCGCAGCAACTTCCCCACGGACATCTACATCGCCCAGGGGCTGGCCCGCTGGCTGGACCAGGGTTATGAAGTGCGCCTGATCGACGATCCGGACCAGATCGCCGGCGCGCTGACGCCCGAGGTGGCCGTCATGATGCTCACGCACGTGAACTACCGCACGGGCCGCCTGCTGGACATGCAGGACCTGACCCGCCGCGCCCACGAGGCCGGCGCGCTGGCCATCTGGGACCTGGCGCATTCGGCCGGCGCCCTGGAGGTAGACTTGAACGGCTGCCGGGCCGACTTCGCCGTCGGCTGCACCTACAAGTACTTCAATGCCGGTCCGGGCGCGCCGGCTTTCCTGTGGGTACCCAAGCGGCACCAGGACGCCTTCCGCAGCCCGCTCAGCGGTTGGTGGGCGCATGCGCGCCCCTTTGCGATGGAGCCGGGCTTCGAGGCGCATGAGGGCATACGCGCGGCTTTGTGCGGCACGCAGCCCATGGTTTCGCTGGCGTTGGTGGAGATCGGCGTGGACATGTTCGAGCGGGCCGGCATGGCCGCGGTGCGGCGCAAGTCCCTGGCCCTGACGGACCTGTTCATGGCGCTGGTGGAGCAGGAATGCGGCGTGGAACTGGCCCTGGTCAGCCCGTGCGAGCATGCCTTGCGCGGCAGCCAGGTCTGCTATGCGCATCCGCACGGTTATGGGCTGATGCAGGCCCTGATTCAGCGCGGCGTCATCGGCGATTACCGGGAACCGGATATACTTCGCTTCGGCTTCACGCCCTTGTATACCCGTTTCGAGGATGTCTGGCAGGCGGTGCGCATTTTGCGCGAACTGCTGACCCGGCGCGATTTCGACCTCGATCCCCAGCGAGCCGCTGTAACCTGATTCTGACCAGTCCGGCCGCCGGCGGACCCGTTCCGCCCGGCGCCGGCTCTCTGCTTGTGCCTCCTCGTCCTCCTTCCCTCGATGGTGTCTCCGGTAACTTCGGCACCCTGAAATCCCTCTTTCCGTATGTGTGGCGCTTCAAGAAGCGCGTCATGCTGGCGCTGGCCTGCCTGGTGCTGGCCAAGGTGGCCACCGTCCTGATGCCCATCTACCTGAAGCAGGTGATCGACGCGCTGAGCCTGCCGGCCACGGTTCTGGTGCTGCCGGTGGCGGCGCTGCTGGGCTACGTGGTGGTGCGTCTGGCCTCCAGCGCCCTGGGGGAGGTGCGCGACGCCCTGTTCGCCCGCGTTACGCAAGGTTCGGTGCGCCTGATCGCCAATCATGTGTTCCGGCATCTGCTGGGCCTGTCGCTGCGCTTTCACACGGAACGCCAGACCGGCGGCCTGTCCCGCGACATCGAGCGCGGCACCAAGGGCATCAGCTTTCTGCTCAATTTCCTGGTCTTCAATATCCTGCCCACGCTGCTGGAGATCGCGCTGGTCTGCGGCATCCTGCTGTGGCGCTATGAGTGGAGCTTCGCGCTGGTGACATTGGGCACGATCGCCTGCTACATCGTGTTCACGCTGCTGGTGACCGAGTGGCGCATGCGCTACCGGCGCGCCATGAACGAGCTGGACAGCCGGGCCAATTCGCGCGCCATCGACGCCTTGCTGAACTATGAAACCGTCAAGTATTTCGGCAACGAGCAGTACGAGATGGCCCGCTACGACCAGAACATGGGGCAGTGGGTGGACGCCGCCGTGCGCAACCAGGTGTCGCTGAACATGCTCAACATGGGCCAGGCAGCCATCATCAGCGCGGGCGTGACCGCCTTGCTGTTCATGTCCGCGCAGGGCGTGCTGGCCGGACGCATGACGGTGGGCGATGTGGTGCTGGTGTCCGCCTTTCTGACGCAGTTGTACGCGCCGCTGAATTTCCTGGGCTTCGTGTACCGGGAGATCAAGAACTCGCTGGCCGACATGGAGCGCATGTTCGCCTTGCTGCGCCGCGAGCAGGAAGTGCGCGACGCGCCCCAGGCCCGCGAGCTGGATTGCGCGCAGGCCAGCGTGCGCTTCGAGGACGTGAGCTTTGCCTATGACGCGCGGCGCGTCGTGATCGAGCACCTGAGCTTCGAGATCCCCGCGGGCAAGACCGTGGCGGTGGTGGGCTCCTCGGGCGCGGGCAAGTCCACCCTGTCGCGACTGCTGTTCCGCTTCTATGACGTCACGGGCGGACGCATCCTGGTCAACGAGACAGGACATACGCCAGTGGAGCCAGGAGAGCCTGCGCCGCCACATCGGCATCGTGCCGCAGGACACCGTGCTGTTCAACGACACCATTTTGCACAATATCGCCTACGGCCGTCCGCAGGCCAGCCGCGACGACATCGTGGCGGCCGCGCGCGCCGCCAGCATCCACGACTTCATCCAGGGCTTGCCGGACGGCTACGACACCGTGGTGGGCGAGCGCGGGCTGAAGCTGTCGGGCGGCGAGAAGCAGCGCGTGGCCATCGCCCGCACGCTGCTCAAGAATCCGCCCATCCTGATCTTCGACGAGGCCACCAGCGCCCTGGACACCCGCACCGAGCGCGCCATCCAGTCCCAGCTGAGCGAGATTGCGCGCGAGCGCACCACGCTGATCATCGCGCACCGGCTCTCGACCATCACGGACGCGGACCGGATCCTGGTACTGGAGCGCGGCAGGATCGTGGAGCAGGGCACGCACGCCGAACTGCTGGAGCGCCAGGGCGCCTATGCGCGCATGTGGCATATCCAGCAAAGTCTCTAGGGGATAATTTGACCATATAGTACCAAAGCGGTACTATATGCCTACATGACCAGTTCAGAGAGAACGAATGCTGCGAATCAGCAAGATCATCGATTACGGCACTTTGGTGCTGACGCACATGGCCGGGGAACCGGACCGTGTGTTCAGCGCATCTGATTTGGCCGCCATCCTGGGCCTGGGCCAGCCTACCGTCAGCAAGGTGCTGAAACTGCTGGGCCAGCACGAGCTGGTCATCAGCAGCCGAGGCGCGCGCGGGGGGTATGTGCTGGGCCGCCCCGCCAAACAGATTAGTGTAGCGCAGATCATCGATGCACTGGAAGAACAGCCTTTCGGCCTGACCGAATGCGTGGCCAGTCCCGGCGCCTGCTCAGTGGAATCCGACTGCCATATCCGCAGCAATTGGCAGCGGATCAACGATATTGTCCGGCGCACGCTGGAAGAAGTCAGTGTTGCGGACATGATACGGCCGCCGGCCAATGAATTTCCTCTCACGCACAAACCGGGCCCCGAATTGAAAACCAGAAACAAGGCGAGCACCTCCAACGTGGAGTTAACCGAATGAGTACCGTCAACGAACACCTGGACACCTTCCTCGACCGCGAGTACGAGGCGGGCTTCGTCACAGAGATCGAGTCCGAAACCATCCCGAAAGGCCTGAGCGAAGACGTCATCCGCTTCCTGTCCGCCAAAAAGCGCGAACCGGAATTCATGCTCGAATGGCGCCTGGCCGCCTATCGGCAGTGGCTGACCATGAAGGAGCCGACCTGGTCCATCGTGGAGTATCCGCCCATCGACTTCCAGGACATCAGCTACTACTCCGCGCCCAAGAGCAAGGCCGACGGCCCCAAGAGCCTGGACGAGGTCGACCCCGAACTGCTGCGCACCTACGAAAAGCTGGGCGTGCCGCTGCACGAGCGCGCCCGCCTGGCCGGCGTGGCGGTGGACGCGGTGTTCGACTCCGTCTCGGTGGCCACCACGTTCCGCAAGCAGCTGGAAGAAGTGGGCGTCATCTTCTGTTCCTTCTCGGAGGCCGTGCGCGAGCATCCCGAGCTGGTCCAGAAGTACCTGGGCACGGTGGTGCCGCCCAGCGACAACTTCTACGCCGCGCTGAATTCGGCCGTCTTCTCCGACGGCTCCTTCGTGTTCATCCCCAAGGGCGTGCGCTGCCCCATGGAGCTGTCCACCTATTTCCGCATCAACGCCCGCGACACCGGCCAGTTCGAGCGCACCCTGATCATCGCCGAGGAAGGCGCCTCGGTCAGCTATCTGGAAGGCTGTACGGCGCCAATGCGAGATGAGAACCAGCTGCATGCAGCGGTCGTGGAGCTGGTCGCATTGGATGACGCCAAGATCAAGTACTCGACCGTGCAGAACTGGTACCCCGGCGACAAGGACGGCAAGGGCGGCATCTACAACTTCGTGACCAAGCGCGGCGAATGCCGCGGCGCCCGCTCGCACATTTCCTGGACCCAGGTGGAGACCGGCTCGGCCATCACCTGGAAGTACCCCAGCGTGGTGCTGCGCGGCGACGATTCCCAGGGCGAGTTCTACTCGGTCGCCCTGAGCAACCATCGCCAGCAGGCCGACACCGGCACCAAGATGATCCACATGGGCCGCAACACCAGCAGCACCATCATTTCCAAGGGCATCTCGGCCGGCCACGGCATCAATTCCTACCGCGGCCTGGTGCGCATCACGCCCAAGGCGGAGAACGCCCGCAACTACACCCAGTGCGACTCGCTGCTGATCGGCAAGAAGTGCGCGGCCCACACCTTTCCCACGGTGGAGGTGCAGAATCCCACGGCCAGCGTGGAGCACGAGGCCACGGCCTCGCGCATCGGCGAGGACCAGCTGTTCTACGCCATGCAGCGCGGCCTGAGCGCCGAAGACGCCGTGTCCATGATCGTGAACGGTTTTTGTAAAGAAGTGATCAAAGAATTGCCCATGGAGTTTGCAGTCGAAGCACAGAATCTGCTCGGCGTCAGCTTGGAAGGCAGTGTAGGTTAAGGAGAACAATGAAATGCTGACGATTAAAGATTTGCGCGCCTCGGTCGAAGACAAGCCCATCCTGAAGGGCCTGAACCTGCAGATCAACCCCGGCGAAGTCCACGCCATCATGGGCCCGAACGGCTCGGGCAAGAGCACGCTGTCGCAGGTGCTGGCCGGCCGCGAGGACTACACCATCGAGGGCGGCTCGGTCCAGTGGCTGGGCCAGGACCTGCTGGAGATGAAGATCGAGGAACGCGCCCGTTCGGGCCTGTTCCTGGCCTTCCAGTACCCCATCGAGATCCCCGGCGTGTCCAACGCCTACTTCCTGCGCTCCTCGGTCAACGCCGTGCGCCGCCACCAGGGCCTGCCCGAACTGGACGCCATGGATTTCCTCAAGCGCGTCAAGGAGGAAATGAAGGTTGTGGGCATGCGCGAGGAATTCCTCTACCGCTCCGTGAACGAAGGTTTTTCGGGCGGCGAGAAAAAACGCAACGAAGTGCTGCAGATGAGCCTGCTGGAACCCAAGCTGGCCATTCTGGACGAGACCGATTCGGGCCTGGACATCGACGCGCTGCGCGTGGTGGCCGACGGCGTGAACCGCCTGCGCTCGCCCGAGCGCTCGCTGCTGGTCATTACTCACTACCAGCGCCTGCTGGACTATATCGTGCCTGATTTCGTGCACGTGCTGGCGGGCGGGCGCATCATCCGCTCGGGCGGCCGCGAGCTGGCCCTGGAGCTGGAAGAGCGCGGCTACGGCTGGGTGCTGGAACAGGCCGCGGCCGACGAGGCCGCCAAAGGAGCTGCCGTATGAGCCTGCCGGATTGGGTGAATGATTTCGCTGCCCAGGCCGCCCAGCGGCCCGGCGCCGCGCTGCCCTGGCTGAGCGCCTTGCGCCAGCGGGCCCTGGACCGTTTCGCGCAGGAAGGCTGGCCGACCACGCGCATCGAGGCCTGGCACCACACCTCGCTGGCCTTGCTGGAGCAGCAGCGCTTTGCGCCGCGTACGCAAGGCCTTGCGGCCGAACTGGTCAAGGCGGTGCGTCAGCAGGAAGACGGTTATTTCCTGGTGTTCGTCGACGGCCGCTACGACGCCTCCCTGTCGAGCATAGGCGTGCTGCCCGCCGGCGCGCGCCTGGGCTCGCTTGCCCAATGCATCGAGCAGGACGGCGACTGGGTCCAGAGCCTGTACGGCGATGAGTCCCTGGGCGAGTCCACGGCCGCGCTGAACCTGGCGCTGGCCCATGACGGGGCGGTGCTCAGCCTGGCCGCCGGCACGCAGCTGGAGCAGCCCGTGCATCTGGTGTTCGTCAGCACTCAGGGCGGCAGCGCCAGTTTCACTCGCAACCTGGTGGCCCTCGAATCGGGCGCCAGCGCCACGGTGGTGGAGCACTATGTGGGCCGGCAGGCCGACGAAGCCTCGCTCAGCAGCGCCGTCAGCCGCCTGAACGTCGCCCGCGACGCCAACCTGACGCACTTGAAGCTGCAGCAGGAAGCCCCTCAGGACTTCCACCTGGCCAACATCGACGTGCAGCAGGCTCAGGGCTCGGTGTTCAATTCGCATTCGCTGTCCTTCGGCGCCCGCCTGGCCCGCAACGACATCTCCACGGTGTTCAACGGCGAGCGCTGCGAAACCTTGTTCAATGGCCTTTATTTCGTGGATGGGCGTCGCCATGTGGATCACAACACCGTGATCAACCACGCGCAGCCCAACTGCCAGAGCCGCGAGTACTACCGCGGCATCCTGGCCGACACCGCCCGCGGCGTGTTCTGCGGCCGGGTGCTGGTGGGCAAGGGCGCGGACGGCACGGACGCCGTGCAGCGTTCGGACAGCCTGCTGCTGTCCAAGCTGGCGCGCGCCGATTCCCGCCCTGAACTCGAGATCTACGCCGATGACGTCAAGTGCGCGCACGGCGCGACCGTCGGCCAGCTCGATGCGGACAGCCTGTTCTACCTGCGCTCGCGCGGCATGACTCAGGAAGACGCCCGCAACATGCTGATTTACGCTTTTGCCGCCCAGTCGCTGGACCGCATCGCCTCGGACGGCCTGCGCCGCCGCGCCACGGCGGGCATCAGCGCCTTGCTGCCCGGCGGACTTGCCCTTGGAGAGCTTGCATGAATGCCCCATTGCCCGTGACCGAACCTGTCCTGTTGAATCATCGCGACGACTTTCCCATCCTGGCCCGGCCCGTGCGCGGCCAGCGCCTGTCCTACCTGGACAACGGCGCCACCACGCAAAAGCCGCGCGCCGTGATCGAAGCCGAAGCGCGATTCTACGAACAGTCCAATGCGAACATTCATCGCGGCGTGCACTGGCTGTCCCAGCACGCCACGGACCTGTACGACCAGGCCAGAAGCACGGTGCGGGCATTCCTGAACGCCGCGCGCGACGAAGAGATCGTCTTCACGCGCGGCACCACGGAGTCCATCAACCTGGTGGCCCATAGCTGGGGCATGGACAACCTGAAGGCCGGCGACGAGATCCTGCTGACCGGGCTGGAGCACCACTCCAACATCGTGCCCTGGCAGCTGGTCGCCCAGCGCACCGGCGCGGTGATCCGCGTGGTGCCGGTGCTGGACAACGGTGAACTGGACCAGGACGCCTATCGCCGGCTGCTCAACGAGAAGACTCGTCTGGTCGGCGTGGGCCATGTGTCCAATGCGCTGGGCACCATCAATCCGGTTGCCGAAATGACGCGCCTGGCGCATCAGTTCGGCGCCAAGGTGCTGGTGGACGGCGCCCAGTCCGTGCCCCACGGCGTGGTGGACGTGCAGGCGATCGACTGCGATTTCTACGCCTTCTCCGCCCACAAGCTGTACGGTCCCACCGGCATGGGCGCGCTGTACGTGCGCCACGCCATCCTCGAAGGCATGTCGCCGTGGATGGGCGGCGGGGACATGATCATGACCGTCAGCTTCGAGGGCAGCCAGTACGCTCCGGTGCCGCAGCGTTTCGAGGCCGGCACGCCCAACATCGCCGGCGCCGTCGCGATGGCGGCGGCCATCGATTACCTGACGGCCATCGGCATGGAGCGCATCGCCGAACACGAGGCCCTGCTGCTGTACTACGCGACCGACGCCCTCCAGTCCCTGCCCGGCGTGCGCATCGTGGGCACGGCCGAGCACAAGGCGGGCATCGTCTCCTTCCTGGTCGAGGGCATACACCCGCACGACCTGGGCACCATTCTGGACATGGACGGCGTGGCGATCCGCGCCGGCCACCATTGCGCCATGCCCCTGATGACGCGTTTCGGCATTCCGGGCACCGCTCGGGCGTCGTTTGCCCTGTACAACGACTATGCCGACATCGACGCATTGGCGGGCAGCCTGCGCAAGGCGCAAAAATTATTTGGAGTTGGCTGATGAGCCAGGATTTCAACGGGCTGCGCGACCTCTACCAGGAGGTCATCTTTGATCACAATCGCAGCCCCCGCAATTTTGAAGTGATCGATAACGCCACCCATCGCGCCAATGGGCACAATCCGCTGTGCGGGGACCAGTTGGCCGTGTATGCGGTGGTGGAGGACGGCATCGTGCAGCGGGTCAGCTTCATCGGCCACGGCTGCGCGATCTCCAAGGCGTCGGCCTCGCTGATGACCGAAGCCGTTAAGGGCCTGACCCTGGCCGAATTCGAGTCTCTGTTCCAGGACATGCACGCCATGCTGACCGAGGCTCATCCCGACCGAGATCTGGGCAAACTCGAAGTGTTGTCGGGAGTGCGCGAGTTTCCGGCGCGCGTCAAATGTGCCACCCTGGCCTGGCATACCCTGCACAACGCCATCCATCAGGCCAAGGAAACCGCGCAAACCGAATAAAGGCGCAAGGCATGAGCTATTTTGAACGACACGACGTGCTGGTCAGCCGGGATTGCCCGGCGGTCAGCATCCCCTATGGCGCCCCGGTCACCATCGAAAAGGGCTGCACGGCCACCATCACCCAGAAGCTGGGCGGCAGCTACACCGTCATGGTGGAGGGCAATCTGTACCGCATCGAGGGCGTGGATGCCGACGCCCTGGGCTATGACGCCCAGGACAAGCCGGAGACCTTCGTCCCGGAACTGCCGCTGACCGAAAAAACCGTGGAGGACGCGGCCTGGATCGTGCTCTCCAGCGTCTACGACCCGGAGATTCCCGTGGACATCGTCAACCTGGGGCTGGTGTACGACTGCAAGGTCACTCAGACCGGGCCGGACGCTTTCTCCATCACCATGCAGATGACGCTGACGGCGCCGGGCTGCGGCATGGGCACCATGATCGCCGACGAGGCCCGCTACAAGCTGCAGACCATCCAGGGCGTGGAAGAAGCCGTCGTGGACCTGGTCTGGGATCCGCCATGGAGTCGGGAGCGCATGAGCGAATCGGCGCGCCTGCAACTGGGCATGCTGTAAAAACAAAGGCCTGCTGTTCAGCAGGCCTTTTTTTGATCACGTAAGGGCCGGGTGCGCGTCTGTTGCAGAGCGCGAGCCCTGGCAGATTCCCTGTCGGCGGCCATATGGCGTTCATGCGGAGGGCATTCCCAGACGAGCGCCCATGGAGACCGCGCGATAGACCGCTTCGTTGCGGTTGTGCACGTTCATGCGCATGTACAGGGTTTCGGCGTGCGCCTTGGCCGTGGCCGAGGAAATGTTCAACTGGCGGGCCACGCCCTTTATGGTCATGCCGCGGGCCAGCAGCACCAGCACTTCATATTGACGCGGCGTCAGCCCCAGCAGCCTGGCTTCCTCCGCGTGCAGCCGGCCCTGGTCTTTTTCCTCGGGCGGCCAGCGTATGGGTTCGTACGGCTTGACCAGCGGCGCGGCATGATGATTGACGGGCGCGAGCGTGTCGCGGGGGCCTGCGTCGAGGGTGTGCGCCGCCGTGCTGGGCGAGGGAAAGCAGGTTCCGCCGGCCAGCACCAGATTGACCGACGCCATCATCAGTTCAGGAGTGGCGTTCTTGAGCAGATGGCCCGCGACGCCCGCAGATGTGTCGTGGACGGCGGGCAGGGCGCAGTGGGATTCCGCCATCAGGAGTACGGCATTAGGCTGCAGGTTGCGGTGCGCGTGATCCAGCAGTGTTTGGCAGGCATCGGCGGACGGTATGGACAGCAGCAGCAGTTCGCAAGGCCGCTCCAAAGCCGGCGTATCCAGAAATGTGTAGTCCATGCCCAGCAATTCGGCGCCGGGCAAGGTGTCGGCCAGCAGGCGGACTATGCCCAGTCTGAACAGGGTATGGGGCTCCACGACGATGATCGTAGTCATTATTCTCTCCCTTGCTGCATACAGATGGCGACTGCGGGTTTGACGCTGCAGCGCTTGGTCGCATTAATTCATGAAATTTGTTTCCCAGGCAGCGTGTCTTGTTGTCATGCTTTTCATTTTTGCAAACAGTCGTTGGTGTAGCAATTATCCGGCGGACCCTGAATTTCAGGGCTGACGAATTATATTTTTTTGTTAAACAGAACTTTGCAATTGTTATAAATTGGCCTGTTGAAACAAAGCCGGTGTTTTATTAAGTGCCAATCAATCAAATAGTTACGTCTGTGATCGATTGGAATATGTTTCGTCATTTATGAGCAGAAAGATCGGCACCTCATTTCCCTTCGAGGTGCCGAAATGTAGGCAACTACATTGCCTGCCTTCAGTTCTGGCGGACGTAAGCGTTGTTGTAGTTACCCGTCTGCGTCACGGTGCTGTTGTGGTTCCAGCCGGTCTGGATCACCTGGGCGCGATTGCCCCAGCCATTCTGCGTCACGGCGGAATCCAGATTGTAGCCGGCCTGCGT
Organism: Alcaligenes sp. Marseille-Q7550; assembly: GCF_965112015.1. Taxonomy (NCBI): domain Bacteria; kingdom Pseudomonadati; phylum Pseudomonadota; class Betaproteobacteria; order Burkholderiales; family Alcaligenaceae; genus Alcaligenes; species Alcaligenes sp. Marseille-Q7550. Next base: position 1,935,234 of record NZ_CBCOPU010000001.1, read on the forward strand.
CACGACCGCCTTGTTGTAGGCGCCGCCCTGGCTGATGTAGGAATCGTTGCCCGCACCTGATTGCGAGTTGTACGCATCGTTGCCCAGACCGCTCTGGATGATGTTGCTGTCATTGCTGCGGCCCGTCTGCTCGGCCACGGCCTTGTTGTGCGACCCGTTCTGGGTGATGCTGGCGGTCAGAAGATCGGAGCTGGCATGCCAGCCGCCCGTCTGGCTGATGGCGGCGTCATTCTTGTGGCCGCCGCCCTGGATGATGGCGGCGTTCGAGTTGCTGACGTTCCACTGGTCGATCACGCCTTTGTCGTACTTGCCGCTGTCGGTGATGCGGGCCGTCGAGCCGGTGCTCTCGTATTGCTTGATGTAGGCGTCGCCTTTGTAGCCGGATTGAGTGATGTAGGCGTTGACGTTGCTGCTGGAGAGCTGGCGGATCACGGAGTCGTTGCGGCTGCCGCTGTCATTGATGACGGCCAGGGCGTTCTGGGTGTCGTATTGGCGGATGAAGGCGTCGCCGCTGGTCCCGCTCTGGTTGACGGTGGCCTGGTCGGACTTGCTGCGTTCCTGCTCGACCACCGCGTCATTGTCGGAGCGCAACTGCGTGATGTTCACCTGTGAACCGGTGGCGCGCACCTGGCTGGCAAAGGCGTCGTTGCGGTTGCGCGACTGGGTGATGTTCACCGTGGAGTTGCCGCTGCTGCGGCTTTGTTCCACCACCGCCTTGTTGTCGTTGCCGTTGATGACCTTCACCGTGGCGCGGACCGAGCCATTGTCCTGCTGGTCGATGTAGTCGTCGTTGCGGTCTCCTTTTACGTCTATGGTGGCGCTGGCGCTGGTGTTGCCGTCTTGCAGGACCACGCCCTTGTTGTGGCTGCCGGTCTGGGTCACCGTGGCGTTGTCGGCCAGGGCCACGGCGGGCAAGGCCAGGGCCGCGCCCAGAGCGATCGCCAATGTGGACAGTTTGCTGTTCATGTACTTCTCCTCGTTACACATCGAAGACCTTCGGGGGGAAAAGAGCGGCGGCCGGTCTTCGCATAGCCGCCGCGCTGTCTGCTCTCCGTCAGGCGCCTTCGACCGGGACGGCCTGGGCGCTGTTCGCCGGCGTCTGGACCGGCATGTCCTCGACCGGGCCGGCCTGCCGGCGCAGGCTGCGGTAGACCTCGTTCTGCCTCAGGTAGTTCTGCACGATGCCGTTGTTCCAGTCGGCTTCGTTCCGCAGGCGCCATTGGCCTTCCTTCAAGCCCTGCACGATCAGGTGCACCACGGCCGACTCGATGGCTTCCTTGACCGAGAGCTGGGCGGGCTCGTTGTTGGTGACGCCGGCCTCGATCTCCAGCAGGTCCTTGAAGTTCACGAACTTGTAGACGCTCGGCCGCACTTCATAGGAGAAAATGGTCTTGGTGGTGGATACGCTTTGCAGGATGTTGCCGGTGCGCACATCGATGGCCCGCAGGTTCACGGTGACTTGATCCACGCGGTACTGGGTGGACAGGCCCACGCCCAGAAAGCGCGCGCCCGCTCCGCCGGTGCGCACATTGCTTTCGTAGGAGATGATGCCGCCGTCCATCATGATTTCAGCCGGCGCCAGGGGCGGAATGTGGATCGCCGGCCGGCTGCCGTTTTCCTGCGAACCGTCCAGTGCGCGCACGATGCGCCGCTCGGTCAGCAGCTCCTGCAGGCTTTCGCGTTCGACCGGCGTGAACCAGCGCGAGTCGCGCAAGGCCTTGACCAGCAGCGCGGCCGCGCCTTGCGTCACCGAAGTGGAAAAGGAGCTGTCCGGATTGGGTTTGTACTGTCCGGTCTGGTCGCGGAAACCGTAGACGGCCACGGTCAGGCGCTGGGAGGGGGCGGGCAGCTCCAGCAAGTCATGGGTGGCGGGCGAGGCCGGCGTCAGGTGGGCGGAGCTGTTCACGTCCGCGGGCGTGGAAGGCAGGGCGCAGGCGCCCAGGGCCGAGCTCAGCGCCAACATGGCCAGAAGGCGGGCGGGGCGCGCGTTCACGACAGTGCATGAGGTTTTCATGGCTGCATCACCCTGAAAGTCGTGGAAGCGCCGGTGATCCGGTCCGTGGTGGTGATGGTCAAGGCGCCGCCGCCCACGTCCACGACGCTGACGGTGAAGCTGCCGGTCTCGAAGGTGCCGGGCACGAACTTGCCGTTGCTGTCCACGAATTGCGAGGAGGCGGCCGAGGCCAGGCGGCTGAGCACCGAGCGCTCCAGCTGGTCGTTGAAGTCCTGGAAAGGGGTGCGCTGCTCGAAGGCCGAGCCCAGGTCCTGGGCGTCCGGGTCGGTATGCTTGTTGGTGATCTGGGCGGAATTCAGCAGCCATTGCCCGTTGAGCGGGCTGCCGCCAAAGCTCGGATTGACGGGTGTGTAAACCAGTTCGGTCGCCTGGGCGGGCGCGAGCAGGGCGCAGGCCAGCAGGGCGGGTGCAAGGGGCAGTAAGGTCTTCACGGTATGTCTCTCTTGTTAAAGTTCGTCCGGAGCCAGATCCGGGTTGTGGGTGAGTACGCGTTCGATTTCGCTTTTATTGACGTTCTCCAGAACCAGGTCCACGGCGCGCTCGCTGGCTTTCTTCGTGCCCGAGCGCGCAGGAGCCAGGAAAGCGTGATACATGCGCTGGCGGCGGTATTCCACCCAGATTTCGCTGCCCCAGCGAGCAGAGGGACGCGCGAACACCGTGAGGGGGAAGGAGCTCGCTCCGCTCAGTTCGCGCCAGCGATTGCTGAAGTAGCGGTAGAATTCCTGTCCCTGCACGGTGACGGTCCGGTTGACGACAATGCCCGAGAGCGGATCGTCGAACAGGCTCTTGCGTATGACTTCGGCCTGCCGGATGGCATCCATGAAGTTGGCCGGCCGCGCCTTGCCGGTGTCCCTGCCCGGCTGGGCGGCTGCGCTGCCTAGTGCGGACAGCAGCAGCGCCAGCAGCATGGCTCCCCTTCGTTGGTAGGTTCTTGTCATTGCTGCACCTTTCGTTCCCCAGCCTTACGGCTTGATACATTGGCGTTACCGACTATGGTAGAGAGGGCGGCCTCCGATTACATGAGCTGCATTTCCTAGGCTGTTCGCCGCTTGCGAGGGTGCGGATCAGCCCCAGTGGCGCTGGGTCGGCGTAGGCCGTTCGGAGTAGGCGCGAGGGTGGAAGATCAGCGGGGCGAGCGCCTGGGCGTCGTCCGTGCCGGTGGCCCGGAGCACGGGAGCCGGGCCGGCCGGCACCACGTGCTGCACCGCGCCGTCCTGGGAGTGGTAGAGCACGACGACGCGGCTTTGGCGCACGACGTCGATGTGCTTGTGGTCAAAGCGCGTGAGCGGGACCTGCCCGATGTGCGCCGCGCGGCTGCGCTGGCGATACAGGGCCTGGCGCAGATGGCGTTCCTGGCTCTGCCGGCGGCGCCAGCGGGACCAGGCGAGCAGCAGCAGGCCGTTGGCGAGCAGCACGGCACCATAGAACAGGAAGGTGGTCAGCGTGGGAAAGATCGGGTCGATCTGTTCGAACCCGGCCTTGTTCATCGAGTGATCGATCAACAGCAGCAGGCCTTGGGCGACCAGATAGCTGAAGGCCAGCCAGCCGGCAAGGGTCAGCAGGCGGTCTATCCAGCGGTTGACGGGATGGCGTTGGGTCGTGATGATCATGACAGCTCCTTGATGCCCCGGTCCGGACTGCTCCAGCGGGCGCGTTTGCGGCGCAGGCGCAGCATGACCATGGGAAAGCTCCACAGCGTGGTTAAGAAATTGATCAGCCAGTACGCGAACGGATACCAGATGATCCAGAACATCGATTGGTGCAGGTCGGGCTCGTAGCGGCGGTCTATCCAGGCGCTGACGGCAAACTGCAGCAGACACATGGCGGCCAGCACCATGCCGGTGAAGGAAGGCGGGAACAGTCCGTCGATATGGGTGGCGGCCGGCAGGTGAAAGACCTGCCCGACCAGCCAGACCAGGACCGCCACGCCCAGCGCGAAGCTCCACAGGGTCGAGCACAGGTACTCCAGCGTCAGCGGCCACATGCCGCGGCTCTCCCAGCGCAGCACCTGCGGGGAATATTTCAGGAAGGTCTCGGCCCCGCCCTGCGCCCAGCGCAGGCGCTGCTTGAACAAGCCCTTGAGGGTTTCGGGCATCAGCACCCAGCACAGGGCCCGCGGCTCGTAGAACACCTGCCAGCCCGCAAGCTGGAGCTTCCAGGTCACGTCGATGTCCTCGGTGATCATGTCCAGGCTCCAGTAGTCCACCTCTTCCAGCGCCCGGCGGCGAAAGCCGGCGATCACCCCTGAGATCGTGAAGATCTTTCCGTAGACGCGCTGGGTGCGCTTGATCAGGCCGATGATGGAGGAGAACTCGCCGACCTGGATGCGGCCGATCAGCGTGGAGCGAGTGCGGATGCGGGGATTGCCGGTGATGGCGCCCACTTCGGGGTTGCGCAGCATGGGGGCGACCAGGTAGTTGACGCCCTCGGGGTCCAGGTAGGCGTCGCCGTCTATGCATACGAAGTAGTCGCCGCTGGCGCTCATGGCTCCCATGCGCAGCGCCAGCGCCTTGCCCTGGTTCTGCGCCAGGTGGATCACGCGCAGCTTCTCGTGCTCTTCGCTCAGCGCGTTGAGCACGTCGGCGGTGCGGTCGCTGGAGCCATCGTTGATCGCGATGACTTCGATGTTGGGGTAGACCTGGTTCAGGGCGGACAGAATGGTGTGGCGCGCATTGGCCTGCTCGTTGAAGCACGGGATCAGGATGCTGACCAGCGGCATGCCGTCCAGCTCGGGCGGGGGCGCAGGCTTGTAGCTCCAGCGGCGCTCGCGCTGGAACCAGAAGATCAGCCCTCCGCCTATCCACAGTCCCGACATGAACAACGGATACATGAAGATGAAATACAGCAGCAGGTGGCTGGTCAGGGCGACGGTGATTCCCAGGGGAATCCCGACGATCAGGCACAGGGCCAGCAGGGCGATGAGTCGTTCTATCATTTTCTTGTCGGGTACCAGTCAATCGTGATTTCCGGACGAATCACGTTCATCTCGGGCTGATCGCGCAGGAAATCGTCGGGGTAGTAGCCCACGTGGCGCGCACCCCGGGCCGTCAGGGCGTTGAGCCAGCCGGCCACCTGGCGCGACGCGGGGGGGGGGGGGGCCGGGCCTTGGCCCCCCCAGTCCACCGCCTGTACCTCGAATACCGTGCGGCTCAGGCCCTGGGGGTGGCGGGCCACGGCATCGACCAGATGGTTCAGCCAGTCCACCGCCTTGCGATCGGCGATGCCTTCCATGCGGGGCATGGCCATGACGGCGGTCCAGTCGTAGGCTTGCAGGAAGTCGTCCAGATTCTGGGCGAACCACTGTTCGCTTTCGGGCTGCAGCACGGGCAGGGCATACATGTTGCGCACCGTGATGATCTGCGGTCCGCGCTGAGCCTTGACCCGTGCGGCCAGCTCGCGCGTCAGTTCGATCAAGGCCTGCGACTTGAAGCGCGTCCAGCGCCGCATGCGCTCCGGGTCGGCGCGTATGGCCGCCAGGTCGCGCCCGAAACCGGCTTGTTCGTAGGCCTTCAGGGCCGAAGGCGAAGCGTCCTCGAAGTCCGTCAATGTGGCGTCGTCATGGAATACCAAGCCGTGGAAAATGCTGCTGCGGCCCAGATCCTCGTACAGGTCTCCCAGAATCCGCCGGGCGCGAGGATCGAAGGGCGACAGGCGCCGGTAGCCCTCGGCGGACACGGTGGAGGCGTCGCCGGCCTGCCATTGCAGGACCCGGTCCACCGGCTCGGGCGTCTCGATGGCCAGCACGGGCATCCAGGCATAGACATCGGCATGGGCCCGCGAGCTGATCTGCCAGGCGGCGCGGTTGAACAGATCGGCGCGCATGGGCAGATGCCGGTTGGGGAAGTAGACCGAGCGCACCAGCCCGTCGCCGCTCGGATCCGCGAAGGCCTGCAGGTAGACGCTGCGCGGCTTCAGGTCGGCCACCCTCTGGACCAGCGCGCCCAGGTTGCGCTCCATCTGCGCGGGGTCCGCGTCGTAGACGTAGTCCAGGTCCACGTGCATCACGCGCTCGGGCTCGCGGTCCTCGCGCGCGGTGATGAAGCCGGCGAAGGTGCCGATGTCCGGGTCGTTGTCCACCAGGTAGCGCGGCATGTTCATCAGTTCGTGCACGCTGGCCACGCCATCGGTCAGGGTCAGGGCCAGCTCATAGCCTTCTTCTTCCAGAATGCGCAGGCCCAGGCCGCTGACCCGGCCATAGGGCCAGACCCAGACGCGCGGCGGCTTGCCGGCGTGCTTGCGTACATTGGCCGAGATGGCGCGCACGTCGGCCCGGAGGCGCGCGGGGAATTCCGCATCGGTCTCATAGCGCTTGAGCTGCGGCAGGTAGCGATGGGCGGCGGCCACGGGCTGCGTATTGCCCTGTGGATTGGCGATCGCCCCGTAGTGCATGTTCTGGGTATGGGCGCCGATCTCCACCAGGCCGGAGCGCGCCATTTCCTGCACCTGATCCCATTGCAGGAAGCGGTCGCGCTCGGTGGGCAGACCGCCGAAATCCACCTTCCGGCCTGCCGGCGTATCCAGCCACTGGCCCACCGGGGCCAGCACCGCCGGCCAGCCGTAGACCTTGAGCAGGGGGAAGACGCGGGTGTAGAAACTGCTGTAGCCGTCGTCGAACGACAGCACCACGGCCTTGTCGGGCAAGGCGGCCTTGCCGCTCCGGGCTTGCAGGATCTGGTCCACGCTGACCGGCACGTAATTGTTCTCCTGCAGCCAGGAGAACTGCTGGCGCAGGTGTTCCGTGCTGACGCTCAGGTAGGCCTGGCTGGGGTCGTGGTCTTCCACGTCGTGGTAGGCGATGACGATCAGCTCGCCCTCGCGCCAGGCTTGTTCCTGGAGTTCGATCCGGCGCTGTTCGGGCGGCGTGTAGGGGGCCGGCGTGCCGGTGCCGCAGGCCGAGAGCAGGGCGCTCAATGCCAGCAGCAAAAAAGGAAGGAAACGTGTGCGCATCATCGTGGCCGCATAGAATTTGATCTTGAGTTCGACCACGCCGCTGTACTGCTGCTCGCGCTGGCCGTCGTAGGGTCGCGTCAGGGCCTGCAGGCGCAGGCCGACTTCCAGGTTGCGGTCGTGCTGGTAGTTCAGCTCGTAGGCGGCCGAGCCCACGAGACCGAGGCTGATCTCGTATGCCGCTCTGGTGAAGCACGCCGGCGCCCAGGGTCAGAGCCTGGGTCAGCCGCTGCTCGTAGCGCTGGTAGATCAGGTGCTCCAGGCGCAGGGCCGGCACGGCCATGTATTCCCGACGCGGACTGAAGTAGGGCCTGTCTTCGTCCCGGTTGCCCGAGGTCCACAGTTCCAGCTGGGCGTCGGCCTTCACGCGCGGGCTGGCGTACAGGCGCTGGCTGCCGGTGATCTGCAGGCTGTGGCGCCGGTTGTCGTCCGTGCAGCGCGTGGCGGGGTAGGCGGCCTGCACCCATTGCTCGGGGCCGTTCTGCCAGCGCAGGCGCAACTGGCCCTGGTTGGCGGTGACGCCCTGGGCCAGGGCGCGATTGGGGATGTCCAGCGTGCGGTACTCCAGCGTGGCGCCCACGCGCCAGTGGTCGTTCACCTCGTGGTCGAGCTGCAGGCCGGCCCCCACCTTGCCGCCCTGGCCCCAGTCCTGGCGGTTGACCAGCAACAGGGACTGCCAGTCGCGTCCGCGCCATTCCAGGCCCGCTCCCTGCCAGTTGACGTTGCGGCCCAGCTCGTCGCTGGTATCCAGGTGGCCGGCGAGCACGGTGGCGCGCCAGTTGTAGGCCAGCGGGGCGCTGTACCACTGCGCTTGAACGCGCAGGCCGTCCTGGCCGGACACGTCGGCGCCCTTGCCGCTTTCGAAGCCGCCGCTCACGATCAGCTCGTTCCTGCGGTAGGACTGCCAGTCTTTCTCCAGCTCCGCGACCCGCATATTGCTGGGGTAGCGGGCCTTGGCGTAGGCCAGCAGTTCTTCGGCCTGGCGGTATTCGCGCAGCTCCAGGGCAGTCTGGGCCTGGCTGATGATCACGTCTTCCTGGCGCGGCGCGTAGGTTTCGGCGATCTTCAGATTGTGTTCGGCCCGGCGCGGCATGCCGGACATGCGCTGGGCGTCGGCCAGCGGCACGCGCAAGTTGATGTTTCCGGGAGCCTGGGCGCTGGCCTGCGCCAGATTTTCCCGGGCGGGTTTGAGCAAGCCCGTGTACATGCACAGGGAATTCTTCAGGATCAAGGCGTCCGTATAGCCGGGATTGGGCAGGGCTTCGGGGTTCCCGGGCAGGTAGCGGGTGGACGGAGCGTTCTGTTCCATGCTCTCGGCCAGCGCCAGCGCCTGGTCTTCCCGGCCCGATTCCAGCAGGGAAAAGGCCAGGCCGGTCTGGTAGCGCAGCCGCGTCTTGGCGTCCAGCGAGGGATCCGCCAGCGCCCGCTCATAGCTGGAGACGGCCTGTTCGGGACGGCGGGCGCGCAGTTGCAGAGCGCCCAGCGAGGCGTAGGCGTAGTCCGGGTACTGGGCGGCGCGTTCGGGTGCGATATCCACGCTGGCGGGCGCGTCTTCGCGCGCGTCCACGGCCATCAGGCGATCGCCCCGTATGCGCCGCTGGAAGGCGGGGCGCCCCCCGAAACTCGCGCTGTCGGCCAGCTCGTCCTGCAGGCGTACGGCGCGATCGGCCACCAGAAAGCGTTCTGACAGGGTGCGGGCGGGCTGCGGGGCAAGGCGCGTCAGTTCGGCGGCGTAGTCGGCCTGCCGGTCCGTCCGTTCGGCCACGGAGAAGACGGCGGGATGGCGGGACTGCCACTCCATGGCCTGGCGATCCAGTCCTGCGGCGTGCAGGGACAGGTCATAATCGCGGATGACATCGGGCCTGGCGGGCTGCAGGACCACTGCATCCTGGCTGGTTCGCAGGGCCTCGTAGTTCTGCCCCGAGTCGCGATAAATGTAGCTGCGCGTCAGCAGGTAGTCAGGGTTGCGGCGGGTGGCCGGCTGCAGCGCCAGGGTGCAGTCCAGGGCCCTGGAAGGCTGGCCCGCGTCGGCCAGCGTCATGCACAGTCCCATGGTGAAGGCGGTCTGGCCGGGAAAACGGCGTGTGCCTTCGCGGTACAGCCGCAGGGCGGGTTCCCATTGGCGGGTGTTCTTGTAGGCGCGCGCGGTCGCTTGCAGCACATCGGCCGGCAGGGGCTGCCCGTCAGGCAGCGCCCGGTAGATCTGCAGCACTTCCTCGGCTTGGCCGGCCCAGGCATGGATGCGCATCAAATCATATTGCGCGCGCAGGTCTGCCGGGTTTTGCCGCTGATACTGCCGCAGGCCGTCGATGGCGGGCTGGTACTGGCCTTGCCGGGCTTGGCGTATCCAGTACTCGTAGGAGGCGGCCTGCGCGCCGACGCTGCCCGCAGCCAGCACCAGCATGGTGAAGGAATCCAGCCAGAACCGGCGCGCAGGCGGGGTTCTGGCTGGAAATAGGCTGACGCTTCGTGTAACACGCCTTCTTATTGATCGCCTAGGCACTTCTCTTCCCCTTGTTCTTTGTATATACTCCTGTCCACTGTTCGACGGCTGAGCAGTGAGAAGGGTCTTGAGGGGTATGCTAGAAGCGTGCATGCCCGGCAGTAATTGGCCTTTCGACGTAAGCCGCCGGGTTTTCTGCAGTAAGCCGCATGGCCTAAGCAACAAGCTTTTTAAAAAAAGCTTGCACAATAGAAAAAACGGGGTTATAGTTTAATTCTTTCGGGGCGTAGCGCAGTCTGGTAGCGCACTTGCATGGGGTGCAAGGGGTCGAAGGTTCAAATCCTTCCGTTCCGACCAAATAAGACAAGGGCCTGCAATGATTTCATTGCAGGCCCTTTTGCTTTGCCGCGGTATTTTATGAGGGCGCTTGGCGGGCTAGGCCATTCGGCTATCCTCTCCCTAGAGGCGTCACAACTGCTGTGTTTTCGGTTTCAGTTGCCATTTTTTCCACTTGCTTGAGCGGGTTGCATAGATCGGTGGGCGACTAACGGGTGCTCAGCAGCTTCTTCGCGCGCCCCGGAAGCACCCGCCTATCCTTCAAGGGAACACCGGCCGCGCGCAGGCGCCGGCCGAAGGCGTGTTTCGAATCGTGAATTCAGACACAGCGCAAGCTCCCGGGGGCAGGGCGCTTGGACGTTGCCTCCCCTTTATCAACGGCTCGACGCCTGGCCGCCCGCCAACCAGACGCAGTCATCCCCATCAATGAGCCCTGGATGCAGTACTTGGGCGTTGTTCGGGCCTATGTCAACACAGTAGACCTGTCCAAATTGGTGGGGTGGCGTCACAGCCTGTCTACCTGCATCGGCGAGCTGAACTATCCGGGTATCAAGGCCCTGCACAATGGAGTCATGGGCATTCAAAGCGCCAGACAGGTGGTGCTGAATCGGATCTCGCGCAATAAAGCAGACCTATCACGTAGGCTGGCGTCTCAGGTATTGGATCGGGTTGAGAAAGAGTTGCAAGCGACGATCGACCAGTGGTTCGGCGAAGGAGGAAACGTGCCCGAGCGGGCAATGCGTTCGACATCCGGGTAAAGGAACGCCAAGTGACTCATCGGTTACCCAACCTTGGGTTGAGGCAACAGTATTGTGCCGACTGCGTGCTTTGATCCGTAACGAAGACCATTCGTGTTCCCGATCCTGGTTTGGGTGCCGGGGCTGCTTATCCTGAGAAAGATGATCATGATGACTCAAACTTCTAGCATTGCTATCCCGGTGGATAGCCGGCAGGAGCTGGTGCTGCAGCTGCAGCGGGAAGATCTGGAACCTTGTCATCTGGGGACCATCGGCAACCAGCAATTCAGCGCAGAGCAGGGCGGGACAGCACCTGCCCGCGGTGTCGAGGTGCTCGTGTCGGAACAGCGCCGGTCATTGACCAACAGACGTGCTGAATTGAGCGCTGACGTCCCCTGCGACCACCCGCAGGCGCGGTCGCCGCGCGCAGCGTTGCTCCAGGCACGTGTTGAGGTTCGCGCCAGCAGCCGGCTCATCGGCAATTTGCTGGGCAGCTTGACGGCCAAGGTGGATGAGGAAGGCCGGTTCGTCGATGCCAATGATCACTCCAGAATCGCCCGAGCATTGATGGAGCTGAACAGGTCCGGCGGGGAGGGCGGTTTGTACTCGCTAAAGGGAGCGAAGTACTGCCTGCATACGTATCTGGAGGAGCTGACAGAGTTCGATCTTGTGGCTCTGACCGGCGGGGCTCTGAACAAGGAGAAAGCGTGTGACGCGGTTCTGGACCGGGTTTCGCCTCGCCTTGATGATGCGGTGCGCAAGCAGGCGTCCCGGGTGTTGAAGGATGTTGCAAAAGCCGTGAATCAGCAAGCGGCCCGGCATGCCATGCATAAGCCTTTATTGCAGATTGTCGATCTGCTGGCTGCTGACTCAGTGAATAAGCAAGACCTGAGTGCGCAATTGTTGATGCTCTCCGACGATAGGACCACGCAGAAGCTTTATTTCAAGACGTTGTCTACGGACGAGTTCAAGGGGCTGCTGGGCGTCCTGCATTCCAGAAATCTGGATACCGTCCGACAGGCACTGTGGCAGACTGGGGATTATTGGCAGGCGAATTCTCTCCTTGGGCTGGTGCACTCGTTGGAGCTCGAGTTCAGTAGACGGGCGTCGCGCAGCCTGCGGACCGAACAAGTCAATCTGACCTTGGCTTTGGGCGCGGGCGACAGGTTTGCCGTAACCGATGCCTTGTATCGCTTGAGCCGCGTGGTGGAGGACGCCTATCAGACCTGGGGAGCGCTGCCCCAAAGTGAGCTTGAGCGGGTGCAGCGACTGGTCGAGTCAAGCGTGGACCTGCTCCGTGATCGTCAGAATAATCCGGTTGGCCCGCTCAATAGACAT